>CAWFQL010000016.1:0-454093 GCA_963817915.1 uncultured candidate division Zixibacteria bacterium
ATCGGCCCATAAACAACTATAAAGTTTCGCTCAAAGGCAATATTTATCAGACATACAATATTAAAGGGACTGAATCCTCTTTGCAGATTGTGATAGAAAGCCTTCTTCCCAATCCTCAAGGCTCGGATACTCAATTGGAGGAGGTTACTATAAAAAATAAGGGAAATCAGGCCGTCATACTATCTGGATGGGTTTTGAAGGATCGCAGCAATGCCACCTGGAATTTGGGAACGCTCGGTTCGCTGACGCCCGGTCAATCAGTTAAGGCAATTCGAAACAATCAATCAATGAGCTTGAATAATTCAGGAGATGAAATAAGACTAATAGACGCGAATGGCATCGAAAAAGATAAATTTGAATATTCTGATTCTGAAGAAGGTGTTTTAATAAATACGGGGCATTAAGTTAAAACTGCTGAAATACGATTAATGCCCTTCATGTTTCCCCACTTCTTCTGCCTCAGGGTAATGGCCCTTTACCGGTTTTTCCGCCGCCTGAAGCAACGCTTCCACATAGTGGATGAAAATAACGTACGATTCTACGAATTCTCGCCCGGCAGCAATATCGTCTTTGTTGAAGCTCTTCTTGGAATTGACTTGTTCGAAATGCTTTGTAACGCCGACACGAATAGATTCGGTCAGATGTTTCAGCAATTCATCTGCCGAACCTTTTTCGACAGCCTTGTCTGCAGCCTCTATGCCCGGATCGACTTCGGTTCCGGCTGGTTTTAGCCCGGTATATGGCGCGCCTTCTCCTGCCCTGTGAACCCGGACCAAAGTCTCAAAGAAATACATGTCCGCCAGTCCCTTAGCCTCGGGGCTCAGCTTCCGAACTGCGAGTGTTTTATTGAATGCTTCTTTTAGCTGGGCTTCATCAGCAGGCTGAACCCAAATCAGAACAAGATTGACATCACCGGTATCTAGCGCTTTTTGGGCCGCTTTGACTACCGGGCCGTCCATTGTGTCGCAATGTGCCATGATCGTTGGTGGTATAAGATAAATGGCCGCCAATATTACCATGCTCAATCCGAAAACAGAAATGAATTGGTTTTTGATTCTCATAGAAAAGTCCTCCTTTTATATATCATTTTTAGGATGAATAAAGCCGAACCGTCAAGCGGTAAAATGATTAAAAGTTTTCCCAATATCTTATTCAAAGATAGGGTTTCCGCGAAAACGCCGTCAGAAAAGTTTCCTGACGGCGCGTAGTATTCAGATAATATGTTCTAATTTATTTCCGTTGCCCTGCCAGCTTCTTCACCAACAGCGCCCGAGCGTAGGGGATCAGGCCGCCGGCATCGATAATCGCCTGCCGTGCTTTCGGCAATGGCACTACCGGGAATTCTTTGCCCGATGTAACATTGCGGATGGTTGCGCCTTTGAGCTCGAGCTCGTCGCCCTCGTTGGCTTCGATAGTCGGGCAGATTACCATTTTGAGGCCGACATTTATTGAGTTCTGCAAAAATATTCGCGAGAAATTTCTGGCCACTACTGTCAGATCGTAACCCTTGAGGCATGACGCCGCCTGCTCTCGCGATGAGCCGCATCCGAAATTATCGCCCGCTACGATGAAACTCCCCTTGGGGATTTCGCCGCTTTTCAGCTTTTTATTGAATTCGGTATTATCGGCGAAGGCATACGGCGGAGTCTCGGTCGGCAAGGACAGTCGCCATGAATCGTCCGGGATAAATTATATCGGTCGAAACATCATTTCCGGTCTTAAGTACTACTCGTTCCATATTATTTACCTCCATCTCTGGGATCGGAAATTACGCCGGTCAACGCGCTGGCCGCGGCGACATTGGGTGAACACAGATACACTTCGGCATTGGGGTTGCCCATACGGCCTTTGAAATTGCGGTTGGTTGTCGCCAGCCCAACTTCTTGATCTCCCAACGCTCCCTGATGGACTCCCAGGCACGGCCCACAGCCCGGATTGCAGATTGTGGCTCCGGCTTCGGCGAGATCCAATATATAGCCTTTCTTCATGGCCTCTTTATAGATTCGCCACGATGCCGGGAAGATCAGCATCCTGGTGCCGCGAGCCACTTTTTTGCCCTTGAGGATTTTCGCGGCGGCTTCAAGATCATCGAGACGACCGTTGGTGCATGAGCCGATGACAATCTGATCAACTTTCTTACCCGCGACCTGCTCGACTGACTTAACATTGTCAACTGCATGAGGGCAGGCGATCTGCGGAGACAATGATGACGCATCGATTTCGAGTACCCGAGCGTATTCGGCATCTTTGTCCGGCCCGAAAATTTCGATCTTATCTTTGACTCCGGCCACATTTTTCAGATAGCTCAATGTTTCATCATCGGGCGGCACCATTCCGCTGGTGGCGCCGGCCTCGACTGACATATTGCACAATGTCAATCGTCCCGATGTCGGCATATTTCTGATCGTGTCGCCATGGAATTCAAGCACCTTGAAATTGGCTCCCTCGGCAGTGAGTTTGCCGATAATATTTAAAATCAAATCCTTCGGCGCAATTTGATCGCCGAATTTGCCATTGATGACAACCTTGATTGTCGCGGGCACTTCGACATTGAGGATATTGCCCAGCGCCCAGACCGATGCCATTTCCGTGGCGCCTATCCCGAATGCGAACGCTCCCAACGCGCCATGGCTGGTTGTATGGCTGTCGGTGCCGACCACTACCGCCCCGGGACGGACATAACCATTTTCAGGCAATATCTGATGACAGATGCCGCCTTCATCGCCGCGGATATCGTGGAATTTGGTGATGCCATGTTTGGCTATAAATTCGCGCAGCTTCTTCTGATTGGTCGCGGTTTTCGAGCTTTCGGCCGGCACGCGATGATCGAAGATGATTGCGATACGATTCGGATTCCAGATTTTTGGCTCAAAGCCGGTGCCTTTATAAATCTCGATAAATTGATTCATCACCAGGGCGCCATTTTCATGCGACATTGCCAGATTGACTTCCGGCTCGACCACGTCGCCGACCGCGACCGATGTCTTTCCGCTGGCTCTGGCTAAGATTTTTTGGACATATGTCATTCCCATAATATCAACTCCTTAAAGTGATTTTTCATCGATTGCCGATTAGATCACCATTTTCTCCTTTAACGATTGAAAATCGGTTTTGTTATAGCCGAGCTCCGTGAGAATCTCCTCCGTATGTGCGGAGAGCTGAGGGGGAGGAGTGTCGATACTTGCGGGCGTTTTGGAAAATTTCGCCGAGAGATTGAAAATCTTTATATCGCCGATTTGAGGTTCATTGATGTTTTTGATCGTCTCTCGATGCATTATCTGATCGCTTAACAACGCTTTTTCGAGTCCGACAATATCGCCCGAAGGTATACCTTTTTCATTGAGGAGATCCACCCAATGCTCGGTTGTGTTTTGCGTAAGCTTTTCTTCCAATATCGGCGTCAAGAGCTTGCGATTTCCTTTGCGCGTGTCTCGCTCCTGAAAACGGGGGTCGGTTTTCAGTTCCGGCAGTCCGACCGCATCGGCCAGGTCTTCCCATTGCTTCTGCTGATTGGCGGCGATATTGATATAACCATCTTTCGTGCGAAATGCTCCCGACGGTGCCGCCGTAAAATTGTCGTTGCCCATGGGAATCGGATGCTTTCCGCCGATAAGTAGATTGGCGGCTACCCATCCCATTAGCGGCATAATCGAATCAAGCAGGGCGATATCGATAAATTGCCCTTCGCCGGTTCGTTCGCGATGATAGAGCGCGGCCATTATGGCGAATGCGGCATTGAGACCACCGACCGTATCGCAAACCGGAAATCCGGCACGCAGAGGATGAAGTCGCTCGTCGCCGTTGACATCCATCACTCCCGAAAGCCCCTGAATAATTTGATCGTACGCTGGCTTGAACGCGTCGGGACCGGTCTGGCCGAATCCGGAGATAGCGCAATAGATTATATTCGGCTTAATTTTGCAAATATCCTCATAGGAAAATCCCAGCCGAGCCATGACTCCGGGACGGAAATTCTCAACGACCACATCGGCGGTTTTCAGCAATTTGCGGAATATCTCTTTTCCTTCTTCCGACTTTCAGATTCAGAGTAATCGATTTCTTGTTGGCGTTTTGAGCCAGGAAGCTCGTGCCCATTAGCTGCTTATTGAGCTTGGGGACATTGCCTAACTTTCTCGCCAGGTCGCCGCCATCGGGATTTTCGATTTTTATCACTTCCGCCCCAAGCAAAGCCAGATGCAATGTCGTAAACGGCCCGGAGAGAACATTGGTCATATCAATGACACGAATATGATCGAGCATTTTCAAACAGCCTCCTTGGGGACGACTTTTTTATAATCAACAATTGAACCTGATTTCAAGATAAATCCGGGAAGCTCGCGATCGAAAAATTTCCCGACCTGACCGGCCACTTCCAAAAGTGATTTAAGATTTATGTCGGATCGAATTCCCATTCGTTGGAATGAATGAACCAGATCCTCGGTGCTGACATTACCGGCGGGGAGCTTGGTGAATGGACATCCGCCAAGTCCGCCGAAGGCCGATTCAAATGATGTAACCCCCGCCTTCAACGCGGCATAGCAATTGGCCAGACCGAGACCATATGTATTATGAAAATGGCAGGCCAGTTGCGCATCGGAGTCCAATTCTTTGATAGCTCCGAACAATTCTTCGACCTGGATCGGGATTGGCATGTCCGGCGGTGTCGGCCAGACTGATATTTTTGATGCCCGCCGCAAGATATTCCTTTACGATCCCGAGCGTTTTTTCTTCAGGCACAACGCCCTCGAAGCCGCACCCGAACGCCGACTGCACCGATACCTGGACTTTTTTCCCGGCAGATAATAGCTTTTTTCGCCATCGGTATAATTCGACCTAATGCTTCCGAAATTTTCATGCCGGTATTTTTCATGCTGTGAGTTTCGCTGGCGGAAACACCCATGCAGAACATATCAACTCCGCACGCCATGCCCCGTTCGAGTCCTTTTTCATTGAGCACAAGCCCGGAAAAGATTACCTTGTATTTGTTTCTGCCGGAAATCGTATAATAGGAGAATAGCTTGTCGGTGTCGGCCATTTGCGGGACTTTTTCGGGATTTACGAATGAACCCAATTGGATAATATCGATGCCGCTGGCCAAGCAGCTTATCGATCCAGCGAATTTTTTCATCGAACTGCACCGTTGTTTTCTCGACCTGCAGACCATCGCGAAGTCCGACTTCATGAATGATTATCTTATTCATGGCAACCAGCGCTTCTTAATGAGTTCATATTGGCAATCTGAATAAGCCTAATAAAGATCGCATATCTAATTTAATCATATCATCTTCCTCCCCGACCCGCTCACCATCTTTTACAAATTTCCATCTTCCATTTAGCACCGTTTCCAAATATGATCCTCAGCGCATAAATTATAAAATTTCAGAGGGCCTTACAAGCTATATTTAATTTTTGGGAATTGCGGGGATTTTTGATTAATCGACTTAAGTCTGTTCGGTCTTTAGGTTTATACCCAGTTTCGCCAATTCATCTTTGATTAGGGCCTCCGGCGATCCTTTGCCATTATAATAAATAAAAATGGCCTTTAGCCCATGTCGGGAATATTGATCAATTTTATGTTTAGTTCTGTCTCGATAAAATGGCATATGGTTATAACCGCAGATTTCTATAAACAGATTGAATTGCGGCAGATAAAAGTCTGGCCGAAATTGTCTTCCGCCCAATAGCATCAAGGGTTCATACTGGAATGTGATTTCATTGGCGAATAAATAATCCGCGCATCGTTGTTCGTATTTCGAGCGAACCTTAAGGCCGGATTTTGTTTCAATAACCGCTTCGAACTTTCTCGTTCGTGGAAGACGAATTCCTCTTAGTGGAGCATGCTTCCCCGATTTTTTTAATCTTTTTGGATTAATCATTTTCTGATGGGATTGCCAAAATTACTTGGGGTTTTTTCTAACAATCTTGCGCGCAGTGCTTTTGGGTTGCCAGAGATAAAGTGAGAAATCGATTTTATTATTTGTTAATTTTACGCCTTCTTTGGCTAATAGAGATTTTTGCTCTTCGTATCCGCTTCCTGATTTAAGTGCAATCTGGCCTTTTATATTAACGATTCTGTACCAGGGCAATTTTTCTTTGGCGGCGCAGGCATGGAGTGTTCGGACAACCTGTCTGGCACCAAACGGATTTCCGGCGTAAGCGGCAATTTGCCCATAGGTCGCCACCTTTCCGCGTGGAATTTTTCTAATCACTTTTTTTATTTTATCTGTGAATGATTCTTCCATGCGGTCCACCCTTCCCAAAATAAATTAAAATGCTATGCCTGACTCGCCGGGCATATTGCGTTGTAATTGCATTGCTGGCAGGTTCGCATGTCAGGCGTGGCGGCGAAATCCGACTTGTTTATTTTATCGATTTCAACAATTATGTCCCCTTTGATTTTATCAAGCTCTTCGCCGGTAAATGACAATTCAGCCACCGTATCATCGCCCAGGAACATATACAGGAGTCGTCTTCGGGTATTCGCCGAATTCTTCGTGGCAGGCCAATGCATAAATCGGCAATTGCATATCTTTTTTCAAATCGATCGAGCTTTGTTTGCCGGTTTTGTAATCGATAATTTCCAAGCCATCGGCAGTTTTATCGACTCTGTCGATCATGCCAATCAGCTGTGCATTCCCGAGTCCGACCGAAAATCGTTTTTCAAGCTCAACCGGTATTCCAGTTCTGATGGATTGCATTTTGATAAATCTGTCGACAAGCTCGGCCGCCCGCATTTTCAAACGTTCTTTGTGATCCGGATCATCGAAATGAATTGTCTTCCAGCGTTGCTCAAAATCCGAAATCAAGCTTTCGCGTGTCGGAGTTTTCTTTTCTTTTAAATTCTGTCCTGCACCTTCCAAGACCTTGTGCATGACCTGTCCGAAATGCTGGGCCGATGTCGAAGGCGTGGGAAGATTAAGCGCCTTGCGGAAATAAAATTGCAGAGGACATTTCTGGAATGACTCCAAATCGGTGTAAGCGATTCTGCTGACCTTGTATCTTGTCTCGGGGACAGGAGGAGAAAATTGATCATTATCGATGGCGGAATTAAATGTTGCAAGCACAGTTGCAAATCTCTCTTTAAAGTCATTTTTAGTACTTTGAAATTCTTCAGCGGATTTGGCGTTTGCCGCTTTGATTTTCCAAAGCCTAAATAACGTGTCAGATAGACTCGACTCTAAGGATTCATTAACACCTATGACAATCGATTTTGTCTTATCTTCCAGTGCCAATTCCGGCTTGATAATCTCTACAGTCAATGCTTCTGATTCCGAAACTTTCTCAACCTTTGCAGCCTCTTCAAACACTTCCGACTTTTCCAGAGTGGTAACGAATTGGGAAATCTTGGAGCCCTTTTTCTCCATGCCATAGAGATACAAGAGTTCTTTCGCCCTGGTCATCCCTACATAGAAGAGTCGCCGTTCTTCCTGAATTCGGAAATCATCGCCCGGAGTCTCATCTTTATAAAGCTCATGGGGAAATTCGATCTCGTCGGATCGTTGTTGGGCCGGGAAACGGCGGTTCGAGAGACCGATCATGAATACGACAGGATATTCCAGCCCTTTTGAGGCGTGAATTGTCTGCAGAGATAACTGGGGATTCAATTTCGGGCTCGGCATCGCCATTAGTATCTGAGCCTTCTCTCCATGAGAGATATTCGAGAAATGCACTATGAGAAAGCGACTCTTCCTCGGCATGAAATTGTTCTGCCGCTTTAAGCAGTGATGAAATTTCAATCGCTGCCTGATGATCGATTATTTTACCATCGGTGATTATTGATTGGAAAATCCCGGCATGCACGGCTATCCGTTCTAAAAGCTGTAGTGGATCCCGCTCCTGCTTCATTTCGCGGAATTTTTTTAAGAGTTCAATCAAATTTCTGAGAGAATCTGCCTGAGTCGATTCCAACTCAGAGACAATCGTCGTCAATAATCCAAGTGAATCGCTCGAACCTCTGCCAAGCCGATAGCCAATATCTCGTTCTAGAGTCAATGATATACCGGGCATGAAATGGCGGATTATTATTGCCAGATAATCATTGCGGCCATCATCGATTGTGAATTCATAAATAGCCCTTAATAATTGCGCTGGTCGAGATAATTTCCCCGATGTATTGCTATCGCAATAGAAATCGATGCCTTTGTTTTTGAGCTCAGCGGCCAGAAGGTCTTTATGATATCTCGAACGAACCAACACGGCTATTGATGACGGCTTTCGATAATCATCGTATATAAGCAATCGCTGAATTTCGCTGGCTGCTGATTCCGCTTCCGAAAAATAATCGGGGCATTTGCGGATTATCACTTTCTCACCAGTTTGACTTGCCGCAATCATCTTCTTTGATGAATCGAAACGGGCCGCCGGATCGCTTTCAATCAATGACTGCGCCGCGCGGACGATTGTTCTGGCCGATCTGTAGTTTTCCTCCAATTTGAATATCATCATTCCCGGAAATAATTTCTGGAAAAGCCGGAATGATGCGAAGCTGGCTCCGCGGAATCTATAGATTGCCTGGTCATCGTCACCGACAACTGTTATGCCGCATTTATTGCCTGCGAGCAATTGAAGGATCTCGACTTGCGCGTAGTTGGTATCCTGGAATTCATCGACCAGTATATATCGGTATTTTTGCCTTAGATTTGCGCCGACGATCTTATGGCTTTTGAGCAGCTGATATGAAAGTGCAATCATATCACCATAATCAAGTCCACCCATTTGCGATTTTTGATTATTTTGAGATTTGATTAGCTCATATGTCTGATAAATTTTCCCGGCTTCGAGGATTTTGGTCCATCGATCTCTATTTATCAGGTTTTCATCGCTATCCGAATTGGGAATCGATGAAAGCTCTTTTTCAGCGCGAGCGATAATATCATCAGGTCCCACCAGTTCGTCTTTGGCGCGGCTGATAAATTTGGCCAATGCTCGATAGGTCTTGTCTGGTTTGTTGGTGTCGAGAAGAAATGAGGTTTTAAGATCGGCAATTGCCAATTGAAGATATTGTCTTAATTTGTATTCGCTTAGTTTTTGCGGTTCGCCATTTAAATGCAAAAGATTTCCGAATTCGCCGATTAACTCCATGCCGAATGAATGGAAAGTCTTAACCTCGGGAATATCATCACCCAGGTCCGCCATCCGTTCTTCAAGCTCGACTTGGGTTTTATTGGAAAAGGTTATGACTAAAATTGAATCGGGGGAATACTTCTTTTGCTCGATAAGGTATTGGGCTTTGGCGACAATAACTCTTGTCTTGCCGGAGCCCGCGCCCGCCAGAATTACCTGCGGGCCGGCAATATATTCTACTGCCTTTTGCTGTGCATCGGATAGATGCATCTAAAGCCCCAATTCCTCTTTTCTGAAAATCGGGTCGAATTGGATATTGATCTCTTGGAATTTTTCTTCGGCTCCCTGACGGCGATCTACGATTACCAGTACTTTTACAATCTCGCAATTTAGCGCTTTGGCCGCTTCAATTGCTTTCAAAGCTGAGCCTCCGGTAGTGGCTACGTCCTCGACTATGGCTACCTTCGCGCCCTCTGCCAATGGCCCCTCGATGAGGCTTTTGGTGCCGTGGTCTTTGGATTCCTTGCGGACAATAAAGCCCTTAAGAAGTTTTCCGCGTCTGTGTGCCAGAGCGATAATTGCCCCGACAATCGGATCGGCGCCCAATGTCAATCCACCGACCGCGTCGCATTCGATACCTTCGAGCTTATCGAGCATCAATTCCGCGATAAGATATAATCCTTCCGAATCCAGAGATGCCATTTTGCTATTAATATAGTATTTCGATTTTTGCCCGGACGCCAAAGTGAAATCGCCGAATTTTATCGCCTTTTCGAGAAGAATAGCTCTTAGTCGTTCATATCGATCAAACATAATTTGTCACTCCTATCTTAAAATATCATAATTCACGAAAGTTAATCCGCGAGACCAATCTCAACAGTATCAGAATATATGATACGATGCACTAACGCGCTGGCAAAAATTTCATATCGCCCACCCGATGGCCAGCTACCATCGCTTTTGCGTCCATCCCATACGATTTCATATCTACATGTATCCTGGCATTCGCCGCGCTTGGCCCATAATTTATATATGAATCCTGATTTGCGCTCAAGAACATTAACCGCAATCGAGTCGGGTGATATCTTGGACGGTACAAATAAAAATTGCAGATTTATCTTTTCGCCCATGGCGTATCCGGCCGCCCTAGTGCGATTGATCAGTACAAATCTATATTCACATCCGGATACCAGTAGAACGAGAATCAAGCTGATGATGATAAATTGCAAATTTGAATTGCGCTTAATCATTGCCAGCTTGCCCTTTATTCTTAGCCATTAATGGAGATGTTCTGCCAAGAATTGATTCAACAACCAGAAGAATTAATGCAAGCAATAGAAATTCCTTCCAAAGCTCCTTACCAAATCTTGCCTGCCTGATAGTAGTTTTTAAATCCGAATCGGGCGATATTTCTTTGATATCGACTCCGAGCCGCTCGCCAATTTCCGAAACGGTAATAGTGCTGTTATCTGATTCAGAGGGATCGATATTAAATGCCAGAAGCGCTAAATCCTTATCATTATTTTTCAGCGTGTAGATTCCAGGCTGGCCGTATTCAGTCAATTTTATCATAGTATTATTGCCTGAAGGTATGGACTGGAGATTTTCGATTTTATTATCCGGTGATACGATCGTCAGATTATCGGTAATATTGGCTGGAAGCTTCCACTGGGCAGTTTCGCCTATGATTCCATTGAAGCTGTCCTCGCTATTATGAGATCCGATATATTCAATACTTCTTGCCAGCAACGGGATATAAAATGAGTGGGTTGGCAATTCACCCGATTCAATATCGAATCCGCTCGAATAGACAATTAAGTGATTCTTAGTTGATTCGGCAAGAAGAGCCACGCCGGATGAACTTGAACCGATAATCTTGCCGCCATTGATTTGATGATAGTACGTAATTTTCAATTCGGGAATTACCGGCTTCGTGCGATCCTGATTATTTGGAGAATAAATCGAAAATATCGGATGCTCGTAATCGAATTTATCCCAATTAAGGAATTCACCATCCTTGCCGGAAAGCTGTCCGATTGATATCCCTGCAATTTTTTGAAGAAATTTATTCCAATATATTTGATCCGATAATTTGCCAAGCGATAATAAAACCCCGCCGCCGCTATCGATAAATCTCTGAATTGAAGCTTCCTGCGAAGGATCGAGCGATTTTATATCTTGCAAAAGAAGTGCATTATAATCATTCAAATTATACCGTATAAGATCAGCGATGCTGGCTCCCTTATAAGAAATTTGCCCCGCCTCCGGCCGGTCCATTGCCATGGAAATATAACGGAGAGCTGCGACGTCTTGAGCTATGGCGAGGACACTGATTTTATCGGGAATATGCACTGAAAAATATCGTCGATTATCTAAGGGGAAGCGATCATAATCAGTTTCAATATATCCGGAGTGGTCACCGGGTGAATCGAGCTTCAGGGTAAATCTGAGCTTTACCGGCTGGTTTGGCGGAAGAGCAATACTTGATTGCGCCTTGCGATCACCATCAACCACAACACCGACCAGCACATTTTCTACAATTCCCTTTCCATAATTGGTTAATTGCGCTTCTATATCGAAATTCTCGCCGGGAATCAAAAGCTGCGAGGGCAATGAAACGTCTGTAATACCGATATTCTCACGGGTCGACATCTTTGGCGATATTGTAAATAAATGGATATTATTCCACGTCGACCGATTTAAAACATCCGGCGGCAAATTGTCCCACCCATTACTTTGGAAATCCGAGATTATATAAATTTCGCGGTTCAGGTCAATACTCTTACCGACTGTATTCAAAGCTGTTTTCAGCGCATCGCCGATATTTCCCTTTTGATATCCTAAATCGATTTTACCTAATTTTTGCTTTAGGGCATCGCTGGGATTCATGGGGCCGTAGGATATTAGCGAACCATCTCCGGGTGACGCGATAACCGTGATCTGATCGCCGGGGCTAAAGAAGCTTAATAGCTTTCCGGCAATCCTTTTGGCCTCGTCGAAGATTGTACCGGTCTCCCCCTCATTGTCCATCGAGCCGGATCGATCAATAATTACGGCGACCGACGACGACGACTTTGATGTCCCTACAAAACCTCGCAGTGTCGGCCTGGCAAATGCCATCACTATTAGAGCGATTATCAGCATTCGAAGTATTAGCAATATCAGTTCTTTTATTTTGAGCCATTTCATGCGGCTCTTCTGCATCTGCTCCAGAAACCTCAACGACGAGAATTCGATTGTCTTTATTCGTCTTTTTGAGAGAAAATGAATTATAAGCGGTATAGAAACCGCGGAAAGGGCAAAAAGAAGAGCCGAATTAAGAAATGTCATTAAATTGCACCTATGTAAATACTACTGCAGTTTTGAATAAGGGGCGGCAATATACTTCTTTGCCAGCCATTTTTGAAATTCACCGCCGGATATTCCTAGTACTTGATTATAATATTCAAGAGCCTTATCCCTCTGAGAGCTCAAATCGCTTAATTTCCCCAACTCCAATAAAGTATAGCTCAAATAGAACGGTCGCTTTTCTAGAAAATAGGAGACATCGAGATTTTCTTTGGCCTTATCAAATTGACCCAGCAGGGCGAGGGCACGGCCCGCCCAAAAATAATTGCGCGGTTCTGCTGGCACATTTTGCACTCGGTTTAAGGCTATATTTACCGCGCGGTGCAGAAGCGAATCCGATGGCAGTCCGCGGATTATATTTATCCTGGCGCTTTCTACTAAATACTCTATTGAGCTTTTGACATTATCGCCTAAACCGCTCATAATTGTCGCCGCTGAATCTACCAATCCCCTGTCGAGCAATATCGACGCAAGATGAAATCCTGCGGGTGAGTAATGACCTTCATAATATGATTTATCATAATTGCCGTAGGCCTTTTCATATTTACCCTGGCAGATTTCCATATTAGCCATGAAATCGAGATGCTCGGGATTATGCTTGAATTTGCCGTACATTTTGCTAAATGTATTCTCGGCCGCAATGAAATCTCCGGTCCAAAATTGACAGGTCGCGAGATATCGATAATTTCTTTCAGTATCAGAACCGTTTACAGTCACTAATTGAGAATAATACCATTCCGCTCTGTTTAGATCATTTTGATCAAAGTATAACTGTCCGTAATATCCCAATTCGGCGTCGGTAGATTTATATTTTTTGCAATACGAAAAGAAATCTTTCATGGCAGTCGCGATGCTCAGGCCATATACTGTTTGAAATTTCGCCTGATAGTCGAGAGCGGTCGATTGTCTGTAAAGATTCGAAAAGCTTGACGGGCTGGAGTAATCCAAAATCCAGTGAGCAAAGGCGCCGCAGAAGATTCTTCCGGTATCGCTATCCACCCAGGATTCGTCGCCTAACCGATAAACAATATCTTCAATTTTAAGATTCTTAAAAAATTGATTTAATCTTACTTGATTATCAAAGTAATAGCCCGCAAAGCCTGTCACCATCCATCTGGGCCCGTACCCCCAGAGCTTATACATAAGAAGCTCTGCTCCGGGGCGAGGATCGGCGACATCGATCGTATGAGAATATATCATATTGATTTTCATGGTTTGTGGAATAATCGAGTAATGCAATCGTGGATCGATATAGGGATAGGAGATCGTCTCCGGATGAAAATACAAATCTATTTTTTCGGACGATGATAACTGAAAACTGCCGCGATATTTATTGTAAATATCTTCCATATAACTCATCCGGCTATCCATCGTAAAATCGGCGAGCGAATTTCTAATCCAATGAGTCATGTAATGAATTGTGGGCGCTGATTGCCAGGCCGACGAATCGCTCGACGGCGGTTCGTTAACGATAATCTGAGTAGTGTCATCAAGAAGCCTGATCGAATACGAGGCGAATACGTTTCCTTTAACGGGCGCGGGCGGAAGAGATGATGGCTGAGTTCGCGATAGAAAAATATTATGCTGATAATTGTGAAAATCGGGTCCGAGCCCAATCAAATTGACTGCAAGACTATAGATTCCGGTTGAATCTTGACTGGCATTAAGTCTTAATGTATAGGGACCGGCGAATATGTCTTCATTTTGCTCTAAAGGTACAATAATGCTGGCATTGAAAATGGGAACAACACTCAACTCTTTCAATTGGCAGTTTATTTCCAATCTTAATACTTTCGCCTGCAATGATATCGTCAAAAATAATACAATTATCGCGCCTGCCGCCAATCGCTTCTTCATTTCGCCATCCTTCGCAAAATATCGAGATTTACTTTATCCATCATGCCGTCATCGCCCTTCGGGGTTTCGAGCAATTTAGGGATATGTTCAAATCGTTTGTCTTTCATTAAAAAGCCAAATGGTTTTTTGCCGATTTCACCCTGCCCGATATGTTCATGACGGTCAACTTTCGAACCAAGCCCTTTCTTGGAATCATTGACATGAATCACCGCCAAACGGTTCAGACCTATTATACGATCGAATTCCGATATCGTTTTATCATAAGATTCCTGGGTACTTATGTCATAGCCCGCGGCAAAGACATGACAGGTATCAAGACAGACAGCCAATCGATCGGGAAATGACGATAGACTGATCATGGATTCTATCTGCTCAAATTTATATCCCAGATTGGAGCCTTGTCCAGCGGTTGTTTCCAGGGCGATTTTGACTTTATAGCCGTCAGTTCTCTCGCAGAGCCAGTTAATTGATTCCGCGATTCTCTTGATTCCCCATTCCTCCCCCTGGCCCACATGACTACCCGGATGAGTCACCAAAAATGGGATTTTGAATTTCTCGCATCGTTCCAGTTCTATTAGAAATGCCTGCCGGGATTTATTTATTAACGCGGCATCCGGGGAACTGAGATTAATAAGATATGAATCATGCGCGATAACCGGCTTAATTTTGGTTCTGGTCTGCTCGGAATGGTATTTCTCCAATTCCTCATCTGAAAGCTCTTTGGCCTTCCATTGATTTGAGGACTTTGTAAAAATCTGAATAGCAGTGCATCCAAACTTTTCTCCCTCAGCGAAGGCGTTGAACGCTCCACCAGATATCGACATATGTGCCCCTAAAAGCATTTTATTCTCCCTTCATCAAATGCCATAAGACTAAGACACATGGATGGCAAGATAACGATTAGAATACGCAATTCAAGAAAAATAAGGACTTCAGTTTCGAGCCCGATCACCCCTTTAATCGAAAAACGGCGCGGCGAACAAATCCGCCGCGCCGTTATAATTAGCATCTTCATTCTTCTATTGAACAGTTACAGCGCCGTGCATTGTAGAATGTATAGCGCAATGATAATCAAAGACCCCGGCCGTCGCAAAAACATGCCGATAGGTCATTCCGGGCGCGATACCGCCGCTATTCAATTCAGCACCGGTATTCGAGGTTACCGTATGAGTGATGGTGTCGTTATTGGTCCAAACCACTGTATCTCCGTGTGCGACAGAAACACCGGCTGGGGAGAACGCGAAATATGCTACACTGACTGAATAAGAGTGAGCGGTACTTCCGCCACCACCACCACCTCCATTGCCGCCACCCGGGGGAGGCGGAGGAGGATTATTATTATAGGGGCTGGTAGAATTGCTTTTACCTCCGCAGGCCATGGCGATAACCAGGCTTAAAATCGCGACAAATGATATTGCCGCTATCGTTCTGAATGCCCTACCTTTTAACATTTTCTTCTCCTTCATATTGCTGTCTTTTTTTACCATTCTGATATTGAAACTCATTTTCAATATGTCCTGTTCCGACTATTCTTTATGTCAAAGGCAATAAACTCAATTCTGTGTTAAATGACCGGTGAATTGGCCTGGTAACCTGACGGCAAAAAAAATACGCAGGAGCTTTATCGCTCCTGCGCCCTGATTTCCATGAAGGAGGTTTTAAGTGTAATTATTAAGGCACTATCACCACACCATGCATGGAAGTGTGAATTGTGCAATGATATGTATATGTCCCTGCGCTCATGAATATATGCTCAAAAGATGACCCCTGCCCTATTACCGGGCTCTGGAGTTCGGTGCCGGCGTCTGATGTTACGGTATGCCCCGCGCTGTCATTATTACGCCAGGTTACCGTATCTCCCACTGCCACAGTATCGATTGCCGGCGAGAACGCGAAATTGGTGATATTAACAAGATGGGTTGGAGGAGGCGTAGATACTGAATTTGTCGATTTATTCTTGCTGCATCCCTGAAACGCTATAATGCCGACTATCGTCATGATTCCTAAAATCCCGTAAATTCTGATTTTTCTCGATGTCATTTTTATACTCCTATGCCCGAACCTGAATCCCTTTTAGACTTATATACCCGATTTCAGATGCAGAGGTTCCGCCTCTTCAAAGAATTTAGACCCGGAATTATGAGTTGATCATGTGCGATTTTGGGGGCATTTGTTGGCCATAAAAAAACCCTGCCTATATTAGGCAGGGTTCATATTTAGGCCGGCAGAGGGAATTTGAAAATACACACTCTTTTTAGCTACGATAAAGGATTTTAATGCCACCGAATCTATTCTTGCATTCGCTCGCCTCGGAACCCGAGGGTCGTGGCGTGAGCTCAAGGCCCGGGTGCGTCCTTCATTGGAAAAGTGTTAGGTTTTCAAATTTGCCTCCGACCGGCACGCTTTAAAGGTAATTCGTGATGTCAAAAAAGCAAGTTAATTCATTATTAATATCGGCAGGAATTGACCCACTTTAATCTATAAAAAAATATAAATTTGCTTAGTTGTCTCAAGTGCCAGCGGCTTTTCGCGATATATTTCTTGACAAAATCGCCTTGGTTCGCTATATTATTATCGTTAAGTAAATTTATAAAGCGCATTGCCTGAAAGGGGTGTGCTAATGAAAAAACTGATAATCTTTATTTTAATCACCATATTTAATGCTCTTCCTGCGTTTTCCCGCATCATAAATATCCCTGCCGATTATTCTACTATCCAATCCGGCATCAATGCCAGCTTGAGCGGGGATACCGTGCTCGTGGCTCCGGGGGTATATAATGAAAGTCTAGGCCCAGATGGCAGGAATATTTTATTGACCAGTAGCCAGGGACCCGAAACGACTTTTGTAAGAGGGGGCATTGGAATTGGAAACGGTGAGGATTCTACGTGTATTATTCGGGGATTTACATTTATAGGAACCTCAAATGACCCATGGTTTGGTTATGGGCCGGTAGTGGGAATTACAGGTATCTCTACATTTCCGAAGGTCGAAGGCAATATCATAAGAGATAATGTTTGTCAGGGGACAATTGGGTCAGGCGTGGGATTTTATAATAGCAATGGGATATTTCGCCATAATATTGTGGAAAACAATTGGGGCGGGTATCAGGCTGGAGGGATTTTTGCATGGCAGTATCGCAATATTGAAATTTCGTATAACGTAATAAGAAACAATTTCAGTGGATTTACGGGGTTTGACGCCACAGGTGGAGCGGGGATTTATGTATTCGGAGGGAGAATCTTCAATAATATGATATATCGCAACGCCGTTGATGCTGGATGCGGTCAAATCCCGGCAGGGGCAGGAATACTTGCACATTCTCGTTATCGTGATGCAACGCCAACTTATATCTATAATAACACAATAGCTCGAAATCGCGCATATTGTAATGGTAACCCCGGGTATGGCGCTGGCATTTATGTCACAAGTTGGATAGAACCAATGGAAAGTTTTATTATAGAAAACAACATTATTGCATTCAATATTCATGGCGGCCTTGAAGCCCCTGCAGGGATTGAAGTCGAATACAATCTTCTTTATGGCAATACGGATTATGATCTTCGAATTCCTGATACTAGTGAAACCAATATTTTTGCTAATCCTCTATTCGCGGACACTGCAAATAATGATTATCATCTTTTACCTGGCTCACCGGCAATTGATGCCGGCGACCCATCGTATCCTCTCGATCCCGATTCCACTCGGGTAGATATAGGTGCTTTATTTTACGATCAAAGCACCGACATCGTCGATGATAATAGGCCAACGGGCCCCTATTCATTCGAGCTCAAGCAAAATTATCCCAATCCATTCAACGCACAAACAAGAATTTCATATAATCTAAACAAGAACTCAATTATAAATCTCACAATATTTGATATCACTGGCCGGATAGTTAAGCGGCTGGCAAAATCTGAATCCCAATCACCGGGCCAGCATTCTTATCTATGGGAGGGTAAAGATTCTAGCGGAAAATCGGTATCGACTGCGATCTATTTTTATGAACTGGAGGTGGATAGCCAAATACAAGTGAAAAGCATGATAATGATAAAATAAAAAATCATTTAAGGAGGGGAAATGAAAAATATGTATCCTCATGCTATCTTAATTTGCGCTATCTTAGCGCTGGCCAATTCTCCAATAACCTACGCATACGATTATTATAAAAATACTCAGGAAATGAGCCATCTGGATCGTCAAATTACGGGAAAAGGCAAATATATTGCCAGTTGGTTCGATCCTGATAGCTGCAATTATTTCGCATTAATAGCTTCGGCAGATAGCGGGTTAACTATTATAAAGACTACCGATCCTGAAAATCCAATAAAAATTGCAAGAATACCTATGGACAATGGTGCTGATGTGAAGGTAATTGGCAATTACGCTTACGCGTCTGAGTGGGGCTGGGGTGGGCTAAATCCCACTAAGCTATTTTATATCATCCCACTTATTCCGACATATCCTTATTTTAACACATTAAATATTGTTACTATTCCTTTTTCAGATACGGCTACGACAGAAGTTGGATCGCTTTGTGATACGATACCAATTCATGGTCTGCATACAATGTATGCCAAAGATAATTACATTTGTTTAACAGAGGATGGAGATAGAGATCTAAATTCGGAAATTGCCGTTTTAGATGTTTCGGCGAATCCTCTGGCCCCGATACTTGCAGGCCTGATAGATACAACCGGCATCAGCGATACCCTATATTCGGGGGCTCATTCGGTTAGTATTCTTGGCGATACAATGTACGTATCTCAATGGATGCACGGCGAATATAAGCTTGTGTCTGATCCGGGGGATAATTTCCGGATTTTGTCATGAGGTAAGATCATGACCGATTGGCGTCGGGGCGACGTTGAAAACAATAGTCCTTTTCTTAAATCATATAATGATTCCCTATGGACTATTAGCACAGAAGCGTATTCCGATGATGTTTACCCAATAAATCATTGCGATAATCCTCCATGTACTCTTTATACTCATTATTGGGGGCCGGGATCGCATAGCAACGCCATTGCCTCCGATGGATGGGTTTTAACAAGTGAGGAGGCAAATCTAAACAATCGATTTTACAATTTAAAAGATAAACAGGCCCCAATCATACGAGTATTCAAATCTTCTGATTATACACAAGTATTGGATACAATACCCCCTTATGGGGCATTTGATCTGGTTTGGGATGGAGCCGCTCCGTATCTCAAATATTCGACCAGTATTTCCGAGATGGACGGCGGGACATGGCCTCAATCAACCCCTTGGCCAATAAGCCTTATCGAAGGAGTCGAAGCCGGAGAAGCGATTTATCAGTGCCTGGGCGTTCATGATGTAACTATACAGGGAAGATTGGCATACGCTTCCTATTATGGGCTTGGTTCGCATATACTGGATTTGGCCGATTTACCCGATCTCAAATATAGAGGCGGAATAGCTCATAATCTTGGATACGGGGATACGCTAAAGGAAGAAGCCAATGCATTGTGTCTTTCAAAGGATGGATACATTTACGAATCGGGCGCGGATGGTCTGCGCATGTATCGTTATGGATTGACCGGTGCAATCGCCTCCGATACGACATGGAATGGCGATGTCTATGTATATGACACACTAACTGTCAACCATAGTCGCAGTTTGACTATCAATTCCGGAACTCATATCTATTTATTCAAAAATGCGCTAATTAATGTCAAAGGAGGTCTTTTCGCCAACGGAACGGCCTTTGACTCAATAAAATTTATTGCTCTTGGCGGGAATCCGCAACCTGGCGATTGGACGGGAATATATGTAGATGAGGGCGATTCTGCAATTTTGACCTATTGCTCCGTACAAAACGCGGAACGAGGCATAGAAATCAGAGATAATTCGCGCGCGAATATTTCCCATTGCAACATAAGCAATAATGCCACGGCCGGCGTGTATAATTACAAAGGACGCCTGAAATTGCTCAACTCTAGGCTTAATTACAACGGCATCTATGGACTTTATAGCTATATGTCGTTGGATACAGTGTCGTCAAATTACTTTTTGGAAAATGCCGAATATGCTATAAATATCTATTCGCGTTTGGGAACTACAAACTCATATATCTACGCGGATACCATTGACCGCCCATCAGCCCAGACGTCTCATTACGGGATTTATGTAAACGCCAATTCATCGGTCAATATTCATAAATGCAAGGTAGGCCGTTATGACCAGGGCGGTATTGGTCTTAACAATTCCAGCGTGCATATTACAAATTGCTACATCTGGCAAAATGGTGACAATGGGATATATGCGGAGCAATATTCAAACCCGACAGTTCGACGATGCACAATTACCGAAAGCATGATTGGTGTAAAAACATACCTTAATTCGAGCCCCAATTTAGGAACGAATTCGGATTCCGGGAATTGTTCGATTACATATTGTACCGACAGATTTATTTATCATAATTTTGGTCCTTCGGGATTAACCCCCGATACCCTTAAAGCCCAATATAATTGGTACGGCTCCTCGCCACCAAACAGTAGGAAATTCGAAGCCGTATATCCTGCCGTCGTACAATATAGCCCCTGGCTTTTGTTAGCCCCTCCTCCTCCAAAGCCCGACGCTCCCGACCAGCCACTCCCTCTTCAATTCACCCTAAATCAGAATTTTCCGAATCCGTTCAATCCTGAGACGAAGATATCGTTTTCACTAGATGAGCAGGCATTTACCGTTGTAAATATTTACAATATTATGCTGATCGGCGAAATTCATGAATGCCATAGTTTCAGGCTGCCAGGAGTGACCATCGGGATGCTGACCTTCAGCCGGATCGGGATAATTGCGATTTAAATCGACTCCATTGGCATTATATCGCGAACCGAATGTTATCGAATCATTAACTCCCCAATAAGTACCATCGGGATTGGCCAATGGATTAATATATATTTCCATGCTATTAACAATATTCGTGATTTGTTGATCCGAGCCGTAATTTGTCAGAAGGTAGTCGATTAGCCTGAGCATTAAGACGTAGCCCGTAGTCTCATCGCCATGCATGGAGCTTGTATAGAGAACTTCGGGTTCGTTTTCAGCGGTATTGACATTTGCCGAAATCTTGGCCATCAGCAGGGCACGTCCATTCACGGTCGGGCCGATATTTTCAATTGTGCATAAATTAGGATAATCAGTCGCGAATTGTTGCATCATGGCAACATAGGCGGTGTATGTCGGATAAACATCCCAGTCAAGGATTTCACTCCGAACAGAAGACATTGCAGGCTTTATCAATGATCCAGGATCGGGTAGAATGGTGTATGAATATCCAAGTGATTTGAAATTTTCAAATTCCTGATCATTGGCATATGCGAAGACAGTTAAGCCACTGATATTATCTATAGAAATTATATTGGTGAGTTTGTTTATCTCATTCCTGGTTTTGACATCGAATTTGAAATAATTCTGGCCGTTCTTGCCGAACGCAACGGATGGGAATAGGATCATTCCTAATATTAATAAGACTATAAAACCTTGTCTCAAAAAAAACTCCCGTTACAAAGCATACTAAAATACTGTTTAATTCGGTCAGCCAAATAAGTCCGCAAAACCACAATAAATATATAGAATTATTTTCCACAAACAAGCGGTTTTAAGAAGAAAACAATGGGAATTGAGGTTGGTGCGGAAGCTTGCCTCTGATATAAATTCCATAGCAATGATTTTTAATCCCCCCCTCGAACTTCTTGACTCATTCGATAATTGACCTTAAATTCCACGTGCGATGGGCAATAATCCCCGAAGGCGAATCAAATGAATTTTCCAAACTTACTCACACTCACCAGAATATTTCTATCGCCGGTATTCATGGTGCTAATACTAATCGAAAACTTTTATTTCCGCCTGGCAGCGACTATTGTCTTTATTATTGCCGCGCTAACAGACCTGGCTGATGGCTATTACGCCCGCAAGTTGGGCCACATGACCGGCTTCGGACGGTTTATGGACCCATTGGCGGATAAGATATTGGTGTCGACAGCGTTCTTATCATTCGTGGGCCTGGGGTACGCGCGGGCATGGATGGTCATTATCATCATTGGACGCGAATTTCTGATTACAGGGCTTCGTTCGATGGCCGCCTATAAGGGGATGATGATTACACCATCGATTATGGCCAAATGGAAAACCGGCTCGCAGATGGTAGCCGTCTCGGTGATTTTGGTCTATGCCATTAGCGGATCCAATCGTGACCGCCCGAATCAACCATGATTTTGTTTTACCAGTATGGAATCTGCCGGTCACGGGATGGCATTATAATCTCTTTGACCTGATACTGCTTGTACCCCTATTCTTCACAATCTGGACAGGCTTTGATTACCTTTTGAAATACGGCGGCATCCTGAAAGGAACCCTGCGTTAATGAGAGAGATTAAAAAAAATATACCTGAGGGCGGCATCGCCATCAAGCTATTCGCCTCCTTCTTTTTTTCGGGCCATTTACCAAAGGCACCGGGGACATGGGGCGCGGGGTTTACGGCAATAATCCTTTTCTTTGTTTGGCCGCCGCAATGGTACTACCAATTTCTGGCAATTTTAGTCATCTATCTTTTTGGGGCATTCGTGGCGGGCAAGGCCGAACGATACTATGGCCATGATGGCCGCCAAATCGTAATCGACGAGGTTGCGGGGCAGATGGTAGCCTTGTTCATGGCTCCGCCGAAATTGATGGTCTATGTATTGGCATTCCTGCTTTTTCGAATATTCGATATAATCAAGCCGCCGCCGGCCCGTCAATGGGAAAACATGCATGGCGGTTGGGGCATCATGGCCGATGATGTAGCCGCCGGGGTCTATGCCGCCGTAATAGTCCAATTCCTCCTCGCCCTCGCAAACAGGTGGGGAGTAGCACTTGTGTAGAAATATCATTATGATGCTAAAATAAGCGAGGTGGTCATACGAAAACCGAGATAATCACGATAGGCGATGAGCTTCTGTACGGGCATACGATTGACACCAATGCCGCCTTTATTTCGCAGAAAAATCACCGAGGCCGGCGCCCGGGTAATCTGGCGCACCACTGTCGGAGACGATGTCGACATTATCACCGAGGCCTTCGCACGCGCCATGGCCCGCGCCGATTTGGTAATCACCACCGGCGGCCTGGGACCGACCAGCGATGATCTCACCAAGAAAGCGATCTGCAAATATTTCAAACGGCAGTTAATCTTCCACGATAATATCCTCAAGAAAATCGAAGATCGTTTCAAGGCGCGCGGCCTGGTCATGCCCGCAGTCAATCAAAGCCAGGCTCTTCTGCCGCAGGGGGCGGAATTTATAGATAACGAACGCGGCTCGGCAGTCGGAATCGTATTTGAAGAGAATGGGCGGCTTTTTATTTCCACCCCTGGAGTGCCATCGGAAATGATGCCGATGATCGAGGGGTGGGTCGCCGCGGCTATCCGCAAGCGCGCCGATGGACAGACCACGATCCATCGCACCCTGCGTACAGTCGGCATAATTGAATCTGCCATATACGAAAAGATATCGGAGCTAATCGACACCAAATCATCGGGGCCATCCGAGGGCAAGATATCGACAGCGTTTCTGCCATCGTGGCGCGGCGTGGATATCCGTTTGACAATAACTACCAAGAACAAAGAAGATGGCCAGAAGCAGATAAATACACTCGAATCCAAAATCCTCGAACGAATCGGTAAGTATGTCTATGGCTATGATGGAGAATCATTGGCCGAGGTTGTCGGCCTAATGCTGAAAGAAAAGAATCTCACTCTGGCGGTCGCCGAGTCTTGCACCGGCGGACTTTTGGGTAAATATATCACCGATATCCCCGGTTCATCCGATTATTTTGTCGGAGGGGTAATTGCCTATTCCAATGGAATCAAGATGAAGTTGCTTTCTGTTCCGCAGATCATATTGGAGAAATATGGCGCGGTCAGCGCGGAATGCGCCCGCTATATGGCCGAGGGTGCGGCGCAAAATCTCAGCGCAAATATCGGCGTATCAATAACCGGAGTCGCCGGACCGACCGGAGGCACGCCCGAAAAACCAGTGGGGCTGGTCTATATCGGGTTGTACGCGTCGGGCCACGCCGATGCCCGCGAATATCGAATAGGCCCCGACCGCGAACGAAACCGCGAACGTTCCGCTACTGCAGCATTGGATTTGATAAGACGGTATTTGAAGGGAATTGAGTAGGTCGAAACCTTTACGGTTTCGACATAAATATCTTGTCAGCCGCTCGCTATCTCCGATACCAACTGAATTGAAAAATTATCCCAATTTCAAAAGTCAATTTTAATCAACACGAGTTCACATCCACAAATTGATCTGTTGACATCAAGGACATGCAGGTATATATTGACTCCATATTAAATGATGCGATTTTAACCTCGAACCCAGAGGAGATTCCTTATGCCGGTGCAGGTAAATTCGATAAAATGGATTATTGTCCTGTTTATCCTGATTTCAGTCATAATCCCGATTGGTTTTGTATCCGCGCAGACGGATAGCACTCGTGCCAAAGCAGATACGGCTATTATTCATCGCGGCACAAAGGCGCTGCAATTCCAGCTCGGAAATCCTTTTTCGAGCAGAGAAGAACAGTCACTGATTTTCTCTGGCAGATACTATCTGAATACGAAATCTGCCATCAGAGTCGGTCTTGAATTCAATGAAGGTTCGATGGTGAACAAATCAAATAGCGAACGGTATTCCCCATACGATACATCCGCCTATTCTTCCAGGCAGTACGATTTTACAGCGATGAATTCTCTTTTATTACAGTATATCCGATACCGAATGGTTTCATCCAAAATAAATATTTACTATGGCGCGGGTCCGAGATTAAGTTATGAAAATAGATATAGAACGGATCAATATAATCATAATTATAGCAATTATGACGCCTGGGGTTTCGGAATCGATGGCACTATCGGTGTTGAATGGTTTGCTACGAAAAGAATTAGCTTTAATGGCGAATACGGTTTTGTAATTCGATATCTATATATCAAATCCGTTAACACAAGTGATCCGGGAAATGGCTACTATCATAACGATGGCTATAAATACTACCATTTCGAGCTAAGGACTCTGGAAGCTGTCTTCGGCATTTCGATTTATTTTTAGTTCCATTTGTCGAATTTGATTGAATCGAGCGATTTTATTTCTCTAAGGTAGATTCAAAGATAAAAGGCGAACTTTTTAATGACACTCTTGCGCAAAAATAAATCCAAAATTGCTTGCCTTATAATATCAATTTTTATGGCATCGAGCCCTTTGGTTGCGAATGCGGATAGCACCGAAGTGAACAGATCGTATCCCTGCATTAACAAAGGCTCGAAGACATTATTATTTCAACTTGGCAATCCGTTTTTGTCCGGAGAAGAGACATCTTATATTTTCGGATTCAATTATTTTTTTAAAAACCGCACGGCCATCCGTTTCCGATGTGAAGGCTCGCTTGTTTTCGGGAATGAAACTTCGTTTGCTGATACGGTTTCGGCTAACGATACGATATATTCCAGCCAAAACCACCCCTTCAGATATGGCTATTATGGCTTATCTATTCAATACGTCCTTTATAAGCCAATAAACAGCCATTTCAATTATTTTTATGGCGCAGGACCGTCATTTAGCTACCATAATCCAGACAATCCATATCATATAGAGGAAATTTACTTTAGCAGAACATGGGATTTGGGGGTTGCGTTACCATTTGGAGTCGAATGGTTTCCGACGGAAAAATTATTTTTGTCGGCAGAATATGGTCTCAAGATGCAGTATACTGAACATCTCTCTAAAAACATATCTGTATCCAAAGACGGTTCGTATTCAAAGTATATTCATAAGGATGACAAATTCGAAATCAAGACGCTCCAATTTGCATTTGGTGTGGGAATCTACTTTTAGCAAATAATTTAATTCAAAAATAATATGGCAATGAAAAGGGGGCGACTGTTATCGCCCCTTTATAATTTCTATTTAATAATTCGATCTATATCCCCATCGGAGCCATACGCAGATATTCGGTTGTCCGCTTTTTCTGATCGAGGTCTTTCCAAACCCTGGCGACCTGTTCGACTTTCAATCCCATCTCTTTGGCGACATCCTCGATCGGATAACCCTCTTCTTTGCCAAACCAGAGTAGATCCATTGTGAGGAATTTCAGACCGTAGAAAAATTCTTCCTGACTGACTTCATCAGGATATGTATCTGTAGTTGGAGTGCGAGAACAGATGCTTTTGGGTACTTCCAAGTAATCGGCCAGCTGGAATATCTGAGTCTTATAGAATTTTGCGATTGGTTTTACATCTACGCCGCCATCGCCATACTTCACGAAAAATCCCTGGTCGTATTCATTCTTGTTGGCTGTCCCTATTACAGCGTAATTTCTGGCCTCGGCATGATAGTAAAGAGTCAACATGCGAATTCGCTGCTTCATATTCGATGCGGCCACGATCTGCAAATAAGCCTTTAGCGGCAATCTTTTTTCTTTCTTTTCGCCCTGCGGAGATTCGATTGCCAGACGATAGACATTGATTCTATCAGATTCGAGAATATTGGTCGGCAATACTATCTTGGCTTTCCAGCCATCGCGCCATTCAGGAAATACTTCCTGGAATGCCGAATCCCGATATTTATAGCAATTGGCTCCTCGCAATGCCTCGGTCACATCATTTACTTCGTATTTATATCCATACTTGTTGGCCAATTCTATGCCCAACGCTTTCGATTCCGATGATGAATCTTTATCCGGCAATAGTACGCCGTACATCTTTTCCGGCGTGAACGCCCTGGCGCAGAGAGCCGCGACCACGGCTGAATCTATTCCACCGGATGTCCCAACAACCGCGCCCTGCCGTTTAAGATCGACATGGACTTGCTGCTGCAACGACTTGACAAGGTCGTCAACAACCTTCTTGCAGTCTAATTTTATCAAATCCTTAGAGAATTTCACTTTTGACTCCTTTGGCTACTTTTTCTCTGAATCTGCCTTCAGCTGAAATTTCTTGATCTTGCCGGATGATGTCTTCGGCAGGGTTTCCGCAAATTCCACAATTTTCGGTACCTTGAATGACGGCAGATTCAAACGGCAATGTTTTATAATATCTTTTTCTGTTGTTTTCGAATTTTGCTTTAGAACAATTACGGCCTTGAGCGCCTCTCCCAATATTTCATCGGGCACACCTATTACAGCCGATTCCACTACTGAATCATGCTCGGCGATAATCTCCTCGATCTCCTTAGGACTGATCCTGTGAGCGCCAGATTTTATCATATCGGACTTCCGACTTACTATAAATAGGAATCCATCCTCATCGCATCTTGCCAGATCGGCAGTATGAAGACCGTCTTCTTTGAGAACCTTCGAAGTCTCCTCCGGCTGATTCCAGTATCCCATCATAATATTATCGCCCTGGGCTATTATTTCGCCCGGCTGTCCCGGCGGGCAGATATTGCCCTTATCGTCCTTTATGGTCAAAGTGACTCCGGGGATCGCCTTGCCGATTGACCCTATTTTTTCCAATAGAAGGTCTGGCTCAAGGTAAGAAAGTCGCGCGGCCGCCTCTGTCTGACCATACATGATAAATATTTTAACATGCGGAATCGCCTGCATGATTTTCATGGTAAGGGCAGGGGTCATCGGCCCTCCGGCCTGTGTTAAATAGCGGATATGATCCCAATGATAATTCATAATATCCGATTTATGCATCAATATCGCAAAATTGGATGGCACTCCCGAGAATCCGGTTACTCGCTCGCGAGACATGGTTTCTAAGATGACATTAGGATACGCGAAACGAGTATCGATCACCAGCGATCCTCCGACTCGGATATGAGTCAGAAGCAGCGAATTCCCATAGGAATAGAAAAATGGCAGTATCGCCATTACCTTGTCTCTATAAGTGAGGTTGAGATATTCCACTATCGAATCAGTGTTGGCTTCAAGATTTCTATGTGAGAGCATTACTCCTTTGGGATTGCCGGTAGTCCCTGAAGTATAGATTATCTGCGCCAGGTCTTCTGATGACCGAAATATATCCGGCCTCGTTGAATCACCGTTTAATTGAATATCGAAAAAATGTGCGCAAACGGGGGTTTTTCTCTTTTCGAATTTCTCGTAATGACCCTCGAGCACCAATATCTTAAGATGATCGAGTTCATCTAGTATGTCGGCAAGATGATGTCCTTGTCGTGAATCGATAATGATGGCCGAGGCCGAGCAATCCGAAAGGATGCTTTTTAATATTCTCGATGTCGTGTCGGTATTCAGGCCGACAACAACCGCGCCGGCTTTCAATACTCCGAAATATGCGATTACATAATTGATCGAGGAATTGAGCAATATGCCGATCCTGTCGCCCGGCTTGATACCGTTGGCAATCAGATGATTCGCCAGTTTATTCGAGCTTCGCTCCAATTCAATATAGTTAATTCGGCCATCCAGATATACGACAGCCTCATTGTAAGCATATTGCTCGGCGCTTGACTCTAAAAACTGATGAACCAACATATCCCAGCTATTTCTGCTTTCGCTCGATATATTTAATCAAATTATTCACCGAATCGAGATTTTCGGGCACCAATTCCTCGTCTTCGACTTGTACCTTATGATTCTCTTCAATATGACCTACTAATTCCAGGACTCCCGTGGAATCTATAATTCCTTTGTCAAGCAGAGAATCCGAATCCTTCAATTCCGATGGATCCCGTCCTATCATGAAATTATCCAGGATAAAACTCCTGATGTCAGCTCTGATATCCAATTATCCTCCTTAATTCCGATAATTCTCCAAAGTTTTTTACATCAAATACGACTCAAATGTCAATACCCTATAAAATGGGCAGATAATTATTAATCTCATAATCCGTGACTGCAAGTCTGAAACGATCCCATTCAATAGTCTTATTGGCTATCAAAACATTGAAAATATGCTCGCCAAGGACTTCTTTCATCAAATGAGACTTCTTGAATTCATCTAATGCTTCCGCCAACGAACCTGGCAGCACATCGATTCTTTTCCGTTTGAGCTGCTTGGCATCCATCTCGAAAATATTTTCTTCAATCGGCTCCGGTAATGGATACCCCTTCTTTATGCCCTCATATCCGGCGGCAAGCATCGCCGCAAATGCCAGATAAGGATTGCAGGCGGGATCGGGGTGACGTAGTTCAACGCGAGTGGCATTCTCCTTGCCCAGTTGGTACATCGGTACTCTTATCAATGACGAACGATTGCGACGTCCCCACGAAATATAGCAGGGCGCTTCATATCCCGGGACAAGTCTCTTATATGAATTCACCCACTGATTCGTGATCAGACACATCTCGCGGACATGCACTAATATCCCCGAAATATATTTCTTGGCCAATTCTGACAAATGATACTCATTGGATTGATCGTAGAAAGCGTTTCTTCCATCTTTGAAAAGTGATTGATGGGTATGCATTCCCGAACCATTAATACCAAAAAGCGGCTTGGGCATGAATGACGCATAATAGCCTCTGGCCAATGCCTGTTCCTTGACTATCAGACGATACATCATGGCATAATCCGCCATCTTCATGGCTTCCTGGTATTTTAAATCGATTTCATGCTGACTGGGAGCGACCTCATGATGTGAGCATTCCACTGGAATACCAATATCAGTCAATGCTCCCACAGCGGCCTTACGAAGATTGGTTGTCTCTTCGATCGTGGAATACTCAAAATACCCGCCCGTATCTATAATCTCAGGCGCCTTGGGGCTTTTGAAATAAAAGAATTCAATTTCCGGTCCCATGTATGCGGTATATCCTTCGGCCGATAGACGGTTAACCATACGCCGCAAGATATAACGGGGATCACCCTCATAGGGCTCGCCATGCGGCGTTTTGATATCGCAAAATACCGAGGCAATCTTGGCGCCGTTGATTGACCACGGGAAAACGGCGAAAGTTGAAAGGTCCGGATGCGCCATCAAATCGGATTCTTCGATTCTGACAAATCCTTCAATCGATGAGCCGTCAAATCCTTGACCATTGGCAAAAACATCTTCAATCTCAGCGCGGGTGATGCTCATCCCCCGCAGCACTCCTAATACATCCGTAAACCATAGACGAATATATTTGATTCCCTCTTCGTCGATCAATTTCAACGCTTCGGCGCTGTCTTTCACTCCAATCATTTTGACTCTCCTTATGTTAAATTAATAGAATATCGCTCACTATTTCGCCATAGACTCATCCTGCCAGACCTTGAATGACTCTCTTTTCATCGGTTCGGCAGGTTTAAAATTATCAATATATTGATTGATTAAAAGCTGAGTCGAAAGAATCCCTATAAACGACATATTATCCTTGAATGACAAATGCGCGTGGGATAACCGCGAGCATTTCTCCTTTAATTTTTCTACAAATGAAGGGTTAAAAACGCCGGCCTTCTGCAAATTTGATTTTGAAAGAATCTCGGAAATATATTCGGGAGAATCCGGCTGGAAAAAGCTATTTGAATCCGGCGCCATATACGGCTGCTTGACTCTGCCCGTAATTTCCTTCGGCAATTCCTTTTTCATCGCGGTTTTCAGAACAAATTTTTCTTTCAATCCCAATATTTTATGCCATGGAGGGATATTCGCGGCAAACTCTACGACTCGATGATCAAGAAATGGGAATCTGCCCTCAACAGAATGCCCCGCGGTTACCCGATCTCCCTGCGACGATAGCAGATATCCTGACAATAGGGACCTGGCTTCGAGATATTGCGCTCGTGATAAGATGATGCCATCTGCTAAAATTAGATGGGATATCTCGCTCGAATGATTTCAGCGAATCAAAATTTTTAATAATCGATTTAATATCATCACTGAAGAAATCTTTGATCTTGATAGTCGTATTGATTCTCGGAATGTGCGAAAAATAATATTTATCGATTTCGGAAAGCCCGGCCTTATAAAAGGTCTCCAAATAGAATTTGGCTCTGGCGCCGCTTAACGGTAATGTCGGATAAAGCCTTTGCAGGAGCGATGGCCGCCAGGCTGATTCGGGATCCTTTGCCCAGAATTTGCGTATGAGAGTCTCTTTGAAAATATCATATCCGCCTAAAATCTCATCGGAGCCTTCGCCGGTTAGCACAACCTTGAAATTGTGCTTTCTCACAAGCGACGACAGCAAATAAAGCGGCGCCGGAGCCGTGCGCAAAATAGGCCGTTCAGTATGCCAGATGACATTCGGGAAATTCTCGGCGATATCATGGTATGAGCATTTTATCTGATGATGATTCGTGCCCAGATATTCGGACATTTGATTTTGATATTCCGATTCATCGAATGCCTTGTCATGGAACGCCACCGAAAATGTCTCGACACGATTTTTGGTAAAATTTCGAATCAATGAAGTTATAGCCGATGAATCCAATCCCCCGGACAGATAAGCCCCAACGGGCACATCTGCTCTGAGACGGAGCCTGACTGAATCCACCAATAACGAATGCAGTTCGTCTGCCCAACTTTGAAGGCTTCGATTGTGATCAAAGGATTCAGGATAATTCATTGACCAGTAGCGGCTTGATTTTATCTTTCCATTTGAAATTTCCAAACTGGAGCCCGCCTCCAATTCATTGATATTCTCGAAGGCTGTATTGGGCGCTGAAGTTGTCCACCATGTAAATATCTCGTCGAGACCCTTGAAGTCTAATTTCCTCGGAAATGTCGGGTCGCAAAATATCGATTTAATCTCCGAGGCGAAATAAAATCGCCCATTGTGAGTCGCGTAAAATACCGGTCTGACTCCCAGCCTGTCGCGAGATATAAATAGCGATTGTTTTTTCTTATCATATATAGCGAATGCCCACTGACCATTGAAATGGTTAACACAGTCTTTACCCCAATGCTCATAGGCATGGACGATTACTTCGGTATCGGAATGAGTTTTGAATTTGTGGCCGGCCCGTTCCAATTCCGGACGCAGCTCGATATAATTATATATTTCGCCATTGAAGGTAATCCAGATGGTGCCATCTTCATTCGAAAGTGGCTGAGAGCCACTGGATAAATCAATTATCGATAGCCTGGCTTGACCCAGGACGCATTTATTGTCGAAATAGGCCCCAAATTCATCGGGCCCTCTATGCCGAATAATATTAATCATTCGCCCGATGAGTTCTTTATCGGGTCTGGCTGTATTATTAAGTTGAAAATATCCGGCGATTCCGCACATAAAATGATTTTCTAAATTAAAGCAACCTTCATTGAAATATCTGATTCAAATCAATACCATTTCGTGAACAAATAGCGAATGTCATTTGAACGACAAAAGCGCATCCTTTGTTTCCATATTATCGGCTAATTAACGCGATTTGACAACAAAAATGTAAAAAAAGATGGATCAATTTGAAATATAGTTGGTTGAAATTAGCAGAAAAGAATAATCATGGCGGCAAAAACGGCGGCGTGTATTATCTACATGCCGATTTTGAACTGCTTTCTAGAACTTGGTGATTGGAAGATCGTGCTCCAACCTATGCCATTCAATAGTTTTTATGAGACCGTTTACCAGCCTGGTCTTATATTTGTACCCAAGCAAGGCGGCCGCCTTGGAAAGATCGGGAAACCGTTTCATGACATCTTCATATCTTACTTCGAAGCTTTCATAGGGCACAAATTTAATCTTTGGCTGTTTTGAATTATCGACTAACCTGCTTATCAGCTCGGCCAAAAATAAAATCGTGACCTCTTCATCTGATCCCAGATTAATAATTTCACCAATCGCCTTATCACTTTCTCCTGCCATAACAATGCCGGCTATCAAATCATCTATATAGGTAAACGATCTGGTTTGATTGCCAGTGCCGTGAACAGTTATTTCCTCGCCTTTGAGAGCCTGGTCGATAAAGACCGACTGCGGACCGCCCCACCAAGACCTGTGATGTCTCGGCCCGTAGCTGCCGAAAAATCTCAGAATAACTATCGGTACACGTTTCTGGCGATAATACGCAAATGCCAGATGCTCATCGAATATCTTGCTTGTGGCATAGCTCCATCTGCCGATATTGGTTGGCCCGAGCACTAAATCGCTGGTTTCGCTGAATGGCGGAGTGCCCTTACCGTAGACATCTGATGTCGACGCCAGGATGACCTTACAGGAATTTTCGGCGGCCACTTCGAAGATATTCATTGTGCCATGATTATTGATCTGCAATGTTGAGAGCGCGTCGCCATAACGCGGTATCTTGCGCGCTGCCAGATGATAGATAATCGAAATATCCTTCATGGCGCTCCGCAATTCATTTATATCACAAACATCGGCTTCGATGAATGAAAAATCCGGATTATCCTTGTGCTGGCTGATATTTTTTAGAAAGCCATGAGAAAGATCATCATAGCATACGACACGCCAGCCTTTTTGAATAATAGCGTCGCAAAGATGAGAACCGATAAATCCCGCGCCGCCGGTGACCATGGCTATAGGTTTTGTATTATTAATAAGTCTCTCCAATTTAATTATTAAATCTCTATGCGGATTAAAGACTGCGGTTCAACCTTTGGATATTCCCACTTCGGTTATTTTGATCTTTGTCGTGCCACCTCTGACTGGACCGGGAGCCAGCATCTTGTCTCGAATTTTCATGAATTCATCGACTGTTCTTTCGGCGGCCCTGCCATCCCAATACTTTGGTGCGTTCCCCTTCTTTATATTCCCTCCGATAATGTTCTCCGCTTCGGCGATCAATTTTTCCGGATAGGGACCTACGAGGATATTAGTTCCTTCATTGATAGTCGAATTTCTCTCGGTGCATTTAAGCAATGTCAGACAAGGTACGTTGAGCATTGTTGTTTCTTCCTGTACACCGCTTGAATCGGTTATGGCCATTGTAGCCTCGGATTCCAATTTTATAAAATCCAGATACCCTAATGGCTCGATCAATCTTATCATCGGATTTGCAAAATACGGAGTCAATCCATATTTTTCAAGGACTAATCTTGTTCTGGGGTGGCAGGGAAAGACTACCGGGATTTTGCTCGATAATGTCGCGACAGCCTGAATGATCATCTCCAAAGTCTTGCGATTTTCGATATTTGGAGGGTGATGCAGAGTCAATAGTGCATATTTCTTCGATCCAAGTTTCAAATCGTTTTTTATGGTCCTGGTTTGCGCGGTCACCAGCAATGAGTTTAATGAATCGATCGCTGTGCTGCCAACGAAAAATATCTTTTCTTCAGGCGTTCCACTATTCAAAAGATTTTGATATGCGGCTCTTTCGCTCGCGAAAAGATATTGCGAAATACTATCGACGAGAAGCCTGTTTATCTCCTCGGTTGATGACATATCTCCGGAGCGTAAACCCGCTTCGAGATGCGCCACTGGGATTTTGTGCTTTGCCGCTATAATCGCCGAGGCCATAGCGGTATTGGCGCCGCCAATTGTAACTATAATATGAGGCTGAAGCTCCAGGAGCGCCCTCTCGAATTCATTCATTAGCTTTCCAATTTGGAGAGCTGGCGAGCCGGACCCGGTCTCCAAATGAATTTCAGGACCAAGCAATCCGAGTTCGTCAATTAGATTATGCGAAAGATTGTCGTCATAATGCTGACCGGCATGAACTAATATGGGTTCTAAAAAATCATTGTATCGTCCCATTCTTTTTATCAATGGAGCGGCCTTGATAAAATCCGGACGGGTGCCCGCCACAATCATGATTTTCATTCTGGATTGATGATAATTATCCAAATCCCCTCCCTGGAAATGCCAAAAACATTATGAGCTATCTATAATTCATTTTCGGATAAATAATGGCCGAGTATAGCTTTCGAGCAATTAATTATGGAATTTCTTTTGGTCGGCGAATAGCATTGGCCGTCAATTATAGATGAGCTATATGGCTAAAGAAGTATGATTGGAATTATCGGATAGATGCAGGTATTTTTCACAGCTGATAAATTCATATCGCGCAAGCAGACGTTTGAGCTTTTCCTCGGCTAAAGTCAAATTGCCGAAATTGGGGTAATCGGTATATTCCGCGTTCATACGCCGCGGGTGATACTTGTCCAACTCCCATAACCTCATATTTATCATGGCTGGCGAACCTGATTGGTTTAGTTTTTTTATGGACCGATTGACGAACCAATATGGAAGAGTGCGGATATTTTCGCCGAATCTCGCCTGCATCCAAAATTTATTATAAGTCGATTGCGGCACGCATATTACAGAATTATCGCCCTCCAATTGTATGGGGAATAGCTTGTTTGGTGAAAAACGCCGTCCGCGCGGAAAAAGGCTGCAGTCATATTTGAATCCCACTTCGCCAATAATGCTGTAAATTCCAAGATTTTCCCGATTCAAATACCTGCTGGATGCCTTAAAACCAAGGATATTCTTTCCGATGATATCTTCCAACGTTGACTTGGATTTGACCAATTCTTCTTTGAGTTTATCGGCGGATATCGTCGTAATATCCACATGGGTAAAACCATGGCTCGCGACTTCATGCCCTCGCGAATCCAAGAGCGCAACGACTTCCGGAAATTTTCGAGCCACCCAGCCCAAGACAAAAAATGTAGCCTTGGCTTTTTCCTCATCAAGCAAATCAAGCAGGTGAATCAAGATCGGAATTATGCGGGATCTTCGATCGGGTAGTTCGAAGGCGGGGCTTTCTGCATGGAATCGGTCTTCAACTTCGAATGTCAGTATATTTCTCATCAAACTTTCTTTCTTTTCCGGCGCTTATCCATCTAATGATATGTCGGCAATATTCAGCCTGTATTAGATTAGGCACAAACTTATAATAAACTTAAATTTTATCAAATGCTACAAACAATATCCCTGAGGCTGATGGAGGATAATATTTATGCAATTCGGCAGTATAAATTATTTAGGCAATTTAAAAATTAACGATAGCCGAAGACTTCGGCATAAATAATCAGCAATATCAGAGCTATGCCAAGAGAAAGTGCAGTCCAACCAAATATCTTCAGACCACGAACCACAATCGGCGGCAACGGATCAACCAGGCGATTCTCCAGCTCGCCGGATTCCAATGCTTCCTGGTATTCACGCGGACGATCTTCCTTAAATTCTTCCAGTGGCACGCGGCCTGTGAATATTACAGTATCCATCGGGAATTTGTCGGGACGGAAATGAGTGTTGAAGAAATGCACAGTGAAGATAAAGCCCACCGCGAGAAGCGCCTCATCCGAATGAATAACCGTGGCGACATTGATAAACCAGCCCGGGAAGATACGAGTAAATAACTCCGGAAACCAGAGGATTAACCCCGTGGCACCGATAATACCAACTCCCCAGAATACCGCGAAATAGTCAAATTTTTCCCAGTAAGTCCATCTACCATACGCCGGTCGTGGAGCTTTTCCGATAAACCATTTTATTGTTCCCCATACCTCTTTGGCGTCATTCAAATTGGGCAGCATTGAGTTGGGGCCAAAGATGAATTCCTTCCAGGATTTTTTCGATTTCGATTTTTGCCTGAATAGATCGAAAATGTGTATTCCAAAATATCCGAATGTAATCAATGCGCAAACTCTATGAACAAATCCGGCGGATTCAAATCCTCCGAGGACATGCGAAAGCCATTGCGCCCAGCCCAAGTATGAGAATTTCAGTATCATACCGGTAATGGCAAGACCAATGAAACTGATAATTACGAATATATGCAATCTTCGAGGCAGACTGGCGAATCTTAAATATTCTTTTCCGCCCTTATGCTGTGCCTGCATCTTCCTGTGCTCCCTCATCATCTGGAATGAACGAGGCAGCCAGAGCGCCGTATGAATACCGGATAAAGTCAGAGTCGATACCAAAAGAATTGTCATGAACCAGAATGTATAAAACAGAACGGGATATCTGCTGCGATCGTGATGGGTAGCATGGGTCAGATAGCCTGCAAATCGACGATGCGAGCCGGGGTGGCATTGCGCGCAGGTTTTTACAATATTCTGCCTGGAAAGATGCGATCTCGGATCCCAGGTCGGCTGGACATCGTGCGCGCCATGGCAATCATAACATTTTGCGGCCCCGCTATAACCAAGCTTCGATACCTTGCCGTGATAAGTATCGAAATATGTTTTCATAACATCTTCATGGCAGCGGCCGCATTGATTGATAATACCAAGCATAAACGCATCCTGGTCTGTTCTTCTGATAGTATGCGAAGTATGGCAATCGCTGCACATCGGCAACGGTTTATCTGACTTGGAAACCGCACGCGAATGAATACTCTTGTTAAATTCTTCGTAAATTCCGTTATGGCATTTCGCACAGGTGTTAGGAATATTAGCCGGGTTGACGCTTGATTCGGGGTCTTTGCCGGGCAATTCATGGTGTGCCGTATGGCAATCGGTGCACATGGCGGTTACGACAAGACCGCTCTCCAATAGCCCTTTGCCATGGATACTTTCTACATAGTTGCTGAGGATGTTATGCTCTTCACCCTTATATCGGATCGCCGCTTTGTTACCTTCCTTGTGACATTTACCGCATAAATCCGGGACATGAGTAGGATATGTAGGTGAATCCGTTTGTCTGCGATCCTTGATGCCGTGCTTTCCGTGACAATCACCGCAGATAGGCGCATTGGGATCGCCACGATCCGCGAGTTTTCCATGGGTACTCGTACTATAGGTCTTGACCACTTCAGCATGACATACCGAACAATCAACTTTTGTAGTTATTGTTGAACAAGACCGCTTTTCGGCCGGGCTGGCTCCACTATGACATTGAGCGCAGGCGACATTGCGGTGGATCGAGCCTTTAACTTCAGTCGTATCGATATATAATGATAAAGTATCCGAACCGATTATTGAAACCAGATTCTTATTGGAATGGCATGACATGCAATCTCGGTCTGCCATGCCGAGCTCATAGTAAATTTTGCGGACTCGATGGGGGGCATGACAATCAACACAGATCGGAACACTATTCGGCGATTTTTGCCACAACTCACCTTTTATTACTTTTTGATGAACTTTCTCGATCATCCCATGACATTTTTCGCATGTCTTCGCAACATTGAATCGGTAAATTGTCGATCTGGGATCGGTATGAGGCAATACATTATGCGATGTATGACAATCAGTACAAACCGCCGAAACTGTCAATCCCTTTTCGAAAAGACCGACACCATGCATACTGAATGAGTAATGGCTTAAAATACTGTCTTGCGGGATATCGTAAGTGCGCGTGACCTCGGAACCCTCTTTATGACAACGGCCGCATACAAATGGAATATTGGCTTTCGTAACCTTGGAATCGGGAGAGTCTGTTTTGATTATGTCATGAGCGCCGTGGCAATCCCAGCATCTCGGTGCGAGCCTTTCGCCGGCCGCCACTGCTCTTCCATGAAGACTGCCATCATATATTTTTTCTACGTCGTCATGACAGCTGCCACATTTGGGTGGCGCTACATTTTCTTTATGGGGGAATTCTGCCTGTGCCAGATCTTCGTGGCAGGAAATACAATCCAAATCGGCATGGATAGATTTTGATAACTGCTTTTTATCTACGAATAGTGAAACCTGGCTGCCATTAATCTCTTTTGTGAGGGATTTGTCTCCGTGGCATCCCAGGCAGTCATCGGCAGTCTGGGCATTCAACCCTGAAGCGCACAAAACAAAAATACAAGCGAATATTAATTTGCGGAACGTATTCATTTGTTTTTTTGCGTCACCCTGTTGCCATAGTATTTACGCGACAATATCTTTACCTGCCAAATTATCCTTATTGCCCGATTACTTATTGAGTCTCGGCTCGGCCGGATTATTTTTCAACTCGGGATCTTCCGGATGCTCATGTTTATACATATCTTCAGGCATTTTACCCGTATACCACGATGGATTCATGGGATAAACTGACGGGCTGAAGATAGTCGAGTACATATGCCAAATCAGAATCGCCAACGTGGCCAACCACGCCTCATAGTAATGAATAATCAACATGATATCGAGGAATCCCTTGGGGAACCATTCAACTGCCGCATTTTCATACCACAGGAAAAAGCCCGTCAGTATCATTACTGCTGTTCCCCATACCAAAGCCCAATATTCAGCCTTCTCGACATAACTAAACCGTCCGAAACGAGGGCTTTCTTTTCGTTTACCGAGATTATAAGCAATGGTCTGGAAGAACTGAATCAAATCCAATTTCGATGGCCACATGTCGGTGATGAATTTTCGTCCGCGGGCCGTAGTAAGATATAGAATATGCCAAATCGTTGTCAGAATAAAGAGCACGGCCGCCACTCGATGGATAACTCCGCGCACGGGGAATCCGCCCTCTCTGCCAAATAGCAGTTTAGCCCACCAAGCCTCCGAAAATCGAAGCGCAAAACCTGTAACTACCAGTGTCAAAAATGTCACCATAAGAAATGTGTGCTGCCAGAGCTCGCCCAGGGTCATGCGAACAATTTGCTTTTTGTTGCCGATATTTTTTATCTGTTTTCGTAAATCAATGACCCAGTGAATGATCATTGTTCCAACAATTACTATAATGGCAATAATATAAATCTGACTTACGATTTTGGCCGCAGGTGTCTGGGTAACTCCCGGAGTGCCATGGATCGGCGTATTGGCAACCGCCTGCGATATTCCGGGATGGCAATGGCCGCAGGTAGCCTGCAAATTCGCCGGATATATCGATGATGTTCTGTCGGTATGTGGTAGTATCCTGTGAGCCCCATGGCATGACGCGCAATTGGCTACAGTCAAATCGCCGGCGCGGCTTTTTAATCCATGATAACTGTCGACATACGATGCCAAACGACCGGTTGGCACGCCATATTTTTCATTTAATCTTGCTGATTCATGGCAAGGGGCACATGTTGCCTCGGCGACTCGAGCGGGACTGACAGCCGAACGGGGGTCTTTCGGCGAAAGAATGCCATGCTCGCCGTGACATTCGGTGCAAACCGGCGAATCGGTTTCGCCCATGGCTGTCAACTTGCCATGTATGCCCTCCCAATAATCATTCTCGATACTCTTATGGCACCTGCCGCATGTCTTGGGGATATTGAAATGATTGATTGATGAAAGGGAATTACCCTGAGACAATATCATATGAGCGGTGCTGTTGCTTGAATGGCAATCATTGCATGTAGCCGCGAGATATACTCCGCCAAGCGATGCGACTCCGTGAACACTGCTCTTAAAAACCTCTACCGGTTTTTCGAGGGGAATTTCATATTTTTTTACCAGATCGATATTCTCGTGGCATCGGCCGCATGTAGACGGAAGATTAAGTGGGTTTACCCGTGAATCCCGCGATGTGGACGGCGTAATATCATGCATCCCGTGACAATCGGCGCAGGATGGGAGATCTTTGTTTTCGCCGACTTTTATATGGCCGTGCATTTGATAAATTTTGGCTTCGCTCTCATGGCAATTGCCGCAATTCACGTTTGCCAATTTCTCCGCGTGGGGAGTTTCCTTTATATCAGAATGGCAACCGGTACATTCCAACGATCCATGCGACGAACTTTCATACATAGCCTTGTCGACAAAGAGCGTATCTTCATGCCCGGTGGAATCCTGTCTTACCAGGCCCTTGTCACCATGGCAATCAAGACATTGTGCATTAATCAGGGATGGGATAAATAAAATTATGGAGAATAACAGTAAAGATGTCGCCAGAACGGCGGCCTGACCGAACTTTGTTTTTTGAATCACACGCACCTCATCATCATCATCAACTCCTAATCCAAACACGATCGTGAACTTCTTCACGATTACACGCCCGCCCCGCCATCAAATAATTTATCTTTTTTAACCACGCTGTCAAGCATAATGTGAAATAGTTCTCAAAATCAATAAGAGTAAATTTTCTATCATCTTATCATCCAACGGGTTCGATTTGACGCAGTAATTAATAATCCTCAAAAAAATAGGAATTTCTTGGATTTAGTAATCCTATTTAATCAATTCCAGAAATTCTGGTTTAGATTTCAGGCCCGCTAAATCCGGGTCATTTGCAGCCATCTTTTTAAAGCCCGGTGCGATACTCAATGATTTCTGGATGCTCACAAAAGCCTCATCAAAATTCCCGGAAAGCGAAAGATAACAAGCCAGATCATAATAAGTCTCCGGCATGCCAGGTCCCAGCTGAACCGACTTGCGGGCTTCCTTGACAGCGTTGATAAGATCGCCGGCCTGATTATATTGGGCCGCCATATTAAGATGGGAAAGCGGCGCGGCGATATTGAATAATCTCTTTATCTCTTTGAATGGCTCCTGGCTGTCGTCAACACGTATATCGATTTTTCTATCGTAACGCAAATTACTTGATTTTTGCACTACCAATAGTGCCGCCGATTGCTTCCCTCTGGCGTCTCCGCCCGCTGAATCTCCAGCCAGCAACGCGGCTAAAAGCTTTTCAGCCAATTCGCCCTGCGTATTCTCGAATGCCGCCACCATTTTGTTTACGACACTATCGGCCACGAGAATATTGCCCTGAGCCGCGCAGTTTGTTCCGACCTTGCCCCCCGCCCAGAACATACAATCTTTGCCTGTGTATGTGGCCGCGTTGCCTTTGGAGTCGATTACTCCTATCTGGCGGCGTGACGAACCGGGGTCGGCTTTTGTGAGTGAGTCAATCACGGCTTGCGGAGTCATGCCTTTCTGCAAAAGCTCCAGCCCCATGATACCGTAATCCATATTCACCGATGCTTGAGTGGCGACCGCGCCAACTTCGGATTTGGCCCAGGGAACAACCGACCCGACCGCGAAATATTTGCTGGCCACTGCCACGCCCAGCTCACCGGTCGCGGGATCGCATCCGACTATTGAGAATGTGTTAACCGGCACTGTTGCATTAATCGCGGCCAACGGCAATAAAGCTAATAAGATTATGATCAGTATCTTTTTCATGGCAATCCTCCTTTAACAAAATTCACATTTTTATTATTTTGCCATAAGCCGGGAATATAGTCAAATGGAATATCTTGTATATCGACTAGATAATATGGTTGGCATCAGCATCCGTTTGTGCGAGCGCAAGCAATATCAAAAGAAATATCACGCCACACGATAACACAGGCTCAGTTTAATACTTACCATTATGGAAAAACTTCTGTTGAGCATCGAATTTATTTAGGCCGTCGTGGTTAATGGCAATCATATTTTGTTTTAGGATTCTAAAACAATTCCATAAAATTGTTACTAAGCATTTAATATGCATTTGGGTCGTATTAGTAGTAGGCTAAAGTATTGAAATGAGGCTAATTGCTTATCTTTCGAAATCTTTCGCCAGCTAGATCGAGCGAAGAACAAGGACTGTCCAGCGCTTAAACCTTATATTGACGCATTTCATTCGAGGCATCGGACTTTTTTTTACCATCATTTATTGACAATTCCCGATTCAATCGATTGATCTGTCTTTTCCGAGCCGACAGCAATCCTCCTAAAGAGCGCATTATAGATCTTGGAGGGTATACAAAAATCGACAAAGCTGACCAGAGAGGCCGATGTTAGCATGGCAGCGCCGACAATATAAACCATTGTGAAATTACCTCGATAAAAAAAGTAGTTGATCAATATCAGCATCGCAGTACCCATTGCGCATGCGAAGCGGCCCTGAACCGGACGATGCGGAAGCTTGGGACGGCCTATTAAAAATCTAATACCGTAATTATAGAGATAATCTACTGGATGATATGGCGGAATCATTCCCAAAATTGCAGTACCCAGAGCAAAAAGCAGAATCGGCTGACTCTTAAATACAACGCCCAATATTAGGAGGCCCCCGCAAAATGCGTAGGCAAGCCTGAATCCGAAACGATGCTGCCTTAGCTCCGGATCGGTTAATTCGCAATAGCCCTGATCATTGAGCTGTCTCTTTGACCACGGGGATATTATATATTCACTATTCATAGAGTTTTACCTCCCCTAAAATATTTACTTGTAATTAAAACTGGTGTTTGAAATTAGAAGTTTCTGGTGATGGCATACTTATCAAGAATCGCCAGGAGGAACTCATAAATAGCCAAAATGGTTTTTCTCTGGAATTAGATTTTGACCAGAATTCCTAAACTAGGGAGATAATATGAAAATCAGCGCACGAGTCCACAATATTCAGGGCAAGAATGATGTGTCGTTGCAAACGGATGATAACGTACATGCGATCGCAATTGCTCCAAAATCATCCGGCTTTGGCTCAAGCGTAAACGGCGGGGAATTATTGTTATTGGCGTTGGCTACTTGTTATTGCAATGATATCTATAGAGAAGCTGCCAAAAGAGGAATCCATATTACCGATGTTGAAGTGAAAGTCGAAGGCGAATTTGGCAAAGAAGGTGAACCCGCAAGAAATATAACTTATAGTGCTAAATTGAGCGGAGACGCCAAGGAAAGCGACATTCTGGAATTAATGAAACAAACCGATGCGCTTGCCGAAATCCAAAACACGCTGAGAATCGCAACGCCGGTAACGCTAAACAGCATAGAAATCATGAGAGTTTAGCATATAATAGAACATACATTAATTCTAATCAGCCATGACATAAAGCATTAGCCTCTTAAATGAGAGATTTTTTATTGACAAATTATCGGTAATCTTGGAAACTATAATAAAATATAGATAGGGCTTACGCCCAATGGAGATTATGGATAATAAGGGGAACAAGATATAATGGGAATTTGCAGAAATATCTTAGATGCTATAGGAAATACTTCTATAGTACAGCTGCATAAAGTTGTCCCTTCCGATAGCGCGAAGATTTTCGTAAAGCTTGAATGGGAAAATCCCTCGGGCAGCATGAAAGATCGGACGGCGCTGGCTATGATTTCGAAGGCTGAGGAAGACGGCCGATTAAAACCAGGCGATTCAATTGTAGAGTATACGGGCGGCAGTACCGGGATTTCGCTCGCATTGATTTGCGCGGCGAAAGGGTACCGGATTCATATTGTTACCTCGGATGCATTCAGCAGGGAAAAATTGAAGCAGATGGCCGCATTCGGAGCAGAGCTAACGCTCATACCGAGTGAGGGCGGACTTACAACAAAGAAATTGATATTGGATATGATTGAAGCCGCCAGAGAAATCAGCCGAAAACCGCATACCTTCTGGACAAATCAACTAAGTAATATCGATAGTATCTCAGGATATTACCCGTTGGCCGAGGAGATATGGAATCAGACCAAAGGCAAACTCGATGCATTTGTACACAGCGTGGGCACCGGCGCATCATTGCGGGGCGTGGCAACTGTGTTAAGGCGATACAATCCAGGACTCAAGATTATAGCAGTGGAACCGGGGGAATCCGCGGTGTTGTCTGGGGGACAGGCCGGGCCTCACAAAATTGAAGGCGTTGGTATCGGATATACTCCGCCGCTCTGGGATCCTAGTCTTATCGATGAAATTGTTGCGGTGAAAACTGACGACGCCAAAGCCATGGCCCGCAGATTGGCTCGTGAAGAAGGTTTATTTGCAGGAACATCATCGGGGGCAAATGTAGTCGCGGCAATACAAGTCGCAAAGAGATTAGGGCCAGATGCAAGTATAGCCACCTTGATGGTCGATTCCGGATTAAAATATCTGAGTACGGATGTCTATTAAAATTTGAAGTCGTTTAAATTTCAAACGAAGAGGGGGAATCCAAATGAAAGTGCTATATTTTATAAGAGCAATACTGCTAGTTGTTTCAACCATATTCGTAAATTGCGCTGGATCAAATAAACCGAAGGTAATTCAACGGGTGCTCCCGCCGCCTATCGAAACAAACTGCTATCTGATGTATGATGATAAAAGCGGAGAGGCCGCACTTGTCGATGTCGGCGGACAAATTGACACGCTGACAGCATTCATTGAAAAAAATCACCTGAAAATAAAGTACATATTTATCACACATTGTCATCCCGATCATGTATTTGGACTGCCCGCTATCAAAGAGCTATTTCCCGAAGCAAAAATATGCATTTCCAGAGCGGATTTCGAGGATACCAAGTTGTATTCGCAATGGGAGAGCAAAATGAGTCCGGAAATGGTGGCAGAAATCAAGAAATCTCCCGAAGCCGTAGCTTTCATGAATTTCGACATCAGCAAATTTTGCCAGCCGGATATCTTCCTCGAAAATAATCAAACTTACAAAGTTGGCAATATTGATGTTAGAACCATTTTCTCGCCGGGCCATTCCAGGGGAAGCGTCTGCTACTGGGCAGGAAATGTGTTATTCTCCGGTGACGTTTTGTCCTACAAAAGCGTAGGTCGAACCGACTTAGTTGGGGGTGAACGGGATTCATTAGTTACATCGGTCAGACGGCTCTATTCCATGCTACCTGAAGAGACGATCGTGTATCCGGGCCACCGCCAGTTTACCGATATCGGCTTTGAGAAAAAGAATAATCTAAAAATCTCGGAAGACTCGATAAACATCCCTAATTGAGGAAACTCCGAGACATCGCGAAATTCTTAGTCCAAATTGATCCGATGGCTGCAGTAAGGCACAATCAGATTATTTGGGGCACAGCAAATAATCGTCTTCATATATTTTAATAAGGTAACAGTTGGCGATTTTATAAAGCGCAAAAACAAATCGACAGCAAAGACCATTCGGCGGCGCTCCGACGTTAATTTTCGGCCTGATACAAAATCTTAGAAACTTCTTATAATTCTCACAGGTTTTTTATTCTTGTAATTGGAATTTCGGCCACGCAATGGCCTTTAGTAGTTGTATTTCTCTAAATCTAAAGAAAAGGAGCAACATTGAAAAAGGGCCCTCCTCCAAAAGATATTGATGCATATCTAAATGCGGTACCAAAAGAGATGCGGGACGTACTCGAACAACTGCGTAATACTATCAAAGCCGCCGCGCCGAACGCCGAGGAAACCATCAGTTACCAAATGCCGGCTTTCAAATATCATGGGGTATTGGTTTATTTTGCGGCATTCAAAAACCATTGCAGCCTTTTCCCGGCTAGTAAATCAATAATGAAATTATTCAAAAATGAACTTGAACCATTCGACATTTCCAAAGGTGCAACCATTCATTTCACCGCCGAAAATCCGCTTCCGGGAGGGCTAATTAGAAAGATAGTCAAAGCAAGGATTCAGGAAAACGAACTCCGTTTCATGAATAAGAAAAAGAGTAGATTGAAATGAGAAAAATACATCTATTGATGCATACCTCACTTGACGGATTTGTGGCTGGACCAAACGGAGAATTTGATTGGGTTCGGGTTGACGATGAACTTATGGAAATTGCTCTTGAACTAACCGACAATGCGGACACAGTTTTATATGGACGCGTAACCTTTCAAATGATGGAAAATTACTGGCCGACCGCGGGAGATAAACCCAATGCTTCCAGGCATGATATAGAGCATTCCAAATGGTATAACTCGGTCGAGAAGGTTGTCCTATCCAAAACAATGAAAAAAGCGATTACCAAAAACACGAGATTTATCGGCGACAATATCCTCGACGAGATCAATCAGCTTAAAAGAAAGCCCGGCAAGAATATATTAATAATCGGCAGCCCGTCTTTTGTCCATCTGCTGATGAAGCAAAACCTGATCGACGATTATTGGCTTTTTGTAAACCCAATAGTTCTCGGCAAAGGCATTCCCTTATTCTCCGGGATCAAAGACAAATTTCAGCTAAAGCTTTTGAGAAGCAAAGAATATTCAATAGGCGTAATTGCTCTCCATTATGAGAGAAAATCGGTAAACTAAAGTGCTAACAAGCTGTAAGGAGGCTATATGCAAAAAATAACAACGGTTCTGACATTCAACGATCAAGCTGAAGAAGCTGTCAATTTTTATACGTCAATAATCAAAAATTCCAAGATTGTGAGTACTACTCGCTACGGAGACGCGGGGCCGGGACCCAAAGGGTCGGTAATGGTAATTGAATTTCAACTCTTTGGGCAGGGATTTCTGGCATTGAATGGCGGCCCGCATTTCAAGTTCGCGCAAGGCATATCATTACTCGTGAATTGCGAGACACAACAGGAAGTTGATGAGCTTTGGGAAGAGCTTTCCGAAGGTGGCGAAAAGCAGCAATGCGGCTGGCTGATAGATAAATTCGGTGTGACCTGGCAGGTTGCTCCTACAGTTTTGGGGAAGCTGATGCAGGACAAAGATCCGGCAAAGGCAAAAAGAGTTACAGAGGCATTGATGAGGATGGAAAAAATCGAAATAAAGGCTTTAGAATTGGCGTACGCCGGTAAGTAAATTTAGGGGGCCATTATGCGAAAGCTAATAGCATTCAATTTCGTCACTCTTAACGGCTACTTCAAGGGGCCTAATGACGATATCAGCTGGAATAATCACGACGCTGAAGAAAATGAGTTTGCCGCCGAAAACCTCAAAGCCGGGAGCACGCTGCTTTTTGGACGAGTGACTTATGAGATGATGGCAAGTTTCTGGCCGACACCCATGGCTGCTCAAAGTTCACCCGCCGTAGCTGAGGGAATGAACAAGGCGGAAAAAGTCGTATTTTCACGAACGATGAAAAAGGCTGAGTGGAATAATACCAAAGTGGTGAAAGGTGATATTGTAGAGGCAACCAGAAAAATGAAACAGATGCCGGGCAAGGATATGACGTTGCTTGGCAGTGGATCGGTTATCACCCAGCTTGCGGAAAATGGCTTAATAGATGAGTACCAGATAATGGTCGATCCTGTAGCCATAGGAGATGGAACGCCAATTTTCAAAGACATCAAGCATAAACTAAATCTGAAACTTACCAAAACCAGAACTTTCAAGAACGGAGTTGTTCTTCTCTGCTACAAACCGGTCTGATTAGGGCATTGGGTCACCGGATGATCGGTAAGTTTACGGGCATTGACTGTCAATTATATTTGACTTCATAGCAATGGCAGCGGCTGAAGTTTCTTACTCGAAAGGATTAATTGTCCGTGGAGCGAAGGATATTTTCCTGAACTAATAATCGCCAAATGGGTCATTCTATAGATTTAGAATCATCCAATATTGATAGTAAATATTAGATATTAAACTTGTCCTTTCAAATTTATTTTGAAAATGACAATTATTTTCATTTTGCGGAAACAATCGGAGTGTAATTATTTGTTTATTGCCCACGGTGTGATATTTTTTTGTAAACCGAAAGGTCTGATCAATTGGAGTACGCAATACACATTCGAAAAGATTATCAATGTATATATTGGGGCTGTTTAATTTGGCTGATGGGATTAACCATGAAAGCAGGGTACAATATTTATAGCTACCCGGACTGGAGAGCATTTTATGATCAGCATGAAAGTAACCGCTGAAACCGGTGAAGCCCTCACCGTAGACGCGGCGGCTTTGGAAAATCTGCAATCATCGCTGCGCGGAAGATTGATTTTCCCTGGCGACGATGGCTACGATAAGGCCAGGACGGTTTGGAACGCCATGATCGATCGCAAACCGACATTGGTTGTGCAATGCGCCGGAGTCGCGGATATTCGCAACGCTGTAAATTTCGCGCGCGAATACAAATTGCTGACTGCTGTAAAAGGCGCGGGCCATAATATTGCCGGTAATGCTGTTTGCGACGGCGGGCTCCTCATCGATCTATCAAATATGCGCAGTGTGACAGTTGATCCGATCGCCAGAATCGCACATGTCGAGCCGGGAGTGACTCTCGCTGAATTCGATCATGAATGTCAGGCGTTCGGGTTAGCCACCCCTGTAGGAATCAATTCGACTACGGGTATCTCGGGCCTCACGCTCGGGGGCGGATTCGGTTGGCTATCCCGCAGATATGGAATGACAGTTGACAATCTGATTGCCGCGGACGTTGTCACATCCGATGGCAGATTGCTTCGCGCCAGCGACAGGGATAATTCTGATTTATTTTGGGCGATTCGCGGCGGCAGCGGTAATTTCGGGATCGTGAGCCGATTTGAATTCAGGCTTCATCCGGTCGGGCCGAATGTCTTTTGTGGATTGATCGTATACCCGTTAAAGGAAGCCGCGTCAGCATTAAAGAAACTCCGGGAGTACGCCAGAACGCTCGGCGATGATACAGCCGTCTGGTCAGTCATGCGCAAAGCGCCGCCTCTGCCCTTTCTTCCAACTCAGGTGTATGGTACTGAGGTAATAGTATTTTGCGTATTTCATGGCGGCAATCCTGAAGAGGGCAAAGAGATAATTCAACCCGTTCGCAAATTTGGGACAGTCTTAGGGGAGCACATTGGAGCGCAGCCATATACGGCGTGGCAGAAAGCGTTCGACCCCCTGCTTACTCCGGGGGCAAGGAATTATTGGAAATCTCACAATTTCGTCGATTTGAGCGACGGTGTAATTGATGTCGCAGTGCGGTACGCTTCCAATCTTCCTTCTCCGCAATGCGAGATATTTTTCGGCATGCTTGGCGGCGCTACAGCTCGTCCATTGCCCGATGCAACCGCCTATTCGCACCGCGATGCCATCTACGTCTGCAATGTCCATGGACGCTGGGAATCAGCTTCGGAGGATAGAAAAGGCATTGAATGGGCGCGGGGATTCTATCGCGACGCAGCACCATTCGCTACCGGCGGCGTTTATGTCAACTTCATGACCGATGACGAAACAGATCGTATTAAGGCTGCTTACGGCCCGGGATATAACCGTCTGTCGGCTGTTAAGAAGAAATACGATCCGGATAACCTGTTCCGTATGAATCAGAATATACGACCGGGGGCATAGTCGATAATAATTCTTGACTTGTATTTTCCTATAATTTAATATTTCCATGTACGTGGTTTAACGCCTTTTTAAGTATTTGTATGATCTTGTCCCCATGTTTGCATCTGCGCGTTGGCACCAGTGTTTGCTATCGTGTCATGTGAGGTTGCCGTTTTCCTTTCTTTACACCAGTTATAATGGGCGATGATCTTATTGTCCCTATTTCGGGATATGTGGTCAAATCGAAAGCATGCCAGCGGCACGATAATTCTTTTTGTGCCATCGACATATTTGGGGAGGGTTTGATATGATCAGGCGATAGGAAATCTGCATCTAATGCGGATAAATCTGATTATCGTTGTTATTATAAAGAATAGGCAATGTTCGTAATTGTTGAATTGACGTTTCACAAACAAAGAAAGGATTAGGCAATGAAATCAATTTTTAATGTTGGTAACACATTAGTATGGGCATTGGTGAGTATAATGATAATAACTTTGTTTTCAGGATGCTGCCCGCCATTTTGTGGTCATCCAGATACAACTAAACGGTATATTTTGGCATATGTCGACACGAATTGGCTACTCCGCTTTCGATGGTCAGATGATGGAACAACCTGGACTACCGCAGGAGGAACGCCTCAAAGTGTAGATTGGGGATCTGGTATTGATATGGATGATGCGGGCATCTACATGGCAATATATAAATCCAGCGGATCATATCCTGTCAAAGTTCTACGAGGCTTATACAATGCATGGGATAGCACACCTAGGACAGTAGGCAGTGAAGGTTATCCAAATGAGATTCATTCAGGGACATCGATTGTCCATGTGGAAGGGGAAAAATGGCTGGTAGCATATAATAATTATAATCAGGCAAAGGTCGTTATATATGACAATTCAATTCCACAAGATTTCAAAGATGTGGTGACCCCTGTTATCGGCGTAGTCGCAAACAACGATCTCATTGATAAACCAGCCCTCGTGAATCGAAACGGCAAAATTATTGTATCTTGGCTAATGGAAAATCAGCTTCAGATGGTAACGGGTGATATTCAGTCTGGAATTCCCGTATGGCAACCGGGATACTCATTCAGCGCGAATGTTGTCGAACAGGGATACGGACCGCCCATTGGCTCACATGGATTAGCTCGCGACCTTCAACACTTTTATGCAGCTGTAGTACGTCAAAGGGATCCATTGCCTGGTGAGCAAGTTAGTCGTTACTTTCTTTTTGTATATATCTCCGGATAATGGACTCAACTGGACTAAGCTGGCCTCAAGGGAATCAAGAAATCCCGAATCGATGAGCATTGCCACCCGCGGGATAAATGACATGATCGTAATACTAAGCAGTCCAATTGAGAACAACCCATCGACTTCATATCACTTTGATGGATCGAATTGGTCAGTACTCGATCTAAATGCAGTATTCGGTGACCACCCAATTAATGCAGGCTACGATTTCATGATTTACTCACGGCAATAGTTATAGATAACTTGGTGGGGCAATAAGTCTGTAAATGGCTTGGATTGACGGAGCCTTCGGGATATCCTCTGGGCTCCGATTTGTAGTATTTAATCTCGGAATCTTATGTAACCTGATCAATTAGTAGTCAGGATCGGTTACATTATGCAAATTAATATTTTGTGCATTTGCACTTTGCGATTCAATTGAAGTATCAATGAAGCTCTCGATTGCAAAGAATTTGCCCTCCTTTTTGAAGCTACAATACTTGTCTCCTAACGCGCATCCTTACCCATCCGAGCTGCACGGCATCATGCGCCGCCTTGAATTCGGTAACAAATCTGACGGCATATCTATTGCCGGCAGTTGCGGTAATATCATTCGTAATTGTATAAGCGGCAATCGCCCAGGTCACGCTTGTTCTACTGGCAGTCGACCTCCAATATGATGAGTCTGTTAGATTAATAAAGGATGAGAAAGCCGGCCCGAAAAAGCCTAAGTCAGCAAAACCGGATTTGCCTGAATTCCTATAGCAGAATTCAAGGGAATCAATGACACATCCATAGGGCACGTATCCGCTGACAAAGAAAGTGTCCCTCATGCTTGCAGTCATAGCTCCTGCACTATCCGTGGCCAGCCAACTCGATCCGGCATTTTGCCCTGGGAACATCAGAAAAGTAGAATCCGAGATGGGGCGAAGCCAGCGATGCACCAGATCAAGATATAACCACTCGTATTCCCATCCAATTTTGTTCACGGGAATGGATCCTGTCGCGAAATGCCTATCAACTAAGTTGCCCATGGAATCATTTATGCTCTGCTTTAAATTCTTTGCTAATAAGGCCAATGAATGTGAAGTGACGGCCGCGGAATCGGCTAAATCCGCGCCGATTCTTAGGGGCGCTGAGGTCTGAAATGCCTGGCTGGCATATCTATAATTAATACTCTTTGGGTTTTTACCGCCGAATATCAAATTCGCATCTTCCAATGCCATATCACCGTCGCTATTGGCATAGAGATTTCCTTGCGACTGAACAGACGAATTACTGATGATATCACTTGTGGAAGTTAGCGTGCCAACAACGTGAGTGTTATTTGAAAATTGGAAATTCGTCGCGGAAGAGTCCCATAGTATATAATGATAGCCATGACCGGCATCCCTGAAGCCTAATTTTACATGCGTATCGATTCCGTCATTATCGTTGTCCGCCAAGAGCAGAGCCCAGTTTTGTGTAGTCGCATTTTTGGGCTGTTCAAATATGGCTCCGAAGGCATTGGTGATCTTTCCGGCTCCTGTCATTGTCGGGGCCACCCCTATGATCGATACTGCCTGCTGGACAGTATCTTGCCCCTGCACATAAGCGTGAGCTCGAACACCGCCGAGAGTCCCGATCGATCCGTTGGATGTACGCTCACCTTGCGCGTTGAAGCTGCCTCCATAAATATTATCCACTTCGCCTTCGCCTATCATTGAGCCAAAACCTTGAACACCGACCATTGTGCCGAGACTATCGGTTTTGCCATACCTTGCCTGCGCGATTCCATGAACACCCATCTGCGATACATTGGAATCATAGCCATTGGGAATGCCATCGCCCTCATAGAGATTAATTCCGTAAATTGCCTGCGATTCAATATTTAGATTTTTGCGGGTATTAACCCAGTCGCTGGCATAGATAATTGCTCTGCTGTCACCGGAATAGTTGGCCCGTAGACCGACACGCATTATGATCGGGAAGCTTGCCCGATTCATCCCCAGAGGATTGATTGAGGCATATGTCGAATCATTAACGCCTTTAATTTTAAACGGCGCCTGGGCAATATCTCCCCAACTGCTTGATGTCGGGTCTTTTCTATCAAATGAATTGCTTATAGCCTGGCCCCTTAATATCGGACTCAACATCAAAAGACAGATCAATATTTTCTTCATTCTTACTTCTCCTATTTTTTAAATTTTTGAATTCCACGAATTAGATTTATCAAGCCTAATCGCCAAACAATATTGTCCAATTTCCAACTGCGATATTTGCCTCGTAAATCTCAATAATACTGAAGTATCATTGATACTTACAGTTGTCAAGATTTTTAGGCCAATTTGAAATTTGTTAAGCGGAACCAGTTTATTTGTTTTTGCGTATTATTTTAGTATTTGGCATTGTAAGAGGGTATTTAATAGGGATAAACTATGAAGAAAACCAAGGTATCATACAACGAAAAGCACAAAGAAACGCTTGATTCAATTCTGCTTGATATTCCTGAAATCAAGGCAGGCAAAATGTTTGGTTTTCCGGCTTACTATATTGGTGGGAAGCTTTTCGCGTGTGTATATGAAGATGGTGTCGGAATAAAGGTCCCTCAGGAATTAGCCCAACAGCTCTTGAAGACAAAGCATGCGGTGCCATTTCAACCATTCGGAAAAGCTAAGATGCGTGAATGGATTCAAATCAACCGTAAACGGTCCGCAGATTATATCAAGGATCAGGACATTCTGCGTAAATCATTCGAATTCGTGTGCAATACCGAAGAACACGATTGATTACCCTGAATCGCGGCCATGGATTAAGGGGTTGAGCTATACAAGCTTTTCGGATACGCGCTTAATTTCGGCCTTCCGCATATAGTAAACAGCAATCAAGACAAACAACACAGCTACCCAATCCGCGGCACTGGGAAATCGCAAGCCAAAAAATTTCCACAAAAGCAAGGTTGCCAAGATACCTGCCAGGAGCGAGGTGAGCCTGTTGGCGAGTCCCGCGAATGTCGCCGTCCGGCCTTTGAACATAAACAAGAAAACTGAAAAGAATGCAACTGCCGCATAAGGTATACCTGACAGAATGGCCGCGAAATTAGGATTCAAAACAGCCTCGCGCCAGTCCAATATCTGTACGGGTTGCCATTGGAACAATATCGGGGCAAAAAAGAACAAAGCGCCCAATATTACCATTGTTAACGACGCGAATATTTGTTCAACCGCGAAATAACCGCGATTGTCGGTTTTATCGGGCTTGCGAGTATTCTTATACCAATTCATGATGTACAGTCGTATCGCGTACGCCAACGTATACATTATCAATATTGTCATTGCCAATGTGCTTTTTACGAAGACAAATGGTTTGGCGTCACGATCCAAATTGACTCCAAGCCAACTCGGAATCGTCGCGCCATGATCCTTAAGAAATACAGCCACAGGGAATAATAGCAGTACGGATGCTACTGCCAGCAGCGCGAAAATGACCGCGATGTTTTCCTCGCGATATACTCGCTTTGTGAGCAATCCCTTTTTAATCTGAATTGCATCAACTATACGGCTAATGACAATTATTATACCGCGCATAATTACCTGCGCCACCATGACTGAAATTCCTATCGTATAGAGTAGTGTCGTACTTGGAATGACCACCGCGGTGCAAACACCTGAGAGCGCAATCCATCCTGTCTCTGCGGGAAAATGGAAATTGCCCCAAGCCACCTGCCTATTCGAGGTTCGAGCCAATATGGTAATCCAACCCAGAACCAGAACAATAATGACACACACGGCGCTGCTGCTGACGGTATTGTTGTAAAGGTAGTTAAATTGCGGCATCTTAAGAATATCAGTAAAGTATTTGGAGCAAATTGCATACACGACATACGCTACAAAATAACCGGTGCACAAAAGCAGAAGCTGTGCCGTACTACCTGATTTAAATTTCATAATAAAAAACTCTTTCTTCTATCAATATAGCTATAGACATTTTTAAGTTTTCATTGGGGGAATTAAGTTTCAATGAGCTATAGACAATCTTATCCTTGTTGAGAATCTTTGTCAAGTGCTAAATAGCATGGCTCACAGCGGCGTTCGATGACAATCCCAATGTATAAATCTTACAATCTGGAAAATATAATTGGAATAGCATTACTCTGGCCGAATTGATTACTTCAATTTTTCGGCTATTGCTGGCCAATGTCGACTAATAGCTTTTTCTTCCGAGATTATTTTTCAAAAAAAGAGATGAAATAAATTGCTGACAATTCATTTCGGCAAACAGTCCCAATTCGTTAAATTGGTTGCAACGAAACAAATCGGATGCTATTTTAAGATGTTATGCAATACCGACCCTTAATAACGCAGTCGAATCAATCGAATATTTTATTTGAATGACTTATGGTCGAGCATATGGGCTATGATATTCTTAACGTTCAATCAATCGTAAAACAATTTCAAAAACAAATAGCTGTCGACAATCTCTCATTTTCTGTCAAGCGTGGAGAAATATTCGCCCTTTTAGGGCCAAATGGCGCCGGGAAAACCACGACAATTCGAATGCTATTGGGAATAATCCAACCGGATTCAGGCGTTATAACATTCAATCTCTCGCAATCTGAAAATTCTCCAATTTCGAAAAATAAGTTGGGCTATTTGCCGGAAGATCGCGGATTATATCGCGATATCCCAATCATAAAGTCGCTGACCTACATGGGAGTATTACGTGGCATGTCACGCAAGGAGGCAGATTTGCGGGGGCGATCGATGCTCGACCAGTTTGAGCTCGGTGATCGCGTCAATGATAAATTAGAAACTCTCTCTAAGGGTAATCAGCAGAAAGTTCAATTTATCTCAGCGGTGCTCCATCAACCGGAATTCGCGGTGCTGGATGAGCCATTTGCCGGCCTTGATCCTATTAACCAGGAATCCTTTCTCAAAATGATAGGGGAAATGAGAAAACAAGGCATGACGATTCTACTGTGCGCGCACCAAATGGAATTAGTCGAACGCATAGCGGACAGAGTACTTTTGATGAATCGCGGACAGCAAATATTATTCGGCACGATGGCAATGATACGCGAATGCTCGAGCATATCAAATAAGATCATTATTCATGTCGCCCCGGGCACTGATGTTTCGGAGCTGATTAATTCACAATATGTTCAGCGGTGGGAGCATCGCGGCAATGGAGAATATGTGCTTTATATCAAGCGCGGCGCGGCTCCTCAAAGTTTTCTCATTCAAGCGGCATCTGCCGTGGAATTGATTGATATTTTTACTGAAAAAACAAGCCTTCACGATATTTTTATCGAGAATGTCAGTCGCAAGGAAAATGATATTCGTGGGAAGCTCTTAAGATGAGCAGTGTTCGCACAATCCTCGAAATCAGCCGCTGGGAATTTTCACGCTGGTTCAAATTCAGAAGCTTGCTGGTAACGTTTTCGATATCAATTATATTGAGTCTTGCCATTATCGGAAGTCGATATCTCACGGATAAAAACAACAGTTCACCAGTTCACATTGTGGTCATGAATACTAAAATAATGCCGCGGCTCAATACGATTGGCACACGAATAGTAATTCAAATGCCTGAAGGAAAATCGGAAGCCGAGTGGCGTGAAGCCTTAGGTCGACGAGAAATCGACGGGCTGCTGATACTGCATAGTCTTGACAGCGCTGAATTAATCGTGCCTAAAAATCCTCGCTGGGAGCGAGACCTGCAACAGATATTGACCGCGGAGCGACGCAGATTAAAGCTCGAGACGATGCGGGTAACGGAAGATCAATTGGCTGATGTCATGGCGCCTCTCGTGATCGATATTAGCTATCATGAATTGAGTCACGGTCCCTCATCGACTTCTGAGAAAATCGCCGCAGGTCTTTTGATCCTGATAATGCTAATTGGTATTTTCAACAGTCTGGGATGCCAGATGGTCTCTATTACCGGTGAAAAGCAATTACGAGTGACTGAACAGATTATTTCAGCCGTAACTCCGCAACAATGGATGGATGGCAAGATTATTGGCGTGTCGGCATATGCCGCCGTAGTAACGTTGGTGATGGTATTGAGCGCGCTTCCCATAATTTTTGTAATGCAATCAAGCTCAACAGGACTTCCATTCAATATAGGTTTCCCGAATCCAATCAATCTGGTGATTTTAGTTTTAGTTACAATTGGCGGTTTTCTTTTCTGGAACACATTTTTGGCGGCCTTTTCAGCAACTATTAATGATCCAAATATGTCGACGCGCACTTCGGTTTTATTCCTGCCGCTTGTGCCATTAATCTTCTCAGCCGTAATTGCCCTCAAGGCCCCGGATTCAATATTGACAAGGTTTCTCGGCCTGCTGCCTATCACTTCGTCCGCAGTATTGCCAGTACGTATAGTTATTACCCAAATTTCTTCCTGGGAGATAGTCGTGTCAATATTAATATTGTTTGTATCAACATGGTACACGCGGATAATCGCGGGACGAATTTTCCGCACCGCTATGCTTATGTACGGCAAGGAACCTTCTATTAAAGAAATGCTTCATTGGATGAAGGAAGCATAAGGCGCTTTATTCATATAATACCAGAATATTTTTCCAGTGGCTTGAAGGCAAAAAGAATTAATCAGGTGGCAACAATAAAACATTTCAGAATATATTTAATTTTATTTTTGATCCTTTCTCAAGTCACATTGACTTGCAGCAATGACAACAAGAAGGCTACGCCCCCGCCGGGCAACGACCACAGCCAGGACGATCCCTATGATATCGATACTTACGGTATCCCGAAATTCGTTAATACGAATTATATCGAACTCGATAAGATCTATCGCATATCGAGGTTCCGTTCGAGCGTAGGCCATGATTACGCCGACAATTTCGAATCCTGCAGAAGCATGAAGCACTATTTCGAGCCCAAAGGAACTGTTGACTGGTCTACAGTGAAGATTTATTCCCCAATTGACGGAGCAGTCTCAAGAGTATTTGAGGAGTGGGCCGGCACTCAAGTGCAGATTAGATCGAATTCTCACCCGGCCTTCTTTTTCATAATATTTCATATAAGCCTGGCAGATTCGCTTCCGATCGGCACCGCGATAGCGGAAGGTCAGCAGCTCGGTACGCATATTGGACCTCAGACTATGTCGGATATTGCTGTTGGGGTCAATACGCCCCACGGCTGGAAGCTTATCCCCTATTTCGAGGTAATGACAGATTCGTTATTCCAGATTTATCGATCCAGAGGCGTCGTATCCAGAGAAACTCTTATAATATCGAAGGAAGCCCGCGACTCCGATACGCTTAGATGCAATGGCGAATTATTCCTGAATCAGGGGAATCTGGAGAACTGGGTTAGTTCTCAACTAAAAAGCTGATTGCAGTTTGCTCAATCAGCTTTTTACGTCCCAATCGGAGTTAATATTAGTATTTCAAATGCCATAAGCTTTCAAATTCGATCATTTTTTCAGCGCTCGCTCGAACTTATCAAAAAATTCGTTCCACCCGGCTCTGCACATTTCGCCCATCTCAACTGAAGGAAATCCGACATGCCTTAAGGTGAATCTTGTCCGGCCTTCATAATCCTCAAATTTCAAGTACACTTGCAATTCCAAAGGAAAATCCCCCGTAATTCCATAGTATGACCCCGGAACAATATTGCCATCTGCATCCGCAAATGAATCGGTATTGGAAATTAGCTCGTGTTTGACAATTTCCTTGTAGGTACCCTTGCTCCAAGAGTCCTTGCCTTCGGGCGATCTCATGCAAAATAGATACTCACCTCCAACACGAAAATCTATTTTTGCAAAAGGCGCCGTATAGTTTTTCGGTCCCCACCATTTTTTGATCAACTCGGGCTCAGTCCACATCTTCCAAACGAGTTCCCGCGGAGCATCGAAAATACGAGTAATCACGATATCTTCATTTTCCGGATTTGATTCGGATTCTTTTTTGAGTTCGTTCGCCAGATACTCGTCGAGCTTTTCAAATGTCCCCGTAAAACCTTGCTGCATCCCCAATTGATTATCGATAAAGTTCTTTCGCTCCTGTTCGGTGGCGTTAATAGGCTCTCCTCGCAAAGTAAGTGTCGTTTTGCCATTTTCTTCAATCAGAGTCAATGTGTTCAAAACCTCAAGCGGCCAGTTGGCGATGTATGGATTTGGAGTAATGCGCCCATTTTCATCTGAAAACGAATTAACAAATACCATTCTCTCGGGAGCATTCATTTCGCGATATACGAATTTACCCCAAATTTTATTTTCGTCGGGCGATTGCATGTAGTAATGAAAGACGCCATTAGGGCGAAAATCCATTTTGGAGACATCAATTTTAAATCCTTTTGGTCCCCACCATTTGGAGAGACTTTCAGACTCTGTCCAAGCCTTCCATACGAGCTCACGAGGCGCATTGAATATGCGTGTGATCACGATTTCCTGCTTGACGACTCCTGTAGTTTTAAGTTCAGTCTTAGCGCTCATAGCAATACTCCTTTTTACGCTTTTTGAAAGTAAAGTACTACGTTACCAGATTTATATGATTTTGTTTTTAGAAGTTTTAGATCTAAACTACTCATTACTAGACTAATAACTCGCTTTAAAGTCCCCGCAATCCTATTTGGTTCTCTTATCATGAAAAGTATAAACGAATGAATCCTCGAAAAAGTTTTTGGAAATCGAACTATGGCCTCGGAATACTTATAGAGGAATAACGAGCTATACCAAATTATAAATCTATTGACAACTCTATTATCCATTATATATTGTTAGTAGTTAGAATTACATCGGCGTTACGGCAGCTTCTGGATTTGATGATCGTTTCAGATAGGGGTCGCGATATGAGAAAATTAGCCTTGTTTGCCGCAGTATTTAACTTGCTACTACACAGCTTCGCTTCTGCCACAATTATCAATATCCCAGCCGATTACTCCACAATCCAGGCCGGTATAGATATCAGCGTTAATGGCGACACGGTGCTGGTGCAGCCCGGGACATATACTGAAAACATCAATTTCAATGGGCATAATATCATATTGGGGTCATTGCTTCTCACAACAGGAGTTGATTCGTTTATAGTGTCCACGATACTTGATGGCGATTCTTCCGGTTCTGTAATATCCCTCCAAAATGGTGAAGACAGCACGGCGATCATTACCGGATTCACAATTCAACACGGAAATGCCCTAAACGGCGCCGGGATTTATTGCTTTCACTCAAGTCCCAGAATCGTCAATAACATTATTGAGTATAATCTCGCCAGACGATACGACAATGGCGGGCTCGGCGGTGGGATCTATTGCCACGGGTCAAAGCCTTCTATTAATGATAATTCCTTCATTAGAAATATCGCGGCGGGACTGGATCCTCCCTATGGAAATGCAGGCATTGGAGGCGCAATATATTGCACGGATAGTTGCGATGCTGCAATAATCAACAACGTGTTTTTGCGAAACAGTGCAAATGGCGGTGGGGGTGGAATCTATTGTACAAACTTTTCTAATTTGACTATTTCAAACAATACCTTCGCAAGAAATTATTCCGTGGGGGCTGGTGGGACTGTCTGCAGCTATAATTCCTCGCCAGCAATCGTTTCCAACGAATTCAAGTCGAATTATGGGCTTAATGGCGGGGCAATTGCCGGTTACGGAGGTTCGGAATGCTTCATTTCTCGAAACGTAATAACAAAAAATGGAGCGGGGATCAAAGGTGGCGGTATTGTGGCGTATAATTCCGATTTGATAATCTCCAGTAATATTATATTCGCGAACTCCGCGGAACGCGGTTCTGGAATTTATTTCCATAACTCCAGATCTGAGGTGACAAACACAATTATCTGGTCAAATACCGCATCGAATGGCGCGAATATATATATAAACAGTGGAAATCCGATAATAAGATATTGTGCCGTTCCTGAAATTCTGGGAGGCGAGGGGAATATATCTGCCAACCCCTTATTTCTAGATCCATACAATGGTGATTTTAATATATGCGCTCAATCGCCTTGCCTTGATGCAGGCGATCCCAATGTGTCCGATCCCGATGGGTCTCGATCGGATATAGGCTTATACTTTGCAGAACACCCTGAATGTCCAATGGGAAACGTGTTCAATGTTTCGACAAGCGGTGATGATATGACCGGCGATGGTTCTTTACAAAATCCGTTTAGAACGATCAATCGCGCTGTAAATGCCTCATTCCGTAATGATACCGTAATTGTTCAAAATGGTGTTTACGTTGAAAATGTCAATTTTTATGGTAAGAATATTGTGTTGGCGTCAAATTTCGTCTACTCAGCAGACACATCGGACATAGTAAACACAATTATTGAAGGAGATTCAAATTTCACTGTGATATATCTTGTTGGCTGTGATAGCACAACTTCGGTGATTGGCTTGACAATTAGACGTGGATTTGGGGAATCTGGCGGCGGCATTCTTTGCAGTTCTTCTAATCCTACGATAGAGCATAACATAATCTCCGCGAATTTTGGCAGATATGGCGCGGGTATCTACCTCCTCAATTCTCGGCCGAAAATTACAGACAACATTATAGAAAATAATAAGGCAATCTTTGATGGCGGCGGAATTTACTGCTTGAATAGTTCCAATGCGATCATTACAAACAATAAAATCGCTGGAAATGATGCTCTGTATAATGGCGGCGGCATTTATTGCGGGGGGCTTAGCTGTCCGATGATAAAGAATAATACCATTTCAGACAACAGGGTTCGCGGATTTACTATTTTTCATGGCGGCGGTGGTATTTACTGCGATAATTCAAGTCCGTTGATAATCCAGAATTTGATTGTGAGAAACGATGGAAACCGGTTGGGGGGCGGAATTTTCTGCTATGAAAACTCTGATCCTCTAATTATCAACAATACAATTACAGCAAATTCCTCCGATTCTCTGGCGGGCGGCATCTATTTCCTCCGTTCCGACGCTCATATATTGAATACGATACTTTGGGATAACGAGCCGTCGGAAATTTCGATTTTGATTGGGGCGCCCGAATTCACTTATTGCGATATCCAGGGTGGCTGGGCTGGTGATGGCAATATCGATATTGACCCTCTCTTCCGCAACCCGGCGCAAGACGATTTCCATCTAATGTCAATGTCCTGCTCAGATGCTTTAAATTCGCCTTGTATCGACGCAGGTGACTCCAGCTTTCAAGACGATCTTCTCGACTGCGCTTGGGGACTTGGTACGATTCGCAGCGATATGGGAGCTTACGGCGGCGCAGATTCGGCAATGGTCGGTATTGATGAAGGATTAATTCAGATACCTGGGAAATTCGCCCTCTCTCAAAACTATCCCAATCCATTCAACGCACAGACCGCGATCAACTATGTCTTGCCGATTGCGAGCGAAGTATCTGTCAACATTTTCGATATCCTTGGCCGTAAGTTGGTAACTCTATACAATGGCCGACAGCAAGCCGGAAATCATCGTATTACCTGGGACGCGAACGAGCAATCCTCCGGCGTTTACTTCTACAGGATTCAGGTTGGCAATTATGCCGAGACGAGGAAGATGGTGTTGCTGAAGTGACGGGAAATCGCCGCTTCGACAAAAGTCCCTATTAAAAAATAAATTTTCCTATATTTATTGAAATCATATTGAGATCGGCGTTATCTTAAAAGCGTCAGTTCGCGTCCTCAGTTTTAGGAAAATACGGCGGGGGATTATCTTGAAGACGTACGTCATAACGATAGTTTTTACTTATATAGCCTCTCATATGACCGATTGGAAAATCGGATGTATGGATAATTCCACGATAGCGCTGAGCCAGGGTCCCAAAAATATTCAATTTATATTTCTCATTATTCCATCCGGGGGCATGGTTTTCATATATGTCCTGGATGGAAATGGAACCATTAATAGCTGCCAGAGCGGCATGGATATAGATCGTATCCGGCGCATCTTTTCCGATCATGATAAAATGCTCGGAAACTAAGCCAAGTATATCTGAGCAGGAATCCATAGTCGAAGGAATAGTAAAATCAGGCCTCGAATGCATATATACCAAATTGTCTGTAATAATGAGAGTATCGGAGGTAGCAATAGTCAACTGTCCTGAAAAGCCTTCGGATATAAATGTGCCATCAGAATTATCGGGATGACCTTTTGAAGCTGAAAGCCACACTTTGCCATTCACAAAAACGGCGCCGGAATTAGGTACGGGATATGCCGGAGCTTCTGCGATGGATGGGGGATAGCATCGTATGACGATATCGCCGTTAGATAATGTATCCGGACCACACCGACGGACGTAAATATTTGTCCCGCTCAGAACAAGTTGTGTTATGGAATCTGGATTAAAAGTGCCAAGGACCGGGACTATGCCATTATATTCCCTGATTTCATTAGCGCGCGTTGGGAAATTTATCGGCTTGCGAAAGCCACAGCCTTCATTGAATTGCATACTATCATTTAGGCATAGAGACTGATCAGAAGATGTCGTTACTCGCTTCGTAAAATGCCAGTCATTCCCCCAAAAATGTATCATGTCATTTGAGTGAATTCTTCCGTCGAGCGTATCAGCTGCCCAAAACTGTATGCGCGCATGTCTGAGAGAATCATATTCAAAACAAGATAGATAGAGGAAATCTGCAAAACTTTCATTTCTGTATTCTGTTTCTGATTGCTGGGCGAATGAAGCTCTCGGTGCAAAGATTAATAAACCAATGACGATCATTAATTGTGAACGAAGCACAAAACCGAAAATCTTGTATCTGGTCATTTATTACCCTCGCATTTTAGTTGATCAGACCTAAGCAATACTTTCAGAAATATCCATCCACTCATTTATTTAGTTATTATTTTCAGTTTTCGGGTAATGCGGCGGCGGGTTGTCAATTAACCTCAAGTCGAACTTATAATCCTTTTCAATAAAACCCCGATAATGGCCGGGCGGATAATCGGTAGTATGCATAATTCCGCGATAGCGCTGCGCCATGGCTCCATAAATTTGTAATGATTGTTTTTCATTATCCCAACCTGGGGCGTGGTTTTCATATATGTCCTGGACGGATATCGCACCATTGAGTGCCGCCAGGGCAGCATTTATATAAACTGTGCGTCTCGAATCCTTGCCGATCATGATACAATTTTCTGAAATAAGCCCCAATATATCAGAGCATGAATCTAGTGGTGGAATAGTGGCATTTTGCCTGGCATTATGATAAATTATATTATCCTCAATAATGAGTGTATCCGAGGTTGCGATGGTTAGCTGTCCCGAAAATCCTAATGATATAAAGGTAGGATCAGAAATATCCGGGAGACCTCTCGACGCCGAAAGCCAGACTTTACCGTTCACAAAAACGGCTCCGGAATTTGGAATGGGGTAGAGCGGAGCTTCACTAATAGTCGGCGGGACGCATGTAATAACAATCTCGCCGTTCTCCAATGTATCAGGACCGCAACTGCGAACATAGATGTTGGATCCGCTTAACACAAGTTGGGTCAAGGAATCCGGGTTGAAGGTGCCCAGGGTTGGGAAAATACCGTTGTATTCTCTAATTTCTTCAGCCCGATTTGGGAATATTATAGGCTTGCGAAATCCGCTGCCCTCTTCGAAAACAGAGTAATTATTATGGGGTTCAATATCTCCGGATGTTGTTACTCTTTTCATGAAATAGAGATTTCCAAAAATGTGTATGTTATCATTCGAATGAACCTTAGCATAAAACGTATCATTGCCTGCGAAACTAATTTGAGCGTGTCTCAACGGATCATACTCGAAACACGATAGATAGGCGAATTGAGACCAGCTTTCATTTCTGTATTCGGTTTCGGATTGCTGGGCACGGCAAATTCCATTGGCAAATATGATGCCGACTAAGAAAAACAAAACATTTGCAGGCCCGAATGTAGCATTAAATACTTTTGATAATTTTCTTCCACAATCGATTTTTATCATTTTTATCTCCTCAAGCGGAAGTCGCAAGTTGAATTATGATACTATGATACAAAACAAATTTGAAACTGTCAAACAAAATCCAATACAGGTATAAAATGAATCAATCATTTCAATCCCTTTTATTACTGCGCTGAAAAAATACTTTCGATGATTATCCATCCGGAAATAACCCGGATAGCGCATGTCAATTACATATAATAACATTACAATTTCAAAAATAATTCCATTATTTATGGGTAAAATATTTTAGAAAAAAGCGGTTTATATATAAATAATCCTTGCAAGCATTCGGCGAAATACTATATTTATGCAAGAGCAGTTTATTGGCAGTCGCAGTGAGGGAAGAAGCATACTATCTTTTTACGGTAATCGTGAAAATCTTTAGCATTGGATTTACACGGCGATACATATTATGCAAATAAATGGACAGAATAAAGATGGTGGAGTTCAAAATGACTAAGAAAACTGTTGGCTTATTGATTTTAGGCGTGGCAATGCTAGCTGCTTCTGTTGGAGCGCAAGCTCCCGATACTTTATGGACGAAAACATTCGGCGGAGCCTACAATGATGAAGCCTGGCAAGTGCAGCCCGCGTCCGACAATGGATTGATCGTAATTGGCGCCGGAATGCCACAAAATTTTGGCAACTGGGACCTTCAACTAATCAAAACAGATGTCAATGGAAACGCGATTTGGACGAAAAACTATGGCGGACCCTTTGCCGAACAAGGCCGTGCGGTGCGCCAAACTCCGGATGGCGGATATATTGCGGTAGGCTGGAAAAGATCATCCGCCATAGGTGGAAAAGAAATATGGCTGCTCAAATTGAATGCGTCCGGCGATACACTCTGGACAAGAACATACAATGATTATACAGAGCAGGAAGCCCGAACAATCGAATTGACTCCTGATGGCGGATATCTTATGGCCGGTTGGGCAATTGCCGACTGGGAATCTTACGAGGATGTTTATATTATTAGGGTCGATTCACTGGGGAATGTGATCTGGAGAAAGAATTACGGCGGGGAGAATTCCCAAAAAGCATGGTCGGCGAAACCCACGTCCGACGGCGGCTATATTGTCGCAGGATGGACAGATAATCATCCGAACATCACTGGGATGTATATTATCAAGACTGATTCCAACGGCGATACTTTATGGACACGTATTTTTACTACGCAATTTACCTTTGCGGCTTCGTCAATACTGGAGACCGACGATCACCGATTCATTGTTGGTGGAAGTTTGAATGTCGAATGGAGTAATAATTTTAACGCGATACTTTTGTATTTGGACGATAGCGGCGATATCGATCATATGCGTTTTATGACATTTGGCAAAATTTATTCTATCGCCAGGACTCGCGAAGGTGGGTTGATCATTGCTGGTACAATGGTAGATGATTTATCAAGCTCTATAATTGTCAGAACAGATATAATGGACGGAGAATCCTGGATAAAGAACATCGGCGAAGCTCTGAATTCCAGGATTTCTGCCCGTTCGGCATTTCAGGCATCCGATGGCGGCTATGTATTCACAGGCACTACAAAATCGTATCCTGAAAATATCGTTCTGGTGAAATTGGCTAACGAGACGACCTCTATCAATGGTGATCAAATAGGCACTTTGCCTGCTAAATTTACCCTCTCCCAAAACTACCCTAACCCGTTCAACGCCCAGACCTCGATCAATTACATCTTGCCGATCGCGAGCAATGTATCTGTCGGCATTTTCGATATCCTTGGTCGTAAATTGGCGACACTATATGATGGAAATCAGGAAGCAGGAAATCATCAGATTATATGGAATGCTAGCGAGCAATCATCTGGTATCTATTTCTATAGGATTCAGGTAGGCAATTATGCCGAGACTAAGAAGATGGTACTTCTGAAGTAATTTCGGCCAGACTTCGAGTTGCCGATTTATCGCTTGTTGAAGATAAAAAGGCTTGCTTAAAAAGAATTATAATATAGATTTATCCATAGACATTTAAAGCAATTGGAATGGGGTGTTCTTGAATGCGCCTGCTTGTGATTATTTGATTTTAATATGGAGGTTTTTATGAATACTCTAAAGATATTATTTTTCGTTTTGGTATTGGCATTATGCTTATCAAATACAGCTTTCGCGCAGTTTGAAGAAGCGGTCTGGGATACATTGACTGCGGATACGCTTCAGGATGCTCTAACGTCGCAGGCGATTGGTGTCAATGGTTATGAGGAATTCCATCTGACCTATGCCAAGGCAAGACCCTCCGGGAGTTGGAATATCTATTATCGCTATTTTAGCCTGTACAATGGCATGGATCAGGAAGTATTAGCCGAATCAAATATCCCCTGTAACGTGCCCGTCATCGCTTCTCGATTTGGCGATAACGATTATGATATCGCGATAATATTCGAATCTGGAGAGGATATGTGGGGCTGTATCAATCATGGACCGCACGAACCCTGGAGTTTCGTGAATGTGACCCATTCCAGCGATCCGGATTTTACGCCTACTGTGGCATTTAGCGCGAGTTATATGCATGCGGCCTGGATTACTTATACTAATTCAGAATACAAGATATGCTATCTCAGAATCCGAGAAGAAACCATGCTTCATGACACATTATTCGAATCGCAACTCGGTCCATACGGCTCCGGCGCCAAACCGTTCATAATAGCGCCGCTTGATACTCCTCATATCTTCTACCGCGGCGTATCCGGCGACAATTACGGTATTCATCACGCCTATAAACCAAATCCTGACAGCAGTTGGGTAATTGAATACTTATCCACGCCTAACCTTGATGATTATTCAGCGTCAGCCGATATTGATATTCTTTGCAATATCTATGTAGCCATTTCGGGTAATGAAGGCTGGGGGATGCCCGCGCATGTTTATAGCATGAAGCTCGATCACGATACTCATCAATGGTCGACTCCCCAACTTGTAACCGGACTATATTCAGCCACCAACGCCAGTATAATGACCCTAGCTACAGGAAAATCATTTGTTGCCAGTTGCGGGGTAAGCGGAAATGTCTACAATGGAAATGTTTATCTCTCGTGCGATACTATTGGCAGTTTCCAGACTCAACTTCTGGCGTCATATCCATGGGTAACCCAGCCAGCAATAGGGAAAATTAACGGCGAGCATGCGGTAATCGTATTCGATGCTCCTATCGGCTCTGAAGAAAACCGCAATGTTGAATTAGTTTACTATGGTCCCCAAATGATGACCTCAATCGATAGCCAACCTAAACCGGTGATGACCGGATTAAGCTCCTGCTATCCGAATCCATTTAATTCACGCACCAATATTCAATTTGAGATTACCCAGCCCGGCGAAGTTTCGTTGGAAATTTACGATCTGCTTGGCCGGAAGGTATCGTCACTGCTTAATGAAATTCTTTCAGCCGGCTGCTATAATATTAACTGGAACGCGATAGACCGGCCATCCGGTGTCTATTTCTATAGAATCAGCGCGGGCGATAATGGTCGAGACGAAGAAGATGGTGCTCTTGAAGTGATAATTTGAAGTCTCGAGCCCTAAACAAATTAAAATTCCCCATTTAGCCAGTCTGTAGTTTAATATCTTTATATATCAACAAATTAACATCTATTAAGTAAGATATTCTTTACTTATTTCTTTATACTGAATCAATGTAATTGGATATTTATCTTGTCATTATGATTAATTTCCTTGACAAGATGTAAAGAATCATGTATATAAGGCGAAGAAGAAGATATAGTTCAAATTCTAGGGAGGATATGAAGACTAATCTAAGGAGATTCAGATTCGACCGAGGCGAATTGAGTCAGCAACAATTGGCTGATATGGTTTCGGTATCCCGTCAAACCATTGTATCTATCGAACGAGGTGATTATGCCCCATCGGTCAAGTTGGCTCTGCTTTTGGCGGAGAAATTAGGAACTACCGTCGAGGGACTTTTTAACCTGGAGGACAGTGATCGTGTATAAGAAAGATCCAATTTTCTGGGTGGCGTCAGCTATTTTTGTGATGTCTTTGGCGATTTTAGCAATTACGCAATTAGCCGGATTCTGAAATGATAAAATTGTTAGGGGGCGAAAATGTTTAAGAGAGATAAAATATTTTATTCAGCCTGCGGTATTTTTGTGGTTGGAGTGATATTAGCCGCTATTGAAAACAACCTGGCTATTTTGTTTCTTGTCGGGGCATACCTGCTGCGGCCAACTTTGCATGCATTCGACCTTGCCGAGGGTTTTGCCGATGAACGGCAAGTTCAAATACACTCGCGATCCGGCAATATAGCATTTATAGCGGTAATGATTGCCATGATGGGCTTTGCTGTGAGCAGCCTGGCCAATGGCGAACAACCCGAGGTGATGTATTCTTTGCTCACAATTGGTATCGGCGCACGCGCAGTAACAGGGCTTCTGATGGGTGGCGAGTACCGAAAAGCGGCATCGATAATAATCATTGTAGTGGGTTTGATCATCGCTTTATTCGTATTTATTTCGGAGGGGATCGGCGAAGCGTCACTATTCGTTGGAGGCATTGCGCTCGTTTTCGCATCCCTTGGGATTATCGCATTCAAATTACCGCGCACGATAGCAGTCATTTTAACCATACTGGCGGTTACATTAGTGTTTTTTCTCCGGCTTTATGAATTCCAGGCAAAAAATCTTGCCATGTGGATGGTGGTGACGTGCTTCCTGATTGCCGCTTTATCTCTTTACCGGGGACGTCGAATAGAGATTGATGAAAAACCAAGCCATTCAAAGCGCAAAAGGGTGATCGGCCTGACGGCGGGAACTGCTGTCATATTGGTATTTTTTATATTTATGGGTACGAAGCAGAAAAAAGAAATCAGCAACAAACCGGGAGAGTCTTTTTCCGCCAGGCAGACTATTACCGGTGAAGCTGATATCCAGAATGTGGCCTGTACCGGCGCAGTTGAATATTACCCTAATGGTGTATTAAAATCATGTTTCCTGGCGCGGGAAGATACTCTTTCCGGGCAATCAATAGACAAAGGGACTTTCGTCGCATTTAATGCCGAAGGCGCTCTCGATTGGTGCTTTCTTCAAAAGAATACTGAAATACAAGGTATACTTTGCAGCGGGGAAGGTCACAGTTTCATGACATGTTTTTATCCGGATGGCAAATTGAAATTGGCCTGGCCTGCTAAGGACCAGACAATTAAGGGCATTCCGATAAAGGCATGGAGTTTTTGGTCTGACGCCTTTGGCGGAGGCTCGGGCACATATTTTTGGGAAAATGGAAATATCAAACGCTGCAAATTGGGAAGTGCCGTCACGATCGAGGGGCAAACCTTTAAAAGGGGCGACATAGTTACATTCGATGTAGATGGGAAATTAAATATCAAGAAGTAAATTGTTAAAAGCGAATTAGCAGCGTTGAATTCACACCAGACAAAAACCATAAAAAGGGGTGTAGTTATGAAAAGCTTGATTGTCAAAAATGCCTTGGCGTATGCAACAATTATTGTTGCGATTATTTTCTCATCGGTTCTCGCCGAATCGGTGAAAATCGACTCAACAACTTCAATTAAAGATCTGAAAACCTTCGCGTCTAAAGGAAATGCCGATGCCATGCTTGAGCTCGGCGAGAGGCTGGTTCAGGGACAAGGAGTCGACACAAATGCGACGGAGGGATTGCAGTGGATACAGAAGGCCGCGGATGCCGGTAAAGTAACCGTGCCTGGTATGATTTGGGATTTGTATATTCCAATGGCGTCGGGGTCAAACCTGACATGACAGAGGCGATTAAGTATTTTAGGACAGGCGCGGAAAAGGGAAACGCTGAATGCCAGGTGGGCCTGGGATTGACTTATCAAGCCGGGGAAAAAATTCCTGGCGGGGTAACGGCAGATCCAACTGAAGCCGCAAAATGGTATCGAATGGCCGCCGATCAGAATAATACTGAAGCCATTCTTCATCTTGCGGGTCTATATAAAGCGGGCGAGGGTGTTGAGCAGAGTGACGCTGAAGCGTTCAAATGGTTCAGCAAGGGTGCGGAGTTGGGGAATCCCGAATCGCTATTGATGCTTAGCGGCTTTTATAAAAAGGGGATCTCAGTTGAAAAGAATAGCGTGATGGCATACGCCCTAATCTCAGCCGCTGTCGAAGCGGCGCAGGATCCCGAACAGAAAAATTGGATGGCAGAAACGCGGGACAAGATCGGATTAGAATTAAATCCCGAGCAGATGAAGCAGGCTCAGATATTGGCCCAGGAATGGATTGCGAAAAGGAAAAAGCAATAAATTTCGAATGGAAAATGCTCCCCGGAGCCGGTGATTCCCGAGCTTTGACTACTGAAAAAGCATTATTGTTGTGAGAGTAAATTGCTCTCGCAGTATATAATTAATTAAAGATATGTTGAAATAATTCAATCAATCATATACAATTTCATCGAATGGTGTAATTTGGAATTATAAACTCTTAATTGGAGGTTAGTTTGAAAAAGGTAATCTTAACATCGATGACGCTCGCGCTGGTTGCTCTCATTTTAATTCCGACGACTATCATGGCTCAAAGCAAACCAGTTCAGCTTGCGCTTTTCGCGCCTGTTCAGTTGTTTCCAGAGAATACTGCCATTTCCGGCATACGACTCAGCCTGATTTATGGTAAAAATACTTCAGTCACCGGTTTGGATTGGGGTCTAATAAATCGCAACACATCAGGAATGTCGATGGGCGTACAATGGGGATTTGTAAATCTAAATGATGCCAGTTTCATGGGCTGGCAAGATGGCTTTGTGAATATCACCAGCAAAGACTTCCAGGGCCTTCAATGGGGATTTGTAAATTCCGCGAATAATGCTAAAGGATTGCAGCTCGGTTTTGTCAATTACACAAGAACACTTAAAGGCTTGCAGATCGGATTTATTAATATTATCAAGCAAGGCGGCCAATTCCCGGTCTTCCCTATTGTTAATTGGTCCTTTTGATTCTGCCGTTATTTTGGAATTGATATAAATAGCATTTAAGGAGGCATCCTATGAGTATGAGATCATTCAAATGGATTGGCCTATTGGGCTTAACTATTTCGGCGATACTCGGCATTTCCGAGACTTCGAACGCGGTTCCCAGTTTTGCCCGACAGACCAATATGCCCTGCGCATCATGTCATTCGATTTTCCCTGAGCTAAATTCCTTTGGGAGAAATTTCAAGCTCAACGGATATACTCTTAATGCCGGTGAAGTTGTAGAATCGGCCGACAAGGATGGAAAAACGCTAATGCAATTTCCTAAATCCCCGGCGGTCTCCGCAATGATGATGGCCTCCCTCAGTCGAGTAAGTAAAGATATCCCTCAGACGCAAAACAACAATATCGATTTCCCACAGCAATTTAGCATTTTTCTGGCCTCGCAATTGACACCGGAAATGGGCGCATTCATTCAGGCCACATACGATGATCAGGGCGCGGCCTTTTCAATGGATATGCTTGATCTTCGCTACGCCCATGAAACAACGCTCGGCGACAAGAGTCTTCTAATCGGCCTATCGTTGAACAACAATCCGGGCGCGCAGGATATATGGAATACTGTGCCCGCCTGGAGTTTTCCATTTGGTTCATCGCCGGTGGCTCCAACGCCATCGGCCGCCGCGTTGATTGAAGGCGGCCTTGCTTCTGATGTTGCCGGGCTGGGACCGTATTTTGTCTGGAATAAGCGAATTTATGCCGAATTATCATTTTATCGATCTGCTCCGCAAGGCGGTTCGCATCCGCCGGATCAAAATTCCCAGATGACAGTCAAGGGTTTGGCTCCATATTGGCGGTTGGCATATCAGCGGCTAAGCATGAACGATTATTTTGAAATAGGCACTTATGGCTTGAGCGCCAAATTATTCCCGAATGGAATCACCGGCGCGACGGATAAATACACGGATATCGCATTCGACGCGCAATATGAGCGCAAATTCGAAAAATCATCGCTGTCGGCTCATGCATTCTGGATTTTGGAAAACCAAAATCTCGCGGCAACATTCGGCGCGGGCGGCTCCGACTATGAAACCAATAAGCTGAATACATTGAAGATAAATGGCAATTATTATCTGGGACAGCATCTCGGTTTTACTTTGGGATACTTTGCCATAATTGGCGATAAGGATGGCATTTTATACGGCGACAACCAGACCGGGAAACCGGACAGCAACGGCCTTATCGGAGAGGTCGATTGGCTGCCCTGGCTGAACACGAAGTTTTCTATCCAGTATACCTTGTACCAAAAATTCAACGGCTCAGGAAATAATTATGACGGTTCGGGAAGAAACGCTTCGGACAATAATACTTTATATCTTTTGGCCTGGCTGGCGATCTAAAATTTGACCGTTTTTCATTATTTTGGTCGAGATGAAACCTTTTGAACCTGTATAAGGTAGAAGTATGGTGATTTATGAAGACGATGGCAGATTCATTAGGCGACATAAAGGAAAAGAGGATGCCGATGCGTGTTTTTGTAATGACAGTAATTGTATTTGGGTTGATCGGTGTGGCATCGGCCCAGAGTCAGGATAAAAGTAAATCCGATCCGCCGGCAAAAGCCGATACGACCAAAACAAAATCAGGCGTTTCAAAAGCAAAATCAACCCTTATCTCCGATGATAAAGGCATTGGGCCAATCAAAGAGATAAAACTCGGCGCCATAGATACCGCACTAGTGAGCAAGGGCGCGGAGCTCTTCAAATCAAAATGCGTAACGTGCCATCTGCTCGATAAGAAGAAATTGGCTCCGCCGTTGAGAGATATAGTCAAGCAGAGAACTCCCGAATTCATCATGAATATGATTATAAATACAGAGGAAATGCAGAAAAAAGACGCGGAAGTCAAAAAGCTGATCGATGAGTACCAGACATATATGACTATTCTCGATTTGAACAAAGACCAGGCTCGCAGCTTGCTGGAATTTCTCAGGGAATCGTCAGAACATCCACCGGGAAACTGATTTTGGCAGGCACCGGCCATGCCAAAAAATTAACATTTATTGATACTCGAAAAATTCCTAAATAAATAGCTTGATTTATCAATAATAACTGCTATTATTATACGGCCGATAAAGGTATTCGTAGATATTAGGATACCTCGCTATTTCTTTTAAAACATAATATTAAACTATTTTTTAAATTTGTTTTTAGTAATGCTATTTTTATTAAAAATGGCATTCCATTGCTAATCATACGCTTAATAAGGAGGTCAAGGAAAATCAGAGAAATCGACCAACGCTCCTGATATTATTACATCAAAATAGAATATTAACATGGAGAATACCATGGAAGAAATCGATCAGAAAGACGAATGGGCCGAAAAAGGGGCTCGAGTTACGGCGCGGATATTGGTGTTGTTGTGGGCGTTAGGATGGATGTTTTTTGGCTTTATTACGGGTGTCGGAGAAGGTCTTGGAATAAAAGAAATCATTAGCCACGTCTCGATGCCGGGCTTAATATTTATGTTAACAGCGTTAATCGCTTATAAATGGGAATTCATGGGTGGTGTTATGCTTCTGCTTGAAGGCGCAGCGGCAATGGTATATTTCATATCGCAAATTAGCAGGATATCATTTGTAGGATTTTATTTTGTTTTATATTCCGGTACGCTACCGGCAATTTTTATGGGATTTCTTTTCCTTTATAGCTGGAGAAAAAGCAGAGAATATCAGACAGGTCAAACAGGCCAAATTACGGCCTGAAAATCGATCAACTCCGGCACGAAATAAAAGGACGCAACCTGATATCAGATTGCGTCAGCAGTATATCATATTTTTTTTAGTATCAGGCTGGCGTTGTCGACTTTGATTCGGCCCAGGGTGGAAATAGTTTAGTCAATACGAATAGTATTGCGAAGGGCAGCAACAGCAATACGCAGACCATAAGTATACCTTCAAGACCGAACAATTCTGTTTTATAGACAGTCAATCCCCGCAGGCTCTTTGAAAATAGCTGGCCGCCGAGTACGACATTCCATCGAGTGCTGAATATTCCCACCTGCACAAGCAAAGCGGCCATGAAATAAACCATTCTTCTCATCTCATCGGGTACTTTCCCGAAACGAGCCCAGACCAATGACAGCATTGGAAGAATGCTTCCGAGAATAATCTGAGTGATTATAAGACTTATAAACAGGCGATTAGAAATCATCGATGAAAGTATATTAATGGATTCTTCGGATTCATAAAGCCTTTGAATAAAATCGAGAAATTCCAAAGAGAAATCGACTATCATTGCGTAAAGGAGAAGCTCAGCAAGCTTGTTAAGACATTGCATGCTGATCTCTTTCCATCGAAACATGGAAGTGACCACATAAATAATAAGTATCAGAGCTATACCCGAAACAATAGCGGAAAATAAGAACACTATAGGCATTAGAACGCTGCTCCACCAGGGATTGGCCTTAATGGAACCGAAGATAAATCCGACATATCCATGAAGCAGAAATGCCGAGGGTATACCTATAATAGTTATAGCCTTGCCTACCTTATCATCCCACTTAATCGCTTTATCGGATACGTCAGTAGCGCCGAGGGTAAGAATCTTATATACAAATTTGGTAAAACCGGTTTTGGTTTTCGACCAGCCTACTATATCCTTGCGATAGTCCAACCAGATTTCCAAAAGCAGCACGACCATCAGGTACCACGCATATACAAACCCGAACATGGCCATAGCTGATTGGGTATGCGGGGTCAGAAACATTTCAAATGATCTTTCAGGGTGTCCGAGATGGGCCAGAAGCGGCATCGGGGCCACAAACAAAAACGCCAGCGCGGATAGCAATGACAAACGATAAACCGGCTTAAGGGCCTTAACATTGAAAACTCGTTCCAGCGAGGCCAATATGAATGCGCCGGCGACAAGTCCAGTAAGATAGGGGTATAGTACTATGAGAAGACCCCAATGCAATTCGAATTCATTGGGATAAATATATCCGACTATATCTTGAAAATTCGGAGTTAGATTAGCGATAAGAGGCAGCATATTTTACCTAACCTCCCCGTCAGTACCGGCATAGTATACCTTTGGCTTCGTATTCAAGGATGGCTTAAGCTCCGCAACGTCATTGAATCTTAGGAATCGTCTTAATGGGCTCGAACGGAGCCCAATCTCTCCGAATATTCTCGCTTGTGTCGGACAGACCTCTACACAGGCCGGCAATAAGCCCTTCGTGATTCTGTGATAGCAGAATGTACATTTATCGGCAACTTTCTTTGTTGGATGCAAGAAGCGCGCGCCATAAGGGCAGGCTTGAATACAGTAACGGCATCCGACGCAGTATTTTTCATCGACAAGAACTACCCCGTCGCGAGTGGCGAAGGTCGCTCCAACCGGGCAAACCTGCACGCATGGCGGATTAGCGCAATGATTACATAATTTTGGTACAAAGAATGTTCTCAGAATATCGACATCGCTTTTGATATCAGGATATCCATCGATTCCACCGTTGGGACTGTCGACGACCGTATCGCCGGTGGTCGGTATTATATATCGTTCAACCCATGTGCGGAAATAGTATGGGTCGAGAGGTACATTGTTTTCTTTTTTGCACGCTACGGCGCATCTGGCGCATCCTATACATTTATGAATATCGATGCCCATCGCGTAATTATGCTGTGTGGGGTCGTAAGTATCAGACTCCTGTGCCTTAAGAATTTCGCCCGCGCTCATGGGGAAAAAGAAAAAACCGGCGGCCAAAGGCAGTGCCTTTGAACAGGAGATCAGGAATTTTCGTCGATCCGTATCTTTTATATCATCGTCTTTCATTAAGCCTCCGGTGAATGCGGGTAATGACAATCCCAGCATTTATAGCGTTCCCAGTGAGTCACGAGATCTATTCGAGGAATTTCTCGAGGGCTATTGGCATCTTTGGAATGACATTGCCCGCAGAATTCGCGATTTTCAGGTTTCCCGGGCAATGATTCTTTTGGATTTTTCAGATGCTCATCGGAAACAGTATGACATTTTGTACATGCCAGCGATACGTGGGGCGATACATTTTTTTCATTGGATATTTCGCGATGGCAAGCGCTGCAATCTTGCGGAGTGCGAGGAAGCATAGGATTATGCGGATTATGGCAGCTCATACAGGGTTTACCCGGATTATGTACGGCAGGCAGTATCTGAGGAAAACCTGTCGGCCTTGATGGATTGTACCCGTGGCAAACAGGACAAAATTCTCGTTCTCTGGGCGCGCTTGGAGTGAATTCATCCGGCGCCTCCGCATGCTTGGCGGCGGCATTATGGCAGACTTCGCAGGACAGGGCGCTATGATTCGATTTGGATTTGAGATCATTTACATCTGAATGGCATTCGATGCAGGTTTTTGATCCGGCATATTGAATAGGAAGCGACGCGATTTCGTTGACGGCATCAGCGCGGTAATACCCATATTTGCCAAATGATTTTGGAACTAGAATAGACCTCGCAACAATTAGGGCTGTTAAAAATAAGGCAAAAAGAATGATTAAGCTAATAAGTTGCTGGGGTATCTTTGGGGTCTTCAATCAATTGTCTCCATTACTCTCCATTAGAAGTAATAATTACTGTTAGCGAATTAATTCACTAAGCGTCATTATGTCAAGTGAATTTTTTCGCAATTTGCATAGTTGATAGGTTTTTTTTTCATTGTATGTACTCTATTAACTCAATCAGGCCCGGATTTCGATGCTAATGTATTTTGGCTCATCATCAGGACGCATTCTATCGTCTTTTAGAAAATTGGTCAATACCTTTATTGAATAAAAATAAGATATTGAACTAAGCATTTTCTGTTAATTTAGCCAAATACTTAGTATGTTAGCTCCATAATTTTAGATAACCGATTCTACTTAATTGGCTTTATGACAATGGAGAAAAGAATCTGAACCAACTTAAATCATCAATTCAGAACCGTAACATGTTTTTTCTATGGGGCAGAATGCAAATAGATATTTTCATGGCGGAATTTCATCCTTAACCAGGAGACATATTTTATGCATAGGATATTAACAATATTAGCATTCGCTTCGGCAGCATTTATCACATTGCAGGACATAAACGCCTTTGAAAATCGTTTTACTATTTCTGTCGAACCATTCAATATTTATACAAATTATAAATTTCTCGGAATAACTCCTTCCTCAGTCCCTCAACCCGATCAAGTTGGCTGGGATAAGCGGCAACCAAATAACACCTATCCGGGGGATTATTTCCGGTCGCCAAAAGGGGCTTCAAAAATAATTCTACAAATTGATGAATTAAATGAAATATCGAATACAGCAAAAACATTTATCGATACGGCATACTTTAATGATTTCGTATTCGAAAATTTACGCGGATTTGCTTACACTTTGTACGAGCATACTGATGTAAGGGGAAAGGATAGCGTTGGCAAAAATACATTTCGAATTGTCGTGGACACCTTTTCTCGAAAGGAATATCATGTCCGCTACGCGGCTGGAGATACGATATTCGTGATTTCCGGCTGGCTGGGAAAATTTCTGTCATTCTACCGGGCAATCCCCGGCGATTTTAAATATGCAATCGATCAATTTCAAAATGAAGTCAAAAAGCTATCTCCGGTATATGTCTTTACCGACAAAGGCAATTTTCGGGATGAATCATCCAATGGCGGCTATTTCTATGAATATATCGATAGAAAAAACATGATCAGGATAAGAAATTATTTCGTCACCGACTATATGATATTCGATGAGAAGACCAAAAAACTATACAATAAACAATACAATCTCATGGAAATAACCAAATTCATCGATAAGGAAGTGATTCCATGAAAAATAAAGCACTTATAATAGGGCTAATTCTGGTATTGAATTCGACCTGTCTGGCAGACAGGTTTGAATATATAAGGAATGTCAACCGCCAGAACCGGATGACGATTCCACGGGGGTACGAGATACTATTTTCGTTTCCGAGCATATCCAGATCCAGGATATTAATTTCTATGTCGGAGTCGGGGTTCCTGAATCTCCCTCGGCGGAAGACGCGTTAATTGATGTTTTTTTCCCTGCAAGGCAAAGGGTTAGACTAAATGACTGGGAAGGCCCCAGAATTCCTTGGTACGATGTCTGGTACGATACCCAACGGCAAGTAGACGGGCCCGGCAGTCTGCAGGATTACAATGGAGGCGATTCTTATGGCCCATGGGAGATGTTTTGCTTCGACCCCTTCTGGGATGATTCGTTATTTTGGTATTCATGGAGAATAGAGATTTACGGCGATCTCATAACGGGAATCTCTGAGCCAAAATCGAATATGCCATCGGACTATACGTTTAGTCAGATTTATCCCAACCCATTTAATAATTCAATCATGATAGAATTTGGATCGCCGGAAAACGGCGAAATCAATATCGACGTCTTCGATATCCTTGGAAGACAAGTTAGAACGATATTAAATTCTACTGTAAGCACCGGTTATCATAGTATCGTATGGTATGGGGTCGATTCGTCCGATAGACCCGTATCATCCGGAGTCTATCTAATCAGGTTGACCGCCCGCGACAAAAATATTGTCCAAAAGGCGACCCTGCTCAAGTAATAGCCTGCGTCCCATGTCCGCTTGGAATAATCAAGATTAATAATTCAAGATACTCTTAGTTTCTAATCCTAAGGGTATATCGGAGTTATTGTTAAATCACAATTATTTGGTGGCAGCCTTTTTCTTTTACAATTTTGGCATCCATAGAAACCCTATTAACAATTATATTGTTCTAATTTCATGGACTAATATAGTCCATGAAAAATGGTCTAGCAATGGAGATTCAAATGAAGAAAATATGGGTCATTATCATCATTGAGGCGCTAATAATTGGAATATTTGCCATTAATACCCAAGCCTGTTCCGTATGTCGTTGCGGAGATAATGCTTTTCTATTTTCGGAAAAGGGCTATGCACTGCCAGGCCAATCGCCTGACAGGCATTTTCTTTTCAGCCTCGCAAATATTTACTCCACGAAATCAAATGCTCTGGCACCCGACGAAGGATCTGGAATTGAACGTCAGAGGGAGACGCGTCCGTCCTTAAGACTCACTTATAATCTTTCCGAACGATTATCATTTTCATTCGAGACGCCAATTCAATTCAGGAGAATTGAGACTTCAATGCCTTCAGGAACAAATCGAGAAAACTCTTTTGGCCTTGGTGACGCCGATTTATCCGCAATTTGGATGACTAATTTGGCAGGCGGAGATGGAACATTCATAAATGGCGGTCTGTCGTTTGATCTGAAAGTCCCTACGGGCCGAAATAATTTATCGAGAGATAGCGAACGTCTGGATGAACATCTACAGGCCGGAACCGGCAGTATCGATTGGCAGGCGGGCGTGGCGGTAGCCAAATCGACCTGTTCAAATCAGATTTTTTCAAGCATATATTATCGTCATAATGGCGAAAATAAATTCGATTATCATTATGGCAACGCAATCATTTTTAATTTGGGGTCGCAATGGCCATTTACAACCTGGTTCAGCGGCTCAATTCAGGCTAATAACCGCTATGCGAAACGGGACATTGAGAATAGAACGATCGTCGAAAATACCGGTGGCTGGGTATCTTATTTGACCCCGGGATTGAGATTCAATTTAAATGAAAGCGCCGGGCTTTATGCGGCACTTCAAATTCCTGTTATTCAGAAGCTTTATGGAAGTCAGACCGAGAAGGCCGTCTTTGCCAGCGGTGTAAGTGTCGGATTTTAGCATCCTTTTTTCTTAAAACACTGAAATCTCGTTTTTCTCCTAAAACCACTTCATCTTATTAGGAATTAATCTTAATAACAGACTGAACAAACGATTTTCGCTTTCAATGTGGAACGTTTTTTGGGGTTGTCGTTTCACTCCAGTATCATAAGTACCCAAACTTCAGCGGCTTACGAAAACCCAAAACGAACGTGTTGCTGCTTGTCCGTTATTGCATCATTAATATGATATTTCGCATACCGATAGAATTAAGGACAATAAATATAATAAGAAGGAGAAAATAGTCATGAATAAGCTATCATTGAAACTCAAGCTGACTCTAATCTTTTTGCTAAGTTTGACAGTTGTTTTCTCGCTTATGGTCACCATGAATTATTCCAATCAGAGCAAAGACATCTCGGGAATGTACAACGAAAATTCCAAAAATCTGGAATGGCTATTTGATAATCAAATCAAGCTGATGATGAAGACCGGAAATAACGACCAGCTGCAGACGCTTTTTGATGAAGTAAAAGGCTTGGGCATGGTCAGCGATATATCCATATTGAACGATAAAAGAATTGTCGCGCGTTCAACCGATAAGGCGGCAATAGGAATGCCAGCGACGGACCCACTATGGGACAAGGTTTATCAAACCGAAAAAAGCCTTTCAGTCGAATCGAATATTGATGGAAAAGAGATCGTCTCCGAATATCAATTATTAATGAGTGAAAAAGCCTGTACCGATTGCCACGGAGAAAACGAAAAAATTCTCGGCGGATTGAAAATAGTGACTTCGAAAGAAAAACTGCAATCGGCACTGAAAAGCAATCTGTTTTCCAATATCCTGGTAGCCATATTAGGCGGCCTTATTCTGGCATCGATAATTTATTATATCTGGGGATCAAAAGTATTCAAGCCGCTTGATGATGTCAGACGCAAACTCGATAAAGCCGTAAAAGGCGATATAAATCAGAATATCAAACCAAAATCAAAGGATGAAATTGGCCGACTGTTAATCTCGATTCGCGACCTGATAGAATATGTCCGAGGTAAGGCCAAAGCGGCATCGGAAATGGCCCGCGGCAATGTTGATGTTGAGATTGAAATAGCTTCCGAAGATGATTCATTAGGCAAGGCCATGAATACAATGAGGAGTTCTATTCAAGGTCTGGTTCATGAAGGAACTCTGCTCTCGAATGCCGCCGTAAACGGAGATCTAACTGTACGAGGAAAGGTCGATGGTTTCGAAGGCGGGTATCTTGAAATCATAAAAGGCATGAATCAAACATTTGATAATATGGGGCGACCAATCAATGAGGTTATCCAATGTCTGGCTGAAATGAAAAGCGGAAATCTTACCGCGTATGTCAGCGGCGATTATAAGGGCGATTTTGCTGAGATTAAAAATGCTCTCAATAGCACGCTGGATTCATTAAATGATATTCTTGGCCAGGTGGCGGCAGCCGCCGATCAGGTGGCAACCGGATCGCGACAAGTATCTGATGCCAGCCAGTCATTATCACAAGGCGCGACCGAACAAGCCAGTTCGCTTGAAGAAATTACGGCTTCATTGACGGAGATGACCGAGCAAACCAGGAAGAATGCCAACAATGCCTCCAACGCTAAGAATCTGGCATCATCGGCAAAAGATAACGCCGGTAAGGGCAATCAGCAGATGCAGGAAATGCTGGCCGCGACCAAAGAGATTAGCGAATCGTCCGCAAAGATTTCCAAAATTATTAAGGTCATCGATGAGATTGCATTCCAAACAAACCTTCTTGCCCTTAACGCCGCAGTTGAGGCAGCAAGAGCCGGAGTTCATGGCAAGGGTTTCGCGGTTGTGGCAGATGAAGTAAGGAATCTCGCTCAAAGAAGCGCCAAGGCTGCCAAGGAAACGACCGAGCTTATTGAAGGTTCGTTGAAGAAGGTGGACAATGGCTCTCGAATTGCCGACGACACTGCCAAGGCATTAGGAGAAATCGTCGAAGGCGTCACAAGAGCCGCCGAGCTTGTAGCTGAAATCGCCAATGCTTCCAATGAACAGGCCCAGGGTATCGAACAGGTAAGCCAGGGTATCGGACAGATCGATCAGGTTACTCAATCGAATACCGCGAGCGCGGAAGAAAGCGCATCGGCATCCGAAGAATTATCGGGACAAGCAACCTATTTGAAAGAGCTTATTGCGAAATTTAAGCTTGCAACCCAAGACAATAACCAGAAAAATACCGAGGAATTTCTTGATAATTTCTCAAAAAACTTAAACCAAAAAAATCCTAAAACAAAGGCAGTCCAGGCATTCGCCATGGATAGGAATAGCTTCGACAAATCTTAGTTAATGACTCTGGGTCGATAAAAGAACGCTCAAAAGAAAACGAGGCTCCGTAAGCATGCGGAGTCTCGTTTTGATTTTAGGCAATTCGCGATATTAAATTAGATCAAAGCCTAGAACTTATGCGAATAATTTATGTTAGCGGTATTTTCATTGAATTTACCGCCCGCAGAGCTTTTATCCTTAAATGAAGAATACTTGACGCTGAGTTTGATCGAATCTGAAGTCCTGATCGCATAGGCAGATTGGGCGGTAATTGAAAAGATACTGGATTGTTTTGAACTTGAAACATCCGAACTCAGAGAGCTGTTCAGCTTCCCCTTCTTCATCCTGTTGTTTATTCTCATCGAGATAGAATTGTTCGAGTTTTTGGGCTGACCGCTGGTTTCGGTGCTGTTGGTTGCGAAACCCGGCGAAACAGACCATGATGGGTTTATAGTCGTAGTCAACGCCACTGAAATATTCTGCGATTTGACATCGCTGCCCGCGTTCGCCGCTCGAACAATATTGTTATCCTTGGAGCTTTGAGCGGCGTAATTCAACGATAACGCATTAGCAAAATTAAATAGCGAGAATTGGAAGATCGCGCCCGCAGAATATCCCGAATTAAGATTGTCTATTTTTGACGAATCACTGGCGGCGTCATTTTTCATAGTATTTTGCATGTAATTAAAATTGAATCCGGCAAATTGGACAGGGCGGATATTCAATGTCCCGCCGTAGGTGTAGCGGGTGGTTGTAAATAATTTCTGCTTGATCACGTTATCGTTTTGGGTCTGGAAATTACCCTGAATTGAGATTTTGCTCTGGAATAATCGCAAACCGGCCCCTGCTTCGATTAATCGTTTGTCATTGATCGTGGAGCTAATCCCAAGAGAAGTGAAACCCGGGCCGACATATGTATAAGCTCCTTTAATATCAAAAATCCTATGATTGAATACAAGCTCAGAAGTATATGCAACATCAACGTTGGAGGAAATTCGAGGGGTGAAATATTTCTTCAATGACGATGGATACCCTTTGATATCCTGAGGCGTACTGGAAATATCCCTGGTGTAAGCGGTCGCGGCGGCCTCACCCTTGAATGTTAGCATTTTTCTGAATAAGCGGACTTCCGTATTGGCTCCGGCCACTATGTTTTCCTTTGCGGTTACTCCGTATTGGCCGGAAGTCGCTGTATCCGCACTGGTGCTATCGCGTTGGAAAATATCTTTGGGCAATGATTTGGCACTGTCTTTTGTTTGGACGAGATTGATATCAAAAAAGGATGAGCCCGTCTTGCCGATCCCTAATTTGACTCCACCCATATAGCGAGCGTACGCCGAGCCATATGGGCCGGCTTTTATCGCCCGTTGAGTCTGTCCTCCCACAGCTTGAAATCTGAGAATTCCCGGATTAAGAGTCAATCCCGCGCCGCGAATAGAAATTCCGTTGAGTGTATATCGCGAGAAATCCTGGCTGAAATCGCCGAGATTGGCCGAACCCCATCCCCATGATGGATTAAGCGCAAACTGATTGATTTGCTGGCGCGCGGAGCTTCCCTCGGTAGAAAGGGTGATATCGAATGACATCCCGAATTTACCAAAGAGCGTAATGGTCGGCCTAAAAAACAGCCTTCCTGTCGAACTTGGACGCCGGGCTGGCCGTCCAGAAATTGAGTAAAGCTCACCGAATGTGCCAATTTCGCCAGACAATCTGAAGATAGGATTTCTCCTCTTGGGAGTTATAGGAGCATTTTCGGAGGATTGAGCCCAAAGCATGGCATTGGGTAATCCCAAACCCGCTATAAATAGCAGGCACACTGCAAATCTTGATAGTCTTTTCAAGGGTTTCTCGCTTGATTATTTGATTCGATGATTTTTTTCGCTTCTTCCATCTGACCTGTTTTATGTAGAACCTCTATCAGTCTCTGCTGAAGAGTCTTGTTTTCCGGTTGCGCCTGATAAAGGATCTTCCACTCCGCGCAGAGTTCATCCAATTTCCCCTGCTTTTGAGAAATCCTGATTATGCCATCGTATCCGTTTTCATTTTCAGGATTCAACGATACGAGACGTTGATAACTCGAAATAGCCTCAGGGTAATTTCCTATATTTTCATAGATGTGCGCCATGTTCTCGTGGGCTTGAGCTGTATTTGGATTTATAAAGATGATTTTTTTATAGAGCTCCAACGCCTGGTCATATTTTTTCACAAATTCGTAAGATTCTGCCTGATATAATAAAAGGAAAATGCTGGTCGGGTATTCATTGATATACTCATCGAGCAGCTTGCTGAAATTTTCGTTCGTATTTTTTCTTTTGAGATAATTTAGACTATTACTTATAAGGTCCTGAAGATCTTTTAAATTGTCCTGCTCTCCCTTGAGTCGATCCACTTCATTCAGTCTGATATTCCCCTGTGGGTCCGTAATCGCGGCCTGAAGCCGATTCTGGAGAATTCCAAGTCTGCTTATGCCGAGGTCAAGAGCGTGCCGATATTGTTCCTCAGCCTTGGACACATCGCCCTTACTGCTGGAGATCGACGCCAGCTCTCCCCAGGGAAGCGGATCGACCGCGGATAACTTCGTGGCGAGATTGAAAAATATTCTGGCTGAATCCATATTCCCTGTGCGCATAAATGCGAGTCCGAGATTATAGGCCGGGTAAAACATCGTGTCGTTCGCCGCCTGGAATTTTCTGCATAACTGCAGCGAATTCGCATACGACTTCTGTTTTGAGTAAATGCTATTAAGTCTTTTAAAGGCATTAAAATTATTGCCATTAATTTGCAAACAGGATTCGAGTTCACTGATGGCCAGCGAATCATTGGATTCACTTAGATAAGTATCCGCAATAGCCAGCCGGGCATCGAGATTAAGAGAATCCCGTTCGAGTGATTCGCCATAGGTTTTTCGTGCCTCAGCCCAATTATTTTCTTTTTCGTAAGTTTTGGCAATTTCGAATGTGATGCTATCGTCATAGGGAAACACAAGCGCAAGACGCTGGTAAGCTTCTCTAATTTTATCCTGACGATTAAACAAACTCCAATAATCGATAAGGGCGTCGTAGACCGGCCGTTCCGAAGGATACTGAGTAATCAATGTGTCATATAACGCCAGGGCTTCGGGAATTCGGTTATAGTATCTATAAAGAAGGGCTATTTGCAGTGCCAGCTCGATATTACCCGGATCGGATTTACGAGTTTTTTCTAAAATCGGCAGCGCTTTCGCGTAATCCTTCAATCCAAATAACGCTTGTAAATAACCTTTTTCTATATCTTTATTTGACGGAAACAATTTTTTGCCGGTTTCGGCCAGGTCTCGGGCTTTTTCGAATTTCTGCAGTTCGATTAGCGATCCAATCGCGCTTAGGTACGCCGCCTCATTGGAGGAATCCGCCGATATAGCCATATTGAAATTCTCCCAAGCCTCTTTGTAGCGGGAGTCTTTGGCGAATTCAACTCCAATATTGAAATATATTCTCGAGAGCAATTTTGAAATATCCTTTTGATTCGGCGCAAGCTTCTCGCATTGTTCTAATACGACCCTGGCTTTGGAATATCTCTTCTGGTTTCCGTAAAGCTGGCCCAATAGAAACAATATCTGCACGGAATTGGGAATCTGAGTATTGGCTTGTTCCAAAACAACGATTGCCCTGGCATCATCATCGATCGCGACATACGATTTCGCGAGATATTCATAGGCCGATGAAGTAGTTGGTGTGGAAGCTATGCAATCTTCCAGTGTCGAAATTGCTTCCTTGTAGTCTCCTGAATTATATAGCGAAATACCATCGTCAAGGCAGGCCTGAGCGAACGACACTCCGGCCTGAACCATAATTGAAAAAAATAATGAAAATAGAAATAATCTATTTCGCACGAATGGCATCTCCACGGGTACTCTCGTTTCCGGATGTATCTACAGCGCGTACGCGATAGTAAATTTCTTTGGATCCTTTAGCGTCGACAAATTTCAAATCCTTCAGAGGCGCGGAATTCAATTTCGTATAGGTGCCGGAAGGCGTCTTGGCGCTATAAATATTATAACCAGCCAGATCGAAATCAATCACCCGTTCCCATGACAATTCAATGCCATTAGTTGTAAACGACGCAGAAGCGTTTCTGGGAGAAGGAGGCGGGCTGTAATCCCGAACCAAGACCGTGTCAATTTTTGACGGGCCGCTCTTGTTGCCTGCCGAATCATAGGCAACGGCGTAATATATTTGAGATTTTCCCTTAGTAATCAAAGTATCTTCAAAATCGAATGGCGCCTTTGAAAAAGTCGCCAATTCCAGCTTTTCGCTTTCGCCGGTTTGTTTGATCAATTTGTATGATACCGCGTCGATTGAGGGGCTTCCGGCACAGGATATTTCTACATATCTTCCATCTTTATTCTTGGCAATAAATCCCCTCGGGGGCAATGGCGGATCGTCATCCGGTACGACTATCGTAAGCATTACCTTCTCGCTTTCATTGCGCGCGCCGTCAACCGCGGTAACGCCAACTATAAAAGTCTTGCCGGGTGTCATTCCAGAACCTTGATAGCCACTATCGACAAAAGCTGTTCCCTTGAATGGGTCGGGAGTTAGCCTCGGCTGATCCTTTTGGGATTCGCCACGATATATATGATATCCAACTACATCTTTGGCCTTTGCGGGAATCCAGGAAAGATGCAGGACTCTCTTTTCGATTTTATAAGCGACATTTGTCGGTGGATCAGGCGGAGTCTTATCGATTGGAACGCCGGATTTAGAATTGCATTTTTCGCTTTCGTTGCCGGATTTATCGAGCGCGGAAATCTTATAAAAATACTGTAGGCCGTTCGTGATGGTCGAATCGAAATATATGGGGGTGCTGGCGGGCACTAATGTCCTATTAATCTTGGAATATTCCTTATCAAGCCCCAGAGAACGATAAACATCGTAACCATTGACATCGAGTTCCGGGCTCATATCCCACGATATAGCCATGAAGCCATCCCCAGGATTTACAGCGAGATTTTTCGGGACGCCTGGAGCTGTTGTATCTTTTGGAGCGATTTTTACAGTATCGGATGGTTCGCTGATTCGACCGATAGGATCGACCGCCGCCACATAGTAAGAGTAGCTCTGGCCATTCGTCAGCCACAGGTCGACAAATTGACGGGGCGTAGCGTCGTCACGCAAAATAGTCTTATCGTTTACTCTTTTGAATTCGCCGGTTCCCTCGTTTCTAAATATGTAAAACTGAATTGCCAGATCATCAAAAGTACCGTTCCATTTTTGATAATCCCAGGTAACCGTCGCCTTTGTATCTCCGATCTTGACTTTGACATTTTTAGGGCGATTGGGATTGGTTTCCGATATAGTCACTTGTTTGCTAAGACTATCCTTGCCGTTGCCACGGGCATCGACATAAACAATTTTGTATTGATACTCTTTGCCGTTCCGAACCGAACCATCAACGAACCATCGACCGGTAACTGTCGCCACTTTTGGACTTAATAGCGACATCACCCCGCTGATAAATTCGCTGCCTCTCAATTTTCGCAATACCTCGAATGGATCATCCGATTCGACGGCTTTGGCGATTGTTTTCCATTCATCGCCAAGTATGGATTTGGCAAGTTCCGGATCGACAACCGGCATAATCGGCGCTTCTTTGGTGAGCTTGACGAAATCATCGTTGGTCGGAAGCGGCCCCTTACGATAAACATCGAATCCTTGATTGGACGGCGGAGGCACGGTCAGGAATATCGCCAGGGTATCGCCTTTTGCCATTGGAATAAAATCGCGCTTTTGCTCCGCGCGGGAGATCCCATAAGTCGACAAAGAAATCAGTAAAAATGTAATTATTTTTTTCATGGCCCCTCCCTTATCGCGCCAGAATGCTGGTTGAGAACAAATTAGAATACATTCCAACCAGATTTCGAGTTCTAACATTGATGTAATAAGTGTTTTCGGGAAGCATCCCGATTGTATTCTCAATAATTTCCCATTGGTCGACAACGCCGACATTTGTCCAATCAAGTATATCGCGAGTCCGAGTCCTGGTGCCAATAGATACTTCGATCCGAGTAACGCCCGATTCCGGATCAGATATATTTTCGAACATCAATCTCAGAACATTGCCGCCTCTTCTTAGAATTATTGATGGTGATGCTTGCGGAGTTAAGGGTCGCGTATGATCTACAATAAATGGTCCGGTGACAGTCGGACAGCTGATCATGTTTTGATTATTTACGCCACGCACGCTTATATAATATGTGCCATCGGCAAGGTTGTAGTTAGGCAACAGCCATGAATTTACCGGCCCGATATCGTTAGCTCCTGTGAAGTCTACATCCGAAGGCCAACCTCTCGCCTCTGCTCCACCAATGCTGGTTCCGATTGCGACTTGATATCCCTTAAGCCCGGTTTCGGGATCATATGACGGCTGCGTAAACAGCAAATAGGTCGTCCCTGCAGGAAGACCGTAGCAGAATGACGCTGTGGGACTGGCAGGGCCGGTCGGATCTATTGGCTTGTAAAGCCCCAGTCTCAGGGGATTACTTGCCCGACCCGCGTAATTGAGGCCGATTACCTTTACAAAGAATGAATCTGTATATGACAGCGGCGCGCCTGTGATGGCCGCAGTCAAATTTAAGGAAGTGGAAACCCAATCAGGTGAAATAATGGAGCTATCCGTAGCCGAAGCCACCCTATATTGATATTCCAATATTCCAGATTCCGGGTCGTTTGAAACATCCCAATATGCGCTGATTGACGGCGGCTGCGGCGGCGGCAAATTTAATCTGAAGGTGAAACTGCCCAATGTATAGGGATAACCATTAGCGGGATCTAATTGAGGGGGTAAAGGTACGGGCGAAACTAAAGGCGGCTGCCAACAATAATAAAACTGCGGGAACCAGACCGTGAATGCATTCCCTGGAACTGCGGGAGGAGTGGTATCGATCACGAGGCCGCTCGATGAAGTAACGGGACTCCATATAAATTGGCCATTTTTGGCGCGGACATTTACGTAGTACGTTTGGCCGTTCTGCAGATTGAGCCCATTTATTGATACCTCTGTCCGGCCGCCTGCCGATGTCCAATTGAGAACGGAAGAATCGGCATAATCGGTGCCGACACAATATTGATATTCGAGTATGCCTGATTCAGGATCGCTGCCTATCCAATTGGCATCGATCTGATTGATATTGTAGGAATAATAAATATCAATGGGAATATACAGCCACCTTCTTCCAATATAAACGCTTCTAAAAGTCGAGACATGTTGATAATTCGGGAATCCAACATACCCTACCGACGGCGGCGTGACATCCCCGGACATTCCACCATACGAGTAAGATCCATTACCTCCGCCGGCCGCATAGAAATTAAGTGTGAAGTTGACCATTCTGGCATTGGTATATCCAGCTCCGCCGCGAGCTCGGACAAATAATGTTTTTGGAAATGCGTCCTGCTGTCCGCCGTATGGCCTCAGGAAATATTGAGTCATACTAGTCGAGAGCCCGACATTCTGGAACCCCGAGCTGGGGATTGAAGTCCAGGTACCGTCTTCAAGCCGAATAGAATAATCAGTTATTCCTCTTGGATGTGAAGCATTCCAATTGAAAATTCCGGTGTTATAGAATCCCCTGTTGGTATTAATAGAAGATAAATTGTATAGTCTTGGCACTTGAAGATCCTGCGCCAGTTGAGCCTTTCTATTGTTGATGTCCGTAAGCGACATCGGTCGATTTTTAATGCTGTCAGGCTGGCCTTGTTTCCAATATGCATATCGATCCAGGATATCGTAGAGGTTCTCTGTTAGTCTACTCTTGGTATCATAGATGGCATCGATTGAATTGGTGAATACGGCCTGAGCGTTCGTGACATTTAATACCTGATCGGCCAATAATCCGGGATCATTGGCGGCTATGGGTCCAACAGCCGAAGTAATGCGCTGGAGTCCGGTATCGCTCATTGTATACCACAAATCCATACCGGTCTGATTGCATATCGCGATTCTCTGATCGGGTGTCGCGATATTCCAGTTGCTTTCAAATCCCTGGCGTCGTGATACGCTGTCCGGTGCATTGCCGAGTCTCAAAATCCAAGTGAATCGCCAGAGGGCAACATTATGGCGGAGGGCCTCAGATAGACGGGTAGTCTTATTCGAGATTACCGTATTCATCGTGCCCTGACGGGATTCAAGTTCAGTTCTCTTTTGATAAGCCCAATCATTCATATCACGTTGATATTGCAGATGGTTTTTATAGAAGTATTCGAGTTGGGTCAGCAGGCCAAGGAAATGGGAGCCAACCGCATTATAGCTCATCTGCCCGCCGCTGCCTTGAAGAGCAGTCTGGATTGTCGTGAGACCGGCTTCCAACGCCGCAACTCTATCTCTGATCGCATTTTCATTAGTATTAAAATCATTCTGGGCCTGCAAAAGAGTGGCGTTATTTTGATCTGAAATGCCTTGATTGAATGTGAAATCCGGACCGCTGGTGATTCGCTTGCGGGTCATTCCAACACTGTCAATGTATTCGCTTGTTACCGGCGGCTCGAAATTATCATTGGAGATGGGGTTTCCGCCAACCGAGTAATCATTTGAAGGCAGCGGCGTTAATTGGGAATTAATTTGACTGAGTCTCGCGGCAACCTGTGTCCTATAGCCATTTGCGGCGCTAAGCATGATGTCAGCGCTGTTTCGCTGAGAGTTCAAGGAGTCGCGCTGTGCCGCTGTAGGAGCTCCATTTGCTCCGCCGAAGACGTTGCCAATTACCCATGAAAATTGATTATCTTCGTCTTGAGTCGCCGGGCTGCCATAACTCTCTTCGGTTAATCTTGTACCTTCGAGTATTAATGCAGCCAGAATGAATGCCCAGGGATCATCGGACTGCAGAAGTTCGCTGCATAAAAATAAAGTCCTGAATGCGGCCGCAAGCTCCTGACCGGTTAGGGTCATGGCCGCCATATTGGCCTGAGGAATTTGCTGTTGCGCCTCGGCACTTGCATTTTCAACTTCCTGGCTTGTGCCCAGAGCATCATTTATTAATCGCTCCATTTCGGGGTCTTTACCAAATCCGGCAGTCACTTGTCCGCCCTTAAATTTGGCCCAGACGCTGCCATCCCAGCTGAATGTAAGCGCGTGAACACTAAGACCAGCGATTCCATATACGTAGAAATCCGGCTGACCTAACAATGCGCCGGCAAGCCATCCTTCCGCGCTGACTACGCCGCCAAGAACCGATGCCGAAATCCAAGCCTTCATATACGCGCCCCAACTGACATTGCGCACATACCAGATTCTGCCTTCGATACCGGTGTTTATGGAGATAACCCAGATATTAAACGGTCTGGTGATACTCAAAGACATATTGAAACCGGGATTGCCGATAAACAAGCTTCCGGTAGCTTCAAACTGTGTCAGGATGTTTGCATTAAGCGCGCCGCGTATGCCCCAGGCATCCGCGCTATAAACATAAAATTCGAGTGACGCCGTACCAGTTACCACAGTTGACACTTGCAGGTTGATATTTATCGATCCTTCGGCGTATGCGTCCGTAAGCCCGATGAGAAGGTAGAATGTGCCTCGCAGGAAATTGCCCTGGCCGAGAACAGTCACTTCTCCATCGAATCTTATGTACGCCGCTGCTATCGTAAGAAGAATTCTGCCCTGGATCAGCGATCCAGTCGGATCGACGATTGTGGCGCTGGCATATAATAGCACCGCGAAGCTGCCGGGGTCGGCGTTAATCCTATTGCCGGTGGCGTTATCGAGATTGGCCATCTGACGAACTAACTGCAGATCGCTGGGCTCAGGATTGAGGAAAAATCCTCCACCGAGACCAGTGAGAATTACAGCAGGAGGAATCGGGATTGTCACGGACGATGCCACAAAGAAGCCGAGACTGGTTTCGCCGTTCATGACGGCGACCTTGCCGACGACTATAATTTGATAGGCATCTACGAGTGTGCCCCTACCTCCTACCAGCAATGAGAATCCGGCCTGTGATTGCTCATATCGCAGATCTGCTCTGAATTCCACTACTCCGCTAACACTGAAATTGGCATTGCGGATTACTAAATGTGAGCCGCCATCTGCAGTTTTATAAGCGAGGAATTCCTCGATGCCGCCGCTGCCGATATCGGCTATATTGATAGTACCGCCAAATCGGATATAGCTCGTAACAGCTACTCTGAGAGTATCGCTGGATCCTGGCGAGCCCGGCCCTGATGGCGGATTACCACCAACGATGCTTATAGTTGTCGGCGTATCGCTGAATCCTATATTATTGATTGTGACAGTTACTACATCAACGATTGTAATATCGCCGCCCGTGATAGATTCCGCCAGCCGTTCAACCCGGCCGCTTGCTCGAATTCGTAAATCAGTGAAATTTAATCCTCCGCCCGAGCCGGAAACATTGATTGCCAATCGGCCTGACAACGATAGCCCGAAATCACTATGCTCATCGATTGTTTGAATATTCGAGAATGTCAGACGCAATGCTTCCCAGTTAATATCAACAAGGTTAGGGGCGAACTGGATATTCCCCCAGGTGACAACGCCATCGAATCTGACCTCCAGCCCGGGGTTAATAACACCTCCGGACTTAGTCCCGAAATGAATCCATTTATTTTGATCCTGCGAGAAATAAACATCGGCGATCACTTTTATAGAGCTCTGCCTCATATCCGCGAAATTTAATGATATGCCTAAATAGGTCGGGTCGAAAGTTGCAATCCAGAACGAGAACTCAGTCTGATCGCCGTTACCCAAACCCGGAGTCTCATTCAGAACCGTGATATCGGCGCCGCCGGTCACAACGCCTTCTTTGGTCACCTGGAAATTAAATAATTGCCTGGTTGTATCCGCGGGCGCGGGCAGTTTGACGAATCCCTCGACCTTTAAGATTTCCAGATAGATATTGCTACTCTAGATAATGCGAAATAATCAGGCACAATATAGACTGGACTGCTTAGGAATTCCGCTCCCTCAAGCGTTACAGAACCATCAGAACCGATTCGGAAATTTCGGAACTGGCTGGTATTGTTCATGAAGGTTATCTCACCGCTCAAGCCCAGATAAAACACGCGATTCTGATAAGCGAACGATAGCGCCTTGGCGGGCGGACTGGTCAAATCCTTGATCGCGAAATTCGCTCCGAAGAGATCGAAATGCTGTATATCCTCTGGAAGCGTAATACTTATTTCAGGAACCGTTACGCTGTCTTTGGATATCCTCAGCCCGGCGAATGAGACCGCGAATCCATCTCCGAATCCCTGAGCCGTTAAAGTACCGCTCAGGGTAAGGGCTAAATCATTTTGGGAGAAGCTCAGATCTATTGCCGGGCTACTGCCAATCTGCTCAGGCTTGAATGTCGCAATCAGCAGGGGCAAACTGAAACTTGGATCATTAACTACATCGAAGCCGAAATTAAATCTATTCGATGCCCATTGAGCCACATAATGGATGGCTGCGGTGTCTGTTGATGTTCGGAATAGATCGCTTGTGATATCTCCAGACATCCTGATCGCAGGCGGGCCAGAACCAAATGACGCCTCGACACCCTGGACTTTTATTGCGGCCATTGTACCCAATGGGACGTTGGCTATGTATTGTTCAGTAGCCTGATGATTAACATTAAAATTACCTACATTGACATTACCCGAAATCCCATTCGCCGAGATGGTTAGGGAATCGAGATTCACTACCACATTGTTCAATGCGTCGGGTAATTTAATTTTCGCACCGGCCCTCAACGCATAGATATTATTTATTTTTTGGAATCCGAGTTGAGTAATCGTTACCGGGATTCCTTGCGGAAGCAGTGACAGCAAGGTATCGCTTCCAGACGGCGGGGATACAACTATCGAGCCTTCGACAAATTCGAATGTCGCCGGATTGATGGTCGCGCTGAAGCTGACTCCGAATTGCGGAGGAGCGCTGGCGCTATATTTTAAAGCGGGTATAACGAGCTGAACCTGCTGACCCGGCTTGGTTGATATCCTAATTCCATTAGAAACTGTCTCGGTCTTTACTAGAACTGTATCGCCGGATTTGACCCTTAAATAAGCAATTGAGGTGTCTGGCAATGGAATTCGTTCCGGCATTGGAATTACGCCGAAGAAGTCTCCCGGGTGGAATCCGGCGTTATCAAGGAATGCTACTAATGTCGTATCCTTATAGAAACTTGCCTTACCCGTGGCTATTCGGAATGGCGATAACGCTATATTAAATGAATCGGTGAATAAGCATCTGATAGCGTCAAAATTGGTATTGTTGACTCGAACGAGAATGCTGGATTCGCCCGAAACCCCGATACCATTCGCCCCCAAAGTCAGAGTTTGGGGCAATGTCAACCTGACGGCCGTCTCTTCGGTAAGTGGAGCGTTTCGATCCACGGCAGACCATTGTAGTTGGCCGAGCGCGACAACAAATTTCAGCGCGAATTGGCTGGAGAATGATACAGTTCCAGATACGAGACTGAAATTTCTGACATTTAGCAGCAGATCGTTGAAATTTACACCGATACTGGCACCTTCGGCAAGATCGAGACTGCCCGCTCCATTTAGAAGCAATCCATTCCGGTCCAAAACCGCGTGGTTAACTACAAAATGAAGAATAGAATTCTCAGACGGCACCGACCATCGGAACGGATCCGTTACTGCGATCTGGCCGCTCAATATTTGGCCATGAATCAAATCGAAACTCAGATTTCCGGCCGCGGTGATGGAATCGCCGTTATTTATGCCAGGCAATCTAAGAGCTCCCGCAAGATCAATGACTGCGGATTGCTCGCTGCCGGAAATACTGAAATTAACAGACGAATTGGTAATTCGTATCCGTCCGAATCCCAGATCCAGCGGGCAGGTCGGTATGAATCCCGAAAGAGTACCGCTGAGATGGCCGCCGCTGTCGATAGTAAATTCTGTCGCCATGGTATTGGCCAACCCGCTGTCGGGCCCGCATCTCATGAAATCCGGCATCTGAATATCGCCGCGGAAATGAATACTGAAATTTTGGGCGCCGTTGGTATCGGATAACGCGCCCGATATCTCACGCACGAAGTAGTTTAGATCGCCGCCCAATGGTAATTGCAGACCCGGCTGATCGAAACTCTTCGTCTCAAGACTTCCCGTTATACGACCATTGCGGTAACCGGCGTTGAGTATGGTAACTCGCGGATTTTTCAGAGCAGGCGGCACATCGCCGGGGAATTCGGGAAAGCTAAGCTCAAAATCAAAACCAAAGCCCCAATCTCCCAATGGTTGACCGTTATAATCAAACCAATTGAAATCAAGAGCGGACATTCTGAACGCCAATGGTTTCAATCCAAATCCCATGAAGGTATGAGTCGAATCACTCATTTCGGGAATCGAAATATCGGGCAGATGGATGCCGGTCTTTCGGATTCTTATACCTGATATCTTCGGCAAATGCAGGTCGAGGTCCGTGAACTTAAATTCCATTCCCAATTCAATTTCAAAATCCCAGCCATTGGTTTGATCAAATGACAGCGATGGCAATGTATAATCCGAAAGGATTAGCTTTAATGCACCTAAATCGATCGATGGCAAAAGCGAATCGCCCGATGGAGGTGTATCAACATTGAAATTACGGATCTGGATTCCGGTCTGGGTTACGCCAAACTCTGCCGAAGCTCCGTAATCCTTGCCCTCTCCAAGATGAAGCCTGATTCCCCCAGTGAGACCGAAATCAAAAGCAAGATTGGGCGGAGTCGTCTGGACATCGAATGAGCCATTAACTCTTGTTATATGGAGATTGAGCTTGTCGCTATTGGGAACTATCGGGATGGTTTGATCTATGGGGAAATCGATATTACCCATCAACCGGCCATCGGGCATCAATGTTAGCTGTATATCCTGCGCGCCAACATCGGTATTGAAAAATTTCATCTGGCCGACAAGCTGGAACGCATTTACGCCACCAACGGGGCCGTAAGTGAAGCTCTTAATCGCAAATGGTATCCCCAGACCGCTCAAATCGAAACTGGGCAATGACTGAGGCGGGATTGTGGCGTTGATATTGCCCCTGATTAAATCCTTGGTCAATGGATCGACTGTAAAATCGAATGTAATGTCTAACTCAGGTGATTGCGGGTTTGATAGCTTGAGCGCTGGAAAAACTAATTTAGCGGGCTGGCCTGGACGAGTCCATAGGCGGAGGCCAGTGCTATCGATATTATAATTTATTAAAAGCGAGTCACCCTGCTTCAACTGCAGATAAGCAATCGATTCGGTTGGCAGCGGCAGTCGTTCAGGCAGAAACGCTATTCCGAAATAGCTAAGGTCGGGCAGGAATCCCTGCGGAGTAAGTATGGCAATCCTATTTGCGCCGGAATAGAATTCGAGGCGGCCCTGTGTCACCCTGAACGGGCTAAACGAAAACGCGAAGTCCTGAGAAAATTCTCCGCGCAATCCGGGCAGGTCGAATCCTTGCAGTTTCAGATGCAACTGGCTGGTGCCATGCATGGCCAGGCCGCGATTATCGATTGTAATAGAATCGGGGAGATTAATAAGGATACCGATAGAATCGGTAATAGGTGTATCTCTTGGCACAGCCTGGAAATTGAGATCGGTACCGTTAAATGATGCCATGAGAGCAAAAGGTGTATCGAAGATGACATTGCCCGAGGCTATCGAAAAATCGCTCCATCTAACACCGAGATTGTTGAATGTCACTCCCAGCGTAGTCCCTCCACCAAGTCGAAGGCTTTGTCTGCCGTCGATTACGATAGTCGAATCAGTAATAGTGGCGCGATTTATATTGAATGATAACGCCGGATTCGATGGCGGAATATTCCAGACAAATGGCGAATTGATATTGCCATTAAGAGTGACGAATCTATTCTGAATAAATTCATATCCGAGGTTGACATTGGCGGTGATTGGCGGGCCGGATGGATTATTGAAAACCAGCGCGCCCGTTCCTTCGAGAAGAATTGATTGGGAGCTTTGATTTACGCTGAATGTTAAATTCGAATTAGTAATTATGGCAGACAATATGCCCACATGAAGCGAGCAGGCAGGCACAATATTCTGGACAGTCCCTGATAGTCCGCCCCTGCCCGACAGTGCGATAGTAGTATTAAAGAGATCCAGGCTTTGGCTATCGGGAGAACAATTGAAAGCCGAGGGAAGATCCAGCTTTCCTTTGATTCTAACGTCGGGAGAGATATTGAAATTCCCGCCGCTGAAACTTGCGCCCAACGCTCCCGATATTTCGGTGATCTTCATGCCAAAATCCGGCGTAATTGGAAGACGCAATCCGGGAGAAGTGAATGTTATTGGAGTTAGTGTCGCGCTAAAAGCGCCATCGGTAAACGAAGCATTTTGAATGCTTATATTCGGATTTCGAAGTTCTATCGGACAGCCAGACGGTAGATTTGGCAGATTCATATTGAAATCGAACGCAAAATTCAGATTGCTTGGCGATCCGGGTTGCCAGGTCAGCCAATCAAATGATGAAGCCGGCATTCTGAATCCGGTCAGGCCAAGAGAAAAATCGCCAAATTGTATCGGCGGCAGATTGATAGATGAAAGATTAATATCAGGCAGATGAAAGCCATCGGGGCCGAATGTGACGCCGTCTATTGTCGGCAATTCCAGGCTGTCAAGTTCCGGGAACTCAAACGCGAGACTTAATCCAAGAGCGAAATTCCAATTATTGTTGGCGTACGACAGCGAAGAAAGCGACAAATTGCTGATTGCTAATTTTACCCAGCCCAGATCAATCGGAGAAAGCTGTATGTCACCGCGCGGCGTGAACGATTGGACACTTATACCGCTTTGCTGTAAACGTAGGACAATATCCGCCCCGATATTGGTGGAATCATCGGGATGAAAATCAAGACCACCGGTTGCAAGTATATCAAAGGTCACGTTGTTGTTCAGGAAGCTGGCGGAAAAATCGCCTGTCAATCCATTGAGATTGAGCATGAATCGATTGGAATTTGGGACCAACGGAATCGATGATGTCCCAGTACAGGTCACATGGCTCGAAATTGAGCCGTCATCGGCGAGAGTGAAATTCGAAAGCTCACATTGTGTCGGTGTTCCGAAGAGTTCAAGCACACCGTCAAATTGAACAACCGGATTCGAAAAATGCACTGTTGCGCGCGTAATTCTCAGTCGATTTGGGGCTTCTCCTAATGTGACAATTGGAGAGGACGGCGATCCGCTGATTGTAGCGTCGCCTGACAATCCGGTTCGCAATAAACGAATCTGCCCCTCCAATTGAAATGGACCGGCGCCATTCGGTAATGTCAAGTCTCCACTTACGTTGACATTGCCGGGCGGCGTGAAATTAATCTCATGTGGATGAAAATACTGGCCGGTCAGAGACGGCGGGATATCGCTTGCCGAAACAGAGGCACTGATATTGCCTGAAATAAATGTCGGAGGAGCGTAATTACCCTTTTGCACCTGCAGATCGGTTACGCTGGCGGTTACAGTAACTTGAGAACCATCGGGCAGATGAAGCAACAATGAAGCAGTACCATTTAATGTATAATAGCCGCCATCATCCTGGGCGGTGAGCGAAGCGACATTAATTAAGAATACCGAATTTTGCTCGAGTTCGAGCATTTCGAATGGCAGTCCGCCGTCCTGGCCTCCCCCACCAGTTCCATAGAAAAATGACCATATTTCACTTTGGCCATTATTGGATGTGGGCGCAGCGCCGGATGTGTCAGTAGCAGTAATTTGCCAGACATATTCTTTGCCATTTTCGAACGCCAGCCCATCCTGTGGATAGGTGTAGACGCTCATCGGACCGACAATATCGGCTTCATGATGGGGATAGTTTGATTCTATGGCCCGGTTCAATGTTTGCCCGGGCAAACGCTCAACAATCTTCAGATGATAATTTATGGGGTATTGAGGTGGGACAATAACCGGAGTCCATTGAAATGTAGGATATTGAATATTGACATTAGAGCCGTTCATGGGGAAAATCAGTTGGGGCGGATCAGGATAAATCACGTTCATCGTATTGCAGGCCTCGGCCAATTGCGAACCCGCGGCGCTCATTACTCTGATACAAAATTGATATTCACCCTCCGGTAATCGTCCAGTTCTTATCGCCAAATCCCGCAAGGCCTGATTATAGGAGATATTCTCCCAAGCCATAAATTGAGAGCCGGAGAAATATCTGGGTATGCGGTCCGGCAGGAAAGTCTACAGTGATGCTCTGAGATGAAAATGCATCCGGATAACGGGAGGAGCTGACATTGACCATAAAATAAATCTGGGCCGGCGTAGAGCCGTTGTATGTCAAAGTCAGAGAAGCCAGATTCGGATCACGCTCGATATCATTAAAATACGGACTGGGAAATGGCGTAATAAAAAGCGTCGCATTCCAGTTGGCATCCTGAGCGTATACTGATAGCGGCAGGACTAATAGTACAAAGGCAAATAGCAATAACCTTTTGAAATCTTTCATGGCGCTGACCCTCACGTATTTATTTCAACCTTGGGATATTTATCGATGTAATTCTATATGAATAAAAAGCGAAATCTTCCGCGCATAAGAGTGTTTGCATTTTGTTTATTGGTGTCGACATAATTCGAGCGACAATATCAAAGAATTTGAGAGATAATAAATTCTCCAAGTAATGATAATTATTATCAATGACATAATTGACAAAACCATTCAAGCTCTTGCGGCGGCAGGTGTTTGTCTTATCTTTAATGTTGTTATTATTTAAATATTTGAAAAATAATATACAGAAATTTATAATGCTCTCCCCTTTTTCCCAATGAACGTGCCTTATGATGACAGAGATCGAACTCAAATAGCCAATATTTATTCAACTTGTGATCGCTAATAAACAAATGCAATCAGCGTAGTTAGTATAATCTGTAATATATTCTTGTCAATAGAATAATATGGAACCATATGGCTTTTAATGCAAAATAGTATCCTATTTCCAGAATGAGTTTAACACGAAGCAATATGGACTATGGAGTCGTTCCACGATAAACACTATCTCGCCAAATAGTTATGGTAAGTAGCATGCTTTCATCGTAAAAGAGGTTCAATGATAACAATTTATGGGGGGCTATTTGCGCTTATCTGCTCGCTGGTCATCGTAATTGTCGTGGAATCAATATACGCCAGGTCGGGCAATATTAAATAGATAAGCCTTTAATCGAAACACAACTTTGGCTTTTTTACCTTCCTGCAGGAACATATTGGGGAATTATACCAGTTTCGAATTCATATGCTGATGATGACAATGAGTATAGTTCAATAATCTTAACAACTGGAGAAAATAGAATGAAATCCAAAGCCCTAGTCATGATCTTAATGTCGGCCCTTCTGCTTATGGGAGCATGCGCCAAGAAAAAGCAGGAGACCACATCGAAAACAAGTTCAATAGAAGAATCCAAGCCTATCGAAAATCAGGAGACACCTCCCCCACCGCCTGCCGAAATTGCCATCCTGACTATCCCGGAATCAACTCCACTATTGGTTACTCTATCAGATACTCTTCAAACCAACGAAAATAAAGTCGGCGATCATGTCGCCGCGAATCTGGCCAATTCAATTGCAGTCTCCGGAAAAACAGTATTTCTCCAAGGAGCTTCGGTTGATTTGGTAATTACAAAGCTGGTTAAGGGCGGGACATTGAAGACTCCTCCTGAAATCGCATTTACAATCAAGGATATCACTCTTCCCGATGGCAATAGAATCCCGATTTCCGCGAGCGAAATATATCAAAAGGGACGTAGCCATACCAAACGAGAAGTGGGTATGATCGGCGGCGGCGCGGCGGCAGGCGCAATTGTTGGGGGCTTATTGGGCAAAGGCAAAGGCGCGGCGATTGGCGCCGTCGCGGGTGCGGCGGCAGGTACGGGCGCGGCCGCAGCCACCGGACGGCAAAATTTGATTTATCTTCCTGGGGAATCAATGAAATTCACTCTCACGCAACCCGTGACAATAACAGAGTCACGTTAGCGATTTTTAGGCAAATAGGCAGAAATCGTCAGCCAGAGGTCAACTTCTGGCTGAATATATCGCCATTAAACATTAAAATACATCAGAAAACATAAGAAAATACTTGCATTTCGCCTTATACACTATTATATTATCCCGGTAGCATAAAACTATTCGGGAGGTATCAATGGGATTAGGCAGGCTGTTTTCATCGGAAAATTTTCCTTCGCTTGTGAATTCCGAGGAATTTTATGAAAAGATAATTTCTGCGAAGGACACCGGGAATAGGATCTTCAGCCAGATTTTGCTGATGAGTTTGTTTTTATTTTTGTATGGCCTGGTAATGGGAGCTTATCAAGGGCTCGCTCAAGCTGTCACGTCGGGCATAAAGGTCGCATTATTGTATTCGCTGGCACTGCTGATCTGTTTCCCGGCATTTTTTATTATCCAGTATATTTTGGGCTCGAAACTCAAGCTCCATCAGATGGTTTCGATATTACTTTCTGGATTTGTTCTGATGGCGTCGATCATGCTGTCTTTCGTGCCGATTGTAATCATCTTTCTTTTGACAGGAAGCAACTATTACTTTCTGCATCTTTTGCACGTAGCGATATTTTTATTCGCAGGCATTTTCGGAATGAATACGATTGTACAGGCGTTGAAATATTCATGCGAAAAGAAAAATGTGTATCCTAAAACCGGAGTCGTGGTTTTCCGTTTCTGGGTAATCATATTGGCGTTTGTGGGGATTCAGCTGGCCTGGAATTTCAGACCGTTCTTGGGAGTAAAGGGCGAACCGTTTATGCTCTTTGGACAACGAGAGGGAAATTTCTACGCGGCGATGATTAATTCCATCAATCAATTAGTACACCCTAATAGCCAGACCCCCGAAACCAAGCAGGATGAAAATTCGAAGGAATACCCGCCATTGGACACGCTTAAGATGAGACAGCTATTTGGAGACAGCCTTCATGGAAACTGATATCATGACATTGGAAGAAGTTGCGGCATACCTCAAGGTCACGCCACAGACAATCTATACCTGGGCGCAGGAAAAACGAATCCCTGCCGCCAAGCTTGGCAAGGAATGGCGATTCAAAAAATCGATAATCGATAAATGGTTTTCGGGCCATTTTGATTTGAAATTCAAAGATATAGTTGACCAGGTAGAAAACAATAAAACCACAGGCAACGAAAATTAAATTACCTGTCAATTCTTTCTACTTTGCCGATTTATTTTTATTCTTCAGCTTGTTCAATAATCGTTCTAATTCCGCAGTATAGCTTTCATTAGTGGAGTCTTGCTCGGATGCCAACTCCATAGTTTTGGTGGCATCGTTCAGATTTCCTTGGGCCTCGTAGATACCGGATAAGGTATTCAGTACAGTCGCTCTCAGTTTTCCCGCGGAGGCTCGATCCACAGCCTGACGAGCATAATTTTCGGCTTCAATTAAATTAATATTTCTTTCCAGACACCATTTGGAGAATCCAAAATATTTTTCGGGATTCTTCTGCCATTCAGGGCCAAGACTTGTCTTACGCAGATTTATGGCCTTTGTCGTATCTTTTTCGATATATAAAGCTTGATCGGCGAGATAGATCGCATGGCGTTCCTTGGACATATTATCTGAAGCCGCATTAGTGATATCTATCCCGGCCTGCAAGTACCTGGCTATATCCGCGGTTCGACCGACTTTCCGCGCGACCATAGTCATAGTGCGGGCAACATTGGTGATAGCATTGGCATCTTTGCTTTTCGTTTTCAATACTTTGTCGGCGGCACTTATCAACTGACTGAACTTCATTGTGCCTTTCCAGACGGCGTCGCCGGTGTTCTGGAAAATTTCGTAGCTGTAACCAACAGATTTATTCGTCTGCAGAGTCTGCGCCTGATTATAAAACTCCACTGCTTTGGCATTCTCGCCGATTTCATAATTATATCCGGCGAGGAAGAGAGCATTGTCAAGAGAGGGCAAATTTGCCAGCCTATCGTAGCGCTGATTGATAGTTTCGAGATTTGACAGTGATTTTTTTAATGATTGAATGAACGGTCTGGCGCCAGTGTATCCTGTCCAGCGATTAATTACGCCGCCGCTGCTGTCTGTCAATACAAAGACCGGAAATGTATTGCCTATATGGTAAGGCGTGATAAGCCGTTCCCCTTCGGTCGTTTTAACGTCAATCATGCAAAAAACAGTGGATATAATAAGTGCCTTTATCGAATCGTTGGCGGCCACGTCCTTTGCGGCAGTCTGACAATAGGGGCAATCAACGCGATAGAATTCGATCAATATCGGCTTATTTTGTCGAGCCGATATCGCCTTCGCCTGATCCAGGCTTTCGGGGCTTTGCGCGGAAAGCATTGACGACCAGGCTGTCAGTATTATCATGATTGAGAGAAATCTTTTCATTCGTACCCTTTGAAATTGACCCTTATTTTTGACATTTGGTTCTGAGAACTGGCAAATACACCACTTTCGAAAAGAAAATGTCGCTAACGACTTAAGTCAATATGTTTAATCCATCGTATAATGTCGATTTCTACAGATGAAAAAATGTTGTTTTTCTATTGACATTCCTTTAGAAAATCCGATAATATAATGTACGGTTGAGGAATCAACTTAGGGTAACATTCGAAAGGAGGCGCAAATTTATGACTAAGATAATTGAAAGAGTAATTGTATATTTGCGCTCGCGGAGGAGCTGTATTTAGGCATTCTGTCTGAAATAGTCTAAACAGCCTTCTCATCTGGAAGGCTTTTTATTTTTAGCCGCGGGCGTTAATAAGTCCGCGGTATTATTTTTTGATTTTCGCGGGGAAGCATTAAACGCGAAAATCGCAATCTGAAATAGGAGGAAAAAATGTCGGTTATTGAAACATATTATCCAACCATTCAGGAAATTGCCAGCCGGCGTTATTTGCGCGCGGGCACAAATGGAAATTCAAAAATGAGAGAAAATATCAATGCAATTAATAGACTTGGGATGGGATTCGTTTTTCGAAGAGAATTTCGAACCATCTAAAAAGCTGAATCTTATACCGGCGAGAATTTCAAAAGAAAACAAACTCAACTACCTCGCATGGTGTGAACAAGGTGAGCTTCTTTGCGAAATTTCCGGCAAGTTTCGCCACGAGGCCGCAAGCAAAAGTGATTTTCCGACCGTAGGTGATTGGGTGGCCATATCGGCGCGTGCCGATGAAGGCAGGGCCACGATTCACTCACTATTGCCGCGCAATAGCGCGTTTCTTCGTAAGACCGCTGGGATTGAGACTGAAGGACAGGTTGTAGCAGCTAATATCAATACTGTATTTATCGTCTGCGGCCTTGACAATAACTTCAATCTTCGCCGGATCGAACGGTATCTGACATTAGCCTGGGAAAGCGGGGCGATACCGGTTATTCTGTTAAATAAATCCGATCTTTGCCCTTCATCGTCCGAGCGCCTCGCACTGGTGGAATCGATTGCCATGGGCGTCGATATTCATATTCTCAGCGCGACCGAAAAAACGGGATTGGAAGCGCTCGATAAATATCTCAAACGCGGCATGACCGCGGCCTTCCTTGGCTCATCGGGTGTCGGCAAATCAACAATCATCAATTCGCTATTGGGAAATAACCGTCTCAAAGTAGGCGAGGTCCAGGATGAAGACAGCCGCGGAAGACATACAACTTCATCTCGTGAAATGATAATGCTCCCTGATAACGGTATTGTAATCGATACTCCGGGAATGCGCGAGCTTCAATTGTGGGGCGATAGCGATGGTTTAAAACAATCGTTCGAGGATATCGAAACATTGGCAGCTAATTGTCGTTTCAGGGATTGCCACCATCAAAAAGAACCTGGCTGCGCTGTCAGAATCGCCCTCGACGAAGGCACCCTTGATAACGGACGTTACCAAAGCTATCTAAAGCTAAAACGAGAGCTTGAGTATCTGGCGTTCAAGGAGAAGCTAAAAGCAAATTCCATAGAAAAGCTTCGTTGGAAAAAGATCAGCATGCTCATCAAGAACCTGAAAAAGGAAAGTTAGACCCACCATGCAATGAAGGCCGGGTATATACTACTGATACCACGGCCTTTTTTATTCACGAAACGTGTTCTTACCCAACCATTTTAGACTTGCGGAGTTATCGATTTAGTATTAAGTATTTGCGGAGGTATTACATTTGCCCGCAAATCTGCCACCGCAATATTACGAGCTGGAACGAGAGTTCAATAAAGAGACCGATCTCAATGAAAAGCTGAGACTGGCCAAGGAGCTTTTGGTGATGATGCCCAAACATAAGGGCACTGATAAGCTCCAGGCCGAGATGAAATCGAAAATATCGAAGCTCAAGGCTCAGATCGAAGGCGGTGTCAAAAAAACAGCGGCCCACCATGTCGATCCATTCTCTCATATAGATAAAGAGGGAGCGGCTCAGATAATATTAATCGGCCCGCCGAATTCCGGAAAATCTAGTATAGTTGCCAGCTGTACCCATGCCAAACCATTGATTGCCGACTATCCCTATTCAACTCTGGAACCGTTGACCGGCATGATGGAATACGAGACTACCCAGATTCAATTGATCGATACACCGCCAATATCCGATATTCAGATGGCGACCTATCTTCCGAATCTTATCCGCCAGGCCGATATAGTGATATTGGTTTATGATCTGACTGATACGGAATGTGAAAATGGCGTGAAGACAATCACTCGGCTATTACAGGAAAAAAATATCGCCCTCTCCCCTGAATCATCTTCCGATTCGAATGATGCCCGTTACCTGTACAAGAAAACTATTATCGCCGCAACCAAATATGAGGATCCTAAGGATGAGATCGCGCTCGAGAATTTAAAGAAGTCCTATTCCGGATTTGATATTATCGCATTATCTATTTTGGATGATGAGCTTCTGGCGAATTTCAAGAAGGAAGTCTTTAAGACCTTAAATATCATTCGTGTTTTTACCAAACGAATAGGCCATGAAGCCGATTTTTCTGACCCGATTGTGTTGCCTATTGGAAGCACTGTCGGCGACGCGGCCTTTCATCTCCACAAGGATTTCGCCCATAAGCTTCAATTTGCCAAGATATGGGGCAAGGGGAAGTTCGAGGGGCAACATGTCAAAGGCAGCTTTGTCTTATCAGATGGCGATATAGTGGAATTTCATATTTGAAATTGCCCTGCTAAATACCGGATTGAATCAGTTAGATATCACACAAAAGATACTCGAATCATCCACTTCGCGAATTTCATATTTTAAATTTAGACTCGATGCCAAAGCCTCGAAATTCTCCGGCCCGAAGGTTGTCGCCCGAAAACCATCCTCGCAGACTATAATTCCATTTCCGGTTTCATTCCAATCGATTTCGCCAATAAGGCCATGATCGGCCTGTATTCGAAACCATTCCAGACGATCCTCCCAGAATTTTTCAGAATAGCTCGAAAAAAGTATTGTCCCGCCCGGCTTTGCAATTCTGATGCTCTCGCGAAACAACTCTGACGGGTCAACGTGAAATGCCGAAATGCCATTTTGGATACATACTACGCGATCGAATGATTTGTCTTTAAATCCAAGTTGAATGGCATCCATCTGAGCCAGCGAAATAGTGGGCGATGTTTTCAGATCCTTTGAGGCTGTCCCGAGGCTTGCGAGCGAGGAATCAATTCCAATAACCTGATTTGCCTTGGATGCCAGCTTATCCAAAATTCTGCCATAACCGCAACCAAGCTCTAAGACGGTGTCGCTTGATCCAACATGATCAATAACAAATGCTATTTCAGCATTAAGGTATTGCACTACTCGCGGAGTCGCCAAATCGTAAGCCATTCGGAGACGTTCGGATGCGAGGTTCTCTGAATAATATCCTGACATTAGGCCTAATTATGGCAAAATCCTACATTTTTACAATATAAATACCAATAATTAGCTGGAATAAGCGTTTAGGGCGTATAATAATTTCAGCAAGAAATGACTTTAACTTATAGACTTGCTATGCGAGGGAATTATTTTATCACAAACTATTAAATATCTTAACCTTTTGGGCACGGTTTGGGTCAAATAATAAAGGAAAAAGGCCAACATAATTATTTGCGTGATTGGCTCAGGGCCTGATTTGGGTGAAACGAGGTAAGCTTATGAAAAAAATAATAATCATCGCGGCCATTCTGATAATTGCAGTTGCCGCATATTTTATATTCTTCGCGGGCGGAAAACAGGTCAGCGCCAAATTCATGACCGCCGAAATACAAAAAGGGGATATTTCTATTATTGTCACGGCCACGGGATCATTGGAGGCTGTTACTACGGTTCAAGTTGGCAGTCAGATTTCGGGGACTATCGCGGCGCTTCATGCCGATTTCAATGACAAGGTGAAAAAAGGACAAGTTCTGGCACAATTGGATCCGGCATTGCTGAACGCACAGGTTATTCAGGCACAGGCAGATTTGGAAAAGGCGATCGCTTCGACTCATCTGGCAAAAAGCGATTATGAGAGATCGTTATCGCTTTTCGAGAGAAATATGATTTCCGCTTCGGATAGAGATGTCGCGGAATCCAATTACGATCAAGCGAAGGCTGAACAATTATCAGTTAAGGCGAATGTGGACAGACTTAAAACCAATCTTTCCTATGCTACAATTAGCTCGCCAATCGATGGTGTGGTTATTTCCCGAAATGTCGATGTCGGCCAGACAGTCGCTGCCAGCCTTTCGGCGCCGACCATTTTCACGATTGCCCAGGACTTATCCAAAATGCAGGTTAATACGAGTATTGATGAAGCGGATATTGGTAGAATCAAGGTCGGCCAGACAGCGTTATTTACTGTCGACGCCTATCCCGACCATTCATTTTCTGGCTTAGTTAAGCAAGTCAGGCTCAATCCGGAAATTGTTCAGAATGTGGTTACATACGAAGTGATTTTGGAGGTTGCCAATCCTGATTTCCTGCTTATGCCCGGCATGACGGCTAATGTCACGATCCTGATTGACAAAAAAGAGGATGTTTTGAAAGTGCCGTCGGCTGCTCTTAAATACAGGCCGGTATTCGCCCAGAAAAAATCAACCGCGCAAGGCGATAGCTCAAAGGTATTTGCGGGGAAAGGCGACCGGAAATGACCCTGTCAATCAGAAACCGGCAAACCCGGATTCAATCAGAGCTGCCAGAACAAGAGTCTGGACACTCAGACCCGGCCGGAAAACTCAAGCCGATTCCGGTCCAGGTAGGAATTTCCGATGGAGCCTCTACTCAGATTATTTCCGATATTCTCAAAGAAGGGGATAAAATCGTTATTGGGCAGGAAGGTATTGCGGTGAGTACCAACAACCAGGAAGTTAATCCGTTCTTGCCCAGGATGGGCGGCGGGAGGCGATAGACTTGGATCAGGTAATAACTACAAACGACCTGGTTAAGACCTATATACTGGGTGATTTCGAGCTTCACGCGCTTAAAGGAGTAAACCTGTCTATAAATAAGGGCGAATTCGTGGCAATTATGGGACCATCGGGCTCGGGAAAATCGACATTGATGAATATTCTGGGTTGTCTCGCCCGCCCGACAAGCGGAAAGTATTATCTCGATGGCATCGATGTCTCATCACTGAATGCGGACAGCCTGGCTACTATCAGAAACAAGAAAATCGGATTCGTGTTTCAATCATTTAATCTGCTTTCGCGAACTTCGGCGATGGAGAATGTCGAGTTGCCGTTGCTCTATAATGGCAATTCTGCCAGGGAGAATATCGAAAAGGCCAAGAAGGTTTTAGGCATGGTGGGCTTAGAGGGCAGAGAAAATTCGTTTCCAAATCAGCTTTCGGGCGGACAACAGCAGCGGGTGGCGATTGCCAGAGCGCTAATCAACGATCCGGCGATAATATTAGCCGATGAGCCAACAGGCAATCTTGATACGAGAACTTCGATCGAGGTCATGGAGATATTTCAATCGCTCAATGAAAAGGGAATCACAATTATCGTAATTACCCACGAATCCGATATCGCCCTATACACTAAGAGAAATATCACGGTTAGAGACGGCAAGATGGTAAAAGATGAATTGGTCGGCAGTCGAAAAATTGCCAGCAAAGAGCTTCTTACTATTCCACAAAGCGACGAGTAAATGGCGCTGATTGGAGATATAATTAGATGAGATTCCTCCAAATATTAAGAATAGCATACCGCGCATTGGGCAAAAACAAGATGCGTTCCGGGCTGACAATGCTTGGCATAATCATAGGAGTGGCAGCCGTAATTGCGATGGTCGGAATCGGGCAGGGCGCTCAGAAGATGGTGAATGCGCAAATTGCATCCTTAGGCGATAACCTTCTAAATATTTTTCCGGGCAGCCAAAACGCCGGAGGTTTTAGATCTGGAGCGGGTACAAGAACCACATTAACCGAGGATGACGCGAAAGCAATAAAAAATGATTGCCCCGCAATTTTAGCGGTTTCTCCCGTAGTACGGTCGTCGGGGCAGATTGTCGCGGGCAACCTAAATTGGGGAACATCGATTGAGGGACATTCCACGGATTTTGTAACCATACGTTCATGGCCAATGTCATCGGGCACATTTTTCACGGATCAGGATATCAAAGGCGCAACGAAGGTTTGTATTATCGGCCAAACAGTGGTCGACAATCTTTTCCCAGGACAGGATGCAGTGGGCGAGATAATCAGAATAAAGAAATTGCCATTTAGAGTGTTGGGCGTACTTTCTCCGAAAGGGCAGAATGCATTCGGCCGGGATCAGGATGATATTATTATCGCACCATATACGACTGTTCAGCGAAAGCTCGCCGGTATTACATACATTAATTACATTATCGCATCTGCCAAAGACAGAACCGAAATTGATATGGCAACCACGCAAATAACCGATCTTCTTCGCCAGAGACATAGAATTATGCCGGGCCAGGAAGATGATTTTACGGTCAGGAGCCAGATGGATATTGCTAGCGCAGCAGGCTCGACATCGACTATTATGAGCATACTTTTAGGCGCCATAGCGTCGGTCTCGCTGATGGTTGGCGGTATCGGTATTATGAATATCATGTTAGTCTCGGTTACCGAGAGAACACGGGAGATCGGCATCAGAATGGCAGTCGGCGCAAAAAGCCGCGACATCATGGTGCAATTTTTATCGGAATCGATCGTGCTCAGCCTGATCGGGGGTATTATTGGTATAATATTCGGTGTATTGAGCGCCAAATTAATATCAGCGATCTTGCACTGGCCGATTTACACTTCTTTGCCTGCAATTGGGCTATCATTCTTTTTCGCCGGTTTTGTCGGTGTGTTTTTTGGATTTTATCCTGCAAGAAAAGCGTCGCATCTCGACCCAATAGAAGCTTTAAGGTACGAATAACGAAATATCCGCCAGGCCAATCTAAAGTATTTATCTTTAAAGCGCTCCTATCCAATACTATTTGCCTCTCCAACATTTTTATCTTATAGTATGCCGATATTATGGGACCTATTAGCGCAGGAGCGTGCCAATGACCAATCCAGAATTTAAGCCGTTTATCTCGCCATTTGTAAATCAGAAGGAATTCACTGTCCGGGCCTTGCTTATAGGGGCGGTGCTCGGAATAATCTTCGCCGCGTCATCGGTCTATCTGGCGTTAAAGGTCGGCATGACGGTCAGCGCCTCTATTCCCATAGCGGTCCTTTCGATTACGCTTTTCCGAGTTCTGGGTAAAGCGACAATTCTCGAGAATAACATCGTCCAGACTACTGGTTCGGCTGGTGAATCGATCGCATTCGGCGTGGCGACGACAATGCCTGTATTTCTGCTTCTCGGGCAGGATATGGAGTTGATGGCAATTCTTTGGATGTCATTACTCGGCGGAATCCTTGGCGTTTTGATGATGATACCATTAAGGCAAGGGCTTATAGTAAAGGAGCATGGCAAGCTCACCTATCCCGAAGGCACAGCTTGCGCCGATGTTCTCATAGTCGGCGAGCAGGGTGGCACGAATGCCAAGACAGTCTTTCTCGGATTCGGAATCGGCGCAATCTATAAATTTCTCAATGCGGGCCTAAGATTATGGCAGGATGTACCTAATCGGATGCTGACATTCTTTAAGGGTGCATCAATATCCGCCGAAGTAACTCCGGAGCTCTTGGGTGTCGGGTATATAATAGGGCCGAAAGTTTCGGCCAATATGATGGCGGGCGGCATGTTGTCATACTTGATCTTAATACCTGCGATAAAAATCTTTGGCGAGAATGTCGGCACGGCCATGTTCCCGGCTACAACATTGATCAAGGATATGGATCCCAGCATGGTGCGTAACGCTTATGTACTTTATATTGGCGCTGGAGCGGTTGCGACCGGAGGGATTATCAGTCTTATCAAATCATTCCCGACAATTATTTCGGCCTTTAGAAGGGGCTTTAAGACATTTATAGATTCAAGAAAAGGGACAATCGACAAGAAGGCAATCGTCAGAACAGATCAAGATTTGCCGATGTCGGTAGTTGTATTCGGTTCGCTCGGTTTGATGGTAGCGATATGGCTGGCTCCGATCCTGCATATCAACGCCATTTCAGCGGTGCTAATTGTCTTATTCGGATTTTTCTTTGTTACCGTATCAAGCCGTATCACAGGTGAGATTGGATCGTCATCGAACCCGATTTCGGGCATGACGGTGGCGACATTGCTGATCACCTGTCTCCTTTTCCTGGCTGTCGGATGGACAGGAGTCTCGTTCAGGGCGATGGCATTATCAACTGCGGCGATAGTCTGTATTGCGGCATCCAATGGCGGCACAATCAGTCAGGATTTAAAAACAGGCTTTCTTGTGGGTGCGACCCCCAAATATCAGCAGCTTGGAATCATGATAGGAGTGATTTCGAGCGCATTGGTGATCGGGCTGATTGTAATCGGGCTCAATAACGCTTATACGACAGTCACCCCGATCAGCTACCCAGAGTATACGGCTTCACTCACCGCTGAAAAGGATACGCAAAAGGGTCCCGACGGCAATATGTACCATATCGTTCATGTCAGCGAGCAAACCGGAAATGTATTAGTTGGAAAATATCTCGCCGATGATTCCGGCCAGATCAAATACTTGATTGATCCAGGCATCGCAGGTACCGTATCGCAAGTCGACGGCAAACCGGTAACCAAGCTTGATTCACCTAAAGCGCGACTTTTCAGCCTTATTATAGATGGTATTCTCACTCAAAAGCTCCCCTGGGGTCTAGTGTTGATCGGAATCTTCCTGGCGCTGGTTATGGAATTGGTCGGTGTTTCATCGTTGCCATTCGCGGTCGGTCTTTACCTGCCGATATCAAGTTCAGCGCCCATTATGGCGGGAGGTGTTGTCAGGGCATTGGTAGATAGGAAACGAAAAGGCACCGCATCGGAGGCAGAATTCTCTCCCGGCGTATTGATGTCATCCGGTTTTATCGCCGGAGCGGCTATCATGGGTGTGGTTCTGGCATTGATGACCGGCCTCGGATACGATCAGAAGATAGATTTCTCCAGCTATATGGGAATATTCGGTTCGGCTGATTGGTTCGCGTTGCTTCCATTCTTTGCCATTAGCTTTATACTTTACAGAATCGGCGTGGCCAAAAGCGGAAACAATAAATAGAGTACGGTTTAAAGATATTTTAAGATAGGCTTTTAATGTCGAATTTGATCTGTATTACTGCGGATAAGCAATATGAGCTTGTTCGCGAAGCTCATAGAAATTCCCTCGGGACATTTCCCGATTTCATGTACCATAATCAGGTTATCAACTCATATTGGGAAGAGCTGTACAATTTATTCGCCCGTTATCAGTATGTTTTATGCGACCCTGATGACAATTCGGTTTTGGCACTCGGAAACAGCTTCCCTCTATTATGGGAGGAGCCATTCACCAAGCTCCCCGATGGTGGTATCGAATGGGCTCTAAAGACGGCTGTCGAGCAAGCTCAGGCAGATTTGAAGCCGAATGTACTTTGCGCCTTTCAGGTCATAGTCGATGAAGAATCGAGAGGTCAGGGATTTAGTTATAAAGCTATTGAGGCGATGATCGATATCGCCGACAGGAGTCTATTTCGATCGTTGATCGCGCCTGTCCGTCCAATAGATAAAGTCGAATTCCCGATGATGACAATGGAAGATTATATTGATTTAAAACGAGAAGATGGCTCAATTTTCGATGATTGGCTTCGAGTCCATCTGAAAATTGGCGGTCAGATATCGCGAATTTGCCACAGATCATTTTCAGTGGAAGCGTCGATAGAGGAATGGGAAGAATGGACTGAAATGACATTCCCTGAATCAGGGCAGAATGTTATTCCGGGGGGAATCGCGCCGCTTTACATTGACAGGCCCGCAGGTCGCGGCTTATACATTGAACCGAATATCTGGATTCATCATAAGATAAAACCGAATCATTAGAATTATTGATAAAAACTAAAAAAGGCGGGACAATTTTTATGTTCCGCCTTTTTATTTTTGAATCTGTTGGCAAGACTCAATCGTAACTGACAAACCAATCCGGGGCCAGTCTTCGAGTGATCTTGACTATTTCACGATCGACACTCTTAAGCGCGCCGCGTTCGATGAGGGTCTCGATCGCTTTACTTAATAGCACCATCTTATCTCGGATCGGAATTAACGCGGGATAGTATTCATTGTTGAACATAAGCCTAAATCTTTTTCTGATGGATTCGTCAGCAAGCATCGTACCAATTGTTTTTTCGAGTTCCAGTCCCTCTAAATCGCTTAACGTATCCTTGGGAGAGAGCATCTTCTTTCGAGTATTATCTATTCCCTTTTCGCAATGAAACTTGAATTGCCAGCAATCCATGAGGCCAAGCGAGTCGATAGCCAAAACGTTAACACTGATTATATTCTTAATCGTATCGATCTTGACACCTTCCATCAGCGGCAGGAAATAATTATCGGTAATTGCACCGAAGGCACTTATGCCACCCTTGAATGGGTCTTCTAAGAATATCCCGTGATCGTGAAGAACGGCTTATTTTCAAAACGAGCGTCCTGAATAAGCATAAACTCTTCTTCTGTGTAATGGAACCGTTCTTTCCAAAGCTGCTCGGCGGTGTAATGATCATTGGTCAATGATGACTGGCTGGTAAGCATTCCGATAGCCTGTCCACCTCTCCATACCAGCGGCAGTACACCGACAGCCCATTCAGCCGAGCCGCCGATTTCGCCGATCATCGACATCAGGCCTCGTTCATCGGGGAATTCGAGATCGTCCATGCCCAATAACAGGCTGGGGAAAAGATCGCCGTCTTTATCGAATGGGGTCGTGACTCCGGCCTTATTCAAAATATCCATGGCCGGGTAATGTCTCTTGCGATCGAGAAAATATGAACTTAACTTGGATAGATCCGAAAGCCCATAGGATTTTGCGATAATCTCGGCAGCATCGGTGAGATTGGCTTCGCGCGGATTGAATTCGTCAAAGTAAGCTCCCCCCATCCATCGTTGTACATATATATCAGGCAGATGCCTCTTGACCCCCGATTCAGTCAGGAATAATGCTGTCAAGCTGGAATGATCGCCCATGATGGATTTGGTAGTACCATCGATGACATCATTTCCCATGGAGAGCAAGGTAATGTCTTTATCCATTCGGAGACCATAACGGGCTCTATGGTTATCTTTGCCGAAAAGGGCTCCAACCGCGATAGTGGGATTACCGCCCGCTTCTTTGCCCGGTTTGACCCTGACACCTTCGGTGATAGTCGAGGCTATAAGTACCTCTTCTCCTTTAGGAAGCGCTTCGGTTGTATTTTGAAGGACTTCGGCCATGACATGGGCGGATGTGCGATCATTGGCTCTTTTGCAATCTTCTTTTATCTGACTGGTAAGTTTTTCCTTGGGTATTAGCTTGGCGGCTCCGCAGCCATTAAGGACTACAGCCACCGCCGATAACGCGGCGGATACGATCACCGCCTCCCTGATCTGGCAATTTCGAAATGCCCCTAAATTGGATTGATCATTCGGCTTATCAGCGAGGCTTATGATATCGGCTTGATAAAGGGTTAGATCGTATGCGGATAACGCCTCCCAATGCCTGTGATTAAATCCGGCGATGCGGCTGGGATTGAACGAATTAGCCTTTTGCATTCCGACATACTTGAGTCGTTTATCTGCTATGTTGAATCGCATTTCATTTTCCATATCGCTCACCTCATTAAATCACCAAAACGCCTGCCGAATTTCGAAACCATTAAAAGCATTAAACTGAAATTAATAGAAAGCGGCTCTCATTTCAAGCTCTTAATAGCACATTTTGGATTTAATGTTTTAATCATAACATGGACAAATCCCGAAAAATTGGCATAAATTATATGGAATTATCAGATTGAATAATCTATTTTTTGATATTGTGAATAGATTAAATCAAAATATTTGTGATATCGAAAGGCAACCCAAATGATAAAACGAATAGCTTTCTGTTTTTTGGCATGTGCGTTAATTACTCCGCTATTTTTCTGTGCCTCAAACAAAAATTCGGCTTTGCCTCCCGAGGTGAGCGCGTCTCTGGATTCGGCCGGAGTCAATCGTGTTGAACTCGAAAAAGTTATCGATCATTATAAGACCACCGGCGATACCCTGAAATTGCGGGCGGCCTATTTTCTAATCGCCAATATGGATGGTCATTCGTATGTCACCTATGTCCTTAAAGACACTCTCGATAAGGAAATCCAATTCGACGCGTTGTCATATCCGACATACGACAGCCTGACGGCATCATTCGGCAGGATGGAAAAGCAATATGGCGTACTTGATTTTAAGAAGAAGGATGTTGTCGATGACCTGAAGGCTATCAAGGCCGATTTTCTAATAAATCAGATCGATTACGCCTTCAGGGCATGGCGCGAAAAGCCCTGGGCGGCATATTTGAACTTCGATCAATTTTGCGAATTTATTCTACCCTATCGCGGAAGCAATGAAACCTTGGAAAACTGGCGGCAAACATTCTGGGACAAATACATAAATATCGAATTGCAGATGGCAAATAAATCCGACCCGGTGGAGGCGGCCAAGATTATCAATAAAGATATCATAACGTGGTTCAAATTCGATCCGATTTATTATTATCATCCGACCGACCAGGGACTTGATGATATGATTACCCACGGCAAGGGCCGTTGCGAGGACATGACCAATATCACTATCTATGCTATGCGCGCTAACGGGCTTGCGGTCACCAGCGATTATACACCGTTCTGGGCCAATTCAGGCAATAATCACGCCTGGAACGCAATTGTTGATTCCCAGAATAAGGTTATCCCATTCATGGGGGCAGAATGCAATCCCGGTGATTATCGTCTGGCCAATAAATTAGCCAAGGTGTACAGAAAAACTTATTCGAAACAACCCAACAACCTTGTTTATCAGACTCGCAAACAAAAATCTGTACCGGGTTGGCTTGGCGGGAAGAGCTATGCCGATGTTACCAAAGATTATGTCAATACCTGTAATGTCACTATTCGATTCGAAAAACCGATACCGGATTCGGTCGATATCGCCTACATCTGTGTTTTCAATTCAGGCGAATGGCAGGCGATTCAATGGGGCAGAATCGTCAATGATTCGGCAACATTCCCAGATATGGGATTGGATATCGCCTATCTTCCCGCGTTGTATTTGAATGGAAAAATCGAGCCCTGGGGCGATCCTATAATAGTTGGGAATGACTGCAAAATTACTGCTCTTCGCCCTGATAGCTCAAATGGTACCGCGCTCAGCCTTATCTCCACTACCCAACGAAAGCAGGAAATATCAACTGATGGGATAACCAAGACATTCCTGACGCCCGGCACAGAGTATGAATTGAATTACTGGAACGACGGCTGGAATTCATTCAGCAAAATCATAGCGAAAGATAAACCTATAGTTTTCAAAAATGTCCCGAGCGGAGCGCTATATTGGCTGACCGCAAAAGACTCGGATAAAGAGGAGCGTATCTTTACAATAGAAAATGGCCAGCAGGTATGGTGGTAGATGTAATTATAGCGGCGTTTAGGCCGATATTTATGGTGATCCAATGTAAGTGATAAAATTATCGATTTTGCATTGATGGTGTTTAAACAAGTTGGGTTGGGAGTGGAATATGGCGTTAAGGACTTATAACGAGTATATCGCCTCATTAAAAAAGATGAGGCCGAATATCTTTAAATTCGATGAGCTGATCGATGATGTCACAGCTCATCCGGCTACACGAAATACGGTTGAAGGACATAGCAAGTCATACAGACTTTATGATGATCCCAAAGAACGGGATATTCTAACCACTACCTCCCATCTCACCGGTGAGCCCATCAGCCGATATCTATCGATTATCAGAAGCCCTGAAGATATGTACGCTAATAGCCATATGAAAAGACGTTTGTTCCAGCTTACCGGAACATGCACCGGCGGACGATGTGTCGGCTGGACTGCCCTCAATTCTCTTTTTGCCACAACATTCGAGATAGATGAAAAACTCGGCACAGATTATCATAAACGTTTGCTGGCATGGCTGAAGGACGCGCAGGCACGGGATATTACAATCGCGGGAGCTCTCACCGATGCCAAGGGCGACCGCACCAAGACGCCATCACATCAAGATGATCCCGATTTGTCGCTTCATATTGTCGAATATCGAAAAGAGGGCATAGTAGTCCGAGGCGCTAAGGTCATGATATGCGGAGTTGCGGCCGCTAATGAGATATTTATACTTCCAGGATCAGGATACAAAGAGCAAGACAAAGATTATGCCGTATCATTTGTAATTCCTCGCGATATAGAGAATTTGACTATTGTTGAAACTCGCAGGCCGAGCGATACCAGGGAATACGAAGAAGGATTCGATATCCCGAACAAAGAAGGCGGAATCACTCAGGCGTACTTGTTTTTCGAAGATGTCTTTATTCCCAATGAGCGGGTATTCATGGCGGGCGAATATCAGTTCGCATTGACTACCGTAATGTATTTTATTGGAGCTTACCGCGCGGCTATAGGTGGATGTGTCGCCGGACAAGGCGATGTCAAAATCGGAGCCGCAATCCTGACCGCACGCACCAATGGCCTGCAATCCAAAATCTTCAATGACAAAATCACCCAGATGCATGTCAACAATGAAACCACCTATGGCGTGGGTATCGCGGCAGCCGCGCTGGGAAAGAAGCATCCATCCGGTTTTTGGCTGTGCGACCAGCTTCTATCCAATGTCAACAAAGTGCATGTAGCGACATTGCCCTATGAGACATCGCGCCTGGCTCAGGAAATATCTGGTGGAATTGCCGAGACCGGTTGTATGCCGTCATACAAGGATTTCAAATCGATGAAATACGGTCATCTGATTCAAAAATATATGAAGGCAAAATCATCGGCCGAATCTCGTGCTCGCGCCGCGCGGCTGGTGGAATGGTGCACTATAGGCGCTGGGGTTCCGGGATGCATGCACGGCGGAGGCTCACCCGATGGCGCCAAGCTTGTTATCAGGGCATCGACCAATCTTGAAGAGAAAGTCGAATTTGCCCGCAAACTCGCCGGGATTAAAGAAAATATCCCTGAGCCAGAGATTCAAAAAAAATAAAGTATTTGGATTTCAAGCAATCCAAATTGTCTTGATATTTACAAATTCCTTGATTCCGTAATGCGATAGCTCCCGACCGTAACCCGATCGCTTGATACCCCCGAATGGCAATCGCGGGTCCGACTTGGTCATGCCATTGACAAAAACCGCGCCTGATTGAATCCTTCTCGCCACAGCCTCACCCTTTTTAATATCCTTAGTCCAAACCGACCCCCCGAGCCCGAACAATGAATCATTGGCTACTGCGATCGCATCTTCAGTATCTTTTACAGGGATAATTGCTGTTACCGGTCCGAAGGTTTCCTGATCATAAGCAGGCATCACTTTTTTGACATTAGTCAGGACGGTTGGCAGATAAAATGATCCTTTACCATCTAATCTTTTCCCGCCACAAAGCAGTTTCGCGCCCATGGCGATTGATCTTTTAACTTGTATATCGAGCTCATCCAGCAAATCCGGTCGAGCTAATGGCCCGACCTGAGTTTGCTCATCCAACGGATCGCCAAGCTTAAGGCCGCTCATTATTTTTGTATTTCGCTCTTCGAATTCCTTGAGTACTTTTTCGACTACGATAAACCGTTTGGCGGAAATACAGCTCTGGCCGTTATTGATCATACGGGCTTTAACTGCAGTTTCGATACATTTGGATAAATCGGCGTCATCGAGAACGATGTATGGGTCGGAGCCTCCAAGCTCCAACAGAGTTTTCTTCAACTCATGACCTGCAATCGAGGCCACTTGCATTCCGGCTGGCTCGCTGCCCGTTAGTGTTACCGCTTTTATATAGGGATTTCTAATTACCTTTTCTACCTGAGCAGATGAAATCATTATTGTCCGAAATAGATTTTCAGGAAATCCAGCTTGATGGAAAATATCTTCTATCGCCAAAGCGCATCCGGGGACATTCGAGGCATGCTTGAGAATCCCGGCATTGCCTGCCATCAGTGCGGGCGCCGCGAAACGAAATACCTGCCAGAACGGAAAATTCCAGGGCATGACAGCCAATACTATACCCAATGGTTCAAATGTCACGAAGCTTTTGCTGGCATCGGTCTGAATAATTTCATCGGCCAAAAATCGTTCGGCGTTGTCGGCGTAGTATTCGCATACCCAGGCGCATTTTTCGATCTCGGCTCGCGATTCGGAGATGATTTTCCCCATTTCCAATGTCATAGTTCTCGAATATTGCTCGCTATTTGCTCGAAGGATTTTGGCGGCGTTGCGCATCAATTTGCTTCGTTCGACAAATGACACCTGACTCCATTTTGAAAATTCAGCGTTAACAGAGTATATAATTTGCGCCGCTTCAGAATCCGAATGATCTTTATATTCACTGATTAATTGATTAGTCGCCGGATTTATGGATTTCATAATTTCCTCCAATATTCGTCACGCCATCTACACATAAATATAATATACAGACAAAATCCCACAAACCATCTATAAATATAATAGTTAGAATTCGGAATTTTAACCCGGTCGTAGTCCCGACATGAAATGTCGGGGCGTGAACCGCTCCGGCAGAATAATTACCCCGATGTAATATGATGCAGAAGTATTTATACTAAATTGATACCCATTTCTGTGGTGCAGCGCGGTTCACGCCCGTCAAAGGCCAAATTGAAAATCTGGCCTTTGACGGACTACGACCGGGCAAAACAACAAACATCTCGAATAAAATTTGCATCCAAACAAAGCCCTTGCCCGTATCAATACTATGACTTAATTTGCCTTACTATGATTTATTTAGCTTGCATTGAACGCATACAGAAAAGGAAATTATATGAACAAACATTTTGTGCTGGTTGGCCAAACACTGTTTTTTATCGCCTTTGCTTTTGCGGTTGTTATGGCCAATACATATTTTGAAAAATTGCAGCCCGGCCAGAAAATCAGCGGATTTTCTGTAATGAATCTCTATGTCAATAGCGCCGACAAAGCGACCGGCGCTCGTTTTATTTCTGATAAGTACGGTTTTATAGTCGATCTCATGCAGATACAGTCTGTTCCGCAGGGATTTTTCTGGATCAAGACATTACCGACTTCCGACAAAGGCGAGGCTCATACTTGCGAGCATCTGCTCTTAGGCAAGGGCAATCGTGGAAGGTATGTGGCCGCGCTCGAAGATATGGCGCTAGGCAATAGCACCGCATATACCGCTCAAGTAAAGACCTGCTACAGTTTCAATACTATCGCCGGTGGAGAAACATTCTATAAAATCCTGCAGGCCAAGCTCGAGGCTTTCCTGCATCCCGATTTCACCGATGAGGAGATTCGTCGCGAGGTCTGTCATATCGGGGTTAATAAGGATCAGGAAACCGGCAAATTATCACTCGAAGAAAAAGGAACTGTCTATACGGAGATGGTAAGCTCTTTCGAGAAGCCCTGGTATTATTATTATGATGCCATGTCGCGCATGCTCTATGGAGACAATCATCCGCTGGTAAATAATTCCGGCGGAAAACCGGAAGCTCTGCGAACATTAACACCGCAAGACCTATGGAAATTCCATTCTGATTATTATCGATTATCGAATATGGGAATTATCGTCTCGATCCCCGATGATATCACAGTAGAGTCCTTCCTCGAAAAAATGGCGAAGATTCTCGATGACAGCAAAGATAAACCTGAGTCCAATAAATATGTCGGAATGAGCGAATATCCGCTTCCCGAACCGAAGTCAGCGCCATTCGGGACAGTGAATTTAGTCAAATACCCCAGCGATAACAAAGAAGACCCGGGTGAGATGCATTTCTGCTGGCCGCCGGATTTGGATCCGAGTAATCAGCAAAGCATGATGATCGACCTTTTTCTTTCGGCTTTCAGCGATGGCACTACATCGAACCTCTATGATATTTTCATAAATTCCAAAACCCGCAAGATCAATCTCGGCGGCAATAGTGTTTCCAGTTGGAATCCGAACTACCAGGGACACCCGATTTGGATAACACTTGATGGGCTCGATAATTCCAATGTTACCCAGCCGATGATCGATACGGTCAGGACAATGATTGTCGATGAGCTCAAACGGATCTACAGCTTCGGCGACAATTCTCCTGAGCTAAAAGAATTCAATGACAGAGTAAGAAGCAGACTTATCCAGCAACGCAAGCAGATGGAGGATTATCTCAATTCACCGCCGATGTTTGGATTTCGCGGCGGCTCCGGCGGCGGATGGGCATCGAATTTAGAGACCCTGGAAAAGGATTCCAATTTCCGAAAATCATTGGTACTAAAAAATGATTTCGCATACGCGGAATCGCTTCTCGCGACAAATGCCAATATCTGGAAGAATCTGATCGACTACTGCTATTTCCTCAAAATCATTCCGTATGCAGTCGGTTCGACTCCCGACCCCGCAATGGTCACCCAGATGAAAGATTCGAAAGAGACTCGTCTGGCGGGCTATATGAATGATTTTGAAAAGAAATATGGAACCACTGACGGCCAGAAGGCTATTGAAAAATATAAAGAGGAATTCGACAAGAAGACAGCTGAGTTGGATAAGATTGCCGCGGGACAAAAGCTGCCAGGCTTTATAGACAATCCTCCTATGACGCTCGATGATCAAATTAAGTACGAGACGATCAAGCTCAACAACAATGTGCCGCTGGTGGCCTCGTCATTTGAAAATATGAATTCAGCGACTATTGGGATCGAACTTCGCCTTGATGTTGTCCCTGAATCGCTACTTGTCTATTTGCCTCTACTGCCAGATATACTCACATCGATCGGGGTAGTTGAAGATGGCAAAATTATACCGTATGAAGAGATGAGGAAACGGCTCCAAAACGAAGTGCTTAGATTGGATTCTGATTTCGATTTTGGCTATCAGACGGGGAGAATTGAACTGACTCTCTCCGGCTCCGGGAGCAATCTCGATGAATTAAAAAACGCTATTCACTGGATGAAACTCTCGCTCTATTCCCCTTATTTAAACGCTGACAATCTTCCACGGATTACTGACATAATTGATCAAACATTAATCTCAATGCGCAATACGATGAAAGCTCCGGAAGAATACTGGGTTAATTACGCCGCCTTGGCATATAGATTCCAGTCGAATCCCTTATTCCTTTCGACCAATACATTTTTTACAAAGGTTCATCATCTACAAAGGCTTCGTTTCATGCTGACCGATCCGGGGACGTCCGACCAGCAAAGAGAGATTTCCGCATTTATCGATTCCTTGAACTCATTTGGGAAAAATAAAAGCAGAGAAGAGCTTGCCAGTCTGCTTGATAGCATCGAAGCAAATTCGGCGGCTTCCCCGTTCAAGCCGCAAATATCGGGCTTGACGCCGGTATCACAGGACAACGCGAAATTGATTATCAAGACATTGAAATCGGACCTGGCCGACATCCCTGACGCTAATCTCAAAAGCGATTGGATCTTATTTATGCGGAGAAATCAAGAATGATCTAATGGTCAAACCTGATATGGCATTGAATGAAATTAAGGCCGTGCTTACCATGCTTTGCAAATCCGATAATGCCCGCATGTATATGATATCCAATTCGGATGACCGCAAGGCGTCACTAAATCTCATCAACGATTTCGCCGGCATACTTGATTCCAAGACAACCTCCGTAAAACAAAAGTATCACGACTCGAATCAAATCAAGCGCGGGCTCAAGAGCCGTGAGCCAAACGCAGACAATCCCGTGTATGTCGGTCTTATAAACGAAGGAACACGCAATGGCGTCCTGATGAATTCGGCAAGCTATGCGGGAGAATATGACACCACGACCAATAGCGTATTGAATTGCCTTGCGGGAAAGCTTTTCAGTGGCGGCGGCCCGCATGGCTTATTTATGAGAACATGGGGAGCGGGGCTGGCCTATAGCAACGGAGTTTCCGTAAATGAAACTAACGGCCGTGTAGCTTATTATGCCGAACGGTGTCCTGATGTTTCCGAGACGATGCGATTTGTTGTAAACGAATTAAAAAATGCGAAGGATGATCCTTCATTGACCGATTATACGATCGCCCTGATATTCGACCGTTCACGCGCAGCCTCTCGTTACGAAGATCGGGGACAATCAATCGCCTCAGATTTAGCCGATGGTTATACACCCGAACGAGTGTCTGCCTTCAGGACTAAGGTTCTCTCGGTTCGACACGATATGGACTTATATCAGGAATTGAAGAAACGAATGATTGATATCTATGGCAGAGTCCTGCCGGGATATGGCAAACCATTATCGCAAAGCCCGGAAGGATGCTTCTTCTTAGTAGGCCCTGAAACTCAATTTCAATCGTATGAGAAATATATCGAGTCAGTCGAAGGGAAGCAGACAATTTACAGACTTTATCCGCGCGATTTTTGGATCACAATGTAAAACCGCAGAAATTAAAATACGAAACGGCGATCTGATAATTCAGATCGCCGTTTTCTTTTCAAATGAATGTTAGAATTTCCCGAATTCTGTGTCATCGAGCGCGATTGTCGCTGCTGCCTGAGTCTTGGCTGACGAACGAGTTTTGTTTTGCAATCCCCAATTCGCGGGTGCGCCGGTCATGGAATTGGTTTTGGACCGTGGGTCTTCCGATGGCCGATTTTTAGATTGGTTCGTTGACGAATTCACATTCTTAAGTGCGAATTTCGAAAGCATCTGCTTTGAGCTGGGCCGCCTGCCCCGACAACTCCTCGGCCGCAGAGGCGCTTTCTTCCGCGCTGGCTGTGTTGGATTGAGTTACCTGATCGATCTGGCCTAACCCGGTATTCACCTGCTCTATACCTTGGGCTTGCTCATTGGATGCGCTGGCTATCTCGCCCACCAGGTCCGTCACCTTGGTCACTCCGCCTACTATTTCTTCCAACGCCTTGGCAGTGGCGTTGGCGATATCGGTGCCGTTCTCGACTTTCTTTACAGAACCCTCGATTAATTCGGTGGTCTCTTTAGCTGCTTTCGCTGAACGTTGAGCCAGATTCCTGACTTCTTCCGCCACCACCGCGAATCCCTTACCATGTACTCCCGCACGGGCCGCTTCAACTGCCGCGTTCAGGGCCAGCAGATTGGTCTGGAATGCTATCTCATCAATAACCTTGATAATCTTCGATATTTGACCTGAAGACTCGTTGATCTCCTTCATTGCCGATAACATCTCTCTCATCCGCTCATTACCCTTGCCGGCATTGTCTCGTGCCGATGATGCCAATTGATTCGCCTGAGTAGCATTCTCTGCGTTCTGTTTGGTTTGCGATGTCATCTCGGTCATCGATGATGTTACTTCCTCTATTGAGCTAGCCTGCTCGGTCGCTCCTTGCGATAGCGCCTGGCTCGAATCCGATACTTGTTCTGAGCCGGAAGCTATCTGGTCCACTGACTGCGCGATTTGACCTAGCGTATCATTTAAAGATGCCAATGTGCTATTGATAGCATTTTTCATGATTGCATGATTGCCCTTATATTCGCCGGTCATACCTCCCGAAAGATCACCCTTCGACATTTCCTCAAGGACCGCGACTGCTTCGTTCACCGGCATTATTACAGCATCAAGAGTCTCATTTACTCCGCTGATTATTTCAGCGTAACTGCCCTTAAACTTACCGGCATCGCCGCGAGTCTGTAGCTTGCCCTCAACGGCTGCACGGGAAAGCATCCCGGATTCGGACACTAATCCGCGCAATGAATCGGTCATTTCAATGAAGGCGGGTCCCATTTGATCCCGTGCATCGGCTACTCTGTCCATTGTGTTTGCCAAAATTCCGATTTCATCCTGTCTTGAAAGATTTAATCTATTATTAGAATCGCGATGGATGGCATCGGAATTTATCGATAGATCGCCGTGTGCTATCTTGGTCATAGTTGAAGTCATATTTGTTTGTAAATCCTCTGCTAATTCATGCATTTTGTCCACGACTTTTGATAATGGCATTGTAATTGATTTCGTAAGCCAGATTCCAAGTCCGAGCGCAACCAAAACTCCAATACCGATGACGATTAATGAAATATAGGTAGCTCGTGCCGCACCGGCTTTATTGCTGGAAGCTGTCGCGCTTGCCTCATTGATTTTCAATTCCACCATCTTATCAATCGCGTCATTGCAAATTACTGTGGTCGCCTGAGAAGCCCCATCCAATAACGCCCAGGCCTCGGCGTCTCTGTTCTGCAATTTTAGATTTTTCAATGTAATTAGCTGACCGTCAAATTCCTTCTTCGCCGCTGCAAATACATCATACGCCTTTTTCAAATCCTCACTGTTTATTCTTTTTTCAAAATCCGCAATCGCCTTCAGCGCGGGGCAGTTCAGCCATTCGATTCTCGCGGCCTTCTTCTTGACGACCTCCGGATCGTTGGCTCGAAGAATATCGCGGATATTGACTCGAACTCGATTGAACCATGTGCCTATTTCAACCAGGTCTGATATCGGTACGGTCACATCGTCATACATCTTCGTATCATTGGCCGCTATCTTATTCATTTCCCCGATTCCCAAAGCACCTATGGTTACGACTATAAGCGCAACTAATATAAAGCCGCCAATAAGCTTTGGGCCCAGTTTGAGTCTATTTAACATTGCTTCCTCCAGGGATTGATGTGATGTTTATTAGAAAAGACTATCCAAATGCTCGCACGTTAGTAAAAGGCAAGTCCCTCCAATATTCCTCGAATGCAAATCAGCCCCCCGGCCATAAAAGAGGATTACCTGAGAAAGTCTCGATCAATATTATCTGGCTCTTTTCGCACCTCTCATTTGTATTGTTTTTCAAATTTACTTAGAATCAAACTGCTTTATGATAATAATTTCTGTTAGCGTTATTGTGATATTATTCACAATCTGCTATTTTTCAATCCAGTCATAGAATCGACAGATTATAGTCAATAATAATTTTCTTATAATAGCATTAGCTAAAAGCGCTATAAAGTGAAACAGCCTTAAAAATTATTGGCGCATAATTAAGGAGAAAAGACAAACAGAGATTACCTACGTGCTAATTCACGCGAAATTCCCCCAATTTCACCTGTTTTATTTATTTTAAAAAATATCTCGCACAATTTAATTCAAATTCCAGCAAACCTTCCGATAAAAAGAATAAAGGCGGTACTGTCTTTAAAACAAAACTATGGCTAAGATAGATCAGCTCCTAAAAATCGTTAAGGATGCCAGCGCTTCCGATTTGCATCTAATGGTCGGCAGTGTTCCTGTAATCAGGAAAAATGGCGAATTGGAAAAAACCCATACCAAAACACTCACAAGCGATTCTATCAAGCAGCTTATATACGAAATCCTTTCAGATAATCAGATACGCAATTTTGAGAGATGCGGCGATCTGGATTTCGCTTACGGGATCGATGCTTTAGCGCGATTCAGGGTCAATATATACCAGACATATTCTGGAATTGGGGCCGCCATTCGTTTGATTCCAGATCAGCTTTATGACCTATCCACGCTTGGATTCAGCGAGGCAGTTACTAAACTGGCTGAATATAAATCCGGTATCGTACTAATCACCGGACCTACCAATTCAGGCAAAACCACCACCCTTGCTTCAATGGTCGATCATATCAATACTAAATTCTCGAAACATATTATTACATTGGAAGACCCTATCGAATATGTGCATGTAAACAAAAATTCTCTTATCTCACAGCGTCAGATTGGATTTCATTCGGAATCGTTCCCATTGGCTCTTAGGGCCGCGTTGCGTGAAGATCCCGATGTCATCCTCGTGGGAGAAATGAGAGATACCGAGACTATTTCATTGGCTATAACAGCGGCCGAAGTCGGGCTTTTGGTGCTGGGAACCTTGCACACGCGGACTGCGGCGAGCACGATAGATCGCATTATCGATGTTTTCCCTTCGGTGCAGCAGCAGCAGATACGAATAATGCTGGCCGATTCAATTATCGGAGTCATTTCACAACAGCTCGTCAGAAAAGCCGATAATTCCGGGCGAACTGTAGCGTTTGAGCTTCTAACGAGAGCGGCTTCCCTCTCTAATCTCATAAGAGAAGCCAAGACCCATCAAATACCAACGGCGATACAAACCGGGAAAAAATTGGGAATGCAGCTACTCGATAATCATCTACGAGAGCTTATTGACAATGGGACAATAACCCCCGACGAAGCCATGCGAGTCGCTATCGATCCGGCGACCTTCAATTCATACAAAACGAGCCGAACTTCTCAGGAGTTTGTGAAAGTCTAATGGGAGCGAACACCAGAAAAATACGACTCGACGAAATCCTCATGCGTGAGGGATTTATTGATAAAAATCAAGTCGCGGAGGCGCTGCTTCGTCAAAAAGCCCATGGCGGCAAATTCGGCTCCCAGCTTCTCTATCATCGCTATATCGACGAGCCAACCCTGGTCAAAGCGCTTTCAATTCAATTCGAATGCGAAGGTATCGTGCTTTCCGAAATTGAAATTCCGGATTCGGTCATTAAACTGATTCATCCGCGATTGGTGACTTCGCGAAAGATCATTCCATTCGAATATGACGCCAAGGCCAATATCCTCAAAGTGGCCTGTATTGACCCATCGGATCCGAATGTAATCAACGAAGTGAGCTTCATGGCGCCCGGCAAAAAGGTTAAATTTTATGTGGCCGCCGAACTTGCAATCGAGACAGCTATCGAAAAATACTACCTTGGACGAAAAACCAAACTCGATGACAATTTGCTTATAGATATACCCGAAGTTGTTGTCGAGACAAGCGGTAAGCCGGTTCCAAACAAACAAATACAGGCACCCGATAAAGCAGGATCATCAAAATCAATTTTGATTATTACCGACGAAGAATACAATGCCTCTTTACTGCAATCCATATTTGAACGGGATAGCTATAAAGTCCATATCTGCGAAAACATTGAGAAAGCCGGCGAATACGTAGATCGAGAAAGATTTTGCGCCGTATTGATAAGAGACACATTAGAGGGCGATTTCAACAATCTGGTCGATAGAATCCGCAGAAATTCGCCTCAGACTCTAATTCAGAAATATAAGACAACATCGTCATTGATATTGGGCGATGATGATTACGCTGGAGCCGAGGATATCCTCAAGCGCAATCTCGATCTTTTTACATCGATGCTCTCCTCAAAAGACAGTCTTCCCGAAAATCATAGCGGAATGGTCGGTCGAAATGTTGACAAGCTATGCCGCAAGCTCGGTATTCCATTGAAGGATCGCCTGACCGTGACCAATGCCGGTTATATTCACGATCTGGCCAAATATTATTACAGAGAAATCGATCCCAAGGATTACCACGCCATAATTGGATTTTCTATCAAGCTCCTGGAATCATTGGATTATACGCCTTCGGTAATCGGAATTCTAAAAGCGATGTACAAGGACCTCAAAGGGGAATATGCCCATAATCTTCCGCTGGAAATATTAGGCGGCAATATTCTTACGATAGTCGACCTCTTCTGCGAAAATATACCATTCGATCAAAGGCTGACACTCGACAAGTTTGACGCTGTCAAGAAGAGGCTCAGAGACCTTTCGGGGAAATTATTCCTAAGCGAGGTAGTTGAAGCGTTTATCTCGATGATTCAGGAAGAGATTTTGAATATTCAGACAATCGGCAATGTCGGCCAGATAATGCTTTATACCAATGATCCCCAGGCATCATATCCGCTCGAATTGCGATTGAAGAATGAAGGCTTCCGCAATATCACTGAAAATTCGCTGGAGGCATTCGCCGAGCTATATCATAGATCGCGGCCTGATATTATTATTCTAAGTCTCAGGGGTGAGCCTGAAAAAATAATCGATGCTATCGATGAGCTTGCTCGCTTGGGGCTCGAATACAAAAAGACCCCTACATTCCTGCTCGTGGATATATCTAAATCATCCAAGCTGGCGCCGCTTTTTGAAAAAGGAATCGAGGATGTTATCTCCAACGATGCCAATTATGATCTGCTGATTGTCAAAATGCGAAAGATTCAGGCCCATCTCGAAGAAGAAGCCAGACAGAGCATAGATCCGAAATCAGCCAATAATGAAGTTGTCGGGGCAAGAGGACGGCTTTCGGATATGAACCTGATCGATCTAACCCAGGCGCTTGCCCCAGGAAGACGGACCGTGAAGATAACTGTAATTAACCAGGATTCCAGTGATGATAAGCTTATAATTTATCTAAATAAAGGTAGCATTGTATTCGCCCAGCTTAATGACAAGAAAGGTCCAATGGCTATCTACGAAGGTATGGCGTGGTCTGATGGCGCCTGGGTAGTCGAACCTATTACGCCCGATAATATTCCCGAGCCCAATAATGATCTCTCCAACGACGCTATCCTCATGGAAGGCGCCTATCAACTCGACGAAAGAGTCAGAGCCGGAAAATTAGTCTAAATCCGCATTTAGTTAGATTATCTCTAAATTATTTATTAATATAATACGAATCCTGGGCCTTCCGGGATGCTGAACTTGGGGAAATGGAGATTTAGCGGTGAGAAGAAATGATAAGGCGATAAAAGATTTTATTGAAATAGAAGATATAATCAAGCGCGCCATCGTTTGCCGCGTGGCACTGAGCGATAACAAGATTCCATATATAGTACCGGTAAATTTCGGTTATAAAAATCAAATTCTATTTTTTCACTGTGCCCGCGAAGGGAGAAAAATCGATATCATCAGGCAAAATAGCAATGTCTGTGTAGAATTCGATATCGACCACGATTTAAGTGTCACTGACACCGCTTGCGAATGGAGTTTCAAATATCGCAGCGTTATTGGTTTTGGTAAGGCGGAAATTATTGATAACCTCGAAGAAAAAAGAGCAGCGCTTGATATTATTATGAACCACTATTCAAATCAAAATTATCAGTATAAAGACGAAAAAATCAAAAACATCCTGATAGTAAAAATCACCTTAGATACATTAACCGGCAAGAAATCCGGGTATTGATGACGGATTGAGAATAATTAATTTCCGCTCTCGCCCAAAAGCGCTATTATTTTTTGTTCAGCAGCAGCGGATGGGCATCCGAATTTATTCCGATTATTTTGGCATCTCTGATGTCGTGGGCTAATATCACCGAAGGTCTGGCGTCGTCGAGCCCGAAGCCCCTACCGGCCAAGGTCTCTCTATAGACGATAGTATGCAGGTCGGTGAATCCCTCTGAAAACTCTATTTCTTCGCCGTCGATTGTGATAGATCGGTAGGTTCTTTTATTGTTTTCTTTTGTTTCTGCAGGCAAATCTGATTTGTCTATCGAAAGATACCATTTCACGTTGGCATTCTCCAATTCAAGCAAACCCCCGATATGAGTAGAATCGGAAAAATGTACATCGCATTTTTGCGGTTTGCCAAAAAACCAGATTAAAAGATCGAAAAAATGAATCCCGATATTTGTCGCCAGTCCTCCCGAGCTTTCGATTTTACCTTTCCACGAAACCAAATACCAGGCGCCACGGGAAGTGATATAAGTCAGCACGACCTCTTTTTTATGGCTGCTTTTTTCCTTCCTTAGCTTTTCACGAAGAGCCACCAACGATGGATGGACTCGCAACTGAAGGATTGTGAATATTCTATGGCCGCTTTCGCGCTCCAGTTCCTGAAGGGCATCGATATTCCAGGGATTCAACACAACCGGCTTCTCGCAAATGGCATCGGCCTCTACCCTCAATGCGAACCTGGCGTGAGCATCGTGAAGATAATTGGGCGAGCAGATGGTCACATAATCAATCTTTTGATCTTTGTTTTGCCGTCTTAGCTTTTCGATATGTCTGTCGAATCGTTCGAACTCAGTGAAGAAACGCACATCATCAAAATAGCTATCCAGGACTCCAACGGAATCATTGGGATCGACAGCCGCCACTAATCTATTGCCTGTTTCTTTGATTGCTTTTAAGTGTCTGGGGGCTATATAGCCGCCGACTCCAGTTAACGCGAAAATCTTTGCCATTTATTTTATCCCTGCTTGTTTATCGCTCCATATTAATTTCATACGAGCTAATTATATCATCACCGGCTCGAATTCGCAAAAACTATCTCAGCATATGAATTCCCTGATTATGCGTCTGATGGCGAGATTAGTACGCCGATAAATGCCAGAATTGCCTTGCCCGTATCTTTTCTGCGGATTATCATAAATTTGATGCATGAATTGGCGATCGCGGAATCAATTGTGAAATTCGTCCTCGAAGAGGCGGAGAAAAGGCATTTCCCCAAAATCATATCGATTAATGTCCGAATCGGCATACTTACTGAAATCGTGCCAGATTCTTTGCAGTTTGGTTTTGAAACCATTACGAAAGAATCCCCCCTGCAGGGAGCTAATCTCAATATAGTATCGGTCCCGATCAAGGCTGTCTGCCTGGAATGCAAGAATGAATTTGAAGTTGTCGATTTTCTATTTGTCTGTCCAAAATGCTCTTCCGGCAATATTAAGGTTCTACAGGGAAATGAAATTGAGATAACCGGTATCGAAATTGAAGATGAAGTCTACTCCAATGGAAAATCCAAAGATTGAGAACTTGATGTTCTTGAGGCAATTGAATGTCTGAATTAATTCCTCTCGATAAAAAAATACTTTCCGAAAACGACAGATTGGCCGCCCAAATTCGGGCAAGGCTCAATGAAAATAAAATATTAGCCTTAAATCTGGTCAGCTCCCCCGGATCAGGGAAAACAAGCTTATTGGAAAAAACCTTAAAGGCATTGAATAAGGATTTAAGAATTGCCATTATCGCGGGAGATGTCCAAACCGAAAATGACGCCAATCGTCTGAAAAAGGCAGGCGGCAAGATTGTCAGGGCGATTGTCACGGGAAGCGCTTGTCATCTCGATGCCCGGATGATCTCAAAAGCATTAGAAGATATGGAATTAGATAAGATTGACTTGCTATTTATTGAAAATGTCGGCAATCTCGTATGCCCCTCGAATTATGATCTGGGAGAAGATCAAAAAGTGGTGCTTATCAGTGTTACCGAGGGCGATGACAAGCCACTGAAATACCCATCAATGTTTCGCCGTTCTTCGACAATGATTATTAACAAAACGGACCTGATAGATTATTGCGATTTCAGCATGGAAAATGTCTCTAAAAATGCGCTTCAGATCAACGCCAACCTTAATATAATATCGTTATCCTGCCGCACTGGAGATGGTCTCGACAATTGGTACTCCTGGCTGAAAACTGCTGTAGTACTTAAAAGACAATCCGACTGAGCTGATCACTCGATAAAATAATGGACGATTAAAGTCCATCTTGTTAGTTTGTAAAGCTATTAAACTACCCCCTAAATGGAAAAACCCCATAAAGTTTATAAAAAAGTTGTCGAAATCTATTATTGTTATTGACAATTTATGACTTTGGTCATAAAAACGGGAATTGCATGCGATTAATGGATTAGTCGCTGCGATGCTAAAGAGGGATGAGGGGTTCTAAACAAAGGTAAAATCTCAAAGATAAACTAATAATCTCTATAAATATGGGGAAAGCGACAGTTGAAGTGCCTAAGGTTTGTGAAAATAATAACAAATACCAGTTTAAGGACTAAATCGTAATGGACAAAACGTTAAAACTTGTCATCGGTGCGGTCACAATCCTATGCCTGTCTATTTTCTTTGCGGCATCTGCGTCTTCCAAGCAATACAGCAGACAGGAAATGATTGAGAAATCCGCGGCTTGTTTCGATTGTCATTCGGAGCAAGTCACATCTCTGGCCGGAACGCCTCACCAAATCGGCGCCGCCACAGATCTAAAGTCACCAGTAACGGTAGGATGTATCGGATGCCATGACGGATGGGAAAAGCATCTCGAAGGGCCGTCAACCGAGAACATCAAGAAACCATCCAACGCCAGCCAGGCTGATCAGGCCGAAATCTGCGGCCGTTGTCACGTGACAACCCATCAGCAGGCGATGGTTTCGACAGACCCTCATGTCCGAGGCAATGTCACATGCCTTACCTGCCATTCGATTCACGGCAACAAGACGGCCAAGCTGACAAAAGATGGCGATGATAATTATTGCGCGTCGTGTCATACTAATGTCATGCTTGAATTCAAACGCCGTTCGGCTCATCCTCTAAATTCGGGCAATATTCGCTGCACAAGCTGTCACGCTCTCTCGTCCATAAAGGACAAGACATTGGCAGTGGGCATCGACTGGACTTGCCAGAATTGCCATTCCGACAAATCGGGACCGTTCCCGTATGAGCATCCGGTGGTCAATAATCATCTGGTCAATGGCGGCGGCTGCACGGAATGTCATCAACCTCACGGCTCTAATAACGATCGTTTGTTGAACGAGCCGGATAGAAGACTTTGTCAGCAATGCCATTCGACTCCGCCCGGCCATTTCACGAATCATGACGGTCTGGGCAGCAAGCTCGAATGTCAAAATTGTCATTCGGATATTCACGGTTCATTTGATAATAGAAAACTCCTTGATCCCAATTTGGGAACAAGGTATTTCCCGGATTGTTTCCAGTCCGGCTGTCACATATTCGGCAATTAAGGAGGGGCGATGAAAACGGTTAACAAAATCTTGATCGCCGCGATTCTGACTATTTTTACCACAAGTCTGGTATTTGCTGGTGGCAGCGGCGACCTAAAACTCGGTTATACTTATCTTTCCGATAAGGGAAATCTGGCAATGAGCCAGCCGACATTCAATGATTATAAAGGTATCGGGCTCTCTCTTGAAAATTTCAGATATCAGTGCAGCAAGGGAACGATTTTCCGCGCGGACCTGAAAAATATCACTCTCGACAATCGCAATCTCAATCTCGGTATCGAAAAAGCGGGCCTATGGGGCCTCAACGCCAACTTGAACAAGTATCGCAGGATTTACGATTTCGAAGGTAAGGATGCGACCAAGCGCGACCAATTTGGAAGCGATCTTTGGGTAAATCTGAATAAGAGACTGAGAATATTCGGCGGATTTTCATCGATTGGATTGAAGGGGAAAATCGACGATTCATTCAATCTCGGCGCGGATGCTCCCCGTCAGATGGAATACAGTCAAAAGAATTACAATGTCGGCGCCAGAATTAATTGCAATGGCGGCATGTTCCAGGCCGAGTATTTGAAAATAAATTACAAAGATAAAAAGATTTCCGATAGAGACCAGGACCGTCAGAATGTAAGGCTTAACGCTCTGATGCCGGTTTTGAAGAATAATCGATTGATCGCGTCCGGCGGATTCCAATCATTCGAGACAAAATACACCGCCAGCGGCTTTAAGATCAAATCGAATACAGTTTGGGGCGGTGGCCTTTTGAATTTGCCGCATCATTTTTCGGTTAATTATAATTTCATCTTCAATCGCGCCGGTTCCGATAGCGATATGGTCAAGACCGACAATATCGCCAATACGGTTTATTTGAATCATGTCTGGCCAAATCTCGCCGGTTTGACAGTCGGTTATCAGAACGATATCCGCGACGATTTCGACAAGCAATTAAAATCCAATTCATATTATTTCTCCGGATGGGTTACCAAAAACCGTTGCGAATTGAGGGCAGACTACGGCTCGCGCGCCGAAGATGTAAAGAAGGGCACGAGACTGGTCGGCAACGAAGACCGCACCCGATTCAAAGTTCAGACCAAATACCGTTATACCGATGCCACCTGGCTGGGATTGTCGTACGAGGGCAAGCAACGCAAGAATGATGATATCGGAAGCAAAGCCGACTTCAATCGCTTTGGTGCTCAATGCGCCGTAAAATTTGGCGATCTGTTTAATCTCAATGGCGGCTATTTCTACGCCACCGGAAAATATAAAAATATCGAATCCGAATTCAAATTCACAGATCATGAATTATTCGGCGATATTACATTAAAAGAATTTTGCAGATTAACACCCGGATTCGGCGCGCTTTATTATAGAAGCAAACGCGATCTTGATATTGAGCATTTCAATCTCAGATTCAGCGGCACATACAGGCTGGTCTCTGATTTTGAATTGGAAGCGATTTACAACGTTTACAATTTCGATGATTTTCTTGTTAGCGACAGATATTATACTTCAAACATAGTTGAAATAAACTTAATTAAGGGATTTTCATTCTAAGAAGGAGAGGGAATCTATGAAGAAGATTCTACTAATCACTGCGGCCCTGGCTATCTTGCTGTTCTTGGTTTCTGGATGCGAACGGAAGGTAGTCAATCAGGCTAGCAATGACGCAAACACAACGTGTTTCATGTGCCATAACGGCGACGGCCGTATCGAGACCGCCGACGCTCAATGGCGGAACTCACTGCACGGTTCAGGCAGATTGACATTCGACACCAACCGTTCTGGCTGCTCGGCATGCCATACTCAGCCCGGTTTTATTGAACAGGTAAATACCGGCGGAACCGCTAGCGCTCCATATGCCAATATCACGGCTATCGGATGCCATACCTGCCATATGCCGCATGAGTCTGGCAATCTTGACCTCAGGACCACAGCCGCGGTCGCGTTGCTCGATGGTTCTACATTTGACCACGGCGAGGCGAATCTTTGCGCCAGCTGCCATCATTCTCGTTTGGCAGTATCAGTTATAGCTGATGCCGGCGACAGCATTTCGCTCACAAGCAGCCGTTGGGGCCCGCATCACGGCCCGCAGGGCGACCTTATCAATGGTACTAATGCTTATGAATATGCCGGAGTCACTTACCCGACATCGAGCCCTCACGCCGCTGCGATCACCAATGCATGCATTGGATGCCACATGGGCAGCGCAGTGATTGAAGAAGGTTACAAGGTCGGCGGTCATAGCTGGAACATGGTTGACGCGGCAGACGAATCTATTAATCTTGCTGACAATTGCGTAGCATGCCATGAAAGCATGCCTGAAGGCGCTGCAAGTTATGACGAAATGACCGTTTCGGTTAATTGGAATGGCGCGGATACGACGGTAAATTGCCAGAGCTTCATCGTATTCCTGTCCGATTCGTTACAGACACTACTTGTCGCTGACTCTCTCTTAACCAGCAGTGGCAGCGTAATTACTCAGACGGTTGAAGCCGGCAAAGCCGGAGCAATCTATAATCTGAAATTTATCCAGGAAGATCGTTCCGAGGGCATTCACAACTACCCATATTCATTGGCTCTCTTGACTTCAGCTATTGACTATTTGAATGATCATCCAGCACCGTAGGATCATTCTCTAAGATAAAAGCCCTCGTCACAATGACGGGGGCTTTTTTTATTGGCTGTTTTTCTATAATGAGTAAATTTCGTTGGGTGCCGGGAATTCAACCGATGCATATCCGCGGGATTTAAGATTGTCTTTTAAGGGCAACGCCTGATCCTGTTCGCCATGGACTAAGAAAATATTCTTTAACCTATCCGGCGATACGTTCTTTACATAATTAATCAATTCGTCTTTATCGGCATGAGCGCTAAAAACATCCATAGTCTTTACTTTGGATCGAACCTGATATTCCTCGCCGAATATCTTCACTATTTTTTCGCCGTCCATAATTTTGCGCGCCAAGGTATCGGGGGCGGCATATCCCACAAGCAGAATCAGGTTGCGGTGGTTTTCAATGTTATTTTTTAGGTGATGCAGGATTCGGCCGCCTTCCGCCATCCCCGAGCCGGCGATAATGATGTGCGGATATGTAAGCCCATTGAGATTTTTCGATTCCTCAACGTCCCGGATATACTTCAAACGTCCAAATCCAAAGGGATCATCGTGATTTTGCAGGAATATTCTGAAGGCTTCCCGATCGAAACATTCGGGGTGCATTCTGAAGACATCCGTAGCGTTGCAGGCCAGCGGGCTATCGACAAAAATCGGCATATCGGGAATGCGGTTTTGATCAAACAACTTATGCAGTATATAAACCAGCAATTGGGTTCTACCGATCGCGAACGCCGGAATTATTACTTTGCCTCCGGCGCTTGCCACTTCCCTTATAGTTTCCGCAAGCTCTTCCTCGACATCGGTGAGATGGCTGTGATTGCGATTACCGTAGGTGCTTTCCATGATTAAAATATCGATATCCCAGAAATAGTTGGGATCGCGCAGTATCGGCATATTGAATCGGCCTATATCTCCTGAAAAACCGAGACGATATTTCTTGCCCTTTTCATTAATATCGAGAAGAATCCCCGATGAGCCCAAAATATGTCCAGCATCCAGGAATGTCACCGATATGCCCGGTGTTATCGTAAAACTTTTATCGTACTGAATACCTACAAATGACGACAAGGCGGCTTCCGCGTCTTCAATGGTATATAGGGGTTCGATTAACGGTTCATGCTGTTTTCGTCGGATTTTATTGACCCATTCGGCATCCTTTTCCTGCAAATATGCAGTGTCTCTGAAGAGATATTGGCAGAGATCAACCGTTGCTGAAGTTGCGTAAATCGGCCCGGAGAATCCCGCCTTTACGAGATTTGGGATATTGCCGCTGTGGTCAATATGGGCATGCGAGAGTAGCATGGCGTCAATTTTGGTAACATCGAATGGGAAATTTCGGTTTTTCTCGAATGTATCTTTGCGATGACCCTGGAACAACCCGCATTCCAGGAGAATTGTCTTACCATTAATTGCGATAAGGTGCTGTGACCCGGTGACGGTTTGAGCGCCACCGATAAATTGTATTTTCATCTTAATTTGCCTTTTGTTTGGTCTGAATCAATTGATCTATAGCATTTGCTATAATTTCGATTGCTTTCGCGGTTTGCGGCGATTCATCGAATCCCACGAGCTTGATGTAGTATCGGTTTCGGATAAATTCACAATCTGCGGGCAAAACAAATCCATCATCCCCTGCAGGTCTGGTATCGATATTCTCAGGTTTCACAGTAGCGAATAACGATTTAGCGTCTGCGGCGGATTTAAAATAGTAGATATCGGCGACAATTTCGACCTTGTCGGCTTTGTAGTCAGCGGTGGAGACTTCGATAAAATTATACTTAAGAAACTCCTCCGCGCCGCCATCGATATATACCCATAACGAATCCGCGCTAAAGGTTCTGATATCCGATGATCTTTTCAATTCGCTGCCTTCAATTTCCGAAGGAAGGTAGTTCGATGGTTTTTCACCTTGCGGCTGCTTTGTCTGGGTGCATGTTAAGACAATAAGCGCAAGGCATACGGGGATAATGCTTGTAAATCTCGAATTGATCATGACAAATACAAATTTACGATAAAAAAATTCGGCGGCGCAACAAGGTAACGGTTGAATTATTCAATGTGCCAGTAACCCCGCGAAACGCAAAGACACCAGGTTATGGCAGTGCTCAGGAAGTAGATTTTAATTAATACCTTGCCTAAATAGTAGGGCTTGGCTATTATATTTGCGGGTATCAAAAAATTCCTTGTTGATAAAGGATTCTTTAAATGGGAGAAATAGACCATGAGAATCGTAAATAAATCTATTGTCAGGGCAATAAGAATTGTGTTTTTCGGCTTATTGCTTCTGGTTATTTTTGTTGTAAACACATTCGGACAATTCCTTGAATATTCTAATTCATCGCTATGGTCGAATGTTACTGCAATAAAAGCTTCAGGAAACTACGCATATTGTCAATTTACCGAAGGACTTGGCATACTCGATATCTCAGATCCGGCCAATCCATCCCTCATTGGAAAATTCGCAATCCCCGGATATTCACTCGCGATCGATGTTTCGGGAAGCTATGCGTTCGTGGCGGCATCGGACGGCTTGAGAATTTACAATGTCTATTCACCTCAGAATACTGTACTTCTATCGATATATAATGGGCATGTTTCGGTAAGGGATGTTTGTGCCAGCGGCGCTTATGCGTATTTGGCGGCGCAGGATCAATTTGAAATAGTTGATATCAGCAATCCATATTCTCCATACCGTACCGGATATATCGATCAAATTTCCGCATCCATTGTTGCAGCTGCAGATGGCTATGCTTATATCTCAGATAATAGCCAGCCAAATTATCGCGTCAATATAATTAATGTGCAAAATGCAGCTAATCCAGATTTAATAACCCAATTTCAGGCATCGAATTTTGTTTCTGATCTGGCAGTTCAGGGTGATCGATTATATGTTTTGTTAGGCGATGCGGGCACCATGAATGGAGGCATCCAGATATTCGATATTAGCAACCCCAATAATCCAAATTCATTAGGCGAACTTGACATATTTGGATCACCACGCAATATCGAGATTGCCGGGTCTTATGCCTATATTGCAAATCTCTGGAGAGGACTCGATGTCATCGATATTTCAAATCCCGAAAGTCCAACATTGGTGGCCGAGAGAATTACTACGGCCGCATTTGGAGTTTCGGTTTCAGGTGATTATGCATTCGTGGCCGATGAACCATTTGGAGTGATTGCATTTGATAAGAGCGATCCGCAGAACCCCGAGCAAATTGGAGGGTATCAGCCGCCGGGAGAAATTTGGAACCTGACAGTTGTAGATACACTTCTTTATGTAGCAGAACTAAATAAAGCCATGTCCATAGTGAATATCGCCGATCCGGCGCATCCGAATGTAATAGGACAACTCAGCGTTTATAATATTTGGGGCGATATCCTTGTGAATGGAGGTTATGCTTATATAAAAAACTATTCACATCTTTTGGTAATAAATATAACTGACCCAACCAATCCATCTCTTGTCACGTCATTTTATCCTCTCGGCTGTGCCATGTGCCAGGCAATAAGAGGCAATTATGCGTTCCTTTCAGAAGGTGATTGCTATAGTCCGAGCTTCACCGGAATGGAAATCATTGACATCACAGACCCCTCGTCCCCGATTTCAATAGGCTCGTATGCGACCCCCGGTACGGCGATGGATTTGAAGTTAGTCGGAAATTATGCTTTTATAATATACAGATATGCCAATGAAAATCCATCAGCCGGTATGCAAGTCGTTGATATTTCTGATCTCGAAAACCCACAATTTGTTGCGGGCTATGATTTGCATTCTCCAGCATCGATGGAAATTGTCGGAAATTATGTGTTTATTGCGGATGAAGCAAATGGGCTTAAGATTGTTGACATTTCCGATCCAGCAAATCCGACCTTTGAAGGACGCTATACGCCATATTCAGGAAATCCACAGCATGTCTCGATCAGTGGAAACTATGCGTTTCTTAGCAATAGAATTTGCCTAACAGCTGTTGACGTCTCAGATCCATCGAATCCAAGTTTCGTTGATCAATTTTGCACCCCCGGACAGCCGATGATGACAGATGTGGCAGGCCATGATATTTATCTTGCCGATAGATATGCGCTGACGGTCCTGAGATTCACCGGCAATTGCACGGGTGTATCTGGTGATGCCAATGACGACGGAGCATTCAACAGTCTTGATATCGAGTATTCCATAAATTATTTTAAGGGGTCTCAGGCGCCTCCCCCCTGTCAGTTGGATTGCTCTCCTAACGAATTGCTGTATAGCGAAGCCGATGCCAATGGCGATTGTCGTTTCAATGGATTCGATATTACTTACGGGGTAAATTATTTAAAAGGAAACGGGCCAGCACCGGAATCGTGTCCTGACTGCCATTTCTATCGATAAGCAAGGCATCCATATACATTCCATTCATGCCTATGGCCTGTATAGACTTGTAATCCAGTACTTTTAAAATCGTTGTCTACAAACGCTCATTAATATCACCTTCGATATTAAATTTTCCAGATGGACTAAATGATTATAGGTCTAATTTGTAGGAATTTGACATTGTAATTATTAAAATTGTAAAAATACTTTTGCCTTTCTAGTATTTTTATCGTATAACTATTCACGTATGAAGCTGAAGTCCTCTGAAAGCGAACTCGATTCAGAACCCGAACCCGGCAGTTCGGCTTATCGGTTAATTTACAACCCAACCATAGATAGTATTGCGATAAGATGCTTGATTGTGTTATAGATTTGTCAATTCAGATATTATTATCTATATAATGCAGTAAGGACTAGAGTTGAAAAACATTGAACCGATACCATTGATCGATACAGCAATCGATCAAAAGAAAAAGCCCAACTTGATTGCCCATCTCGAAAGCGAGGACTGTCTTGTTAATCTTGCGGGCGATTATGATTATCTGACCTCCGGTTACTATCTATCGCAGGAGATGGAAAACCAGGACAAGAATATTCATCCTACCTGCAAGGAAATACTCGACGCCTATGTCACCCCGCTATCCCTGGAGAAGGCTCGATTGAATAATATAGCGGTGCCCGAGTTCTATGTCACCAATGGTCACTTCGAGCCGCCGGTTATTATCGACACCATGAATCCATTCATGTCGCGTCATAGTGTTGTGCTGAAGACCAGCTACCAGGAACGGGCGGCGAAATCATTGACACGAAACTTCACTTATGCCATTTGTTGTCAGGAACTTCCGCCGGATTCGCGTGTTGTATATTTCCATTCGATTCTCGGCTGGTGCGCGGCATCCAAATATAGAACTATTTCTCAGCAGATCTGGGACGTTTTCAAAATTCCGATTGTCAAGGTTCGTCTGATAGCCTTAGAAAACGGCCAGTTTCTTTTGAGTTCATTGGACCCATTACCGGTCAAGAAGCTGACACCGCGTGAAGCAATTTTTATCAATGAGAATGTAAAATGGCAAATATAGGTGTTTTCATAGAACGATATACCATCTCCAATTCCGAGGAGATGGGCGCATTGATGAAACTAGGACAGGTCGCCCACCGTCACGGGCACAGGCTCGATGTTTTATTCAGGCCCGATATGTACAAAATTCCTCACTATGATGCAATCTTCATAAGGGCACTAACCGACCCATTGAATACATCTTATATTGCATCAAGGTTAGCGCAGCTTCAGGGTGTCCGCGTAATCGATGATCCTGATTCGATTTTCATCTGCTGTGACAAGGTTAACATGTATCGTCATCTTATTAAGGCCAATGTCCCAATGCCGGAGACGGTTTTTCTCGAGGAATCGGACTTAACATATGAAAAAGGTTCGGAGCTACTTGATAAATTGGGAATTCCATTGGTACTGAAGGCGCCCAACAGCAGTTTTTCTATGTATGTCGAAAGAGTAAGCACCCCCGATGAATATGTCAATGTCGGCAAACGATTTCTCCGAAGAGCGGATATGATCGTTGCCCAAAAATTCATTCGTTCGCAATTTGATTGGCGTGTCGGTGTACTGGCCGGTGAGCCGCTTTATATCTGCCAGTATGTAATTCCAAAACGTCGATGGAAGATAATGACCTACACTCACAATGGCACCGCTATCCATGGTGATGTCAGGGGCTTTAGCATTGATAAGGCCAACCCGCGATCTTCTTGAAATCGCTGTTAAGGCCGCCGCCGCTATCGGCACAGGTCTTTATGGAGTGGACCTAAAACAGGTAGATGATGATTTCACGGTTATCGAGGTCAATGATAACCCTACGATCGGCGAAGGCGAAGAAGATCAGAAGGCGCCGGATATCTATGACAGGCTGATTCATTACCTGGTCGGTGATAAGGGCTAGGCAGATGGCCGAATCTGTCATTATCCGGCAAGCGACAATTGAAGACATCGACGAATTATACCGAATAGAAGAAGCCGGATTCGAACACGACCGTTTCGATAAAAAACAATTCCGTCATTTAATCACCAAAGCCAATTCCACTGTTTTAATCCTAATTCACAATAACAATATCTGCGGATATAGCATCATGCTCTGGCGCAAGAATTCCAGGCGCGCCAGGCTCTATTCCATAGCAATCGATCCCCAGGCACACGGCAGGGGGCTCGGCGGCCAGCTTCTGAGAGCCAGCGAAGAGCTGTCGTTGTCATTGGGGTGCAATGAAATCAGCCTCGAAGTACGAGTCGACAATAAACCAGCGATTCATGTTTACGAACGGCATGGCTATCATGAAATCAAGCCATTGATCGGCTATTATTCCGATGGCGCCAACGGTATGCGGATGCTCAAGCGGCTTTAGCTCGCGCGGCATGCGTTCCGCCTACGGCGGAATAGCATGTAAAAGGGCGTGCGGATTTTCGAATAATTTCGATTCAATTAATTTCTAACAATTCAACTATAAAATCACTAAAGTGTATATCGCTCCGTTCCCTTTTACATGCTTTCTCCCGACAAAGTCGGGAGACGCATGCCGCGCGGGGGTGGGCGAAATAAAAAGGGGATGAGCGAGCCCATCCCCTCAAAACAATTACATAGAAATCGGATTTAAAAATCGAAATCTACCAGCGTAGTTAGAATATCTTCTTTGATCGGATTGTCTTTACCGGTTTGACGGTGAGTATATTCAGCATGCAATGCTACATTGACTGCGGTCCAGTCACCGAGATAATATCGCGCGAGCAATGAGATCGCGGATATTTTTTTGTCATTATCGTATGATGGTGGCGTGACAAAATTATAGAGCCCGGAAAGGACAAGCCTATTGTCCATCAATCCGTTATAATCAAGCTGGACAAATCCACCGGTAAATGTGTACGCCTTGGTAGTGTCTAAATCATTGAATTTCTTATTGTCGTTGCCGTTCATGATGAGGGTTGTCAGATTGAATGATTCATAATTCAGGCTTACATGTCCGCCGATTCTCATGAAGCTCTGGTTATCGGTGCCATGATCATCTCCCATATTTGGAAGATTGAGATATGCCGAATGAATTGGTTGCCAGCCGGTATAGGCAAATATCCCTATTCGTTGTCCGGCGCTTTGTCCGTCGCCTTTGCCAATTGTTTGCGAGAGGCTCAGGTAGATATCCTTGTAAGTATTATTATCCGGATTCCCCCCAGTGCCATTAACAATTCCCAGGCCATATTTGAATCCCGTCTTAAAATGGCTGGAGGCTTCCACACCAAACTGATTTTCGGAAAAACTGAATCGATTTCCTGAATAACCGAACGGATTTAGACTGCTGGGCGAATTGAAATTGTAAATCTCATAGGGCTGGATTAGATAGAGCGAACGTTTGGCACTGATTTGCTGGTAGGCTGGCTCGAATCGTCCGATTCTCAAATTTAGCTTATCTTCGAAGATGTTGCTGAATACGATATTGGCCGATTCCAAAGCTCCAATCTGGGACGGATTATATCCCGCTTGCGATGCTGAATAATCCATTGTTGGCACATCGACTCTTGGAGTATAGACAATAAGAAACGACACATTCTTATGCAGAACACCCGCCGCCAATAAATCAAATCCATAGTAATGAAATCCAGAAGTTGTCTCTTTGGTGGTTTCTTGTGTCGCATTATTTAATGTATGTCCTACCGATGTTCTTATTGAAATTGGCGGCATGGTTTCGAATACATTCTTTTCATTGCCTTCTTGTCCGGGAATCTGATAACCATTATCGCGGTATCTCTGCCCGAAATCATTGAGCTTGGTGAAGGCCACATGGCACATATTGCAATTAAACCCGTTCTTACGAGCGAAGGCGGGTATCGATTGTGCGGTTTTGGGAATAAACAACGTTATTCCAACGAAAACCGTCACTAATAATAGAATGATTGTTTTTCTCATATCCCCTCCCTCACTTCGGCATTTCGGATTGCGGAATAGGTTTGGCATCTCGAATTTCGGGATTCAAACTGGTTATTGAAACTTTCAGAAATGCTACCAACGCCGCAGCTTCTGATTTGGATAGCCCCAACGGCACCATCAAGGGATCGAGAGTCTCTTTATTATCCCCACCGCCCCTGTTATAGAAATTGACTACATCCTCGAGGGTTTTCTCACCGCCGGTATGCATATAAGGCGCCCGTAGCGCGGCATCTCTTACTGTCGGGGTCTTGAATGCTCCCTTATCGGCCGGATTTTTGGTTACATCGTAACGGCCATTATCGGTTTTATTCGGACCGGTTTGAGTCACTCCCAAATTATGGAATCTGCCATCGCTGAAATACGATCCCCAATGGCATGCAGTGCAATGTCCCTTGCCGTTGAAAATTTCGAGACCCATCTTTTCCTGTTTGGTTAAGGCATTCTGGTCGCCGCGGACATATCTATCGAATGGCGAATCAGTGGTCACTACAGTTCTCTCGTAGGCGGCAATAGCTTGAGCCACCTGATCAACTGTGATCGGGGTTGTCCCGAAAACATCCTTGAATTCCTGAACATATCCCGGAACATCATTGAGTGTCTTTACCATTACGTCGTGGGTATTCCCCATTTCTATTGGATTCTGAACCGGGCCCTTGGCTTGTTCTTCAAGGCTTGGCGCTCTGCCATCCCAGAATTGCAGAGGGCTGTGAGCGGCATTCGATACTGGTGGAGCTCTTCTTCCCCCAATTTGCCCACGGATACCTGTACTTGTGGGCCCCGCATCTGACCAGCCCTTAGCTGGATCATGACATGTGGCACAGGCGACTGTGCCATCCTGTGAAAGCCTGTTGTCAAAATATAATTGTTTACCTAATTGAATTTTCGCTGTTGTCTGCGGATTGTCCGGCGGTGCGATTACCGCTGGAAGATTGCCCGGCCGTTCCGGCCCCTTCATATGCACGCCGACAGATGTTATTGGAGTCTGCGAATTTTCACCCGCCCATGCCATTAACGGCACAAGCATTACCGCAACCAACAACATCCCCAAAATCTTGTTCATTCAGCCTCCTTTTATGTTTTTAAGTCCAAATTGCAGGCATATAACCCTTCATGGATAATTCTATTCAGATTTGTATTCTACGTCAAGGCATTTTTGATTAATGAGAATCTATTTAGATATTGAAATTGATGAGGCAATCGATTACTTTCAGCAAACTATGAATCCGCCAATACCGTATATGGGAGAAATCTTCGCGCTCATGGCGGCGATTGTCTGGGGTTTTGCTGTTATATTTTTTAAAAAGAGCGGCGAGACTGTTCATCCGATCGCTTTGAATATTTTCAAAAATATCCTGGCAGTTATTCTGCTTATTCCGACTATCTGGATCTTCGCCCGGGATATTTCGTTTTCGGCCCCCATCAAGGATTATCTATTATTATTGCTAAGCGGTACATTGGGAATCGGAGTCTCGGATACATTATTTTTTATTTCATTGAATATGCTTGGCGCGGAACTAATATCAATTGTTAGCTGTACTTATAGCCCGTTTATAGTGGCAATGTCGGTTTTCTGGCTTAATGATACGCTGACATTTTTGCAGATCATGGGAATTGTTCTGATTGTCATGGCTGTCCTGGGAACGACATATCAAAAAAAATCCGGCCATCTTGAAAGACGAAAAGCATTCTGGGGATTAATTTGGGGAATCCTGGCGATGGCTGTAAATGCTGTCGGCATTGTAATAATAAAACCTTTGCTTGATCGCTCTCCGTTACTCTGGGTGACAGAAACTCGTCTTATTGGAGGAGCTATCTTTCTCATAATCGTATTGCTCTTTCACCCTCAACGGAAGACAATCGTTTCTTCTATATCGGGTGCGCGATCATGGGCTTACACGATAGCCGGATCATTTACCGGCGCATATTTATCAATGATATTTTGGCTGGCCGGTATGAAATTTACTCAGACTTCGATCGCGGCGGCGCTGAACCAAACTAACAGTATATTTGTGTTTATCCTCGCAGTAGTTTTTCTCAAAGAAAAATTAAATATACGCCGAGCAATCGGCGTAACTCTCGCGGTCGCAGGAGCGCTAATGGCGACATTTGGCTAATCGCATTATACAATCTATAGAATTAATTATAGAAACATCTTGACATAAAAGTAATACAAAGTAATATTTAGCCGATACTGGTATTGTGGTTATGAAAAAGAAAAACACCGAAATTATAACTTTCAAGGTCGATGAGGCCACGCTGGGCGCCATGAAAGGAATAACCAACCGTTCAAAATTTATTCGCGCGGCGGTATTTTCGGCTCTCAACGGCGTCTGCCCATTATGCAGAGGGGCTGGAGTTCTAACTCCCAAGCAGATCGATCATTGGAACACATTCGCCGAGGACCATACGCTTCGTCAATGCCCCGATTGCCATGAAACCCATCTGGCCTGCTCCAAGCCGCCGTCCCGCAAAAAAACGAATGGAAAACGGAAATGAAAACGTACCGTACGAGAGACTTCACTATATCGATATTATTGGCGGCAATCTTTTCAGTATTCTCAATTTCGAATTCTCTAGCGACTCAACCTAAAGTTAAAGTCGTTGTCAGTATTTTGCCGCAAGCATACTTTGTCGAGCGAGTCGGCGGAGCCTTGGTCGATGTCTCCGTATTAGTCGGCCCGGGCCAGTCTCCGCATACCTACGAACCAACTCCACAACAAATCGCCCGAATCGCCGAAGCCGATATATATTTCACTATCGGGGTACCTATGGAAATCCAACTTGTTGAACGAATCAAGGCCATGCGCGAAATCCCCATCGTGGATATTCACGAAGGGGCAAAGATTCGCTATACATCTTCTGATGAAACCGATTCGGATGAAAAGGCCGGCGAGCCCGATCCTCATACCTGGCTTTCGCCATCCAACGCCATAATTGAAGCTCAAAATATCTGCAATGCTCTAAAGAAAATATATCCGGATTCGGCCGGCTTTTTCGATAGCAATATGAAATCATTTCAAACCGATCTCGTTAAAATCAGCGAACGCATTGCCAGGATTCTGGCGCCATTTAAGGGAAATCAGTTTTTTGTCTATCATCCAGCATTCGGATATTTTGGCGACTCCTACGGATTGAAGCAAGTGCCGGTAGAAATCGATGGTAAAGAACCTAGCGCGAAGCAAGTGGCGGAATTGATAACTAAGGCCAAAGCCGCGGGCGTGAAAGTTATATTCGTCCAGGCGCAGTTTTCATCGAAAGGTGCCGAGGCTATTGCCAATGATATCGGTGGAACCGTAATACCTATCAATGATCTCGCGAAAGATTATTTGAAAAATTTGGAAGATATCGCCGATAAACTCGAAAAAGGCCTATCACAAGAGAAGCATTCTAATGGAAAATAACGAAGTAATCAAAATAGAAAATCTATCATTCGCCTACAATGGCAGTTTGATTTTAGAGAATGTCAATCTCGCCATTGACAGAAATGATTTTGCAAGTATTCTCGGTCCCAATGGCGGCGGTAAGACTACTCTTCTAAAAATCATGCTTGGCTTGCTTAGACCCAATAAGGGTACGATAAAAATTCTCGGATTATCTCCGGAACAGGCACATTCAAAAATCGGTTATGTGCCGCAAAGTTTTCAATTCGACAGGCAATTCCCCGTAAGAGTAAATGATGTTGTCCTAATGGGACGGCTTGGAAGACCGGGCGGATTGGGGCCATTTAAGAAATCAGATAAGTCCGCCGCTATCGACGCTCTACATGAAGTTGGCCTTTCCGAATTAGTGACGCGGCCATTCTCGGAGCTCTCCGGGGGCCAAAGGCAACGAGTTTTGGTCGCCCGCGCGCTCGTGACCGATCCTGAAATCCTGCTGCTTGATGAGCCTGCCGCTGGAATGGATGTCGCAATTCAGGAAGAATTCTACGCGCTTTTGAAAATGCTCACACAACGTTTGACGGTAGTTTTGGTAACTCATGATATTGGCTTTGTTTCGACATTTGTGAATAGAGTAGTCTGTGTTAATCGTGAGGTGGTTGTTCATCCCACCAGCGAGATTACCGGCGAGATGATCTATCAGCTATACGGCAGCGATGTCCGTCTGGTGCGTCACGACCATCGCTGTGCCGAGGGAGGGCATGAGAGTGGCTGAGTTTTTCAGTGCCCTACATAATTATTCATTTATCCAGTATGCGCTGTTAACCGGGCTTCTGGCCAGTATCGCCTGCGGCGTGGTGGGAAGCTATGTTGTCACCCGCAGAATAACCTATGTCGCTGGCGGCATATCTCATTTTATTCTCGGCGGCATGGGCGCGGCGCGCTACCTGAATGTTGTCTATGGCTGGGAAAAGCTGACTCCCCTGCATGGCGCGATTGTGTCGGCTCTTTTGGCGGCAATAATTATCGGTATGGTCAGCATGCGCGCCAGACAGCGGGAAGATACGGTTATCGGGGCTCTCTGGGCGATCGGTATGGCGGTTGGAATTCTCTTTATATCTAAGACACCCGGATATAATCAAGACCTCATGAGTTATCTCTTTGGCAATATTCTCATGGTGACATCAAGCGATCTCTGGCTGATTATCGGCCTCGACGCTTTAGTAGTGCTTGTTGGAATATTCTTTTACAACCAGTTATTGGCGGTTTGCTTCGATGAAGAGTTCGCCCGTCTGCGCGGCGTCAATGTAGAATTTTTCTATCTTCTGCTCTTATGCCTGACAGCGTTAACAGTGGTATTACTCGTGACTGTCGTGGGAATAGTCATGGTTATAGCGTTGTTGACATTGCCGGCGGCGATTGCCGGTCATTTCTCCAAGACGCTCCGTCAGATGATGGTCGTGTCGACTATTCTCAGCGCCTTTTTTACGACATTAGGCCTGGGGCTCAGCTACAGCCCAAATTTACCTGCCGGAGCCACAATCATTGTCCTGGCTGGCGCGGCCTATCTGATAGTAGCCGTAGCTTCCAGATTAATTAAGACCCATCGTTGAATAATTAATTTCAAAATTTGAATATAAAAAAATCAAAGCCGAAGCGGGGAGCTCCGGCTTGATTTGGGCGGGCCGATATTTTCTTCGGTGTAAATCCTAAGAGAATGCTGATTTCAAACTGTCTAAGATAATCTTGCCTGTGGAATTTTTCTTTTCATGTCGGCCATATACTGTGGAGTTTTTCTTCTGAGATTTGACCGACGGCAGGTTAGCAATGTATGTCATCTGGCCTATATGATGAGTTTCATGCATGTAGCTATAAGCTAAATTCTGTCCTATTGTTTTAAACTGACCCCAGCTTGGTCTATCCAAAATTTCTCCCGCATTTCGAAGCAAGAAGCTATCAGTGATTCCAGACATTTTGGCTAAGCGAGCAATGAGCTGCGAAGGATCGGGATAATGCGACGGGTTATTCTCGGGACGAGTGCCCCTCGCGAATAAATCTCCCAAATCCCCGGTTCGTGGATCACCTCCTAAGATTTCGATAATCTCCCCGCGGTTTAACACTATATGCCCCAATATCCATATCAATGGATTTCCGCGGTTTTCAGGCCGTGTAAAATACGCCTCAGGGGCCAGCCCTTCCACCAACTTCCCGACATAACCAACATTAAATCTTAATAATTCAGCGAACATTTCTACTGCTTTCATTTTATGCCTCACATTTCGACGATTCAACCAGGATACATGAAATAATCGTGCCAAATCGTTGCAAAATGAAAAACGTTGCATAACGCCTTATCTACCAACGCGTTGCCGCGGTCGACGATTGGCCGCAAATATCCCATTTTGCAAAAATTAAGTTCAGTTTTCGATCAATGAGAATATTATAGAACAGTATCCGGAATCAGGAAAGACAGCAAATTCCATTATCGATAACCAATTTTTAAAAAAACTTGCTACTCACCATCCACGATGGTATTTTGCTTATAGGGCCGTCGATGGCATTACTTGGATTAAGAGAATGATGATTTGGTTGATGATAAGAGAATCAATAATCGCGGGGTAATATTATGAATATAAGTATTGCCAGAGAAGAACACCATCTTGAAAATCGCGCGGCGCTGACACCGGCGGCAGTTAATCTGCTCGCGCGCGCCGGCCATCATGTTTACATTCAGAGCGGCGCCGGTAAGGGCGCGGGCTTTTCGGATTCCAGATATAGCGATGCCGGCGGCAAAATAGTCTTTTCCAAGGATGAAGCGTTCAAACGATGCGACATTCTTCTGAAAGTTTTCCCTCCGACACTCGATGAATATAATCTGCTCAATGACGATCAAATCATAATGTCGGCCCTGCATCTTGTCTCGACACACGCGGATGTCATAAATGTACTAATCGAAAAAAGAATTACCGCGATCGGATTCGAAGTTATCGAAGATCAATATGGCAGCTTGCCTGTTCTGACACCGATGTCCGAACTAGCGGGACAGATGGCATTGCCGATTGCCAGCTATTATTTATCGAATATCGGCGGCGGACGGGGTATTCTCCTTGGTGGAGGAGCCGGAATACCACCTGCTATTGTCGTTGTCTTAGGCGCGGGAACAGTCGGTATTAATGCAGTCAGGATTGCCAAGGGACTTGGCTGTAATGTTATCCTTATGGATAACAGCCTCGAACGGCTTCGCAGCGCCAACGACCTTTTCTCAAAACAGCTCATCACATATTTGCCATATCAGTATAACCTCGAACGAGTAATTCCGATAGCCGATGTTGTAATCGGGGCGATCCTGATTCATGGCGAAGAAACGCCGAAGCTGATAACCGAACAACTTGTCGGCAAGATGAAGCCCGGCTCGGTCATATTGGATATTTCGATTGACCAGGGCGGATGCTTCGAGACTTCGCGGCCGACAAGCTGGGCGGGCCCGACTTATGTGGTGCATGGCGTGACTCATTTCTGTGTCCCGAATATGCCATCGAATGTAGGCCGAACCGCTACTTATGCCTTAGCTAATGCTGTATTACCATATATAAAACAAATCGCGGATATTGGTTTGGATAACGCTTTAACTAAAGATAAAGGACTTGCCAAAGGGGTTTATACTTACAAGGGCGAATTAACTCACGCCTCGGTTGCCAAACGGTTTGGCATGAAATTCAGGCCCCTTTCAGAAATATTGACGGGGAGGTAGGGGTAGTGAATTGGATAGATTCTTACGAGCGAAAACGGACAACCGCTGAAGTAGCTGTCAAAAAAATAAAATCAGGCGACAGGGTTTATATCCATCCCGGATGCTGTACTCCGCAGTATCTGGTTGAGGCTATGGTCGCCCGCAAAAATGAGCTCGAGAATGTCGAGGTCTGCCATGTCCTGACTCAGGGCAAGGCGGGATATACCGATCCCGGCTGCGAGGGCCACTTCAGACATCGTTCGTTTTTTACGGGCGCGAATGTCCGTCAGGCAATCAACGAAGGCCGGGCCGATCAGATGCATATTTTCCTGCATGAGATCGAGGATCTATTTCTCTCCGGTCAGTTGCCGATCGATGTCGCCTTGATTCAGGTTAGTCCGCCTGACGAGCATGGCTTTTGCTCATTCGGGGTTGGTATTGATATCACAATGGCGGCCGCGCAGGTCGCGAAAACAGTCATCGCTCAGGTCAATACTGAGATGCCGCGAGTGCATGGCGATTGTTTTATTCATGTCAGTAAATTGACACATGTTGTCGAGCATAGCTCTCCCCTGCTTGAAATGCCCCAGGGGACTCCCGATGAAATCTCGATGAAAATCGGCCAATCGATCGCTGATATTATCGAGGATGGCTCTACGCTTCAGCTGGGAATCGGCGCGATACCTGACGCTTTCCTGGTGGCCTTGCAGGATCGGCGCGATATGGGGATTCATAGCGAGATGTTTTCCGATGGCATCATACCATTGGTTGAGAGCGGCGTAATCAATAACTCGAAGAAGACGCTTCATCCGGGCAAGATCGTGGCGGCATTCACGCTCGGTACACGAAAGATTTTCGATTTCTGTCACGAGAATCCGTTTATAGAATTACACCCTTGCAAATACACCAATAATCCGTTCGTGATCGCCCAGAATGACCGCATGGTGGCGGTGAATTCGGCGTTGGGAATTGACCTCACCGGCCAGATATTCGCCGATTCATTGGGATACTCATTTTATTCTGGCTTTGGCGGGCAGGTAGATTTTATTCGCGGGGCCGCAAAATCCAAAGGCGGCAAACCGATATTCGCATTCCCGGCCACCGCCAAGAACGGCACGATTTCGCGTATTACACCATTCTTACTGCAGGGCACGGGTGTAACAACCACGCGTGCCGATGTTCATTGGGTGGTCACCGAATTCGGCGCAGTGAATCTACATGGCCGGGCTGTCGGCGAACGAGCCAAATTGCTTATCAGTATCGCCGCGCCTCAATTCCGCGAGGAGCTCGAACGATTTGCCAAAGAACATAAGTATTTTTAGATAATTATTATAATCCGAAAATATAACCGGTGCTGCCGGGTCCCCCGACCCCTACAGAAAACACCCGAAGTAGGTCGGGTTTCTCATCCGGCAGCTGCCGGATGAGAAACCCGACAACATATTTTGTAGGTCATTTCCCCTGGGAAATGACATCTTGCATGTCAGGTCGCAGGCGACCGGACCTACGGCTATTTGTGTCGTATGAGGGCATCCGACACCACTCATTGTTATGAAGTTAATCCTTATTGCCTTTAGGCCCATTTCTTCTGAATCGAATTACAAATGCCGAAAGCCCTGCTCCAAACAAGAGCAACGTGGACGGTTCAGGGACTGGACCCGGAATAGGATCGATAGGGAGACCATTGTCATCGACAGCCTGCACGCCATCAACTCTAACCACCATGTCTTCATAATCCCAATCACCATATGCCCAATCTTCCCAAGCCAGAATATACGAATTGGGAACATACTGCCCATTTACTTCCGTGCGATATACATAAAGGTGATCAGCTCCATCGCGATTTAGCGCTCGTTCTGAATACCAATGCTCATCCATCTCTGGTCTTTCCTGCCCGTTGTAGTTTGTCCATATATTAAATCCGAAAACTCCGTCAAGGTCAGGTAGGTAAGCTGATGGTTGAAGTCCAGTAAGGATTCCTCCAATTAACCAATTTTCCATGCTTGTGCCGTCATACCACCCAAAGGCTGTGCCTCTGCTAAGTGAACTATATTGGTTTATGATAGTTGCATTACTCTGATTAATTTGAAAAAACAATTCACCACTCATAATATCGTTGTTGGCATTAATTGAATATCCGAGTGCATTCATAACAATCTGCAATGATCCCAAGTTCTGACAGAGAGATATTTCACTTATTGGACCTAAAACAATCAAAAACGTTATGAACATTTTCTTCATAATTCATCCTTTGTGAATTTTAATTATTTCTTATCAAGAATAATATTAATCACTCATTTATATCTTTATAAAAGCCTTCGCCATCGAATCCAAGCATTGATTTAAGCTATTTTCCAGGATTTTGCACACTAATTATTGCCTTACCCAATACGTTTAGGATTTAAGTTATCCCCAAAAGAATATCCCGACTAGACAAGATTGAAAACAATAGCTTGCAAATTTATATAACTTTTTATATTATAAAAGTCAAGGGCAAAACTAACTTTTTCAGCGCGCCACGGGCAACACTTTCCTTACTGCATCACCGTAGAATTTGCGCGTGCTGCCGGATCCCCCGACCCGACAGAAAACTCCAGACGTAGGGCAGGAGTCGAAGACTCCTGCCAAACTTGCATAGATTTGTAGGTCATTTCCCGTGGGAAATGACGTCTTGATTCCTCGTCAGGTCGCAGGCGACCTGACCTACTGCTGCTTGTGTCGGAATGAGGGCATTTGACTGGGCGGCAGGCATCCTTGACTGCCCCAATAGAATCCGAATCGAAGGGGCAGCTGTGGACAGCTGCCACCCAATGTGTAAAGGATGTCATGATACACCGTGTTACCCATGTCCCGGTACACTCGCGCGCCGACCCGAACCGCAAAATATTTATTGACGTCCATGATAAAATGATTATCTTGAGATTAATTGTTGGATGTGAAGTGATTTTTCCATGATAGGTCGAATTGTCGTCAGTAAAAAATTACCGGCTACGCTCAAATAACGAATCAAGGAGCTCGATAATGCGCAACAAATCAAACAAAATCATCTTATCAGCTTTGGCGATATGTATTTTGCTTTTGGTCTTCTCATGCTCAAAGGACGAGCCAACCGATCCCAATATGCCGGGGCCACCAAGCTTGACAACCGCTGCCGTCAGTGCAATTACACAATCTACGGCAGAATGCGGCGGCACTATTACTTCCGATGGCCGTAGAACTGTAACCTCACGGGGAGTCTGCTGGAGTACAAACCCGACACCGACAATAGCTGATAGCCTTACAATTGACGGCGCGGGCGTAGGAAGTTTTGTTAGTTCCATCGCCGGTTTGTCTGCCAATACTCTTTATTACGTCAGGGCCTATGCTACCAATGAAATTGGCACCAGCTATGGCGACTCTATATCGTTTTCGACTTTGTCTTCTGCGCCGGTGCCTGTATTAAGTACGGCCGAAGTCACGGGAGTAACGCACGCGGCAGCCCAGTGCGGCGGGAATATTACATCGGATGGCGGGGCAACCGTAACCGCTCGCGGCGTATGCTGGAGTACAAATCTGACACCTACTGTGGCCGATAGCAAAACTACTGATGGTACCGGAGCAGGCAGTTTTACCAGTTCCATAACAGGATTGACAGACAGCACTGCTTATTATGTCAGGGCTTATGCCACTAATAGCAACGGCACTGGTTATGGCAATACTTCATCATTCACAACGACTGATTCAATGGGAACAGTAACGGATATAGACGGCAATATTTATCAAACGGTAAAGATAGGTAATCAATGGTGGATGGCAGAGAATCTGAAAGTAACTCATTACCGCAATGGCGATGCCATACCCAATGTAACCGACAATACCGCATGGGAAGGTCTTACTACAGGAGCATATTGCAACTATAATAACGATACTGCCCAATGTTGCTATTTATGGCAGACTGTATAACTGGTATGCCGTAAATGACAGCCGCAATATAGCGCCAGCAGGCTGGCATGTGCCGAGTGATGCTGAGTGGCAGACATTAGTTGATTATCTTGGCGGCAATGCAGTTGCAGGCGGGAAGATGAAAGAAACGGAACCACACATTGGAGCAGCCCCAATACTGGAGCCACCAACGAAAGCGGTTTTTCCGCGTTGCCCGGCGGCTACCGTAGCAGCAATGGGACTTATGTACGATATGGGTAACTACGCCTACTTTTGGTCTTCTACGGAGAACGATAGTAACGACGCATGGTACCGTAGTCTGAGTTACATAATTCAGAAGTCTTCCGGCATAACACTACAACTATGCAAGACGGTTTCTCGGTTCGTTGTGTTAAGGATTAATTTGGTACCGTTCTACCACCTGACTTGAAAAAAGCGGGAGTAAATTTTGTCGGATAAGAGCAACCGACACCGCAAGAAACACTATTTCGTTTTGCTATGATTGCATTATGCAGCTATTTTAAAGTATTATCAACGGTTTTATTTTAATGTCTAATAATGTATTACAACATTTCTTGACAGTTCTGGAAATGTTTCCTATAATCATGGAGTATCGGCATGCATTTGAGTGAAGCAATCATTAATTTAATTAATTTGAGGAGGTGATAAAATTGACAAAGCCAAAGCCCAATCGGACAATATACCGTCGATCAGATAATGGGGAGATTACAACAAAAAAATATGCAGAAGAACATCTTCACAACAACCGAGAAGGAAAAAATATATGTTCCACCACCCAAGAAACGGGGACGTTAATACGAGCTTTTCAGGATTATCATAGTATTGCCTTACCATACTAAGTTTGGCAATTTAAAATATTATCTAATGCCCGAATTTAGTAGACAACGCTCCTAAAATCTACGATTCACCTATTCCTCATAAAATAACGGACTTAACCTGATTGGTGATTATCGTAATATTTATTAGGTCGGGCTCTTTTTTTGCGTGCTGTTTGTTCCCCGGCCTGTCAAAAAATGCGGGCTAAATTTTATCGGATGAGGGCATCCGACTTCACGAGTAATTAATTACTTAATTAAGGTAGCACTGTTGGAAGCCATCCCGTTTCAAGTTCTCCGCTTTTGTTAAGATTGGAATGAAACTTCCAGACCGTGCCGGTTTGGGTATCAATCTTAAAAACCTCATCATTGCTAACCTTTACTCGAAGGTTTTCATCAAAGTGACTGTAATGGCCCTGAAAAAGCTGATATCTTTCTATTTCTCCTCTTGCGCCTGATTGTGCACTTGAGGGCTTATCCAATAACAGTTGAACAAGAATTACAGCGATAGCCGATACCAGCAGAATCGTCTTGATTTTTTCAATCTTAAACATAGTATTTTCGCCTTTCTTTTAAGCGTTTTCAGGATCATTCATATATCGCGTATAAGCGTGCCCCATGTTTTTCGCCTGTAAAATCTAATTTGCTTCCTGACTTACAGTTGCTTCTCCTACCTCCCCAGCACCTCCAGGCTCGCGTATTTGACCATCAGCTTTTTGGTGCCGGCTCGTTCGAAACGGACTGTTACCATCAGATTATCGCCGGAGCCCTCGCGCGCCATCACTATCCCATGACCGAATTTATCATGCATCACCGCCGTGCCGATTGCTAACATATCGTTAACGACAGATTCGAATGTTACTTCCGTCTGCTTGCGGCTTGGTTTTGGCGTGCGGTTTTACATACTGCCCGCGCGGCTGGGGTTTGTAGACATCATTCCAGTAGTTGAATCGTTCCACTTCGAGCATTTCTTCGGGTATATCCTGCAAAAATTCCGACGGCCCGCCGGTGAAATCGCCCCAGCGCCGCCTGAATCCCGCCATCGCCATGTAAAGCTTATTCTTGGCGCGCGTGATACCGACATAGCAGAGCCGCCGTTCCTCTTCCATATCGCCCGGCTCGCCGTAATTCCGTCTCAATGGAAACAGGCCATCCTCCATTCCGGCCATGAAGACCGAATCGAATTCCAGCCCCTTGGCCGAATGAAGCGTCATCAATGTCACCGCCTGAGCCTCGCTATCCAATGTATCGATATCGCTGATCAGCGCCACCTCTTCGAGGAACCCCGCCAACGTCGGCGCTTCGGTCCGTTCGCAATACTCCTCGATACCCGACACCAATTCGCGCACGTTGTCGGCTCGAACATCGGCCTCGGGCGTGGCCTCTTCTTCGAGCATTCGCAAATATTTGATATCCTCGATTATGCGCGCGGCGATATCATGCGGTTCCAGAGCTCTCCAATTTCTCCGAGAGATTATTCATAATGCCGATAAATTTCTGTATCTCCAATTTCGCCTTGCCGCCGATCTCAAGCTCATTCATCGATTTCAACAAAACCTGCATCAACGGCATTCCCTGCTTGGCCGCGTGGCTTTCGAGTTTTTCGATACTGGTCTTGCCGATGCCCCGTTTGGGCATATTGATTATTCTCAATAGCGCGATATCATCGGCGGGATTGATCAGCAGGCGCAAATAGGCGAGAATATCCTTAACCTCGGCTCGTTCATAAAATCTGATACCGCCGACAATCTTGTAAGGGAGCCCCTTGTAACGAAGCGAATCCTCGATCACACGCGACTGGGCGTTGGTGCGATACAAAATCGCGAAATCCGACGGCGACTTATCGTATGTAATGCCAAGTCTGATTTTTTCGGCAATCGCCTCGCCCTCGTTGACCTCGTCCCCGCATAGGAGCAATGTTATCTTATCGCCGCCCTTTTTCTCGGTGAAGAGTTTCTTGGCTTTTCGTCCGAGATTTTTCGAGACCACTTCGCCCGCGGCGTCCAATATGATCTGTGTCGAACGGTAATTCTGTTCGAGCTTGATCTCCTTGCATTCGGGATAATCCTTCTCGAAATCGAGAATATTGCTGATATCCGCCCCGCGCCAGGCGTAGATCGATTGATCATCATCGCCGACAACACAGAGATTATGGCTGGCCGACGCCAGTAATTTCACCAAACGATACTGGCAATGATTGGTATCTTGATACTCATCTACCATCAAATATTTAAAGCGATCATGAAATATCTTCAAAATATCCGGCCGTTTTTCGAAAAGTTCGACCGTCTTCATCAAGAGGTCATCGAAATCCATGGCCTGATTTTTGGCCAAGCGTTTTTGATACTCATCATAAATTTTCGCCACATTTTCTTCGAGAAAATCCGACGCGGCCGAAGCATATTCCGATGGCGTCAATAATTTGTCTTTGGCCTTTGATATTTTGGATTTGGCCGCCCCGAACGTCGGCTGAGTATCCGATAGCCCCTTATCCTTGTAAATCCGCTTGAGCAACGCCAGCGATTCGGATTCATCATATATGGAGAAGCTCTTGATATACCCCAGCGCCGCACCATGGTCCCGCAATGTCCTCGCGCAAAATGAGTGGAATGTCGAAACCCAGACCTTGCCGCCATCCGGCCCCATGATATCGATCACCCGTTGCTTCATCTCGCCCGCGGCTTTGTTGGTGAATGTCACCGCCAATATCTGCCACGGCTTGGCCGTCCCGGTCGCGATTAGATGCGCGATACGATGAGTGATGACTCGTGTTTTGCCAGAACCGGCTCCAGCAAGTATCAGCAACGGGCCATCGAGTTGCTCTACGGCCTGCCTTTGACGATCATTCAGCCCATCGAGATGCTTGTACTTTTCCATCGCCGCCAATATATAAATTTGATTTTGCTTAACAAGCGGTAAAAAGCTGTTTGCGTGTCAAAGCTTGCTTTGACCGCAAGATATTGCCGCGATTATCGTGTCGTGGGGTCCGCGCACCCACGATTAGGCAAATTTTGTAGGGGTTTGATTTATCAAACCCTAATACTTGTCATTCCGCACTCGATGCGGAATCTATCATGCTTTTCAGTTATGCGTCAGGATGGAATAAAATTTATTTGCGTGTCAAAGCTTGCTTTGACCGCAATATGCTGTTGCGGTCGCAGTAAACTGCGACGCGCATGAGAACACAATTTAATATTTGACATATGAAATGTTAAATGATTAAAATGGCGGCATCTATGATTATCAATCTTGAAAAATACAATGATGACTTGATGGCCATTCCTGGTGTTGTCGGGACAGGCAAAACCATGATAAACTGCAAACCGGTAATTATGATTAAGGCTCGGCAAGATAACAATGAAATCAGGACTAAAGTCAACTCTGTATTGCGCGGCCTACCTTTCAAAATAGAAGTTGTCGGTGATATCAAAGCATAGTCCTGAGAAAGATTTCAAGCCGCAAATTCGCGCATATTTTGAATAATTTTAATTGACATAATGTCCAGTCCCTATTACAGTAATGCCCCAATAGATATGAATGACAACAGGAACGGGCAACTTGAAGAAAATATTATTTAAGACAGCTTTTGGGGTTATGATTCTCGCGGTAATCATTATTATTTCCATTTTCCTTTATGATAATGAAAGGGCAATTTCCAATACACGCAATAACTCGCCGGAAAAAGCTCTCAGTATCGATGATAAATAGGACTTAGCGTTTACATTTGACCATTCAAAATTCAAATATCCAAATATCGCTTTAAAACTTCCATTGTTTGCTTGTATAATTCGTTCATGAAGGCATTTTCTATGAGTATTGATGATCTTATCATTCGGCGCCAAACCGATTATTCATACTACCCTAATCATTCCCTAACGATCTTGGAGTTTGTTCCTAAGTAAAAACTAACCAAACCATGGATGACGAAAGATGCCTAAGGAAAAAATACTAATCGTAGAAGATGATAAGAATATTGTAGAATTGATCAGGTATAATCTGGCCCGGGAAGGCTATCGCCCCGAAATCGCGCTGACCGGCGAGGATGCGATCAAATCAGCAAAAAGCAATATGCCCGATCTCATTCTACTTGATCTTATGCTCCCTGGTATGGATGGTCTCGAAATCTGCAAAATTCTGAAAAATGATCATAAAACATCCAATATGCCGATCATAATGGTCACAGCCAAAGGCGAAGAATCGGATATAATTACCGGCCTCGAATTGGGGGCGGATGATTATATCACCAAACCATTCAGCCCCAAAATCCTGATCGCACGAATCAGGGCTGTCTTGCGCCGAAAAGCCGCCGAAAAATTGAAAGAGGACGCACCCGTAAATATCAGGGAGTTGACTATAGACCCATTGCGGCATGAAGTGAAAGTAGCTGGACAGACAATCGATTTTACCAATACCGAATTCAGAATTATCCATTTTCTGGCGTCGAAACCGGGCAGGGTTTTCACTCGTTATCAAATCGTGAATAATATTAAGGGAGAAGATTACCCGGTCACGGACCGTTCAGTCGATGTCCAAATAGTCGGAATCCGAAAAAAATCGCCGCATCTGGCTGATTATATAGAGACAGTCCGGGGCGTGGGGTATAGATTTAAAGAAGAATAGATGAGATCACAACGATTATTCTGGCATATTTATCCGGCATATTTGGTGCTGATAACCTTTCTGATATTCGCCTTCGCGCTTATTATTTCCGGATTAGTAACCGAGGGCCTGAAAGATCATGTTGTCAGTTCTCCGCTTGTCATCCAGATTTATCAAGTCGCCTTTATAATAGATTTGATATTCGCCATTATTGGCGCCTTTATTTGCGATATTGCGGCCAAGAAGATCTCCGGCCCAATCAACGATATCTATCGAGCCATCTCGCATTATGCCAGAAATGATTTCGATGCCAGAATCCAGGAATCATCCATACGAGAGATTAATAACCTAATCGCGACAGTGAAAGATATGTCATCCAAGTTGGAATTGAAATCCAACGAATCCAATGGGCTATCCAATGAGCAGATTGCGATGCTCGAATGTATGACTGAAGGTGTTTTAGCTGTCGATAATACCGAAAAAATAATCAAGCTCAATCAAGCCGCCTCAACTATGCTCAATATAGATATCGCCGCGGCAAACGGCCGCCAAGTGCAGGAAATTGTTCGAAATAGCGATATACAAAAATTCATCAGCAAAACCTTATCCGGAGGTCGTCCGGTAGAGGGTCAATTCATCGTTAACCTGAAATCAGCGCGATATTTCCAGGCACATGGCACTGTCCTGCGCGATTCCTTCCAAAAGAAGCTCGGTGCCTTAATCGTGCTGAATGATATCACCGAGCTGAAAAGACTCGAAAATATACGTAAAGACTTCGTTGCCAATGTATCCCATGAATTGAAGACGCCGGTTACATCAATAAAGGGTTTTGTCGAAACCCTCCTCGACGGGGCGATCGATAATGTCAAAGAAGCCAGACAATTCCTCGATATTATATTAAAACAATCCGACAGGCTTAACGCCATTATTGAGGATTTGCTGAATCTTTCGAGAATTGAACGAGATATCGAAGGGGATGCCATAGCACTGGAAAAGAAAATGCTATCTGAAATCGTAAAATCCGCAGTCGAAAATGCTGAATCCAAGGCCACCGATAAAAGGATCATAATTGAATCACGGATTACAAATGACATAGTATTGCGGGTTAATCCCATCTTGTTGGAGCAGGCGATCTTCAATCTGCTGGACAATGCCATTAAATACAGCGATCCAACTGGAAAAATAATGGTATCCTTGATTTGTACATCCCACGAAGCCATTATCTCTGTTGAGGATCATGGCCGCGGGATACCCGCCGAGCACCTTTCCCGAATTTTCGAGCGATTCTATAGAGTTGATAATTCCAGGAGCGATTCCGAGGGCGGAACCGGTTTAGGGCTGGCGATAGCCAAGCATATCGCCATCGCGCATAAGGGCGACATCGAAGTTGAGAGTGCCATCGGTAAGGGAAGTGTTTTTCGTATACTCCTGCCAATTTAAAGTACTTTTGTGTTTGCACCGCGTTTCGCAAAATAGTCCATGTCAGGATGTTTGCTTGGAATAGTTGTTCCATTTTGAAACGCCACCACAGAGATGACTCAACTGCCACTATCCACAACCGATTGAAATTCATAGAGTTTGCAATTTTATAGGCTAATAATTTGACAATGGCCGCCGATATAGTGTAATGAATTGCAACATCGGGCAACCGTTTCGAAAGTTTATCGTATAGAGATATTCTCAGAAAGGGCAGCCTGAGCAGGAGGGGACTTCAAATTTGCTTTCGTTCGTTTTACATATATCTAACATTCGCCTAATTATTCTCTAACACTGTGAATGTTTATAGGAGGTGATTGAAGAACAAAAAACTGGTTTTGTTGAAGGGAGTAGGACTAACATTGAACTTTAGACAAGGAATTAAGATGAAAAAAGTCATTTTCGCAATAGCAATGACATTGGTAGTAATAAGCTTCGCAACGGCTTTTGCGGCTGAGACCACAATTGAAGGTCGTATTTATGCCACATGGGCAATGCGCATGAGCGAAGGTTACACTACTATTGATGGTAATGTTGTCGACTTAAAGGGATTTAGCAAGTTTTCCGTTGACCGTTCATATGTCACCGTGAAATCCAAACTCAGCGATTATGTCAGTCTGGCAATTACTTCTGATATGAGAGATTTCACGACAGAAAATACCAGCTTCAAGGGTTATGACATTATTCTCAAAAACGCTTACGTCGACTGGCGTCTGAATTTCGCTCCCGATCTTCTCACTCTCAGACTCGGTCTACAGGCCAATAAATATGCCGATTTTTCTGATAACACAATTTGGGGCCGCCGCTATATGGAAAAATCCGCCTACGATTTGAATGATATGCTCACTACGGCCGACTTAGGCGCCAATCTGAATTTTAATATCGGAGATAAGGGCAAATGGGGCACGGCTGGCGTAGCCCTCTGGAATGGAACAAAATATACCGCCCTTGCCGAGAAAAATGCCAATAAAGACATCAGTATTTATGGCATTTTCAAACCGTTGGTCAATAATCCCGATTTTGACAAGACAATGGTAGGCGCCCAGATTTATCTCGGTACCCAGAACGAATCATTTGATACCTCTGCTGTTGAAAAAGCCAGCGACAGGAAACATCAGGTAATTTCATTCGGCGGCAAGTTCAACTACAAGAGCTACTTCGATATCGGCCTCGATTATTTCATGAATACTCTTGGACAGGGACCCTCCCCCGAAAAGGATAAGAAGCAAACTTCACTTTCAATTATAGCCGCGCTTTACGCCAAACCGTTCGTGACGGAAACATCACCGATAAGAACGCTCAATCTCGTTATTCGCTACGACATGTGGAATCCTAATACCGAACCTCCAGCTGGTGAAAAAGTAAAAGAAAACTACATGATTGTCGGTATCGAATGTGTTCCGATCAAGGGCGTGACCTCATCGCTCAATTATAAATCAAGAAGCTACGAAGATTCAGCGATTAAATCGGTAAATTATCTCTATCTAAATACCGAGTTCAGATTCTAATAAAATTTTTAGCAACGGAGATTTGCCATGAAAAAAATCCTAATCCCGCTGGTTCTTTTGACGAGCTTCGTAATCGCGCAAGCGGGAACGATCAACGTCAAGGGTTCCGACACAATGGTGATTCTCGGTCAGCGTTTGGCCGAGCAGTACATGAAACTCAACAAAGGGACAACTATTGCCGTATCGGGTGGCGGATCGGGCGTAGGTATATCAGCTCTGATTAATAAGACTACCGATATTTGCCAAGCGTCCCGGGACATGAAACCGAAAGAGACTCAGGATGCCACTGCCAATGGCGTAAAGCCATATAGGGCGGCAATCGCGCTTGACGGCATCGCGGTTTTCGTGAATACCGGCAATCCCGTGAAAACATTTACGCTCGCTCAATTGAAGGGCATCTATACGGGCAAAATCACAAACTGGAAAGAAGTGGGCGGACCCGATAAGCCAATTATTCTCTACGGCAGGGAAAATAGCTCCGGCACTTATGCATTCTTCAAAGAGCACGTGATGACAAACGAAGATTACGCGGCCACAATGCAGGCTATGGCTGGCACCGCGGCTTTAGTCAACGCTGTATCAAAAGATGCTAATGGAATCGGCTATAGCGGTGTTGCATGGGATAAGGGTGTTCATGTCGTCTCTATCAAGAAAGATGAGAAATCCGCGGCAATTGCGCCGATAATGGAGACTATCACTAATGGCACTTATCCTATAACCCGGGCCCTCTATTGGTTCACCAATGGCACCCCGACCGGAGAAATGAAAAGCCTGCTAAACTGGGTGATTTCAGCCGACGGTCAGGAAATTGTCAAGGCAGCCGAATATATCCCGCTTCCGAAGGATATGGCCCTTGAAGAGTTAATTCCCTAAATTTAGTAGCTTTGTGGGCGGAGAAACCTTCTCCGCCCACAAATAGTTTTACTGCAATGTCACACAATTACGGATTTAAACCCAAATCAAAAATCAAAGAATTTCTTGGCGAAAAATTAATCGCCATTACAGCATTTTCAGCGCTGATAGCCATCTCATTGATTTTCATATTTATATTCAAGGAGGCTCTTCCTATTTTAACTGATAAGAAAGTTCAGGAAGAGGCCAGCCTCGATAAAATGGTATTTAAACAACAATATTATGAAAACCAGGATGCCAAATGGTCCTGGCAGCCGAATTCAGACATACCCAAATATTCTCTATTCCCGTTATTCCTTGGCACTTTAAAGGCGGCGTTGGTGGCAATGCTTTTTGCGGCCCCGTTAGGAGTTGGAGCGGCTATATATTCATCGGAATTTGCGGGCAAACGTCTCCGCGAAATAATTAAGCCAACAATCGAGCTTTTAGCCAGCATTCCATCGGTCGTACTTGGATTCTTTGCCCTGATAGTACTGGCAAGCGCCCTGCAAAGTATCTTTGGATTCACATACAGGCTTAACGCTATCAATGCTGGCATAGCCCTGGGGATCGCCATCATTCCGATTATTTTTACGATTTCAGAGGATGCCATGACGGCGGTGCCGCAGTCATTGAGAGATGCCGCACTGGCCTTAGGAGCCAATAAATGGCAGGTATCGTTTACGATGGTCCTCCCAGCCGCGTTACCGGGAATCGCGGCAGGCATCGTGCTTGGGTTTGGACGCGCAATTGGCGAGACAATGATTGTTTTGATGGCCTCTGGCAACGCGGCCATTATTTCAGCGAGTTTTGTACAGCCGATTCGCACTTTGTCCGCGACAATCGCCGCCGAACTCGCCGAAGTGGTATTCAATAGCGCTCATTATAATGTTTTATTCTTTATAGGCACCATCCTGTTCGTATTTACATTCTTAATTAATCTCGGCGGAGAAATGGTCCTTTCGAGACTTAAGATTAGGCTTCAGGGTAAGTTGAAATGATAGACGCAAAAAATGTCTCTATTGATACGATAGTCGAAACGACTATTCATCATCATTTCAGACCCAAATCGTCGGGGCTGATTCCGAGAGGACTCACTTTATCGGCAGTGCTGATAATTGTCGCCATGCTGGCGGTGATACTCATAAATGTCATTTATGGCGGTTTAAGCACCATAAGCTGGGAATTTTTAAGTCATCCACCAGAGAATGGCATGGAAGCAGGGGGCATCTTCCCACCGATTTTCGGCACTGTATTTCTGGTGCTCTTGATGGTGATATGTGTAGTGCCGATTGGAGTTTTAACCGCGATCTACTTACATGAATATACCAGCCAGGATTCGAAGATTACGAAACTGATTCGGGTCGCTATAAATAATCTCGCAGGCGTGCCATCGATTGTCTTCGGCCTATTTGGACTTGGATTTTTCGTAGGCTTTATTGGATCTGGAATGGACAAGATAATGGGGTACTCCGGTCATCCGATCTGGGGACAACCCGCAATTATCTGGGCAGCTTTGACATTATCGCTTCTGACGTTGCCGGTAGTCATAATTTCCACCGAAGAAGCGATAAGAACTATTCCGCGCGAGCTCAAGGATGCCAGCTATGCCCTTGGCGCGACAAAATTGCAAACTATCGTCAGAATAATAATTCCTCAGGCTCTCCCCGGCATATTTACCGGCGCTATACTGGCAATCAGCAGAGGGGCTGGTGAAGTGGCTCCTATAATGTTTACCGGGGTCGCGTATTATCTCCCTTATCTGCCGACAAAATTGCATGACCAATTTATGGAGCTGGGTTATCATATCTATGTCATGGCGACACAGTCTCCCGATGTCGAAAAGACAAAACCGATTCTTTACGGGACAGTCCTGGTCCTGTTGTTTTTGACATTTCTTTTGAATTTAGTCGCAATTTTAATCCGTTCAAAAATTAGAATGAGAAGAGTAAATGCCTGATAAATTATTTAATACACAATTCGAAAATTCAGATTCTAAATTTGATTCTAATAATAATGGTAAGTCGTCATTGAAAATGACTATCCGGGATTTGAATTTTTATTACGGCAAAGTCCAGGCTTTGAAAAATATATCAATGGATATCGAGATAAATAAAGTGACCGCCCTGATCGGACCATCGGGATGCGGCAAATCTACCTTCTTGCGAACCTTAAATAGGATGAACGATACCATACCCGGCACCAAAATGCGAAGGGACTATCAAATTGGATGATGTTGATATCTATCGAGATATCACCGATGTATCGACTGTCAGAACCAGAATCGGGATGGTCTTCCAAAAGTCGAATCCATTCCCTAAATCGATTTTTGAAAATGTCGCGTACGGCCTGAAAGTTAATGGTGTAAGCGATAAAAATATTATAAGCGCGGCGGTGGAAGAAACTCTGAAAAAAGCATTCTTGTGGGACGAGGTCAAAGATAAGCTCGACAACAACGCCTATCTGCTATCCGGCGGCCAACAGCAAAGACTATGCATAGCCAGAGCATTGGCGGTAAGGCCCGAGGTTTTATTGATGGATGAGCCCGCGTCGGCGCTCGATCCGATTTCGACTTCGAAGATCGAGGATTTAATAGGTGAACTGAAAAAGAATTATACAATTGTCATAGTTACCCATAATATGCAGCAGGCGGCGCGAATTTCGGATTATACCGGATTCTTTTTCGAGGGTTATTTGATAGAGTTTGGCGACACCCGGAAAATATTTACTAAGCCGAACGAAAAGAAAACCGAAGACTATATCACCGGCCGTTTCGGATGATATCGGGAGTATATATGTCAAGACATCTGCAGAGAGAAATAGATAGATTGAAAAAGAAAATTCTTTCCTTGAGCACTTTGGTCGAGGAGAGCGTCCAGAATGCTATTTATTCTATAATGAAAAGGGACGCCAAAATGTCGCAACGGGTAATCGAAAAAGACAATGAAATCGACCAGCTGGAAGTGGATCTGGAGGAGGACTGCCTCAAGATATTAGCGCTTCATCAGCCGGTCGCCATCGATTTGCGTTTTATAATTGCAGTATTGAAGATTAACAATGATCTCGAACGGATTGGCGATCTCGCCGTCAATATCGCCCAGCGCGCGGGATATCTGGCGTCTCATCCGAAGGTCGAAATCGCCTTGGATTTTCCATTAATGGTAGAAAAAACACAGGTTATGTTGCGCAAAAGCCTCGATTCACTCGTAAATCTCGATGATGTTACAGCCAAGCAGGTTTGCGAAGCCGATGATGAGATCGATCGTATGCATCAGGAAATGTATCAGGCCGTGCAAGATGGTATTCGCAAAAATCCCGAAAACATGGAAAGCTTGATTCAGCATCTTTCGGTCTCACGCCAATTGGAACGAATTGCCGATCATGCTACGAATATAGCTGAGGATGTTATTTATATGGTCGATGGAGTTATTACCCGCCACAGAATGAATGACTACTTCCCGAAAAGCGGAGATTTCGCCAAAGGGGATTAAAACCTGTCTGCTTTCCTCAATTTCATAATTCTCATTCTGCCAAAAAATCTCGCCAGATTATCATTAACAATAGATTATTTCTTATTATAGTAAGTCATGGCTTCGGGGATTAATCCCCTGATTTTATCTATTCTGGTTTGATCAGATGGATGCGTGCTTAAAAATTCCGGCGGGGCATTACCGCCCGATTGGCTTGCCATTCTCTGCCAGAATTCGAGCGCCCCATTGGGATTATATCCGGCCAACGCCATAAATATGAGCCCGAGATGGTCCGCCTCGGATTCCTGGAGCCTGCTATACGGAAGCAGCACACCTACTTGCGAACCAAGCCCATATGCCCCTAAAAAGAGGGCTTTAGTTTCCTGCGGCTTATTCTGCAGGGCCGTCTCCAACGCCATTCCGCCAAGCTGTGTAAGCAACCCCTGGCTCATGCGCTCGTCCCCATGATTGGCAACTGCATGGGCGATTTCATGGCCCAGAACAACCGCAAGGCCGTCTTCATTTTTTACAACGGGCATGATCCCGGAATAAACAACTACTTTCCCGCCGGGCATGCACCACGCATTGACCTGGGAATCGACAACTAAGTTGAATTCCCAGACATATCCCTGCAAACTCGAGCTCATGTTTCGCTGGGCAAAATATTGCTCGACCGCCCTTTGAATTTTCGTTCCGACATTCTTGACCATTTCGGTCTGCGCCTTATTGTCACTCAATTTGTGCGATTTGATAAAGTCGCCATATTGTTGAAAACTCATTGAAGTTATTGTCGCCGTAGGGATTATGTTAAGCTGCCTTCGCCCCGTGACAGGCACAGTCGCGCATGCTATTGCAATAATCAAAGCGATGATCAAACATAGCCCATTGAATCTTTTGGTTTTGCTCATTATGCCCTCCTTCAAACCGTCTCGATCCGGCATTTCAAGTACCATTCTCAAGTTGATTATATCCTAATATCGCTGTAATGAAAATGCAAGCATATCCAACTTTGAAGATCTCGATAATAAGCTATTTTAGTTAATTTTCAGAAATAGAAGTTTTACATGAAAGAAAATGTCTTCGTTTTGCCGCGACGTTTCACTTATCTGAAACAACCTGTTTCATTATGAAACTTGATATTATAGACCGCAATTCTTTTAACGATAATAATCACGGGGCTGATAATTAGATTTACGACAATGCAGGTAGAGGGGGGCGTTACTCGCCAATAAGCTATGTTCTGTATCGCATTGGATAATTAGTACTGACATCTTTTGGGCAAAAATATGCTTACATTTTATTCGTGGCGATACCGCTTGAGAAATTTTTGTGGCTAATTTGGGATGGCCGTTAGGGTAATGCCAATGAATATTTTTTCCTTATTAAGAGCCAATAATGTTCAAACCAGAATTATTATCATATTATTATTTATTATTTCTGCTTCTATCATAGGTTCCATCCTTCTAAAAATTTCCCAGAATAACGAAGTTAGCCGATTTTTTGCCGAAGAGGCCAAAGATCAACAACGGCATCTCGATGAATATATCAAGCTCGATGGGGCGGCCTTGCAGGCGTATGCATATGATTATTCTTACTGGGATGAAATGGTGAATTTGGTAAGAAACAAAGATTACGAATGGGCCCGAATAAATATCGATGCGAGTTTTAGCACCTACAAAGCCAATGCCGCATGGGTATTTGATACGGCGCTTAATATTGTATATTTCTCGAGCAATCTTGAAGATAGTAATGCATATTCTGAAGTTCTGCAAAAAAAGGAAATTGAAACTCTCTTGCGACAGGGATATTTTAGCCATTTTTATAAATGGTATTCCGGGGGGCTTATGGAAATCAGCTGCGCCCCGATTCAGCCAAGCTCCGATGACGAACGCAAAACCCCTCCGAATGGATTTCTTTTTGTCGGAAGGCTTTGGAATAATAATCATATTAATGATTTTTCCAATAATACCGGCACGAAAATAGAACTTTTTCACGTTGCGAATATAGCAGAGCGCCAGTTGACATTCGACAGCAAAAAAGGATTAATACAAATAGATAAATGCTTAAACGGGTGGGATGGAAAAACAATCGCCTGCCTGATATCGACCTCATCGCATCCGTTCGTCATGTACTTTAACAATTCATCCAATGCCGAGTTTGAGCTTTACATTATTTTTGCGCTTATAATAATAATTATCACATCATTTTCGCTGGTGTATATGGTGGGGACACCGCTCAAGACCATCTCACAAAGCTTGGATTCAAACGACAGCAGTGTTATCGCCGATTTACGCAATTCGAGCTCCGAATTCGGAAGAATCGCGTCTCTAATCGAAAATTCATTTAAACAAAAGACGGTGCTTGAAAATGAGATCAAAGAAAGAGAAAAAGCGGAGAATGCGTTAACCGAACAACTGAATATGATGCAGTCGATAATCGATTCCATTCCGACGCCAATATACTATAAGGATATCGATGGTATTTTCAGAGGGTGCAATAAAGCGACCTTAACCTTTTGGGGAATTAGCAAATCGAATTTTATCGGTAAAACCCATTTTGATCTCACCTCCAAAGAAATCGCGGATAAAAACTGCGATGTCGATCAATTACTTCTTGCCAATCCCGGTACGCATTCTTTCGAAACCCAGCTTACTTCGGCGGATAAGTCGTTGAAAGATGTAATGGTAATCACCGCGACCTATAACAACGCGGATGGTACACCCACGGGGCTGGTAGGAGCTATTATTGATATTACCGAGCGCAAAAAGGCGGAGAAGTCCCTTAAGCAATCTTTATCGCTGCTTGAAGCCACCCTCAATTCAACCGCCGATGGCATACTCGTGGTTGATGGACAAGGCAAGGTCGTTAGCTATAATGAGCGATTTATCGAATTATGGAAAATCCCGAAACCGTTGGCTGCCGCCGGAAATGACAATGATTTGATAAGCTATGTGTTAGATCAATTGCTTGACTCTAATCAATTCGTCCATAAAGTCATGGAATTGTATTCGCACCCGGAAAATGAAAGCAATGACCAATTGGAATTCAAGGATGGCAGAGTGTTTGAGCGATATTCTTGCCCACAAATAATCTCCGGCGAGGTAGTTGGAAGGGTCTGGAGCTTTCGCGATATCACCGAACGAAAACGTACGGAAAAGGCGTTGATACTTTCAGAGAAAAAATATCGCCGTGTGATCGACGCCTCGCCTGTGGCTTTCTGGAGCCAATCGGCTATCACGAATGAGCTTTTCATGATAAGCGACGCGATTAAAAATATTACCGGATACGCGGCAGACGATTTTATCAAAACACCGTCGCTGATCAAATCTATTACTCATCAAGAAGACCGGGAAATTTGGGATAAACATTTGGAAGCGCTATTAACCGAAAAGGATTCGAAGAATTTTGAGATACGGCTAATCCATAAAAATGGCTCGGCCAGAATGGTATCGGTATGGTTGACTCCTATAATTGAGAACGACGGTAAATTGGGCAGGATTGATGGAATCGGAATGGATATTACCGAGAAAAAAATGCTCGAACAAAAAATTGTCCAGACCGAGAAAATGGCCGCGATCGGTCTTTTGGCCGCCGGGGTCGCCCATGAATTCAATAACCTTCTTTGCGGCATCACCGGCAATCTATCATTTGTTCAATCCAATATTTCCGATTCGGAGATATCGCGAAAAGGAATTTCCGAGGCTATCAACGCTTCCGACAGAGCCGCCGAACTAATCAGATCATTGCTTTCATATTCCCGCGCCAATGTCAATGAGATGACCGAAGTGCGAATTGATGAAATTATCAAAAATCTCCTAAAGCTTGTTGATAAAGAGATAGTCAAAGCCAATATCAATTTAACTACGGATTTCAGAGATGTGCCTGTAATAAGAGGAGTGCCCGGTCAATTGCAGCAGGTCTTTCTAAATATTTTAATAAATTCAATCCACGCCGTGAAGGAATCCGGAATTATCTCAATCAGTGTCTGGAGCTGCGGCGAGAGAGTTTATGTCGAAATATCCGATAACGGTGTGGGAATAAAGAAGGAATTTATGGACAAGATATTCGATCCCTTCTTTTCGAAAAATCAAATTTCCAACGACAAAAAGGTCGAGGGCACCGGTCTCGGACTTTCGATTTGCTATAATATCGTAAAAAATCATAGCGGTGAAATACTTGTCAAGAGCGAACCCGGAATTGGCACCGAATTTACCGTTATCCTCCCCATAAGGTCATTGCCCAAATTGAATGAATATGATATCGCCTTCTTTAAAGATACTACCACGCTGATCGTGGAATTCGATAATTCACATGGGAGGAAAGCCGAGGAAATGATCGCGACTCTTGGTGGCGAGAGTGTTCTATGCGACTGGAGCGAAACCGCTATTTCACATCTGGCAAAGGAAGACTTTGATTTTGTCATTATGGATGCCAGCCATCCGGCTATGATTGATTTCGTAAGATTATTCGATTTTATCAGAGAAAACTATCCGTCATTGCCGATTATCCTGGCGAGTTCCGGCCCTCTCCGCTACCAGTATGATGAATATGCCAAGAAGGCAGATGGATTGATATTCAAACCATACTCTCGCGATATCTTCGCCAAGACTGTTAGCAAATTGCATTTCTCTCGTATCGAATCATTATCCTAAAATCAATATATATTTAAAAAAGGGGCATTGCCTGAGCCCTGCCCCTTTTGGTCGAATAATAATCTCAATTTGGGAATAAGGTCCTAATCTCGCTATCGGTTAATAGTGTCTTGCCGGAACCGGATACTTGTACGACCTGCGAACCAATCTTTAATCTCACCGTTTCGCCAAGAGCTAAATATTTCCCCAGTTTCGGGTCTTTATCGAGAATCTGATAATAGGCCCTGGAATACCGTTCTATCTCAATATCGAATTTGTCTCCAACCAGATCGCCCTGAATCCAATTTTCGCCTGCCTGGAAAAACGCCTGTGAACCAATCTGTGCGATCTTATTCGAATTCGATTTTCCTTCACCCTCCGATATTGTCGGCGATGGCATCGTAACAGCGAATTTCTGAGCTTCCAGCGCCTTCGATTGCATTACCGCCGATTTGCCGGACTGCTCCGATGATAGTCTGTCAGTGGCGTCGGCCAATGATCTCATGGCGGCGGGATTATCCATCAAAAATGGCGCTGGAGAATTTCGGCTGCCATTGGCCGCGATGTATTCATCCCCGGCAATCAGGAACGATGTGAATTCAGTAATTATTCCGTATCTTTTGGAAAGAAACACAACCTCGTTCAAAAGCTCATCCGACTTGCCGTGAAGTCTGATTTGCTGCAAAAGATATCCAATGCGTCTGTTGGCCCAAAGCATGGAGACCAATTCATCATCCGAATTACCTCTCTGAAATGATACAGGGAATTCATACGTAACTTCTTTCCCGTTTATTTTGCCACTTATTATGGCTTGTGAATTGCCTAATTGATGAAACCTGCCTGTAATAATTATTTCCGATCCAAAGAAAAGATCGGGTAACGGGGCAGGATAAATCAAATCCGTTTTCATCGAGCCGAACGATAGCGACAAATCGGTAAGGGCGGGGCTGTTTATTTTGGCTGCCAGTCTTGAAACTTTGACTTCGATATTCTCGTTCGGCTGGACATACTCAGACGTACCTTTATTGTCCTGGGCTAATCTATCAAGTAGGTGTGCGTTGACATCATATCCTGCCCCAAAGACGAATAACCGCGCCCTGTTATGATTTAGAGAAGTAGTATTTTTGATGATGTCATCAATATTGGTATTTCCGACAGTCGGCACGCCATCGGTAAGGAAAATAAGATATGTCGGATTGCTGTTATCGGGGATTAGATCGCACGCGAAGCGAAGGACGTCGTAAATATCTGTCCCTCCCCCCGCGCTGATATTATCAATAAAATTTTTAGCGTCTTTGATATTGGTGTCGTTTGCCTCTACGACCCCTGACTTGAATTCTTTTATATTGTCATCGTAATCGATTATGTCGAAACGGTCGCCCGGATTAAGATTTTGAAGACCGAAATTCAACGCCTCTATTACCTGGCGAATTTTCTCACCGGCCATGCTTCCCGATGAATCGAGGATGAAGATCAAATTTTTGTTCGATTTCTGCAGACGGCTTTGTAATGGCGGCGAAAGTATTCCAAGGAAAAATCCATCTTCGGAGGTCGTTCGTTTATAGCTAATCAGATGAAATCCGAAATCCTTATTTTGCCGGGTAAAATATATAATCATGTCCTTATCCGGCCTGATATCTCGTTCGCTATAATACGCGGTCATTGATTTGTCATTGATACGCTCGGTAGCAATATTATGCGTAGGACAATAAACCGAACCGATATTCTCGAATGAATTTATTTTTATATTTACTCTGCAATCTTCGAGATTCGAACGAGAATATTTCTCGGTATTGAGCGGATAAAGATATTCGACCGTGCCGTTATCGGATTGCAGGGTTTGTTCGTATTGTATCTTAATCCGTACCTCGCCATGCGGAGGAATAGGATAAATCCTCATTCGATACATGCCTCTGCCAGCGTACTCCAGTAAAGCCGGATCTTTTCTTCTGGCCACAATATCTTCGTATATTCGTCTTGCTTGTACAGCATCCAGAAGCTCCGCCTGCATCTGCTTTCCGCCAAGCCAGGCGGTGAAATTGCTGATAGCCGCGTTATCGGGTATAGGGAATATATAGTCGGCTTCGATTTCTCTATCAAATGGATTAGCGAAGACCTGGTCGACCTTCGTAATCGCGATAGGGTCGTTGATCTCCGTATCGACATGATGATATTTGATATCAATCCTGGGATGTGGCGGCATCCATGGCTGCGGTACCGGCAACGGAAAGCCATCGGCTAATGATATCGCGGGCAATATCGCCAGAATCATTACGGTCAGCAAAAATCTTCTCATCGTAGCCTCCAATTTAGTTTCGAATCCTCTATCCTCATTTCTGCATTGAATACGTATGTGTTGTTATTTTATTCCACATCTTTTCGGATGGAATTGAAAGCCCTTGTAACAATAGGACTTGAGACACAATCGAAATAGGCTATGTGGACGTATGCCGAACCAAAATGGGGTTAATCAGCATTTGTTTTGAAATCGGCTAATTAGTGGAAGGAGGTTTATATGAAAAAACAGATTGGGATTCAATTATCGCTATTTGAATATAATGATATTTCGGCTGATGAGATGGCAGTTGCCACTAAATACAAAAGCATTGTAATGACCGCGTGTGATAAATTCGCATTATCCCCATCAATAATTGCAGCTATCATTTCCCGCGAATCGCGATGGGGATTGGCCCTTACAGCGCCCGGCCCTGAAGGAACCGGTGATTTCATCGAAAGAGATTTTCCAACAAAGTATCGTACGGGGCCGTTGCCTCCGGATGATCTGGGTTTTGGACGAGGACTGATGCAAATTGATTATGATTATCACGAATTCGCGCGCACAGGCAACTGGAAAGACCCTGAGGAAAATATTTTATATGGCTGTTCGATACTGGCTGAAAATTTTAAGATACTCAGCAAACGAATTAAATTAAGCGATATAGATTTAATGCGGGCCGCAATCGCATCATACAATTGCGGCGTGAATCGCGTTCTAAGGGCTATCAAGAATAAGAAGGATATGGATTACTATACGTCATCTAGAAATTACTCTAAAGATGTCCTCGATAGAGCAAGCTTTTTCGCTGAGAATAATTGGATATGAATTGGGCTATCAGGCTCAGCTTTCCTCGTACTCGTCCTTCAATGATTTGACGACATTCGGATCGGCCAGTGTCGTGATATTTCCCAGAATTCTACCTTCGGCGATATCTCTTAACAATCTTCGCATGATTTTCCCCGAACGAGTCTTAGGTAAATCTCCCGCGAATATGATTCTCTCCGGCGTGGCAAATTTGCCGATTTTCTTAGCGACCCATTGGATAAGCTCTTTTTCCAAGAATGGATCCGCCTGATTGCCATCACGAAGACTCACGAAAGCCACCAACCCCTGCCCTTTTACCTCATGTTTGACACCGATTACAGCGGCTTCGGAAACGGCCTTATGTTCGACAAAAACACTTTCCAGCTCCGCCGTACCGATTCTATGACCGGATACATTAACGACATCATCGACCCGTCCCAAAATCCAGTAATAGCCGTCATCATCTTTTCGGGCGCCATCGCCGGGGAAATATATGCCGGGCCATTTAGACCAATAAGTTTGTTTGAATCGTTCGGGATCGCCATAGATACCGCGAGTAATTCCTGGCCATGGCTTTTTAATCGCCAGCAATCCGGCATTCGTTGGTTTCCCCTCTTCGGTAAGCACGTCGGCATCGATACCGAAAAATGGAAGAGTAGCGCTGCCGGGCTTAGTTGTAATGCATCCGGGCAATGGCGTAATTACAATCCCGCCAGTTTCGGTCTGCCAGTAAGTATCGACAATCGGGCAATTTTCATGGCCGATATTTTCATGATACCACATCCAGGCTTCGGGATTGATCGGCTCACCGACCGTGCCTAAAAGTCTAAGCGATGATAAGTTGTATTTGTTCGGCCAGCTCTCTCCCCAACGCATGAAAGTTCTGATCGCGGTCGGGGCGGTGTAGAGTATTGTTATGCCATATCGTTCTATCATCTGCCAGAAACGGCCTCGATCCGGCCAATCAGCCGCGCCTTCATACATCACCACAGTAGAGCCATTGGCCAGGGGCCCATAGACTACATAACTGTGACCAGTGACCCATCCGATATCGGCAGTACACCAGAAGACATCCTCCGGCCTGAGATCGAAAACATATTTCGAGGTGGCATAAGTATAGACCATATAGCCGCCGGTCGTATGAATTATCCCCTTGGGCTTGCCGGTCGTGCCGCTGGTATAGAGCAGGAAAGAGCATATCTTCGCTGTCTATCTCTTCGGCGGGGCATTCCATCGACGCGTTATCCATGACTCTATGATACCAATGATCTCTACCCTCGACAATCTTGCACGGGAAATTCGCCGCTTCCGAACGTTTTATCACAATGACATCTTTGACAGTCGGGCTGGTTTCGAGAGCCTCATCGACAATATTCTTCAATGGCATTATATTGCCGCGGCGCCAGGAGCCATCGGCGGTAATTACCAGTCTGGCCTGACAATCATTGACCCGGTCGCTGATTGATTCCGATGAAAACCCGGCGAATATCACCGAATGAATCGCGCCAATTCGGGCACAAGCCAGCATGCTGATTGCCAATTCGGGAATCATGGGCAGATAAATTGCGATCCTATCGCCTTTTTTTACGCCGAGCGATTTTAAAACATTGGCGAATTTATTTACTTCGCGGGCCAGATCCCAATATGTGAGTACTCTACGATCACCCGGCTCGCCTTCCCAGATAATCGCGGCCTTATTGCGAATATGGCTATCGAGATGACGATCGAGGCAGTTATAGCAAAGATTGGTTTTGCCATTTTCAAACCATTTGAAGAACGGAGCATCGTCGGAATTCAGGGTTTTATCCCATTTTTTATACCAGATAAAGCTCCTCGGCAATCTCGGCCCAAAATGATTCAGGATTATCAATGCTTTTGTCGTAAAGCTTTTTATATTCCTCGATACTTGAAATATGGCTTTTCTTCTTGAATATTTCCGCCGGTTCGAATTCTCGACATTCCTGCGAAATAGTCTCGAGTTTCATTGAATCTGCCATAATGCTAACCGTCCTTTATTTAATAGGCTATTATTTTCGAAATTTGCCACCCACCGGAATCCATGGACAAGCATGCTATTCAGCTTCTTGTATAACAATGGAGCTTATTGACCAGTTTCCAAATAACTAGAATTATTATTGTTTTTTAAAAATAAATAAAGGGGCTCAAATCGACCAAAATCGCCGAAATCTCGTCCCTTAAACCATATTGGATAATAATAAAAATTTATGGATAAAGATAGTAGTTATTCTTTGAAATTCTCCACGAGGCTGAAAAGATAATCGGTATGGATTTGGGTGGCCTCGGTGATTCCATCGGGCGTCTTCAATGACAAACGGTCATTGTTTAATTCGTTAAACTGCCGGACATGGTCTTCATCGAAGTCGCTTTGCAAAAACTTTTTTGTGTCTTCCATCCACTCGTTATAGAGCTTTACTGTTTTATCGGGTCCGTATTCATCGTATTTCGAAACGATCAAAGAAAGATTCACCAATTTATCGGTGACTTTCATGGTCAGATTTAATTTCTTTCTGCCTTCGCTCATATCCCCTCTTTTTTTCAAGAATTATTTATGAAGCATTTTCTAAATTTCAATTCCATCAATAGAATTATCGGAATTATTGGGGCAGGGTATAGGTAAATGTCTATTATTTTCGAATAAATTTCTACGCGACATAGATTGTTGCGCGTCAGGGCTTGCCCTGACTGCGAACTGAGTAGGATGCGGTCACGTCAAGATCCGCCACAGGCGGATAGACTGTGACTCGCTGGAAAATAGTTCGAGCCATAGGTTACTGTTTGCAATTTTCGATTAAATTTTTGTGTGATAAAAATTCGAAGTTATCGTTTAAGTCGCCATTTGGCGGCAAATGAATCCGGGGTTTCGCCGCCGACAAGATATTCGGCTATTTTCAGCGCAAATTGCAGAGCGGCACCCGGGCCCATGCCGGTGATAATATTGCCATCCTGTGTTACCAGCTCATCGGTAATGATCGCTCCGCCGCGGGCGAGCTTGTCATTGAATACAGGATCGCCGGTGGCACGTTTGCCTGTTAGAATATTAGCCGCTTCGGCCAGAACATGGCCGGGGGAAGCGCATATGGCCGCCACCAATTTGCCCTCAAAATAATTTTTCTTTGTTAATTCGATTACTTTTTCGCTGAAGGCCAGATTTTCGGCGTTTTTTCGTCCGCCGGGAAATATGATAGCGTCATATTGCCCCTTGACCGAATTCAAGTCGGTATCCGGGATTATCGTAGTCCCATAGGCGCCCTTGATTGTGCCGGGGATCAGGTTGGCTATAGTCAGGTCGACCTGGACGCGATTCAAAATGTCAATTATGGCGATGCCCTCGATGTCCTCAAATCCATCGGACAATACCAGCAGGGCTTTCTTCTTCATGCTATCTCAAACGATAAATTAAGGGAAGGGGTTCCACGGGCGATTATGATTAATTTGTCGGGTTTTCTCTTGGCGCGAGCAAGATTCCGCATCAAGCTCTCTTGAGTCCGGCGACCGACGGATGCGGAATGACAGGTCTAAAGTAGGTCAGGTCGCCTGCGACCTGACTATAAATTTAGGACGTCATTTCCCAGGGGAAATGACCTACAAAGATATGTTTTTTGATCGGCATTGACTACTTCGATATATTTATTGTCGATTTCTTGATAAACACGAAGGGCTGTAACATTATTATTTTAGATATATAAGCTTTATGGCCTTTTCGTTCTGGGGCGTCGATGCTTTGGCAAAGTATATCCCTGTAGATAGCCTTTTGCCGGAAGCGTCAGTGGCGTCCCATATTATTTGTCCCTCCTCCTTTGAATCGGTCCCCAATTTAGTGATCAATTGGCCATTGATGTTGTATATCTCGATCTCACCTCCTTCAAGATTTGTATAAGTTAGAATTGTCGAGGAATTAAATGGATTGGGATAAGCACTTCAGCAGAAATATCCTCAGGCAAAGTTGGTTCGTCTATCCTCAACTTCAGAACCGCCCGAAATCGTCCCCCGGCGATAGTACAAGCATTTGTGGTTGCCCCATAAGGTATCATCTCGGGCATCGCAGTAAGCTACATGGATGTGATCTGCCGTCAATTGCGACTGCCGGCTCTACAGTTTTCCAGGGGGAATAAGTCACGCGAACCGGCTCCCCCCAAGTGACTCCTCCGTCGGGTGAGAGATTGAAAAAGACCTCTTCTGAATTCGTCTCGCCATCAAGAACGATTTCATCATAGATCATGAATAAGGAATCGTTTCTCTGCGTGATATTCTTGCCAAATGCGAGGTGATTGAAGGTCAGTTGCTGTTCAGGGAGCCAGAATTCCCCATTATCAGTCGAGCGTCGCATCAAAATGTCCCCAGTCCAACCATAAGGAGAATACTTATAATCCAGCCAAATGACTGCGAGATTGGAATCCCCCCAGGCCGTCATCTCGGGATTAAAGGAGTTGTCTTCAAGATAATCAGAGATACGAACCGTATCGCTCCATCCGGGCTGAGAAAAGAGATACTTGCAATAATATATCTCTTCGTTACCCCTTTCCACGATCATATGCAGAGCCGAAGGAGTCGCCCCTAAGGCCGATTCACCCTCAAGATAACGCTTTGTGGAGTGATAATACCAGCGATAGCCATGATTAATGCTGTAATAGCATTCCATATTATGTGCATACGTGTAGAAAATGGCATAAAGCGTTGAATCCATAGAGGTTACGGAAAGTTCAAAGCCTTGAATATAGGTTCTCCTCCAATCGCTCCAAGTCTGGCCAAAATCGCTTGAATATATACTTCGAAAAATGCCATTACCAATGAAAGGAAAACTGATATAATTTGAATTAGAAAATAAATAGTTAAATATCGCAGAGACTCCAGGAGTGTCTATTAGGCAGACCTGCTCACTCCATGCATCGCCATTATTTAAACTCCTTATATAATAAGGTTCGAATGCGGAAGCATTGCTTGCAGTTGCATGGACATAGCCATTATAAGCAGAGACAGTCGGGAAAAAGGTATTGAGGCCATGCGTCAGCCTTATTTCGGGGTCCCAGTCTATAGAGAGTATCTCATCGCGGCTATCCGGCGCTCTTGCCTGGGCCGGCATGCCCGGGGGCGGGAAAGTAGGTCAGGTCGCCTGCGACCTGACTATAAATTTAGGACGTCATTTCCCAGGGGAAATGACCTACAAAGATATGTTTTTTGATCGGCATTGACTACTTCGATATATTTATTGTCGATTTATTGATAAAATAAGGCGCTGTAACATTATTATTTTAGATATAGAAGTTTGATAGCCTTTTCGTTTTGGGACGCTCTTGCTCTGGCGAAATAGATGCCTGAAGAGACTTTATTTCCCATAGCATCCCGGGCGTCCCATATTATTTGTCCCTCCTCATTTGAATCGGTCCCCAATTTAGTGATCAATTGACCATTGATGTTGTAAATCTCGATCTCACCTCCTTCCAGATTAGAATAAGTGATTATTGTTGACGAATTAAATGGGTTTGGATATGCCCTAATAGAAATACCGTCAGGCTTTGTTTGTCTATCCGGCTCGACATTAGAACTGCCTGAAATTGTCCCTCTACGGTAATACAAGCATTTATGGTTGCCCCATAAGGTATCATCCCGGGCATCGCAGTAAACGACATGGGTATAGCTGCCATCAATCGCGACTGATGGATAGACCGATCTCCAGGGGGAATGAGTCACCCTTAATGGCTCACCCCAGGTGACCCCACCATCAGGAGAGAGATTGAAAAAGACCTCTTCTGAATTTGTTTCTCCATCGAGTACAATCTCATCATAAACCATGAATAAGGAGTCGTTTCTCTGAGTGATATTCTTGCCGAAGGCCAGATGATTGAATGTCAATTGTTGCTCGGGCAGCCAGGAATCGCCGTTATTAGTGGAGCGGCGCATGAGAATGTCGCCAGTCCAGGCATAAGGGGAATATTTATAATCGACCCAAATTACGACAAGATTGGAATCCCCCCAGGCCGTCATCTCGGGGTCAAAGGATGCGTGCGTGGGATCGTCGGAGATTCTCAAAGTATCGCTCCATCCGGGCTGTGCAAAGAGATACCTGCAATAATATATCTCTTCATTACCCGCCTCAACGACCAAGTGAAGAGCCGATGGAGTCGCTCCTAAGGCCGATTCCCCCTCAAGATAGCGCTTCGTAGAATGATGATACCAGCGGTATCCGTGGTCAGGACTATAATAGCACTCCATATTATGAACGCTGACAGATAGAACAGTATAAAATACTGTATCCAAGCGTACAGTGGAAAATTGGTTCCCCGAAATATAGGTTCTTCTCCAGCTACTCCAGGTTTCACCAAAATCGCTCGAATAAACCGAGCGAAAAACTCCATTCCCGCTAAATGGAGCAGTAATAAAATTGGAGTCTGCAAAAATTAAAGCCCCCCCCCCTTACTCCAGGATCTACTAAACATACCTGATCGCTCCAGTTTGCGCCATTATCCGAGCTTCTAACGTAGTATGGTTCAACAGTATAATTGCTGGTGATAGCGTGCACATAACCTTCATCTGCGGCAACTGCGCTAAAAAAGGTGTTAAGGCCATACGTCAGCCTGACTTCAGGCCCCCAGTCTATGGAGAGAATTTGATTGCGATTATCGGGCTCGCTGGCCTGGGCCGGCATGCCCGGAGATGGATCGGGCAAAGTGGCATGCATATTCCGCGGTTGCCAAGAGCCATCCGGGAAGTAGCGTCCGGACCTATCAGGCGTTTGGCCAATAGCCATAGAAAAGAGAATCATTATATTTGCTATTATTGTGATTGAGCGCATAGAGTAATTCCCCTTTAAATTCCCCTTTTTCACGCTATTAAAATAAGCTGTCTTACCATTTAAATATGCAATTTTATCCATTTTGTCAAGAATTATTTTAAGTTTATTTTGTATTTTCAGGGCTCGCGCAATCAATGTTATGTCTTTTTTTTCTATTTAACCCATTATGATAAATCAATGGATTGATAGAGTATGATAACGTCGAGGCTATAAAACATCTAAAATATTATATTGCAATATTAGAAAGCTATTGTATATTAATCACAGATATTTAAATCTGAATTATTATGAGGCACCTCATGCGCAAGACCTTAGCCTTAATAATATTAATAATAGCCTTGACCGCCACGGCCGCCTTTGCCGGCTGGTCGGAGCCGAGGCTTGTATCTCCCCCGGGCGGGTGCGATGCCCCCCAGATATTAGCTATTCGAGATACATTACACATTGTATATGAAACTACACGATATTATGATAAGATAGTTTATCAAAGGAGCACGGATGGGGGGCTAACCTGGAGCGCTCAACATATACTTTCGGATCGCTTATATGAAACACTCTTCCCAAAGATAATAGCTAGAGGTGACAGACTAATGGCGCTTTGGAAGAAAGGGCTTACTGGTTATTATAGAAATACTATCGCTTTTAGTGTTTCGACGAATAATGGAATCACCTGGTCAACCCCCGGCGTGGTTATTAATCCGGGTTGCCCTGATAATCTTTATTTTGCCGCTTCCGTGGGAAACGGATTGAATATAAATGTAGTAAATCGGACTTTCGTCGATAGCGATCTTATATTTTACAGTATTCGAAGCACTAATTTCGGGCAAACATGGACTGATCCGCAAGAAATATTCGGTTGTACTGAGGCCGGATTGCCCGATCAGACAAGTTATGGTAATAGCATACATCTTACTTGGCAAGGTCGCTTTAACTTAAATGAGCCCTGGGATATTTATTATTGCCGAAGTACTGATGGAGGACAAACATGGTCCCCAAACACAATGCTCAGCACCATGGACAATCATGGGGCTTTAAGCCCCGCAATTTGCGTGAGCGATTCTGATAAAGTCAATGTTAGTTGGATGGATGGCAAGTACTCGCCGTATTTGGTTACCGGTGACATACTCATGCGACATAGCGGAGATTCAGGGCAGGATTGGGAATCTGAAAATCAAGTATCGTTTAACCATTTCGCGTTGGGGGCAAGCGACATTGTCTCTGAAGGGGATACTATTAATATCGTTTGGGAAGACGCGATCATGGGGTTGGCCAATAGAAGCATTTATTATGTCAAAAGCACCGATGATGGGGCTACATGGAGCGAACCTTATTGGATAGACGGGACATTCGACGATTCATCAAATCCAGCTCTGGCTGTATCCAATGGTAAAGTATATTGTATTTGGACTGATGGTAGGCCCATACCGGATACCAATATAATAGGCGGGGTATATATCAGCCGTTGGGATCCTGAACCGAGCGGTATCAAAAATGTAAATAACAATAATGTTCCAGATGAGATAAATTTATCGGCCTATCCCAATCCATTCAATTCAACAACCGTTATCAATTATACGAACATGAAAGGAGGTGATATTGAGATATTCAACAGCAACGGACAGTTGGTAACGATATTGGGGATCGAATTGAGTAATGAAGGGCAAATAAAATGGGACGCCCGGGATGCAATGGGAAATAGAGTCTCTTCAGGCATTTATTTCGCCAGAGCAAGAGCGTCCCAGCATACTCTTTCACTTAAACTAATGTATCTGAAATAATATATATTCTTGGGTTATCGTCGGGTGCGGAGACCCGACGACACGGGGAGCGGGTTTAGATTGCTTCGTCCGCCTGCGACTGAACTTCGATATACGGCTGTCGGGTCAGGCGACCCGACAGCACATATTAATCGGTTACTGCGACCCGACAGCACCGAATGTAATTGTAGGGGCGGGTTTGAAACCCGCCCCTACCGCGGATTCGTTATAACAATTGAATTATCGTCGGGTGCGAAGACCTGGCGATGCAAGGAAGAGCCCGAACCGCAGGGGTTCGGGCCTACCCATAAATTAAATTTCTTCGTAGAGACGCAAAATCTTGCGTCTCTACATTGCTAACTTTGTTATCGGGTGGGGTCACCCGGCACCACTAAAATTGCCCGAACCACGGGGGTTCGGGCCTACAAAAATTATTTTTTTTCGGCTGGCGCGGCAGGGGATTTGGCTGTAACCGCTTTTTCCATTTCGGCTGGTGTCGGCGGCATCAGGACTTTGTCGATTTCATGAATGACACCGTTGGAGCAGGCGATATCGGCCTTAACAACATTGGCGTCTTCAACCATCAAGGCATTATCGCCCATCGGCATGAATCTTAATTCCGTACTATGCATAGATCTGGCGCTCTTCATGTCCTTAATTGCCGCAGCCATATACTTTGTGTGAATGGTATGATTATGAACCAGATACATCAATTCGCTTTTGTTCTTCATCATGGCGTCGAGTTTATCTTTGGGCAATTTGCTGAACGCGTCATCGTTGGGCGCGAAAACCGTGAACGGCCCCTGTCCCTTATACGAGTCGGATAGTCCAGCGTTTTTGATTGCGGCTACAAACATCTTGAAATTTGGCATTTCCTCGAGGGTTTGCATGATGTCCTTGCCCGCCATCACGCTTTTGAGAGCATTAACTGCCGGTTTTTGTGCTTTCATATCCATTTGTGGTGCTTGCTTGGCGGTCATAGTCGGCGGTGTCGATTGGCTCTTGGGGTCGGGTTTGGCTCCCTGAGTAGCCGTAGCCTGCTGGGCCGATACCGAAATAACCATGCCCGATACGAAAATGGCAATCAGGACTGCCATGCTGATTCTTTTAGTTTTCACGGTATCACTCCTTTTTTTAGGGTTCGAATTAAGAAATAAAAACAACTATCCTTATAAATTTTCTGTCTTCATCCAAAATCGCGATAGCAATTAGCATGGTATTTCCCAAACTGTAATTCATTATCGATATGTTGACTTTGCATATTATATTTTGACCCGAAATTATGCTTATAATTTACCGCGAATATTTCTCCTGATTTCGTGGGAAAGTATGCCCATAATGTACCCGTCAGGACAATAACTATCATTCGCTGGGAATAGTTTTATTCGAATGAATAAAAAATGTTCCTTTTGAGAGTTCCAAAATCGGGAAATTAAATTACCTAAGCTGTCCATTTAAAAGTCTCGGTTTGGCTCGATATCCGCAAAAACCCCTAACCGTCCCAAATACAGGCGATTATAGAAACTCAACCGGGATTTTAGGCCAAAAAATCGTTGAATGAAAGATATTGACATTATATTAACTATGAGTATATTGACGGTCTGTATTTGTTAACGGGTCAGATAAGACTTTTTGGGAGTTAAAGGATGAAAAGAGGACAAATTACCTGGATTATCGTAATCGGATTGGCTACGATTGCATCGATTTTTCTGCTTTACCCATCCGTGCAATTCTACAACCAGAATCCGGCGGAGCTTAAAAAGAATAATCCCTCAGAATATTATTCATTGAAAAGCAAGGCCTTGAGACTGGGACTTGACCTCCAGGGTGGCGTACACATGGTGTTACAAGTCAAGAATGCGCGCGGTGGTGCGATTACACCGGATGTTCAAGATCAGGTATTGGAAAAAATTAGAATCAGGGTCGATAAATACGGCATCGCCGAACCCGAAATAGTCAAATCGGGTCCGGATCAGATTGTTGTTGACCTTCCAGGCTATACCGATATCGATACTGCCAAGGCATTAATAGGTAGTACAGCGCAATTACAATTCAAGCTCTTAAGGTCAACCGATGAATGCCAGGCATTATTGAAGTCAATAGACTCCGTGCTGGTGATTTCATTGAAGAAAGAGACACCGGGCGCCTTATCTGCCCCAACCGAAAAGACTGCGCAATCAGATACCGCTTCCAAGGCCATAAAGAGCCTATTCGGAGCCGAGACCAAGGATACAACCCAGACGGCTCTGAATGAAGAAGATATCGCCGCGAAGCAGCCATTTTCATCATTGCTAGAGTCGAACGGCCGTTGGTGGTTCCTCACTATGCAGGATTTTTATAAAGCGCAGCAATATCTGGCTCTCCCGGAAGTACAGGCAATTATCCCGCCCAATTATCAGCTGGCATGGGGAACCCGTCCGGAAAAAAGAGGAGACAGAGATTTTCAGACACTATATATCCTCAATAAGAATATCGAGATGACCGGCGAATATCTGGTTAGTGTCAAAGAGGGTTATGATCAGATGAGAGTTCCGGAAGTCTCATTTGATCTCAATGCCGATGGCGCCAGGATATTTTCCAGAATAACCGGCAATCATATAAATGAGCCGTTGGCAATATTGATAGATGATCGAGTCGAATCAGCGCCGAACATCCAATCGAGAATTTCCAAGAGCGGCAAAATCACCATGGGCCAGGACGCTACGATCAGCGACGCTTATCTGCTGGCGGTGCTCTTGAAATCAGGAGCTCTTCCTGCCCAGGTTGATATTTTACAAAGTACAATTATCGGACCTTCTTTAGGACAGGATTCGATCAACAAGGGTAAGACAGCGTCACTAATAGGAATAATTCTGGTCGTGTTATTCATGGCATTTTACTATAAAATTTCAGGGCTGATAGCCGACCTCGCTGTGATTTTAAATACATTCTTTATATTGGCATTCATGGTTTTGCCCGGAGTGAATTCCACTCTAACGATGCCGGGTATAGCGGGGATAATTTTGACCGTAGGTATGTCGGTGGATTCTAACGTGCTGATATTTGAAAGAATCAGGGAGGAGCTGCGAACAGGCAAGACAGTTCGAGCGGCGATCGATGCCGGATATGACAGAGCGTTATTGACGGTTATCGATTCACACGTTACGACTCTTATTACGGCGTTGTTCTTGTTTGTTTTCGGATCGGGACCGGTAAGAGGATTCGCGGTTACCCTGTCTGTAGGAATTCTGCTTTCGCTTTTTACAGCAATATTCGTAACCAAGACGGTTTTCGATTTGCGTAAGCAATATAAGACCCTTTCGATTTAATGGAGTAGGATACAATGATACAGATATTAAAACAGACGAATATCCACTTTATTGAGAAACGGCATTATGCCTTCATTCTTTCGAGCATCATGGTAGGGCTGGGAATATTAGCATTTATTCTCATTCTCACCGGCAAAGCCAATCTCGGAATGGATTTTACAGGTGGTGCCGAAATTACCGGCAATTTCGATCAGCCGGTTACCGCTCAGGAATTGAGAAACGCTCTCAATGAAGTCGGATACGGACAGGCGGTTATTCAATCGGTAGCCGGAAAGGGTTTTCAGAATTCATTCATTATTCGAGTACAAGGGAAGATCGAAAATGCTCTGCCTGAGACAACATTCGCTGAAGACGGCAAAATGGTAGTCAATATGGTGGCATTGGAAGGCGACAAGCTGGCGACAGTGATGAAAAACGCCATCAATGAGCATTTTGGCAATAATAAATTCAAGCTCGATTCCACCAATAATATCAGCGGTAAAGTCGGGAAGCAATTGGCTCATGACGCTACCTGGGCAGTGATATTCGCATTCCTGGGCATACTTGTTTACATCTGGATTCGATTCGATTTCAGGTTCGGAGTGGCGGCGACAGTCGCGACTTTCCATGATGTCCTGGCGATGTTGGGAATTTATTTCATCCTGAATCGAGAAATATCGCTTTTGTTGATAACAGCCTTGCTGACTGTTGCGGGTTACTCATTGACCGATACGGTCGTTGTGTTCGATAGAATCCGCGAAAACTTGAAGCAATTCAGAAAACGTTCTGATTTTTCCGGTACTGTAAATCTTTCAATAAACGAAGTATTATCGAGAACAATCATTACGTCATTGACCACCGAACTGGCCGTAATCGCGATCTTGACATTCGGCGGAAAGGTGCTGTTTGATTTCGCGCTGGCCCTGACGATAGGGATTGTAATCGGAACATATAGTTCGGTTTTTGTGGCTAGCCCGATTATTGTCGAATGGGAAAACCGTTCTCCGAGACGAGTAAAATAATCTGACCATAAATAGTTTTTTGAGGCGGGCTTGTCCCGCCTTTTTTTATGTCTTTTTTCCCTGGCATATGAGCATTGAGAAATTTTTTCTTGACCCTGCAGTGTCATGGCCTATATTAGCCCCAGCCTATTTGTAGTTGGATAGACTTTTTTGGCAATAATTTTATAAACCAGCAAGGGGAAAATAGTGGAAAATAAAAAAATGCCTCGGCGAGATGTCATCAACTATCTTCTTGGTGCAGGGGTGGGCGCGTTGGGTGCGGCTACTATATATCCCATAATCAGGTATATTCTTCCTCCACCGGCGTCCGAAAGCGGAACATCCTCGGTTTCGGCGGCGAAGGTCGGAGAGCTGCAGCCCAATCAAGGGAAGATTTTCAAATTCGGCAATCTGCCCGCGATACTTGTTTTAAAGCAAGGGGGCGATCCTAAGAGCGCGTTAAGCTATGTGGCTTTCACAGCGGTCTGCACTCATCTCAATTGTACGGTTCAATATCGCGCCGAAGGCGGGGATATCTGGTGCGCCTGCCATAATGGCCATTACGATCTAAACGGAAATGTTATCTCAGGGCCTCCACCTGCACCATTGACTCAATACGATGTCTCGATCAAGGGTGAAGACATATTCGTCTCGGCGAAGGGGGCATGATGGATAATCGCAATTGGTTATATCGCTGGTTTGACGAACGAGTTGATCTTCAGAGTCTCGAAGATCTTCTCCATCATAAGAAGGTTCCGTATCATCGACATTCACTCTGGTACTATATAGGTGGAATGTCGCTTTTTCTTTTTATAGTCCAGGTAGTGACAGGAATTCTGCTTCTGCTCTATTATAAACCGACTGCGGAAGCGGCCTATGAATCGGTTCAGTATATCATGACCGGCGTGCCGTTCGGATGGCTAGTGCGGTCAATTCATTCATATTCAGCAAATTTATTTATCGGCTTTGCGTTTCTGCATATGTTTTCGGTTTTCTTTATGAAGGCCTATAGAAGGCCGCGAGAATTGACCTGGATTTCGGGAGCTTTGCTCTTATTTCTGGCGCTGGGTTTTGGATTTTCCGGCTACCTTCTCCCCTGGAATCAACTCGCTTATCTGGCCACCAATGTCGGAACCGAGTTCTCGGTCATGGTGCCATTCGTGGGCAAATGGATTCTGCAATTCCTACGCGGAGGCGATCAGGTTACAGGAGCGACATTAACAAGATTTTTTGGATTCCACGTGGCGGTGCTTCCCGGTATAACAACGACGATTCTGACAATACATTTGTTGTTCGTTCAACGGCAGGGAATGAGCGTGCCGATTTCTATCGAAAAAGAAATAGCGGCCGGTAAAGCCAAAAAACGCGAGATTCCATTTTTGCCAAACTTCCTATATCGCGATGTTATGGGCTGGACATTGGCGCTGGGTCTGATCGTGCTTTTATCATCGCTGTTTCCATGGGAATTGGGAGACAAGGCGGATATGCTTAAGCCTGCCCCACCGCATATCAAACCTGAATGGTATTTTGTCTTTATGTATCAGACTTTAAAGTATGTGCCGAAATTAGTGGGAGTCTTTGGATTTGCCATTTTAGGAGGAATCTGGGTGCTGCTGCCATTTTTCGATTCAAAATCCAATCGCGGACAACACAACAGGCTATATACCATAATTGGGATTGTAGTAGTCGCCTATATGGTGGTAATGACTGCAGTCGGTTATCTGGCGCCGGGGGAATAAGATGAAAAAAATATTAATATTTACATTCGCGATAGTATCGGCATATTCAATTTCTCTAACGGCAAAAGAATCAAGCTGCATCAAATGCCATCTTTCCAAAGAACAGGTATCCGAGACATCGATCGCGACAGCGTTCATGGCCGGCGATATTCATCGAAGCATGGGATTGGATTGCTCGGACTGTCACGGCGGCGATCCCAAGATCGGGTTTGTCGAAAAAGATATGTCGATTTCCATGGATGAGGCAAAAGGATATAAGGCACCACCGGATAAAACATCGATTCCTGAATTCTGCGCCCGATGCCACTCGGATATTGAGTATATGAAGAAGTACAATCCGAGATTGCCCGCCGACCAGTTGCAGCTTTATAAAACATCAATTCATGGCAAGCTGCTTTACGGCAATAAAGATACCAAGGTGGCGGTCTGCACCGATTGTCATGGCGCTCATGGTATCCTGCCCGCTTCGGATTCGCGCAGCAGTGTTTATCATAACAACGTGCCCATGACCTGCAAGAAATGTCATTCGGACGCTTCTTACATGAAGGGGTATATGGTCAACGGCAGGCAGATCCCCACAAATCAATTTGATAATTACACGAAATCTATTCATGGCGAACTGGTTCTGCAAAAGGGCGATAAATCTGCCCCGGCCTGCAACAATTGCCATGGCAATCACGGCGCGGCACCGCCATCATTGGTGTCGGTATCGGCCGCTTGCGGAGAATGTCATGCTACCAATCGCGATTTTTTCAATGGCTCGCCCCACAAGGACGCCTGGAAGATACTGGGCTATCCCGAATGCGAGCAGTGTCATGGCAATCACCTTATCGTGGCAACATCGGATTCGCTATTGGGAGTGGATAAGGGAACCCTATGTATCAAATGTCATGAGCCCGGCTCAGATGGATATAATGTAGCTTCAAGGTTGAAATTGTCAATCGACTCCCTGAAAATGGCTTTGGATAAAGCAGAATTAACCGTGAAAACAGCCGAGCAAAAAGGTGTCGAAAGCGGACAAGCAAGCTTTGATTTAGGTCCCGCCAAGGACAATCTGACTCGTGTTCGTTCGGTGACGCATACGGTTGACACTACTCAGGTGGCGGAATTGACTGGCGACGGTATCAAAACCGCTGACAAGGTTGAGGCGACCGCTATCGCGGCATTGGGCGATATAAAAACTCGCCAGATCGGATTAGCGGTATCGCTGATTTTGGTATTATTTATGGCGTTTGCGCTCTGGCGAAAAATCCGCAAGGTCGATAGCGAAACAGATTTTGAAGTGAAGAGCAAGTAGGGCCAAATTTAATTGGCATCTAAGAGGCGGCGATTTCGATTGCCGCCTTTTTTATTTGCAGGGCGTTTTGCCGGGTCGTAGTCCCGACATGAAATGTCGGGGCGTGAACCATTCGGCCAGAAAATTCAGCAAATAACATCTGTAACGAAATTTTACCATTAAGCAATGTCCGTTGTTCTAATATCATCAGGTTCACGCCCGTCAAGGTTCGGATTCTCAATCCGAACTTTGACGGACTACGACCCGGCTCAATAAAAATTTGCGAATATATACATCGGATTTAGATTTCTCCCGTATATAATTTTAGGCATAATTCCCTTGCTCTCGGTATTGTGGCAGGCGATACTACTGTAAACTGAAAGGAGACAATAATGATAATTTCGATTAATGATTTCAAACAGACATGGGGGCGGGAGCTTGAAAACACATCGAAAATGATGGCCGAGCTCACCGACAAATCTCTCAGTCAATCAATCGCCAATGACCACCGGACCCTGGGACGTATCGCCTGGCATCTGACAACCGCAATTCCAGAGATGATGGAGCGAACAGGACTAAAGATAGAGGGCGTCAAAGCCGATGCGCCGCTTCCCAAAACAGCCGCGGAAATAAAAAATGGTTACGATCAGGCATCCAAATCGCTTTTGGAGCAGGTAATCAAGAACTGGAAAGATGAAACACTAATGGTCATCGACGAAATGTATGGCATGAAATGGCCCAAAGGTTTGACTCTTAGAATCCTCATGGATCATGAAATTCATCATCGCGGCCAGATGACTGTCTTGATGCGTCAAGCGGGCCTGAAGGTACCGGGAGTTTATGGACCATCGAAAGATGAATGGGTCAATTACGGAGCCAACCCGCCGCAGATTTGACAAAGAAACGCTTGGTTTGATAAATCAAACCGCTACCCCTGTAATAAGAAATAATAAAGGCGAGGAAGATCATCCTCGCCTTTCACTTTTCAAATATGACGAAATCTACTTCATCAAAATCATCTTCTTGGTTTCGCTTCTATCGCCTGCCGTGAGCCGATAGAAATATATTCCCGATGATAATTCGCTGCCATTCCAAACTACATCGTTTTGCCCGGCCTTCATATAACCATCATGAAGCGTAGCGACCTTCTGCCCGAGCATATTGAATATTTCAAGGCGGATATTACCCGGTTCCGCAAGGCGAAATTCGATTACGGTGGTGGGATTGAACGGGTTGGGATAATTTCCAATCAGCGAGAAATTCGATGGGACAGGATTATTATCAACGACACCGGTCTGGTTTTGAATATTTACTGTAAAGTCCTGATCATCAGTTTGATGAGGGCTGGAAGAATCAGTCGCCCTTATCGTAAATGAATAATCGCCAATCGTTGTAGGCGCGCCGCTTAATTCGCCGGTATTAGCATCCAGTGTAAGTCCCGGAGGAAGGGTTCCCGCCTGAAGTGAGAATGTATACGGGCCGGTACCGCCTCTGGCTTCGATCGTATCATCGAATACAAGGCCGACATAACCGCCAGGCAAAGACGTGGTTACTATATTTAGCCTGTATTGTTCGCTTCTGGAATCCCTGAGAATGTAGGTGTATTTATCGAATGCAACTGTAGTTGGATTGCCATTAACGAGAAAGCGATAATCGCCGATTCGAGAATTGTTAAATACGGTTACCATAGTATCGACGCCGCTGATTCTCGGATATATCCTGATTGGCATGGTGAAGACATTAGGTGCAGGTGTAGTCTGGGTTTGACGGATATGCAGAAATACTTCATACTGCCCGTTGCCCTTATCTTCTTTCATCCAGGAATAACTATACGACGGACGATTCATACCCCAAACCCATTCATCGAAGAACCAGCCCAAGTCGCCGCCGTAAAACGGCTCCATCGCATGCTGAAAACCGCGGGTCGTAATTGTGCCATACATGAAATTGGGATTGTTCGCATAGGCGCGCATGCCATTGAAAAAGGCGCTATCGCCCATGACTCCCCGGAGCTGATGCAGAACCCATGCACCCTTATTATATACTGTATTGCCATCAAAAAGCGGGTCGGGATTATAAATCGGACCGCTGGGATCATAGACGCCGTTACTGGAAGTCATGTAGTTGATATAGGCTGTATGGCCACTAATACTTTCCGTATAAAGAGCCTCGCAATACGACGCAAATCCCTCGTTCATCCAGATATCAGGCCAGATATCGCAAGTAATCATATCGCCGAACCACATATGTGAAAGCTCGTGGACTAATATCCAATCATACGAATGATTTCCAGTGATCAGGCTGGAACCATAGCTGGTATTAGTCTGATGCTCCATGGCGCCGCCCCAGGGGAATATCGAATGACCGTATTTTTCGCGAATAAACGGATACTCTCCAAATAATCCGGCATAAATCCCTATAGCCGCGGGAGTGATATTCAGATCTTCAACGGCCTGATTGTAATGCTCCGGATAGACATAGTTTGTGACGGGCATCGAATCGCCGCCGATACTGCTATGATACCAATCAGTAAAGCTTTGATAATTGGTTATTGAAACGCATATAAGATAGGTCGTGATCGGATAAGAAACATGCCAATGGAAAGTGCGCGTATTGTTGCCATTGTCCTGGTTGCTGACCAAAAGGCCATTGGATGTGGCGGTTTGATTCAACGGGACAGTGATATAGACGTCAGAAGAATCGGCTTTATCGTGGGGTTGGTCTTTGCATGGCCACCATTCGCGGGCGCCTTCCGGCTCGGAAAGACTCGATATGATCGGCTGTCCATTATGCGTATTCCAAGTGAACGAACCAAAACCGCTTCCGGGCGGAGTGCCATGATAATACACCACCGTGGTGAACGCTTCGCCGCTGTTATACGTCCTATCGAGCGTGACAGTGAGAATATGGCCAACATGACTGAGCGGGGCAACCTGCCCATTGATTCGGGCTGAATCAGCAATCATATCGGAATGAAAATTATAATCGACCGTCGAGACACCATTCACAACCGCCTGAGATGTCATCGTAACTTTGCCGGATATGACTTGGCTCGTCATATTCGTAATATAGATTCTTAATTCCCAGTATTTGACATCGAAATCGGTTTGATCGAGAATGGTGCCCGGCGAAGTTCGAGCCTTCAGCATTTCATAGTATTTCGACTTCATCTGAAATTCTTCATTTCTGAATTGCTGCTGGTTCAGCTCCTGAGCGAATATCGCACTCGCCATCAACACCAAGCACGCCATAATCAATAGAGATTTAAACTTCATTTTTTACCTCTTTTTGAAGACAATTATTCTATGGTATTTCATACTATATGTAAGGTAATCATGACAGGAAATTTGTCAATTGCTATTTTCATACAATATGTGGAATTAATGACGAAAACTTGCAGCCTAAACCATTGAAAGATAACGAAATAAGTGAATTCCAGTCGTCGCCATCCCAGCGCACTATGCTTTTTATCAGAAAAAGCGGTGAAAAAGGATGATTCCACCATATTGAAGCCAAAGAAATCAAGAAATGGCATTTCCATAATATGAATAACAAAAAAAAGAATCGCAGGGATTCAAAATTTTAAATCCCCGCGTGAAATAGTTCAATAAAATCTTATTTCAGATCCCGGATGAGTCAATTTTGGAAACCGCCATCGAGAAGTGTCAAAAGGCACGCAATATTAATTCTCAACTACCTGCTCTTCCAAGCGATACTTGCTGTAAATCCTGCCATAGACTCCCTGTTGCGCGATCAAATCCTGATGTGAACCCGATTCTACTATTTTGCCATTATCCAAAACATAGATTGTATCGACGTGTTCGAGAGTATCAGGCCGATGCGTAATAATTATCGCCGTCAATCCGGGCATGACCTCCTCCAATCTTCTCCAAAGCGCCGCTTCGGTACGTGAATCGAGCGCGGACGTACAATCATCGAGAATCAGGATTTTCGGCTTACCAACCAAGGCCCGCGCCAGAGCTAATCGTTGTTTCTGACCTCCGGAAATAGACATACCGCGCGTTCCGATCAACGTATCAAGGCCCTTGGGGAATGATTCGATTTCGCCTTTAAGCTGGGCGACATCAATAGCCCATTCCATGAGTGAATCGGGAATATTATTTCTCCCGAATAAAATATTATTGCGAATAGTATCGCTGAAAAGCGCCGGCTCCTGAGGAACATATCCAATAACACTCCTGAGGTCTTTCAGACGATAGTTTCGCAGATCGATTCCGTCGAGCGTTATCGAACCTGATGTAGGATCTACCAATCTGGGGATCATATTGATTAGCCAGCTTTTCCCGGAGCCGATCTTGCCAACTATGGCGATAGTCTTTCCTTTCGGTATTTCAAATGAGATGTTATCGATAATTTTCCTAGATGAGCCGAAGAACGACAAATCGACATTTCGAAAGGCGATTTGGCCGGTAAATTCCTTATCGATAGAAATATTGCCCTCGTCTTTAATCATAGGCGCCACCTTTTCAAGCTCTACGAGCCTACCTATTGAGACGGCCGATTGCCTCGATTTTACCAGAAACTGGCCGATATCGAACATCGGGAATACTAGATATATCACGTAGTAAATGAAGGCTATCATCTTGCCCAATGAAAGATTCGACTTGATCACCATATATCCGCCGGCGAGAAGCACGATTATGATTCCGACCTGCCAGATATACATGTAAAGCCCGTCGACAATTGTCCCGGTTTTTACTGCCGATATTTCAGCTTCGCGCCTTGCCTCAATTGCTTTCTTGAATTTCCCTTTTTGGATCGCCTCTTTGACATACGCCTTGACCACCCTGATTCCGGAAAAGCAGGATTCCATAACGTCGTTGAAATTGGAAATACTTACCTGCAAATGATCATATCGTTTTTCCAATAGCGTAGAGCTCTTGAAAAAAATGATTATCAAGAAAGGCAACGGCCCCACTGAGAGAAGAGTAAGAACAGGATCAATTGAGATCATCATCGCAATAGTGAAAATCACCAATATCATGGCCTCATAGAATCTGAATATACCCGAGCAGGCAAACCACGAGAGCTTTTCGGCAACATCGTCTGTCATTCTGGTAACAAGATCACCGGTCCGGAAACGATTGAAAAAATCGGGCCCTTTGAGTGTAATTCCATCGAATGCGGCCTGCCTGAAGAGCCATTCCAATTTCAGATTCATCCAGGCGCGATGAGATTGCACATAGGCATACAGCGCGAACGCGAATAGTCCCATTACGACGATAGTAAGCGTAAATGTCGCGGGCGCGGAAAGCCCGAAACTTTCGCCGATTTTACTGAGCGGAATCGCGTAGCTATCATCCGCCACAACTCCAGTCTTAACATAGTCGATAGTGAATTCTATCAGCCGCGGTAGCGATATGAACAATATCGCCTGAACCGGAGTCAGCAGAATCAGGACTGCCAGGACATATGGATATTTTTTATAGTACTGCCAAAACCATTTTATCTTATCACGCATAATTTGCAACTCCATTTCTATTTTTAAATTGGAGGTGGAAAAGCTTCGAGTAGTATCCATTTTGCAGGATCAACTCTGTGTGAGTGCCTTTTTCGACAATCTCGCCTTTCCTGATTACGAGAATTTCATCGACATCGAGTATAGTTGAAAGTCGATGAGCAATGACTAATGATGTCCTGCCTTCCATCATCTTCTTCAATGACGATTGAATCGACCTTTCGGTCTCGGGGTCGACCGAACTCGTGGCTTCATCCAATACAAGGACATCAGGATTTATCACCAGAGCCCTAGCGAATGACAATAATTGCCGTTCGCCGCGGCTGAGATTGGCGCCTTTTTCGGATATCTGAGTTTTATATCCTTCCGGCAGCCTTCGGATAAATTTATCGGCATCCACCGTGGTTGAGGCGGAAACGATGCTGCTATCGCTGATATCATTTGATTCCAAAGCTATATTGGAATTGAAATCTCCCGGGAATAAAATAATGTCCTGCAGAACCAACGCGAAACGTTGCCTGATATCGGCCTGAGATATTTCGCGGATATCAATCCCATCGATAGTTATTCTTCCTCTTTGCGGATCATAGAATCTGAGCATGAGATTAATCACAGTGGATTTCCCTCCACCGGTTACTCCTGCCAGGGCGACCCGCTTGCCCAAGGGAATATCAAAACTCACATTCTTCAGCACATAGTTGCCGTCATTGTCGTACGAGAACCAGACATTCTCGAATTTTATCCCTTTTTCAAGTTTTTTCCATCTTACAGGCACGGCAGCATCGATCAATTTTGACTCATTAGAAAGCAATGCAAATATTCGTTTGGCGCCCGCGAATGACTTCTGGATTGTCGCCAACTGATCGGATAAGCGATAAAGCGGCTCGAATACGCGCCAAATCAAAACAAGAAACATGCTGATAATGCCTACGGTAATTACTCCCGAACCTATCCAAATTGCGCCAAAATACAGGGTGGTCGCGATCATTATGTATTGCAGGAAAAATATCGAGTTGAAAAACAGGCAGACGACTATTTCCGCGTAGGACGCGTCTTTGAATTTGAGGGCGTTGGCGTGATTGACTCTTTCACGGGCATACTCTCCTCGATGAAATATCTGGACAATCGATATTCCCTGCAAAAACTCAGTCAGCGATGCCGTAATATCGGCCGTTTTTTTTCTGATCTCGAAAAACCTTGACGCGGTTTGCTTCTGAAAAATGTATGTTAAAAAAACAACCACCGGTATCATGCACAATAGTATCGATGCCAATCGCCAGCTGTAATAATACATCACTCCAAATACTCCGACGATAAGAATCAGATCGCCGATCAGGAGTACGATTGCATTGGTAAAAAGCATCCTTAGAGATTCAGTATCGGATTCGATTCGCGACATGAGTCTTCCGACCGGATTTTTATCGAAAAACGAGATATCAAGAGAAAGCAGATGATCAAATAGCTTCGACTTCAGATCGACCATTACGTCCTGCCCGATCATTTCGAGCTTTATTCTCTGAATATATTGAAGTATAACGGTCGCTACCTGAATCAGCGCAATTCCCGCGACTGTAAATATCAGGCCATTGAGGTCGCCGTTTTTAATATTAACATCCAAAGCTCTTTTGAGCAGAATCGGCCAAACCAAAGAAAGCACGGTTGCCGCTGATAATAATACCAGGCAGAATATCAGTCCGAAGCGATGGCTCTTGAGAAAAGGCAGGAGGCCCTTGAACGCCTGGCTGGCACTGACAGACTCAGATTCAATTTTTATTGTTTCTTTTTCGATAATTTCGCTGCTCATAATATTACTTTCCGAAAACGGTTATTGGGCTGTGTTTCCATCATCGGACAGGCAAATAAAAACCCGCCGAGTCTTTTCGATGCGGCGGGTGTCAGTTCCATTTTAATTTATGTCAGATAATAGACAGACTACTCCCGCCGGGGAAATTGCCATTTGCGGCAACCGGTAATTTTATATTTGAATTAATCATTTTCCCAATTCTCCTCGGCTCAATAGTCCTGAAAGAAATACGATAATTTCTTTTGCTGGTTTCAAGATATTTTTAATAATTTTAAATGTCAACAAAAATAATTGCGGCTTTTCCCAAAAACATTTCTCTTTAGCAAGCAAAATGAAAGGCCGTCGTTTACAGCGACGGCCTTCAAGAGAATTAACTTTTGATAATGATTATCAGTTAACCTGGGAATTCGACTATTCGGCATTCCCCGTGTTCTTTTTAATTTCCTTGGTAATGATTACTGGTGATGTAGGTTTTCTCCGACCGGGAGATGACAAGTTAGTTGGAGGACAGTCGGCGCAGAATCTAAAATCTGGCCCACCCTTGTAATAGTTTACCATGTAGGTGACGTCAATACCATTCCTTGCGCAATCACCATTAACATCGCAGGCAACATACAGCCATTCCGGCGGACGGCACTGACAACTATCTGGCGGCGGAGCTCCGCCTTTGAAGAAGTTTACCAGATAAATTACATCAAGGCCGTTAGCGCTGCCGCTACCATTGGCATCACCGATCACATAATGACAACCACCAGAGTATTGACCGACCCATAGAGTCACGGGAATATCCGTGGTCGGGGTCGCGGGATCATTGGCGGCGATTATTATATGACCTGTATACTGGCTATCCGCAAGGTCTGTCGCATTGAAAAGAACCGAAACCGTATCAGTGGCGCCGGGCTCGACTGTGCCGGAATTAGGATCGGCTTCAAGCCATTCATCCGAGGAAATCTTTATCGCGAGATTATCATGCATGTAAGCCGCATTAAAGACAACCGGTAACCCGATTGTGCCATCAATATTTTCGATTCCTACCGTCGATCCATTTAGACCGTCGGTATCCTGACCGGGATCCATTGTGCCATACTGCAAAATCAATTTACCGTTTGGATATAAGATCGCCTGGAATGATAAGGCTCCCGTGCCGCCGCCGCTAGCGTAATAATTCGCGACACCCACGAAGCTTACTATAAATCTGCCATTGGCGGAATCATTATAGTAATAAACATTTCCACCCGCGCCGGGATTTAAATCGTCCCACCATAGGGCGATTAAATCATTGGGAGTGGATGATGTCGGCAGGTTAGTATTGGCCAAAGAGCTGGAGCCCGAGCCGAATGTCAGAACACCGTTGGAGCCTACAAATATATCGCCGTAAGTGTTGCCATAGAATGGGAAATTGAAGCCTATCGAGAATGGTCCGCCGTAGGAGTCATCCGCCAATGTGACTTGAGTCCCACTGCCGGAGATATCTATCCAGCCAAATACAGGGCCGCCGGGCTCATCGGAATCGATCCATTTGTTTCCAAAAGCATCGGGGCCGCCTCTATTCTGAATAACGGGCGGATATATTGGCTCTCTGTTCGCGGTTTTATCCTGATCCGCAATCTTATAGCCGATTGGCTTCGTTAACGATAAGGGCTTTATTGTATTTGATGAACTCTTGCCTGCGAGGCTTAAACTACCATCCACCTGAGTATCTACGCCGTAAATCAACCTGCCCGCGCCGGTATTTCGAATAATCAAGGGCACCGACGATTGTTGGCCGCCAACAAGAGTATCGGCTATACTCGATTGCGTAAAATTAATGTCAGGCGAATAGATGAAAATGGTCGCTGGAATATTGCCTGATGGATGATCAGTGTCATTTGAAGTGTAGTTGATGTTGCCCGCGTGGCTGCCAGGATTTAAGATTTGTGCAATTAACATTGACCGCGAAATCGACACTGTCCAGCGGATCAATTGAACGTTGACCAGGCTCAAATTCGAGCCAGGTATCGGTAGTGCTAAGCGCAACTCTTAGGATGGCGTCACCGGTATTATGAATTCTTATTGTCTTTTGAATTTGATCACCCTGAGACAAACTGTCCGCTATATTTCCGGGGATAAATGACATGTGCGGGTTGCCCGACGAGCCCTGATTATATCCACGCAGAGAAATATCATCGATATTCCAGCCGCAGTACACCACTGATCCGTCTGTCCTTCCAAGTCCAAACCGAATCTTGAAATTCGCATTATTATCGGCGGCGGCGGAAAGATCATATTCAGAGCCATTCCAGGATTGTTCATCAAGTGAGGAGCTGGGATTTTCGTAAAGCCGAATCCAGGCCGTCCCGTTGAATACCTCCAAATAAGCATGGTCATAGGAATTGGATTCAACGCCGAGCCAGTGGTAATAATTTAAAATAACTCCGGTGTAATTCGAGCAGTCGATTGTTGGCGATGTAATCCACTGAGTAGCGGAAATATTATTGGCGTAATCGCATGACGCGTTAAGATTATTTCCCATTACTCGATTGTCCGTGGACGGGCTATGATCTTGTGCGGGATCAGGGCCATGAGATCCAGTTCCGCCTATCGCCGGCCCTATCGTCCATTGCGCAGTACCACCAAGTCCGGTCCAACCCAGGTTTGTGGAAAAATCATCGCTGAAGAAGACGACACGATCACCCACAATAATATCAAAATTCAAGCCTGTTGAATATGTCCCGCCGCCATTTACTTCCATATGGAAAGTCATTGAATGACCCATCGGACATGTCGGATCCGCGGAGACCGCAAACCTGTCGGCGTCGTTATTTCCGCTGCCGGCTGGTGCTATATTCCCAAACGATCCATTAGCATCGCTAATATTAACAAAGGCGTCATTTTCGGAAAGCACGGCGGTGACCGAATTGGCCTGTCCCGAGCCGCCATTATTCAGTGTGACTACCATTGTCGCACTTTCGCCGGGATCGAGTACGCCATTATTATTTCCGCCGGCATCATATATAGAGACTGATGCGAATGATAAAATAGGCGCGTGAGCAGGCAGGCTGAAATTGCTAACCCAGGTATCGAGAGCGGTTCCATTTGTTGTCAGCGTAAAATTAATATTATGGCCGTCCGGTATCCTTGACGATACGCTGAACGCGAAAGCATTCGACCTGTTTACGACTCCATTATTTCCCGCGATTGTGCCATAATTTTCGGTACTGTCGGTAATTACAATGAATGTATCAGGGCTCGAAAGAATCGCGGAAACATTGTTGGCGGTATTGGGGCCGACATTCATAAGCTGAAGACTTAGCAGAATATTTTCTCCGCAATCTATCAATCCGTTGTTATTTCCCGAGACGTCATTTACGGTGCATGTATCGTAGACGACATATGGGCCCGTGGGAGTTATAATTTGAATAGTCGAAACGTATGGAATCTTGTTTTGTGCGGTAACTATAATATCGGCGACGCCCGGAGATGAAAAAGGCGTTAATGGAACTTCAACGGTTCCGCTTTGATCGACATAAGCGGCGCCATGCAAAACTCCATTGACTGTGATGCCAACATACGAAGCTGGTGTTGCCTGAATTGAAACCGATGTTGCGGTAATCATGATTACCGGTGGATGAGTTACGTTATTGACAGACGGAACTCCCATGAAAGTGGAAAGCGAAGGATCGCCAAACACATGATAAATTTCCCAATAATAATTGGTCAGACTGCTTCCTGATTCTGTTACTGCCAGGTTACCGCAGTAATTCATAGCTTCATTGGTGACATAATGCTCTGAGACTTGCTCGCCGTGGTCGTGGAATGTACCATCGTAAGCGCCGATGCCATTTTGTTCATAAGTTGGATTACTGTTTACAGGTCCGAATCCGATACCCCACCAATAGTCTTCATTCCAATAGGAGGAATTAGAGCCGCCGATATATCCAACAGCTCCCTTATTGGCAGCCTGCAACCAAGCTTCGCCCACGCAGGGTGTACTATAATCGGTTCCGAAGGTCGAAGTCAGACAGCAATTACCCACAGCGGTGGTATATTTATGAATATTGGTCAGACTATTGACATTGGATGTAGAAAATGACGGGTCGGCCCAGCCGTCATGCGAACCATGAGCGGTATAATTGATATATCCAACGCCATTATTAACGGTCTGGATTATCGCGGCCGAAGCGCCGGGATTGGCCGATTGCGGATATAGCCATGTGTTCGAAGTTATGCCGTGAGCCGCATTAAAATAAAGATTGGTCCCGTAGTTTATTTGTCCGTTGCCATAAGTGGGCGCATAATTGGCATCAACGCCGGCAATCATTGTAACCCGGCCAAGGTAGCTTGGGTCAGGCATTAGGTATTGTTCATATTCCAGTGTTTTGTCTATCTGCGGCTGCAATTGGCCTGTAGTTTGCGCCGACCAACGACCATAATATATCTCAGGAATATGGTCGCCCGTAAATTCGCAGAAGCTCAAATCGGAGATATGACCTGAAAATTGGAATGGCGGTATCTGCTGAGCATCGCCGACCAAAAGCACAAAAGACGGAGCCGGATCGTCGGGAGTTCCCTGATTATAGATGGCTTGGATATAATTCTTTATTGCCGTATTAGTCGTGCCGATTGAATCAGTATAGGCCGTGATAACTTTAAAACCCTGCTTTGTTTTCCATTCGATATATGGTTGTAACTGCGCCTGAAACATCCTATGCGAAATGATCAAGAACTTTACCGGATATCTCGTAATATCTTCCAGAATTATGGAAGAAGACCCTTCATAATTGATTATCTGCGAATAAGCCGGTTCGAAGAATGGAGAGTAATAACGCTGCTGCATGGATTCTGTTAAGGAATAATCCGGATGAAGATAGGTAACCTTAACAGTCATTTTCTTATATACTCTAAGAGTCTTGGTTCCGGGATTATATTCGACTGGAGAGATCGAGACCAGTCCGAGATTCACAGAGCGCATTATGCCGATGATTTGCGAACCGCTCAGCGGCAATTGGTAATAGCCTGCCTTTTGGTATACATCCTGTTTGTATTCGAAACGGACGGTTGAGGGATCCTGAGACTTGGAGAGCGACGGCTGTACCGGTATGATCGGATCGGTAATCCCAAGGTCCGAGAGAGAGATTTCCTGAATTTCATAGTTCAACACTTCAGTTTGCATATCAGCATTGAATGGGATTGATATCAGCCTATTGGCCAACGGTAGGTCAGGTTCGCCGATTTTTTGCGAACGAGTAAAACCATCGATGCTCATCAATGTGAAATTTCCCCGGGAAGTGGAAACGGGGTAAAAATCTATTTTGCCGATTTCCATTTGGAGTGTCAGTCCGGCCTGATCCTGTCTTACAAGAGTGACGCCGGATGCTGAGCTGCTTAGTTGAATTGATTGACTCGCAAGCGTATTTCCAAAGAGCAGTACGCAAGCGAAAACGGTCAACACCAAACATTGAACCAATTTCTTCATAGAACCTCCGATTTATTGAACCAATTATTCATCGACATAGACCGAGCCTGGAGTCTTTGCTTCTCTTTCCCCCAAACTGTCATTGCCGGACAGGTTACGAAGATATAACCATCGACTTTTTAGTATAAACAACGTTCCCGTAAAAATAAAGAAAAATTTCACAATTTCCCTGTTCGACTTGCCTCTAAAACATTAAATACAAGCACGACATTATTTTAAATATCGTCATTTTGGGCAATATTTTAATCATGCCGATTTTCTTTATTTTGTCTGATTTAAAGGCTCATTCCGCCTGTCATATCGGGCGGTTTTCGCTTTGCAAAGTTTGGCAGTTAAAAATGCTCTTTGTTTCAAAATGAAAAATGTCGGCCGATCGCTTTTGGGATTCATATTATTGGGAAAAATGACGAATAGTAAATTAGGAGCCATTGTCCACGAGTTAGATGATGAGCTCTAAAATATGAAAGGTTCGTTATGCTGGCAATAATAGGGATTGTTGTTGTAATAGTGGCGGTTGTCGGTGGCTATCTCATGGAAGGCGGCAATCTGTTGGTCCTCTTCCAACCGGCGGAGTTTTTGATTATCGGAGGCGCCGCTTTAGGTTCGATCTTGATCGCGTTGCCGGTCAAGGTTGTTAAAGACCTCATCTCCCAATTAACAGGCATATTAAAGCCGACTCCCGGCAAGCAAACTTATACTAACATGCTTGTCATGCTATATGAGATATTTCAAGTGGCCCGAAAAGACGGACTTGTAGCCCTTGAGACACATATTGAAAAGCCGGAAGAGAGTAAGATTCTGACAAAGTACCCTGAATTCCTTTCTAATCATCATCTGGTCGCATTTTTCGCGGACACCATGAGGATAATAATGTCAGGTTCGGTTCCATCATACGACCTCGAAGCATTAATAGATGCGGACCTCAGCACTCATCATACTGAAACCGCTCTTCCACCGGCAGCCTTAAATAGAGTTGGCGATTCATTGCCGGGACTTGGAATCGTGGCGGCGGTTCTTGGTGTAGTCATTACCATGGGCGCGATAGGCGGCCCGCCTGAGCAAATCGGCGAAAAAGTAGGCGCCGCCCTGGTAGGAACATTTTTGGGTATTTTGCTATCGTATGGTTTTGTGCAGCCATTGGCCGCTAATATAGAGACAACAAATAATAACAAATCGCAATTCTACAATCTTATCAAATCCGCGTTATTGGGTTTCCAAAAGGGAATGGCGCCTTCTATCGCAGTCGAGTTCGCGCGTCGTTCTATACCCTCTGATGTGCGCCCTGGATTTGTCGAACTTGAAGAGGCATGCCGCGCTTCAAGAGATAAGGCGTAAATCATGCCTGAAGATACTGGCGACCAGCAACAGATTATAGTCGTCAAGAAAGGTACTGCCCATGCCGGACATCACGGCGGCGCGTGGAAGGTTGCCTATGCCGATTTTGTGACCGCTATGATGGCATTCTTCCTCGTGATGTGGCTGGTCAACCAGAGCCAGGTAATTAAGGATAATGTCGCCGGCTACTTCAATGACCCGGCTGGTTATATGAAAAGCGGCGGTAAATCGATTCTCAAGGGTGGCGGTTCAATGCTTAAAGCCCCCGTGGCTCCCAAAGTACAATCAAAGGGAAGCGAGGAAGGCGAGAAAATGCAGAAGCAGCTCGAAGAAGCCGGCGAGAGGATTAAGGAAGCATTGAGCAAGATGCCTAATTTTGAAGCGCTCAAAAACAATATCGAAATTCGAATGACCCCTGAAGGCTTGAGGATTCAGCTTATTGAAGCGTCGAGCACCAATGATGATTCGTCTTATTTCTTTGATTTGGGGAGCTCGCATCTTTCCAAGTATGGATCGAATGTTCTCCTGGAGATCGCCAAAGAGCTGGGGCATCTTGATAATCGCATAGTAATCGAGGGGCATACGGACAGCCGACAATTTGTCTATGAGAAGAAATATTCCAATTGGGAGCTTTCAGCGGATCGCGCCAACAGCGCGAGAAAGCTTATGGAGACTCAGGGCCTATGGAAAGATCAGGTGGCTGAAATCAGAGGATATGCGGCGAATTTGCCCCGTATTGCAGAGAATCCACTGGACGCTAGAAATCGGCGAATCGCAATTATAGTTCTCAAGGAGTTCAAGCCAAAAGATGTAGCCCAGGTGGACAGCGTTTCGACAGTCAGCCTGATTGAAAAACCAGATGTTATTGGAAAACCATAAATCCAATATTTAATAAACTCGCCCGATTCAATATGCCAAATTAGGGATAATAGTCTTGACAAGTATACTCATATAAAATATTGTTTATCAGTATATTATGACAATATCGAGGCTTAAATTATTCGCCGCCATCGTAGTTGCCTTGCTGGATTTTTCTGTACTGCAGGCCGGCACAAAATTCACGATTGAAGGTGCATCCGGTTTCAGCTCACCGAATCTGCCATTTTCTGAGAATTGGAATGGCAGAGTGACTAACGAGGGCCTACTGTATCGCGAATTCGCGCTCAGGGGAACTGCCAAGATTAATTCCCTAATTTCCTTGAGTTTTATGGTCGGGTGGCTCAGGGAAAGAGAGGATTTGCGAGGCATGATTATCTCTTATGGAATAGACCACGGTAAGACATCTTTTTTTCCCCCATATTATTCGCTTTTTTCGAGGGAAATCGTATACTATGTCCCATCGATAAGACTATCCTCGCAGATAGTCAGACTAGATTTGGGAACGATAATTTATCAAGTTTTCAGGGAAAGCCCTTATAGCCATTTTGAATATCCATTCGATGGTGAACACGATTTTAAGCCGGTGTTTGGCGTGGAATTTGGGGAGCCGGGATTTTATGTTTTGGCCAAATATTTTGATGAATTTCCTCTCTATTCGGGCGGCGGGAATTTCGAAATCGGCCTGGGGGGCAGGTATAACGAAAAGTTCGAGCATAAAATATTTTTCTCGAGAGCTTCGTATGATTATGTGGGAATTGGCTATAGAGGCGAATTCGGCCTGTATAAGAATTTTGCGCTGCTTCTGGGACTGACAGCAGGTGGAATAGAAAACAAAAGCCAATACTCCGGCATGATTGGTGTAAGAACTACTTTAAGATAGATCAAACAATTATCAATTATTCGAATAATTTGAAAGACATAAATAAATCAAAGCCGCTTTCCTTGGGAATATGGTGGGCAGTTTTTTCTGCGCTGCTATTCGGCCTGGTCACGCCAATTTCAAAATTATTCCTGTCATATGTCAATCCGATAGGGCTTGCCGGATTATTTTATCTCGGTTCCGGTATTGGGCTCGGGATAATCTACTTAGGGAATAGAATTTTCCGGTCCGATGATAATACCTCGGAAATTTTATTTACCAAACACAATCTCCCGTGGCTGGCAGGAGCAATATTAGCGGGAGGAGTGGCGGCACCGATACTTCTCATGACCGGTATTAACCTTTCGACCGCGTCGTCGTCATCACTGATGCTAAATATGGAAAGCGTGTTCACGATTATAATAGCATCGCTTTTGTTTAATGAACGTCTTGAAAAAAAGGGGCTTGTTGGAATCGGCATAATTATCTTGGGAGGAATTCTTCTTTCATGGCCGGAAAAAATGGAATTCGGATCATTGCAGGGACCGATTTTTATAGCATTCGCCTGTCTGGCATGGGGGATAGACAATAATTTGACAAGGCAATTATCGGCTGGTGACCCTGTCCAGATAGCTTCGATAAAAGGAATGTCGGCAGGAATTACGAATATTGTTCTATCGTTTATCGTGGGTCTATCGTTCCCTTCGATTGCTGTAGCGTCCGGTATCGCCGCGGTCGGTCTTTTGGGTTATGGATTCAGTATCGTATTCTTTATAATTTCACTCAGGCATCTTGGCAGCGCCAGAACATCGGCATTCTTTTCAGTGGCTCCATTTATAGGCGCGTTGGCTTCATTTTTAATATTAGGCGAACCGTTGACATTAAAATTTACCGGCTCATTCATATTTATGGGAATTGGAATTTATCTGCTATTTCTTGAGAAACATCAACATGTACATATTCATGATACTCTGACTCACAGTCATTTGCATGAGCATGACGAGCATCACAAACATGCCCATCCCGATGAAGTCGAGAACGATACTAAACATAGCCACGAACATATCCATGAAAATTTGATGCATTCTCATCCTCATTATCCGGACATACATCATCGCCATATTCATTGACAGGCCTGTCAGGTTTGTTGTTGCCGGATACGATTATGTTGCATATAATTACTAAATGAATAAAGAGAAACAACGCGATCTGCTTTTATTTGGCATACCATTCATACTGACATTCTCAACATATTTACAAACAGTATGCCCGACAATTTATACCGGCGATTCGGGCGAGCTGGCATTCGCAATTAGCTCAATGGGGATCGCGCATCCGCCCGGCTACCCTTTGCTGACATTGATAGGCAAATTCTTTACTATTTTTATTCCGGGGAATCCAGCATATATTTTAAATATTCTTTCATCGTTGCTGGCGGCAAGTTCGGCTGGAATAGCGGCATTTCTATTGCGCAATATTTTCTACAAACCACCGCAACGAAATGACATTCAGCCCATAATTATCTCAATGGCGTTAGCCACTATTTGGGGATTTTCGAATTCGCTTTGGGCAACGGCAGTTGGTATCGAAGTTTATTCGCTGGGGATTTTGCTCGCGATATTATCATTACTCTCCTTGATCGCATTTATCGAGCGAAATGATTTCAAATATTTTTTAGCTACGACTTATCTTCTATCGCTCGGATTAGCAAACCATTTATCAATTGCCGCATTATTTATTCCGATAGTATATGTCGCCATCTCATCCAGGCTCGGTGTAAAGCAAATCGCATTTCTCATATTGGCCATGATTTTGGGATTGACTGTTTATTTATATCTGCCGATCAGGTCATCTCTAAATCCCATAGCCGATTGGGATCATCCCGCCGGTTTGGCTTCATTAATCAATCACATAACCGCGCGTCGTTACGCGGGATATATATCGGGAATCAGATTTGACAATTACTTCGTGAATTTATGGCGTTCGATAAAAATACTCGCAAGCCAATTTCCGGGATACGCGTCAATCTTTGGACTGATTGGACTTATCGTTTTGAGAAATATCCCGTCAAAAATAAAAACAATTCTCCTGATGATTTTTGCATTCAACTTGTTAACTGTTCCCCTCTACGATATACCGGATATCGACCAGTATTATCTGCCTACGATCTTTATTTCAGTGATAGGCCTTTTGATGATATTCCTTTGGATTAAAGAATTAGTAATTGGCAAATGGGGAGCGATCGCTGTTTCGGCCATGATCGTATTTTTGCTCGGCGGAGCCGCAGGCCGCAATTTCGCCAAAAACAACCAATCTGAAAACAGGCTGGCATATATTTACGGCATGAATATTCTAAATTCAACTCCGCAGAATTCGAAATTGATCTCTGTCGGCGACAATTCTAATTCCTCACTCTATTATCTTCGCTATATAGAAAAAATCAGGCCCGATCTTGAAATATATGATCCGGTCATCACAATTGAGAGATTAAAAGACAAGCTTAATCTTAATGGATCCAATCGAAATCGTCCTGGAAATGATATTTGTATGGATTTTATAAAGGCCGATCCTGAAAACTCAAGCATTGTCAAAGAGCATGTGCTGATTCGCGGGAGAGCGTTCAGGTATTCCGAGACGCGGCTGACTCCTCATGGGATGACATATCAATTGGGCACGAATCAACCCGATATGGCGGTCTGGCAAAATATCACCATGCCATCAATAGATGACTATCAGGCACATCTGGATTTTAAGGGAATGACAATGCTTTGCAATATTTATCTTAGCCGTGGGGAAGATTTGTATTGGGCTAAGGATAGTACCGCTGCTGTACAAGCGTTCTCGGAGGCTCGCCGAATCGCGGCGGATATCGGGGAAGCCTCGGTGCACAACAGTCTTGGCGTCTTTTTCAGACGGATTGGATGGAGATTAGTTTCAGAATCCGAATATTTGCTCGCCTTGAAAGCATCGCATCTCACCGCATTCGAGAAGGCAAATATTTTTGTCAACCTCGGCAACCTCAAAAAAGACGAGGGATACTATAAGGAATCGATTGATTATTACAATAAGGCCCTGGCAATTAATAAAGATAATCGAGATGCCTCCTATAATATGTATCTGGCGCAAGCCTATAACAGCCTCAATCAGGGGGCTACCGCCGACGCTGTAAAATATTTCGAGGAGGCCTTAGTTCAGCCGGGTGCGGATGGCCGACTTTGTTTCAATATCGGAGCGTTATATGATAACAGCCTCAAGGACACTGTTAAGGCCATATTTTATTATAAGCAATATGTTCAGTCCAATCCAACAGGGACTCAAGTCGAGAATGCCAGGAAAAGAATCAGCGAACTGACAAAGCAGAATTAAAACCTAAAACTCCTACTATAAACAAACCGATATAACTAACCATTTTTATCTTGACATCAATATCGTTATGTTATTTATTTTCTTCTGCAAGAATTAGCTTTTAGTTTGACAGATTTTGTTTGATCAAAAATACTTATAGGAATTATTAGGTATAATTTCATCAATTGATACGAATTTATTAGAAGGAGGTTGAACAATGAAGTCGAAAATAACTTTCGGTGTACTGATTCTCATCTTAATAACAGTTTCCGGCTATTCGCAAAGTCCCTGTGACAACCCCTCGCCAGGCAATTGCATGATTCCGGACACATGCTGTGTAGTACCCGAAAATGAATGTCCCTGGCATATCACAGGCTTGGATTTGACTTATATGATAAATTACTTTAAAGGCGGCGCGGCTCCGCAAAATTATGGCAGGTTTGATGTTAACTGCAGCTGTCGCTTCAACGGTCTCGATGTAATCTATCTCGTAAATTTTGCCAAAGGTCGAGGACCGGCGCCGCTGTGCTGTTTCTACATCTGCCCCGATTTACAAAAACAAAATCAGAGCATCAAACCCACAGAGAAAAAACAATAAATTCGAGATATTATAAATTAATCCCTCAAGGCAATTTTGTCCTGAGGGATTTTCTTATTTCAGTATAGTAATATCGAATTAGCTTATCTTCGCGCCGGGAGGGATATCGCTATCGGTAGTGAGCAAGACCAGACTCTTCCCGGATTTTGCGGCTAATAGCATACCGTTGGATTCGACACCCTTTATCTTCGCGGGCTGCAAATTCGCCACGACGATCAATGTCTTTCCAACCATCTGCTCAGGCGTATAAAATTGAGCGACACCTGCAACGATCTGCCGTTTTTCTGTGCCTAAATCTATCTGCAGTTTTAAGAGTTTGTCTGCTCCCTCTACTCTTTCGGCCGCCAGTACCTTTGCGGTTCGCAGTTCGGTCTTGGCGAAATCATCGTAGGCGAGAAGATTGGAGGCTTCAGATGTGGATTTAGCGCCAGCTGCCTCAGCGGCTACTGGTTTTTGGAGCCGAGGGAAAAGCGGATCGCCCTGTTGAATTTTAGTTCCCGAAACAAGCACGCCCCATTTGGCGCGTGTAGTTTGATCTTTATCTCCGGCGATTCCAATTTGTCTTTGAATTTCCCGGCACTTTTCCGGCATCACCGGAGAAAGCAGAACTGAAACCAGGCGCAAAGACTCGGCGGCATTATAGAGCACACCGCTTAGTCTATCGGTCTGACTGTTTTTGGCTAGTTCCCAGGGCTTATTATGTTCGACATAACGATTGGTTGCCCGCACCAATTCCAAAATATCTTCGACAGCCTGATTTAGCTTAAAAGACTCTATTTTGCCCTTAATAGAACCAACCAGATCAAGTGCCTTTTTTAATAGCTCTCTATCTGATTCGCTGGCGTCGCTGCCCTTTGGCGGTAATGGTATCGAGCCATTAAAATATGTCCCGACCATTTTGGTGACCCTGGACAGAAGATTGCCAAGATCATTGGCGAGATCGGAATTATAACGCAGTACGAATGAGTCTTCAGAGTAGCTTGAATCCTGCCCCAATGTCATATCGCGCACCAAAAAATACCGAAAGGGATCGATGCCGTATTTATCCGCCAGATCCAACGGCTTGACAACATTCCCGACCGATTTAGACATTTTGGCATCGCCGGCGAGCCACCAGCCATGAGCGAATATTGTTTTCGGCTGTTCAATCCCCATCGCCTTCAGCATGCAGGGCCAATAGACGGCGTGAGTAGTCAGAATATCTTTTCCGATTAGATGAACCGCGGGCCAACGACGATCGAACTGCTTTTGATCTTTCAAATATCCAATGGCCGAAATATAGTTTATCAAGGCATCGAACCAGACATAGCAGACATAATCCTTATCGAAGGGCAATTCAATTCCCCACGATAGACGCGATTTGGGACGGGAAATGCAGAGGTCGCCGAGGGGCTGTTTGAGGAATCCGAGAATTTCGTTGCGTCTGAAATCGGGCAGAATAAAATCGGGATGACTATTGATATATTCGATCAGCCAATTCTGATATTTGGACATTTTGAAAAAATAATTTTTCTCAGTGATCTTGATCACCGGTCGATTGCAGTCGGGACAGTTCCCGTCTTTTAAGTCTTTTTCGGTCCAAAATCGTTCGTCAGGGATGCAATACCAACCTTCATAATCGGCGGAATATATTTCGCCTTTATCATAGATGTCCTGGAGTATTTCCTGAACTATTTTTATATGGCGATTTTCGGTAGTCCTGATAAAATCATCATTGCTGATATTCAGTTTTTTCCAGGTATCCTGAAAACGAACAACCATTTCATTGCAATATTCAAGAGGCGAAATATTTTTCTTTTTAGCCGCTTCCTGGAGTTTTTGTCCGTGCTCATCGGTACCTGTCAGAAAATAGACATCCTCGCCGAAAATGCGATGATACCCCGCCAGAACATCGGCAAGAATAGTCGTGTAGGCGTGCCCGATATGCGGTTCGTCATTTACGTAATAGATAGGAGTAGTGACATAGAATTTATCCATTGTATCCTCTTGCTGATATACTTTTCGCTAAACGGTAAAATAGCTGCGTCAAATGCCGCGCATCAACGGCTTTGTTTTGCCGGGCAAGAATTTAGGAAAATCGGGAGCCATATTTATCTTATCGTCATTAGCAAAAATTACATTATCCCTGCAGATCGTCCAGTTCCTTATTGTTTACATCACTTTGCCTGCCGGGAGCATCGAGAACTTTAAAGTGGTCCCTGCTGATAGCTCTTTTTAATTCCGCCAGGCTCATTTTAAATTCCCCTCCCTCATTCAAGAGGATGCTAATCTGCTCATTGAAAATATCGACTTTGATGATCTTCCCATCGCCGCGTTTGGTGGAACAGCGGGCTCCGGCCGGAGGATAAAGAGGAGCCACCTCTTCATAGAAATTCATTTCGTATTTCAAACAGCAAAGTAGACGCCCGCAATTCCCGCTCAGTTTTTGCGGATTTAGAGCCAGATTCTGAGAACGAGCCATTTGTGTCGTAATTGTAGAAAAATCCTGAAGCCAACCGGCACAGCATTGTCTTTTGCCGCAAATTCCATAGCCATCTTTTCGCTTGGCCTCGTCGCGGACTCCTATTTGGCGCAGTTCAATTCTTGTTCGATATGTAGCCGCCAGGTCTTTCACCAATTCACGGAAATCGACTCGTTTTTCGGCGGTGAAGTAAAATGTGATTTTATTGCAATCGAATTGGTACTCGACATCGACCAGCTTCATCTTGAGATTATGCTTGGCAATAAATTTTAGACATTCATCATAGGTTTCTTCTTCTTTTTGCCTATTGAATATCATGCGATCATAATCAAAATCGGTTCCCAATCTTAGAATCTTCGGCAGTTCACCTTTCCGTTCGCATTCGGCGGAACCGGTTTTGCGAATAATCTTGCCATAGTCTTCGCCTCGTTCCGCCTGCACCACAACCTGGCTTCCCTTGGCGACCGGGAGATCGCTGAAATTGATGTAGCAATCTTTGCGATTGCCCTTAAATGCAACTATGTATGAATCCATAAATTAATTCCTTTATGAAACTCCGGCGATAAAATCCTTCTAATTACTTCGGCCTTTTAGATTAAGGCAATTTATACTTTGGCATGGTCAGGTCTCGCATCGCCTGCGCGAATGATAAGTATAAAAACACCATTGCGCTATTCGCGGCGACATTATTCACAAGACAAGCCCTGCTGGTTTCGGCATTGCAGCTGCTCCAGATATCAAGAACTTCTCGCTCCGGGCGGTTCAGCCGCTTCAAGTTACCTGCAATATCGGTATTAATAAGATGATTTTCAAGGCCATTTTCGCCAATTAGATAAATGTCATGGATTATGGATTCAATTATTTCGAAATCCATCTTGATTTCATCGAATCCGATCTTGATCCCGGCCTTAAGGTTGCCTGTATACGCGTTGTTAATATCGTATATAAGGGCATTCATAGGCGCACCGGAGAGCAATCGCGCAAAGAAGCCCACGATTTTGTCTCGACGATCCTTGATGTCGCTTTCGTGAAGACGGACAGACATGCCCAACGACCCACCGGAAGCACGGGCCAGGTATGACGCGTAATCATCCTGTACACCCAATTTTTCGATTAGGCTTTTTACCAGGATATCTTGGGGAACCGGCGGGACAGTTATTCGATGAGTACGCGAAAGCAATGTTGGAAATAGTAAATCCGGACGAGATGTCGTTAGAAGCAGATGAGTGTTTTCGGGCGGCTCTTCGACAGTTTTTAAAAACAGATCGGCGGCGCCAAATGCCATCTTATCGATATCAAGTATCGCCACCACCCTCCTGCCGCCTCGAAATGGCCGTCGGGTAAGGGCATGAATGAGATCTTTAATTACTTCGACCGGGATATTCTCTTTTTTCTCGAAATCGAGTATGGCGTAGGGGTTTTCAAGTTTACTTTTTTTGAATAATTCTACTTCATCGCGGGTGTCCTCGGAATAGCGGGCGTTAGAGGAAACAGGATCGGAGAATGAGAATATGGTTACTTTTTTCGATTCGGGGCGAATATTCGGGAATGGAAACGCGAAAAGGAAATCGGGATGATAGAATCGAATCACATCTTTGCATGATTGGCAATTTCCACAGGCCGAATGGTCATTCTCGCAAAGCAGGGCCTTGGTGAGCTCCATTATCAATGCGAACTTCCCGATTCCTTCAGGACCAATCAGGAGTATTGATTGGCTCAGGCTGCCTTTTTGGGCAGAAGATATAAGATTGGCCGACAATTTATTCAGGTGGTCGAAAAGCATTTTATCGGAGCCATTCTCTGGGGTTTAATTGTTCTTTTTTATGGCGCACCTCGAAATGAAGCTTCGAGCCTTCAAGAGAACCGGAATCACCGGCCTCGGCTATTATATCCCCCGCATTCACCCTATCGCCGACTTCGAATAGCACTTCGGACAAATTAGCGTAAAGGGTATAATACCCGTCCCCATGATCAAGAATTATAAATTGCCCATAACCCCGAAGCGAGCTGACATAAATTACAATCCCGTTGGCGGCGGCCCTGACATTAGCGCCATAATCTGCCTTGATATCGATACCGGGATTGGAAAGCTCGATGCCCCGTTTATCCTTAATTGTTCCGAAATCTTTTAGAATACCGCCTTCCACCGGCCATATTAACTTGCCTTTGCTTTCAGCAAGTCCCGGCAGGCCGGTGATATTAACATCCTGCTCGCTGGCATTCTGGAGATTTTCTATGATTCCTTCGATCTCCTTGGCATCCTCTTCAAGACGGGATATCGACCTTTGCACTTCATTTTTATCTTTTCTGAGTTTATCAATCAATTTTTTTCGGGATTGTAATGATTGCTTTCTTAATTCCAATTCATTTTCGTTTTCGAGACGCATTTTCTCGAGAAGCGCGGCATTCTGCTCCATTTGCGAAAGACCGGACTTAATTGATTTAGATAAATTAATATAATTCAGCATTAGCATCTTATCATATTGAATTAGAGCCATAAAATTTTTATAAGCGACCAAAGCCGATGACGCATCTTGAGAAGTTAGAATCTGAAGCCAATCCTGTTCCTCGCCATTTTTATAAATATATCTCAGTCTGGCATTCAGAATATTTTTTTTCTCCATCCTGGTTTTTTCGGCGGACGACAATTCGACTTTTTGAGTTTCGATATTTCCGGAGACACGATCGATTTCGCGATTCAATTTCAAGAGTAATTGGCCGGACAATGTCATTTCCTGTTCGATATCGCGGAGCCGGCCGACCTCATCCTTTTCCTTATTCCCGAGTTTACTAAATTCCGTCCTTTTGGCATCGAGCTCAGCTTTAATAGTCTCCAACTGCTCCTGACGATCTTTGACTTCGGTCGCGCTAACAGTGTCAAATACCAATAGCAAGGTTGATAGCAATAGAATTGGATATAGACGAGCCATAATTAGATTTTCATGTATCGTTTCGAGGCCACCATAGCCCCCAGCATTCCTAACAATAAACCTATTAGCAGAAATGCTATCACCTCATTGATTTCGAGAAACACGAGGTCTATCAAATTTTTGGAAATATACGCGATTGAATATTTGAGAAAGACAATTGCCAAAATCGAACCCAGCAGACCGACAATCCCGCCGAGCGACACAAATGGTGTCAAAATATAACTTCGCGTCGCGCCAACCAATTGCATCATTTCAACAGTTTTTCGCCGATCTGTAATCGCAATTCTGACAGTATTGGCTACAATAAATATCGCCGAGAATGCCACAATAATAGCTATTGAAAGACCCAATTTTTCAATCGATTTCATTATGGAATTCAAGCGATTGACCATTTTATTGGCAAAAACAACATCCTCGACTTCGGGCATTTTTTTTATTGTCGCAATCAATGAGTCTGAGTTGCCCGGTTCGAAAATATAATCGCTGACCCGTATTTCGAATGATGACGGAAGCGGGTTTTCCTCAAGTCCCTGTATCATTTCTGATCCGAATCGTTCCCTGATCTTGAATAGCGCATCCTCTTTTGAAATAAATCGAACATCCCTTAACACCCTTAAATCCAGCCAACTGAGTTTGCATCGTCTGAATCATTTCGGGTGGTGGATTCCCAGCCAGGAAAACATCCATGGTCAGGCTGTTTTTAAGATCATCGATTGTTTTGGTTAAATTTTTCGATGCTATCCAAAGTATTCCAGGGATCATCATCGCTAAAAAGACTGTAAGCAATGTGCCAAATGACGATAACAACTCGAATCGAATTGCCCTTATAATTTCTGAAAAGACCCGCATCATGGATCTCATTTGGCCTCCTGCTCCAACATGCCTGATACCAAATGCAATCGCCGATGTCCGAACTCAGTTGCCATCGCTACCTGATGAGTCGCAATTATAACTGTAGCGCCTCGGGTGTTAATTTCTTTAAAGAGACTGAATAAAGCTCGCGAGTTTTGCTCATCCAAATTGCCAGTCGGCTCATCAGCCAATAACAGCAATGGTTCATTGACAATCGCCCTCGCAAGCGCGACTCGCTGAGCCTCTCCACCGGAAAGCTGATGAGGATAGTTATTTCGCTTTGGCCAGACCCCCGCCAATTTCAAGGCATCATCGGTCTTCTTTTTTATCTCCTTGATCGGCCGTCCGACAACCTCGAGCGCCAGCGAAACATTCTCGAATGCATTCCGTTCGGGAATCAGCCGAAAATCCTGAAATACTATTCCCAGGCGTCGCCTCAATCTCGGTATTTGCCTTTTTTTAATTTTATCAAAATCAAATTTATCGAGAATAATATTGCCCTCGGTTGGCCGTTCCTCAAAATAAAGCAGTCTCAGTAATGTCGATTTCCCTGCTCCCGATGGTCCGGTTAGGAAAACCATCTCGCCTTTTTTAATAGAAAATGTGATTTTGGAAAGCGCAGCTAACCGTTCACCATAAATCTTGCTCACATTCCCAACATTCAACATGATTTTTGAAGTTAAAGCATCCGGTCTCAAGCGTCAAGTGAATGTTTGAAGCAGCATCGTTCAACGGGCGGCGTGTTTTATTTGACATGGAATGTCAAATTCAGCATGTAATACGGATCGTAAATTTGTGATTTGGCACGGATGGTTTTTCCGTATTGCATGCTTACCCGCCGAAGGCGGGAAAACACGCCGCCCGCCAGCCCTGCATTAATGCGATTGACTTGTTTTGCAGGTCGATATAACTTTATAAATGACTATGGCGGAAAGATCTAAAACGTTAATAAAATTTTTGAAGACAAAAAAAATAGCCATAATCGGCTACGGCTCTCAGGGACGAGCGCAGGCCTTGAATTTGCGCGATTCGGGAGTAATACCGATTATTGGCCTGCCAGCATCGAGCAAATCCAGAAAAATAGCAAAGAAAGATGGATTAGAAGTAATTTCGCCTCGGGAGGCGATTGAGATCGCAAATATTGCTGTAATTCTTATCCCCGATCATAAACATCAAGAACTTTTTGAAGACTTGAAAAGGCCTGGCAAGTTGGCTGGCAAGGCTTTGATATTCGCGCATGGCTTTTCGGTAACATTCAAAACAGTCAGGCTTCCTCGAGAATGCGATATTATTCTGGTCGCTCCTCATGGCCCGGGATTAAGACTTCGAGAAAAGTATCTGGATAGCGAACCATTCACAGCTTTTGTCGGAATTTATCAGAATTATTCGGGCGAGGCATTGAAGATTGCAAGGGCGTACGCGGCAGCTATCGGGATTCCGGCAAAATTCTTATTCAAATCATCATTCAAGGATGAAGCCATCGGAGATATATTCGGCGAACAGGCCGTTCTTTGCGGAGGGCTGGTTGGGTTGATGGAATCCGGGGTTGAGACACTTATAAAAAAGGGGCTGTCTTCCGAATCCGCCTACCTCGAATGCATATATCAACTCGATTTGATAGTCGATCTAATTAAAAAATATGGTCCCGCAGGCATGTTCGAGCGAATCAGTAAGACCGCGGCATTCGGATCATTGAAAAACAAGAATAGACTATTCGACAGACAGATGAAACAAAAAATGGAAGTGCTCTACTCCGAAATAAAATCGGGCAAATTCGCAAAAGCCCTTTCATCCGAAAGCAAAAAAGGGATGAAAAACTTTAATCGCGATTTAAATAATTATAAAAAATCGGTACTTCAAAAAACTCATATACTATTGACCAAAAAGCTTAAAAACCGGGATTGATACTATTATTATCCGGAAGTTTATGCGGATGATGGCCGCCCGATAATCTGGCATTTTGTACAACCTGTGAATATCCTGCAAGATCCATCAAGCAATGCTGGCATAGCGGCAATGGATCTGTTTCCTTGTAGGGTGTCCCGCAATTGGAACATATTCTTTTTACACGATCATGTTTTAACGCCATATTCTACTCCAATCATCGCCCGTCCACTGCGGACGAATCTGCGTATCCCCGACTAATTTTGTACCGCAGTCAGGACAATGATAATACTTTTTTTCCTTTATCATTTCCTGGCCACAGGCGGGGCATTTCTTTTTATTTTTCCTAAGTCTCATATCACGAATCCATTTGAAATTTATGCGAAAACAATACTATCGCTACTCCGAGCCCTGTGAATGGCAAAAGCCCCCAAAATGAGAATGATGTGAAATAGGCAACTATTCCAGCCACAATAGCAGCTCCTGCCGCTATTGTAATCGACCATTTAATGAGGGGCTTAATTATCACCAGTACTAAAAGGAACATGATCCCGATAAAAACCCATTCGAGCTGATTCTCGGCCAAATTCTGCACGTAAGGAATTTGCCTTAAAAGCCAGATAATCATCTTCTTGAATTTCTCGAATTGCTCTATTGCGACATTAAGCAGCCAGGAGTACCGTTCCATGGTTTTCAGTCCTCCACCGGCTCTATTGTCAGGCTTGATTCGCCGACCTTGCTCAGGCCAGTCATCTTATCTGTCAGGAAAGTCTGCGAGGAAATCCATTGCTGTGACATTTCAAGAACCTGATCCTGGCTAACCTCGTCGACCCAGTCTAAGATCATGTTGTCAATTGAGTTACCATTGACAATGAGGTCTTCCATGCTCAACGTGAATCTCATCTTCATACTTCCCCCTTCGTTTGAGTTCTGCCCTAATGAAAACAAAGGGTATGCCTCGCCCTGACATGGCCACAAAAACGTTGCAGGAAACCGGCCATTTTGTTGTTATGCAACGACTTACGATTGAAACATGGCTGTGACAGGCATCATCTGCTGTTCAAAAAATGGTCAATTAATATTGGGGGTATCCCATTAAGTGATGGAATAACTCAAGTATTTTTGTCGATATTAATTGGGAGGCGAATATTATTCCTAAAATATGCCAAATAGGAATTATTAGTTTTGATTGTGCAGGTAACTATATTATATTAATTTTCAGCGAGTGGTGAGCTCAAGCTAAACAAGCTTCTTGAGGGAAAAAAATAAATTTTAATAAAATGAGAAGAAATATTATTACGGCAATATCAATTGCCTTCAGCATTATAGTTTTAGCATCCCCGGTAAGGGCATTTGATCCCTCCGGACTTCTGGAAATCCGCTACATTAATGTTGGATGGGGCAGTTCGATCCTTGTAATTGGACCTGACGGCACTACTATTCTTATGGACGGCGGAAGTGATGGCAAAGGAAATTCCAGAATTATCCCATATCTGCAATCAATCGGTCTTACGCCATCGGATGATCTTGACTATATGATCGCAAGCCATCAGCATTCGGACCATATAGGCGGCCTGGATGAAGTAATTTACGGCGGTTACGATGTCCTCAACGCGGTCTATTACAACGGCAGCAATTATAGCAATAGCTACGTCACGGCATTCAGAAACGCCGCGGCGACAACAACGGCAGGGCCAATACGCATATTCCCCCTGGGCTCATCGATTCAGCTGGGCGACAGCGCCACTGCTACCTGTGTCTGCCAGGATGGTACTGTTATCGGTCATGGTCTCGTGCCGGGCTCAAGAACAGATGAAAACGATCGCTCATTGGCTATTCTGATAAAATATAAAAACTTCGAATATCTTTTTGCGGGAGATATGGGCGGCGGCAATACTGACCAGTCATGCACCGGCAGATCCACCAGCCAAGCCAATGTTGAAACTCCATTAGCCCAGGCAATCACTCCGGGCGGGGAATTCCCACTGCTCACAAGTAATGGAGTCGAAGTCCTTCATGTCAACCATCACGCCAGCGAAAGCTCTACAAATAGCGATTACATGAATCTTTTAAAACCGGCGGTCGCCTGTATTTCAGTAGGCGCAGGTCAATCTCCTGACTATATGTTCCCCAGACATGATGTAGTCGATAATGTTCTGCGGGCCGAAGCATATTGTATTACTGCCGATCCCGCTATCGTGCTTCAAAATGAAGAAGGATATCCGGCGGGAAGCCTGACCAGTTATTCGGGATATTGTGTTGGTAATATAATTATCAAAACCGCAGGTGTTAGTACTTTTATAATTGATGGTGACGGCGCTGTAACGGAAGGCCCCGACGAGAGAGCCGCCCTCGGAATGCCGCGGACAATTCCTCTCGACGGCACGACAGGTGACACGATCCCGCCGGCAGTGACTGTCAATTCTCCCAATGGCAGCGAACAATGGTTGGTTGGCTCTCAGCACCCAATCCTCTGGACTGCGACAGATGCCGGTGGCGTCGCTCAATACGGAGTCGAATATACCACGAATTCCGGTTCCAACTGGCTTTCACTGAGAACTTTCGGCCCCGGAAACCCCGGTATCTTCAATTGGACAATACCATCGACACCATCTGTGAATTGCAAGGTTCGCGTGACATGTGCCGATTCATCTGGAAATTCCACTAATGATATTTCCGATGCCGCTTTTACAATATATGCCTCGCAGGATACGGCTTATCCAGTAGTCAATGTTGTCTTCCCAAATGGCGGAGAAATATTGAGTCCCGGAGATATCGATACTATCATGTGGACCGCCACCGATGACGCAGGTGTCGACTCATACGCTCTAAGTTATACAATTAATGGAGGCAGTTCTTGGATTACTATAATTTCCAGGACGGCTGGCAATCCTCAGGTTTACGCCTGGACTATCCCAAGTGTCAATTCGGCCAACTGTAAAGTCAGGGTGATGGTGTGGGATACTGCCCAGCATATATCATTGGATGTTTCCAACGCCGTATTTTCAATCACGCCGGTCGATCACCGGCCACCGCTTGTCAATATTTCCTCGCCTAATGGAGGTGAAAGCTTCTTTGTTGGCGGCAATCATTCGATCAATTGGACAGCTACCGACTCGGTTGGTGTTGATTCGATTTCGATACAATATTCGATCGATAATGGCGCAAGCTGGACTATAATTCAGCCATTCACCCATAGCAATCCTGGAAGCTATAGCTGGAATGTGCCTGAGACTCCGTCTCGTGTCGCATTGATCAGAATTAGCGCAAAGGATCCTTCGGGTAATATTGGAACCGATAATTCTAATTCAACATTTTATATCCGCAAATCGCGAGAGGATATAAAAGAGATGAAGACTATTCATCCTGCGCGATAGACGCTCAATTATTTATCTTTTAATAGAACCATAATTCCCTAAATAAATTTCGTTGAACTATTATAAATTTGTATCTTCTTTTGTGATTTCATTGTATAAATACTCAAGAAGATAGATATGCAAGGACATCCATCAAATATTCCAAAAACCGGGAGGCACCCGGCACATATACCCAAGGGGCCTGTAAGACCTCTATCCACCAAAAAAGAGGTTATTACCATGATACCTTTTTTTGAGAGCCTCGGTCCGGCAGAAATAGCGAATATAGAGCCCCATTTTCACGAATATAAATTCGACCGAAACCAATATCTATTTCAGGAAGGCGACGCGGCTTCACTCCTTTATGTCATCAAGTCCGGCAGGGTCCGTTTGCTGAAGGCAGCGGCGTCGGGCAAGGAAATGGTATTCGAAGTTATGGTGCCGGGTCAGATTTGCGGCGGAGATACTTTATTCAATGACCTGCACAGAAATGGGGCACAGGCGGTTGATTCTACTGTCACATATGGGTTATCCAGGGGCGACTACGATGAGCTATTATCGAAATATCCTAAAATCGCAATGGGCATCATCAAATTTTTGGGCGGAAAATTAATGGACGCGCACGATGTCATTATATCTTTGGTGTCATCGAAAGTGGAGAATAGAATCGCCTCGGTAATTGTCCGTCTGGCCGAGAATCACGGGACTCATACCGATAAGGGAATAATGATTAATATCCGCCTGACGCGGAGTGAAATTGCCGATATTGTCGGCGCTACTGTTGAAACTACCATTCGCAGTATAAGCCGTTTCCAGAAAAAGGGGCTTATTTCTACTGTCGCTGGCAGATTGCTTGTCAAAGACATCGCCGCTTTCAGGGAAATGATGCAGTCCAAGAAGTAATTCCAATCCATATAGTAGTCAATTATTGGCATTTAAAATCATTATATTTGACAATTATCCAATAGCACATTTATATAGTATCGGTGTGTGATTTTGATGTCCGAAAAGGCTCAATTTTTTTTTATATTAGTCGATGATTCATTGGTAGATCAGTTTGTGAGATGAAGGAGCAATAATGAATGGTCCCCTGGACATAACGCCAGTCGGTCTTGAAAAGATAGTATTTATAATAGCGTTTATCGCGGGTCTGGCAGTATTCGCATATATAATACAATTTTATATTCGTCTGCTCAAGTCGATGAAACCCGAAAATCGTTTCGATCAGATCGGCAAACGGTTCAAACGATTATTAGTTTTCGTATTCGGCCAGCGAAGATTGTTAGATCAATTGGCTATGGGATCGGCCCATTTTATGATATTCTGGGGATTTATTATTGTATCATTGGCGACAATTAAATTCTTCGGCAAGGGTTTTTCGTCCGGTTTTGAATTGCCATTGTTGGGGACATTATTGCGCCAACCTTTTTTATTCCTGGTTGATCTTTTTAGCATACTAGTCTTACTTGGAATTCTAATAGCGGTCTTTAAACGATATGTCATGCGTTCGGCCAGAATGCCGCGAGGCATGGAAGCGGCGACTATTCTGCTTTTGATCGCCGGTCTGATGATTTTCGATCTGCTATCGGATGGCTGTAATATGGCGGCGCAAGGAACATTTGAGCCGGCGTCATTTGTAGGGACTTATCTGGCAGGCGTATTTGCCGGATCGGGCATACCTTCTCTAACATTGAATATCTACGCTCATATATTCTGGTGGCTACATTTTGTATTTTTCATGATCATGATCAATTATGTTCCGATATCGAAACACATGCATGTTTTTTCATCATTGCCGAATGTCTTCTTTTCGAGTCTCAAGTCGAATGGCAGACTGACCAAACCAAATCTCGAAGAGTCCGAGGATTTCGGTGTTACGAAAGTTGAACAATATAGTTGGAAACAGCTTCTAGATGGTTATTCTTGCACCGAATGCGGCCGTTGCCAGGACCAATGCCCGGCATTCAATACTCAAAAGCCTTTATCTCCCAAAAAGGTCGTCATGCAGCTTCGAGAACATGCCGAAAAGAAGGGGCCGCTTTTATTCGCAGGCAAAGGCGATGAATTCAAAGAAAGATTCATCGAGGATGTGATTACGGAAGAAGCCATCTGGGATTGCACGACCTGCTATGCCTGCATGAGAGCCTGCCCGCTTATTATCGAACATATCCCATTGCTGATGGAATTGCGCCGTTCGCTGGTGCTCAACGAAGGCCGAATCGGCTCCGAGGGAGCGTTGGCTCTGAAGAATATCGAAAAATCCGGCGATCCCTGGGGAATGGGACAAAAGGCCCGCTCCGATTGGTATAAGGGGCTCGACGTAAAACATATCAATGACAAGCCCGATGCCGAATATCTTTTCTGGGTTGGGTGCGCCGGTGCGCTCGATGCCCGCAATGTCAAAGTCAGCCAGGCTACTGTTCGTCTGATGAACAAGGCTGGCGTATCATTCGCGATACTTGGCGAGGATGAAATCTGCAATGGCGACCCGGCCCGCAGGCTGGGTGAGGAATATCTCTTTCAGACTCAAGCGCAGGCCGTGGTTGAATTGATAAATTCCACCGGAGTCAAAAAGATATTCTCGAATTGCCCGCATTGCTTTAATACATTGAAAAATGAATATCCCGATTTCGGCGGCAGCTGGCAGGTTTATCATACCCATGAATTGCTTGCTCATTTAATCGCCGATGGCAAGCTCAAGCTCTCCGGCAATCCGCTTGGCGAGATAACATTCCATGACTCCTGCTATCTTGGACGGCACAACCATCTCTATGAGCCTGCGCGCAAGATTATCGATGCGATTCCCGGCGCCAAACGGATCGAGATGGATCGTTCCAAAGAATGGTCATTCTGCTGTGGCGCGGGCGGGGGACGGATGTTCCTCGAAGAGACCCGCGGCACACGTATCAACGAAGACCGCACTAAGGAAGCATTGGCAACCGGCGCGAAGACTATCGGGACCGCCTGCCCATTCTGCATGACTATGCTTACCGACGGCCTCAAGACATTCGATAAAATCGATACCCATCAGGTAAAAGAGCTGACAGAACTGATCGCCGAACGGGCAGTCTAGCGAGTTATATTTATCTAGATTTCCCCTATGAAAAAGCCTCGCCGACGGATACCATTGCCCAAGAAGACGGAGAAGGTCATTCCCGATAAAACCCTCTATACCCGCAGGCCAAAACATAAGAAGAAGAACGCGGTGTAGATATACTCCCGGCAGGGCTTGGGATCCCTTCCTGACCCTTCCATGCTATGATGCTGTAAGGAAAGGATTCCTGACAGCGCGATGAAATTGATCTTGCTGATTTAATTAAAAATATATTCCCAAAATTCACTTTTCCGCATTAATTACTGTAGGGGCCGACCTATGTGTCGGCCCGGGCAAGGCGGGCGTCCGCCGCGGCGGACGCCCCTACCAGGAGAGAATGAATAATATTGCCGCAAGACCCTTCAAAATATTTGCCTAAACGCAAACAAACTCGTTTGAGGGAATATGATTATTCGAATCCAGTCGCATATTTCATTACGATTTGCTCGCAAGGTAGGAAATGCATTTTCGGCGAAATTGCGGGCGAGAAGATGAACCTAAATCATTTGGGACAGTTGATTCAAGAATGGTGGCTTGAATTGTCCCGCAAATTCCCGGAGATTAAGACGGACGAATGCGTCATTATGCCCAACCATTTTCATGGCATCATAATTATTGTAGGGGCCGACCTATGTGTCGGCCCGATCATGACGGGCGCACGCGCAGGTGCGCCCCTACAGAAAATTGTTCAATGGTTCAAAACAATGACGACAAACAGTATTTTCCGCGAAATGAAGAAGGAAAAAAAGCAAATTAAATTGTGGCAACGCTGCTATTATGAGCATGTAATCCGCAATGAAAACGAGCTAAATGCCATCAGAGAATATATCATCAATAATCCATTAAAATGGGCGCTCGATGCCGATAATCCCGCAAATTTAATCTAACTTGTCGGCTGTTGTAATTTAAACTATAATCAATTCAAATAATTCGTTTTTTCCATTTCTCCCATCCGGCGGAAACTATATATATTAACCGCATGTTGTGTTTGTTGGGGTAGGGGTGGGATATTATTATTTTGAATAATCTACAAAAGGAGAATACAATGGGCCCGATAGAAAAACTCGTGGCTGAGCATGAGATTATTTTGCGCGGGATCGATCTTCTGGAAAAAGGCGCCGACCGTTTGCAGGACGGCGAGACTGTCGCTCCCGAATATTTCAGCAAGCTTGTCGATTTTATCCGCAATTATGCCGACAAATATCATCACGCCAAAGAAGAGGATATACTTTTTCTCGAAATGAATAAGGTCGGATTTTCATCCGAGGGCGGGCCGATTGCTGTCATGCTTTACGACCATACACAGGGCAGAGATTTTGTCGCCAGAATGGAAAAGGCAAATGATCGTTATGCCAGCGGTGATAAAAATGCCATACCGATTATCATTACCAATGCCCGTAATTACGCGACTTTATTGAAGATGCATATCCAGAAGGAGAATGTCGTCCTGTATCCGATGGCTGAAAATGCTATGGGTGTGGCGGGAATCGCAAAAATGCAACCGGCATTCGATAAGGTCGAACAGGAAAAGGCCACCACCGAAAAGAAATATTTGGCAATTTTGAATGAATTGGAATCGATGTAGGATTCAGCTTGAGATTGACATTAATTCAGTAAAGCATTATTTATATTACAAGTTCAGCCGGTTCGTAGACTCGACATGAAATGTCGGGGCGTGAACTTGCTGTGAGGAAGTACAAATGGCGCCAGGTCACGTCCGCGGTAGCGGATTGCAAATCCGGCTTTTGACGGACTACGACCCGGCGCAACCGAGAAATGATGGATATCAAAGACACAATAATACTGGATTTTGCCAAGCTTTGGCTGGCGCATGACGGCCTCTGGTTTCAGGCAGTCGAAAATGAATATGGTCTCGAGGCCGCTATCATGCTCGATGCCATCGCCTGGAGCAAGTTTTCGCCGTTGGAAGCACAGCGGATTCTCGAACGGCTTGGCAAAAAGCCGGGCGGCGGACTTGATCTGCTGGCGGAAGCGCTAGACCAAAGGCTCTATGCCCATTTGAATAAGCAGCGGGTGGTCGAACAAACCGATGGTAAATTGATTTTCGAAATGAATAGCTGTCGAGTTCAGGATGCTCGCCATCGCAAGCAATTGGCGCCATTCCCGTGCAAGGAAGTCGGAATAGTGGAATATTCGACATTCGCCAAGGCGATTGATCCGAGAATCGAAACTCGCTGCCTGCATTGCCCGCCGGATGAGTACAATGGCGAATACTGGTGCCGGTGGGAATTTTCGATTTCCAAGTAGGAATTTCATCCATAAAATATCATATTACTATCCTATTATTTTAATGTTAAATCTTTCTTGACAAGCCAATATATTAAGTTTTACTTGCCGAAAAATACGCAGAGTTCGGAGATATTTTCTCGAACATATTAGCGAATTTTTCTTTGGCAAGTTAAGAAGTGGCATCAAGAGACCGATTCTAAGAAAAATGGATATAAGTCGTATTATTCAAAAGATATGGAGGAACAGGGTTGGCTTACAAAATTACTGAGGAATGCATCATGTGCGATGCCTGTCTGCCCGAATGCCCTCAAGAGGCAATAACGTTAGGCAATCCCAAATACAAGGTCAATGTCGAGCTCTGCGATGACTGCGGAAGTTGCGCCGAGGTTTGCCCTATCGAAGCTTGTCTCCCTATAGATGATGACGATTAACGCCTGAAACTGGCATCTCAGCATATAGAAAATAATACCGGAGGACACTTGAGTTCTTCGGTATTTATTTATAATATACACTGATGATAGAAATTAATAATGTTCGTAATCTGATTGTTGATATTTGGGCCGCGAAATCGAGCGATAAAGTAAAATGATTGTTGCCGGTTTTTCTTCTATCCTTAAATCATACCAGGGAAAAGTGATTCTCAGGGGCGCGTCAGGCGCGGTGAAAGAGGGCGAACGAATCGCGCTTTTGGGAGTCAATGGCAGTGGCAAGACAACCCTGCTCGATATCCTGGCAGGCCTTATAGATTGTGATTCGGGTAGTGTCGATATCCCCAACGCGGTTAGAAAAGGCTATCTCCCGCAGACTATCGAAATCACAAGCGGCGGGCCATTGTTCAATTATGTCCTCGAAGGATTGGGGGATTTAATTTCAATGCATAGTAGGCTGGACGAGTTGCACAACCTTCTCGAAGTACGGCATGATGAACCGTTATTGCTGAAAGAGCTTGGGAATCTTCAGGATAAATTCGATAAGGCGGGCGGGTATGACATGGAAACCAAGGCGCATGAGGTGCTGAATGGCCTTGGATTCGATCCGGAAGACCATCAGATGGATATCCGTACGCTATCTGGGGGCCAGCGCAACAGGGCCGCGTTGGCAAGAACTCTGATAGGCAAACCGGACTTATTGCTTTTGGATGAGCCGACCAACCACCTCGATATATCCGGATTAGAATTTTTGGAAAATCATTTAAATTCGTTTCGCGGCGGAGTCATTTTTGTCTCACACGATAGAGCGTTTATTCATAAAGCCGCCACCACGATTTGGGAAATGGTCGCCGGTAGAATAATTTCTTATCCTGGCACTTACGAAAATTATCTGACAGAACGAGAAAAACGTCTGGAATCGATGCATAAAGCATTCGAGTCTCAAAAAGAATTCATAGAAAAAACCGAAGATTTCATCCGGCGGAATATCGCCGGCCAGAAAACCAAACAAGCCCAATCGCGCCGTCAGATGCTGAAAAAAATCGAACGACTCGAAAGACCCGGCGGCACAGATGAGATCAATGGTATCCGTTTCGCTGGCGCCGAGCGAAGCGCGCGGATTGTCATCAAATGCAAGCAAACGGATTTCTCCTATGATGGAACTCCATTTCTAAAAAATCTCGATTTCGAAATCGAGCGCGGTGACAGAATCGGATTAGTCGGCCCCAATGGAAGCGGCAAGACGACAATTATCAGACTTATCATGGGGCAATTGGAACCGACCATTGGGCAAGTATATCTTGGGAAAAAACTGACCACGGGATATTACGATCAGTTGGCCGAAAATCTAAAACAGGATTCAACCCCCCTCGCCACAATTTACGATATCAAGCGCGAATGGAACGAAGGGCAGGTTCGAGGATATCTTGCGAAATTTCTCTTCAGAGGCGATGACGTATTTCGTCGAATAGATTCATTCTCAGGCGGCGAACAATCCCGTCTGGCGCTGGCAAAATTGATAGTCGGTGAGCCAAATTTTCTGGTACTCGATGAGCCGACCAATCATCTCGATATCCAGTCGCGTGAGGCATTGGAAGAAGCCTTATCGACATACAGCGGTACCGTGCTCTGCGTATCGCATGATAGATATTTCCTCGATGTTTTCGCCGACAAAATATTTGCATTGGAAAATGACGAGGTGAAAATATATCTCGGCAACTACTCGGAATACCGGGAAAAATATCTCCAGTTAAACCAGCAGCCAGCACCCACTGTTCGGAGGATCAAATCAACCCCACTGCCTCCTCCTCGAAAAAAAGATAAGCGAACTAACCCACAGGTAATCGAAAAACTCGAAAGCGATATTTCGCGTATCGAAATCAATCTCAATGAAATAGAAAATACTCTGGCCAATACCGAAAATTCATCCGACTGGCAGAAGCTTTCCAGCCTCCTCAACGAGCGAGACAGGCTTTATGCCGAGTTGGAAGAGCTTTATCAAAAGCGGCAGGATATCGATTTGCCTCAATAAAATTAAGCAAATTCAATATCTATAGTTTATTTTCAGGCCCGAATTTATTATATAGTCCTTGTTGACAACATGTCTTTCGGAGAAATGGAGATATTATGCTTGACCCTCGAATTGAAAAATATGCAGACGTCCTTTTGAATTACTGCATAAAATTGAAAAAAGGAGAAATAGCGATTTTGGCCGCTACTCCTCTGGCGACTGATTTGGTGAAGGAGCTATTCAGGCAATCGCTTCTAATAGGAGCGTATCCTACCACGAGGATAGTCCTGGAAGGTATCGACGAAATATTCTTTAAGAATGCCTCAAAAGAGCAATTGGAATTTGTGTCGCCTATAAGAAAATTCGAAATAGAAAAAGTTGATGCTTTGGTTTCTATTATGTCGAGCTACAATACGAAAGCCCTTTCAAATATCGATCCCAAAAAACAAGCCCTGAACCAAAAATCAAATTCCGGTATTATGAGAAGACTGATGGAGAGAACCGCCAAGGAAGAATGCACCTGGGTTGGATGTCTTTATCCAACATTCGCGTCGGCACAGGATGCCGGGATGTCACTTGTCGATTACGAGAATTTTGTTTTCGGCGCCTGCATGCTTGATAAAAAAGACCCGGTCGCGGAATGGCGTAAGGTCTCTAAATATAATTCCAGCTTGATAAAATATCTTTCCCGCAAAAAGAGTATCCGAGTTGTCGCACCCGATACTGATCTGACTTACAAGGTAACCGGCCGCAAATGGTTGAATTGCGATGGCTCTAATAATTTCCCGGATGGAGAGGTATTTACGGGACCATTAGAGGATTCCGCCAACGGTCATATAAGATTCTCGTTCCCTGCAATCTACGCCGGGAGAGAAGTCGAAGATGTGCGGATCGAATTTAAGGATGGAAAAGCGATAAAGGCCACTGCGGTCAAGGGCGAGAAATTTCTCAATACTATGCTCGACATGGATAAGGGAGCGCGGTATCTGGGCGAAGTTGCTATCGGTACCAATCATGGTATCCAGAAATTCACCAGGAATATACTTTTCGATGAAAAAATCGGCGGCACAGTCCATATGGCATTGGGACAATCATACCCCGAAAGCGGCGGCAAAAATAAATCAGGGCTTCATTGGGACTTGTTATGCGATTTACGCAAATCCGGCGAGTTATATGCCGATGGCGAACTGTTTTTCAAAAATGGAAAATTTCTGAAATAATTATAAATATTCGTCTAAGCTGATTTGCCATTGCGCATCTTAATCTATCGGCAATGTAAATTCCACGACGGCGCCATTGTCGTTGTAGAATTTAATCTGGCCGCCATGTTCTTTGATTATTTTTTCGATTATGACCAGTCCCAGACCAGTGCCTCGTTTTTTCGATGTAATATAAGGCTGATCGATCTTTTCAAGCTTTTCCCTGGGAAATCCCGGACCGTTGTCCTTGAAAATTATATTTATATTGTTTGACTGTTTGCTGACATCTATAGTGGCTTCAATATCTTTTTGCGATGCTTCGATACTGTTTTTTAGGAGATTATTGAATACTCGTGTAATCATTTGCTGATCGATACTTATTGATGGCAGGTTGTCGGGAATATTAATTTTAATTGAGATCCTCTGGGACCCCGAATAAGACTGCGCGCAATTTTCGATTAGCTGCTTCAGAGAGCATTTCGATTTTTTTAACTCAGGCTCCCTGGCAAATGTAGCAAATTGATCGGCCAAATCCTGAAGAATCGTAATTTGATTTTGAATTGAATTCAAAGCCTGTTCGGTCTTTTCACCAGTTACCTTTTGGATATCGCCGCAAATTTCCCGAAGCCTGTATATTTCGATATTAATCGGAGTCAAAGGATTTCTGATTTCGTGGGCAATTCTCCGAGCTACCTCGCGCCAAGCGACTAACCTCTGCATCTCCATCATCTTCTTCTGGTTTTCGCTGATTTCTAACGCCATCTTATTGAATGAATCAGCTAAATTAGAAAATTCGTCATCGCCGGCGAGTTCTACCTTGAAATCGAGGTTGCCTGCTCCTATCTGACGGGCGCCATTGCCGAGCACGACGAGCGGTTTCGATAGCTGCTTGCTGACAACGGCCGACACTGCCAGGCCCGCAAATACGACCAGCCCCATGGCCATCAGAGTGGACAAGCCAAGCAGCTTCAATGATAGCTTACGATACATTTCAAGACCGCTGGAGGCCGCTACCGCCAGGGCCAATCTCTGCCCGCTCTCCGCATATCCAGCGGGCATAAGAATGGCGCATCCAATTTCAGATAAAGAATCTCCACGGGCCGCCGCAAGAAAGAAACGGCCATCGATATTCAAATGAAAGAAGCCTGATTTGCCCTTCAATTCCAACCAGAGGGAATTGGCATCAATTTGGATTGAATCGTTTAATGCAAATAGAGTGTCGGCATTGCTTATTCTGAATGCCAGATCGACATTGTTTTCATGCGCCCATTTTAAAAGGCCGGAATTATCGGATATCGCAAAGCCCGGCTGCAATTTATCAACCAATACAGCAGATAACCTATTTTGCGATTGCTCTATCATCTGTTCGGCGTTTTCGAGGTTTTTCTCCAACGCTCCCGCGCCTACTTTATTCAAAGTCGAATTGAGAAGGCTAAACGATAATGCCATTATCAAAATTACCGGAATCAGACCCACCGATAATATGATGATGAATATCCGCCTGCGAAATGACATAAGTATTAATTAGCCTTTAATTCCGTGCGATGTCAATCCTGAATTGATAGTTGGTATTAGTAAGGAAGATAAGACTGGGTGCCGATCAATTTAATAAATCTTGTATATGGCTGAAAATGCCCAATAATACGGCAGGCCATTATAAATGCCATAATTATATGAATTTGCCTCGCCGACAGCCTTGGTCAATTCTATGCCATCCCGCAGATCAGTAAGCAATTTCCAAAAATAGTATGACAATGATTGTTCCGGAATTGACCAAAGAGGTTTAAGATATGAATCGAATCCATCTCTGCCAGCCAGCATTATTTCCAAGGCAATTTCCTTGCTTTTAGTCATTGAGTCTCGCGGAATTTCGCTTATAATCGAATTTGACCGGTTAATATTTTCTCCGGCAATATTTAGATATGAGCGACCGCTGATAATAATCTTTCCATAATGTTCATTACATTTACCGACCGCCTCCGCGATTCCCATAATCGCCAGCGTGGCATTATCGCTTGACGCGCTGGTGTCAATAAAGCAAGGCATGGTTTTTAAGCTTTTTCGAGTTACCGTCTTGCCGGGAAGTCCAATGGCTCTTGTTATTGAATACATATCGGCCAGGTATGCGGCTCCGGGCCTCTTTAACGCCTCAAACGGAAATGCCATCCACTCGAAATCAGGACAAATTATCAAATCGGTTTTTTGCTCCAATTGCTTTTCGAATGGCAAAATCAGAACATTATACCAGTATTCCAACGCTGAATCAGCGCGACTCTGATATTTCATAACTTCTGAAAAAGAACCAATATCCCTATTTATCGAAGCAGTATCTTTCGACACGCTGCTATGTATCAATGTATCCTCGTCAATGTAAAACAACTCAAGCTCAGTCGGTGTTTGATAAAGCCTTATTACCGCATTATTGCCGTTCAATTTTGTTTGCAGATCACTCAGGCTTCCGCCATACCCGGCCCAGAGCGCGATTCTACTGTTATTTTCTCCACCGGATTTTGTAAGATAATTCGAGTAATTTCCTGATGAATCATTTTCAAATAATTTTATGCTTTTGTCCAGGATCGATTCATCGACACTATCATACCTGCCAATCAAAATATTTTCCTCTGCCAGCTCGCGCACGAAGCCGACTTCAAAATAAGCCAATGACGAAGATAGATCGCGAATTTCAATTTTATATGCAGCATAATCATCATAAAATTGCGCGATGTTGCCATCGAGAAAATATTTATTCCTGAAGTAACCTGATTCAGTCGGAATTATCCTAACAATCGAATCAGCGCTCGCCAAGTATTTTTCTAATTGCGGTCCCTTAAGCGATTTCCCCATGTGGTAATATGCACGCCATTTCAAAAAGCGTGTAACGGCAGGGTTATTATGTTCGGCCGCGGCCAAAAATAATTCGTTCGCTTTGTTTTGATCGCCGCGCTTTTCATTTAGTAAGGCCAATTGATATTGACAGAGAGAGCGCATGAATTCGTCCGATGTGGAATCTGATATACTCTGAAAAAGCGAATCGGCTTTCTCGCCAAGGCTCGCACGAGTAGCTGCCTGCTTAAACTCTAAAATATAGTCCTTTTCAGCCAGCGAATCGGATTTGATATATTCCAACGCTAATCTGTATTGTTCGAGCGCACTTTTGTAATCGTTCTTCTGGCGGAGAATATCGCCGATTTGCTCATAGATACTATGGTATGTTGGCCTCGAATCGCCGGTAGCCGTTGCCAACGCCTTTTGGGCATAAAACCAAGCCGAATCCGTCTTATCAAACCATTGATATATTTCACTCCTCTCAAGACTGCCCTGAATACCATAATATTTACTATCCGGCAGGCCTTCCAATTGAGTCAGAGCTTTTCGCGGATTGCTATTCAATAGATAAGAATGGCTCAAGAGCAGTCTGCTTCTAAAAACCGAGAATGAGTCTCCAGAAGTTTGCGAATATTTGTAAGCGTCCTGCAAAATTGTATTTTCTCGACCATAATAATAAAGAGCATTATATATTTTCGATATTGCGGACGAGACACGATAGGCATTGCGATAATCATTATTATCCAGATATGGCTGCAATGATTTCGAATAATTCGCCCCGGCTTCAGCATAATTATTCTCCATATAAAATGACTGACCGAGCGTGAAATAGGAAGCCGCCTTTAATGTATCATCATTCGCCCCCTCGGCCAAATTTACTGCCAGAATTGCATACTTTTTCATATCGTCAGGCTTTTTTAAGTCACTATAATATCGAGCGAAATCCAAATATCCTCTAACTACGATACTGGAATCACCTGATTTAATACCGATATCGATCGATTTATTAAGCGCCAAGTATTCGTCATCGTACAGTTTCGCGTTGCGCGCGATTCGCGCGTAATCCTGCCACATTTTCGCCTGTGTATTCAATGGCCAAAACAAACCGTTTATCATTTCTTTTTGGCTGCTAAGGGCTTTGCGGGAATTGCCCGCTCTAAGATAGACTCCGACTGCGCGATCCATCACGCTGTATTTGTCTGAAACCGATATTCCCGACCCTTGCCACTGAGCTAGCCCCGAATCATATAATCGTGCCGCCTTATTCCAATCTTTCAATGCGGCCGCGCTATCCGCTCTCGCGATCGCTTGTTTATACCATAAAGCTTTTATCGTTTGTTTGTCTTTCGAATTCCAGCCGTTATTTCCATAAAAACAGGCCTTTTCACTTTTAAAATTATTCAGGCCGGTCAATTTATAAGAAGTGTTAAATCCCTCAGCCGGACTCTGGGATTTTATTTTATCGAAAAAACTTAATAAAAATTCATTATATTGATTTTTCGAAAGGGAATCTGATAATGTTATTATGGCTCCGATACCGTTGGCCGAAAGTGATTTAAGTATCAGCCATTTATCGGCAGCTCTATTGATTTCGGGGAAGCCGGTAATAATCAATCCAAATCCATCGGTCGAGAATTTGATAATATCTTTCACATAGAATCTTTGTCTACTACTATCCGAACCATCCAGCGAATATTCCCAAAATGATAGCAGCGGATTTTCGCTATCATAATTTAGATGACCATCGATGACGATCCATCCAATGCCATTTATACTATTGCCGGCTATCAAAGTATCAGGGGCTATTTCTACTGAATTCAATGAATTGAGCTCGGCAGAATCCAATATTGAATCGTCGAATTTAATATGGCATATATTTTCGAGCGAGTAATTATTCCGGTTCTGCCACTCGAGGCAATCATTAATTGAATAGGCGCTTTTTATTGTCTTTTGCGGATAATATTTATACAGCAGGTTTCGTAGATATCCGCCGAAATTCCCTAACGATGAAACTATAACCGTTTGCTTTTTCTCTAATATTTTGGCTGCTGATGTTGGCAACGAATCGTTTGACCGATTTACGACAAACGAATTGATGCTATCGTGATCGATGGCCAGGACTTTGATGCTATCGTTATAATCCACGGGGAGAAGATACAATTCATCATTAGATATATTTTTCTGCAGTGAAATTGGAGATTCGGTTTCGAAATAGCAGGAAGGAGGCCAAGTTGGTATCGGCCGCGATCGCCTTATTCCTCATATCAGCAAGTCTTTGATATTGATGGGACAACTGATCACTGGTCTTTTTCAGTTCGATTTGCCCCTGGCTTCCAAGGTGTTCGAGCCGGCGTTTGGCCGATTTTAATTCGGTCAAACTATTCGTATAATCCTTAACCTGATTGATATAGACCGAAAACAGTTTGCTTCTTGAGTCCTGTAGAGGATACAAATCGGCCCTCGCCAGTAAATTATATTTGCACTGCCTTTCGATATAAGACAATGCATCGATCAAATTATCCTTTTGCATGGATATTAGAAACGCCCGGTCGTAAAGGCTATTGACGAATTGAATATCGTCCTGAATAATTTTCGAAGGGATAATGCTCTCGTAGGAATTTATGGCATCGTTGATAGAAGTGATTGAACTATCCTGGCTGAAAAATAGCCCTGATATTCCCTCGAATTTCGAATAGATATTTTCCGATAACGACTGATTTGCTGCATGTAGCGGCAGAAGACATATCTGAATTGGCTGTCGGGATATCTGAAAGAGCCAATGATGCTATCGAATGATTGGCAAGAAGCACGGTCATCATTGACTGCTCTCTTCCGTAGGGTATATCAGCCATAGCGTCTTGAAATAGTTTGCGGCTTTCCTGTAGCAGAGCGGTTGCGTTTGATCCCAGATTATTTAAGTCATTTATCCATTGCTCCAGATTAGCGCCATTGGGAAGTGTTTGAATTTCCATAATTTGAATAGCCCGATAGAATGCTATAACTCCCATGATGTTTTTCAGATTAGCCCTGGCTGTATAAAATGTCGGTTGAATATTCTTAAGTAATTTCGAAATTTCATTCTTTAACTTATCAAGTTCCGCTGGATAGTTTTTACTTTTGATCATGTAGCTTGATGAAAGAACGATTTGCGACCAATTAACGAGATCGGTATACGCGCTAATATAGTCCGCCTTTTTTACAGATATGTCATAGGCATGCTCAAAGCAGGACTGCGCCGAGTCCAGCATCCCTATCTCAAAGTAATCTCTGCCCACTTGACTCCATGCGGAGGCTAATTTGGGCCATTCGGAATTTTTTTCTAGAATTTGGAGTATTATTCTCGATGAGCCAATGGAGATCAAACGGTTGTTTGAATCTTCTGCGACTGATAATAAAAACGCGTGATTCGCTGGTTTTGTAAAACCATCGGGGTAAAGAGATCCGCCAAATGTAAACGGAGGCAATTTTATTGTCGGAATACTAATTTTCAGAAATGTTATTATAAATCTGACACGGTCATCCTCAGTGATTCCCCCGTTTTTGGCCAGGCCTAATTCCTTAATACCCCGAAGTGCCATGTCCGATGCCCGGGTCTTATCTCCGATTGCTTGAAAACAAATAGCCTCGCCCTTGCATATATTAGCCAACATAATATGGTCTCTAATAGAATCGAAATATACGAGCGCTACTTCATAATATTTAAGCGCAGTATCATAATCATTAAGCAATTGATAAATCATACCCAGCTTAATCGCGAATTTTGCTTTGCTCTTATTGTCGGATATTTCGACCGCCATTGAATAAAGCGTTGAAAAACAAGCTCTTGCTATATTAAGACTATCTACTTGAAATGCCGATTCACCGTAATGCATCAAATATGGTATCGTGTTCTCCCGCCTGATAATACTGGAATCGGTTTTGATCGCCGTCAGATAATTCTCGAACGCTTTTTGATACTGCGCGATCCCGAAATAACCTTCGGCGGCATTGAGATAAAATCCGGCTCTCATAAAGGGATATTGGGATGATAGCGCGATTCCGGTCAGGGAGAGATCTATGGTCTCTTCATACAATCCCAAAGGCTTTTTCGATGTTTGTTCAAGCAGGCAATTGACATATCCCAGTGATAGATAGCTCGCGGGGTTTTTAAAATCCAACTCTCTGGCGGACAATAATTCTTTGCGAGCCTTACCCAGATATCCGGTAGATTTTTCACTTTCAAAGCGCGCGACAGATTCCAGCGCGTCAAAATATTTTCGGACAGGCTGTTTATCGATAATGCCGGCTGTTTTTTCCCATTTATTCCAATCCTTGGTGATTTCTATGCATTTCGCCGCGCCCCATAATGTCCTGATATTGGAATGATCCAATTCAAGCGCGTTCGAAAAATAGTCATAGGCGGTTTTGGCGTCCTGTGATAAGATATTTTCGCCCATCGATACTAACAGCGATACCATACTTTCCCGATAGGACCGTCGGTCCGCCTCGCTGTCGACAATTTGAATGTAGTTTCCCGATGAATCATAATAGACTTTAGCGAGTAGATAGTCATTTCGCTTTCTGGCAAGGTCTCCAAGCCGTTCGTATGAATAAAACATGATGTCTTTTTCATTCGGATAGTTCGAAAGTATCTCATTGTATTTCCATTCGGCGGTCAGGCTTTGCCCGGAATAGTAGAATCTATTGGCTTGTTCCAGGACCGCAAACGCCGATAATCTTTTGTATTCCGAAAAACTGTTTCGAATAGACTCCAACATTCCGGTGGCGATATCCGTCGGTTCTTTCCGTGTAATATTAATTATATCCCCAATCGCCGAGTCGCCCCAGGCGGCATCTTTTCCGAAATTATCGATATAATTTACATAGATGACGACCAGGTCCAATGGATCTCCGGTAAAGCTTGAAACCATATTTCGCAATTTTAGAAGCTGCAGATAGGAGACAAAGCCGCTGTCGGAAGGGTACCGTTGTATCCCTTGCGTAATAAGACTATCGCTGATGTCGATATTCCCGATAATATTCCCGGCAATGACACAATGGATATAAGCCTTCTTTACAATTTCAGATGAGAGACTCGCATCGTTAACCAACTTACGTGTCAAATTCAAGAGGGAATCCCATCCGGTGGTCTGCAGATTCTCCAGGCCATCCTGAAAATCCAGCCAGGCTAAGTCTAATTTGATATCTGCCCGAAAATTATTATCGGTCGGTAGACAACGCCGGCGATAATTCCATCCGAGCCAGTTCTCGCAGATCCAGATTGCCGTAAATTTCTGCTGATTTAATTAGGGAAGATTTGCAGGAATCCGGGAAATATTTATAAGCCGAATAATAAGCATCTGCCAGAACAATCGAATCTTTATAATTTAATGAAAATCGTAATATAGAGTCGGCGAATAGCTGTTGTTCCCGAAACGTCTTAAGCCTTGGTGTCAGGCCATCGATATTAAGCGAATAGATATCACCATCGCTACCGACCGCGGCCAGGCTTCGTTCCCGAGAAATCGCGGGCTGGTCGAAACCATACCCATAATATAGGTAGGTGACAGTATTATCATTTAATCTCAGGGTCGCTATATTGGGAATATCATCGAGATTGATTTTGTCATTATTGTCAGTATCCCGGTTTCTATTAGAATAAATAATCTCCGAGCCATCAGGAGTATAAACGGGATGTGTGGCGATCCCATCTCCGGTATTGAGCAAAATCTGAACGGAATTACTGACATCATAAGTCGCCAGTCGCATTAATCCTGACGAATCGACAGTTACATATACGATACTTTCGCCTGAAGGCGCGAATGACGGTTCTTTTCCGGATGGGCCTTTAACGGAATTTTTGACTTTAGTATCATAAAAATAGATAACCGGCTGTTTTTCGTTATCGATATGAACATAGGCTATCTTCTTATTATTTGGTGAAATGACTGGGCTATCGAATGAGCCAGGGCCCCCGACTAATTTTTCCGTTTTTGTCCCTTTGATATCGCTTAAATAAATCTCGCCCCCGGCATTATCCTTGGTAGAAACATATAAAATCCGGTCATTCCCCCAGAACGACGGTGAGTATTCAGAGGATGTGTTTTTTGTGACCTGCCAGCCTTTTTTGGATTTGAGATCAACAACCCAAATATCCTCGTTCCCGCTTCGAGTCGATGTGTAGGCCAGATATCTTCCGTTAGGCGAAAACGAAGGATCATAGTCCGGAGCAAGGTGACTCGTAATCGGCGTCGGTAGATTTAATTCAGATGCGACCAGCCCTCCGCCAAGAATCAGTGAGGCGATTGCTATAATTTTGAAAATTCTGCCTATAGCCATCTACTTCCTTTGCCATTTGCCGGATGATTCTTCAATCCACGAGCCGCTGGGAGAAGAGCGAGCCATAAGGCCGGCGAAATCCTGTCCCGCGATTTTCAAACTGTCTTGCGATGTTATCCCGCGCGAACTGGCGTAAAATTCCAATATGATTTTGCGATCATGATTTTCGGCCTCGACCAGATTATTTACGGCATCGATCCCCTGAATTGTATCCGACATCACGCGTACTGTCCCATCGATTTTTTCGCCCACATATCCCTGTTTTTTCAATTCATTCAGGTCGCCCGAAATTGTCTGGCGGCGAATTTGGGCCAGAATCAATTCTCGTCTCGAGTTTCTATCGGATATTATGGAAGTATCCGCGGGAATTTTGAATTGATCCTGGAAAAATGTTCCCCCAGACCATACCGCGGCAACCATCAAGGGGTCTTGAGATAGCCGTTCTTGTTTTCCAAGGAGCTGATTTTCAAGGGCGGTTTTATCGGATGTAATCTTCATCTCAGGCGGTTTTATAGTGCATCCTAATGATAAGATTAATCCTGCCAATACCATATTGCGAAGGTTTATTGCCATCCTGCCTCCTTCAAATTATCAATTATCGTCTTTATTGGTATGCGGCCATACCTTATTGGCATCGGAATCCTCAAAATCGGGATCGCCTCCGCAAAAAATGGCTGATCCATATAAATTTCCGGATACGCGGCGCCATGTTCTATCTTAAATGAGAAACTTTTCGGTCTGTAACTTAGGTCGATTATTTTGAGAAATTTTCTGTTCAATAGAGCTCGTGTTTGAGCTACGCCGGGATTCTGATTTTGAGGATCGATGACATCCAGAACCCTATTTGCTACCTGCGGCCCCATTTCGGTTATATTAAATACGCCATCGAGCGTATAATCGGCGCCGGGCGCTATAAGGCCTCTGCCCCTAAATGAAAAATCAGCCGAGAAAAGAGCCGAACTCTCCTGAGGTCCGAACGATCCAACAAGCTGGTTGAAATCAAGACTGGCTAATTCGAGCGACATTTCATATCCCAGCCTATCGAAATTAGGAAATTCGCGCATCATGTTTATTTCGCTAATATCGAAACTGGATTTTCCTACGAAATTCCCACCGAGAATATTGCCGGTGATCAATGGCATCATCAGGACACCATCGCGGAACGATAAATCGACCGAAATATTATCTACATTGATATCGGGCGCGCGTACGCTGCCAATCGTAATATTCCCGAACTTCCCTTCGGAGATCATTCCCTGTCGGTCGCGCCTGTAAGTCGATATAGGAAACATGCTCCCGACAGGTTTCTTGACGAATAACGAATCGTACATATTCATCGTACCGGTTATTGGCGCATTTCCGGTTATACCACTGCACGATATCCCCGCTGGCCCGACAATTCCGAGGCTATCGAGATTAAATTGGCCGCCGAATTTCAGCGTATCGCCAAGCTGATCGGTTTCAAAATCACAATTTAACGCTCCGTAAATCGAAATCATGCTGTTTAACGCTGAAGTATCCGGCGAATCGCGCTTAATTGAGTATTTGATATTGGAAAATGGGATATCTTTTACCGAACCAAATTCGCCGGCGCAGACAATACTTGTTCTCAATGATGGGATAAGGGCAGTCAAGTTTCCCAGTTTCCAGATTGAATCTGAACCATAGTCCAGGCGCGCGCTTATAGGAATATTTTCAAATGCGATATCGGAGTAATTCTCGGCGTAAAGAGCGCCAACAGTATCATGAGATTCGATCGACATTTCAAGTCCATGCAGGCTAATCTCAGATAACCCGGTAAATTGGCGGATAAGTATTTTATAATCTTCCAAAAGCACATCGGTTGGCTCGATAACAATTGAAATTGCCCCACTCGGATTAATACTGTCAGTTGGGCTGGATATATTTCCATTAATTTTAGTGAAACCCGAGATGTCCATCGGCCCCAATATCTCTGTCAGATTTTTCGGGAAAAACGCGGGCAGTTGAGCATCGTCGATATTAAGATAAAATCTGGCGCTGATGCTGTCTTTGCTTGACTTCGATAACGGATAATTCGCGGACAGATTACCATCGAAAACATTATCCAATTTATAATTTGCATCGGCCCTGATTCTATCTTTATCAATCATGGCATTTCCCTGAAGGTCAAATTTCCGGTCGCCCAATGAAAGAGTGTCATTTCCCGAAACAATTGACATGCCCATCCCGGCGATATCAGATTTAAACGCGACCGAGTCCCTGTGTCCCGAAAGAGAGGTAGTCATATTGATTTTGCCGTTTGCCGACATCTCGCCATTTGTCATCAGACGATTCGATAAATTCGATAGATCGAGATTATTGGCCGCGATATTGAAATTAACATTAGATTTTTCCAAGACTGCATTTATGACCATATCGCCGCCGAAGAAATCCGCGATCTTCCCATCTAAATCGAACGTGACAATATTATCATTGATACCGCCATTTCCTTCCAACGTTAAATTAGCAATCTTCAAAGCCTTATCTTTGGCCAATAGATACCTGACACTTTCCACAGACGAAGCAATAGTGCCATTGGCCGAGCCATTTGTCCCATCCACAAGAATGCTGCCGTTGAGACCGGCCACAAACGCTGTGTCGCTATAATTTATGGCCAGATTTGAAAGCTCCAGCCCAAGATGGTAAACGAGGCTTTCCGTCGAAATGTTTATAAGGCCTTTATCGAGCGATATCGCCCCATCAAGCTTCAATGGCATGCCGGATTGTCGGATCAAACCTGAGAATTGTTCTAATTTCCAGATAACTGGATCCAATACTATCATTACGTTGGGATTTTTGTTGATCTGCACCATCCCACCGCCCGAAATCAACCGACTGTTATTTAGAGAGATTCTCATCGAATCAATATCAACCGAATTGTCGTTGATATTCGTGGTGGAATTCAGGGAAGCATCTACATTTCCAATATCATACTTGTTCCCAAAAGTAGCTTCAATATTCGATATGCTTATATTGAAATTCTGTCTTGATTTATCAACGGTCGAAAATTTTCCCGAAGCCGCTATATCCAAATTGCATTCGATCCCGATTGTATCCTGCTCATAATGAATTTTGCCATCCTTGCCTTCTGCCTCATATGCAAACGAGAAATTCTTGATATTTGTGAAATTCAGCTTTGATATTGCCAGCTCAAGGTTCATATCAGCCTGAGGGCCAATCACCGCGAATGAGCTGACGACGCAGCTATCCATAATTACCCTGAATGGCAATTCGACTGTTTTAGGTTGGGATGTATCCGGAACGGCCGCCATTAGAGATTTGGGGATATTTCCGTAATCAAGCAAACCACCATCCACCAGGATATAACGGATCTTCAGCTTTTTCGATATTAATTCATTGGGGGATATTTTGATTCTTATGCTATCCACCGAAAACCATTTGGTGGAATCTTCAGAATTAAGAAGCGTTAATCCAATAATTTTTATTTGAAGCCAGTTGTCAATCTTGAGTGATTCTATTTGAACTTCGCTTGCAGTTGATTTTCTTAATGTCTCTGAAGCTAATGTCTTTAATCGATTATCACTGAAATATAGCCTGGCTGAAATAATGGCAATAATCAGAAACGCGAATAGTCCACCGATTATTCGCAACGATATTCGTATCTCTTTGCGCACGCATAATATTTATCGGTATATTTATGCGATGTCTATAAAAAAGAATGTGGCGAAGAGGAAATCTGCTTGATAAAACATCGGCTTATGACAGCCCCAACAATAGAAAATTTTCGCGGGATCCATTAAATTTATTAAAATTGTTCAATCAGACGGAAGTTCAGATTGTTTTTGTCTCGGCTGCGGTAAGGATTTCACGAACCTTTTGTAGCAATTGACTCGTTTTAAATGGTTTTGCGATAAAATTGATCGTGGAATCGAGAGCGCCGTCCTTAATTATGGTCTTGTCGGTATGGCCCGACATAAATAGCACCTTGATATTGGGGAATGAGACAGAGACGCGATCATAAACTTGTTTGCCATTCATACCGGGCATAATGATATCAGTTATTATAAGCTGAATCGGTGAATCATAGCTGCTGCAAATAGCTATTGCCTCGCCGGGGTGAGATGCCTGCAACACCTTATAGCCTGCCTTGGATAATATTCTGAATGCCAGATCTCTGACAATATCTTCATCTTCTACCAAAAGTATAGTTTCCGTACCGCCTAAAACCAGGCTCTTATCTTTATCTTTGCTCGATTCATCAAATACCTCTTCCGAGCGTGGTAGAAATATACTAAATACCGTGCCGACACCCGCTTCGCTCTCGACCATAATCTGTCCGCCGCTCTGTTGTACAATACCATAAACCGTTGATAGCCCAAGGCCTGTACCTTTGCCGACATCCTTGGTCGTGAAAAATGGTTCGAAGATATGGCTTCGCGTCTTTTCATCCATCCCATATCCGGTATCGCTTACCGATAACTTTATATATCTACCCTTGCTAATTTCCACCCCGTATACGGCTGGATTATCATCAAAATTAACATTAGATGTCTCTATTATGAGCTTTCCGCCATGAGGCATGGCGTCGCGGGCATTGACGCTCAAATTCATTACGATCTGTTCAACCTGACTGATATCCGCTTTAATATTTCCCAAATCACCGGCTAAATTCAGCTTAATATCTATGTTTTCCCCCATTACCCTTTGCATCATCTTGTTCATATCGACAACTACCGAATTCAGGTTAAGCGTTTTGGGCTGCAGCATCTGGCGACGGCTGAAGGCGAGGAGTTGACGAGTTAGCGACGCGGCCCTTTCGCCTGCCTTCTTGATTTCCTCAACGTCCTGCTTCATAGGATCAGAATCATCGAGCCGTTCCAGGGTTAATTCGCTGTAACCATTAATTGCGGTCAGTAGATTATTGAAGTCATGGGCGATTCCGCCGGCCAATTGGCCGATTGCTTCGAGCTTCTGCGAGTGGCGGAGTTGGTTTTCGAGCGCAACCTCTTGTGTCACATCACGTTTGACCGACACATAGTTGATGATTTTCCCCGCGCCATCGCGAATTGGCGAGATCGTAGCATCTTCCTCGTATAATTCGCCGGATTTCTTTTTATTAATGATGTGACCCTTCCAGGTTTCGCCTCTTGTAATAGTGTCCCACATCTCTTTATAGAATTTCGCGTCATGTTTGTTGCTTCTCAAAATCCGTGGGTTTTGGCCGATCGCCTCACTGGATTTGTAACCGGTTATCTCCTCGAACGCGGGATTCACATATTGGATATTTCCTTGGGCGTCTGAAATAACAATAGCTTCCGCTGACTGTTCAACAGCGGTTCCAAGTCGGCGCAATGTTTCCTGCGCGTTTCTCAATTCGGTAATATCTCTCGCGAACACAAAATGATATTCCTGACCGTTAAATTCCTGATAATTGATATTAACTTCGACCGGGATATGGCCGCCATCTTTCTTTCTGAAATCGGACTCTGAAATGAAATTGCCGTGTAATTTGATTTTAGTCCATAGGCCCAACCAATTTTGAGGAGTGATAAATGTATCGATATCCATGATAGTCATAGACTGCAGTTCGTCCTTTGTGAAGCCAAGCATCGTACTTGCAACTTCATTGACATTGATAAAGTGGCCATCTGGCGCAATCCAAAATATCAAGATATCTGAATGATCGATACCATACTGAGTCAGCTTTAAGGCGTCTTCCATCTTTTTCCGTCCGGTTATATCGCGGGCCGCCGCAAAAATGCCAATCACCTGTCCCGCATCGTCTCGATAAACCGAGGCGTTATACAAAACCGACATTACGCTTCCACTCTTGTGCCTCAAGTCAAGGGCATAGTCTATAACTTTCTCATCGTGGAATACTTGGAGGAATCCCTCTCGCGCCTTTTCAGGATTCGTAAAATAGCCGGAAAAATCGGTTCCGATTAGTTGATTTCGATTAAATCCGGTTGCCTTTTCCGTAGCGGCATTAACGTCGGTTATCTTGCCGTTTGGTCCGATCGTGAACATCGGATCAAGGCTGGCTTCGATCAGACTGCGGTTATAGACTCCCGCCAAGGCCAACGCTTCCTCGGCACGTTTATGATCCGTAATATCCTCTACCATCGCCAGCGTATATGAGTTATTTTTGCTATCCTCATTCAGCATTGCAACTGTCAAATTAGCCCATATATACTCGCCGTTTCTTTTAACATATCTCTTTCTAATGCTGTAGCTTTTTACGTCGTTGGTGAATATCCGGTGGGCTTTTTCAAGGCTTTCGTCCATATCTTCAGGGTGAGTTATGTCATTGATCGTCATATTCATTAATTCTTCTTCCGTATACCCTAACATATTACAGAACGATGAATTAACTTTCGTGAAACGGAGGTCGGAATCTACGATTACAATACCCAATGGCCCGTGCTCAAATATATTCCTATATCTTTCTTCGCTGGCTTTTAACGCATCTTCCGCCCTTTTCCGTTTGGATATATCCCTGGCGGCGCTAACAAATCCTATAATATTGTTATTATTATCCCTGAGATAAGAAGCTTTTATTTCCGCCCAGATTTTGCTCCCGTCTTTCCTGATATATTCAAGCTCAATCGTTCTGTATCTAAAGGGATCGCTACTATCAACTTTTTCCAGCTCAAGATCCTCTTTGAATTCCTGATTGAGTTTATTGAATGATTCGACAGTCAGATACCGATCGACGGTTAGTTCCATCGCTTCTTCGACAGTATAGCCCAGCATATTTTTTATTGAGGGACTTATATAAGTGAAACGGAAATTCAAATCCAACGTCCAGATGATGTCCAGTGAATTATCCGCCAATAATCGATATCTTTTTTCGCTCTCGCGCAACGCTTCCTCGGCCAATCTGCGTTCAGTAATATCAGCAACAAATCCTTCAAGGGCTATGACAGCGCCATCGTTTGAAAATATACCCTGGCCTTTTTCCCAAACCCATTTCTCAGTATTATCCGCCGTAATAATCCTATAAGTAGTTTCGAATGGCTCTTTCTTAATCAAAGCCTCCTGAACATCTTCGAATACGCGCATTTTATCGTCGGGATGAATTATATCATTATAGGTGATATTAGATTTGGTGATAAATTCATCCGGCGTATACCCGGTCAATCCGTAACAACCTTCGCTTAAAAATTCCATCGTCCAGTCGATATCATTCCGGCAACGATATGCCATGCCGGGGAGATTGCCCATCAGGGTAGTAAGCGCCCTTTGTTTTTCGCGCAATTCATCCGAAACACTTGCCGCAGTGAGGGAAAGAGCTGCTTCTGTGGAAATAGATTCAAGCTGGTCTGCCTGCTCGGGCCCAAACGCATTGTACTGATAGCTTTGAACACTCAAGACGCCTACCAAACGCCCCTGGGTCTTTAATGGGAAATAAGTGAGTGAACATGATGGTCTAGTAGAACCATCAATAATCGGATAATTGCTTTTCTGCAATTTCTGAATCTCTTCCGGCGTCCTGTGAATTATGACCGGACGGCCCTGAGTCATGACATGATGGAGATTTTCTCCTAATTTATGATAATTGATAACTCGGTTGGTCTCAATTATTTTGTCGCCGCTTGCTTCCGTATCAAACCTGTAAAGGATTTCAGATGATTCATTCGGCTCCGGCGAATTTAGGAGCGCGATAAAGCCGGCGTCACACGGCATCAATGTAGAGATGAAATCGAAAGTAGTTCTGGCTATTTCAGTTATTTCTGATAACCCCACCAATGCTTCCAAAAAGCTAGCTCGGGCCTTTGCCGTCTTTTCATCTCTCCTCGGTTCGGATATATCGGTTATACTAATAAGTAGTTTGCGACCCGATTTTCCCGATGCTCCCGAGATGCCGATTATTTCGAAACTTAGCGTCTGGATAATATCGCCGGTGCCCGATCTGCACAGCAAATCAATTTCAAATCCGACGGGTTGTTCATATCTTTTATTGAGATACTCCGTAAGCCGTTGTCTGATTGTACTGCATGTATCCAAATTATGCTGGGATTCCATTGTCGTGGCGTTTTTGATTGATTCGATAATGCTTTTGCCGACCATGGGTTCGCGAAAAGCATTGAATTTCTTGGTAAAACCGAAATTGACATATTCAATTATAAGCTTATCATTGATGATTGCCAAGGGCGAAGGGATCGATTCGACTATCATTCTGTTCAATTCGCTCAGGCGTTGGATTTCGGCAGATTTTTGCTTTTCTAATTCAAGCTTTAGGCGCGCCTTAATCGCCCATCTCGACGAGATTCCAAACAGTACAAATAATACCACGAGGAGCAGAATCATGAACGCCATCAGTAGATAATCTTTGTTTATGGGACTTGAAAGATCATCGCGGTTGCCTACAATCGCCGAGCTAAAATGACGATTAAGAATATTTATCTCTGTGAACGCAACCAGTTCTATGGTGCCGCCCGCCAAATTATTTTTGTATTCAATTGTCCCGGATTTCTCATCCTGAATTCGCTTTCTTACGATATCTTCCATTTCTTCTTCTTCGGGATCTATACCGTTATGCTCCGCCCGATAATCTTCTTCGATTTCTGCCCAGGTTCTATAGAGATATTCGGGATTGGGGTGATACAAAATTCTGCCGTTGTCATCGACTATCCATATTTCGCCGCCATTAGAAGCGCCTTCCCGAATGAACGATTGGGTCCAGAATTCCCTAAGATCAATTCCGGCCATAACTACGCCAATGAAATTCATGGACTTATCATATAGCGGTAAGCTTAAAAGCAGGGCTTTTTCTGTGCTATCATACGGGCATGTACTTATTCCGGTCAAATAGGCTTTACCAGTAATGCGAGGTTGGATGAAGCCTTCCTGATTCGAAATATCGGTACCCCTTGAACTGTCATGCCTGGGATATCCAAAGAGGAAATGACCCTTTGAATCGGTCATATAAATATTCTGAATTACGTTATCGTGTGAGGCATAAAATTGCCTTATTTCTTCCATGGCTTCGGAGGTAGCCTCATTTGCCCTTATTGAATATTTAATATGGGTCAAATCCGAGTAAATATCCTCAAATTTGGCTTCTACCGAATTCTTCAGATAATGGATTGTTGTCAACTGCTGTTTCTGATATGCATCTATTAAGGCTTTTTCGTTTTGAAGATGCTTCTTATTAACCAAAAATACCAGTACCGGTATAATAATGGCCACCAAAACCAATAGTCTTTGATGTTTTATAAAATTCTTAATATAGATTGCGAACTGAGAGAATCTCTTAAAACCTGAATTAAACAAAACGGATTACCCCCCGACAAATAATCACGGACATATTACCTCATCCCGGGCCAATATTTGCTTTCATTCTATTTAAGACGATATGGCCATATTTCATTCGTCATATCCCTATGTATGACATAGTAAATATCGGCATTTGGCGTCGATACTTTATGATATTGGGACCCCGAAATTCGGTACAATTTCCGGCTGCGGAGTATTGAATAAGATATCTTCAGCTTTCTGACTTAATTTGAATTTATATGGCCGTAATGGATGGGGCTGAGCTTATAAAAACGAGGTTTAATAGCTGCAGATAGTAATCATATTTTTGAGTTCTTTGACTTGATCAAGAGCCTTATGCAGGTCTCGGCCTTTTTGTTTGAGGGTTGTCTCCAATTCCATAATTCTCTCACCGATCTTCAGGCGCGACTTTAGCTCATTTGAATCGAATGGCCTGAATACGTAGTCATCGGCGCCAGCTTCCAACCCTTCGGCTATATCATCTTTGCGATTCTTTGTGATCAACATTAATATATAAATATGGTAATAGGTTTCGTGCTTTCTAATTATTTTGCAGAGCTCCGCGCCGCTCATGTCGGGCTGGCTAACATCTATTATTGCTAGCCTCGGGTATTCTTTAGACGTTAATATTTCCTTTGCCTCCTTGCCGGAGCAAGCCGCGGCTACTTCGTATCCCCAGTTGGACAAGGTTGCCTCAAGAAGTTTTCTCGATATTTCATCGGGCTCGGCCACCAATACTTTGAATTTCATATTTTATCCATGGATCGTAATATTTTTTTAGGATTTCACAAACCTTCAAATATATTATCGACATAATTTCGTGCAGTTTCAATTTTGCTAATTCATCTGCAGATATTTCCGAAAATATAGATTTTTTATTCAAAACGCAAAAGCCCCGAAAAAGATTCGGAGCCTTGACAGATATGCAAAATCTATTCGCATCGGCAAAAATCAAGAAGACAATGTGATTATTGCCTTTAATTAATTTTTATCTATTAATAAAATAGTATTCCTTTCATATTAAACAGTCATGGAGGCCGGATCAGGAGCCTTAACTGCTGTTTCGCCAGTTCTCACTTTCATGCTGATCTCCATCACAAAACTGCTGCCTTCCAATTTGAATGGCACGATAACAACCGGTGTGCCGGCCTTATGTGTAATGGTATGGGCATTACCCATGACGACTGTTGGGATTGAGATATCGAATGACAGCCTCATTTCGGAATATTCCTTTTTAGCACCGCCGGCAACTATATTAGCCAGCTCGCCTACGATATCGCGAACGTCATCATTAATAGCGGTCAATGATTCATTCATCATTTTATTATAAATTTTGAGCGCCGTGGCAGTCGGAAAACTCAAAGCCACCGACCCGTAGATATTGCTGGCCGCGAATCCTATGATTCCCGAAATATCGCCCTGCGGAATACTATCATTCTTTACCGTAGGCGCCATTCGCTCTGCGGGCATCCCCAACATCGTCTCGATAGCCGCCACAACCGAATTTATGAAAGGATTGATAAATTTAACGTCCATTTTATCCTCCAGCTTCCACCAAGGTTATTTTCCAAGTGTGGCTTTAACTTTTTCGACCAGTGTTTCGGGCGTGAATGGTTTTACTATATAGTTATTAACGCCTTGCTTAAGGGCTTCCATGACCTCGGTTTTGGCTCCTTCTGTTGTAATCATTATTATCGGAACCTGCGCCAATTCGTTACGTTTTCTTATTTCTTTTACCAGAGTAAGCCCGTCCATAATCGGCATATTCCAATCTGTAAGCACCAGCTCGACGCCTTCGATATTATTAATTGCTTCGGCGCCGTTGCTTGCTTCGACTATCTCGCTAAATCCGGCGGATTTTAGATTTCCTCCGATAATTCTTCGCATAATGGAGGAATCATCGACTACCATGATCTTCATTAAAAACCTCCCTGCATTGCAACATTATTTTTTCCAGCCATTTGGGGACTGCCTTCCGCCACGAAGGCTGTCAAGACTTGCCCGCCAACATCAAAGGAGAGAGAAAGTATTTTTTGGGGAACATTAGTCATCGCTCCCTTTCCGATTAGCGGAAGTCCGAGCTCGAAGCTTTTATCATGTGGCGTATATTCCTTCATAAAGACGCCGGCGATCGTATTCAGGATTTCAGCCAAGGCGTCACCGACAGATTCATCCGTCACATCTTCAGACACTTCTCCGTATAACGCTTCGGTGACCAGTCTGGCATATCCGGCAGACACTTCAATACATATTTCACCCGCGAACGGCTGCAGGATTGCGAGCCGAGCCCATAAATTTTCTTCCGGTATCACAGGAGTAACCATATCGCATCCAAGGAATTCGACTTCCTCAAAAGCCATATCCTCCATCGTCTTCTTCAGAGCAGTCATCAAAGAGGTCTTAATTAGTTCTGTATTTTCAATCATTGCCTGCCCCTTTTGATTTATGGGATAATGGTTCAAGGGCTTTGGCCATTTCCTGAGGTGAAATCGGTTTATTCAATACGGCGAACGCTCCAAGGCCTTTGAGCTCGGCGGACCTGACATCATTGTTGGCGCTGGTGATCACCAGAATAGGAAGATTGGTCAATGATGGAGTTGCCTTCATATGCATAAGAAGCGAACGTCCATCCATTTGCGGCATATTCAAGTCGGTAACGAGAAGGTCGACCTTGTTATTTTTGGCCAATTCCAGCGCCTCGGCGCCGTTTTTGGCATCAAGGAATTTAGCGTCGCTGCAACCGGCGATTTCCAGACATCTCTTTATGATCATCCTGGCAGTGGCAGAATCGTCAGCAACAATAATATTTTGAATCATGCCCATGCCTCCTCGTCGCCGGCAATAAATTTCTTGGTTTTCGAAAATTCAATTTGGACGGTCAAGAGCACTCGCGCCAAATCATCCCTGCCAAATGTCAGGTATCGTTCGTAACCGTCGTCGATTTTGTAAGCCAGAACATCGGCGCCGGTTCCGCTTCCACCCATCATAGAAACTAAATCGGCAACATGGGTAACAAATATTAGCCCTTTATGCTTATCATCTGAATCTGCCGGTTTATGATGAAACTTTATTGCTTCAGCCAAAGACGCCGGAAGCTTCCAATGCATTGCCAATTCATATCCTACGGCAGCGTGATTAGTGCCAATCAGTGTATCCTCGGCCGCCAGGAAATCGTTGGTCTTGCGTTCATCGCACCATTTAGTCAAAGTTTCGGTATTTCCAACCAAAAATTCGGATATAATCGCTTTCCCGATATCGTGCAGCAGACCGGCGGTGAAGGCCAGGTCCGACGATACGCCTGTACGCGCAAATTGCGAAATCTCGCGGGCAGCTATAGCTGTTTGCAGAGAATGATTCCATAAATCGCCGGCTCCGCTTTCGTATCCTTGGAGAGGCAGATTGAAAATCCTCGATGAACACGAACCGACTGCAATACCCGCCACAATCTTTTCACCAAGATGGATAATCGCACGCCCTAAAGTGGTCATGGGATATCCCGGCGAAAATGCCGCCGAATTTGCGACTCGAAGCACACGCGCTGTCAAATAGGGATCATTCTCGACAATTTTGACTACATCCTTCAGGGAATGATTGTCTTCGCCCGAAATGGCGAGGAGTCTCGACGCGACAACTGATAGCATCGGAACTTCATTGATTCTTTTTGAAACAGTTTCAAGTACGTTCATAATTCCCATTCACCCCTTCCAGGTGAAGACAGCATGACTTTGCCTGTGTCGACGAATACTGTTACGGTTCTGCTGATTGCATCGCCTACGTCTTCCGCAATTGGGCCAAGTTTATATTTCCATAATATTTTTCTCACAGCTAATACATTTCTTTTCCCGATGTTGAATGTATTATTCGGGTCCATTATGCTCGCGCCGCCCGCGAGCTTTACTATTACCTTTCCGTTGACATCGCTTCCAAGCTTTTTCATCTCGCTGATCAATAAGGGTATTCCGGTGTCCGCGAACATACCGGGACGTTCGCTAACCCTGCTTTTATTGATCGACGAATCCGGCAAAGCCACGTGAAGCATTCCTACGACCATTACCCGCGGATCAAGCATTATTACCCCAACACAAGAGCCCAGAGCCATGGTTTTTACAATTTCGCCACCTGTTTTAGAGGCGGCTAATTCGCCAACACCGACGTATATCGTCCCCACTATACCTTCTCCGCAAATAAATTCATCACTGTCGAAGCCATTTTGTCTATTGCCACTACCCTCTCGGCTCCACCTCGTTCAAATGCTTCTTTGGGCATTCCATACACGACCGAGGATGCTTCATCCTGGGCGAATGTCCGGGCCCCGGCTTTGCGCATGGCAACCATCCCATCAGCGCCGTCATGCCCCATTCCGGTCAGCATGACTCCAATAGCATTCGATCCAACATATTTGGCCACTGACTGCATCATGACCTCTACCGATGGTCTATGACCGCAGACTTTATCCCCTTCTTTTATATCGACAAGATAAGTTCCGCCTGATCTGCGCACTGTCATCTGAAAATCACCCGGAGCTATCAGAACCCTGCCAGCTATAATTCTATCGCCATTTTCGGCTTCCTTTACACTCATTGCGCATTGTTCGTTCAATCGTTCGGCAAACATCTTGGTAAATCCCGCGGGCATATGCTGCACGATGATCACACCAGGCATATCGGCAGGAAATTGCGTGATTACATTGCGGATTGCTTCGGTGCCGCCGGTCGATGCTCCAATGGCTACAACTTTATCGGTGGATTCAGCCAACGCATGGGAGCTTAATTTGGATCCTTTTGCGGCTACATGACGCTCTTTCTTAAATGCGCTTACATTCGCTCCGGCCACCATCTTGACCTTTGAACGCAATTCCTCGAGCATCTCATTTAGTCCGCGAGCCACGTCCGCGCTGGGCTTGGTTACAAAATCAATGGCTCCCGCTTCCAGCGCTTCCATGGTTATTTGCTTTCCGCGCTGAGTCAAAGCGCTTACCATCAATACCGGCAACGGATATTGCGGCATCAATTTGCGCAAAAATTCAACACCGTCCATTTTGGGCATTTCGACATCGAGCGTCAAAACATCCGGCTTAAGCTCGACTATTTTATCCCGGGCGATATATGGATCCGAGGCCGCCCCAACTACCGAAATCTCCGGGTCCATCGATAAACCACGAGTCAATATTTCCCGAACCATCGCTGAATCATCTACTACCAGCACTCTGACAGTCTTGCTCATTATTATTGCCCTTTCCTATATACTGCTGGCTTCACATAGTTGAAATGGGCATTGGAACGTCCCAACGATTCTGAATGTCCGATAAATAAATATGCGCTATCCTCCGAATGCCGACTGAAATGCTGCAGGAGGGTATCACGGGTCGGTTTATCAAAATATATCATGACATTTCTGCAAAATATCGCGTGGAATTTTTTTCTGAATGGATATTCTTCACGCATCAAATTTAATCTTCTGTATAATACGAGCTGTTGTAATTTTTCATGCACTTTCCAGCTATTATCGGAAAGTTGATTAAAATATTTGTCTTGTAATATTTTCGGCATATGAGATACGTTTTCATCCGAATAAATGCCGGCTTTCGCGATCTCCAATACTTTCGATGATATATCAGTCGCCAGGATGCCGATATCCCAGAATCCAAGGTCTCTGCCAAGATATTCCATAATAAGCATCGCCAGTGTGTATGGCTCCTCGCCGGATGAGCAGCCCGCGCACCATATCCGCAGATCACGTTCATTATTTTCCTTTAAGCTTTTTATCATCGCCGGCAATGCTGTCTGCGAAAAGTACGCAAAGTGATCGTTTTCACGCCAAAAAAATGTATGATTGGTAGAAATCCTGTCAATCAATCCATTTAGCGCGTGACCGGTTGAGTCGCGCTGAACATAATCATAATATTGTTCGAAACTGGTAAACCCGTTTTGACGAAGGATTTTATTTAATCGTCCAATTATCAATGATCTTTTTTGTTCACCCAAAATTATGCCGAATTTGTCATAAACTAATTGGCTTATCAGCTTGAATTCTTTATCCGTGAGTTGAGTTAATTCGATTATTCCAATTTCATTTGCTGCCTGAGACATGATTTGGGCTCCTACCAATTTTGTCTAAATCGTTTCTAAATGAGCCGGGGCATCTTGTTTTAGATGCCCCGACTTCAGTATTAGTTAGAATTTCCCGAATTCTGTGTCGTCAAGCGCGATAGTTGCCGCGGGTTGATTTTTAGTCATATTACTCATTTTGGCATTATGAGCGCCCCAATTTATATGCGCGCTCTTTTTTGCCTTCGGAGGCATCTGCGCCTGCTCGGCTTTTTCTGTACGTTCGGTAGTCTGGTAATTGGAAATATTCCCATGCTTCAATGTAAACTTCGAGAGCATCTGCTTGAGCTGATTGGCCTGGCCGGATAATTCCTCGGCCGCTGATGCGCTCTCTTCGGCGCTGGCCGTATTGGATTGAGTTACCTGATCGATCTGACCTAAGCCGGTATTCACCTGCTCGATACCTTGAGCCTGCTCATTGGAAGCGCTGGCAATCTCGCCAACCAGGTCGGTTACCTTGGTTACTCCGCCGACTATCTCCTCCAGTGCCTTGGCTGTAGTGTTGGCGATATTGGTGCCATTCTCGACTTTTTTCACTGAACCTTCAATTAACTCTGTTGTCTCTTTGGCGGCTTTCGCTGAACGTTGAGCCAGATTCCTGACTTCTTCCGCCACGACCGCGAATCCCTTGCCATGTACTCCCGCTCGGGCCGCTTCAACCGCCGCATTCAAAGCCAGCAGGTTGGTCTGGAATGCTATTTCATCTATTACCTTGATAATCTTAGATATCTGGCTTGATGATTCATTGATTTCTTTCATCGCCGATAGCATCTCTTTCATCTGGTCATTGCCGCGACCGGCATTGTCTCTGGCGGATGACGCTAATTGATTCGCCTGGGTGGCGTTCTCGGCGTTCTGCTTGGTCTGCGAGGTCATCTCGGTCATCGATGAGGTTACTTCCTCTATCGAACTGGCTTGTTCGGTCGCGCCCTGCGATAACGCCTGGCTCGAATCCGAAACCTGCTGCGAACCGGATGCAATCTGCTCTACCGCATTTGCGACCTGACCCAGTATATCATTGAGAGAAGCCAATGTGCCGTTAACAGCATTCTTCATGATAGCATGATCGCCCTTGTAGTCGCCGACCATAGAACCTGAAAGATCACCCTTCGACATTTCCTCAAGAACCGCTACAGCTTCGTTCACCGGCTTGATTACCGCGTCTAATGTCTCGTTGACACCCTGGACTATCTCGGCGTAGCTTCCCTTGAAATTGCCGGCGTTACCGCGGGTTTCCAATTTGCCCTCTACGGCCGACTTGGAAAGCATACCGGTCTCATTAGCCAATCCGCGCAATGATTCGGTGACGGTCTTAATCGCGGGCGATATTTCGTCCATTGAATCTTTTGCCACGATGTTGGTTGAAAGATCGCCTTCCGCGATCTTCTTTAATGTCGCTACCACGTTATTCTGGAGGTCATCCGCGAATTCATCCATGGTGTTAGCTAGGACTCCAATTTCATCGCTTCTACGCATCCGAAGACGAGTATTAAGATGACCCTTAGCCAGTTCCTGCAAGAGCTGGACGCCTTTGGTCATGGGATTAACAATGCTTTTCGGGTAAGAAATATGCCCAGCGCTATCGCGACGACAAATCCAATCGCAAGTACGATTATCATTGTGGCTCTGGAACTTGACGAGGTTTTATCGCTTGCATCTGTGACCCTCGCCGCTTCAACATCAGTCAATTCAATTTCCTTATTTAATAGCTCCTCAGCTACTTTGAATGACTTCGAAGCAACTTCCATTCCCTGATTTTTTGCTTTTTCAAATGTAGCTTCATCTTTGGTAGAATAATATTTACGTATAATGCTTTACATATTCATCTTCGTCTGTCTTCCAGGCCTGCCACGCTGCCCAGAATTTATTCCAGATCTCCTGCTCCTCGGTTGATTTTGGGCAATGGTTCATAAACATCTTTGGCCTTATCCGCTCTGTCGAATGCATTGGCAATATGCTGTAATTCTCGTTCGGACCGAGCCTGGTCTAATCCGGCATACCAATAATGTCCGTTCAGCGGCCTTAACCGCTGTCTGAGCCTGATAAATAATCTGCATTGATCTGACACTCGGGAAGTTCAACCTTCCCAAGTGTATTCGCTGAATCGCCAACAGTCTTTAGGCTATAATATCCAATTCCGCCTATAATACCGGCGATAATCGCGACTGCGACGAACCCGCCAATTAATTTGGGTCCCAATTTGAGTTTGTTAAGCATTTTAATCCCCCTTCATTTTTAGATTTCTACTACGATTGAATTCTGCTAAAAATTCTATCTACGATTAAATTATATCCTCAAAATACATAAATCATTTCAAAGGCCAGTGACTGATTCGCGTTATATCTTGAATCGAATCCGCTCAGTCGTGAGCTTAGTATTGAGTAATTTATTCTGTATTCCATCAATGCCTTTATTCCTCCCGGCACTGTAACCATCGGAGCCAACGAAATAGAATGTAATTTTTCGGCGACTCCATGTTCCAGACGGGAACCATTGATGTCATTAAAATAGTCGTATCTTGATGTCAGCCCGAATCTATCGGTCAGATTGTAATTAGTCGCAATATAATATCCCATCCAGCGCGCTTTTTCATTTGGCAGGCGGCTTTCTCCGTATGAAACATTGCCGCTTAATAGAAGATTGATAAATGGATTATATGTGCAATCCACTTCGTACAATGCCACCTTCGTTTCGTTATCGGCGCTCTCCGAACCGTAAATTGAAGAAACACCAAAACTTAATTTCTCTTCGCTGGCAAATTCGATTCTTCCGCCAACATTCTTCCCTTTTTTGAAATCCACATTCTGATTCCAACCGTTGGTGACAAAAAGCGTCAAGCCAAATGAGTTGGAAATATCCGAATAAACCATTAGCCCCGTAAGATTTTCAGGACAACTATAGGTTGACACCAATGAGTATGAATATTGTGTTTTTTCCGCGGTATCTTCGGGCTCGCAACCCATTGGAGCGTTAAATTTGCCGAATGTTAATTCGCTTGATCTTAATCCTGGGAATTTAAGGGTGATGAATCCTTGTTCGAGGTCGAAACTAAAGCCCCCATTACCATCACTTGTCCATTCCAAATCCAACCGGGCGTTCCCGATCTCACCGACATCATTTTCGAGATCAACTTCGGCTTCATCAAAACCAAACGTGCTGGTATTCGGATTATTGGTGTAAAGGTAGCTCGCATCCATAAATCCGTTGATGCGAATGGTCTTTGCCCCTTCTGAGCCTGAAATAATCGGCATGTCTTGAGCGGCAACAGAAACCGACAAAGATATGATGAATAGAAGAATCCAAACTTCCTTGTTGTGTCTCGATAATGCCATGAACGTTCCCTCGTCTTGCAAAATGCCCTCTTATCTCAGTTCTAGGGCGCCACGCAACCCAGCTGTTCGATTTCATCTCCGCTAAGCAATTCATTGACATTAAGCAAAACCTTTAGGCCATTGCCTATTTTGCCCATTCCATGAATATAGCGGCTGGCCTTGCCTTCCTTGGCCCTGGGTGATGGCTCAATATTGTCATTTGGGATATCGAGAACTTCAGTAACGGAATCCACAATAAATCCGATTCGATTGCTGTTGCACTCGCTTATGATTACGATTTCCCTGACGCTATCTTTTAGAATCTTAATTGTTTCATCAAAAATTTCTCTCACGACCGCCAATTCCCTGCCCCACGCTGCGGTAACCAATTCGAGAGCTTCGGAGAACATCTGCTTTTTTTCATATTCCTTGACTGTTTCCCCAAGGGCATGGATTTTTTTATGGGGGATATCGAATTTGTTTAACTGGATTCTCAGAAGCTGGTTGTTTGTAAGAAATGTATCATACCATTTCCCGAATGCACATTTATGGGGATCTGTGGTCAATTTAAATTCCCGTTTTTCTTCAACGGATTTTTGGAGTTCTTGCAGCCAATTGATATGGTCCTGCTCTCTGGCCATCAGCAAATCGATTAAGCCCTTAATCTCATCCTGAAAACTGGCCATCCCCAAACGCTTTCTAAGATCGATTGCCGGAATTACGAGCCCTCTAAGATTAATAATACCTCTCATAAAATCCGGTGAATCAGGTAATTTTGACGGTTTACTAAGTAGCACCATTTCTTTCACGAACTCCGTTCGAATACCATACTCCTGGTGATTTAATTCAAACGTCACCCAGCTGTTTTCCATCTCTGACATTTTCCCAACCTCCTCTTGTCGCCCCCCATGTTTAGCGATTAAAGCAGGTAAGAAAAGACTGTCGATATTTTTTAATTTACCGATGTTTCCTGGATCAACTCAGCTTCGCATTTTAGCAAAAGCTGTCTGATATCCAGGAGAATCTTTACTTCCTCTCCGACTTTTCCTAATCCTTGAATGAATCTGCTCGATTCACCTTTATTTACCTTTGGCGGCGGCTCGATATGATCGGCAGGTATATCTATTACCTCAGAAACCGAATCGACTATCAGGCCGACAGCCATATTATTAATGTTGACCACCACGATACATGTACGTTCGTCGTACTTGCGCTCTTCAAACCCGAAACGAAGCCTTACATCGACGACGGGAATAACCTTCCCGCGAAGATTGATGACTCCCTTTACGTAATTGGGCATGTCGGGCAAATCAGTGATATTTTGAATGCCGATTATTTCGGTGACATTCTTGATTTCAATTCCATACTCTTCATTTCCAAGCGTGAAAGTCAGGTATTTCCCTTCCTGGGTATCTTCCTGTTCCTCTTCGTCGAGAAGCTCACTATTGAGTCTTTCATTCTCTGCCATAACGTTCTCCTATTTTAAGGTAAGCAATTTCAAGCAGTTACAAGCTGTGCCTGCCCCTTTTGTGACTGCGTTATATCTATTTTTTTTGAATCTTTTTCTGCTAAGGCGAAAATTCCGGCGATATCGATAATCAGACTGATTGTGCCGTCTCCCTGTATTGTACAACCCGATACTGCCCGGATTTCACCAACATATTCGGACAAACCCTTAATCACTATCTGTTGTTGGCCAACGACCTCATCAACAAATAGCCCCATAGTCTTATTTTCATTTTCAACAATGACAATTATCCCGTCTTCCAGTTCCATCTCCTTCTTGCCATTGTTCAGTAATGTCTGCATTCTCACGACTGGAAGTAGTTTTCCTCGGATATTTACGATTTCCTGGCCGTCCATCATTCTGGTTACATTCGATGAGTTCATTCTCAATGATTCTTTGATGGCAACTATCGGTATAATGTATCTCGTACCGCCGATCAGAACATTCATGCCGTCGATAATTGCCAGAGTCAGAGGTATTCGGAGTATAACGCTTGTGCCTTTGCCTGTCTCGCTGCGAACCTCTACTTTGCCTCTTATATTTTCGATATTACGTCTGACAACATCCATGCCCACGCCACGGCCGGAAACATCCGTAACTTTATCGGCGGTAGAAAAACCGGGCAGGAATATCATCTGCCAAACCTGATCATCGCGCAGATCGCTACCGTCGCCTTCGATTAGTCCTTTTTCCCGCGCCTTGGATAATATCCTGTCTTTATTTAGCCCCTTGCCATCGTCTTTAATAAGTATCCAAACCTCGCCGCCGACATATTTGGCTTCTAACGTTACATGGCCGATCGGGGATTTATTGGAATTTTCACGTTCTTCGGGAGTCTCTAGACCATGGTCTACCGAATTTCTGATTATATGCACCAGAGGATCGTTTATCTGTTCGATAACTGTTTTGTCGACTTCAGTCTCTTCGCCGATTATCTCGAGTTCGACTTTTTTATCAACCTTCTGGGCAAGATCGCGAACCAGCCTTATCATCTTGCGGAATGTCCCGGACAAAGGAATCATCCTAATGGCGGTCGCGATATCCTGAAGGTCGCGGGTTATTTTATTCAATTGCATGACCGATTTATCGAATCGTTCAAGCGATATGTTCAATCCTCTTATATCCGGATTTTGAGATACCATAGCTTCGGATATTACTAATTCCCCGACCAGATCCATTAATACATCGAGCTTTTCAATATCCACTCTTATCGATTGTTTCTGAGAAGTCTTATCCGGCGCCCTGCGATCTCCCATCCTTCTGTCTTCCCCCGAACGGCGATCGGATTGAGACTGCTGAGCGACTACATTATGTTCCAATGTCTGGATATTTTCGGATCCCACCGCCACCATAGGAATTCTGCCCGCGGCTTCTTCTGTTTTTTGCGGAGCAATTATGGATTCCATCGAAGGGGTAGTCTGAGTATGAATCGGGACGATTTCGGGTGTGTCCTTGCCGGTCTCAGGTGATAATTTCGCGATCGCGTCTTGCATCAGGCTTATCAATCCAGCCTTGCCCGCTATTTTGGGTTCATTGCCATCATTGACCTGGGCCACTGCGCCTCGTAGAAAATCGAGAACCTCCAACAGCATCGAAAATATCTGACCATCGGCAGCAGCCTTGCCCGCTCTGATCATATCCAGTACTGATTCTGCCTTATGGCTGACTGTTTCAATATCCGCGAATCCAAAAAATCCCGCGTTACCCTTAAGGCTATGAAGAGACCGAAATGCCTGAGAAATATATTCATCGTGATTAGGCTCTTTTTCGAGATTCAATAACGCCTCTTCCGCTGATTCTATAAGCTCATCCGCCTCCGACGTAAACTGCTTTGTCATTTCAGGCGTGATACTTAACTGCATTGAGACCGGCGCGGCTCCGCTTGAATTTTCCGATGATACTGGCGCGGGATCAATCGTGCCCGGCTCGGCGATGGGAGCTTGTTGATTTTTTGGAGTTGGCGGCGGGGACGACTTGGCGCTATTTATTGCCGCTATCGTCTTTTTGAGGTCCTCAACAATTAATGCAGCCTCTTTTTCGAATCCTGAATCATTTAGATTGCTCTCGATATTATCAAGCAGTTGACGAATAAAATCCGCCGCCCTATTCATCAGATCGACATGTTCGCTTGATAAAACACCTACTCCCTTTCTAAAGAGATCCAGCAGGGTTTCAGCTTCGTGTGTTACTTTACTGACGGTACCGAAATTCAAAAAACCCGCCGCCCCTTTCAACGAATGGAACAGGCGAAAAATCGTATTGATTACTTCCGGGTCGACTCCGCTTGAACGATCTGATATTTTTTCCAGTTCAATTAACAGGGGCTCGACATTATCAAGCATCTCCCGCCCCTCGTCTACAAATGCCTGGATAAATTCGCCCTGCTCGCTATCGTTATCGTATCCTGCCATACCGATCCTTCTCCGATTTTAAAAGCCATATTTATAGGGCAAAAATTTTATTCTATCTTCCTTCTCAAAAATCGAGTAAGGCATTAAGTTTATCGGTATTAATATGAACGCATTGATTTTGAAGCGATTGTGCTGCTCAAGTTGAAACACTCGATTTGGGCCGCTCAAAAACTACCGTAACAGCTTGAAGAATAACCGTTAAGTAAAAATACTACAGCTATTGCTAATTGCTCGCAATAAGAACTGGAATTTGATGCATTCCGAAACAGCAAAGATGGTCATTCGCCACAAGAGGATGAACGTAAAGGATTTGTTCTGAATATCGTTTTTATTTTCAATCTTCGATGAGCTATATAGATGAATGAGCCATAAATATTAATATTAAGTGTCATCCGAATAGAGCCGAAGATAACATCAGATTTTAAAAAATGTGTAATCCCCTCGGCGGGGACTAAAATTTATTGCGGAGCTTATAATAAGTGAAAATCTTATTGATAGAAAATGATGCTACTGTCGTTCATGAGGTCTGCAGCATCCTGGCCAAGAACCGCTTCGATACCATGCTGGCGACTACGGTGGAAGAAGCTCTCACCTTAATGAGTTCCGGCTCTCCATTGCAAATGGTGATCGCCGATATTGAGATTATCGGTAAAGAAAATTTCGATATCGTAAAATTCCTGAATGCCAACTATCAGCCGAATTCTGTCCCCGTAATACTATGCGGCAATTCCGCGGAGAAGGCTACAATAGTCAAAAGCATAGGTCTTGGAGCCAATGATTTCCTGGTCAAACCAATAAAATCCGATGTACTCTTGCGCAAGGTGAATAGCGCCCTTGGAAAAGACAAGGGCTCGATTTTGCTTGTCGATGATGAAAAACTTATTCTCGACCTGCTGGCCAGAATTCTTGAATTGGAAGGATTTGAGACTATCACCGCGCAATCCGGTCCCGACGCCCTAACTCTGCTTAAAGTCAGCAAAGTCAGCTTAATCATTTCGGATATCGCCATGCCTGTTATGGATGGTTTTGAGCTAATGGCCGCGATCAAAGAGAAATTCCCTGGAATCCCGGTGCTGCTTATCACCGGCTATTCCAAACAATATAGAAGAGAGGACGCGCTGGCCTCGGCCGCCGATGGTTTTATCACGAAACCATTCAGAAATCTCGAAATTATCAGAATGGTCAAAAGCTTCAATATTCAGCCTGCTAAAAAAGGTCTGATAAATTAAATCATCTGAAATTATATTTTATAGAATTTTCCGAATTAGCTTAGCATATGCGCGGTAACTGTTCGCCGCTCATCATATCAACAATACGGGTAGTTCCAATAACGGTCTTCATGGTCACTAATCCCGGAGATCCACTCGATACAGCGCCCAAAACAGTGGCTTCGCGGGATAAGACGTCTGCCTTTAGTATGTCAATTGCCTTGGGCACAGAATCTTTGGGCAATATAATGATAAATCGCCCTTCATTGGCCACATAAAGCGGATCGAATCCTAATATCTCGCATGCCCCTCTGACATCTTCTCTCACCGGAATAGCGCATTCATTAATATTGATCTGCATTCCTGATGATTCCGCTATTTCTACTAACGCGCTTGCTAAGCCGCCGCGGGTCAGGTCTCTCATGCAGTGAATTTCGATTCCCGAATCAATGAGCTTCATAACAGGTGATACCAATGACGCCGAATCGCTTTCAATTATAGTCTCAAATTCCAGCCCTTCGCGGGCCGCCATTATCGCGATACCGTGCCGCCCGATATCTCCGCTTAATATGATAGCATCGCCATCTTTTACCGATGATGGCGCTATCTTATTTGAATAATTTATTATTCCTATCCCCGCAGTGTTGATAAAGATACCATCGCCCTTGCCCTTATCAACCACCTTGGTGTCACCGGTGACTATGGTTACGTTCGCATCTTCCGCGGCTTTTTTCATCGATTGCACAATCCGCCAGAATTTCTCCATCGGAAGGCCTTCTTCAATAATAAACCCAACACTTATATAAAGTGGTTTTGCCCCGCACATTGCCAGATCATTCAATGTGCCGTGGATTGCCAATGACCCGATATCCCCGCCGGGGAAAAACAGCGGCTTGATTACATAGGAATCTGTCGTGAATGCGTATTTTGATCCATTCAATTGAAATACTGCTCCGTCATGACGCTCATCGAGAAGAGGATTATGGAATGACGGACCGATAATTTTTTCTATAAGCTGATGCGTAAGCTTTCCGCCGCCGCCATGTGCCATGAGAATATTGGGATAATCGGAAATAGGAATAGGGCAGCTTGGATTAAATTCTCTATTATCGGTCATTAATGTTTCCTGCAATTTGATATTTTCGATAATGATAATAAGCCGCGCAGGTGCCTTCGGATGATACCATGGTCGCCCCTAATGGATGCTCGGGGTTGCATTTAGCGGCAAATGCCGTACAATCTTGCGGTTTTTTAATGCCCTGCAATATTAGTCCGCTGATACATTCGCCGGATTCATTCACTGTGTAATCGGTAACTCCGAATTTCAACTCGGCATCATATTCTGAGTATTCCTCATTCAGTCCCAGTCCGCTTAATGGGATTTCCCCGATGCCGCGCCATTTACGGGATACGACTCTAAATATTTTTCTAATCAAATCCTGGGCGGGGATATTGCCATCTCTTGTCACTGATCGGATATATTGATTTTCAACTTCGCATCGTCCCTGCTCCAGTTGTTTGACAGCCATATATATGCCGTGAAGAATATCAATCGGCTCGAAACCTGTAACTACTATGGGCGTTTTATATTTTTTGCAGATTGGCTCATATTCAGAATATCCCATCACCGCGCAAACATGCCCGGCGGCAAGGAATGCTTGCACTCGATTATTGGTCGATGACAATATGGCCTCGATGGCGGGCGGGACCAAGACATGAGATACTAATATGGAGAAATTCTTTATATTCTTAATTTTCGCCTGATAGACAGCCATACCGTTGGCGGGGGCGGTGGTCTCAAAACCGACCGCGAAGAAGACGACCTCTTTATTGGGATTATCAAGCGCCACTTTCAATGAGTCCAATGGCGAATAGACAATCCTGATATCTCCTCCCAACGATTTGACCGAGAGCAGATCGGTCTTTGTTCCGGGAACTCGCAACATATCGCCAAACGAACAAAAAATGACATTCTGTCGCGAGGCTATCTCAATCGCTTTATCGATTAATTCCACGGGGGTAACACAGACCGGGCATCCGGGACCATGCACCAATGTTATTTTTTCAGGCAATAGCTCGTCGATTCCGAATTTTACAATAGAGTGAGTTTGCCCGCCGCAGACCTCCATGACTGTCCAGGGCTTAGTAGTGGCCCGCGATATTAATTCAGCCAATTTTTTGGCGGAATCGTTGTCGCGATATTCATCGATATACTTCAAGATAGCTCACTTTCAGACGCGCCCAGTTCATCTACCTGACGGAGATACTCGAAAACTTTTTCCGCTTCGGAATCATCGATAATACTAATGGCGAATCCCGCGTGGACAAGGACATAATTCCCGATTAAGGCATCGGGTGTGTATGCCAGACTTATTTCTTTCACTACTCCGCCGAAGCTGACCTTGCCCACGCGAAACATTGGATCTTCTCCATTAACACTAATTATTTTCCCAGGTATCGCTAAGCACATAAATTACGCCTCTGAATTCTCTCTAACCGCGGCAACAATTTGTCCCAATGATATTCCGCCATCGTTGGTCGGGATTCTTTGATGCCAGTATGGGACAAAATCATTATTGCGCAATTGCCCAATTACTTTTTCTGTCAAATATTTATTTTGAAAACATCCGCCGCTCAAGACTACTTTCTTTTCGCCGATCTTTTTGGAAATTTCAATAATGGATCGCGTCATCGTGTTGTGAAATTTCGCCGAAATTATTCCTGTAGCTATTTTCTCTTGAACGTCTGCCATAATTCCCATCATCATCGGCTTCCATTCAATTATGTACCTCGAGCTTGATTGCGAAATCTCCAAATCATAAAAATCATCTAATTTTTCTCCATCAATGGCGAATTCAAGCTCCATCGCGGCCTGGCCTTCGAAATTGGATTTCTGTCTGATGCCTAATAGGGATGATATTGCATCGAATATCCGTCCAACACTCGATGTTTTTGGACAATTAATATCTTTTTTAAGCATCGTCTTCAATGTCTTGATGTCGTTCGAGGAAAATTTTTTCAGCAATGGTAAACTTTCCATTTTCCATAATTCATCGCCATAAATTTCATATAACATCCCTAACGCCGCCCGCCGCGGCTCTTTGACTGCGATTTCCCCTCCTGGCAGTGGAAAGGATCGAAATGTGCCGACTCGTTCGTATGATTTTTCATTTATCAAAAGGAATTCGCCGCCCCAGATTGTGCCATCCGGCCCATATCCGGTACCATCCCACGCGACCCCCAATACGGGCGGCTCGATCTCATTCTCTGCCATACAAGAAAGAATATGCGCGTAGTGATGTTGAACTTTGATAGGAGTCTCAAAATACTTCATTGCTTGTCGAGTAGAAATATAATCAGGATGCAAATCGCAGGCGACGGTATCGGGCTTAAAATCATATAATACGGATAATGTTTTCACGGCTTTATTAAATGCATCGAATGATTGAACATTCTCCAAATCGCCAATATGCTGGCTTATGAAGATATTATCTCTGATCGAAATTGAGACCGTATTTTTCAAATGCGCACCCAATGCCAGAATGGATGGCATGTTTTTTCTAGTCTGTATCGGCAATGGCGCATATCCGCGAGCCCGCCTGATTACCATCTCCCGTCCCATCATCTCACGACATATCGAATCATCCACATGGCGAGCGATCGGCCGATTATGAACCAGATAATAATCAGCAATTCCTTTCAAGCGTGAGAGGGCGTCGTCCTCATCGATACAAATAGGCTCATCAGATAAATTTCCGCTTGTTGCCACAATAGGGAAATCCAGTTCTTTCATCAGCAAAAGATGCAACGGAGAATATGGAAGCATTATTCCCAGGTATGGGTTTCCGGGCGCGACATCATCGCAAACCAGGTGTTCGATATTCTGCTTTTTCTTTTTCAAAAGCACAATCGGCGATTCCGGCGAAATCAAGAGTCTTTCCTCTATAGATGAACTCTCGCAGATTTGCTGTGCTATTTCCAGGGTTGGCAGCATCAGCGCCAATGGTTTTTCTTCACGAATCTTTCGATTTCGCAATTTCCGAACCGAATTGTGATTACGGGCATCTACAATCAGTTGAAACCCGCCAATCCCTTTGATTGCAACTATCTTTCCATGTCTGATAAATTCGACAGCCATCATCAATGCGTCATCATGCGATCTCAGCATTTTACCTTTTTCATCCCAAATCTCCAGATGCGGCCCACATGCTGGACAGGCATTGGGCTGAGCGTGAAATCTTCTATCGAGAGGATTATTATATTCCGCACGGCATTCATCGCACATGATGAATTGCTTCATGGTCGTGTTAGCCCGGTCGTATGGTAATGATTCAATTATACTATATCGCGGCCCGCAATTAGTGCAATTGGTAAATGGGTATCTATAACGGCGGTTGGATTTTTCGAATATATCCTTGACACAATCAGGGCAGGTCGCGATATCGGGCATTACTATGGTATTTTTTGGGCCAATGGTTTCGCTCTCAACTACCTGGAATTTTTCATAACCTATTGGATCCAAATACGATGGTTCCATGCTTTGAATAAATGATCTTGGAGGCTTTTCAGAATTGATCCGATTTATGAAATGCTGCAGTTCTTCAGAATTTCCATCGATTTCAATGACGACGCCTTGCGCCGAATTGTTTACATAGCCATTTAATCCCATTTCTGTCGCCAGCCTGAAAACAAACGGCCTGAATCCAACCCCTTGAACGGCGCCCCTTATAACAAGCCTGAGCCGTTGCTTCCTGCCCATTGTTAAATTATCTTGCCGCATTCTGATTATAACCGCTGAATATCCTCTATAATTTCATTTAGTATTTTAGGCATGACGGCTTCGATTTCAGGTGTCAATCCCACTCCCTCATCAAAGGCTTTCCCTTCGATCCCATAAACAATTAGCTTTAGCGGCAGTTTTTGCAATGTCCACGCCATCTCAATTGCCTCTATTATTCCAAACGAATGGGTCGAAAGCTGTCCGAATATGCTTATCGGCAATGATTCTTCAATGGCGTCATATCGATGTATTGCGCCCGGCTGGGAATCGCAATAGGCCGCGTCAATAAGTACAACTTTATCTTCCGGCATCCATGAGTTCATAAGCGCCAAACCATCACCATTGGATTCCATGATTATAACATTTTTAAGCTGATGATCTCTTAACTTGCGAGCAATTGCCAAACCGATTCCGTCATCGCCGCGGAATTCATTGCCGATGCCAATAACAATTATTTTGGTTTTTTGATCGATTCTATCTTTTCCCAAGTCATCGGTCATCAGGCCATTCCCCATCACGCATCACTACCCATTACCGCCTCTATTTCATGCTCAAATTATGAAATAACCGCTCCGCTCTACCTAATGCAAGGCTTATTTGCCTTTATTGCACCAAACAAAATAGCTCGATAATGGTGACCTAATTCTGTGTTCGTAAATCGCTATTTCGCCCAATATATTTACCGGTCAATACTTTTCAAATGGATAGATAATCTTGTCGTCATAGATTACCCTGATAATTCGATGAAAGGGGATAATATTACCGCCCTGCGAGATGTTTTTTGATTCAATATCACATAATATCAGCGGCGCCCAGCCGATACCATTCGCGGAATCAAAATCCTTATACTCGATCTTACAAAGAGTTTGATCGAAAGTCTGGTCATGCTTGATACGATTAAGCAAATCTCGAAGCGGATTCTTTGTCATGTGATGAGATTAATTTCAAGACAGTCCGGTTTTTTTGGCTTCGCCCGTGCTGAATTTAAATGGCAAATATCCAGGGCAATACCGAAACAATCCAGTTAGCAACGCCAAGACGCCCAGTATTATGAATATGACCGACAAAACTGCCTCAAGTGCAAATATACCCAACACTAAAAATACTATCCCGACAATAATCCTGATTACCCGATCAGCTCCACCAACATTCGCCACCATACCTCACCTCCATCGATTGGTTCATACCGATTCTCACTTTCTCCATATTTTATCATTGCTATTACCAATTGTCCACTATGGTAATAAGATTTTTGGTATTCTTGCTTCTTGATTTGCATTTATTTATATTACCCGGTTGTTCGAGCGGCTTGGACCGCAGCCATCAAAGAAGATGGGGGTAATATGGCATTAGAGAATATCAACCATGCCCGCGCCGGTTCCGCCCTGTCGATAAATCGACAGGTGAAACCCGACAGTGACTAAATCAGTTCAGTGCTCTAAATATGAAATCGATAGTTTACAAGATAAGTACCCGAAAGAGAAGTCGGGTTTCCACGACCGAAGGTCGGCGGAACCGGCCCGGTGAATCGCAATAAAAATGCTTGACCGGGAATTATCTGCACATTATAATAATGCACCTATGGGCAGGCATTCGACAGTAACAGATTTAACAGTTTATAGGATAATAAGTTATGCCACCTGAAAATATAGTAGTTAAAGGCGCTCGCGAGCACAATCTCAAAAATATCGATGTCACTATTCCACGATCCAAGCTTGTGGTAATAACAGGTTTATCGGGTTCGGGAAAGTCATCGTTGGCATTTGATACGCTTTACGCCGAGGGCCAGCGACGATATGTAGAATCGCTTTCAGCCTATGCCCGCCAATTCCTTGGATTGATGGAAAAACCTGATGTCGATTTTATCGACGGTCTTTCGCCGGCAATTTCGATTGAGCAACGGACTTCCGCAAGAAATCCTCGTTCTACTGTCGGGACTGTCACAGAAATATACGATTACCTTCGTTTACTCTATGCTCGAATCGGGACTCCTCATTGCTATAAATGCGGCAAGCCAATCACTCAGCAGACAGTTCAGCAAATAGCCGACACCATCATGGAGCTTCCTGAAAATAGCCGTATCCAGATCCTGGGCCCGCTTATCCGTGGCAGAAAAGGTGAATACCGTGAGATATTCGAGGAAGTCAAAAAAAGCGGATTTGTTCGGGTTCGGGTTGATAGCAAGGTATATGATATCGAAGAAACTCCAACGCTTGACAAGCAGAAAAAGCATTCTATCGAGGTTGTAGTTGATCGTCTTGTAGTAAAAAATGGTATTAAAAAAAGATTGACCGATTCATTGGAGACCGCGCTGAAGCTTGGAAGTGGAATGGTCATTATCGATCAAGCGGGACAAAGAGATGCCATCTATTCGGAAAATTTCGCCTGCCAGGATTGCGGGATATCGTATGAAGAGCCTGCCCCCCGAATGTTTTCATTCAATTCCCCGTTCGGTGCTTGTCCGACTTGTCTGGGGCTTGGCTTCAAGATGGAGGTTGACCCCGATCTGGTTGTCCCGGATAGAACGATTTCAATAGCCCAGGGCGCAATTGTCCCCTGGGGTGTTCCGCGTGGCACATATTATTTTGGAATGATTCGCGCCGTATCGGATCATTATGGATTCTCATTGAGGAAGCCATATAAGGAGCTGCCGGAAAAGGCACAGAAAATCCTATTATTTGGTTCGGGCAAAGACGAAATCAGATTCTCATTCGAGCATAGCGAGGGCAAGGGACTCTGGGAGCATACCAATCGCTTCGAGGGAGTCGTCAACAATCTCAAACGGCGTTATCGTCAGACCGAATCGACCGGTATTCGTGAATGGATTGAAAAATTCATGGCTATCAAGCCTTGCGATGAATGTCATGGAGCCCGTCTCAAAAAGGAAGCGTTAGCTGTAAAAATCGAAGGGAAATCTATTTCCGAGGTCACATCCTATTCAGTTAAGATCGCCAATGCCTTCTTTGAGAATATGAAATTAAACCAGCGTCAGAAAATTATTGCCAAACAAATCTTGAAAGAGATTAAAGAACGCTTGACTTTTTTGGTCAACGTTGGCCTCGATTATTTAACATTGGATCGTTCAGCGCAAACACTCTCTGGCGGCGAAGCGCAAAGAATTAGATTAGCCACTCAAATCGGATCGCGATTGACCGGAGTGCTTTATATTCTCGATGAACCGTCTATCGGCCTCCACCAACGGGACAATCATCGTCTTTTGGAAACATTGATTTCCCTCCGCGATATTGGCAATACGGTCTTGGTTGTCGAACACGATCGCCAGACGATCGAATCCGCCGACTATGTGGTCGATCTCGGCCCGGGAGCGGGCAAGCTCGGCGGCGAAATAGTCGCAGAGGGTACGCCCGCAAAGATAATGCAATCATCAAAATCCCTTACCGGCAAATATCTTTCCGGTAAACTAAAGATCGAAATTCCCAATGAACGAAGGAAAGGGAGCGGCGACAAAATCAATCTCAAGGGCGCTCGAGGCAACAATCTGAAGAAAATCAATGTCGAGTTTCCACTCGGGAGATTGATCTGTATTACAGGTGTATCCGGCAGCGGCAAATCAACTCTTATCAATGAAACCCTATATAGAATACTGTCGCGCGAATTTTACGGCTCCAAAACCCCGGCACTACTATATGATGAAGTAATCGGCTTGAAACATATCGATAAAGTGGTGAATATCGACCAATCGCCGATAGGCAGAACACCACGAAGCAATCCCGCGACTTACACCGGTCTCTTCGCGCCAATACGCGACATATATGCCATGCTCCCCGATTCCAAGGTTCGCGGTTACGGCCCTGGACGGTTTTCATTCAATGTCAAGGGCGGCCGTTGCGAGGCTTGCGAGGGTGATGGCATAATTAAAATTGAGATGCATTTCCTGCCGGATGTCTATGTCCCCTGCGAGACCTGCAAAGGTGCACGCTACAACCGCGATACATTGGAGATCAAATACAAAGGCAAATCTATTTCCGAAGTTCTCGATATGACTGTTGAAGAAGCGCTGATATTTTTCGATCGCATCCCCCGTGTCCGACGAAAATTGGAGACATTAAAAGGTGTCGGCCTGGGATATATCCATCTCGGTCAGCAGGCTACAACTCTTTCTGGCGGCGAGGCCCAACGAATCAAGCTTTCGACCGAGCTTTCTAAGGTCGCTACCGGCAACACATTTTATATTCTCGATGAGCCGACGACCGGACTCCATTTCGAGGATATCAAGATGCTTTTGATTGTTCTTAATACGTTAGTCGATAGAGGCAATACGGTGCTTGTGATCGAGCACAATCTCGATGTTATCAAGACCGCCGATTGGATTATCGATCTTGGTCCCGAGGGCGGCGATGATGGCGGACGAATTGTAGCAGTCGGCACTCCCGAGCAAGTCGCCCAAGTCGATTCCAGCTACACCGGCCAATTCCTGAAAGAAGAGCTGGGAATAAAATAAGGTTTTATGATTAATTACTATTGACTTGTTATGCGTATTCATGATAATTTTTTAAAAATCTATGAATAATCCAAATTGCAAAACCTGTTCTAAAAAAGAATATAAAACAATAGACAATTGCCAAAAGTTTGTCGCGGATGACGGCCTGACAGCCCGTTGTGCTCCTCCTTGGACAAGCCAAAAACATAAACCGATAGGTGTATATTCGGAAATGATAACGGAAGGGATGAAAAATAAATGGCGTGAAATAAATTATATAGATCTATATGCTGGGCCAGGCAAATATTTTGATCGGACCTCAGGAATTCTAATGGATGGGTCACCATTAATTGCCTCAAAACTAAAATTTGACAATCTCTATCTTAATGATATAAAAAAAGAAAATGTTGATGCTCTTGAAAAACGTCTTGATGGTAGCGGAGCTAATCTACATCTTTTTTGTGATGATGCGAATGCTGTTGCCGGAAAAATCAACTCCCTACTATTGGGCAATTCCCTAAGCTTTTGTTTATTGGATCCTAATAATATGAGTGACCTTAATTTTGATACTGTCAGGGCAATTTCAGCTAACAAAAAGAAAGTCGATCTTATGATTAATTTTGCATATGGGATGGATTTTCAAAGATTTTCGCGGAACAAAAAATTTGAAAAGAAACAAGGAAAAATCGATTTGTTCTTTCCTTCAAATGAGTGGCGCCAAATAGAAGATAGCCATCAAAAACGAAAAATACAATTTAGAGCCGAAAAACTAATAGATTTCTATACATCTGGATTATATCGGCTGGGATATGAAAGACCTCCCGAAGAAACCAAATACAAGAACTATTTTGAAATTCACAATACAAGAAATGGTAATCTTTATTATCTCATTTTCGCAAGTAAACATAAGAGAGGATATGATTTTTGTGCAAAAATGAGGCCATACGGAAAAAATCAGACTGAATTGGATTTTAATTAAAATGGCAGCCATATCCAAAATTGAATGGACTGAATCATCCTGGAACCCCGTAACCGGATGCGATAGAGTAAGCCCCGGATGCGCTCATTGCTATGCCGAACGCATGGCTCACCGCCTGCAACGAATCGGTCAAATTCGATATAGAGATGGATTCAGAGTTACATTGCAAGAGGATTTAATTGATCTCCCCTTAAAATGGAAAAGGCCAAGACTCATTTTTGTAAATTCGATGGGAGATTTATTTCATGAAAACATTCCGGACGAATTCATTTTCAATATTTTTCAGACAATGCAAATGGCTTCCTGGCACATTTTTCAAATTCTGACGAAAAGATCTGAAAGGCTAATGAAACTAAGCCATTTAATAGATTGGCCGGAAAATGTCTGGATGGGGGTCACTGCGGAATCGTTCAAATACATTGACCGAATAAAGGATCTGCAGAAAGTCCCGGCTAAAGTGAAATTTGTTTCAATGGAACCTCTTTTGGGCCCTATTCCTAAATTCCCATATAAAAATATAGATTGGGTTATAGTTGGCGGTGAGTCGGGCCCGAAATCCAGACCGATGGAGGAAAATTGGGTCCTGGAAATTAGAAATCAATGCAAAGCTAATGATATTCCCTTTTTCTTCAAACAATGGGGCGGCGTTCACAAGAAGAAAAATGGCAGGCTTTTAGAAGGCAAGATATGGGATGAGACGCCCAAAATCGAATACGTCTATTAATTAATCTTTCTTTTCCTACTTCATCAACAGCATCTTTATAGTCGCGGATTTTTCGCTAGTGTTAAGACGAGCGAAATATATTCCCGACGGATATTCGCTGGCATTCCATATAATCTCATGATACCCCGCATCCCTGCGGCCATCAAACAATTCTACTACCCGTTGACCGACAATATTGTAAATCGATATCGCGACCTCGGTAGCTTTCGGCAGTTGATAGCTGATCTTTGTCGATGGGTTAAACGGATTCGGATAATTCTGAAGCAGCGCAACCTTATTGGGCAAAGAAGCGTTATGCTCGTCAACCGAGTTTCTTGTTTCTCCTAGTTCATCCAAAACACGATAGAGAATATCGTACGATGCCGGCTCTTCCACATAGTAAAGCGGGAATTCCATTACACCCGTATTAAAATTCTGTCCATGGTGGATTATGCCGATGGGACGATCATGATAAATCGAAGTGTCCGGATTTACGGCTACATACTTATAGATTACTTCGGAACTATCATTGGGAATCAATGTTCCAATACCCATGAGCCGTCCCGTATGATCATTGGGGGGGACAATTATCCTGCGCGCTCTTGTCGTATCGACATCGAAATCAGGAAATCCCTCAACCACAGAATGGCCGCCGATAAACTCCGAATTGTGTGAGGATGGAAACTCCACTCCCGCTAAGTTCAAAAACCGCCAGGCAAAATCATTCGGAACATAATCATGCCTGCCATAGAAGTTCTGATTCACCACGAGCCTGGTGCCGAACAAAAGAAGGTTGCCGCCCGCATTCAGATAATCAGTATAAAGGTGACTTTGGTCTCCAGGATCGAATATTAGCCTCCCGGAATATAATTCCTTACACAACACAACAGTCGAATAGCCTACTAGATCGGAAATTGAATACGGCGCTCTGTTTAATATTGTATAGTTATATTCACTGAAAATATTATCGTAGAACACCATCATCGAATCGTAATCGGGATTATTAAAATCATCGCGGTTACCATTGACAATCAGAATACCGGCGCCAAACCACATCGGAATTGCCGAGGCCGTATCCGACGCTGCCGATGAGTTGCCAACTGAATCCAAGGCCGTGATGTAATAATAATAGGTAATCCCATTCCCGACAACCTGATCGAGATAGCTGCTATCGGGCGCAAAGTCTATCAACTCAAAACCATATGTATGTTCCGAACGGTATATATTGTATCCAATAATATCATTTTCCCGCAAAACATTCCAGGTAAGCTGAACCTGCAAGTCGCCGCCAGTGGCAGTCAATCCTTGCGGCATGTGCGGCCGACCGGAATTGATCGGTATTTCGCTTGAAAAGCCTCCTTGAATACCGGAAATATCGACCGAGGCTATCGCATAATAATATTGGGTATTGTCCTGTACCGTGTTATCGACAAAAACCGTATCTGTAAAATTATCCGGCGTGATCGGCTCTGACCCGTATACACCCGGCGCGGTCCCGCGATATAAATTGTAATGGGCAAACCGAGGGCTGTTTTTTCGACTCCATATGAAGCTGATTTGGCTGCCGCTCCATTCGGTCACTCGTAGATTACGTGGCGGGCCAAGCGGAATATTCGCGTATCCCCTATTATAAAAATTAATTGCCGAATCAGCCGAAGCATATAGATTTGAAAAATTCAAATTATTATAATATTGCCTGATCGAAATTGTATCGCCGGTATGATCTTGGAGATTCTGCGCAAAATTCTGAGGATCTACATGGAGATGCTGACCGCCAATATACGCCACAGTCAATGTCTCAACCGAATTGGGTGAAAACTGAAACGGTCCAAATGAAATCAGGTATTGCGTGTCAATGCCATCGGCAATACTAGTGGCATTCGCGCACGGCTCAATCCATCCACTGCCGCTATAATCGATGGCTGCATACGCCTGATCGTAGTCGTGTTCGCCATTAGACATTACCTGGTATTTTGCCTTATCTCCTCCGGGAGTCCCTCTTCCGCCGCCAGGGAAGACTCCCCATCTATCGAAATTGCTGATTAATTGCGGCCCCCAATCGATTTCCGAGCTTGTATTGCTAATCCACCAATTAAAATTTGTCTGCGGAGTTCCCTGTGATGTTCCCAATAACATCAGACCCAAAACTCCCAGCGGACTTCGATAATCAAATTGACCATTGTAAGGCTGGCCATCATTATCCGCTGTCCAGGCAATATCATGTCCCGAATATTCGACGAATCCGCTTAAATCATCTATCCAGCCCGGATCGAAAGGATCCTCGCTCGGATAATAAACATCTCCGTTATAATATATCCCAAACCAAACATTATGAAGATTCCGTCCGCCGATATTTTCGACCACAAACTTTAGAATCGCCAGGTCATTGTAGCCGATTGTGCTCCAGCCGAAACTATTTTGCGTAATTCTCAAACCCAGTGGTATATGCGGCCTGCCGTCATTAGGATCCGGCGCAACAAATCTCCGGTCGGTAAATGTGTCACAATATATGGCCGCGATATCCTCATCCCCAATATCATAGATTCGCCGCAATGATTCATCAGCTGGCAATGGGGGAAACCATTCCCAGGTATTGCTCCACCATCCGTCATTGCCTACGGAAACCAGGGTATCGAGAATCGGATTGCCGGATGAATCGAATGTATCGATTTCAGCGCCAATCCAGATAGAGCCGAAAAAGAGATTCTCGATTCCTGAATTGGCCGGAAAGATGGCCCCCGGAGCATACCAGCCATTGTCAGGGTCAGGAATGAAACTATTCATAGACCCTATCAAGCCAAAGTTCGTTACTGAAAAATTGATATTGGGCTCACGATGTACGAGCAATCGGGTTTCAGGCAAATCCAGGATATGGGAAAAATTGTTGGGTCGCTGTCCGGCAGTGGCTGATGAACAAATGACCAAAATGCTGAAAAGCAATATCACTTTTTTCATGTGCCCTCCTCAAAGGCAACGCAGTATTTTCTAATAATACAATAATAATGTAAGAATATTCCCCGAAACAGCAAGCTATTTTTTAATTATAAATGATTTCTTATAGCGGTGTCAGGAATCCCTTCCTGAAACCTTACACGGGGAACGGTCATGAAGGGATTCATGACCGCGCATCAAAAAACAATGAGCCTGTAGGGGATTTGATTTATCAAACCCGACCTGGAATATCAAATACTTCTTGTAGGGGCGTTTGAAAAAACGCCCTTATGCTTTATGAGAATTTATAAGCATTTTCATTGTCGAAACCGTAAAGGTTTCGATATACTGCATGTTATTCTTGACCAGTCAGGCCGAATTTCTTGAGCTTCTTGGATAGATTCCCGCGGTCAATCTTTAATAACTTGGAAGCCCGCGTTATATTGCCATCGGTTTCGCGCAGGATATCCTCCAATAGCGATTTTTCGAAACGTAACAGATATTCCCGCAATGATAACTGTTTGCCCGCAGGCCCTAACTTTTTTGCGTCGTCGCCCTGCATACCGGCCAATGATTCCCTGATATCGACATCCGAAACGATATCGCCGTAGCAGAGGGCGGCGCTGCGCTCGATAATATTCTTCAATTCGCGAATATTCCCCGGCCAGTCATAGGCGGTCAATGACGATATGGCGGCGGAATCGAGTTTCAAATGTCCATAGCCGAGGTTATCTAGAAAAAATCGCGCCAATAATGGGATATCTTCCTTGCGATTTCTCAATGGCGGCACAAATACGGGTATGACATTCAATCGAAAATATAAATCCTCCCGAAAACGGCCGTCATGTGTCTCCTTCTGAAGATCCTTATTCGATGCCGATATCACACGGACATCTACTCGTATTTCCTTTGATCCCCCGACCCGTTCTATAGTGGAGGTCTCAATTGCCCGGAGAAGTTTCGCCTGATGATCCGGCCTTAGCTCCCCGACTTCATCAAGAAAGATACTTCCGCTGTCGGCCAATTCGAATTTCCCTTTGCGCGACGCTACCGCCCCGGTAAATGACCCCTTCTCATGGCCGAAGAGCTCGGACTCGAAAAGATTTTCCGGTATGGCGGCGCAGTTGATCGCAATAAATGGCCCCGAGGCTCGATTCGACGAAAAATGAATAAACCGGGCCGCCATTTCCTTGCCTGCCCCAGGCTCGCCGTAGATATATACCCTGCTATCGGTACCCGATACCCGGCGTAATTTCTCGCGCATCGCCATTGCCGACGCCGATTCGCCGATTATGTCATTCTGTAATGCCAACGATCTGCGCAATCGCCCGACCTCGGACTCCAAAGATTTGTGTTTGATTGCGATCTCCGAATCAAGGAGTAATTTTTGCGGATCGGGCGGCTTTTCGATGACATTGAATGCCCCCAATCTGGTGGCCTCAATCGCTTTTTGAATAGTCGCCTGCCCTGATACTATAATAACCGGCGCCGATATTTTGGCATCCTTGATAGATTTCAATAGATCGATACCGTCGACATCCGGCAATCCCAAATCGAGAATGATAAGATCGAAGCTATTATCGCTGACTAATTCCATGGCGATGTGCCCGGTCTGCGCTCCAACAGGTTGATACCCCTGATCGCGGTATAGTGAAGACAATGAATCAATTATATTTTTGTCGTCATCGATTATCAAAATGGTGTGTTTTTTCGACATGGAGATATTTAAAGAGAATATCGGACTTAAGTCAACAAAATTAGAGCCTCGGTCGTAAGTGGGGTTCCAAATGAACGTGGCGCATGAGAAACCCGACAGCGGCGTATTATTGTTGCGCGTCAGGGCTTGCCCTGACCGCAAAGACGCCAGGATGCGGTCACGGCGAGCCGTGACTCGCAGGAAAACACCCCGAGAAAATGTCTGGACTATCGTACCCCGGCTGAGTTATTTTTGAAAAAACTGTTGCACTTCAAACGTGAATCCATCTTCCTGCTTTCGCAGGAATGACAAGAAACGCCTGTCATTCCGCATCCGTCAGTCGCCGGACTGAAGACAGCTTGATGCGGAATCCATCTTACTCTTTTAATTTTCACGCATCGTCAGTCATGTAGGTCATTTTCCCTGAAAAATGACATCAGGTATTTTTCGTCAGGTCGCAGGCGACCTGACCTATTTCCCAGCATCAACTCCCTGAATTATCGTGCGAATTCTTCATTTTTATTTTTCTTGACTCAATTGGAATAATCCCTATATTGCAAGTCTATTTAGAAAGAGGAATTTATGAAAAGAACATTTCAACCATCTGAAAGAAAACGAAAAAACGACCACGGATTCCGCTCCAGAATGGCCACTAAGGCCGGACGGGATGTGCTCAAACGCCGCCGCGCCAGAGGCCGCAAGAAACTTACGGTTTCAGACGAATAATTCATAGTGGAGTCCGGCATGGCCGAATCCAAAAAATTATTAGATTGCTCGTACCCTCGCGAGAATCGACTCCGAGGGCGTTCGAATTTTCTGAATTTATTGCGGGGCAGGGCATCAAAACGTCTCAAGGGACGATTTTGCGAAATTATTATTGGCGCATCCTCCGATAGTTTCACGAAATTTGGAATTCGGGTTTCCAAGACTGCCGGGGATTCTCCCCGCAGAAATCGTATCAAACGGATTATCCGCGAATACCTGCGCAATAATAAGGATCATTGGCCCAAGGACAAATCGATCATTATCAGTGTCAGATCCGTAATTGAAAACGAATCTGGATTGATTGGCGAGATCGATGATATTATTAAAGAATTCAAATGAATAAATTGGCTGGCAGATTTTTATCAATAATCGTTAAGGTCTATCAAAACACAATTGGCATAGCGTTCGGCGGACATTGCCGATTCTATCCATCGTGTTCTGAATATTCGAGGCAATCATTTTCAAAATATGGAGCATTTAAGGGATTCCTGATGTCGATTTGGCGAGTACTGCGCTGCAACCCATGGAATCATGGCGGCTATGACCCTGTAAAATAGAAGTGGAATTATGGATAAGCGTGCAATTTTAGGTTTTGTAGTAATAATGGCGTTGCTTTTGCTTTGGCAGCCGATTTGGAATACCTTTTTCCCGCCGCCGCCAATGCCTTCCAAGCCAATTAGCGATACAACCGTTGCAACTTCGGACAGTTCAGTTGCGACCGCATCTTCTTCAAGACCATCAGCCGCACAGCCAGTCTCGCTTGCCCCGGTAGATTCTGCGGCAATCGCGGAAATGAATAAAGAACCCGAAAAACTCATCTTAATCGATACCAAACGCCTCAGAATAGTGCTATCATCGAGGGGTGGCACGGTCAAAAATATCATTTTGAAGGACTATGTCAGTTTTGACACGACCTCGGTTTCGCTGATAGACACGATCAGCAATTCCAGCTGGGGACGACATGGAGCCCTTACAATCGGCTATTCTGATGAAATTCCAGCCTTCAATTCATATAATTTTAGGGTTGAAAGCCCCAATCTGACGCTTTCTCCTGCCGATACCATGCAGAGTGTTATTTTTACATACCAGGCTACTTCTGGCGCCCAAATCACGAAAAAGTATACCTTTCATTACAATGGTTTCCAATTTGATTTCAATTTGGATATAAAAAATCCACAGGAGCTTGGCCTGAAAGATGGAATTACGGTTGGTTGGTTTGCGCCTCAGCAACGGACAGAACTCGACCATTCGCAGGATAAAGGCAAACTTGGCGGATTTTTTGCCATGGGCGGAGCATTTGATAGCTTCAATGGTCTTAAGGATGGCGTATTGAAAAAAGCGGCCACCGGGCCTGTCGATTGGGTTGCAAATCGCACCAAATATTTTACGGCGGTATTGCTCGCCAAGTCCAGCCCAGGACAGGAAGTTGTCGTGGTTGGCAGCCAAACAGATCGAATTGACTACAACGGTGCGCATTATTTATGGGAACAGTATGGTGTCGGCATGACATACAACAGTCCCGGCAGCGAAGTATCATTGGCATTCAATATTTACGCCGGCCCTCTCGATTATGACACGTTGCGCGACCTTGGATATGGGCTTTCAGGATTGGTCGATATGGGCTGGAAGGTTTTTCGGCCGTTTGCCATAGCGATTCTCTGGCTCTTCACATCGATACACAAATTTATTCCCAATTATGGCGCGGTAATAATAGTCTTCTCGATAATCATGAAATTGATCTTCTGGCCATTGTCTCAAAAAAGCGCCAAATCGATGTATAAGATGAAGGAAATACAGCCCCGGCTTCAGGAAATAAAGGAAAAATATAAAAACGAGCCAGCGAAATTCCAGCAGGAGACAATGAAGGCCTATAAAGAATTCGGCGTCAATCCATTTGGCTCTTGTCTCCCGATGCTGATTCAATTGCCGGTATTTTGGGCGCTGTATTCAGTGCTTTCCAATACGATCGAATTACGGGGTGCGCATTTTATATTCTGGATAACAGATCTTTCACAGGCCGATCCATCCTCCAAATATCTGTTTGGCCTTGTCGGCATATTGCCGATTATTATGGGAGTTGCCATGTTTTTCCAGCAGAAGGCGACTATTACCGATCCCAAGCAAAAGATGATGGTGTATTTGATGCCGGTAATTTTCACGTTCCTGTTTTCGCGCTGGGCATCGGGACTTGTGCTATATTGGACAATGTTCAGCCTTATCGGGATTTTCGAGCAATGGTATATGGTGAAAAATTTGGAATCGGAGAAAAAAACCGTATCGGTATGACCCCTGATCTGATTATGAAAATTATTGGGGGTCGCGCCGTGCGGCCCCTTTTTTGTCTTTTGGAGACCAATCGGTCATTGCGAGGAGACCGGCAGTTGCCGGTCGACGAAGCAATCTGAAGGCTGAACCACTCACAGATTGCTTCGCTTCGCTCGCAAAGACAGAAAAATAAAATGACAAATCAAAAACCTGATATCATCTGCGCCGTAGCGACATCCCCCGGTAAATCGGCTTTAGCTATGATTCGGCTATCCGGAGATGGCTGCATCAAATTGGCTTCGAAGGCGATTCCGGCACTGGCAACAATCACAGCCGGAGACACCCGCAAGCTCTTTCATGATTTCATATATGACTCTAATGGCTCGCCAATCGATGAAATCACTGCCATCCCATATTTTGCCCCGAAAAGCTATTCTGGCGAGGAGATGGTCGAAATAATATGCCACGGTGGCTTTATGGCATCGCAGACTATTATTCGATTGTTGGTATCATTGGGCACGCGTATCGCCGAGCCCGGTGAATTCACCAAACGAGCCTTCCTCAATGGCCGTATATCATTATCGCAAGCGGAATCCGTAGCGGCGGCAATCGAGGCCAAATCAGAACTCGCGCTCAGGGCGGCCGCGATGAATCTCAAAGGCCAATTGCATGAACGATTGGAAAAAATTCGATCCGATCTTGTTAATACATTGGCTCAGATTGAAGCCGAAATTGATTTTTCCGACGAAGAGATCGAAAAAACATCATCGGAGAAAATAACGCCATTGATCAATCGGCTTATCCTCGAAGCCGAGAATATTCTCAGCACGTATGATTTTGGACGAGGTCTGAATTACGGCTATAAAATCGCCATTGTCGGCAAAACCAATGTCGGCAAATCATCACTTCTCAATGCTCTCTTGCGCCGTGAACGGGCAATTGTGACCGATATCCCCGGCACAACTCGCGACACGCTCACAGAATGGATTGCAATTAAAGGCTTCCCGATCCTACTGACCGATACCGCCGGATTAAGAACCGATGGCGACGCAGTCGAGCAAATTGGCCAAAACCGAACCCGCGATGAAATCGAACGCGCCGATATTATTCTATTTTTAAATGACTGCTCTGCACTCCTTGATAATGACGACAGGCTAATCGCGGAATCGATCAAGAACAAACATGTGATTCTAGTGAAAACCAAACGTGACCTTATTCCAGCGGGCTTCGCGGCCTTAACTCAAAATACTGGCGGGAATCAAAGCTCCAAAGAATCCTGGCCGACGGTCTCGGTCTCCGCTTTGAAGGGAGATGGGCTCGAAGAGCTTAAAGATACAATCGCGAATGAACTGCATCTCGAAAAGTTTAGTCTTGAATCCGCGGTACTTGCCACCGAACGGCAATTTCGCGCCATGACGCTCGCCCGGCAATCGTTTATTCATGCATCGGATGAATTGCGCGCCGGTCAATCAATGGAAGTGATAGCACTATTTTTGCGCGAATCATTGGAACATCTCGGTGAATTGGTAGGCGAAACCACGAATGAGGATATTTTAGAAAATATTTTCAGCCACTTCTGTATTGGGAAATAGGCCGTCATTGAGGCCGATTAGCCCGGCACCTCAACCTAAATGTGGTCTAAAGAATACTTGTCAATTTATCAGCCTATATTTATATTGCCCTTGGGAAAGAACAATTGATCACGGAGTATCAATGAAAAAATCGGTCTTGAATCATACTTTAGCTCTGCTTGTTCTCATATTAGCTTGTTCAAGGAATTCCAGCATAATCGATAATCCCGGCGATACCCTGACTCCGACCACTCCGGAAAATCTGCGAGGCTACGGAGCATCATCATCTACCGTCAAACTATTTTGGGATGATAAGTCCACTGACGAGACCGCATTTGTTATCAGGCGACAAAACCCTAATGCCGATACCTTCGTTGTCTCTGGCGAGGTGGGCCCCAATGTGATGACATTTGAAGACCAGGGCCTGACCGCAAATACCTTTTATACTTATGTCGTATCGGCACAGAATGATGCTGGGGAATCAGCATTATCAACTGTCAAAAGCCTGAAAACCTTAGATACAGACATTACTTTAATAGCTCATAATAGCAATATTGGAAGCAATAATCTTATTCGAGTTTCCGGCAATTACGCGTTCTTAAGCGGTGGAGATTCCACGCTCCATGTGATCGATGTATCTCAGAGACGATTCCCGGTACTTAGCCAGAATTATTTTACCAATATGGCAATCGGCCAGCTAATTCTCGATGGCGATTATGCCTATATTTCATCGCCGTTTCATAGTGGCTATGGAATAAAGATACTAAATAAATCCAACCCTTACGGTCTCTCGCAAGCCTCAGCGATTCAGGGTTACTGGTTCAATCATGCGGCTATTCGTAATGGCCGGGCATATTTCGTGAGTATGGGTGATGGACTTTACACATACGACGTTACCAATCCTGCCTCGCCCTCAAATATCGGAAGTTATTGGACTGCCGATAACAACATGTTCAATCTGATCGCCCTAAATGGCATGTACGCTTATTTAGGCTGCGATAACGATACTATTCAAATTATGAATATATTCGATCCGGTCAATGATTCTCTGGTGAATAGGAAGCCAGGCCAAGGTATTCCGAAGGATTTTTATTTGCTGGGAAATAATCTATTTGTCGCCAATAATTCACTCGGCCTGGTTGTGTATGATATTTCCAATCCTGTTGAATGGGGAGCATCGGTCGGATTTTATTATATCCAGGGTGGCGCCAAGAGGGTTATGGCGGTCGGCCACAATGTTTATGTACTTGATAATGCCAGCAGGCTGCGAATTATTTCCGCTGAAAATATGGCCTTGTTAACTCAGGTGGGGTTTTATGACAGCGAAGTCGGCTGGGGCAATAATGATTTCTACGCTGATTCTTCGTATGTATATATTGCTGATAATAACGGCCTGACGATTATTCGCTATACACCGCCGGGACAATAATAGAATCAATTTATTTCTCAATACGTTTGAATCCAATTTGCCTTTTATTAACCTGTGGTGGTTGCATTATTTGTCGGATTGCTGCAAATAAGTTTTGAATTTGTCGATCATGGCCTCCCATTTTTCGTTCCAATTCATCAATTTTTCCAGCCAGATCTTTGTGTGCGGAAAGAAATTCCCTAAACTTGGCAAATGCGCGCATAATTAAAATATTTACAGCTATGGCTCGACTACTTCGTAAAACGCTTGAAAGCATAGCGACACCTTGCTCCGTAAATGCACGCGGCAGCTTGCGTCTTCCTCCCCAACTTGATGTTCCAAATTGGAATTTCAAGTCATTAAATTCATCCAATGTTAATTTGAACATGAAGTCATCAGGAAAACGACCTTTTGTCGGGTTTTCGTCCGGTGCGGACTCAAACTCCGACCTACAGCTCGCTAAAGCCTGTCATTCCGCATCCGTCGGTTGCCGGACTCCAAGGGAGCTTGATGCGGAATCCATCCTACCTGTCGGGGCAAGCGACTCGATAAAATAAATTTTCATTCGAATTTAAATCCCCGGCTATCCAAAAATTTCCTCATATGCGCCCGCAAAACCTTAAGATCGCTAGAGGCAATTCTGCGCGATGAATGCTCACTCCATCCGTAATCATCATCTGGCAAAATTGGAAATTCGGGTGATTTGATTTTACGTCCGGGGCCGTCGTATAATCCTGTAGCTCTAATTATATTGTCGTATTCGATTATAAGATTTTCGAAATTGGAGTCATTGTATTCTTCCTGATGAATTATCAATTCAGGCAACATTCGCGGCTTCACCATTGGATCATGGTCGGGGTAGCCGAGACATATCCCCATCAATGGAAACACCTTTTCGGGCAATTTCAAAACCTTGCTGACTTCATCGGGATTATTGCGAATACCGCCTATCATGCAGACTCCAAGCCCCGACGCCTCAGCCGCCACCAAAATATTTTGCGCGACCAAGGCCGCATCGACAACTGCGACGATGAATATTTCGATATATTTATCATTCATCGAATAATCCCTCATCCTGGCAACTTTGTCCAACCGATATAGGTCTGGGCATATCGCGAGAAATACCGGGCATCTCTCGACCCAAGGCTGATCGCCGCAAAGTGTTGACAGCACTTTCTTCTTAATGGGATCCCTGACTACGATAATTGAGTATGCTTGAAGATTCGAGGATGTCGGCGCCTGCCGGGCGGAATTCAGAATGTTATTTAGCAGCTCATCCGATATCGGATCGGGCTTGTATTTTCTTATCGAACGATGCGAGCTCAGGAGCTTGAAGATATTATCCATGAACAATATCTATCTTGAATTTGAATATGAAGCAAGAAATTATTAATTTAATGGACGGGTAGGTCAGGTCGCCTGCGACCTGACGATGATATGATATCCGGATGCTGTTTTTTATTTTCTAAATATCAGCCCAAACCTCACGGGCACAAATGCTATTTTGCCGGGCCAAGTATTGCCCTTTATATAGGTAAAATCAAATAATATGGCAACATGTCTTCCAAGCTTGTAATCTACACCCGCCCCTGCCAAAAACGCCCCTGCGCTTTTGTAACTGATTTTAACGAATGGCAGATCAATTGAATTGCTTCTAATCTCAGTTCTTGATCTATGAAGATATCCAAATCCGATTGATATAAAGGGCACTATCTTCTTTGATTCATGCGTCAACATAAATTTCGCTCGAAATATCCCCGTAACGACATTGACATCCCTACCCCAAGTTGCGTTCACTTCCATATACGGATAGGAGATTAGCGATCCCGATTTATCAAAACTAAAATTGTCATATTCCAATTCAAACCAATTTTGCTGATACCCCTGCCAAATTGAAAAGGGTATCCGCGCGCCAGCCGCAAGAGAAAATCCGCCAGTGTATAAGTCACTAAATGCACTATTTCCTGCAGGTCCGGTAGAGCCCATGGAAATGAAGAACTCCGTTATTCCACCCTCTGATGCTAATGAAATTGAAAAAGCGCTGAAAAATATTAAAGCCGATGTCCTTAGATAAATACAAATCTTTCTCGGGACGACGCCAAAACCGAATGTACTATGCGCCTTTATTGTGTTCCTGTTATCCATAATAATTTCCCTTACATAATCCAACCTGTACGCGTAAACGATTTATCCCAAATCCTGCTTCTAAAATTGACAATGAAATTGTTATCGTAATCTACGACACTGAATCCGGATGGTTCGCAATTGATGTTTATTATTTCACCGAATTCAAAAAGGATGTCTCGGAAGCAATAATCTGTCTTAACTTCATAGATATTGCCCGATAGCGAAATCGCAGTCAATCTCTTCCCATTCTGATCTGCGACAATAAAAAGCCCATTGCAAATACCGAATGCAGTGATGTTTGCTAGATAGCTAGTAGAAAGAACTCGGCCCGTTGCCCGGCCGTCTAGATAAAACTCCTTTATACTGTCATTTGATTTATCCAATACATACAATTTATCGCCCCAACAAACAATTGACGACGGACCGGTTCCAGCCATGAAGCGCGACTTAAATTGGCCGTTCAAATCATATACTTTGACAGAATTATCTCCAGAATCCAGCACGTATACATTGCCGAAAGTATCGGTGGCCGCGTAGATAGCGTTAATCAGCCTTGAAGAATCAGGTCCAGTATTCCCAAATTCTGAAACTATATTATGGTAGATATGAAAGACAACGCATTTTGTGGGGGTAATGATAACAACGCTGTCTTCCCTGGGCACTATATCCACTATATCGCATATCGTATCGCTCTGGCAAATTTGCTTCAAATCGTAAATTGTGGTGGAATCTATATTATTGCCATACCGATGATTGACGATCAAGGTTCCATTCGATAATAGAATATCCTCGGAATTGGATGATTTTATTGGAGCCAAATATGGACGCGTGCTTGTAATTCCAACGCAATAATAATCACCAGATCCGCAGCCAGTATCTCTCGGGCCGCAGGAGAAAATAAATGCCAATGCTATCAAAGAGATAAAACCGTAAATAATTAGCGGGCTCTTATTGAGAGATATTTTAATCATTTGATATATTATACAAAATAATGGGGAAAATATTCCACTATTTTCTCATTATTGAATCGCCTGGTCAGCATGCGAGCGACTCGAAAAGTCAAGTTTGCGCGTCAGGGCTTGCCCTGACCGCAAACAATGCAAGGATGCGGTCACGGTAAACCGTGACTCGCAGGACGAAGCCGTCATTTCCCAGGGGAAATGACCTACTGCCTGTCATTCCGCACTTGATGCGGAATCCATCCTAACTGTCGGGTCAGGCGACCAGGCAGCACGAATTATGCGGGCCGACACATAGGTCGGCCCCTACAATAAGTTTTTTATTCTCTATCGATCTTCAGCTTCAAAAAATGCACGGAGCAGGAGATGCAGGGGTCGTAATTGCGCACCGCTTGCTCGCATTGCAGTGTCAGCTTTTCAGTGGAGAGCCTGGCGTTTGCCTTAACGAATTCGATGACATCCTTTTCGATAGTCGCCATATTCTGCGATGTCGGCGGAACGATTTTGGCATCCTGTATAAAACCATCCTGATCGATTTTGTATCTATGATAACATATCCCGCGCGGAGCCTCGGATATCCCGTGGCCGGTGGCGATTTTCGGTGTCACTTCGATAAACGGCTCTTTCGGCATTTGGTATTGGTCAATTATTTTCAGGGCTTCCTCGAACGCGTAAACAGTCTCGACCGCCCTGACGATAATGCTCTTGAATGGATTATGGAGTTCCATCTCAAGGCCGATCGTCTTTGCGATCTTTTGGGCTTTTGGAGTCAGCTTTTCGAAATTGAGGTTATATCTGGCGATAGGGCCGACAAAATAATTGCTTCGCCGTTTTATCCGTGAATGAAGCGCAGTGGATCGTTCTTCATGAATCTCCTCGAAGTGATTGGGATATTCGTCAATCGCGATATCGAGTCCTTTATTGGAAACCAGCCGCCCTTCGAATAACGGATATTCGTCCGGGTGTTTCAATGATACGAATTCATAATCCTGCTCGAAATCGGGAAAATTGAATGTCGCAACTAATTTGACAGTTTCGATCGCTGCATCCAAACCCCATTTCAATTTATCCACAAGGCTATTTAATTCGCTCTTTGAGGGTACTTTGTAAAATCCGCCGACTCGCATATTGACCGGATGAATCTCACGGCCGCCAATAATTGTCATTAGATCGTTGCCGATTTTCTTCATTTCCAGGGCGCGTTTGACAACATCGGGCATATCGGCCGCGAGCTTGATCGCGTCTTCATAGCCGAGAAAATCAGGCGCGTGCAACATATAGGCATGCAGAACATGACTCTCGATCCATTCACCCATATATATAAGCCGTCTCAACGCTCTCAATTGCCCCTCGACTTTAACACCGCAGGCATTCTCCATAGCTGTGACCGAGCTTGTCTGGTAGGCGATAGGGCAGATGCCGCAAATTCGGGCCGTAATATCCGGGGCTTCGGTGAATTTTCTGCCGCGCAGGAACGCTTCGAAAAATCTTGGCGGCTCGAATATTTTTAGTTGGGCGTCGACAACCTTATCATTTTTTATTTTCACATAGAGCGAGCCTTCGCCCTCGACCCGCGCCAGATAATCGACTTTTATGGTTCTACTTTTCATGGGCTTCGCTCTCTTTGCGGAATTTCTCGGATGTGGCGTTGTAGCTGCGGAAGGCTCTCATGATATCGTTGTCCGACTGACCCAATTTGTCGGCCATCCATTGGCTGAGCGATTGGGTATTCGGCTTTTCCTTGGGGCCGAAACAGCTATAGCATCCGCGATTAAACGATGGACATATCGCGCCGCAACCAGCGTGCGTGACCGGCCCCATGCATGGAGTGCCATGAGCGACCATCACACAAACCGCGCCGCGCCTTTTGCATTCCATGCAGACACTGTAAGACGGAGTGTTCGGAGTCCGGCCATTCAGGAACGCGCTCAATACTTCCACTAACTGGTATTTATTGATTGGACAGCCCCTCAACTGGAAATCGACTGGTATGTGATCGGAAATAGGAGTCGACTTGCCTAACGTCTCAATATAGTTCGGCGATGCATAGACAATCGATTTGAATTCGTTTACGTCCTTAAAATCGCGTAGTGCCTGTATCCCGCCCGATGTCGCACACGCGCCGATCGTGACCAAAAATTTCGATGCCCGGCGAACCTTATGTATTCTCTCGGCGTCGTGCGAATTGGTAATCGACCCTTCTACAAGCGAAAGATCGTAAGGCCCCTTGACAATCGCCCGCGAGGCCTCGGGAAAATTGGCAATATCGACTGCGCCGGCGACCGCGAGTAATTCATTCTCGCAATCAAGCAGGCTCAATTGGCAGCCATCGCATGAGGCGAATTTCCAGACTGCAAGTTTCGGTTTTTTCTTTAATGTCATATTATAATTCTCGTTTTCCGAATAAATCCTTTATCTGGGCATAGGTGAATACAGCTCCGTCTTTGCAGATGAATGTCGGACCGTACTGGCAATGACCGCAGAGCCCGATGCCGCATTTCATGTTTCGTTCCATAGAAAGATAGATATTTTCATAATCGATACCGCGGCGATTCAATTCCTGTATCGAAAAGCGCATCATCACTTCCGGTCCGCAGACCATACCGATAGCGTTTTGCGGATTGAATGACGAACGCGCTATCAGAGTAGTCACAACTCCGACATTCCCGGCCCAGGGCCCGACTGCTCTATCGACAGAAATATGAACACTGATCTTCTTTTGCTTTTTCCAGCCCCAGAGCTCTTTGGAGAATAAAATATCATCCGGAGTTCTTGCCCCAAAATCGACAATCACCTTGCCATACATATCGCGATTTGAAAGGATATGATATATCGACGGCCTCAGGGGCGCCAGGCCGATACCGCCAGCCACGATAAAGATATCTTTGCCAACTGCCTTGTCGACCGGCCATTTAGTGCCGAAAGGTCCTCTGACACCGATAGTATCGCCGGCCTTCATCTTTCGCATTGCGGCTGTGACCGAACCAACCGAGCGAATGGTATGGATCAGCTTTCCGTTATCTCCGGGATCGCCGCTGATTGAGATCGGGACTTCGCCAACACCGAACGCGTAGAGCATGTTGAATTGCCCGGGACTGAATGAGAAACCATTACCGTCGGTTGGTTTTAATTCGAGCGTGAAGGTATCATGAGTTTCGCGCCGATAGTTCGTAATCTCGAATGGCCTGCAGGTCATCGGATCGATGTTGGGAATTATTTCTTTTTGCGCTAATTTATTTTGCATATAAATCCAACAATTGGAATCTGGCGTCATTAAGCCGTTGCTCGATCAGATAGGCAAAACGCTTCATCAATTCATATCCAAGACCGCTATCCGCCTCGCATTTATTTCTCAGGCAGACACCATCGAGCGCGATCGCCCGCGTTGTCTCTAATACCTTGGCATCGAAATGCCATTTATACGGTGGTATCAGCCACGACCAACCCAGCACGTCGCCATCGTCCACGGTCGTTATCGCTGCTTCACCTTTTTCGGGGGAATAAAAATTAATTGAAACCTTGCCCTGACGAATAAGATAGAAATTGTCGGCATCGGTGCCATCCCGAAATATATATTGCCCCGCATCGAATTTGACATTGGATGAACAGCCAACAATCAATTTTATATATTCCGGTTTGAGACCCTGCAAAAAGGGATGCTCTGTCAAATAACGATCGAGTGTCTCCATATTATTTCTCCTTCATTGACATAGTTGCCGCATTAACGATATCGTTATCGCGAATCGCCTGCGCTTCCTCCGTAATATCAATGGCTACAGGGCACCAGGTAATACACCTCCCGCAACCAACACATCCCGACATTCCAAATTGATCGATCCAGTTGGCCAATTTGTGCGTCATCCACTGACGATAACGAGATTTCGAGGAGTAACGGATTTTACCGCCGTGGATATATGAAAAATCGATGGAAAAGCACGAATCCCATTTGCGCCATCGTTCGGCGTGACTCCCGGTCAGATCGCTGGAATCCTCGGCGCTCGAACAAAAACAGGTCGGGCAAACCATAGTGCAATTGCTGCACGCAAGACAGCGCGCCGCCACCACATCCCAACGCGGATGATCAAAATTACGATTTAGAATATTCTTAATATCTTCAGTGTTGAGCGTTTTTCCCATATGCCCCGCCGTGAGCAGAATGACTTCATCGGCATTCCTTTTTTCGTCCTCGCTCGCTAAGCGAAAGGGGATTTCGGAGAAAACCTCGGCGCCGATATCAGATCCGATATTAACCAGAAAGTAATGCCTGTCGCCTTTGATAATTTCAGTTAACGCCAGATCGAAGCCGCTATATACTTTTGGTCCGGTTCTCATGGAAACACAAAAGCAATTGCCGCCCGCGTAGCCGCAATTGACAGCCAAGACAAAGGTTTGTTCCCGACGGGTCTTATAAATCGAATCTTTAAAATCGCCGTCTCTGAAAATCTTGTCCTGTATTTCTATCGCGTGAAGCTCGCACGAACGAACTCCGATGAAGGCCATCTTGTCCACGGAATTATTGCTTTCATTAAAATCGATAGTCCCATTATTGCGATTGGCTTCCCACAATTTTCGTTCGGATGGGAAGAGAAATTTTTTCCAGGAGGATATTCCCACCGAATATCCGAAAAGCGCGTTATCGTAGCGTTTCTTCAGGCGATATTTACCGCCCTCTTGTTCATCGCTCCATCCGATCGGCAGGTCGGCCTCATTCGCGATTTCATCGTAACCAATAGCCTTGTCGCGAATCATTGGGCCGTAAAGCTTGAATTTTCTTTTTGCCAACGCGTCAAGCAGATTTTGAAAATTACCTCGCTCCAAAATATACTGAGCGTCTCTATTAATATGTGATTCTACCATGACACCAACTTCCCTGATTGAGATATTAGATTATTGCCATCCAATATCGGAATAATCCTGTAAGCGCTTATGAAAAATTGTACATCAGATTTTCTATTACACACATCGAACCCCGCCACCCTATTAATTGATTGGCAGATTGTCCATCTCTCCACCTCGGAGATGAGGCATCCGCCAATTTTGTCGAGCATTATTATATTCTTTGATATCTATCACTGTCAAGATAATTGGCTGATTGAATGCGTCATCAATCATATATATTATCTATTAATAATATCATTTATTTCCATTATGTTCGGCCGAGCTCTGAAATTTCTTTTTATATTTACCTGACTTTCACCAACCCCCTTCAAATTACCGGGCCAATCATGCCTGGAGCCCGTGGCCTCATTACGAGAATACCCAGGGATTTCATTTTTTAAAACCCCTTGCCATTTAGGCCAAAATCAATTAAGAATAGTATAATTGTAGCGCCACTTTATCGATATCAAGTCGCGATATCGGATAGAGAGGTATTACCCGAAAATCAGCATTGGATACCGGGTTATCATTGAGAAACTAATAATGACAAAATGGTGTTGTTTTAATCTAATAAGATTAATTGGGAGGATTTATGAAGCTAACAACGCGCGAAGATAGTGGAGTCATGATCTTAGAGCCAAAAGGTAAAATTATGGGCGGGCCCGATGCCACAATTCTGCATGACCAGCTCCATGATTATATAGACCAAAACAAGAAAAAAGTCGTTATCGATCTCTCCAAGGTAGAATGGATGAATTCCACCGGTCTCGGAATACTCATCTCCGGTTTGACGACACTGCGCAATAACGGCGGCGAACTCAAACTTGCCTGTGTTACCGATAAAATCGAATCCCTTCTCACTATTACCAAGCTCATCACAGTTTTCGAAAGCTTCGATACCGTGGAGGATGCGGTAAAAAGCTTTTCTTGATCCACCCCAACGATTACCGGGGCAGGGTTTTTCTGGATTTCAAAGCTCCTTCGCGACAGGTGGGTCAATTCGTCCCACCTTTTTTATTGAAAATCCCGGAGAATGGAGAGAATAATGTCCGAAAGCTTTAACGATAAAGATTCATTACAAATACCAAGCTCGGCCGATTATATAAGTGATGCGTACGACTTCCTTGAAAGCTGGCTCAAACAACAAAATGTGCCCGATGATATAATCGCTGATATAGGCATCGCGGTCACCGAGCTTATCAATAACGCCATCAAGCACGCCAATAAATTCGACACATCCAAAAAAGTAACCATAATTCTCGAATATTTGAACAATGAAGTGGTAGTATCTGTAAGCGATGAGGGACGCGGGTTCGAACCTGAAAAAATTCCGAATCCGGTTTCGGAAGAAAACCTGCTCAAAGAAGTTGGCCGCGGCCTTTTTATCGTGAAATCATTAATGGATGATGTCAAGTTTTCCTTCCCCTCCAACGGTGGATCGAGAATCACTATTAAAAAGAAAATCAGTAGATAGCCGGGAAATTAAACCTTGAATCTAGGACAGTTAATATCACTGGTCTATCTGGCCTCAGGCCTGATTCTCTTCATCCTCTCTTGGATGATTTTGCGCGAGAATCCCAAAAACAGGCTTAACCGCATAGTCTCCATGATGTTGTTTTTCGCGGGATTGGCGCCTTTGGCCACCGCATTATATAAATCGATTCTTGAGGGCAATACCGGAATTCCGTCATGGCTTACGAATTCATTTTATCTTTGGGAATTGTTTTTCCCTGCTCTCTTGTATTTTTCGGCGATATTCCCCGAACCCCAGCCGATCTATAAGAGCCACAAAAAGCTGCTTCAGCTGGCCTTCACTCCTCACCTGCTTCACCTTTTCCTGGTAATATTCCTTTCCGATCCAGATAAGGTTCTTGGGCTGCTCAATGCCCAATCGCAAATCCCGATCTTAGGCGAAATTCTCAGATTCCTGATGAATATTTTGAGAATTATTACCGCTTTCTTCGGTTTCCTAATGTTATTTCACACTCGATTCTTTTCTATCGTAAATCTGATTTATGTGGTAGCCACGATATATCTATTGCTCTTGGGATATAAGAAAATAGAAAACCCGCGTCTTAGACAGCAGGTAAAAGTGATACTTATAGGTATTTTGATGGCCATCGGGCTTTATACGCTTGGATTTATTATACCCAATATCATATCCATTTCGCTTCCGCCGGGATGGCGCGACGCCATGGTGGTGGCGAGCTTAATCGTCGGGCCTGGATCGATCGCCTGGGCAATAGTGCGTTATCAATTTATGGATATCGGACTTATCGCGCGCAGATCACTCGTATATTCCATAGCAACAGCTGTAGTAGTCGGCGGCTATTTATTGATAGTCTTTCAATTGAATTCGGTGGTTAAGGCCGTTCTGGGTCAGGAATCGCTGATATTGAATATTTTAATAATAATTATAATGCTTTTATTCTTCCAGCCAATTTACACACAGGTTGATGATTTCGTGAGACGAATATTTATCCGGATGAAGGGGGATTACAGCAGCCTGGTCGAATCCTTCTCGCGCCAGATATTGACTATTTTTCAAAAAGACAAGTTGGTGAATGTAATTTCGCATATATTCGAAAAAGAGATGTTCATAGAAAATATCGAAGTGGCATTCCCGGAAGGCGATAAATATTTCAAAGTGATTTCTCGTATCAGGCCCGAATCGAGATTCGAAATTGAGGCCGGAATCTCAGATTATCTGCTCTCCAAACAGGCGCCTTGCTTTACGGAAGAATTTTCTTCGCGCTCGCAAACCAATTACCTCGGCAAGGAGATTGTATCCCGAGGGTTCCAGGTCGTCGTGCCTTTGGTTCGTCAGGAAAAATTATCCGGATTACTACTTTTATCGTCGAAGGTCGCGGGATTCCGTTACAGCTCCGAGGATATCACGTTCCTGAGCACTATGGCCAACCAGATCGTTGTCGCGATGGAGAATGCGGAGCTATACACCGAGGCTATTGAAAAACAAAGGCTCGAAGAGGAATTATCAGTAGCCAAACAGATTCAAATTGGTCTGTTGCCGCGTTCTCTGCCGGAGATGAAGAATTTCAAGTTCGCGGCTTTTATTGAGCCGTCGAGACAAGTAGGCGGTGATTTTTATGATTTTATTCCGATATCCGACGGCCGTTTTGGAGTGGTGATTGCCGACGCGTCCGGGAAAGGCGTTCCGGCCGCACTACTTATCGCTCGAATGCAGGCAGTACTCCAGAGCGAAGCGAAAACAGGCAAAGACCTAAGCCAGATAATCACGTCTGTAAACCGATTCATCTTCGAATCGACCTCCGCGGATCGTTTCGCGACCGCATTCTATTGTGAGATCGACGATAAAAATAGAAAATTATATTATTGCAACGCTGGCCATAATTATCCAATTTTGGTTCACAAAGACGGAACGATTGAGACTCTCGAAAAAGGCGGATTACTTCTAGGAGTATTTAACGATTCCAAATACGAAATGGCCCAGGCCGATATGGCGCCCGGCGATCTGCTCCTTCTCTATACCGATGGCATCAACGAAGCCAAGGATAAGGATGACAAAGAATTCGGCGAGCATCGCCTGATCCAGGTGGTTAAGGAATTCAGGAGTCATCCATCAGAAATTATCTGCTCAAATATTGTTAAGAACGTAAAACAATATGCCGCCGGGATCGAGGACATGGACGATATGACCCTGGTCGTGATTAAATCTCTGGAGTAGAATCCCGTGGCTGAAGGCGGTGACGATAGTCAAAAATCGGCTGTGTTCTGCGATATATGCGGCACGGAGATGATAGATAGAAATTGTAAACTTGTTTGCCCAAAATGCGGATTTACCCGCGACTGCACCGATCCCTGAGGAGGATTTATGAGGGAATTGACGCCGGATATTATCAAAAAATTAACCGATGAACAAATCGAGCTGCTCGTTGAATTGGGCGATCTGGCAAAAAAAGAGGCCGACTTGACCGAGAAAATCGAGGAAATTCGAAAATTGGAGGAAAAAGTTGGATTGGGGCGGGAAAGCCGCCAGAATCGAGCACTCCATGAAGATAAAGAATATGATGATCTCTTATCAATAAAATCTGTCAGAGAAAGAGAAATGGTTAGAGATAAAATATCTGAATTGCTGAATAATCTTGTGAAAATTGGCCTTGGTGATTTGGGTCTGGTTCAAAGACAGGCTGTAAATTACGGAGTGAATCTGAAGCGTTAGGAATAATTTTTCGCTATCGGCTGTAATTAAGATATGAAATACCTTAAAGCTGCTTTGGCAATCTCAATTGTCTTGTTTATTACTATTCTATTTAGCTGCACCAGGCAGGCTGTAGTTACGGACAAATCGGAAATTGATTCATATTACGCAAAAGCGAACGCATTCTTTGAGCAGAAGCAGATCGATTCTACCGAATATTATCTCAATAAATGCTTGGCAATAAATCGTCAATATGCCCCGGCAAATTACCTTATGGGAAAAGTCTATCTCTATAAAGACGGCATTATTAATCGACGATTGTCCTCGCAATCCTTAAGAGAAGCGATCATAGTCGACAATGAAAACGCGTTATATCATTACAGCCTGGGTATCACATACGAAAAACAGGGATTTTACGAAAATGCGCTCGCCGAATTTCAGAAGGCGGTAAAATTCGATTCTACCGATTCAAAATCATACGGAAAAATTGCCGAGATTTGCAATCGATTCGGGCTTCGTTACGATGATACCAAATTTTTTGAGCGATCTCTGGTAGCCGCTCAGAAGGCCGCGATTTTTTCCAATGATCCCACTCAATATTATCAGCAGGCTGTTGTCCTATATGAAATGGGAAAATTCGATTCATCGGCGATAGCTGCCTTAGAGTGCATAAATAAGGGCGCCGATTCGGCATTTACGGCAAATTCATACATGCTTATAGGCACCGATTTAGTACGAGAGAACAAATTCGATTCGGCTAATGTAGCATTTGAAAAAGGGCGAAGCTTCTTAAGCCAGATCGCCAGAGATGAAATAGACGATGTGCGCTACCTGATGCCGCCAGCGGAATATTTAAAATTGAATGAGCAGAGTTTCTTTCGCCAGCAAATCATGATCAAACAATTTTGGGGCCAGCTCGACCCCGATCCAACCAGCGAGATTAATGAGAGAAAGTTAGAACATTACTCGAGATTTGTTCATTCCCAGCTCAATTTTTCAGTTCCCAATAAAGGAATCGATGGTTGGAAGACTAAGCGGGGCGAGATGTATATCCGTTACGGCCCACCGACAACACAATCTTATTCGCTTTCATCCGATGGTGACAATGCCACTTCTCCAAAATGGATATGGGTTTATAAAAATCAATTCGACCAGCCGGCTACTTTTATTTTTGAGGATACTTTTCTCAATGGCAATTTTGACTTCCCCTATCCGAATAAGAATTGGACTTTCGATGATTATGACAAAGACCCTGCCCGAATCGCAATCGCCTTAAGTGGCGCGACACCGCAGGTATTTGATTATCAACCGGGATCTGGGCTCCTGGGCTATGATTACTACCCAAGACAATTTAAGGGTTCTCATGGTGAAACGGATTTGGAAGTGTTTGTTGCCATTCCGTATAAAAACCTAAAATTCCAGAGGGAAGGCGAGAGCGCCTATTCATATATTCATTGGCGCCAGGCTTTAAGATATCTCAATTATAATTTATCGGATACGGCATCTACAAGAAAGGCCTACAAAATCAGAGCCTCGCAAATTAATAACGCCTCACTCTCGGTCGCTGATAGATTAATGATCTCCGCAATGCCGGATTCACTTCAGTTTGCCATCTCCATAAAAGATACCGTATCGAATTTTATTGGCATTTCGAATACAGAGATGCGACTGAGAAATTTCTATACCGGAAAAGCAGAGATATCTGATATAGTTCTGGCCCGGAGAATCGATAAACCGATAGAATTGCAGCAATATCGCCGCAAGGACTTGAATATCGTATCCAATCTCGATAACCGTTACTTTGCCGGCGAGCCGATCTGGCTATATTTCGAAATTTACAATCTGGCGAAAGATTCGCTTGGCAAAACCTCATATACTATCAATCAGATTATTTCGGAAAGAAAGGTCGGGGGCATTTTGACATCGATTAAAAATGCCATGTCAGGAAAGGAGTTAAAGGAAATCTCGACATCCTACAACGGCTCCAGCATTTATTCCGATGAAAACAGGATCCTTTCAATCGACGTTTCCGATTTCGAAACCGGAAATTATATTATCAAAATAGAAATCAACGACTTAATTTCCGGTAATAACGCTACCGCTTCTGAGGAAATCATAATTTACAGGTAAGATTGGGACGGGCTAAATCCTTGACAATGAACTCGAGCCTGCATAATATCGCATTGATGAGCCATAAATTCATTTTAAAGATAATATTAATATCCGCCGTTATCACGATTCTGGCGAATTTGTCATTCGGCCAGATGATTTATCTCCCTGCCAATGATATTTTAATGAATGATCTCGAATATCTTCAAGCCAGAGGGTATCTGGCAGATTTAAAAACGACAGAAAAACCCTGGCTTCTTTCGACAGTTATTGAATCGCTCCAAAGCGATAGCTCGAACTACGACGAACTCAGCAAGCAAATCGCCAAACGAGCGCTGCACCGTCTCGCGCCTCCTCAGCAGGACACCGAACGGCAACTTTCGGCGGATTTCAATTTTGGTATTCAGCTTCGTTCGCTTTCCCGTGAATTCAATAAAGGATACTTTTATGAACAGAATAGATTTTTAGCCATTACCCCCCGCCATGAATTCGGGTCGATATACCAGGGAGGCTTCTGGTTTTCCAAGAATAATAGCTATGGAATCGATTCAAAATTGATATTCGATTCGGACGGTATTTTATTCCCGCAATATTATGGTACAGCCCACGCCGCCAAGATTACAGGGCAGTTTGATCATGCCTATATGACATTTCGCGCCGGTCGATTCGACCTCTTTTTCGGACGGCAACGAATACAATGGGGGCCATCGCCCCGCGGCGGATTGCTGATTGATAAAAATATCCCGCCCATGGATATGATAAAGCTCGATTTCAATTTAAAACCGTTTACGCTTTCAATGTTTTCATCGAAATTGGAGGATTATTGGAATCCGTCCAACTGGCAATACGAAAACAGATATTTGTCCGGACATAGGCTCAGGATTAATCCGGGTAAAGGATGGGAAATTGCCGCCAGCGAGGTTTATCTTTACGGCGGCCTCAATAGAATGCCTGAAATTTATTACAATATTCCAGTGGTATTGTACTACTGGGAGGCGCAAAACCGCGGCCTTGATGACAACGCCTTCTGGTCATTAGATATCTCATGGATAAAGAAAAATCTCGGACGGTTTTATGGCCAGTTCGTCATAGATGATTTTCAACGCAAGAACCGCGGACCCCAGAAGTTCGCGTACCAATTTGGCGCCAATTTAGCGCCAAAGCAATTCCCCGGATGGTCGGCCCTGCTTGAGTATAATATTGTCGATACCTATGTTTTTGGCCACAGAGATCCAATCAATGTCTATATGAACTGGGGCAAAACCATAGGAAGGTTGGACTCAGATCAGAACGAGTATTTCGCGGCCATCTATAAAAATCTTTATATTCCCTTGAGGCTCGGCGTTGAATTCGTAGGCCGCAAAAAGGGGATGTATGACGCTGTTGATCATCAACCTTCCGACGCCTTCCCATGGATGCCATTCCCAATGGGCGTCGCTGAATATGCAAATGATATCAGTCTGGTTAGCGAATTCCACGGCGAATGCAAATTCGACGCCTCCGCAAATATCGGATATCAATTTATCAAGAATTATATGCATCAAGACGGGCGGAAATATAATCAGCTCGTGGCTAATATTAAGATCGGTTACAGATTTGATACAGGATTGCCTTTTTGGACAAAATATCGTTAAAAGCCCCAGCTAAAATTAACCTATATCTCGATGTCCTTAAGAAGCGGGACGATGGCTATCATGAGATCGAAAGCCTGATGCAGGCTATCGATATTTGCGATGAAATCACTCTCGAAAAATCGGATAGGATAAGTCTGCTCTGCGATGATCCCAAACTTCCATCAGACGAGAATAATATCGCGTTTAAGGCAGCGATCAGGATGAAAGAGCATTACAATTTCCCCGGCATCAGTATAAACCTGAAAAAATCTATCCCTTACGGCGCCGGTCTTGGCGGCGGATCATCTGATGCCGCTTCTGTAATTCGCGGCTTTTGCGCGCTTTATTCGTTAAATCCGCGTCGCGATGAATTGATCGAACTCGCGGCTTCGATAGGATCGGATGTCCCATTCTTTCTCACGGGCGGTCAGGCCATTGCGACGGGCAGAGGAGAAAAGCTCAGAGCAATCTCGCTGCCACTTAATTATCAGATACTTGTCATATCCCCCCGCAAGGTCTTATCTACTGCCGAAGTCTATAAAAAAATACGAATTAGCTTGACACAGAGAAATCACTCTATTTTATTATTATCAAACATAGATGAATCCACCTTTATTAGGGCGTTGGGATCGTTTAAAAACGACTTGGAAGATGTTGCGGTAGAAATGGCCCCTGAATTAGGCATGATAAAAAAGACGCTGAGCATGAGCGGAGCCGATTTTCATTCGATGAGTGGCTCGGGGTCGTCATTTTACGCGCTATATTTTAACCCCAATAAGATTGTGGATGAATTAGAAGGCCTGAAAAGCCTTGGGCATAGAGTTTACTTCACCAGACCGATAACTTTGCCGCCTTTGATTTGAGTACGAGTCGGGTCTTAATGCCTCTTGGCATTAAGTTGGGTGAATTTTGCATATATAAATGGGTTGTTTCGTCTCTTGGGATTGCGACAAGGGGAGGTATCGTGGAGATCACGGAGATCAGATTTAACATGCGAAACGAGGCGAAGTTGAAGGCTTTTGCCAATGTCACATTTGACAATTCCTTTGTGGTTCGAGGCTTAAAGATCATCAGCGGGAATCGCGGCTATTTTGTGAGCATGCCCTCAAAAAAACGGCCCGATGGTACTTACCAGGACATTGCTCATCCGGTGAATACCGAGATGCGGCGTCACCTGGAACAAAAGATATTGGAGGCCTACGAAAGAGAGGTGCAGCAAAAGGTCAGCGCTTAGCCGTTCAGGTACAAGACAATAAGGCTTTCATGCGAAAGGATTCGCTGCGAAATCTTAGAATATTGATCCTTAATGCTGAATGTTGATAATTTGCCATCTAATTCTCCGAAAGATTAAAGGAATTTGACCGGAAATAAGGGCCTTTTTTTGAAGCCCTTATTTTTTTATCAAAAATCAGGATATCGAGCTTTTTTGAAACTAAATCCAAACCTAATCTGTTGGACATACAGGGGCGATGGCATTCCACGATTTCGGAATTGCTTGATTTTGAGGAATGTCATGCTTTGCGGACATGGTACTGGTCATTATTCGGGTTAATGATTTCATTTGATATGGCCGTACCTATTTATTATATTGGTAATGAGTTGAGTAAATTTGATGCGACTTTAAGGAGAAATGAATGCGAAAAATTGCTCTTATTATTATCGTCTTAGTTATGGCGACTGCATCGTTATCTAATGCGCAATATTCCGGCGCCTTAGTAGGATCATTGGGAATCGGCGTTACTTCCGCGCAAGGTGAATTTTCTGATCTCAATTTCTTTGCCGCTGGATCGGGATTTGGCGCGGGTGTTGAATTGAAGTATTACTTATTGACCGGATTTGGTATTGGAGGATTTGTAAATTATGATCGATTCGGTTCTGCTTATTCGTCCTCGGCCGGAAGAAGATCGTACAATTTTACTCAATTTGGCGGATTGGCCAAAATGAATCTTTTCGATGTTCGTTCAGGTAGGTTATTTATCGCTGGCGGCGGCGGCATGTTTACGCCGACTGTCCATTTTTATATTCCCGATAAATCATATGATAAAGTCGGCAAGAGCGGCGCGTTCGCATTCGGCGGAATTGGCCTCTCCAGTGACCCCGAGGCGTCAACTGTATACGAATTTGAAGTTCGTTATAGTCTCGGGACATCCACTTTTACTCTGGACAAGAAAACCAATAAGGCCTGGGATTTCATTTATATTGGCTCAAAGATATCATTCTCCTCCAAGGCAAAGGCAGCCCCGCCGAGATATTAATATTGGTTTTTAGCAGAATTCAATCTGTGCAAAATAATAAGGCGTCCAATCGGGCGCCTTTTTTTATCTGTTCTTCAATCGACTCGGGAGTTAGAAAATCATTTATAGTGCTTTCTTCTTCGCCTTCCTATCTATCGCGAATGTCAAAAAGAATGGCACGAGCTCCGAAATGCTCAACATTACTCTATACCCCAGGGCCATCGCTGTCGGAATTGGCGCGGGGAATGTCGACGCCAGAAAGATAACTGTCATGCCTTCGCGCACCCCTAATCCGCCCGGCGCGAATAACGCGAAAAAACCGATTATTGTCGCGGCAACTACCACTGCAGTCATTTTTAAATAGCTTTCTACTCCCGATGGGAAATATGGCATTGGCGAAAAGCCAGAAGCTCAGCCCAAATACCATCCAGCTTAGCAAAAAAAGGAAGAATATTTCGAATGATCTTCTGATCGGGATAGAAATCTTAACCTCTTTTCTCTTGAAAAGTCTCAACAACAGATTCATTGGTAGCTCAAAAAGGCTCGGCTTGACTACCATGGCTATCATCACCAAAATGATTGGTATCGATGTCCACCGCAGATATTTTAGTATCTCACCCGAAAATTCGACAATGTTGAATATTAGTACAATCGCCAGAAAAAAAATGCCCGCAATCAGCGAGTAGATCTGGCCACCAACAAATGCCGTAATCGAGATTCCTTCCGGCACTCCCTTCTGACTCGCCAGATATGTTGAGCCTGCGATTTGCCAGAATTTGCCGGGCAGGTATTTGCCGAGCATCGATTTAAAATAAATAGAGAATACATCCTTATATGGAAGCGGGCAATTAAGGCCGGCAAATACCCTCCCCATATTCCAGGATGTCAATGACCAGGCTACCAACGCGGCCAACAAGGATAATATGGCATATCCATAGCTGAATTTAATATTTAATGATTGTAGTTTTTCGGTATTACCCAGAAGATTTTTGATTAAAAAATAAAATATGCCGCCGACTATGACGATTTTTGCCAGAAGTATTAAATATTTCAGGTACTTTTTCAAAATTGCGCCCTTAATTCTAATAGATGACGATACATGCAGTGCCTACAATATCTCTAATTGATTTTATTGTCAAGAAGGGAAAAGAGAGCATTTGGGCATATCAGCGGCAAAGAAAGCCGATGATTTCATCACGTAATTTTACTTTATGAATTTTTTCAGATAGTCCAATTTGGATTTGAGCCTCGGATCACTTGGGCCGTAATAGATTGCCTTTTGGTAGGCGGCATAAGCATTATCGACATTCGGCGATGGCAGTTTCAGATTCAGATCGCCCAATAATAGCCAGAGGTTATAATTGCCTTCATCAATTGTCAGAACCTTTGTAATTTCATTGATGGCCTTTTGAAAATCCTTATTATCCATATAGATACTGGCTTTTAATATTCCGCCGGCCATCGTGTACGAATTATTTTTCTCGCAATTATTAAGCGCGACAATCGCGGAATCATTCATACCAATGGAAATGAGCTCCGCCGCCTCTTCAAATTGCGATGGCTTATACTGTCGTGCCTGCATATTCGGAGATGTTTTGCTGATCTGATAGATATTCACCGGTATATTTCTGATATAGTATGTTGCCACGATCGGAGCATTTTTTATCAGTTCGGGATAGTCTTTGGCCATACGCCATTCGCTGGAACCTTCGCCGCCGCCGCTTTCAACCGCTATATGCGTTGCTGGTATTATATTGAAAAAATCCGTTTCAGTGACCGCCACTCCAAACATCTTAATTGTCGATTTGAAATGATTATCCTGAGTCAGGGCCGAACTGTATGGGCCGACAATTACGGCATCGGGGGAAAGAATCTTGCCAAGATCGACCGAGGCGTTATGGATTGTCTTCTGATTCTTCGGCGAATGGGAATAATACAATGTCAATTGGTAGATGGTTATAAAGAGAATCAGGGAAATTGAAATCGAAATCAGCCCTATATTTAAATAGCGATTTTTCTTAGCCAGCGAAGTAATTTTAGCGAATTCCAATATAAACGCGGCTATTCCCCCGGCAACCCCGACCAATAACCCATAAGGGATATATTGCATTATCAAATTCAGGCTGCGTTCGTTGAAATGGGATATTATCAAAAAATGATATCCGACAAATGACGTTGTCAACGCGGTCATAATATAAAACGGCCAGACCCTGCTTCCCCAATCCTTGTCCGGATTGAATATTTGTATTATCCATCGCGCGGCCAGATAGCTTAATGCGGGATAAATCAGATAAGCGTAGCGCAATGGCCTGTAATTCCAGGGAAACAGAATACAGAAAACACCCAAGAACCACATCAAAAAGAAAAGGTCGACCCTGTCAATCTTCTTGAAGAATCCCTTTCTATTCGAGAGAATCGAACCCGAAACCAGGGATAATCCCAAAAATCCCGCGGCGAATGTTACCGGCTGGAATGTCCACAGCCTGATATCGAATCCATATGAGTATAGCCACACGAAAAACATCTTGACCGATTCTAACGCTCGCGGGGCGCCATAAAGTCCGGTTGAAATTTCCGACATATAGCCGGAGACATCATTAACGCTTGGTAGATATACAAACAAAAACCAGACTATTAAAGTAAACCCGTAACCGGATATATACGAATAAAGCGGATTCAGGGTCTTCCAGATTTTACGGTTATCAGACTGCATAACTTCAACAAATACTACTATCAATGCCGCCGGTAGGAAAACAATCGCCAAAAGCTTGCTGAAAAACGCCGCCGCCGCTAAAAGAGCTCCGCTGATAAATGACGATATCGCCCTGTTTTCGGTTCTTAACAAAAAATAGCCGCCCAGCGAAACCATGCCGATTGTTGATACTTCAAGGAACGAGAGCTTGCTGTAATTCAGAAAGATATAATTGAATCCTAATATCGCCAATGACGCCAGCCCAAGATTGAAGCTTTTCTGTCTCCAGGTCTGGAATAAAGCCGCAAATGTGATAAATGCAAAGAGCACCGCGACCGTGTTCGATTGGGCCCGTCCGGTGCCGAATATTTTGAAAATCGGGTAAGCGGCGATTGTGGTAATATTCTTTACGAAAGTAATATACCTTGTCCCGAATATTTCCCATTTCCCGAATAGGACCTTGTTCCGGGCAAATGACGTATATTGTGGCGGATCGGTAGATAATTCCTGACTGCTGGAAATCCCATAAGGCGTATCGCCATTGAGATTATCGAATCTCAAATACATGATCGCTATCAGAATAATCGCCAATAATGAATATTGAATTATTTTGGTTTTACTCGATTGATCGCTCAAGAAATTTTATCCTGTCTTTTTCTTTTATTAACCTGGAAAACATTGAAATATTCCAGAATTAACGCCCAACAATAAACATATTAGATTAGCAAATGAATCACATGATTGCAACTGCATTTCTGCGCATATTATTTACTGGCGCCGGAATGCGTCTATTTATGACCTTAATCGCGAAATTGATTATAGAGCCGAATTACCTCTTAGCATAAATATCGCCAAAAATTAAGCTTGGAGAATTTGAGCCGAATATGTATATTAGGCGCAGTTTGAACCGGCCCGGGCGGCACAAAGTCGAACCGGGTCTTTTTTTTTGTGATTCTCCCTTCAAGGGTTTATTAAACGAACTTTTGTCAGGAGTTCCTAACAAGGCAGGGAACTGCCATTACTAAAAGGTGATTCTAAGTAACATGACTTCAGCAGATAAAATTCGCAACGTGGCTATCATTGCTCATATCGACCATGGAAAAACCACGCTCATCGATTCCATCTTCCGCGCAACCAGAACATTCCGCGATAACCAGCAGGTGGCGGAACGGCTCATGGACAATAACGCGCTGGAAAGAGAACGTGGAATTACCATTCGCGCCAAGCATTGCACGGTCAGCTGGAATGACTATCTTATAAATATCATCGATACTCCCGGTCACGCCGATTTCTCGGGCGAGGTGGAACGAGTCCTTTCGATGGTCGATTCGGTTTTATTGCTGGTCGATGCCAACGAAGGCCCGATGCCGCAGACTCGTTATGTCATGATGCGCGCCCTGAAACTCGGACTTCGACCGATAGTGATTATCAACAAAGTTGATCGCCCTCAAGCCCGTCCCGATTACGCATTGAATAAAACATTCGATCTTTGTATCGATTTAGGGGGCAGCGACGAACAGGCGCATTTCCCAGTTTTATATGGTTCCGGACTAAATGGCTGGTTTGTAAGAGATCTCGATAACGAACCGCATGAAGGTATGGACGCTTTATTCGAGACCATAATCAAAGAAGCGCCCGCTCCCAAGGTTGATCCCAATGGCATTTTTCAAATGCAGGTCAGCACACTGGCCTGGAGTGATTATATAGGACAAATCGGATGTGGCCGTGTATTGAGCGGCTCGTTGAACAAAGGCGATGAATTCACCCGCTTTGTCATGCGCTGGAAGGATGCCGCCAATCAAGACGAGGGCTGGGAATTTGTCGGGTCATCCAAAGAGAAAGGTGTACATCTTTGGGTAACTCGCGGACTGGAACGGGTCGAGGCTGAAAGCATCAGGGCAGGAGATATCGTCTGGCTTGCGGGACCGAGCGAAATCGGTATAGGAGATACATTCTCGGCAAGTGAAAACCCCGACGATGCATTGCCGCCGCTTGCAATTGAAGAGCCGACTGTATCGATGTTCTTCATGGTCAATACCGGGCCATTCTCCGGCGAAGACGGCACCGCTATCACATTCAGACAATTGAATGATCGCCTGCGAAAGGAATTGCGTGTCAATGTGGCATTGCGCATGGAACAACAGGAACGGTCTGATGTCATAAAGGTTTCCGGTCGTGGTGAATTGCATCTTGCGATATTGATTGAAGAAATGCGTCGGGAAGGACTTGAGTTTTGTATCTCTCGTCCGGAAGTTATCACACATCAGGATAAATCGGGTCACACACTGGAGCCGATCGAGCAATTAATCATCGATGTCCCCGCGGAGTATCAAGGGGTCATCATCGAAAAGCTTGCCCGGCGAAAAGGCGAGCTTCGAACTATCGAGAATGCGGGCACTAATGTCATCAGAATGGAGTTTGAGATACCGACACGCGGTCTGATTGGCTATAGAACAGAATTTTTAACCGATACTCGCGGCCTCGGAATTATGTCTTCGCGTTTTGTTAGATACGACGAATGGCGTGGCGAGGTCACATTGCGAAACCGCGGATCAGTTATCAGTATGGATACAGGACCGGCAACAGCTTATGCGATCAGGGGAATACAGGAGCGAGCGATCATCTTCGTAGATCCGACTGACCGTGTTTATACAGGTCAAATAGTTGGTGAGAATTCAAGGCCTCAGGATTTGCCATGCAATCCCACCAAACGGAAAAACCTGACCAACCATCGGTCATCAACGAAGGACATTGCGGTTACTATCGATGTCCCGCGCAAGATGTCGTTGGAACAAGCAATGGAATGGATCGGAGCAGATGAATTGGTCGAAGTGACTCCGAAAGCAATCAGGATGCGAAAGGCGATTCTTGATTCCGACAAACGAAAACGATCGCAGAAAACAACTACTAATCCCATTCAGGGATCTGGGGCTGATCCGGTTTCGCCGGCAGTGTCCCAGAATTCATAATTCATTTTTTCAGAGAGGATTTTAAATCAACAACGTGTTCAACAAAGTAAACAGATTAACTTCATTTAATTTGAATAAAACAGAAACAGTACCGGCCGAGCCCGTCGAAAACGGATTCGATGGCTTGGGCATCAATCAGAATCTGCTTGGAGCCATAGCCGGCCTAAATTACAGCGAGCCCACCCCAGTACAAAAGCAGGCAATTCCTGCCGCTATAGAGGGCAAGGACATTATCGCAATAGCGCAAACCGGAACCGGCAAAACCATAGCCTATGGAATCCCGATGATACAGAGGCTGGCACAAAATCGTGGCCGAGGACTTATCGTAGTCCCGACTCGCGAACTGGCTTATCAGGTCGATTCGGCAATTAAATCAATTTGCAAGGCGCAAAGAATGTTTACCGCGGTTATTATTGGCGGGACATCATTCATTCCCCAATGCCGCGCGCTCGAAAGAAGGCCGCGAATTATAATTGCGACTCCCGGACGACTTCTCGACCATTACAAGCGCAGAACAATCGATCTTTCGGATGTCACGATTTTCGTGCTCGACGAGGCGGATCGTATGCTTGATATGGGATTTGCGCCGGATATAAACCGCATCATCGCGACTCTTACTCAGAAGCATCAGACCATGTTATTCTCAGCGACCATGCCATCGGAGATTATGGCTATTGCCCGGAAGCACATGATTGCTCCCGTGAATATCGAAGTCGCCCGTTCTGGAGCGTCTCCCGATGAAATCAGCCATGAGATATTCTTTGTCGATAACAAAGATAAAACTAAATTGCTCGAAATTCAGCTTCAGCAGCGAACCGGCTCGACTCTTGTTTTCACACGGACAAAACATGGAGCCAGCAAGCTTGCCGAGCGAGTCAAAGCAATGGGGCATTCGGTTGCGGAAATACATTCCAGCCGTAGCCTGAATCAGAGATTCAGCGCGCTCAATGGTTTTAAAGCCGGAGATTATCGAGTCTTAGTCGCTACAGATATCGCCGCTCGCGGTATCGACGTCACCGACATCGCTCTGGTGGTCAATTATGATCTGCCATCGACATCGGAAGACTATGTGCATCGCATTGGTCGTACCGGTCGTGCCGGCAAAAACGGCCACGCCATCTCATTCGCGACATTCGATCAAGAGAGAGATGTCAGAGATATCGAGTATCTCATGAATGCTCCTCTGCCAGTTTCGGAATTACCATTTGCTCCATCTCAGCATCCACCGTCAAGATTCGGCAAAGCACCAAGCTCCAGACCGCAGAGCAAGTCCAGGCCGCGAACTTATTCGAAATCATCCAAACCGGCACCGACAATGACCGGACCCGATTTCGAACGTACCTTCGGGCGCAAGAGGCTTGCTTCCCAGGGCAGAAGCAAACGGAGACGATAATTCACCCGACATTCTAATTAGAAAATTCTAATAGATTCGTGAAGCAAAAGGCAGGTCATCAGACACCTGCCTTTATGATTTTTTAGGGGAGTGAAGGGGGGTTATGGGCCTATCAAATTATATTACGGCTACCATTGTCAATTCCTTTTCGCCTTGATATATTAATTATGCTGGCTAATGCAACTGATAAAACCAATAATAAAATTAGCGATCCGATTATTGATGGACCCGCGGGCAAATTCAATCCAATCGAAACAGTAATGCCGATTACGCTTCCAAGAAGCCCGATAAGCCAGCCTATTGAAAGACGAACACCTTTGTTTTTGGTAAATAGGAGGGCAATTACGGGAGGGACAACCAGAAGCGAAAAGACCAGCAGAACGCCTGCGATATGCACGGAGGATGTTACCACCAATCCAAATGAAGCATAAAACAGAAAATCCCACCAACCGATAGACCAACTGTCTCGAATTGCGCCAGCCCGATCTTCTGAGAGCCGAAAGAATCGCTTTCTAAGTAAATAATGAAAGGTTCCGATACCCGCGTAAAGCAAAGCCGTCGAAATCAGGTCATCAAGACGCATTGTCAAAAGAGAACCGGTCAGCATCTCCTGCAATTCCTCAGTTCCCCCTGGATGATTTGCAAGAAGAAGTATCGCCCCCGCCGAAAAACCCGCATATATGATGCCAATAAACGCTTCTTGCGGAACGCGGTTATCCTTAGTACGCGATATTGAAATTAAGCCAGCACCTGCTAAAGTGAAGGCGAGACTCACCAAATAGGCTGTCCATGAATGAGGCGCAACCCCCAAAATTATCGCCGCAACTTCGCCGAATGCCGCGGCCTGCGCCATCGAAATATCAACAAAGATTACACCCCGGCTGACGACATGAAATCCCAAATATGAATGAATCCCCGCTAATACCAACGCCGCTAATAGAGCCATTTGTACAAATGGATATGAGAAAAGGCCTATCATTTATTGACTCCTACTGCTGATGTAAATCGAGAAATTATCGTATCAAACAAAGTAAAGTAATCATTAGAGGCGGGGTCTCCGTCGACTGATGGCGGTACGTTGACAACCTTGGCGCCGGTAGCGACGGCAATGGAATTGGGAACCTTGTCCGAAAAATACGCTTCCTTGCCGATAATCTTTATGCCGCGAGCCTTAATCATTTCAATGATTTCGGCGGTATGCGAGGCTGTGGGCTCGATGCCGGGCTTAGGCTCGATAAAACCCATTACATCGAGTCCGAAGGCCTTGCAGAAATATGGCCATGATTTGTGATAGGTTATAATTGGAATCCCCCTTAATGGTTCTGCGGCCGTTTTCCATTCGGTCATTTTAGATTGAAGCTTGTCGTTGAATTTTTTTAAGCCCACTTCATAAGCCGATGCATTAGCAGGGTCAACCTGCACCAGCCCTTTTTCGATATTATCCGCCATTACCGCGCCGTTGGCAGGGTCGAGCCAATAATGAGGATTTCCTTCGGGATGAACATCGCCCATGGAAGCATTCACTTGTCCGGATGGCTTCTCTAAAACGTCTATGCCGACCGAGCAATCAATTACTACGAGCTTACCGTTTCGGGAACCATCAATAATGGGATTGGCCCAGAAATCCAAGCCGAGGCCGATTTTCAAATAGAGATTCGCCCTTGAAACCATGACCATGTAATTGGGCAAAACCTCGACAAAGTGCGGATCCGATTTGCCGTTAACAATGTATTTGACCGAGATTAGATCTCCACCTATTGCCTGAGCAATGGAAGCCAGATCAGAGGAGGAGGCCACAACATTCACCTTTGCAACAGCCGATGCGACAGTGAATGTTAATGCGATTAATAGTAAGACAATTATCGTTTTCATTTATTATCTCCGATTAAAATTGATGTGGTTTATGGGGTCCCAATGACCATAGGAGTTGAACCTCTGCTGTCTGATACGCCTTTTTCAATGCGCTCCCCTGATCCTGACGCAAAAGAATTCCGACCCGATATGTTTCCTCAGCCAACGCAAACCCTCCAAATACTCCGAACGCAGTCAGATGATTATTTTTGTCAACTGGACTTTGTGCGTAATCTACGAAGGCTCCCGCATCATACCTCCTGAGGAACTGATAATCAAATGATCCAAATGCGCCGGAAGAAGAGACTTTTTTGGCCATTGGAGACATAATGCTGTCAGCTTCAATCTTTCGCGAATTCAGAAGTCCTTCGCCAACAATCACCAGCGAGTGATAGATGTCCGGCTTCCATTTGTATTTGAAATCAATATTACCCATTGTGGCCCAACGTTTGTTGGCATAGTCATGTTCAGCATATAGCCCCGATAATCCGATTTCAATTTCTGAATGCTCCGCAATCGGGGAAAAAAGTGAAATCCTGCCAATGCCCGCAAACGGCGCCGCGACATTTTTCAACGAATCGGGAAGCAGAAAATTGCCTTGCAGAATGTTAACGGAAATATTCAACGCGCTCGATCCAACGGGGATCAATTTATTGACATTTACTCCTATTCCCTTAAGGCCATCTTGCCCAAGGAAATGGCTGTTAACCAACGGTCTTTCGATCCATGACCATTGATGGGGATGTTGAGTGTTGATTTTGCCGAAATCAACGAAATATTTTCCGGCCTTGATCTGAATTCCCCACGGCAATCCCCTTTGAAGCGTGGCATAGGCTTCCTCGATTTCTAATTGCCCTTCGCTCGAAATGCTTAAGATGGCGTCGGCCCGGGCATATGGGTTCAGGTAAGCTCCCGCGGCCAATTCCAATTCATGAAAATCGAATTGGGGTTTATTGGGGGCAATGTCGCCTGGCGCATTATTATGATCAATAAGCCTGAAATCCCCTATAAAACTAATATCGGGATTCACAGTTGTCTGAGGCGATGCTCCTCGGAGCGAAAAAAATCCAAACCAAATTAAGAGCAGGCATAATACCCTTTTTTGCATAATATCCTCCCGTCAAGAAATGAAATGCTTCCTGCTAAATGAGTAATGCGAAAAATAGCGATCTTAGCGGAAGATGGGAGGCGCCCGGGGCGTTTTATGGTTTGGAACTAATTCTAAAGAGAATATAAATTTTAATCTTTGAGGCAAAACACAACATATCGCCAATACTTCAAAGATTATAGGTAACCCTGCAATGGACATCGCCAATATCGAATAGGCGACGCAAATCGAGCATTCCGGATGATTAAAACCGTCATTGTGAGAATGTAGCGACCCGACAATGATGATATTTAGAAGCAAAACGATAATCCCAATATTAATTAGGGAATGTATATTCCTTAAAAGCTTGGTCATTATCATTTCCTTTTCGGCAATAAGCTCAATTTCGCCTTCGGGCTCTATTAACTTGTTAATATAATTGTTTGTTCCAAGCAATGATTTTTTTCAACAAATAATTTAATCAGAGAAAATACCCGTACTAATTTTCAATAAATATGGCGCTTGCAATTCATTTAATTCAAAATTTGAGCTTGTATTTAAACCAAGGATCATCGGGATTTAGGCTATCGATACCGCTAATATAATAACTGTTTAACCCTCTTTATGAAATACATCGAATATCGCTTTGATGGCCGGATGCTCGATTCGTCTTTCCGCAGTTACCGCGTAGAAGCGTTCTTTGACATGGGGAAGCCGAAGCAATGGTTTTACGTGAAGCTGCTTACAGATCGAAACCTCGATGAAGCTGGGAACGGCGAAAATCCCGTGAGCGCTCATTCCATATTCGGCAAGCATTCCGCTATCCTCGAATTCCGCTATAACGTTGGGCCGAAGCTTTTTGGCAACAAACCATTCATCAAGCCCGCGTCGCAAGGAAGTATTCGCTGTTGTAAGCAGAAAAGGAGCGCCATTTAGAGAATTCGGAACGTTTTTTCGATATTTGGAGACAACCGCGGGAACCGCTACCAAGCTTATGCCGCTTTCAATTAGCAAATGATTAAATACTTTAAAGCCCGCCGATGGCGGGATTGGATTATCTACTAAAAGCATATCAAGAGCATGAAGGGTCAGTTCCGGCAGAAGTCTTTCGTATCTGCCCTCATTACACAATAAGCGGATATCCTTATTTTTCGTCCAAATCGGTTCAAGAATTTTTCGAGCGGTCTGCTTGGATATGGCGTCCACAATGCCCACCGTAAATACCTGCGGCCTGCCGGTCGGTCTGTCGCGAACCGTATCAAGCATTTCATGGCCAAGCAGAAATATCTCGTCGGCGTATTGATAGACAATTCTGCCCATTTCGGTCAAAACAAGCTTTCGACCGGGACGATTAAACAGCTTTTCGCCCAGTGATTCTTGAAAATCTTTAAGCTGACCGCTAACAGTTGAAGAGGAAAGATGGAGTTTTGCCGCCGCCGGGGCAATTCCACCTTCTTTAACGACAGAACAGAAATACAGTAAATGATGATAATTAAGCCACTCCACGGTCTAATAATACTTCGATTTATTCGAATATTCCAGTCAATAATTCCAAATTGACTAATTATTGTAATGATATTTATTGGAATTGGAGCCTTGACCGCCAATTGATACGGACGGTCTTAAATGAGACAATCTTGCCTAAGCGGACAATAACGGAATGATGGATAGTTCGCTATTTTGGTTTCAATATTTGGATTTGGAATAGGAGCGTTTTAATACATGTCAGCGACTCCAACAAGAAAAATACGATATTTGCGATATTCTCTGTTGACCTCAATATTGGGCGCTACTTTATGAGCGCCCTGTCAGAAAAGAAGAATGTAGCCCTTATATCAGTATTTGCCGCAATTACTTTAACGGGCTCAAAGACTATTGTTGGAGTATTGACGGGCAGTCTTGGAATCCTTGCCGAAGCGCTTCATTCGGGACTGGATCTGATTGCGGCCTTAATAACCTATTTCTCCGTTCGAGTTTCCGATAAGCCCGCTGACAAAGAACATCACTTTGGACACGGCAAAATTGAAAATCTTTCCGCCTTAGCGGAAACTGTGCTACTATTCATAACATGCGGATGGATTATTTACGAGGCGATCGGCCGATTAACCTCAGGACGTGTTCATATAGAGATCACTTCATGGAGTTTTATTGTTGTAATAACATCTATTTGCATAGATTTCTGGCGTTCGAGAGCCCTGATGAAAGCGGCCAAAAAACACAATAGCCAGGCATTAGAAGCTGACGCTTTGCATTTTTCGACTGACATCTGGAGCTCGGGAGTGGTTTTTCTCGGGCTGGTGTGCGCTGGTTTTGGATTGTTTTTGGCTGATTCAATCGCGGCGTTAGTGGTGGCCGCCATAGTAATTTATGTTTGTATTCAGTTGGGGAAGCGGGCGATTGATGTGTTACTCGATAGAGCGCCGGAAGGGATGGAACTTACCATAAAGAATATTGCCATGGAACTTCCGGAAATAATCTCTATTCGCGATATGCGAGTCCGCAACTCCGGGCCTGATATTTTCGTGGAAATCTCAATTTGTGTTGAACCAACGATGACAATATGCGAAGCTCACGAAATCGCAAATCAATTGGAAGGCATCCTCCTCAAGAGAATCAAGAGAATCCACGTAAATGTACATTTGGAGCCGCAAATTGGCCCGCAATAAATCGATTAACGGTGATAACTTCATATTAATAACGCTCAAATTCCGCATTCTAGATATCAAGGGGGGAGTAAAATTTGATCAAGTTACAGGCTAAGAATCTACGGCTCTTATTGAAGGCTGCGTCCTTTGTGATTATCGTAATAATTGCGAAACTTGGTTCGCATTTTATGGGATTCGAAATACTTTCAATTAACAACCTGTTTTCGGGAATTATAGCTGGCAATGTTTTCCTAATGGGTTTTTTATTGTCCGGAGTACTGAGTGACTATAAAGAAAGCGAACGTATTCCTGGCGAAATTGCAAACTCTCTTTCGGCAATATCCGATGAATTCCTGAGCATCTATAAATTCAAAAAAGATATGGCGGCCGAAAACGGACTGCATATCATGCAAAATTTAATTTACGATATCAATAGCTGGTTCTACAGAAAGGTCAAGACCAGGGAATTGCTGGTAAATGTCAGAGCGCTGAATGATATTTTTATGAAATTGGAAAATTCTACTCAGGCAAATTATCTTGTCCGGCTCAAAAATGAAGCCTCAACTCTGAAACGGCTAATTATAAGAACAGATGTTATCAGAGATACTAATTTTATTTCTTCAGGGTATCTAATTGCCAGTAGCGTTACAGGCCTGTTGTGCATCGGGTTGATTCTATCAAGAATTGAACCATTTGTCGAATCGCTATTTTTTGTAAGCGTAATTTCATTTCTGATGATATTCCTGTTAATGTTGATTCGAGACTTGGATAATCCGTTTGCCTATGATGAAGATGGCTCGGCCGAGACAGTCTCGCTCTATCCCATCGCGCGACTTCAGGAAGAATTGAAAAATCTTATGGATTTTGAACATAAAGAACAAAACAATTAATTCAATAATCAGATCAATATAATTATCGAGAGCGAAGTACTACGCGTAGAATCTCTCCCGGATACCATAGCCGCATGCGCGGGCCCCAGGTTCCGGTTCCGCGAGAAACTATAACCGGCATTCCATTGATAATATATTTGCCTGCCAATAACGGATTGGCCAGACCGGAGATATAAGTGAATGGCCAAAGTTGTCCGCCGTGAGTATGCCCGCTGAGCATCAGACGCACACCCGAGTTCGCTGCCTGTTCAGCGTTCAACGGCCTATGTGATAAAAAAATTGTAGTAGTCTGAGCAGGTATTCCCGCAAGGGCGCGCTCGATTTGGCTCGAAGTATCGGCGTTCCGAAAGTGCTCATTGCGGTCGTCGATTCCAGCTAGAATTAATCCTGGCTCAAGTTCATTCCAATGATTTCTCAGCATGTGTACTCCCGCGTCCTCCAGAAATTGTATGGTCGAGTCGAGTCCTCCATGAGATTCGTGGTTGCCTGTGACACCCCAAACGCCCAACGGCGCAGATATGTTGCGAAACAGTTGTATCATGCTTTTTTTGCGCTCGCCGGGGCTGTCTCCTTCGAAGAGATCACCAAGCAGCAATACAACATCGGGCTTGAGCGCGTTCACCTGATTGACTCGTCCCCTCAGCCATTTTTCGTCGAGCAAGTTTCCCACGTGCAGATCGGAGAGGACTACCATTGTCATGCCGTCATATTGCCCGGGCAGATTTGGTATGCCGATCTCGTAATCGCGCACTATTGGCGCACGATAACCCTGATACAAAGCGAATATCGAAAGAAGTATTCCTGCTCCGAACGCCGACAGCCGCAAAATCGCGATATATTTCTTAAATACTAAACCGAAAATCGTGGCTAAATCAACTATCAAAAGACAGGTGAATATCAAAAAAGTCACGCCAAGCCAATTCATGCTGAAAAGCTCAAATATAGGGAATAAGCTATTTAACCCAATCTCGATCGCAACGCCGGGAAGAAAGTGTGTCATCCACAAAACCGCAATAATTATGAAAAGAGATAAACGGGAAATATGGCGTGTAATTATCGAAAGCGATGACGCGCGCCAATATATATAAAGATGAAAAATAGTCCAGGCTGTGAATAGCATCGTGTGAAACACGATTAATTACTCCAATCGGTAGTGGGATGCCGCATGAGATGGAATATAATGGATGAAGAATGCGGCTCAAATAACAATCTATGCAATTTCAATATTAAAAAATCCAAGCGCAACGAACTAACTTATGGATGTCGAATATGAATTTACAAAGATATAATGCACCTTATCATGCCGGAACTGTCATTTCCAATTTCTCGTTACTATGACATGGTAATATTCGGCCCCAGAACAGTGCAACAGAAACCACAGAACATTCACAATCCATCTGACCGTTTGACGATTATAGCCATCGCAATTATAGCATACGCCCTCACGAGCATTCTGCATGAAGCGTTGGGCCATGGAAGCGCGGCTATTCTTCTGGGTTTCAGACCGACCATTTTATCATCGCTGGCATTAGATTTTAATAATTCGAATATATCCGCCTGGCAGACTCGCGTAATAGCGGCCGCCGGCACAGTCTTAAATCTGTTCGCCGGGCTGATAGCGTTTCTAATTCTGAAATATTCGAAAATTAGAAATCATTCGCGCTATTTTGTTTGGCTTTTAATGACTATTAATATCCTGGCGGGAGCCGGATATCTTCTGGTATCACCTTTCGGAAATTTCGGGGACTGGGCTGTTTTTCTTAATGGCCTTCAGTCGTTGTTACTCTGGAAGCTCCTGCTAACCATTTTGGGATTGATTTTATATATTCTTGGAATGAAAATCGCTGCCGACAATTTCAAGCCTTTTCTTCCCTATGATACTTCCCTTCGACGAAAAGAATCATATGCCCTGACTTTAATTCCATATCTGACTGGTGGTATTTTGTATTGCCTCGCGGGGTTATTTAATCCATTTGGGATGATCTATGTTCTAATTTCAGCCGCGGCGGCATCATTCTTTGGCCACGCCGGCATGATTAATATTCCTACTATGCTGCGTAAGGTAGTGACTAATGAAACCGACTTTGTGGATACGATCTACCGCAAATGGCAATTGATTATTATGGGCGTAATTGTACTGATCCTCTTCGTAAGTATTTTGGGACCCGGCATTCATTTTTAGCTCGACAATATTGGAAAGCTAAATAATCACCCTTTTTTGCGTGTATTCTTGGTTGCGTGTCGATGCGCAACTCATTATCCAATAAAAGTTTAAAAAAATATTATCAGATTTATGAAACTTTTGCCTTAAAATTTCGTTTGACATATTGAACGGCGTTCAATAAATTAACGGTGAATGAACGCTAAGGTAAAAAGAAATGGAAAGCAAAATGGGTACTACAGAACGTAGACAAAGGGAACGAGGAGAGATGCATGACATCATCATTGATGCGGCCATGGAATTGTTCCTTACCGAGGGATATGAAAAGACCTCGATGCGCAAGATAGCCGAAAAAATCGAATATACTCCAGGCGCGATTTATTCTTACTTCAAGGATAAAGATGAGATACTATATGAGATTCACATTCACGGATTTACAAAACTGTCCGAGATGCTTAAGGTAGCGCTCGATGAAGTAAATCCAATGGACAAGCTCTACAAAACCGGAAAATTATATATACAATTCGCGTTGGAGAACCCTGAATATTACGACTTGATGTTTATCGATCGCAGCATTCTCAGATCCTGTTTTGAAGGTAAGGACTGGAAGCAGGGACATGCGGCATACGATGTCCTCGTTCAGATTGTCACGGAATGTATTGATCAAGGGTATCTGCCAAAGGGAGATGTACAGGCGGCGTCGTATGCATTCTGGTCTTTGGTTCATGGCCTGGTCACATTAGTTCTCAGGGGAAGATGCATGGTGACCGGGAAAGAATTGCAGGAGCAAATGATCCATGCGTCCTATGATCTAATCATGCAAGCATTGAGAAGCGCAAAACAATAATTTTTTTTAACCCTAAATTGAACGGAGTTCAATGTTTATGCGGTGTTCAAATAAAACAAAAAAAACCCTATCGGGTTGGGCGGGGGTCATGTCCATTATGGCCATGGCCTTCATTTTCTCATTTCCTGCCGCGCAGGCCTCGACGCATCTCGATAACTACCTGCGTATCGGCCTGAATCAAAATCTCTCACTGAATCAGCGTAAATTATCGCTGCAAAAAGCTTCGGCCAGCGCCAATGAAGCGTTCGGATTGATGCTCCCTTCGGTTTCATTGGATACACGATATAGCGAACTCAGCGGCAACAACCTCGATTTTGGCGATATGATTAATCCCGTTTATGCCACATTGAATCAGCTGATCGGCCAGAATCGCTTCCCAACCGACCTGAGTTTGAAGCTGCCCATGAAGCAGGAAACCAAAATTAGAGTCACTCAGCCGATCTTTGCGCCCAAAGCATTTTACAACTATCGGATTCGCCGCAATCTAAGGGATTCCGAACGAGCGGCATTTGAAGCCTCGGCCAGAGAATTGGTAGCCGAAATTAAAATGACATACTTGAATTATGCCAAAACTGTTAAGGTGGTCGAGCTTTACTCGCAAACTCTCCAGCTATTGGATGAGAATCTTAGGGTCAGCCAGAAATTAGTGGATAACCAGAAAGCGACTCTTGACGTCCTGTATCGCGCCAAAGCCGATTTGAGCGATATTCAGCAGAAATTATCCGATGCCAAACGTCAACAATCAGACGCCGCCATGTATTTCAATTTCCTGCTCAATAGGCCTATCGATGACGATATCGCGCTTGATCCCGATTCTGTTATTGCCAATATCGCGATACCATCAATCGATAATGTCATGCGCACCGGTATCGATAGCCGTGAAGAGCTTATGCAGGTCGCTAAAGGAATTCAGGCTTCATCCAATAATGTTAAACTCAATAGCTCTTCGTTTGTCCCCAGTGTCGCCGTTGCAGTTGATTATGGATTCCAGGGCGATAATTATCATTTTACCAGCCGCAACGACAACACGATAGTATCATTGGTTGCTCAATGGAATATCTTCAATGGCGGCCAGGATTATTCTCGCCGAAAACAGGCCGTCCTCGATACAGATCGTTTGAAATTACAAAAAGACGAAATTCGTAGACAGATCGAACTTCAGATTCGTCAGGCCTACGATGCCTTGATTGTCGCGCAACAAGCCCAGGCAACATCGAATGATCGTCTTCAGAGCGCGAAGAAATCATTTGAGATAGTATCGCGCCGGTACTCTGAAGGCCTCGCTTCTCAAATCGAATTTATCGACGCCCGCACGAACTACACATCATCGGGGATAAATCAAATTTTGACAAATTACGACTTTGTCCAAAAATATGTCCAGCTCGAACGAGCCGCCGCGCTCTTCGAGCTTCCAACTGAAATAACCAACAATAACAATAAAGGAGAGTAATATGTTTAGCAAAACTAGAAATCTAACATTGGCTATGATGATTCTCGCCGGTTCAATGGCGCTCATTGGATGCGGCAGTCATCCCGATGCGGTAGCCAAAAAAGATACGACCTCGGTCGCGCCGGTTTATGTTCGGGTTGCTTCGGTTGAGCATACGAATGCGGTTCTGCCGGTCAGGGCAGTCGGCAGATTAGAAGCCAAAGAAGAGCTTCGTCTATCTTTCAAGATCGGTGGAATTGTAGAAAAAATGTTTGTCGACGAAGGCCAGCAAGTTTCCAGGGGCCAGCTTCTCGCGACCCTAAGTTTGACCGAAATCGACGCTCAACTTGCGCAGGCTCAAAATGGTTTCGATAAGGCCGATCGTGATTTGAAGAGAATAAAAAGCCTGTTTGCCGATACAGTGGCGACCCTGGAACAGCTCCAAAATGCCACCACCGCCTGGGAAATGGCAAAGGCCGGTCTTGACGCGGCGGCATTCAACCGTAAATACGCCCAGATATATGCACCATCCGATGGTCGGATTCTCCAGAGAAAGGCCGATGATCATGAGCTGGTATCGCCCGGCACTCCGATTATTGTCATGACTGCCAATGAAAGAGGTTGGGTGGTTCGCACCAGTCTCGCCGATCGCGATCTCGTCCGAATTAGTCTTGGCGATGCCGCAGATATCAATTTCGACGCCATACCCGGAGTTGTAATTCCCGGTATAATTTCGGAAATCGGTGCCGCGCCAAATCCCGCCAATGGGACATATGAAGTAGAAATTAAAATTTCGTCATCGGCCTCGCATTTGATGTCGGGCCTGATAGGCAAGATCGATATTATACCGTCGGCCATCAACTCTGTAACCACAGTCCCGATCGAAGCGCTGGCATCGGCGCAGGGTGAACGCGGATTCATTTATGCCCTCAATTCCGATAAGAAGACCGCCAGCAAAATTCCAGTTACGATTGCCTATCTCCGCGATGGCCGGGCCGGCATTTCGGAAAAATTGACAGGAATCAGTTCAGTAATTACGGCCGGAATCTCCGATCTGACAGACGGGGCTCTCGTGTCGGTGGTAAAGTAACTTTCAAATATTAAGTTGATGACACCCGGAGAGGAGCATATATGAAGCTCGCAGAATTCTCAGTTAAGAACTACCGATTTACGATAGTAGTCTTTCTATTGCTGATCGGATTGGGGATGACATCCCTGATGGATATTCCGAGATCGGAAGATCCGGTCTTTCCAATTCCATCATTCGGCATTGTCGCTATTCTACCTGGAGGCAATCCGCATGATATCGAGCAGCTGCTTGTTAACCCGATAGAAAAGAGTCTCAAGGAATTGGAGGACGTAAAAAGAATCTGGTCGACTGCGGAAGACCAGCTTGCGATAACAACGATCGAATTTGAAGATAAATCAGATGTCCAACAAAAATACGACGCTGTCCTGAGACAGGTTAATAGCATTCGGGGCGATCTCCCCGAAGAATTACTCAGCCTCGAAGTGGTTAAATTCACTACCTCCAATGTAAATATCGTGCAGTGCGCGCTTGTCTCCGATTCAGTTGATTACAAGACTCTCGAGACCGAGGCAAAAAACCTTAAAGATCGTCTTGACGCTATCAGCGGAATTAAAAAAGCTAAGACCGTGGCGTACCCCGAGGCTCAGGTTCGAGTTTCATTGGATCTCGAACGAATCGCGGCTCTGCGAATTCCGTTAAATCAAATAATCGGCGCGATTCAGGGTGAAAATGTAGGTATCCCCGGCGGCTCCGTAGAATCCGGGACACGGCGATTCAATCTGGAAATCTCTGGCCGATACAAATCGCTCGATGAAATCGGATCGACTGTCATTTCGTCGTCAGGTGGCTCGGTAATCCGTGTGCGCGATATAGCGGAAATTTCATGGGGGCACGAGGATGAATCCTATACCGCTCGCTATAACGGCAAGAGGGCAGTCTTTGTCACGGCGAATTTGATGGAAGGCAAGAATATCTTCGAAGTTCGCGACAAGATATTCGCTCAATATAAAGAGATCGAAAAGAATCTTCCCAAGGGTGTCAAGCTGGAAACAGGCTTTGATCAATCCACGAACGTCGCGCGCAGATTGAGCCATTTGCTGGTGGATTTCCTTATAGCGCTTGTATTGGTTCTTCTCACATTGTTGCCGCTTGGGCCGCGGGCATCGATTATAGTCATGATTTCGATACCATTATCAATCGCCCTTGGAACGACATTACTATATTGGACCGGATTCAGCCTTAACCAGCTTAGTATAGTGGGATTTGTAGTCGCCCTTGGACTGTTGGTGGATGATTCCATCGTGGTAATCGAAAATATTTCCCGCTTCATCAGAAATGGCTATAGCCGTCGCGAGGCCGCAGTGGCCGCCACCCGTCAGATTGGTATAGCAGTTATAGGATGCACCGCCACTCTAATGTTCGCATTTCTGCCACTTCTACTCCTTCCCGGGCCTGCTGGAAATTACATCAGAAGCCTACCGGCCTCTGTCTTATACACCATCGCGGCTTCGTTACTGGTGTCGCTGACTATCGTTCCGTTTTTGGCGAGTATCATCCTGAAAAAAGAGGAGCGAAAAGAAGGCAATCGTATTCTGCAAGGATTGAATTGGGTTTTGGAACGATCCTATCGCCGTCTGCTTCATTGGTCAATTGGCCACCCCGTTAAGACAGTCGTAATTGCGGCAATATTATTCATTGGAAGTCTTTCACTTATTCCGGTGGTAGGATTCAGCTTATTCCCCAAATCAGGCTTGCCCCAGTTTACTGTGAAGATTGAAGCCCCCGAGGGAAGCTCCGTTACTGTGGTAGACAACGCGGCCAAATTTGCGGAATCGTCTCTTTTGAATAAGCCTGGAATAAAAGATGTCTTTACAAATATTGGCTCCGCCAATCCTCAAGTCTACTATAACCAATCGGATTTCGAGAAAAAAGCCAATATCGGCGAGTTGTTTGTTACCATGGAAGAATACAACGCCCACAAAACACCGAAATATCTCGATAGTCTTCGCACGGTATACAGCCGTTACCCCGACGCCAAAATAGAAATAAAAGAATTCTCGAATGGAATGGATTTCAAATATCCTATCATGCTAAGAATTATCGGTGACGATCTCGATACCCTGGGAATGCTCGCGGGCCAGGTAGAAGAAATTATGAAGAGCACCGAAGGAACGATGTCGCAGAACAACCCGATGCGCAACCCACGCACTGACCTTCATATCAATGTCAACAGGGATAAGGCAGGGCTTCTCGGAATTCCCCTCGTTGATATACAAAGAGAAATTCGACTTGGTGTTGCGGGATTTTCGGCAGGCAAATATCGTGAAGAGGACGGCGAAGAGTATGATATCGTACTGGGATTGCCCAATAGCAAGAGACAGACTGTCGAGGCTCTCGATAAAATGTATGTCGGCTCCATGGCTAGCGGATATGTACCATTGAAGCAGGTAGCCTCGCTCGAATTCCAAACATCGCCGACCAAAATAGATCATTACAAACTTAGACGATCTGTATCTGTGGGATGCGATGTCAAAACCGGCTATAACACGGACCGTTTAACAAAGCAGGTACTCAAGGAAGTACAGGGTATGAGAATGCCATCCGGTTATGAAATCGTACCGTCGGGAGAAATCGAAAGCCGCGAGGAAAGTTTCGGCGGCTTCGGTTCGGCGATTCTTATCGCCGCATTCGGAATGCTGGTCGTTTTGATACTGGAATTTAAGACGTTTAGAGGGACTCTGATCGTAGCCTCGGTAATACCGTTAGGGATAATCGGAGGTATCGCGGGACTCCTCTTCACCGGCGAGACCCTATCGTTTGTTTCTATGATTGGATTCATCGCATTGATGGGAATCGAAGTTAAGAATTCGATTCTCCTCGTGGATTTTACCAATCAGCTGCGAGAAAAAGGCATGGGTATCGATGACGCAATTCAGCAAGCGGGCGAAATAAGGTTTGTACCGATACTTCTAACAACCTTGACCGCAATCGGCGGCCTGTTACCGTTAGTCATAGAAGGCGCGCCGCTGTATGCACCGTTAGCAATTGTAATCATCGGCGGCCTGATCAGCTCGACTATCCTGGCTCGTTTGGTCACACCGGTGATGTATAAATTACTTGCTCCGGAAATCGTACATTCCAATCAGGCGATAGAAGCAAAATAGAAAATTGACTTCCGAGAAATGACTGCTGAAAAGGCGGATTCGAAATTTGAATCCGCCTTTGATATTGGTAAATACCCTAATCAAATTCAATATTGTTTTGATGGTTAGGCGGCTAAATGATCGAAACTTCGAAACATTGTTCATAGTTATTGGAAACGTAGCGATTATCTCATTTTTAAATTTGCGTCATGCCTTAATTGAGATAAAATAGAGAATGAAGAATAATGGAGATTGAATTTGAATTCAGCTTTTACTAAGAAAAATATCAAAATACGGGAGACCATATGGCGATTCCAAAACTTAAAGTAGATGAATTAATTACAATAAATAGAGATCATTTTTGCAAAGGGATAAAAGGGATTTGCGTAAAGATCGTTGCGGTTGGCGATTTACCCAGCAGATTCGGCCATTTCCAGGTGGTGGCATTCTACAACAACATGGACGGTAAGGAGCATGCGGCCTTTGTCCGCGGAGATATTACCGGCAAGGAAAACGTACCGGTCAGGATGCACTCCGAATGCTTAACCGGAGATGCTATCGGTTCGCTTAGATGCGATTGCAGGGACCAGCTTGAGAAGTCATTAAAGAATTTAGGGGAAATGGAAGAAGGGCTTTTGCTATATCTGCGCCAGGAAGGCAGAGGGATCGGATTCATAAATAAGATAAAAGCATATCAATTGCAGGACGCCGGTGCCGATACGGTAGAGGCAAACATCCAATTAGGTTTTAAGGATGACGAAAGAGATTATGCTATTGCGGCGCATATGTTGAAATCATTGGAAGTAAAATCGGTAAATCTAATGACCAACAATCCCCGAAAAATCAATGCGTTGACCAGCCTTGGGATAAATGTTGTCGGCAGAATTCCGGTAATTATCCCTCCCAATGAGTATAATGCCAGATATCTACAGACAAAAATGGTAAAGTCACATCACATGCTTGAGCTTGATCCCAAGGAACAGGTTGATGATATCAAGCATGTTGAAGCTTAGGCTTCGCTTTAAATAGAAAATTAATCCAATCAATGGCACAAGACGCAAATCCAAATGCCCCATGATGTGCCTTTACCGCAAATTTTCCCCAAAATAAGTCGGCTATTAAAATTATGTATCCCGATTTTTAGATATTGAAGAATTTCCGATGTCATTTCAGTTCTTAATAGGCCATAGAATCTCTAATTTATTTCAATCCAAATTAAAAAATGCCGACCATTATAGTGTAAATACAAAATTGTCTACATTATTGGAGGGGACTTATGAGGCGAGCGCTGAATCATTTGACGATCATGTTCTTATTCCTGATAATATTTTCGGCGTCGATTGTAAATGCCGCTGAAAGATTCGGAGATCACCGTATATATCCGAACAGTGCCATTGGCAATTGGAACAATAACCTGGATCACTTTATAAATTCATCTTCGAGGCAGCCACTTCAAACGTTCCCGCGAACCCTTGATGCGAACGATTCTTTATGGACTGATCGTTTTTCAACTCCGGCCGGGCTCGGCGGAGGATGCAATGCTTCTTGTGAATTCAATGGGTTATTGATCGCCGCGGGATATTTCGAGGCCGCCGGATGTACTCTGGCAGCCAAAATTGCCTCCTGGGATGGTTCTCGATGGAGTCCGCTTGGTTCCGGAATAACCGGACCCTACAGTCAAGTCTACTCACTAATAGTTTATGACAGCATGCTAATTGCCGCCGGGTTATTTGATTCCGCCGGCTCGGTCAGCGCAAATAATATTGCCGCCTGGAATGGTTCAACATGGTCGCCGCTTGGATCGGGGATGAACCGCCGAATACATTCATTGGCGATATACGGTGGTGATTTAATTGCAGGCGGAGAATTTGATACGGCAGGGGGTAACCCGGCTGCATTTATCGCTGTCTGGAATGGCTCAAATTGGGCAAGCTTTGGGACTGGATTAAATATGTCAGTGTCTGCACTTACAAATTTCGACACGATGCTTGTAGCTGGGGGCGGATTTGATACCGCCGGAACCTCAGCAGCTTATTATATCGCAGCCTGGGACGGCTCAGATTGGCAGCCTTTAGGGAACCGGCCTGGATAATGCTCCCTATGCCTTGACAGTTTATAATGGCAACTTGATTGCGGCAGGCGGATTTGCATTGGCAGGCGATGTCGGCGCAAATTCTGTCGCGTCATGGGATGGTGTTACCTGGGAGCCGTTGGGAGAAGGCATAACGGGGGATTTTGAAACCTCGGTTTCTGGTTTGGCCGTATATGATAGCAATCTAATAGCAATTGGCAATTTCTCGACTGCTGGCGGCGTCAGCGTTAATAATATTGCATCATGGAATGGTGTATCGTGGTCGAGTCTCGGCTCAGGTTTAAATTATGAAGGCAGCAATCTAACAATTATTAATGGCAATTTGATCGCCGGGGGATATTTCTATACTGCCGGAAATACTGGCGCCTATTGTATCGCATCATGGAATGGCTCAACATGGTCATCGATAAATCCAGGTACCAATTATATCGTTACCGGCCTGAGCATCTATAATGGGCAATTGATTGCTGGCGGAGATTTCATCTCAATATGCGGGATAGACGCCCAGCGTATTGCATCCTGGTCCGGTACAACCTGGTCATCATTGGGGACAGGTACAAATGCAATGGTCGAGGGTCTCACAATTTTTCAAGATAAACTTATCGCCAGTGGATATTTCGATACTGCTGGGGGAGTTAATGCGAATAAAGTCGCCGCATGGGATGGCGCCGACTGGACAGCCCTGGGGACGGGAATTACTGGAGATGTTGGAAGTTGCGTTATCACCCTTGCAGTATTTGATAGCAGTCTTATAGTTGGGGGATATTTTGATACTGCCGGGTCAGTTGAAGCAAATAATATTGCGGCATGGAATGGTTCAGATTGGTCTTCATTGGACTGCAACATGACTGGCGACTTCCCAATGGTAAATGCCTTAACAGTCTACAATAACCAGCTGATAGCGGCAGGATCGTTTGATTCGGCAAACGGTATCGACGCTAACGGTATTGCCGCCTGGGATGGTTCGACCTGGTCATCATTGGGCAGCGGCGTGGACGCTCCATACCCTCCCACAGTTCGAGCATTGGTGGTCTACGATAGCATGCTTATCGCGGCTGGCGATTTTTATTCCGCGGGTGGCGTTAGCGCGATGGGGGTTGCCGCTTGGGACGGCAATTCCTGGTCTGCATTGGGAAATGGTTTGGAAAACGACATTTGGGCTCTTACTGTTTATGACGGCAAGCTATTCGCCGGCGGATATTTTTATATGTCAGGCGCGGATATAGTTCCGAGGGTCGCCTCGTGGGATGGAGCTTCATGGTCATCCTTGGGTTCAGGAGTGGATGGCGGCGTATTTGCTTTAATTCCATACGATAATTCATTAATAGTCGGAGGCGGTTTCATGATCGCGGGAAGCGCAGTCTCCGCATTTTTGGCTCAATGGAACAAAACCAGCAGTCAGGGTATTGGCGGAGACGACCGAGGCATAAACATTCCATCAAAACATATAATCTCTCGCAATTATCCTAATCCTTTTAATAGCACTACCGCAATAAATTATTCTCTTCCCATTTCCGGAGAAGTGTCAATTAGCATTTATGATATCCTTGGCCGTAATGTAAAAACATTGAAGGAAGGTCTAAAGCAAGCGGGCAATCATCAAGTTACATGGGATGCCAATAATCAATCGACCGGTGTCTATTTCTATAAGATTCAATCCGGCGATTTTGCGGCCACCAAGAAGATGTTATTGCTGAAATAGGACTATTGAATATTATACAAATTATTAAGGGCGGATTCGATCCGCCCTTTTCATTTAACACGCTCTTTTATAGCAGACGATTTCTATAATCGGCAAATGGATATCACCACTATTTTTCAAATTGCGCGGCGCGATAGGCTTTCGTGTGAAAATGTCTGCCTAAATTGTTTGTTCCTTTTTGGCCATACATCGCAGGCGCATCGACTTCGTAAGGCCCGTCATAACCATTTCGTCCAATTTTATCGCCATCGAATGCAATAGTGATTGTCCTCTTGCCGGCCTCGAGATAGCCTTCGCCGAATGTGTAGATATTATTATTGTTTATGCCTCCAGGGCAAAACAATATCCCCTGCCAATGGTAATAATCGCTTTCTCTAATATCCACGTCCAACATAACGACCAGCGAATCATAAAGGCCATCGCCGTCAATATCGATCCCTCGATCGGCAAAATTGCCGGCAATCTCAAGCCCGCCGCCCTGAAATTCCCAGACGCTGTATTTTTTGGTAACATAGGCATTTTCGATATAGTCAACTAAGTAACCCATTTCTTCATCCATAATTGACAGGGAAAGATGTCCGAGATGATAGGGACCGTCTGATCTGCCCTTATAGATATTATTGCCATCGAAAGCCAAAAGCACTTCGCTGTCTTGACTGGTTAGAAAAGTGTCGAGATAAGCGCTTGCGATTATCTTACCGTCACTGTTATCAAGCTCCCCTGCGATACTATATTTATCAAGGTCTGTTACTTTCACGCCAACCTTTACGTAAAGCTTGTCGATTAAGTTGTCAGCATTGGTGTCCCGCGTATATTCGCTGAATGTGCCATCAAACTTCGCCTTGCTTTTAGCTATGCCGAGACCGACGCCGCCATTTCTCGTGAATGGTTCCGAGCCGCCCTTTTGAGCTCTGACCGAGATGTTCAGACTTCCCGTTAAGGATGGCTTAGAATATGTGCAAGTATAATATCCATCGTCTGCGATAGAATCACGGTGAGTGCCATCATCATACATCGCAAGAGTATCGATCGCTTCAATCACTTTCCAGATGAATGCCTCAACAGTCGCCCCAGTTACCGGCTCTTTACCTTTCTTCAAAATAGACGTCACTACAATGGTATCACCCCTGAAGTAATATTCTTTATCCTTTTTCACTTCGAGCTTTATTTCAGAGCCATCGAAAAATGCCGTCAAAGTGTAGTAAGTAATTTTATCGTTTTCTTTGCCGGGGGATACTTCCACAATCCATTTACCGACTGGCGGGTTAATTCCAAATGTGATATATACCATATTCATATCTGGCACGTTAAGATAAGAGTTGAACTTATTTTGATCGGCCGTCGCCGAATCCGTCCGGATGCCTTTGGGGTCGGTTGCTGCCAACTGGAGATTTCCGGAACCGAAGCAGGTAAATGATACCATATTAGATTTGTCGATATTAATTTCGTGCCTGTTGACATGTCCCGGTAAAACACTATCGGCCACCGCAAATGACATCTGCATTTCATCTGATAGGGAATCAGCCGTCGAATCGGAATTGTCATTTGACTGTCCCAAGCCCGGCTGCATGGCTTCGGTTCTCGCCGCGAACGAGACGCAGATAATGCAAATTGCCAGGCTTATCAAAATGTATCGCGAGTATTTTTTCATTGCATTTCCTTTGGCTTAACGAGATCAGATCTATTAGACTGAGAAGATTTTAATATATAAACAATCTGACGACAACAATAATTATGATGGAATGTTTTTGTTAGATTTTAGCTTGAAGGCGGGGCTTGGATTTGAACCAAGGATCCGCCGTAGGCGAATTATGAGCCCAACAAGCTACCGTTCTCGATCTCATCCAGAAAACATCTTCCGGCTCCGCTCTTCAACCATTTTTCCCTTCTCATGGCTTCCGAGCGCGTAGAATAGATTTCCTTATGAATTAATATCCAGTTGGAATCACGACTGGTATATTTGCTTATCCCCGTGTTATGCTGATCTAACCTCTTCGAAAGGTCCTCGGTATAACCTATATATCGAATTCCACCTGCAGAACGTATGACATAGACCGTAAACATCAAAAAAATATTGGCCAATAAAAAATAGCGGGGCTTGGATTTGAACCAAGGATCCGCCATAGGCGGATTATGAGCCCGACCTCTTTCCGTTTTCGATCTCATCCAGAAAACGTCTGCCCGCTCCACTCTTCAACCATTTTTCCCTTCTCATGGCTTCAGAGCGCGTAGAATAGATTTCCTTATGAATTAATATCCAGTTGGAATCACGACTGGTATATTTGCTTATCCCCGTGTTATGCTGATCTAACCTCTTCGAAAGGTCCTCGGTATAACCTATATATCGAATTCCACCTGCAGAACGTATGACATAGACCGTAAACATCAAAAAAATATTGGCCAATAAAAAATAGCGGGGCTTGGATTTGAACCAAGGATCCGCCGTAGGCGGATTATGAGCCCAACAAGCTACCGTTCTCGATCTCATCCAGAAAACGTCTGCCCGCTCCACTCTTCAACCATTTTTCCCTTCTCATGGCTTCAGAGCGCGTAGAATAATTTTCTTTATGAATCAATTTCCAATCGGTATCACGACTGGTATATTTGCTTATTCCTGTATTATGCTGAGCTAACCTTTTAGAAAGATCTTCAGTATAGCCTATATATCGAATTCCACCAGTAGAACGTATGACATAAACCGTAAACATCAAAAAGATATTTAGCAATAAAAAATAGCGGGGCTTGGATTTGAACCAAGGACCTTCGGGTTATGAGCCCGACGAGCTACCAGACTGCTCCACCCCGCGTCGTTTCTTCTTATTTTTTGATCTATCGCTCGTTCCCGACGAGCTACTCCGCCTGCGGCGGACTCCACCCCGCGTCGTATTAACTTTATTTATCAACCCTGCATATCTAAAAGTCGTTCCCAATTAATCCACATCTGAACGACCAAAAACATTTGCGGGCCGATGACAATATAGATTTCAAAATTACAATGTCAAGTCTAATGATTTAAGAAAATATGGAATTAACTATTCGATGAAATATATTCCCCATCAACTTTAACTATAACCAAATCAATTTCAAAATCCTTGCCCGAATCGGCAACTGCCTTTTCCACCATAGCCAAAAGTCCCCTGCAACAGGGCACCTCCATGATCGCGACACGAATACTTGGAATATCATTATTCATAATTATTGCTGATAGCTTTGCGATATATCCCGATAAGTCATCCAATTTCGGGCAGGCGATCACCAGAGAATTTCCCTTAAGCAAATTGTCGTGAAAGCTGGCATCGCTGAACGCCACACAATCGGCGGCAATCAATAGCTCGCGGCCACTGAAATATGGCGCCAATGGCGATACCAGGCGCAATTGAATCGGCCATTGAGTCAGTTCTGATTGTCTATCCGAATCGCTTTTTGAAGGAATTGTAGTAGAAGATTTTCGCTCGATAGACATAGTTCTCGAACCCGGACATCCCGTAAAATCATGCGCTGATTTTCTTTCCGCGGGTTTCGTTTTTTGAATGATATTCGTGTTTGCCTGTGCAGATTTTTCATCAAATTCAGGCGCGTAGCGTTTGATCACAATCATCGCTTCTTGGGGACATTCGCCGACACAGGCGCCCATGCCATCGCATAATGTTTCCGATACCAACCTGGCTTTGCCATCGATAATTGCAAGTGCGCCTTCGGGACATGACGGTATGCAAAGGCCGCATCCATCGCATTTAGATTCGTCGATTAGTATAATATCTCTCAATGACATTTATTCTCCTAAAGTAAATTTCAGTATGGGAAGATAGATTCCGTATTGGGATTACTTTTTAATTCCGGGCGCAAGACTACATCGCCTGCTAAGATTGATATTAATTCGCTGAATATTGGAATATGCTGCAAAACTTCGTTAGTCGATTCTTATTGATGATTTTTTGTATGTCGAGACTACAAAGACCGCTGACTATTCTTCTTGAACCGCGATTACTTCCTTTACCTCAGGAACCTGCTGCTTTAGTATTTTCTCGATACCCATCTTCAATGTCATTTGCGACATTGGACAACCGCCGCATGCCCCGGTCAATTTCAATTTGACTATACCCTGATCAACATCTATATCTACGATCTCGACATCGCCGCCATCGGCCTGCAGATATCCTCGTACACCCTCAATTGCGTTTGCCACTTTTTCTTTCAAACTAACTCCTCAGCTGATGCTCTTTGCTTCTATATTATCGCTTTGAATTATATTTTGCCGGTCTGATTTCAACATCTTCACAATCTTGCCAGCGATATTTTTTATTTCGTCGGCGGCAAGCGAATGATTTTCGGCCAAGACTATTGGCTCACCATTGTCCCCGTGGGAACGGACCGCAGTTTCAAGCGGAATCTGACCTAAAAGTGGCGCTTTTAGTTTTTCGGATAACTCCATTCCTCCGCCCGAGCCGAAAATCTCATTTCTTGAACCGTCCGGCGCCAGGAAATAGGACATGTTTTCTATAATACCGATTGTTTTAATAGATACTTTTTCGGCCAATTCGGCAAATCGAGAGGCTACGAAATATGCGCCCGGCTGGGGCGTGGTAACAATGACAGCGTTTGCCTCGCCAACAATCTGCGCCAGCGAAATCGCGACATCGCCTGTACCCGGAGGAAGATCGACATAAAGAAAATCGAGTCCATCCCAAAATACATCCGACAAAAACTGACTGACAGCTTTATGTATCATCGGTCCGCGCCAGACAACAGCCTTGTCTTCATCGATAAAAAATCCCATCGAAATAACACGAAGTCCGTATTTTTCGAGCGGGATAATAGCGTTGTCGATTACAGTCGGGTTACCATCGAGATTCAATATCCTCGGAATAGAAAATCCGTAGATATCAGCATCGAGCAAACCAACCTTATATCCCATCTGCGCAGTTGCTACCGCGAGATTGGCCGAGACTGTTGATTTGCCAACCCCGCCTTTACCGGATGCCACTAAAATTACATTGCCGACACCCTTCCTGGCGAATAGTTCCGATGGGTCCTTGCCGGTCATTTTTCGTGTCAGGTTTTTCCGCTCTTCCTCGGTCATAGAGGAGAATGATATCTTAATCTGCTTGATCTCGGTCAAATCCGCGAGAACCTTACGGACATCAGAATCAATTCTGGATTTCAACGGACATCCCGGAATAGTGAGTTTTATCAATAACTCAAGATTGCCCTTGCTGTAATCGATCTTGTCAACCATGCCGAGTTCGACTATAGATCGTTTGAGTTCGGGATCTTCGACTGTCTTCAGGCGAGCGAGGATGTCATCGTTGGTAATTCCGGTCTTGTTCATATACTATTTTCCTTCAGTCCGCCGCCGCATTCTTCGCAAAATTCTATTTCTTTTAATAACGGTCTTTTCGAATCCAATGTGCCCGCGATATCGGAAAGAAATATTGCCCTTAGCTGTGACTCGATTGTCTGCTCAATTTTATAATAAACATCTCGAAGAAGACAATTGTTCATTATTAGACAGCTATTTGAGCTTCCAAGACAGTGATATAATGGCCCTATGTTCTGGACCGAAGTGATAATATCATAAATAGTGATTTGTCGGGGGTCTGCGGCTAATTTAGAGCCTCCACCGGGGCCGCGCGATGTCCTTAGCAATCGCGTTTTCTTCAATCGAGCCAATATTTCAGACAAGAAACGAGCCGGAATACCCTCTATTTGAGCGATTTCCTGGCTGCGCAAGGCTCTTGGGTAGATTCTTGCCAGGGCTGACATCGCCCTCACCGCATATTCCGCTTTGTTGCTAAACATCGACTAAATCTATCTACTAACTGCGCAATATAGAAATCGGTCTAATTTTGTCAAGCGTTTATATTTTTCTTGACAGCTTTTAATGCTTAAGTATATTGTGGTTTTGTGAAACCGTTCACAACAACTCCGAAACGGGAGGGTAATACATTGAATGCCAAAAAATTAAATAAAAAGATATCAGTTTCAACTATCCGAAGGCTTTCAATTTATTACCGAGCGTTGATGGCGCTTGAAAATGAAGCATATGATACAATTTCATCAAGAGAATTGGCTAAACGTGAAAAGCTGACTCCGGCCCAAGTCCGCAAGGATCTTTCATTTTTCGGAAGCTTTGGAACGAGAGGGCTGGGATATCCTGTCAAAGACCTGAAAGCGCAGATTGCCGAAATTCTGGGACTTAATCGCTTATGGAATGTAGCCTTAGTGGGAGTTGGGAATATCGGTTCTGCCATGGTAAGTTATAAAGAATTCGCTCGACAGGGATTCGTCTTCAAGCTTTTATTCGATAATGATCAAAGAAAGATCGGCTCCAATCACAAGGGGATTCCGGTTTCAGATATTAATGATATTCGTAAGCTTTTGAAGGAAGGCGATATATCTATAGTGGTCGTTGCCGTACCAGCGTCAGCGGCCCAGAAGGTTTGCGATGAAATCGTGGCGGCTGGAATAAAGGCGATCATGAATTTCGCCCCGATCAATCTAAAGGTGCCCGAGGACGTTGTCCTGCTCAATGAAAACATGGCAATCGAGCTAGAGCACCTGTCGTTTTCCCTGACCAATAAGACCATGCTGGCCGAATAAATGCCATGAACAATAGCTTTAAAATAATACCCCTAACCCCATTTTTTTTCTTGACATTATAAACAAATCTGGCGTTATTATTGATGAGTGATATGAGAGTATTAAGAATTTTGGCAATCGCAATATCCTTAGGCTTATGTCTATTTTCTATTTCCTATTCTCAGGTGGAAATGGGGACAGCATGCGAGCCATATGGTTCAGTTACAATTAGCGGTTCACCGGCCCAGGATAATATGGTTGTGATCGCTTATGTCGGTGACACTGAACTTGCCAGAACAGCAACATCGGGCGGACAATATTCTTTCTTTATTCCCCTAGACGATTCCGGAACTCCTCAGCGCGACGGCTATCGACAAGGCGACATTATTTCGATTCGCATTAATGGCAACGCGGCGACACCGGCATTCGAAGCGTTCGCTGGTAGGCAGCGGCGCGATGTAGAAGTCAGCCCCTCGGAAGTTCGACTCGAAACCTGGGGTCGCATCAAGGCGCTATTCAGATAAGTCAAAAAGATAATATTTTGTATTATTGGAAATCGGCGATTAGGCCGATATTTTTTTGCTTAAGAAAATTGCGAATGTCAAATCAGATTGCAATTGTACACATCAAGGGCAATTACCTCTTAATGGCGCCTGTCCACCCTTAAAATAATTGACCAGATAAACAACATCGAGCCCGTTAGCCGCACAGCTTCCATTGGCATCGGCTCTCAATATTGGCGGAGGGATCGGCTGTCCACCTCTGAAATAATTCACGAGATACGTAACATCCAATCCATTCACGGCATTATCAGCGTTGGCATCGCCCGAATAAAAATCAGGAAGAACTCTCAATTGACTTTCGATCATAATGGGTAGAGATTGGAATGGCCTTAAATCCGAGCAAATTGAAATACCATTATAAATCGCGGTCTGATTATCCGAGAAGTAATCAAGTTGCGCAATTGCCTCAACCGGCGCATCGGCCGATATCGCTATCGATAAACTGCCTATAAAATATCTGCCGGAGCGCAAATAGTCATAATAATCATGTGAATACGCATACATGACACAATCAAGCGAGAAACGATTTGAATCAATATTGACAAATAATGGCCCGAGAAATTGTGGATTCTGCGTAAAATCAAGAATCTCGAAGTAATCGGATGTCAGACTGCAGGCCACCTGAAATCCTAATAGGGAATCAGCCATAGATAAATACAATTGAACTTCCAGGGTATCACCGGGATATCCATCTGCTGGAGTCATTATTAGAGAATCTTGGGATAAGCTCGGAGATAGATCGGGAAAGACTATGCCTTCTGATTTATTTATTATGTGAGTAATATCTCCAACCGCAAAAGACATGCCATCATGGTCGACATCACTATTTGCCATTACGCAGCTATCAACAGGCACTCCGGCGCGGTCCTCCAGTATGGCTAGAACCAATTCGATATCAGACAGATCATACGGTATTTGATTACAATTTAAGTCGCCATCAAAAAAATATCGATTATTATGGTAGTATTCAATTGCGTTAGTAATGTGATTTACGAATATCGGGCCAACGGTTTGATTGGCCAGGAGATTCGGATGTGAATCGCCCCCTGCGCCGCCATATGCCTCGCGAAGGCAGTTGTAATAAATCGATGTCGGGTCGTGTTCCATTAGATAATGTCTGAAATCAAAGACACATATGTTTAGATGGGCCCAGCTATATTCCGGTGACATCAGCCAATCCGCGAAACGCTGAGCGCGGGCGGCATTCTCGGGAGTTGTGGCGCTTCTTACCAATGGCGGCGGAGTCATTGGAATGAAAATCTTTTCCGGATGGGCATCCATGATATTGCGAATAGCCAGATACCAATTCTGATAGTCAGTCAACATTTGTTCGCTCGAAATATCGCTTGCCGGAAAACAGGATTTAAAAATAATTACGTCATGAGTAACAGTATCCGCCCCCATCGGATGAGGCAGGAGAAATCTGCTCAAAGCATTGTCCGGCGGATTATGCACCGGCAGCATGAACAAATTATATAAACCAATCGGATCGGTATTATCGTTTGGAATATTATAGTTATTGTAATAGTTGCCGTTTTGGTCGTGCACACCATCGCCATTATACCCATGATCCCAGAATTCGAGATTCGCTCCGAACTGAGTGTTGTAGGCCGCAATCAGGCTTCGCACCGCGCCCTGATTAATGAGATTACCACCGGTAGAGTGATGTAAAAAAATAATATTAGAAAAATCTTCATCTTGAGCAAACAGTGGTATGCCATAGCAAAAAACTAAGATCATCAGCCAGCATGCTATTTTTTTCATTGAGACCATCCTTAAAATTAAAAGAAGTTCATCGGTAGGATTAATATATGAAAATATTGCATGATTGGCAATAGGTCATTCGCATCTAAATGCGTGCGAATCAATTCTGGACCGCTATAATTGGCGCAGGGGTTCGAGCCCCGCTTCCCCCTTATTGAAAAGAGATCTAAGGCGCCCCTGACAAATTTGCTTATTTTCAGAAAGTAGCCAATATTACTTTCAAAGCCGACATTTATGAAGTTTTTACATTACTTCGTTGAAAATTTACAGATTTTTTACGGGATATATTAGTATATGTCTACGCAATGCGAAAATTGGATTGGGCATCACATCATGATCCTGGATGCCAGCGCATTAGCAAAGGATAATTGTATGGATTTTATAATCGCAGGAATAATTGCAATCGTGCTATTGGGCTATTTGGTTTATGTGATCATTAATTCTGATAAAATCGAATAGGGGGCATAATGCCGCCAAATGATATTATTCAAGTCATAATATATATAGCCGCGTTAATAGCGCTGACTCCTATTCTCGGAGCGTACATTGCGCGAGTATTTACGGGCAAGAATCGCATCCTTCAGAGCATTTTCGGCTGGGCAGAAAAAGCAATTTATCGAGTCTGCGGGATTGATCCCTCTGAAGAAATGACCTGGAAACAATATGCAGGCGCATTAATAGCATTTAATGCGTTGGGCTTTCTTGCAGTCTTTTTTCTTCAGATTTTCCAACACGGGCTGCCGCTAAATCCGCAGCGCCTGGCGGATGTCTCCTGGCACTCATCTTTCAATACCGCAATTAGCTTCATGACCAATACAAACTGGCAGGGATATGCCGGCGAGACAACCATGAGCTACCTGACCCAGATGCTTGGTCTATGTGTCCAAAATTTCCTGAGTGCCGCTACGGGCATAGCTGTTTTCATTGCGCTTACCAGAGGCATAATTCGCAAGACAACCACAGTCATCGGTAATTTCTGGACAGATATTGTTAAATCCACCCTATATATACTATTGCCATTTTCAATTATTCTTGCGGTTGTATTGATTACTCAGGGCGTTGTGCAGACATTTTCTAATTACAGTGAGATTACTACTATGGAAGGGGTCAAAGAGATTATCCCATTGGGCCCGGCGGCATCCCAGATTGCCATAAAGCAAATCGGCACCAACGGCGGAGGATTTTTCAATGCCAACAGCGCCCATCCATTCGAAAACCCCACACCATTTTCAAATTTTTTGGAGATGCTTTCTATTCTCCTGATCCCTGCGGCTTTGACTTATACATTTGGGAGGTTGACAAATAATAAACGACACGGCCAGATAATCTTCGCGGTCATGTTGATTATGTGGCTGGCCGGGCTTGGACTATCTCTCTACTCGGAATACAGAGGCAACCCGACTTATGGCGGAATATCGTTGGAGGGAAAGGAAACTCGTTTCGGCGTAGCCAATAGCGTCATCTGGTCGACAGCCACGACAGTGGCCTCTAACGGTTCTGTCAATGCCATGCACGACAGCCTTACTCCTATCGCGGGCGGTGTTGCCATATTTAATATCATGCTTGGGGAAATAATATTTGGCGGTGTGGGAGCGGGAATGTATGGCATGCTTCTGTTTATTTTATTGACTGTATTTTTGGCCGGACTGATGGTCGGGAGAACCCCTGAATATCTCGGTAAGAAAATTGAAGCCAAAGAAATGCAAATGGTGATATTGGCTATTTTGGCTCCTTGCGCCGTTATCTTGATTGGATCGGGAATTGCGGCAGTTATTCCAGTAGGATTAACCAGCCTGGCGAATAATGGGCCTCATGGGTTAAGTGAGATTCTCTATGCCTTCTCGTCGGCCGCCGGCAATAACGGCAGTGCTTTTGCCGGACTAAATGCTAATACCGTTTTTTATAATTTGACACTGGGACTTGCCATGTTAATCGGCCGTTTCGCGGTAATTATTCCAGTCTTAGTGATCGCCGGAAGCCTGGCCTTGAAAAAGGATACTCCGGTATCGGCGGGTACATTCACCACCGATAATGCCATTTTTGCAGTTCTTCTGATCTCGGTGATTTTGATAGTCGGGGCATTGACATTTTTCCCGTCGTTGACGTTGGGTCCGATAATTGAGCAATTCCTGATGAATTCAGGAAGATTGTTTTAGGTGATGTCATGTCGGCAAAATCATTAAATATCTTTGGGACCGGCCTCCTCAAAAGCTCAATTGCAGGCGCCTTCAAAAAGCTATCTCCGCGAGAGGAAATCAGAAACCCGGTAATGTTTGTAACATGGGTTGGGGCAATCATGACGACGATTATATTCACATTTAAGCTTATTGGGGGGATCTTTTCCGGGTTTGAATTACAGATTACTCTTTGGCTTTGGTTTACCGTATTATTTGCCAATTTCGCCGAGGCGACTGCGGAGGGCCAGGGAAAAGCAATGGCCGAAAGCCTTAGACGTTCGCGAGTGGAAGTACATGCCCGGCTCTATAAGAATGGAGTCGAATCGAAAATCCCGGCCTCAGCTTTAAAAAAAGGTGAAATCGTTATCTGCGAATCAGGCGATATAATTCCTGCGGATGGAGAGATAATCGAAGGAATTGCCAGCGTAGATGAATCGGCTATCACCGGCGAATCCGCGCCAGTAATCCGGGAAAGCGGCGGCGATAGAAGCGCGGTTACAGGCGGAACAAGAGTCATCAGCGACCGAATAATAATTCGCGTTACCTCTACTCCGGGAAATTCATTTATCGATCGCATCATTGCAATGATTGAGGGGGCTCGAAGGCAAAAGACACCGAATGAAATCGCTCTGAATATTGTCTTAGCCGGAATGACTATCATATTTCTTTTAGCTGTATCCACGCTCAAATTCTTTGCAGATTACAGCAGTAATGTAAGCGGTCAGGACTTGTCAAATATTGTTACCGTTCCAGTATTGATTGCGCTTTTGGTATGCCTGATTCCCACAACTATCGGCGGTCTTTTGAGCGCTATAGGGATTGCGGGCATGGGACGTTTGATTCGTCAAAATGTAATTGCCAGGAGTGGCAGGGCTATCGAAGCCGCCGGCGATATCGATATCTTATTGCTTGATAAAACTGGCACGATAACTTTCGGGAATCGAATGGCTGTGGAGTTTATTCCGGCGCCAATGATATCAGTCCAGCATTTGGCCGAGGCGGCTCAGTTGGCATCATTGGCAGATGAAACTCCCGAAGGACGATCTATAGTTGTACTTGCCAAAGAGAAATATGGTATGCGTGCTCAAAAACTGACACCGAGTCAGGCTCGGTTTATCCAATTTTCGGCTCAGTCAAGGATGAGCGGTATCGATGTTCTCGACAATGACGGAAGCGTATCACTCTCAATCAGAAAAGGCGCCGTTGACGCAATAGCCAAGTATGTTGGCGGCAACAGCAACAACTTCCCGGCGCAGCTTCAAGAGTCTGTCGCGCGAATTTCGAATTCCGGCGGCACACCCTTAGCAGTGGCCGATGAGAAACATTATCTGGGTATAATTCATTTAAAAGATGTAGTTAAGGGCGGCATCAAAGAACGATTCGCGCAACTTCGAAATATGGGCATAAAAACCATCATGATAACTGGCGACAACTCCATGACCGCGGCTGCAATTGCAGCGGAGGCAGGCGTCGATGATTTCATCGCCCAGGCAACTCCGGAATCTAAGCTCGAGCGAATCAGATTAGAGCAAACTGCCGGTCATCTCGTGGCAATGACAGGTGACGGCACTAATGACGCACCGGCGTTGGCTCAGGCAGATGTCGCTGTAGCCATGAACACCGGCACCCAGGCGGCGCGCGAGGCGGGCAATATGGTTGATCTCGACAGCAACCCGACTAAACTGATTCAGATTGTTGAAATAGGAAAACAGCTTCTAATGACAAGGGGGGCGTTGACCACTTTCAGTATTGCCAACGACGTGGCCAAATATTTTGCTATTATTCCTGCTATTTTCGGGACACTTTATGCCGCATCGGGTAACTCCATCGGACCCCTTTCCGCATTGAACTTAATGAGATTGCATTCGCCTCAAAGCGCGATATTAAGCGCGATTATATTTAACGCTCTAATTATAGTCGCCTTAATCCCATTGGCGCTTCGCGGCGTTAATTATAGAGCTCAAAATGCGTCCGCCCTCCTGCGAAAGAACTTATTGCTATACGGCGTCGGCGGGTTAATTGCACCGTTTGCCGGAATCAAGCTGCTCGATCTTTTTATCGTCGCGATTGGATTGGTAAGGTGATATTCATGAAAATTATCAAACAGGTATTAAAACTATTCTTGATTTTAACGGTCTTGACTGGAGCTATATACCCGCTCTTAATTTCATTTATTGGTCAGACTATCTTTCCAATTCAAGCAAATGGCAGCTTGATAAGCGTCAACGGCAGAATTATCGGATCTAAACTCCTGGGACAAAAATTCACCGAGAATAAATATTTCTGGCCTCGGCCATCCGCGGTCGACTACAATCCATTGCCATCGGGAGGATCTAATTTGGGGATGACAAGTCGTGCGCTTGCGGATTCGGTATTGGCGCGAAAAGCGGCTTTGAGAAATTCAAACTCCGGAACCGGCCAAGTACCTTCTGACCTTTTATTCTCGTCGGGGAGCGGGCTTGATCCTGATATTTCGCCTGCAGCCGCCAAATTCCAAATCGATCGAGTCGCGCATGCGCGCGGACTTGACAATAACGAGAAAATGAAGCTAATTAATATTGTCGATAAACATATCGAGCGGCCGGATTTTGGTATTTTAGGAGTTCCTCGGATAAACGTCCTCAAGCTCAATCTGGCGCTTGATTCGACTTTCGCAGCGAATAGCCAATGAGAGACGATATTAGGCCAAATCCCGACGCCTTGCTTAAGGCGCTTCAAAAAACCGATCGTGCGGACAAAAAAGGGAAACTTAGTATCTTTTTTGGAATGGCCGCCGGGTCTGGAAAAACATATGCAATGCTGGAGGCGGCGCAAAGTCGACTCAAGGATGGCATAGATGTTATTATAGGTATAGTAGAGACTCATGGTCGAGTTGAAACCGAAGCGCTCTTGAATGGCTTGCCATCGATTCCCAGAAGAAAATTCCCCTATCATAACACGATGCTTGAAGAATTTGATATAGATGCCACACTTTCTCGCCATCCGTCATTAGTATTGGTCGATGAACTCGCGCATACTAATATCCCCGGCTCCCGGCACGCCAAACGTTGGCAGGATGTAATCGAATTACTCGATGCCGGTATCGATGTCTATTCAACTCTCAATGTGCAACATATCGAAAGCCGGAAAGAAAATATCGAATCGATTACCGGAATTGCTATCCACGAAATGGTCCCCGATTCACTTCTGGAGCGTGCGGCACAGATTGAACTTATCGATATTACTCCGGCAGATCTTCTAAAGCGGCTTCAAGAAGGCAAAGTATACCTGGGCGATATGGCTGGCCGGGCTATCGACAATTTTTTCAAAGAAGACATACTATCCGCACTTAGAGAAATTGTTCTTCGACTAACAGCGGAAAAAGTCGAGAATGATCTTCAAGTATTGTTGACTCTAAGAGGAATGGCCGCCGGCTGGAAATCAACCGAGCGTCTAATGGTAGCGGTCAGCCATAGTCCTTATTCCGAGGGATTAATCAGGGCTACACGGAGACTTGCATATGCACTGGAAGCCCCGTGGATTGCTGTATATGTAGATACCGGAGCTACTCTAAATTCCGAGGATAAGATTCAGCTTTCCAAAAACCTGGCCTTAGCGGAGGAGCTGGGAGGTGAAAATATTTTGACAGCTGGCCCCGATGTCGCGGATGCATTAAAAAGAATCGCCAGGCAAAGAAATGTAACCCAAGTAATATTCGGAAGGCCTGTCCGTAGATGGTTTAGAGATATATTTGGAGGCGGGACTCCTTTGGAAAAATTGGTCAGAGAAAGCGGGCAATTTGATGTCCTTGTTTTGAGGCAGGATCGGCCGCGGGATCGCGCCGATCATCGAATCCATTGGCCCACGTTGGAATCCGGCTTGTTATCATATTGGTATATTTTATGGTTTTTAGGGGCAGTATCGTTGGTAAACTATTTTTTGAATCCGATTATAGGATATCGTGCAACCGGGTTTATATTTCTTTTGTCTATTCTATTCATCAGCTTATTCGTATCACTCGGGCCGATATTATTCGCGGCGATATTGAGTTCATTGATCTGGGATTTTTTCTTCATCCCACCCGTAGGCACTTTTACCATAAGACAGCCCGAGGACGTTATCATGGGACTGGCTTATTTTGTAGCTGCCGTGGTTACGGGGATATTGACTCATAGAATTCGCAGGCGCGAAACATTGCTGCTTCATAGCGAGGAACGCACTTCCACTCTTTATGAAATCGTTAAATCGATAGCGGCTACAGGTGATAAAAAACAGTTCATCGATATTGCGACCGGTCGGCTTGGCATAGCATTAAATGGGGAATTTAAAGTGCTGTTGAGCGACTCCAATAAAACATTGCGCCCATTAGGAACCCCGGAAGATTGGAAAGGAATTTCAGATCATGAAATGGCCGTCGCAAAATATGTATTTGAGAATAAAAAACCTGGTGGATGGTCTACGGATACGCTTCCTTCGGCAGACGCTTTATACCTGCCTCTGATAGGTACATCGGATATTGTGGGAGTGCTGATTTTCAATCCAAAATCGAGAACGAGGCTGGTGCCCGAAGATATGGAATTCCTGCTTACGGTTACGCGGCAACTGGCAATAGGAATTGAGCGCGAAATTCTCAATGAAAAATCAAGGCAGGCGGGACAATTGCAGGAATCGGAACGGTTGCACCAGACTATTCTTGATTCAATATCGCATGAAATTCGCACTCCACTAACCGCTATTATTGGAGCATCCTCTGCTCTTCAAGATAACAAAATAGCTGAAAATATCGAGACCAGGAATGAATTGACGAGAGAGCTAATCGATGCTTCCGAAAGGTTGAACATTGTCGTGGAAAATCTACTGGATACTTCTCGTCTCAATTCCGGAATGCTCAAACTTAAATTGGAATGGTGCGACCCCAAGGATATCATTTCGGTGACGTTGGAATCATTGAGTAAAGTATTAGAAAACCACAAAATTGAAGTGTCTATGCCCGAAACACTCCCCTTGTTATTTGTCGATTTCCATCTAATAGAGCAGGTTCTATCAAACCTTATCCGAAATGCCATCATTGCTACGCCAACCGGCAAAAGAATCAAAATTGAAATCAAATCAAACACAGAATCCTTTGAGATTATCGTCTCCGATTCCGGGCCTGGCGTACCCGACGACGCCATCAAGAATATTTTCAAGCGGTTTTATAGAGTTGTAGGCACGCGGGCGGGGGGAATGGGCCTTGGTCTTTGGCTGGCTGATAATATTATTGAATTACATGGTGGCAAAATATCGGCGCACAATCGGCCGGGTGGTGGTGCGGATTTTGTTGTTCGGCTTCCGTTAAGCCCGCAACCGCAAATTCCACCCGAGGCGGACAATGGCTAAAATACTTATTATAGATGACGAGGCAGCCATCAGGCGACTGCTCAATGTAAGCCTGAAGTCACAGGGTTATATTATTGTCGAAGCAGCAAGCGGGAAGCAAGGGATTGAACAGGCGGCAATGGCTCACCCTGATATTATTATTTTAGACCTTGGTTTACCTGATATTGATGGCATTAAAGTGCTGAAATCTATTCGGGAGTGGAGCCATGTTCCGATAATTATCCTGACGGTCAGGGATTCTGAGGTCGATAAGGTATCATTACTCGATGCCGGCGCCAACGATTATATCACCAAACCATTTGGTGTCCCTGAGCTTCTGGCACGAATCCGGGTGGCATTGAGATCATCCCAAATCGCGGATGATGAATCGATATTTAAATTCGGTCCTTTAGAAATCAACTTTGCCGCACATTTAGTGAAAGTAAATGGCGAAATAATCAGGTTGACAGATACTGAATACCGCCTGCTCAGTCTTTTAGCCAAAAACGCGGGCAAGCTTCTGACACAAAGACAGTTGCTCAAAGAAGTTTGGGGAATCTCCGCCATCGAGCATACTCATTACTTGCGTATTTATATCGCCCAGATTCGCCACAAAATTGAGGAAGACCCATCGCGTCCTCAGATGATAATCACTGAGCCGGGAGTTGGATATAGAATGAATGCCGATTGACAGTTATTGTTCTATAAAGGCAATATAGTTATAATCACAGCGCGTCCCCAAGGTGATTCGAACCCCGGGGACTTATACTTTATGCTAATAAGTTACTCGACATGTAATAAATTTGTCTTAAAGCAAAATAATTAATAATGGGCGACCCTGAGGCCGCCCATTGAATGAATCGAAGAGCGCGATTGATGCTACACCTCTCGGAGCTAAGCCGCCATGAAAATTGAGCTGGCCGCTACCCAAATCGAAAATGCAATCAATCGAGGATTCATCTTGTTTTTTCCTCTTTTATCTCTAGTACTTAACGCAATAAGGTCATTGATTTCGAGGTTCTCGCATAGTCAGTTGAAAGAATATAATAATATACTCCTGAGGCGACTCCTATACCGCTGGAATTGTTTCCGTCCCACATAACCTTATGTTCGCCGGCAGTGAGGTTTTCTGAAATTAGAGTTTTTACTAATTGTCCTCCAATATTATAGATTTTCAAGTTGGCGAATCCGTCTGCCGGAAGGCTAAATGAAATCTCAGTTGTCGGATTGAATGGATTGGGGTAGTTTTGCGAAAGCGATAACTCTTGCGGCAGTTCAATCTGACTAACTTCCCTTCTTTCGTAGCCAGGTAATGGATCTAATGATAACGGGTTGGCATAATTAATATCGCCAGCAATTTGAGATGGGTTGGGAAGATATTCCCCCCACCAATTTCCCTGAGCATTCAGCTGCGTTAGAGGAATACCGGTCAATTGCATATCGTAGTATGGAAGCATATGATTATCCGAATCTATCGAATTGTTACCCGGTGAAATCGCGGTCCCAAAATCGGGAAGCACTGGATAACCGCCAAGTCTATCAACAAGTACCCCCTGAAGTAAATTCTCCTTAATCTTAGCGTCTCTTACATAGGGAGCGCTTTTCTTATCACAGAAGATTCCTACATTGCTCCAATTAAAAACATTCGGAGTTCCTGAAATCGAGGCAATTATTCTTGGAGAAGCGCCCTGAAGATAAAGGCCGTAACTCTGATTATGCTTTACCTTATTTCCCGTTAGCACACAATGTGAATCAACCAATGCAATGTACATGCCAGCACTAAATCCGGTTATAGAATCGTAATTAATGGTCGGGGCAGGCAGCAAGGTAGCGGATGGAGTGTTTACATAAATACCATTGCCGCTTCCCGGGAATATTGTTTTGCGAATCACACAACTTGAAATATCTGGTCTCTTGGTAAAGGTACTATTGCTATTTCCTACATACCAGATTCCGTTAGTGCAGTTGAGAATGGTATCACCGTAAATCACTATGGCCGGGTCGCTCACTTGGATGTCTTTTCTAACCCGTATTCCGTAATCTCCACATCTTTCGAAATAACAATTGGTAATTTGAGTGGCGGTGCCATGAGATGGGTACGCCAAGTCAATTCCGGCATATTTATGGTACATAAATCTGCAATCTCTGAAATCCATAGACTGCGGCCTGAGGGTATAATATTCAATGCCGTTAAAGCCGATTTCCCCGTAACTGACTACCGTATGAGTCATTGAGACTATATTTGTTGCGTACTTTGTCTGTATGCCCAGCCAATCTCCCGCGGCAGGCGAAGCATATTGGGATGTGAAAACCACCGGCTGTTCCGCGGTTCCATTGCTGGTAAAGCCAGTGTTTGGCCCCAAAAGGAATTTCGCAGGCAAATTCGTCCGCCAGGTTTTATGGAAATAAACATGCGTTCCCGCATTGACTTGCAAATTTAAGGAACTCAATGTTATATCGCCGGAAATATAATAATCTCCGTGCACATTTCTATCCCAAACCATGTCATGATCGGCAAACGCGCCCTGTTCAACGATCGTGATCTTTTGATTGGTGGCGACATGTTCAAAAATGCTGGTATCACCGGCGGGCCAATAAACAAGGACAGAGTCAATGTAGTTAACCTCCCCAACACCGAATTCGATCGGCAGACTACCCTGTGAACGATATCCGGTTCCGCCGCCGGAAACTTCGGCCATTTGCTGGGTCCAACTGCCGCCGCTTTGGTATTTCAAGACTACGTGAGATCCAATGCCGCTTTGATTCGACGATGTACCGATTAACCTAACGTCGAAATATCTATTCAGGGGCGCTTCTGCAAATATATTTCTATAGAGCTTGTTTAGGTTTTGAGGATCGCCTCCTGTAGCATTTCCCAAAAATAGATCGGGTTTGCCGTCATTATTGTAATCAGCCCATTCGGTGGAATAGCTCGACGCATAGTCACCAACACCTGCAAATTCGGTTCTATCCAAAAAGCCGTTGAATCCTTCGCGATGCATATTTCGGTAGAATCGATCTGGAACTGTTGGAGCGCCTGGCGTATTAATTATCATCACATCGAAATCCCCGTCAAGATCGAAATCTCCCCAGGCGGCTCCATAGCCACCATAGTCCTCTAATCCTTCGTAGCTAATTACAAAAGAGCCCCCCATATTACGATAAAGGTAATTTGCTCCGTTTGCTGTAATAAGTAGATCCAGCAGGCCGTCATAATTATAATCACAAAAAGAGGCGCTTCTGCAGTCCACGCCGTATAATTGAACTCCCCAAGCTGGCGGCTTCTTCGGTAAAAAGCCAAAACGCACCTGTTTCCTTAAGCTGGTTGACGTAAAGCTTATTACCGCCTGTTGAATTGGTCACAATAATGTCCAGGTCACCATCATTATCTATATCCCCGGCCGCGACCCCCTGAGCATTATTATAATCTCTTGGAACGCAAGGCTGATCTATAAAACCGTTTCCAGTATTTTTAAACATTTTGCAGAGTATAGTGCCCCAGCCATTGACCACGTATAAATCAAGCAGGCCGTCGTTGTCAAAATCACCCCAAACGGCGCCTCTGCCAGGCCCCATATCGCCGACAACATTTCCGTAGACAGATTCGAATGCGTAATTGCCATCAGGACCAAGATTGTGGTACAATACATTAGCCGAGCCGTTTGTACCTGCAACTACATAAAGATCAAGGTAACCATCATTGTTATAATCACCCCAACAGCTGGCAAAGGCGCTTTTATCAAGAAATTCCACACCTTTGGCCCCCGCGACATCCGTAAAAATGCCATTGATATTTTCATATAGGTGACTTCTACCCGGTGTAAAGTGAGTTCCCACAAAAATGTCCTGGTTGCCGTCATTATTAAAATCACCCCAGGAACATGTATAGGACACATCATTTACTACGCCTTCGGCTTGATTGGCATTTTCAAACCAGAATGCCTGACTTGATGATACAAAAATAACACCGAAAATCAAAACTAGCAAGTAAGTTAAACGTCTCATGTCATCCCTTCCTTGAAAAATGGTTTCTTGAGTAACCGTTTTCGAGACTAACTTGATGCCTTGCTGATTGCGCTACGATGAAACAGACCCCCGAAACTACCTAATTTGAAGGCCATCCTTGGCATCTCAAATTACTACTTAGTGGTCATTTCATTTTTTAATGATTGTCCAGGATTTCAGATTGCCTTGCCAAAGAAGTCACTAATCTGGACTTTCGGTTCACCTCCTTTCAGTCCCCCGAAAGTAAGCATAATGTTAGAGTTAACTGGATATGGATAGCCCAACGTAATGTCATCTTCAAATATTACATTTTCGTTATTAATAATTATCGTATTCATATTATAAATCGCATCGCATTATTCGCAATAGTCCAAAAATATGAAATTAGAGCAAATTGACAAATCTGCGTCTCCGCAACATTTATGACATCTATAGCTAATACGATCGAAAATTCGAAATTAAACATTTAGTACTTCCCCCATGCCCCGTACTTAAATATATTCTTTTTTATATTAGCATAATTATTGAAAATAGGCAAGAGTTAATTTATATGATAATTTAATTTTTATCCGATCATACCCTTAATAACATATAATCTGCTTGCTTTAAGATTTAATTTTTCGAAAATTTGCCAATATTAAGTAATTAGTTTTTCAAATTGAGCGTCTATTTATAATTTCTAAACTTGAAGCAAATTGTCGCTAATATTGTATATCCTCAAAGTTACCAAACATTATTATTTATATATTCATTTATTACTATACTGAAATTGGCAAAAACCCCAAATACTGACAGGCAGCCTCAAAATAAAAGGGCCGCCCGATTAAGGCGGCCCCATTAGTCATTCGACAAATATTTATAAGGTCAATCAGTCTGATTTGTCTTAATGGAAGTAACTGGTTTGATTGTATGCGACTTTGCAGGTCGAGCCGGTTGCTCCGGGGAAGCCAGCGCCCCTCCCGGCGGGCAGTCAGCGCAAGGAATGACAGCTGCACCGCCCTTGAAGTAATTTACCATGTAGGTTACGTCAAGACCGTTGAAACTGCAGCTGTTGTTGACATCGCCTGCGACAAACCAAGTATGGCCGGGAGTGCATTCGCAGTTGAATGGAGGCGCTGCCCCGCCCTTGAAGTAATTGACACTATAGGTAACATCGAGACCATTGAATGCTCCGTTGCCGTTGGCGTCCCCCGGTATGTAAACGCAACCTCCGCCTTCAACAGTAATAGCAACCAACTCCGAGTCGGCCAGGCTGCCATCCGATCCGATAAACCATACATGATAACTGCCCGCTTGATTGTTGCCCGGCGTCCAAGTAAATGTTCCTGTGCCGTTGTGATTATCCGCAAAATTGGCACCTTGAGGCAGGCTATCAGCGCTTAATATCGGAACGGCCCCATCGGGATCGGATGCCGTATCCGCAAATGCCAGCATCTGATTTGTCAACACGGTCTTCGGCCCAATCGGATTTAAGATGGGTGCTCGATTGAGACTATACGAAATGATAAAGTATTGGGATTGATTTGTTCCGCACACCTGGTATTCCGTAACTACCCTCATGTCCGTAACAATAATCGTATTGAAGGTGTCTAATAGCGAATATTGCCCTACCGAATTAAATTGGCTCGGGCTCCAACTAAGCATAGCGCATCTCGAAGGTGGCGGCGGAACATTCCCATGCGGATTCAAATCTATTTGCCATTGGTAACTTAATTGACCCTCTTGACGAATATCCTGATAATACGGTCCGATCCAATTCTCGCGCCACATTTGCAAAAGCACGGTATATTCAGGCGGCGGCGGTGGTGCAGGAATGGTTTGCTCGTTGATGTCAATACCGATCACGGCGTCGGATAAATGCACTGCGCCACCAATTACCTGGCCCTCGGCATGAAGTGTGGCCTGCCAATTGTTGCTTTGAGAATAGCTCTTTGCGACCGTCCCTAATACGCAGGCGACAACGACGGACAACAACATTAACAATTTTCTCGCTTTTATCATTTTCATTCTCCCAAATTCGAAGAATTTGAGACCCGTTTTGGTTAATCTTTTTACCTACTCAATATGAGCTATCTTATCAAGGTCATTTTCATGGTTTTGGAGAATCGGCTGGCAGCCAGGCGATAGAAATAAATTCCCGAGGGCACTCCATTTCCGAATGCGTCAGTGCCATCCCAGATTAATTTATGGTATCCGGCAGGCTCAACTCCATTGACAAGGGTTCTCACTTCCCTGCCTAACATGTCGTACACGACCAATCGCACCTGTGACGGTTGCGGTAAATCAAATTGAATCATTGTCGTTGGGTTGAAGGGGTTCGGATAGCTTTGATGCAGGCAATATTCAAGAGGCAATGTTGGTCGACCATCTTCCACGCCGGTGACATCAAATCGATGTACCAGACTAAAATAATAATCTTGATTAGTGCCCGTAATCTGATACTGCGTGACTGCTTTCATGTCGGCTACAACATCTGGGCCAGTATTATCGCTGCCTTGTCTTAGTATATATTCTCCTTCGCCAAATTGCGCGGGATCCCAACTGAGAACAGATGTCCTTTCATTCGGAGGATTGATATTGCCATGGGGATTGATGGCTATTACCCAATAATAGCTTGCCGAACCTGATTCTCGAATATCTTCATAGAATGGTCCCGCCCAATCGGGTTGATAAAGCTCCATTTTGGCAGAATACTCCGGCGAAGCAGGAGGAGCCAATATGGTTGAGGCTCGAGAATCAACACCAATAATGACATCACAATCTCTTATACCACCAAGATCTTCACCCTGAGCGTGTAGTATTATCCCTGATGTTATATTCGATGATTGTTCCGCAGGATGACCCGATGTTAAAGGCAAATTTCCACATTCTAGATCGAACGCGCAGTCATTGCTTACCTTTATCCAATATCCTCTGCCGGAGCAAAGTAAACTATCAAGTTGATATCCACCGCTAAAGCCCCATGTTGTGACCGTACCGCAAGACGCGGGCGGTTGTATGCAGCAATTTGGTCCCCCCTCAAGGCTCCATTGGGGTGTTAATGGCTTAGAGCAACCTCCCACTTCCTGCCCGCAAATCATAACCGTATCAGCGCCAGGAACTCTAATCCAATATCCCCTGCAAGGCTCGAGCGAGTTTACCGGCAAATATCTATCTGTGTATTCAAATGCCGCCGTTGCGGAAGGGAATAAGTACGACAAGGTTGTGGTGTCCGGGGTTACGGGCAATGATATTAAATTCCAGCCAGACGCAAGATTTATATCGATGCAAGTTTCAGGACTGCATCTTATTTTAAAAATTCGTGACCCTGCGCCGCATACTTGATATTGACTTATAGTTCGCATATCTGGCACAGCAATCCGGCCATTATCATCAATCAAAATATATTTAAGATTCATATCCTGGCTCAGACTATCGGGATTCCAGCTGATAGTTGCGCATCTTGATGACGGCGGCGGAACGTTTCCATGCGGATCGATATCAAATTGCCACTCATAAGTGCTATCATTTCTGGTCTGCCTGATGTCCTGATAATAAGGCCCGCTCCAATCGGGTCGCCAAAGCTGCGATAACACAGTGTATTCGGGTGGAGGCGGAGGCGCAGGTATCGTGCTTTCATTTGGACATACCCCTATAACTACATTTGAGCTATGTATCGCGTCACCAATTACCTCACCCTCAGAATGTATAGCTGCTCGCCAACAAGATCCCGGAGGGGCATCGTATAACTTAGCAACAAAAGAAGCATACCCTGGCTGAACCGATTGATAAGGATTAAGTGTGGGAAAATCGGTGGATTCCGTGTATCCTGTAATATAAGTATTACCATTTCCATCTATGGCGATATCAACTCCCACATCAACACCATCTCCTCCAAGGTAAGTGCTGGAAATGAGAGAACTTCCATCTGCTGAAAGCTCTGTTACAATTGCATCGCACATTCCATGAAATATCTGATAGGAATCAAGGGTTGGAAAATTTCCCGACCAGGAGTAACCGATAATGTGAGCGTGTTCGTCGGCATCGACGACCAGGCGGACGCCTGTATCGGTAGTATCCCCACCCAAATATGTGCTGTAGACAAGTGAGTTTCCAGCGGGTGAAAATTTGGCAACAAAGCCATCACATTCTCCCTGGTATGTTTGAAATGGATTTAAGGTTGGGAAATTGGCGGATAGAGTATATCCTGTTATATATGCGCTACCGCTTAAATCAACGGCAATACCGCCACCAACATCATCCGCATTTCCACCTAAATAAGTGCTATAGATGAGGGTGCTTCCATTGGGTGAAAGCTTGGAAACAAAAGCATTTAAATTCGGCTGGACTGTCTGATAAGGGTTTATGGTAGGAAAATCGGGAGAATCGGTCTCTCCAGTTACATAGGCGTTACCATTTTGATCGATTGCAATACCAAAGCCATAGTCCAGGCCGCTTCCGCCAAGATAAGTGCTGTATTCTAGGAAACTCCCATCTGGTGAAAACTTAGTCACGAAGGCATCATAAATTCCGCCATTAAAACTGCCCTCTATTGGATTGACTGTGGGGAAATTGGATGACAGGGTCTGGCCAACGATATAGGCGCTTCCGCTCCCATCAACTGCAATGTCATGGCCATAGTCACGATTGGCGCCGCCCAGGTAAGTGCTATAAATAAGAGAGTTACCTGCGGCCGAAAGTTTTGTCACGAAACCGTCATAGGCGCCCTGTTGAGTCTGATAGGGGTTTACGGTTGGATAGTCGGAAGACTCGGTCAAGCCTGTAACGTAAGCATAACCACTTACGTCCACAGACATTTCCATACAGTAGTCGCTACCGCTGCCGCCGATATATGTACTGTAAATAAGCGAATTACCATCGGGCGAAAGTTTCGTTACAAAAACATCATCGGCCCCTTGATCCATTTGATATGGATTGAGAGTCGGGAAATATGAAGACCAGGTTACTCCTGCAATTATGACACTCCCATCACCCAATACACCAATACCACCGGCAATATCGCATATCTCACCGCCAAGATAAGTACTATATACTAATTCAGGGTCGATAATCAGTGCATAATTGGGATTGTAACCGCCTTCGACAACAAAGCCAAAGTTCTTTCCTTCAATAAGGCCGTATCGTCCGGAAATAGCGTATGTCGTACCATCGATCTCCTGATAAATATACGGCGCTTTCTCGTAGATTGGCCCAAATGAAGTTTGTGCTTCCAGGTCGCCATTATTGGAAATACCCAGGTTTTCCACTCCGTCATAATAGATTTGTATTTGGGAAGGATCTGAGCCCGGATTGACGATGAAATCATACTTCATCGAATTACCGTTGCCGTGATATTTTAAATCTATCCCGGGATAAATATCTTTGTATTCTATAGAAGCATAATTGGCCACATCGGTGTGCCATTTCGATGGATTGTTTCCAAAAAAATAATTGCTGTTGTTCGGCAATCGCTCAACGCCTGTTGCTGTGGCATTAGGATTTGCTCCGACAAATTGTGCTTTTATGAGCATTGATTCCTTTTTAAAGCGCTGATTGCGAAACCTAAGAGGCACACTCGAAAATTCTTCGCTGATTTTGTCAGGTTCATTTGTGTTTCTTACAAATAAATATGCTACTTCATCCTTGCAAAAAAAGAATGTAGCTCCACCTGTTTGAGCTTTAAATAACGTCTTCTCGCCGAATTGGCCAACATTCTCGGCAAATGATAATGGCATTGAAGAAGCTCTTGCCGGCATCATTTGCTTAGAAGGTTGATTTGATGACAAAGACGGCTGGCCAAACGAAATTACGGCCCACGACAATAGGAGCGTCAAAAACATTCCACACCATTTCAATTTTACCTCCTGGTAAAAAGGCCTGGGAAACAATTTATTATTTAATTTTCAATTTACATTAGGTACATAGAAGCAATACAAAAACTTCGAAGAAAATATATAAATGCCTAAAAGGAGTGTCAATGTTTATTTATAATGATTACGATTATTATTATCCAACACCAAAGGCTAATTTGCAATCTCAGGCTTGTGAGTCACAATGCTGCTTTTTTGATTTTGCCCGATTTGTCCAAGTTGCGGCTTTTTTTAATTTGGACATCCTTATCCTGCAAAACGATTATAGAGCCAAAGTGTTGTAATGATGCTGTAAAGGTGATCGCGCAGATAGATGCGTTTAATACGGGTGCCCGTAACTCCATGAATATCTTATTGTTATTTTGGCGGCGCAGGGATTCGAATCCCGGACACGAGGATTGAGATTCCATTTCGAGGCTACCGACTAACTCGACGAGGATGAATGAGATGGCTGAACCTGCCTGTCGTAACATCTACGATGACCTGCACCATTGAGAATCCAGAGAGTATCAGCGAGCGCCCGAGAGCGGCCGGCAATTACATCTATAAGTTGTTTTAAAACGACAAGACTAATATTGCCATAATCCAGGTTACAAATAATCCTTTATTAATTAAGAGAATCCCTCGCATAATTGTCAGATAATTTAATGCTAAATCACTTTAAATAAATTTTTCGAACTTTTTGGTTTTTAATAAGTAGAAATTTATTGCTGGCGACGAAGAATAATTTCAATTTTTAAAGACACAATCAAGTTTTCAAGTTGAACAATATTTCAGCTTGAGAGAACTATGCATATTGTGATATAAAGCCAAATTATGCCCGTATCAAACAATGCGCAGGTCCTGAATTATTACGGGCGGAAAATCGCATTTAATATTAACGGAGGGTTGAAATGAATAGATTTCTAAAGAGCTTTTTTTATCCCAAAGGACTAATTGGCGGGATGATTGTCTTATGCTTATTGACTGCTGCCGGAATGGTTGCTGTCTTAATGGCACAACAGCCTCAAGATAAACCGGATTACGATGTAAGGGTAACCAGTTTTTGGCCGAGCGAGTACCTTCCCGTAAGACAAGCGACGAGTATTATTGTCAAATTCTCGAGGGATATGATGCCGGATGACAGCCTGAATCTGCTAACGGCCGATATTCCTCTTGAATTAAATCCTCCGATTTCCGGCTTAGCGAGATGGATCGATAATGATAAATTGGAATTTATGCCTGATTCTATGTTCGCGCCATCTACCGAATATAAGATTAACATCAAAAGTGATCGAACATATCTATACGGTAATCGTATTAATGAACCTCAAATTTTTACATTCAGAACTCCAACATTGATTGTCCAAAGCGTCAATACCGAAATTGTTAATGTCCCCGAACCCAAATTCTATGATCAACTTATCATTCATCTTATTTTTAATTATAAGGTAGATCCTCAGACGCTGGTCGAACACCTCTATTCGAATCTGAAGGGCCCCAATGGCCCAATCGATTTTGAAATTAAAGATACTTCTCCAGCTGCGGAACTGACTCTGGTATCGACTCCCTTTAAACCGCAGGAAGTCAATGGCGAATTCGATTTTACGGTGACTAAAGACCTGCAATGTGTCGGAGGGCAGATACCGTTACAGGCAGACTTTAAGCAGAAAATTCGAATTCCCAAGCCGGTGCCACTCGTCATTAATCAAGTAACTGCCGAGGCTGCGGGGCAATATGGCCGAATTGTCATATATCTTTCTCAATCAACATCCTTGAGCGAGGCCGGGGATTTTATCTCAATCAGCCCGGAAACAGATTTTACGATAAATCAAAATTGGGATCGAATCGAACTCAATGGCAATTTCAAACCTCGCGAAGCTTATACCGTGAATATCAGGGCAGGCCTAAGGGCGTTAAACGGTCAATCTCTCGACCGAGACTTCTCTTCAAAAGTCGAGACGGGAGATTTATATCCATTGATCAGATTTATAGACGACGGCCAATATATGTCCAAGAAAAGCCGCCAGATATTGGCTATCGAGACAACTAATATTGATGAATTAAGCATCGAGGTAGAGCAGATTTTCGTTAATAATATTGTCTATTACCTCGGTGATTATGGACGGGATATCAGCCGTGTCGGTCGAAGAATATTCTTCAAGGAATTCAAGCTGCCGGAATCCAAGAATATTCCGCTCGTTTCGACATTCGATATCGGAGATATTGTTGGAGATTCATTAAGGGGAATTTACAAAGTATCGGTACGCGAAAAGACTCAGCGATGGACATACGCCGAAAAACAAGTCATGATCAGCGATCTTGGCATAATGTCCCGGCTATCTGATAATTATCTCATGGTCTGGGTCAATTCATTATCGAGCATCACGCCAGTATCAAAAGCCGACGTAGCTTTGATAAGCCGCAACAATCAGGTACTCTTGAGCGGCAAGACCGATTCGCGGGGCATAGTCGTTTTCGAAAACATTGCCGAAAAAATGGCTGGCTTCGAGCCATACCTGATCACGGTCGGCAAAGATAACGATCTTTCCTACCTGAATTTCAATGAATGTATGATTTACACCTCGGATTTCGATGTTGATGGCCGTCAATACCTGACTAAAGGATATGAAGCGTTTTTATATTCGGATAGAGGAGTATACCGTCCGGGCGAAACAGTCCATTTGGTGAGCGTACTACGAGGTGTCAACAATACCGTTCCTCAGGAATTCCCATATATTGTTAGCATCAAGGATCCTCAAGGACGAAGCTTCAATGATTACAAATTGACAACAAAAGATCAGGCGATATCCGGGCTGGATATCGATCTGCCATCATTCGCCAAGACAGGTGGATATCGGGTTGAAGCCAAAATTGGCGAAGATGTGATCGGCACTTATAATTTTCAGGTCGAAGAATTTATGCCCGACAGAATCAAGGCGACTCTGACAACAGATAAGGACTCCTATATTTCGGGAGACGAAGTCAGGATATCGGTTAATGGTGTTTTTCTTTTCGGGCCGCCCTGCGCGGGTAATAATGTTAATGGCCATATCACTATCGAATCCGATTATTTCAGCCCGAGACAGTGGTCAGGGTATTCATTTTCGAATTCCGATATTGATTTTGCGGCAATTCAAGTAGATCTGCCGTCCGATTCGCTTGATGATGCCGGAAATCATATTTATAACTATCGAATCTCATCCAATCTCAAACCGCCATCGTCATTAAAGATGATGATATCAGGTACGGTTCAGGAAGAGGGGGGCCGGGCGGTGAGCGCTTATAAGAGCGTCAAGGTTAATCCCTATATGAAATATCTTGGAATCAAGACTGGCAATGAGGGATATGCGAAAATCGGCGAAACGTCATCATTTAATATAGTGGCAGTCGACAGCGACGGAAATTTGACTGCTATCGATTCCGCCTGGGTAAAATTCTATCATATTATTTACCAGAATATTGTCAGACGGGACCAGCATGGAATATTCCGATATGTCTCGGAACCAAAAGATCAGATAGTTGATTCTACTTTTGTTTCAATATCGAATTCCCCTGCAATTGCGACATTCACTCCCCAACAATACGGCGAATACAAAGCTAAAGTTGTCAGCAATAGAACTTCTCATACTGCCGTGCTCAATTTCTACGCCGCCGGATGGGGATACTCGTCATGGTCAATGGCTAATCCTGACAAAATTGAACTGCAGTTGGACAAAAAAACATACAAGGTCGGCGATAAAGCCAAACTCCTCGTCAAGGCGCCCTTCGAAGGAAAATTGCTTTTAACCATAGAAAAAGAAAAGATATTGGAATTTAAAACCATCGATATGGATAGCAATACGGCCAAAATTGAATTGCCGATAAAAAGCGATTACGGACCTAATGTCTATATTTACGCCACTCTAATCAAATCGACTACATCTTTGGAGCGGTTTTCACCGGCCCGGGCATTTGGTATCGCGCCGATAATGGTAGATAATTCGAACGCGAAACTTGCGATTCAAATCGAATCGCCAACAGTAATCAAACCACAGCAAAAGCTTGATATAAGAATTAAGACTAACATGAAAAAAGGCACAAAGCTTACGGTCGCTGCTGTCGACATGGGGATCCTAATGTTGACCGATTTCAGGACACCAGATCCATTCGATTTTTTCTATGGCAAGAAACGACCTGCCTTAAGGCCTTATGATATCTATTCCCTTATATTTCCTGACATCTCGGAATCGGAATCAAAATTATCGCCTGCGGGCAGTGCCGCCTATGAGGCTGCCCGGAAAAGGCATCTAAATCCAATTTCCGCCAAAAGAGTAAAACCGGTGGCCTTATGGTCTGGGATAATTCAAACTGATACTGCGGGTAATGCCATGGTATCATTCGATGTACCGCAGTTTAACGGCAAATTGGCAATCATGGCAGTCGGATTCAATGGTTCGAAATGCGGCTCTTCGACTGAAGAAGTGACTGTCAGGGATAAAATTGTCATTCAGGAAAGCTTGCCTCGTTTCATCTCGCCATCTGATAGAATTAGCACACCGGTCGTAATCTTTAATAATACCGGTAAGGCCGATAGCTTCGCGGTGGCAATGAAGATCGATGGTCCGGCTGAATTGGTTTCAAAAGAGACCATCACAATTTTTATTAAAGACAACTCAAAAGAGGTGGCTCAATTCATATTCAAAGCAAATCCCAAACCAGGCAAAGTAAAATTCGAAATAACAGCGACAAATGGGGTTGAAGTCTCTATGGAAAATGTCGAACTCGCCAACCGACCCGCAAAGCCATTGCTAACCGAACATGGCTCGGGGACGGTTAAGGAGGGAATCCCGGCGCGCATATCAATGGCCGATAAATGGCTTGAGGGCACATCGCAGTACGAACTGAAATTATCGTCGATGCCCGCGGTCAGATTATCTGGAAGCATTCAATATTTGCTTGCCTATCCCTATGGTTGTATCGAACAAACAACATCAAGGCTTTTCCCGCTGCTATATTTCAATGATCTGGCCAAATTTGTGCAGCCCGATATTTTTGGCACCAAGGGTCAGGATTATTTTATCGGCGAAGGAATCATGAAGGTATCGGGCATGCAGCTGCCATCGGGAGAATTTGTTTATTGGCAGGGCGATAACAAGGCCAACCCGTGGGCAAGTGTTTATTCGTCGCATTTCCTGGTCGAAGCCAGGAAGGCCGGATACGGAGTCAACGATGACATTTATGACAAGATGATAAAGAACCTTCAGAAAATGGCTAAAGATGCGAGTCTGGAAAATAATCAAGGCGTACTTAGAATATATGCCTCCTATGTGCTTGCCAAGGCAGGAAAACTCGATAAAAGCGTTATCAATAATCTGAAATTACTAAATATTGAGCAATTGCCGGTTTGGTCGAGATTTCAGTTGGCCGCCGCAATTGCCTTGACCACTGGCGTAAATGACGCATTATGGCTGATTCCAGTCGAGATTCACCCATTGAAGTATGATCCTCAAACTGGTGAGTATCTTGATTCCGACATTCGCGCCAATGCTATACTTCTCGATGTTTTAAGCGAAATAGCTCCAGACAACCCATCGGTGCCCGAATTAATTAAGGAAATTTCAGAAAAATTGTATTTAGGCGAATGGTACACTACCCAAAGCAATTCCTGGGCATTGATGGCCCTAGGAAAATTTTTAAAGTCTCAGGAGCAGGCTGCTTATACAGGAATCATTATGGTAGATGGGAAAAAATACGGCCAGTTCGGTATCGAGGATTTTAAAGTGAAAGACGCGTTGTTGGCAAATAGAAATATAGAAATAACAATCACAGGAAAAGGCACATGTTATTACTTCTGGCAGGCCAGCGGAGTCAGTATTGAAAAGGCAGTGAGAGAATTCGACAATCGAATGACTGTCCGCCGCGAATATCTCAACATTTACGGCAACCCCCTGGATATAAACAATGTCAATCTTGGCGATCAGGTGGTTGTTAGGATTACTGCGGAGGCGAGAGATAAATATCTTGAAAATGTCGTTATTAATGATCTTTTGCCCGCTTGTTTTGAAATAGACAATCCCAGATTGCAGACAACAGGAAGAGTCGATATAACATCGGAGCCAAACTATTATGCCTCATACACCGATATTCGCGATGATCGATTGCTTCTCTTCGTAAATCTGAGACCGGGAGACAAGTTTACATATAAATATGCCCTAAGAGCGGTATCGAGCGGCGAATTTATGGTTCCTCCAATCGCCGGTGAATGTATGTATGACCCCACAATCGCTAGCGCGGCGTCATCTGGATTTATATCGGTGAATGAAGGACGGTAGACGCGGGGATTATAAAATGAAATTCGCTAAATTGACAAAACGAAATTATCTAAAGTCACTGGCAATCATCGCGGGAATCATCCTTTCGATGGTTATCGTTGATAGATACATATTCCCCTTGCCGAAAGATCAGATTTTTAGGCCATCGTCTGTCTTTGTTTACAGCCGCGACAGGCATTTGATGAGATGCTCGATTGCGTCTGATAGCTATTGGCGAAAACCGGTCAAATTAATCGATATCTCGCCGTTGCTCAAAAAAAGCGTATTGGCCTGCGAGGATAGGTGGTTCTATTATCATCCGGGCGTGAATCTTTATTCGTTATTCTCGGCGGCTATCGACAATATAAAAGCCGGAAAACGAGTCAGGGGTGGTTCGACTATCACCATGCAGATCGCCCGCATGATGGAACCCAAATCCAGAACCATTCAATCGAAATTAATTGAAGTTCTGCGAGCCATACAGCTTGAATCACACTTTTCAAAAAATGAATTATTGGAAATTTACTTTAATATGGCTCCTTACGGAGGAAATATCGAGGGGGTCGGCGCTGCCGCATATTTCTACTTCGAAAAATCGCCTAAGGAATTAACAGCGTCGCAAGCCGCGCTTCTCGTGTCGGTGCCAAATTCCCCAACTACGCTGCGACCGGACATCAATATCATGAAAAGCATCAGGGCGCGAGATAAGGTTTTAGGCGTAATGCTTGCAAGGAATATAATCTCGAAAGATAAATACAATGAGGCCCTGGCCGAGGAAATTCGCGCGAAAAAAACAGAACCGCCTTTGATAGCGCCCCATTTTACCCGCGATCTGGCATTAAAGTATCCCTACAAAACTGAGATTGTCTCAACCATCGATTTGAAAATTCAGAACATTTGCGATCAGATCATTCGAAACGCGCGCAATGATCTCCAGGCAAAAGGAATTTACAATGCCGCGGTAATAGTCATAAAAAATTCAACCGCCGAGGTATTGGCGCTGGTAGGCTCTTCTAATTTCAATGATATTCCACATCAGGGGCAGGTAAATGGCGCTACATCACCCAGATCGCCGGGCTCCGCCTTGAAACCATTTGTCTACGCGATGGCTATGGATAAGGGACTGATTTCCCCCAATATGGTAGTAGAGGATTTGCCGGTATATTTTTCCGGATATTCTCCGGAAAATTATGACAAGCAATTCAGAGGTGCGGTCTCCGCTGCCGAGGCCTTGAGGTTATCGCTCAATGTCCCCGCCGTTAACCTGACTTCTCAAGTAGGCTATCGGGAAATGATCCGACATTTAAAAGTCGGCGGAATTAAATCGTTTAATCGCAAGGAAAGTGATTACGGGCTATCGTTGATTTTGGGTGCCTGCGAAATTAAACTTATTGAACTTTGTAATCTTTATAGCTCATTTACCAGAGGAGGCATATTCATTCCATATAGAAGCGAGCTTTCAGCTATTGTGCCGGATTCTGCAAAATTATTCTCACCTGCGACTTCATATATTATTTCTGATATTTTAAGCGGGTTGCAGAGGCCGGATTTCCCTGCCAGTTGGGAATTTTCTCCTAATATCCCAAAGGTAGCCTGGAAAACCGGAACGTCATACGGCCGCAAAGATGCCTGGTCGATCGGTTACGATCCCGAATACACAATCGGTGTATGGGTAGGAAATTTCAACGGCGAAGCTTCGCCTAATCTGGCCGGCGCCGAGGTGGCTGCCCCGATTCTTTTCGAAATATTTAATTCAATAGGGAGTTCTTTTTCATGGTTCTCGCCACCAAGCGATGTAGGTATCAGACAGGTCTGCAGCGTCAGCGGCAGACCGCCCAATGATTTCTGCCAAGTGAAAATCGAAGAGTTATTTATACCCGGTGTTTCCCCCGAATTAAAATGCGATATTCATAAGGAAATCCCGGTTGATTCAGTTTCGGGAGCAAGATTATGTCGCTATTGCTCTAGCGGGAAAAGGGCCATTGGCAAAATTTATGAAGACTGGCCGGCAAAAGTAGCGACCTGGCTGGAGAAATCTGGCCACGCAATAGCCTCAATTCCCGAACACGATCCCGATTGTAACGGTATTTCCGCTGATAGCAAACCAGTTATCACATCGCCGAATAACGATGTTGTCTACATTATTCGACATCATATACCGTTGGAGCAACAAGGGATATTATTGGACGCATCGGTATCCTCAAAATCCGGGAAAATATTCTGGTTCATCGATGGAGAGTTAATAGGCAATGTTAAGGCAGGAATGCCGCTATTTTACCTTCCCGTTACAGGCGTTCATAACGTAACCGCTACTGACAGCGAAGGAAAATCGTCGTCAATAAAAATAAATATCCAGTAAACTAACTTATTTGGATTCCTTGAAAAACAATTAGCGGCGCAGGGATTCGAACCTTAGATATGGAAATGACTGCAAAAAGTTCGAAAGCTGTCAATAGCTTCCGTTAATCTGACTTGATAGCATTATTTCGAAAACAATGTAATTGCGGAAAAGCAATAAAAAGGCCGCGTTAAACTATAAATTTCTTTTAATTATTATCATTGTAATATCATCACTAGCCTCTGGAGATTGACCCAGAAACTCATTAATCTTACCGGTTAAAGATTCAGAGAGAGATTTCGCATCCTGATTCGATTTTAAGAACTCGATCATTCTATCCTCGCCATATTGTTCGCCTTTGTCGTTGGTCGCCTCAGAAATGCCGTCAGTATAGATAAATAACAGATCTCCCCGGTCCAAATCTATCGACATCTCATCCCAAACAGCTTTCCCTAATATTCCTATTGGTATGCCTGTAGATTTTAGAGATTCTATTTTGCCGTCTGCCCGCAGGAGAATGGGCGAGTTATGACCGGCATTGATATAATTAAATCTGCCAGTTTCAGGATCAAGAATCCCTACAAAGAGCGTAGCGAAATCTCCGGGCCTGCTGTGGCTTCGAAGCTGTTCTGATACCATTGATACAGAATTGCGCATTTCAAACCGGTCAGTATTATAGAGTATCCTAAACGATGCGAGAATATTTGAGGCCAGAAGGGCGGCGCTGGTTCCCTTACCCGAAACATCTGCCATTAGAAAAAGAATTTTCCCATCTTTAAGTTGTGCTACATCATAAAGATCGCCCCCAACAGAAAGACATTGCTCCTGCAGGGCATCAAAAAAATATCCCTTTATATCAGGCATTTTTTCGGGAAGCAATTGTCGTTGAATTTTTGATGCCAGGGCAAGCTCAGCCTCATAGACTTCCTTGGCGCGTCTTTCCTTAAGAAGCTGATAATTGTTGATCTTGGCCGCCAGAATATTGCTGAAAGTTACTGCCACCATAAGAATCTCTTCGCTAAAACCGGAGGTTGGCGACAATGAATCAGCGTATAATATCCCCAATACTTTGTCCTCATCAAAAAGCGGCACCGCGATTATAGATTGCGCTCCCGAAATCATTATAGATTCTCTGTTGTGGAAATTGCTGTCGAGTCGGAGATTCGGTATAAGTATCGCGCTTCTTTCATCTATTATTTTTTTTATGATTGTTCGAGAAAGCCTGAATAGTTCATCGCTCTTTTTGATTTTATTAAATCTACTGGCCAATGTCAGGTTATCAGAACTATCCGCTATAAAGTAAATCGCCAAACGATCGGCGGGAATGATTTCGGAAAGCATCCCGAGAGCCCGATCATACATTTCATTATCTAGCCCTGGCACTACCAGCATCTTGCCTATCTCAGAAAAAACCGATAGGGTCCTGGGGTTATCAATGAACATTACGTGACAATGGCCGAGACTGGTTCCCAAGAGGCACAATAGAAACGTTGTGTCAAATCAACCTCATCTGATCTATCGTCGTTTTCATAAAGGCTTTTGGGCTTATCGGTAAGAATTCGGAATTGGACTTTGCCAAACCAGATTTCATCATTTTCATTCAAATATACAAAATCATTTATTTTCTCGCCATTGACAGTAGTGCCGTTATGGCTCCCTAAATCTCTCAATTTTATACTGGAGTCATCCGCGATAATTTCGGCGTGTCTCCTGGAAATTGTTGTATCATTTATAAAATATTCGGATTCGGGATTTCTTCCGATAATATATTTGCCCGGTAATAACGGCCATCTATATGGCGTATTTTTTATAATGCTTGCCAAAATCAGCATATCAAAATCACCCAGATATTATTAATACTTGAAATTTTCTTTTTGGGGCCTTATGAGGGTTTGTATTACAATCAAGAATTATTTTTACCCCTTTGGCTTAATAAACTCAATGAATGGTGGATAATCCCAAAGCGACTCGAAGTCAGGATCCGTGTGTATGGAAGAATCAAATTCATACCCCTGCAGGACAGCTTCTTTCAAGAGCGAGACCGCCTGATCCTTCTCACCGAGAATAGCTAAGATTCGCGCGCGCAGGAAAGTGTTTCCTCCAAGCAGATATGGCGTTTTCAGATTTTTCAGCCAATCGGAGACCTCCAGCGCTGTTTGTCTATCTCCTTGCCGAGCAGCGATCTGGCCAAGGTATCCTCTATAATTAAAATTGTCGGGAAATTCTTTTTCGAGCTGCTTGAAGATGTTTTTTGCCTTGTCCCAATGGTGAGCGTTATATAGAGTCACCGCAAGCCCAAAGCGTAGTCGCTTTTCTTCGTCCTTTGGTCGACTTTCGTACCACTGAATAGATTGATCATACATTGTCGCGGCATCGTCTTTGTAACCATGCGCGTTCAGCTCCACGGCGGCAATCCGAGCCGTACCGCCCGGCGTCCCCAAGAATGGTGCACTTGTTGAGTATAGAGATTTGCTTTCTTCTATCAATTTTCTGATTTCGTCGACTCTGCCAAGCGCCGCCAAGGCCATAATTTCGGCGTTAACTGTTCGAATGTGAGTTGGAAACTGTTTTCGGCCCTCTATAGCCGCATCGAGTTCCCTTTCGTGATCCCCAAGAGCATGATAGGCCGCGGCCACCATTGGCCAGTAAGGGACCCAAAATTGCGCCCACCCTATTCTGGGATTTACGGTCTTGAAAGCTTCAATGGCTTCCTGCGGACGATTAAAATGAAGCGCTTGATATCCCCATCCATACGAGGCATGGGACCCGGGCGCTAGCTTAGCAAGTTTTCGGGAATCATCAAGTGCTTTTGCCTGATTGCCCAGGAGCAAAGTCCTCCAAATATCAACTGCCAGTATTTGGGGAAGGGCAAGGCGCGTACGGCGTATATTGAGGAATTGAGCAAGAGAATCTTCTTCTGCGAGCCGACCAAGGTTATAATATGCTATGGTTGACTCGACAAGCGGCTCAAAGAAAGTTGTATCAATTGTATAAGCTCGACTAAAATGCTCTATTGCTTTTGCCCAATTGTTCCGAGTATGAAATTCATCAAACCCCAGCATATATTCTTGATATGCTTCATACGTTGGTGGTTTCGATCCTTCTGTGAGAGTTCCCAATAATCTTTCGTCCAAGACAACAGCAAGCACTCCCATTATTCGCTGGCGCAAAGCTCCTATCGCATTCATCACCTCCGAAGTTGGGAAGCATACCGGCTCAATCGCCTGAAGAAGCTTTTCATTGGCGTCAACAACCTGAGCTTGAATCTGAAGGCTATCACCAAGTCGGTAATAGGAGCCAATTACCAGAATTTGTGCACCGGTAGCGCTAACGATCGATTTGACTCCACTCTTCGGATCTATTCCAGATAACACTTCGGTAGGGACAATTTCAGCCAAGCCTGTCTGAAGGAGACTCTGGTTGGTCCAATCTGCCATCATCAGCCCTAGATTGTTTAATGTCGAATCTCCGGTTTGATTTCTGAAGGGAACCACCACTATTTTCTTGGTACCCGACGTAGCTTTGTCTGCCGACTTATCAATAAATGTCCATGGCTTAAAAACCAATATTGCTGCTAATATGCCAAGCGATGCAATTAGAGGTACTAGAACTCGGCGCTTGAGTCTTAACGAGCTTTGCGGAAGATCTACTGTTGAAATCAGGTATTTCAGATCCGCCAATAGATCCTCAGCATGCTGGTAGCGCAGATTCTTGTCTTTGATTAAAGCTTTGCCAATGATCCTTTGAAGTTCATCTGGAACGCTATTCTTATACCGAGCCAAAGGTTCGGGAATTGTATCAATGATATTCTTGATCGTCGCAATTTCAGAATCGGCTTTAAAGGGAGATTTGCCGGTAATCATTTCATAAAGGATAACACCAAAGGAAAACAAGTCTGACCGAGCATCGACTTCTTCGCCTCGTGCTTGTTCTGGTGACATATAACCGACTGTGCCCAATGTTGTGCCCGTTTTCGTGAGCTGTTCGTTGCCATGCACTGATGCCAGTCCAAAATCTACGATCTTTGCTCGACCATCCCGGTCGATTAGAATATTGGATGGTTTTATATCACGGTGAACAACTCCAGCCGAATGTGCTTTGGCAAGTCCTTCGCAGATCTGTATAGCAAGTTCGATAATACTGCTGAGCGGGAGGTCCTTTCCTTTGCTGAATTCACGAAGAGTCTGTCCTTCTACATTCTCCATGGCAAAAAACGGTCTGCCATTGAATTCGCTGACTTCAAAGATTGTAACAATGTTTGGATGGCTTAGTTTAGCCGTCGCTTGGGCCTCACGCTTGAACCGTGCACGACAGACGGCATCCTGATATAAATGAAGAGGAAGAAACTTAAGCGCGACTTTCCGATTAAGTTCGGTATCTTCAGCCAAGTATACTTCCCCCATCCCTCCTGCACCGATCTTCTCGATAATCCTGTAGCGCAGGACCATCGTACCGCTGTTGAGTGTCACGTGGGTCTGGGTCTTATCGTTGTCAGGTGTCATATATAGGCAAATCAATATTTAATTGTGAATCAAAAACAAACAGATCGTACATTTCGGTATTGTCTCCGACAATTCTAATCGCAGAATAACGAATTGTGTTGCCATCCGCTTTCCTCAATATAGAAAACTCAAGCACTATTCTCTCATATTCTATCCGGAATCCCATCCGTACGGCCCAAATGCTGCCACAGGGAATATATACAACAAAATGGACCAATCGCAAATTGGAAATGCAATCTCATAATTTAAAAATACATTATGTCCATACAAGTCTGAAGACTTACGATTGAAAATAACATGGTTGTCGTCCCATTGTTTTCTTGGAAAATATGTCCTTTGCCGACATCGTATAAATCAATGATAGATATTAGCGGCGCAGGGATTCGAACCCCGGACACGAGGATTATGATTCCTCTGCTCTAACCAGCTGAGCTACGCCGCCATCCAATACAAAATCGAATCCTGTCTCGAATTCGACAAGCCTAAATTTATCCCGACATCTACTATTGTCAAGCGGAAACTATGACATCCTCAATTATATGATTTTTTGCCGTGTTTCGAAGGCGATAAGATGTGTCAGCTTATATATTGACATAGTAATCCGCTTAAAATAATATACTGTCATGAAACTCTGCACTCCTCATCAGATGCAAAATATCGATCGTCGCGCAATCGATGAAATGAAAATACCCGGCCTCGACCTCATGGAAAATGCCGGCTCCAAGGTGGCCGAGACTATTCTGCAGCATTTCGGCAATGTGCGCGGAAAAATCGTGACAATTGTCTGCGGCAAGGGGAATAATGGCGGCGATGGATTTGTTGTTGCCAGGTTGCTCCATGAAAAAGCGGCGAAGATCGAATTATTTATTATAGGCGATAAGCTGGCGGTTCAAGGGGATGCCGAGAACAATCTCAAACGAGCCGAGCAGGCTGGACTTCTGGTAAAAGAAATTCGTGGTGTCGATGAATTCTTTATTCACGACGAGACCGCGCTCATTGTCGACGCGATATTCGGGACAGGATTTTCGGGCCAGATTGGAAGCCCCTTCGATGAAATAATTGTCCGTATCAATAATCATCCAGCTCCGGTGGTTGCTATCGATTCTCCCAGCGGTCTGGACGCTGCCACCGGCGAGGTCTCCGCGCCGACAGTGCAGGCCGATCTAACTGTAACATTCGGGCTGCCGAAGTACGGACAGATGATTTATCCCGGCAAATCATTCCGCGGATCTCTGGTGATTGCCGATATTGGATTTCCCTATAGAGCAATCAGCGATGAAAATATTTATCTCAATGTCCTCATGGACGACGAAGCCGCGATGCTTCTCCCGCGACGAGCCCCTGATTCGCATAAGGGTGATCTCGGCAAATTACTCGTGCTCGCCGGATCGGAAGGATACACGGGTGCCGCCGCCTTAACCGCCGAAGCCGGGCTTCGTTCCGGAACCGGTTTGACAATTTTGGGTTGTCCGACTGGATTAAATGATATTTTAGAGGTGAAACTGACCGAAGTTATTACCAAGCCGTTGCCCGACGTCCGAAAGCGACGCTGTTTCGCCTTACGCGGGCTGGGAGAAATCAGAGAAATGACAAAATGGGCTGATGCCGTCGCGGTCGGCCCCGGAATTGGTACATATCATGAAACTCGCGACCTAATTTGTCGATTGTTAGATAAACTTGACAAACCGGCAGTCTTCGATGCCGATGCCCTGACCATCCTTGCAAAGAATTTGGACTGCCTGAGGGCGCATTCCGCCCCGCTTGTAATTTCACCACACCCCGGCGAAATGTCCCGTCTGACCGGCAAATCTATCGAAATTATTCAAGAAAATCGTATAAACATAGCCCTGGAATTCGCTTCCGACTACAATTTAGTCTGTATTTTGAAGGGTGCACCGTCTGTGATAGCCGCTCCATCGGGCCAGGCCTGGATCAATCTCAATGGCAACGATGGCATGGCGACTGCCGGTTCGGGTGATGTTTTAACCGGCCTGATCGGTGGATTTTTGGCGCAAGGGCTTATGGATATCGACGCCGCCATATTAGCCTGCTATGTCCATGGTAGAGCGGGAGATATGGCCAGAGATGACCTCGGCGCCCGCGGAATGATCGCCGGCGACATCCTCAGCGCAGTCCCCGAAGCCCTGAAGGGGATGGAAGAAGATAGCCATTAGTAGCCCAAAACACCTTGCAGTTCTGGGAAATATCCCGGATCTCCTGGAATTTTATGATTGAAATTCAAATATATTGTAGGGGTTTGATTTATCAAACCCTAAATATTACTTATACTCTAATAAAGAGATAAAATTGATGTCCAAATTCGTCTCACGTCATAATACCAGGCTTCCCGTATTCAATTACGCAACACAGGGATCGTATTTTATAACAATTTGCGTCCACCAAATGAAAGAGGAATTTGGCACGGTAATGAAAGATATAATGCATTTGAATGAATATGGCGCGATCGCTGCGTCACGATGGCAACAATTATCTGAGCATTTTTTAAATATCGAATTAGATGAATTTATTGCTATGCCAAATCATATACATGGAATAATTATCATTAAAGATGTCGAAGAACATGGAGCGGGTTTGATGAATCAAACCCCTACGCAAACTTCCAGAAAAAGCAAAAATTGGCAACTATTGTCTGAATCTTCCGGCGCTCTTGGCAAATATATTAGGTATTTCAAGGCTGGAACAGCGAGAGTAATTAGGCAGAACGGCTGTACTGATTTCCGCTGGCAAAGAAATTATTATGAACATGTTATTCGTAATGAACGAGACTTATTTGCCATAAGACGATATATACATAATAATCCCATGAAGTGGGAGCTTGATGACCATAATCTACGGAATCACAAGAATAGGAATTTGTAGCTCAAAACATACAATTTTTTCGGTTTTCTCCAAATCTCTAAGAGAATTGAGCTACAACTAATCATAGATTCAATATTGACATGTTAGATCAAATTTTTTCATATCGTGAAATGTGTGATGCTGAAAAAATGCAGACGCTTCAACGAGGCATGAATTTCAAAATAAATCCTCAATACTCATTAGTACTTATGTCTAGACGTTCTAATGCTCCTTATCTTGATAATATCCTTGATGATGGAATAACGATTGAATACGAAGGTCATGACGAGCCGAAGACGTCTCATGAAATAAACCCCAAAGCACTTGACCAGCCAAGTGTAACTAAAAATGGAACATTAACGCAAAATGGAAAATTTATTGAGGCTATTGAGAATTATAAAAAGGGAATTGCAGAGGTGGAGCCCGTAAAAGTTTACGAAAAGATATTGCCCGGAGTCTGGTCGTTAAAGGGTTTTTTTGATCTAATTGACTATAAAATTAGGCATGATGGTAAAAGAAATGTTTTTAAATTTCTTTTGAGGCTGTCTCTTGATCAGAATGCGGAAAAAAACATTCAAATTGACCTAAAACATACTAGACTAATATCATCAGAGATAAAAATGGAAGTATGGAAGAGAGATAAGGGAAAATGCGTGCTTTGTGGTTCAATCAAAAATTTGCATTTCGACCATGACCTCCCTTTTTCAAAAGGAGGGACAAGCCTATTGGCCAAAAACATTCGTTTATTATGTGCTAAATGTAACTTGTCTAAATCCAATAAAATTGAATAATCCCGTGTAGGGGCCGACCTATGTGTCGGCCCGAACATGACGGCGCTCGCGCAGGTGCGCTCCCATACGGAAATCGACAAATATTCGAGGTATCATCATGAACCGTTATGAAAATGGCAATAAAATCCTCTGGGATGAATTGACCGATGTCCATATAAAATCGTACGGTGTTGATAAATTCAAGCAGGGGAAATCGACCCTTGACGAAATTCAGCTCCGCGAAGTCGGCGATGTCAAAGGCAAAACGCTTTTGCACCTCCAATGCCATTTCGGATTGGATACGCTGTCGTGGGCCAGAGAGGGAGCGGTTGTTACCGGCGTGGATTTCGTTGAAAAAGCAATCGCCTACGCCAATAAACTTAAAGACGAAACCGGCCTCAACGCCCGTTTTATTTGCTCAAATATTTACGATCTCGAAAAACATCTCAATGAGCAATTCGATATAGTTTACACATCCCAAGGCGTGCTTTGCTGGCTTAGAGACTTGAATAAATGGGCTCAAATCATCGCGAAATTTCTCAAGCCGGGCGGAATATTCTATCTGATGGAATCGCATCCGGTAATGCATATCTTCGATGATACCATCAAGGGGCCATTGAAAATCACTCAGCCGTACTTTCATAATGACGATCCGATCATCTGGGACGATCATCATCCCGATTATTCCGATCAATCGCATCTGGTCGAAAATCCGTCGTACGAATGGCAGTGGTCGCTCTCTGACATTATTAATTCATTGATCAACGCCGGCCTGCGAATTGAATTTCTCAATGAATACAATAAGGAATTTTGCTATGCCTTGCCGGATATGGTGCGCAGGGAAGACGGTTGGTGGTACCTGCCCGGCTATGAAAAGAATTTGCCGTTGATGTTTACGATCAGAGCGAAGAAGTAGCCTTTTTTCGATTTTTCATTCCAGCGAATGCCCATAATTGGCCGGGTGCATAATCGGCTGAAATCTTTCCCGGTTAAACAAAGATAGATTCCGCATCAAGCTCTCTTGAGTCCGGCGACTGACGGATGCGGAATGACAGGTTATCGTAGGGGCCGACCTATGTGTCGGCCCGGCATAACTGACACCCCTCCGCGGTCATTGCTTTGTCCGGCAGCTGCCGGATTGTAAATCCGGCCATTGACGGACTAGCAAAGACAGGTAATTCCTGCGAGTCACGGTTTACCGTGACCGCATCCTTTCTTCGTTTGCGGTTAGAGCAAGCCCTGACGCGCAACAATAACAAAAATCGCCTACTCTATTTTATCGCATAATAGGTCTTCTAATTTCGCTCTCATTATTTGCATTTATTCTTGCCATATATTATCATTAATCCGCAATGCTTACATGGAGGACTCAATGATCGCATTAGTAGTCGTTATTTCTATGATCGTGCTGCTTGCCGGATACCTGACTTACGGGAAAATTCTGTCAAACAAATTTCAGCTCAATGATGCCAATCCCACTCCCGCCTGCCAGATCAATGATGGAGTCGATTTTGTTCCAGCCAAAGCCAGCCTGCTTTTGGGCCAGCATTTTTCGGCGATAGCGGCCGCGGGCCCGATTGTGGGACCAATATTAGCGGCAATCTGGTTTGGATGGCTTCCGGCGATTTTATGGATATTGCTCGGATCGATTTTTATCGGCGGCGTGCATGATTTCTCAAGCCTGGTAGCATCGATTAGACATAAGGCAACATCGATTGCGGAAATAGTCAAAGGCAATATGTCGCGGACATCGCATATACTGTTTTTGATATTCGTCTGGCTGTCATTGGTCTATGTAATCATAGCATTCACCGATATCACTGCGCAAACATTCAAGACGGTCGCGGCAGGTGATGCCTACGGGCCCGGCGTGGCGGCATCATCGATATTGTATATCCTCGTAGCAATGGTGATGGGGATTCTACTATATAAATTCAAAGTCAAAGTCGGTATCGCGACATTGATATTTCTACCTATCGTATTATTTATAGTCTGGGTCGGCCCTCAAATGCCCGCATCGATATTATCATTCTTCGGCAGTATTCCCACCAAACAATGGGACTTGATCCTACTGGCCTATTGCTTTATCGCCTCGATCATACCGATGTGGCTTTTGCTTCAGCCGCGCGGCTATCTTGGCGGATGGTTATTATATCTGACAATCGCAGTCGGATTAATCGGCGCGTTATTCGGCGGATTCTCAGTACAATATCCGGCGTTGAATCTGTCCGGCATGTCGAGTATTGCGAATGGTAAGCTGATATTTCCGATTTTATTCATTACAGTGGCCTGCGGAGCGTGCTCCGGATTTCATGGAATTGTATCATCCGGCACGACATCGAAACAGCTATATAAAGAAACCGATGCCCGCAAGGTCGGCTATGGCGCCATGCTTCTCGAGGGATTAGTAGGCGTGCTGGCATTAGCGACAGTGATGATGCTACCGGTTGGCTCCGAAATGCTCAAGAGCGACCCAAATCTTATCTATGCCAACGGTCTCGCAAAATATTTGGGCCTGATTGGTGTCGGATTCAAGATCGCGTTCCCATTTGCTTTATTGGCATTCTCGACATTTGTTTATGATACTCTGGATGTCTGCACTCGTCTGGGCCGTTACATCTTTCAAGAAATATTCGGACTAAAGGGCCGCAGCGGAGCCGTAATTGCGACATTGGCGACCCTTGTTATTCCGGTAGTATTCTTATTGCTCACAAAGGAAAAAGGGTATCTGGTAGCCTGGCCGATATTCGGCACCAGCAATCAGCTTCTGGCAAGTCTGATATTGATGGCGTTATCGGTGTGGCTTATGAAAACCGGCAAGAACGCCCTCTTCACGATTCTCCCTATGATATTCATGCTGGTAATGACATTATGGTCGCTGATTGTCCAGATAATCCCATTCATGAGAATAATCCCCGAGTGGTTCGGCGGAGTCGAAATAAAACCCGATATAATAATCTCCGGAGTATTCGGTGTAATCCTTCTGGTATTGAGCTTATGGCTTTTGTATGAGGCCCGTTATGCGCTATTGCCTAAAAAGGAAAGCGTCTATGGCAAATAAAGATCGTTTTCGAAAAACCCGTTGCCCGTCTTTGCAAGGAGACCGGCAGCCGCCGGTCGACGAACCAATCTATGGGCAGCATCCTTCAGATTGCTTCGTCCGCCTGCGGCGGACTCGCAATGACCTTTGCTACTGTTCGTATCGTTGAGGTATATAATGAATATTAAACCAAATTTAAATAATTCGTTTAGCCCGAAAATACTTCAGCTTGCCAAATTTCACGCGGCGGAGATGATCCGTCTTCGGCGCCAGCTCCATCAATATCCCGAGACTGCTATGGAAGAATTCCAGACTCAAAAGACAATGGCCGCGATGCTCAAGAAAGCCGGTTGCCAGGTAGATACCAAGATTTGGAAAACTGCGGTCGTCGGCGTTCTAAATGGCAAACACAAAGGCAAGACTATCGGCATTCGCTCCGATATGGACGCACTGCCCGTGACAGAGCAGACCGGATATACGTTCGCAAGCAAGACCATGGGCAGGATGCACGCTTGCGGCCACGACGCTCACATGTCGATTGTCTGGGGCGCGGCGAAGATATTAAGTGAATTGAAAGACGAGCTAAACGGCTCGATCAAATTTGTCTATCAGCCATCGGAAGAAAAACATCCCGGTGGGGCGAAAGCCGTTAATCGACCATGGCGTCCTGAAAAATCCGCAGGTATCCGCGATGCTTGGCTTGCATGTCTATCCGACTGTACCAGCAGGCAAGATCGGTATCATGGATGGCGCCATGATGGCTGAGGCAGATGAATTTACTATAACTGTTATTGGCCGTTCAGGGCATGCCGCCCGTCCGCATGAGACTGTGGATTCTATTGTAGTGGCCGCGAATATTATTACTGCATTGCAGAATATCGCCTCCAGGCAGGTGTCGCCATTCGATCCGGTGGTTATCACGATCGGCCAGATCAATGGCGGGACAGCGAATAATATTATCACCGGCGAAGTCGTGATAAAAGGCACTGCCAGAACATTGAGCCCGAATCTGACCAAGGCAATCCCCAAGATGCTGGAAAAAATCATCGCCGGTGTCTGTGAGACATTCGGGGCCAAATATAAATTCGATTTCACCCGTGGCTATCCTCCGCTCGTGAATAGCAAAAGCATCAACGATATTTATCGTCGGTCGGCTAGCGAGCTATATGGCGCAAAATCGATTATCGAAGTAACCGAGCCTTCGATGGGCGGTGAGGATTTCGCATTCTACACGCAGAAGGTGCCGTCGGCTATGTTACAGCTTGGAGTTCGCAACCCAGCCATCGGCGCGGATAAGCCCTGGCATCATTCGGAATTCAAGCTCGATGAGATGGCGATACCATTCGGCGCGGCACTACTGGCGCATTCTGCAGTAATAGCGCTCAAAAATTAAATGAGTCTATTAATAATTACTTCTTGATCCTATCAACGTACTCATCTATCGCCTGCTTGATCGTTCTATAAATTTCTCTTACTCCATATAGATTATTTTCAATCGGATCGTTGATAATCACTGGGCCGCGTTTTGATAGATGTCCAAGATAGCAGAGTTTTCTTTTCGCGAACGGGAATCTTTCCAGTATTGAATCTTTATTATGGCGATCGAATATGAATATGACATCGGCCCTTCGAATCATTTTCTCGGTAACAAAAACCGAACGGTGCGCCGATAGATCGACATCGAATTCATCGGCGATATCAATCGCTCGTTGATGACAGGGCCGGCCGGCGCGCGGCAGATACCCTCCTGACGCAATCTCGATATCGGCAGGCAGCACGTTGCGGGCATAGTTATCTGCGAATGGGCTGCGGTAGATATTGCCGTAGCATATAAAAAGAACGCCTTTCGCCTTGCGCATTAATTTTCTCGCACGATGTACTCTGAAATTCCTGATAATTTTACATTGAGGCAACGCCTCTCTGATTTTTTTGGCGATTAATTTAATCAATCGTCCGAACTCGTAGATTCCGGGCATCATGTCATCGATTACGCAGGTATCATTTTTTTCTCGAAATAACAGCAAATTAGAAAATTCGGAGAGTACTTTGCTATTCGGCAACGTATTTTTCGATGGATCTGTCTTATCAGTCGAGAAATTGCTAAGTATCCATTCAAAATCGCGGATACGATTTCTGCAATAAAGATCAGTATTATAATCTTGAGCGAAATCTCTCTTGTTTTCAACCTTCATTTGATACAAGAAGTATGGGAAATCCGCGCCTGCTGCCACCGCCAAAGGTATCGAGCCCCAGAAACGACCGTTGATCTCGAGAAAAATCCATTTGCCGGAGGAAAAATCGAATTTGAATTCCGCCATGCCGACACCGGTGTAATCAATCTGAGAAATTATCTTCTTAGTAGCGTCCAATAGATCGGGATTGAGCTCCGCGCTTTTTCGATATGAACTCCCGCCCCCCATCAATGGCTCATGCAGTCTGACATGCTCGAACGCGAACAATATCTTCCCTTGATCTGCCAAAAACTCAATCCCCACACCTGAGCCTATAAAATTCTCCTGTATTAAAACATCGCCAAAAGCTAATAGATGCCGCAGGCTTGTCTTCAGTTCTTTCGCATTGTATGCCTTATATACATACATTTTTCTTTTAAGGTCGCGCTTGTCAAATGACGCGCGCGGCTTCAAGACAATCGGGAAAGCAAAATCGCCCAGTATCGAATCGATTTCGGCTAGATCGCGGACCCTTCGCTCTTTCGGCATCGGAATATTCAGTGAATGAGCCAGGTCATCGGTCTTGAATTTATCGAAGACGACATCATATGCTTTTTGATTCAAGAGATAGACCGATGGATATTTTTCGAAATCAGCGCGGTGTAATTCAAGCGGCGTCGAGGCTTGCTCATTTACAGGCACGACAAAATCGAATTTCCCTTTTTCGATTAAGGCGATCAGTTCGTCTTTCCAGTAATTATTGTCAGTTGTATAGGCTGGGAGTTCGTGAATATATTTCACATATTTGGAATGACGGGCGATACCCTCGTGATGAGACCATCCGAGATGAACCCGTATTCCTTTTCGTCCAAGCGAACGAATAATAGTCAGGCAGCTTCTATAATTCTTAAAATCGGTCCCGAGGACGAGAGCTTTTCGCTCTGGCTTTATTTCATTCAAAAATATCTCGCCGCGTCAGAATTATTATTCACTAATTCAATTACCAAAATTCTGAAAAAGCTCTTCCATTGTCATGATCGTAAATTTGTTTGAACGGACAAATCTTATCATCTCATCCAAAAAGGATGCCGGACCCATTCCGGGAAAAGTATTGGATTTAATCTGTGCTTCGGACATACGGATCCATTTGTCGGGCGGGAATTTGATCTTCAAATCGGCCCAGGCCGCCGCCGATGTAACATTCATGGCGGTAATCATTGGATGAGCGCTGATAATCTTTATCCCCGGCTGGCTGAATTGCCTGGTAAATTGCGAAAAATCCCAGTTGCGGTTCCATTTGAAATGAATACCATCCTCCCAGAAGCAGGGGAATCTCACGATCCCCGACTCATGCTTGAGCGGTGCGATATCCTGCTGGCAATCAGTTATCAAATTGGAATCGAATAATATGCCTCGTTTGGCCAGCATTTCCGTGATAATCGCGTTATCGAAACATCGGTGCGCTCGAAAACATCGGGCACCCGGCGCAAACCGAAATACAGAATCGATAACCTCATCATATGTTTTGCCGTGACTGCTACCTTTTAGAAAATTGGGATGAATACCGGTTTCTATTTTGCCCGCTTTGCGCCACTGATCGATCAAGCCGCTCTTGTGAGTTACAAAATACGTGGCCTTGATTTCGTGTTTGTCATAGATGGCTTGCTGTATTTCCAACGCCGCCTTGCTGGCCCAGTCCATATCCGATGTAAAACAATATACCGGCGCATATTTATAATTCGGTTCGACAGTCATATTACGAATTATATAGCTATTTAATTTATGATAGTCAATAAAATGAAAACGTTATGGGTGCTGTCGGGTCGACATACTCGATTAATCGGTGCAGTCGGGTCGCCTGACCCGACTGCGTATTAACTATCTAAATCTTCCCCGTGTCGTCGGCTCACCATACCCAAACCGCCGCATTTGTCGTCAGGTCGGGCGACCTGACGACACTCTTAGGTCTAACTTGGAGTGCTATCTACTCACTTCACCCGATTAATCGGTGCTGTTGGTTCGCCGTACCCTATTGATCGGTGCTGTCGGGTCGCCTGATCCGACAGCCATATTAACAAACTAAATCTTCCCCATCGCTACCGATCTCACCAATGAAAACGTCAGGCTGTTCTGATTAAAATTGGTGATTTCGGCATAAAGCTTCTTAGCCTCGGCGACCCTGTCGGTTTTTTCGTATGTCAACGCCAGATAATGTTTGGCGAATTGGTCCTTGGAATCGGCTTGCACTAGTTCCTTCGTGGCAGTTTTGTAATCTCGTTTCCAATACGCCACAACTCCCACGAGCGCGTGATAGCTTTCCTTGATGTTGATATTGTTTGATTCTTCCGCCGATTTTTTATAGTCCTCGATTCGGGCCTCGGCCATCTTATCTTTTTGTTGACGAGTCAAAACAATCGCTTCCGTGTAATCCGCATCGCGAATAAATCCATCGGCCAAGTCCTTTGTCGATTTCGGGTTTTTGTGCCATCGAATGCTCTTTACGGGCTTCGCGCAGGGCATTATCCAGATCTCCGATCTCGCGATAGATTTCGGCCATTAGCCCGTGAATTCCAATTTCGGTGTAGATATCTTTATGGGCGCGCGCGAATTTGAGCTGTTCCTTTAAGACAACAATACTCTTGGTGTACTTTTTCTCGTGGCTATACGATGTCGCCTTCCAGTAGTATGCCGTATTGGTGTCGGCTACCGATTGTGCCTGAGCCATATATTTATCATAGTGCTGCCGGGCCTTTTCGAAATCTCCCATAAAAAGATAATTATGCCCGATTCCGAGCAGTGATAAGGTGAATTTGGGATCCTTCTCCAATGATTTTGCATACGCGCCGATGGAATTGTTGTGATCATCCATCCATAGATATATTTCACCCATTGAATCATGCGGATTTGCCTCGTTGGGCCTGAGTTCGGCATATCTCTTCAAGGCGTCGATAGCTTCCTGATATTTTCCCTGATTGGAAAGTGTATAGGCAAGCATATTGAATGCTAAGGCATAGTCGGGATTAATCTCGGTCGATTTTCTCAACTGCTTTTCGGCGTTGGCCCAATCTCCCATGCCATAGAGAAATCCGCCGTAGTAATAGTGTGCCCGCGGACTTTCAGGCAAAAACCCGATCAATTGGTCAAAATGGCCGCGGGCAAGGTCGGCACGGCCATCGGTAGCATTTTTCTGCGCGAGAATCAAAACGTGTTCCGGTTCTGACGCGTTAACCGATAACTCCACTGCCTTATTCAGTTTCTTTAGGAAGGCTTCGTTATTCGTGGATGTTAACGATGAAAAATAATACGCGATCGCACATTCGGGGTCGGCCTTAATTGCTTTTTCAAATAACGCGTTCGCCTCATTGAATGCGAAAGCGTCATTCTTTTCGATACCCTGCTGAAGATACTTGAGCGCTTCCGGCGTTTTGCATGTGAAATTAAAATCTTGGGCCTGGGCAATCAGCGATTGTGAAACAAAAATCAACGCCGTCAAAAGCATCAACACTGAAGATCTTCTGCGAATCATCTGCTCCTCCTCTGTACTTCATGTTTTGGAAATTTTTTATCGGGAATATTGATCATTGCGCAATTCCCTCCTTCCAGATAATTTTTCCAAGAACGGCCAGCCTCTGATGAAGTATTCAATGATGTAAATCCGGCGAGATTTTTTGGACTAAAATAAATGTAGTATTCCTTTTCGAAAAATCAATGATTTTGCGAAAATAATAATCTACCACCATTCATATTGGTTACGAAAATTGTGTAATGAATGTTGCCACAACATCGATTTGATTTATTAATGATTGAACTGGGCTGATAATTTAGTTAACGGAGCCATGCCATCGCCCAAACTCGAATTGTCATTGTCGATAATTCGGCTGTCAATTAATATTTTTTCACTTGCACATTTTTTATTCCGACAATATACTTTGAGGCAGTATAAATGATTGAATAGTATGACTTTAAAATAAGGAGCGTTAATGGCAGCAAATAAGACAGGCAAAGATAAGGGGAAAAAGGCGACTAAAGCCCCTTCTTCAAAGCCATCGAATGCCAAAAAGGCATTAAAAATCAAATCAAAGACAACGAATATCACACCAGCAACTGCCAAAAAGGCAGATGATTTCGATAGGCCTGTCGTAAAGATTTCCGGCAAGTTTCTATATTTCTTTGGCGAAGGAAAAGCCGAGGGGAACGGCAAGATGAAGGACCTCCTCGGAGGAAAAGGCGCTGGGCTCGCCGAAATGACCAATTCCGGAGTACCGGTCCCGCCCGGATTTACAATCACAACCGAGGCTTGCAAACTATTCTATCAAAATCATATGACCATGCCGAATGTCTTTGAGGCTGAGATGCTGAAATATATCTCCAAGCTCGAAAAAGCGTCCGGTATGGGGTTTGGAGACGCCAAAGCTCCCCTTCTGGTTTCAGTACGTTCAGGCGCCAAATTCTCCATGCCCGGAATGATGGACACAGTACTTAATCTTGGACTTAACGATGAGACATTGGTAGGATTAATCAAAAAGACGGAGAATGAACGTTTCGCCTATGATTCTTATCGACGATTCGTCCAGATGTTTGGAAATGTTGTCCTGGGCATTGACAAATCCGAGTTTGAGCATGTTCTCGAAGACCGGAAAAAGAAACAGAGGATCAAACTCGATACCGAATTAAATGTCAACGATCTAAAAACCATCATTAATCGATACAAAGAGCTAATCAAAGAAAAAACCGGCGAGGACTTTCCTCAAAATCCTATGGAGCAACTCAATCGAACCCGCGATGCTGTATTCAAATCGTGGAATAACCCAAGAGCCATAACATATCGTCAGCTAAACGAAATTCCGACCGACTTAGGCACGGCAGTTAACATCCAAGCGATGGTTTTTGGCAATATGGGTGAGACATCGGCGACTGGTGTAGGATTTACACGGAACCCATCGACGGGCCAAAAAGAGTTTTATGGAGAATATTTGACCAACGCTCAGGGCGAAGACGTGGTCGCAGGTATCAGAACACCCAAGCATATATCGCATCTCGCCAAGGAAATGCCTAAAGTCTATAAACAGCTAAAAGAGATTACAGATAAGCTTGAAAAGCATTACAGAGACGTTCAGGATTTCGAGTTTACTATTCAGGAAGGGAAATTATACCTTCTGCAAACCAGAACCGGCAAAAGAACCACCGCCTCGGCTGTCAAAATCGCAGTCGACATGGTCAATGAGGGCTTGATCACAAAAAAAGAAGCCATCATGCGAGTTGAACCGATGCAGCTCGATCAGTTATTGCATCCGAGAATTGACCCATCGGCGCAGTTGAATGTTATCGCGAAGGGGTTGGCGGCATCTCCAGGCGCAGGCAGCGGAATGGTGGTATTCACCGCCGACGACGCGGTCCGTTATGCCGAAGCCGGCAAGGCTGTTATTCTTGTCAGACAAGAAACCAATCCCGATGATATCCACGGCATGAATGCCGCTCAGGGAATTTTGACTTCACGTGGCGGAATGACATCTCACGCGGCAGTAGTCGCTCGTGGTATGGGAAAATGCTGCGTGGCCGGTGTCGAGGATATCAAAGTATATGAAGTCGATAAAAAATTCATAGTCGGAAATCATGTCGTGAAAGAAGGCGACCAGATCACATTGAATGGATCCAAGGGCGAGGTAATCCTGGGTCAGGTTCCGACAATCGCACCGGAGCTCTCGGGCGAATTCGGTATATTCATGAAATGGGCCGACGAGCTTCGCAAATTGAAAATCCGCACTAATGCCGATACACCGGCCGATGCCGCTCAGGCGGTTGCATTCGGAGCCGAGGGTATCGGGCTGTGCCGTACCGAACATATGTTTTTCGATCCCGCGAGAATCCCGATTGTACAGGAGATGATTCTCGCCAACGATGAAATCGCCCGCAGGGAGGCGTTGGACAAATTGATGCCATTCCAGAAGGACGATTTCAAGGGAATCTTCGAGGCGATGGATGGCAGGCCGGTTACGATTCGTACGATCGATCCACCGTTGCATGAATTCCTTCCACAAAAGGCCGATGTCCAGAAGGAAATTGACGCTCTCAAGAAAAAGGATGCCTGGGAAGACGAGATTAAGGCCAGGGAGAAAATATTGGCTCGTATCGACGAGCTGAAGGAATTCAATCCGATGTTGGGACATCGCGGCTGCCGACTTGGCATAACATATCCCGAAATAACCGAAATGCAGGCTCGCGCGATTTTCTCGGCCGCATGCGAAGTAGCACGCGGGCGCAAGGCCAAGGCGCCGGTCGTCGAGGTTATGATACCACTGGTAGGTATCCCGGCTGAGTTGAAGCACCAAAGAGATATTGTCATCAGGGTCGCCGAAGAGGTAATGAAGAAATACAAAGTCGAAGTTCAATACATGGTCGGGACAATGATAGAGGTGCCGCGCGGCGCACTCGTAGCCGATGAGATCGCCAATGACGCCGAATTTTTCAGCTTCGGCACCAATGATCTGACTCAGATGTCATTTGGATTCTCGCGCGATGACGCCGGTAAATTTTTGAAAGTCTATCTGGCCAAGGGCATAATACTCAAGGACCCGTTTGTAACATTAGATACGGTGGGAGTCGGTCAGCTGATAAAGATGGCGATTGAAAAAGGACGGAAGACTCGTCCCGATTTGAAAGTTGGGATCTGCGGCGAGCACGGCGGCGATCCGGCCTCGATTCATTTCTGCCATAGTATTGGCATGAGTTATGTTTCGGCATCGCCATTCAGAGTGCCGATAGCTCGTTTGGCGGCGGCTCAGGCGGCCCTGGGCGCCAGCGAATACACATCGAAATAGACATGTAGGGCAGGAGTCGCAGACTCCTGCCGAATAGTTTTTTAAGATGGCAGGAGTGTTCCACTCCTGCCACTTTTTTATTGACATCATCTCATTGCCGGCCTATATTTAATCAAAAGAGCAACTACTTGTGAATCGAGCCAGCCAAATTGGAGGGCGCATGAAAAGATTTATTATAGCTGTGATGATGGTATTATCGTCTGCGGCTATTATTCAGGCGAGGATAATCAATATCCCTGCAGATTACGCGACTATCCAACTTGGAATAAATGCAGTTACCAGTGGCGACACTGTTCTTGTGCAGCCGGGGACATATGTAGAAAATCTCGTCCTGAATGAACACGGGATGACTCTGGGATCATATTTTCTGACCACCGGCGATACCTCCTTCATTGCCTCCACAATAATAGATGGAGACTCAAGCAGCACAGTAATCACGGTACCAGCAGGGAATGAGGATATTGATATTACCGGATTTACGGTGCAGAGAGGGCGAGGCGCGGGGGGAGGTACCCATGTCCGGGGAAGAAATGTATTCATAAGAAATAATATTATTAGAGAAAATGTTGCGGCTGGTTTCCCGGCTCAAGGAGGAGGCATTTTCTGCGAAGACAACTCATTTTGCGTAATCTCTAATTGCGTCGTAATGAATAACCGAGCAGGTGACGGTGGGGGAATATATTGTTCGAATTCGGGACTATACGCACGAAATAATATTATTAAAAATAATCAGGCAAGATTCTCTGGCGAAGACGGTTGGGGCGGAGGGGGAATTTATCTTTACGGAATCACTTTCGGGTATATTCAGGGAAATATAATTATCGATAATCTGGGCGACATGGGAGGTGGGGGCATAAAATGCGTGTCATCATCATCTACCTCGATAGAAAACAACGTCATATATAATAATTCCATCGGCGGAGGAATTGTCACAAATTATTCGAACATTTCTATAGCAAACAATATAATCTGGAATAATCTCCCTGATCAGATTCATTTTTACTCATCTAATGATACTGTCGCTTACAATAATATCATGGGCGGATACGATGGCAATGGCAATATCAATCTTGATCCTGTGTTCCGCGACCCGACTAATGGCGATTTTCATCTGATGTCCGCATCCTGCGGGGATCCCGACAATTCCCCGTGTATAGATGCTGGCAATCCGGCTATTCTGGACCTATTCTTGGATTGCCAATGGGGCCTTGGTACCTCTCGAAGCGATATGGGAGCTTATGGCGGACGAGACTCTATAGCGACCGATATCGAAGATCAATTGGTGCAATTACCTTTACGAACAGGATTGTTCCAAAATTATCCCAATCCCTTTAACCCCTCGACAACTATTAAATATTCGATTTCCCAATCATCGAATGTTCAGATCAATATTTTCAATCTCCTCGGTCAGAAGGTTGAAACCTTATTCGACGGCTGTCGAAATGCAGGCGAATATAGCGTATTATGGAATGCATCAGAAGTTCCGTCCGGCGTCTATTTCGCAAAGCTGAATAGTGAAATGAATTCGAAGAGCCTCAAGATGATGCTTTTGAAGTAATGATCGAGCCAGCCGAATTGGAGGGCGCATGAAAAGATTTATTATAGCTTTGATAGTGGTGATATCTTCTGCGGTCATGCTTCATGCGAGAATAATAAATGTCCCGGCGGATTATTCCACGATTCAGGCTGCCATTGATTCCAGCGCATATGACGATACGGTTCTTGTTAGCCCCGGTACATATATGGAGAACATAAATTTCAATGGGCGTAGTATATTACTAGCTTCGCAATTTATTTTCGGCGAAGACACATCATTTATCTCGCAGACTATAATCGATGGAGATTCCAACGCCTCTGTTATTACTATTAATGGCGCCGAGGGAGAAAGAACTGGCGTATGCGGCTTTACGGTTCAAAACGGACAATCATTTCTCGGTGGAGGGATAAGTTGCGCTAACTCTAATCCGACTATATCCCATAACATAATCAAAAATAACGAAGCCGAATACGGCGGCGGGGGCATAATCTGCGTTTCCGGAAATGTGATTATTAAATCCAATCGAATAGTCGATAATTCCGCGACGGGGATCGTTTGGCCCACAAGGGGGGGTGGTATATATTGCTATAACGCCAATGTCCAGATAATTGATAATATTATAGAAGGTAATACCTGCAATCCGGACAGCGGCAATCTTGGTCTTGGAGGTGGGATTCAATGCCATTATTCTAACGCAATTATCAAATCTAACGTCATCAAATTGAACTCATCAAATAGCGACGGCGGTGGGATCGACCTTCCATTTTCAACAGCAATTATCATGAACAATCTGATAATATATAACAGCGCCTTTATTAATGGCGGAGGAATCCATGGTTCGGGAACTATTATAAACAACACTCTTGCAGGAAATTCTGCCGGCTATTATGGCGGCGGGTATTGCAGTGATGGGGGCTCTAATAGAATGATCATTAATAATATATTTTGGGATAATATCGCACCTAACGACCCGCAAATTTCCGACGCTAGTTCCGAGATAAACTATTGCGATATCCAGGGTGGTCGAATTGGGCAGGGCAATATCGATGCCGATCCGCTTTTTAGAGATCCTTTCAATGGCGATTATCGATTGCAGATCACGGAGTGTGGTTATCCTGCTACCTCGCCATGCGTTGATACCGGCAGCCCGATTATTCAGGATAGCCTGCTATCGTGCGGATTCGGCCTGGGAACCAGATTAAGCGATATGGGCGCTTATGCTGGTGGCGATTCGCTTCAACATATCGGCCGCACTTTGGATGTGCCTGACGATTACGGAACCATTCAAGGTGCAATCGATGCCAGTTTTAATAACGACACCATTATAGTCAGTCCCGGTACTTATGTTGAAAATATTCGTTTTGGAGGGCGAAATATAATATTGGCGTCATTGTTTTACCTTACTGGAGATCAATCTTACATCTCTTCCACTATTATCGACGGTAATGGTTCTGGCTCTGTGGTTACTCTTCAAAGCGGCGAAGATGGCACGAGCGTCATTTCCGGCTTTACCCTTAGAAACGGTTATTCGGGATCCGGAGGCGGAATCTATTGCTGCAATTCCGGCGCGATAATTCAATACAATATAATTTGTCAAAATACCGCTTACCACGAATATGGCGGCAATGGCGGGGGTATTGCATGTGAACATTCAAGTCCGACGATTATGGGGAACATAATAACAGAAAATATATCCAATGGCGTGGGAGGCGGAATATCATTTATCTATTCCAACGCCCGCGTTATTAATAATATTTTGATAGGCAATAGCTCCGGATATAACGGAGGCGGTGGTTTATTCCTGTCATTTTCAAACCCGCGAATTACGGATAATACGATTTATGGTAATTCCTCAGAGCTAAGAGGTGGCGGAATATGGCTTAGTTATAACTGCAGCCCAATTATGATCAATACTATATTAAGATCTAATTGGTCGAACTCCGATCCCGAAATAGGATATGAATCCGGTTCATTAATAAGGATTAGATATAGCAATATTGAAGGCGGTTGGTCTGGCGAGGGCAATATCGATTGCGATCCGCTTTTCCGCGATCCGCTTGGCGGCGATTTTCATTTGATGGCGATTTCCTGCGATGATTCCGCGAATTCACCATGTATAGATGCTGGAGATCCAGCGATAGTCGATTCGATCCAGGCCTGCAACTGGGGGCTGGGGATGGCAAGAAGCGATATTGGATTCAACTGTGGCAATATGCCAACCCCGTGGACTGATTTAAACCAAAGCGAAATAAGCGCGCCTGTAAAAATTTCTTTACTCTTTAGTTACCCCAATCCCTTCAATCCCTCGACAACAATTAAATATTCGATTTCTCAATCATCAAATGTTCAGATCAATATTTTCAATCTCCTCGGTCAGAAGGTTGAAAACTTATTCGACGGCTATCAAAATGCGGGCGAATATAGCGTATTATGGATTGCGTCAGAAATGCCATCCGGCGTCTATTTCGCAAAATTGAATAGTGAAAAGAATTCGAAGAGCATCAAGATGATGCTTTTAAAATAATGTACGGGCCAAACTAATCGGAGGAAACGTGAAGAGATTTATTATAGTCTTGATATTGATACTATCAGCGGCGGTCATGCTTCAGGCGAGAATAATAAATGTCCCAGCGGATTATTCCACGATTCAGGCCGGCATAAACATTAGCGCAAATGGGGATACTGTTTTGGTGCAACCGGCGATTTATCAGGAAAATATCAATTTCAACGGACGACGAATAGTATTATGTTCTTTGTATCTATTGAATCATGATACGACGTCGATAAATTCTACAATTATCGATGGTCAACAATCCGGTTCGGTGATTACGCTTAACCACGATGAGGATAGCCTTGCCGTCATATCTGGTCTTACTATTAGAAATGGGCGTTCACGTTTGGGCGGAGGGATAAATTGCCTTGATTCCAGTCCAATAATAAGAGACAATAAAATCAGTGGAAATACTGCCTATTATCAAAATGATTCAGATGGAAATGGTGGAGGAATCGCTTCAATCAGCGGTAATCCGTTAATTGAAAGAAATAAATTCATTGGGAATTCTTCTGTAAGTGGTGGAGGAATTTGGATCGGGGCCGGGGCCAGGATCAGGGATAATATATTTGTCGAGAACAATGCGCGAATCGAGGGCGCGGGGATATTTATTGGTAATGACACTGAATCGGAAATCACGGGAAATATCTTATCCGACAACCACGCTGGTTCGGGCGGCGGAATTTCGGCATTTAATATTTCAACGACATTAATCAGCGCAAACACGATTTCAGGGAATGATGTTAATCTCGATGGCGCAGGTATGTACTTATTTTTCAATAATGTTCCGGATGAAAGATCAATTATTGTTAACGACAATTCTATTTCGGATAATATTGCGTCGGGCCAGGGAGCCGGTATTTGCATACGCTGCAATTATTACGGTGAGGGCGACAGAATATTCATGATTTCTCATAACAACATATCGTCCAATATATCAGGAAACGGAGGAGGAATATATTTGGGATATGGAGCTCGGCAATCTGTGGTGGAAGACAATATAATCAATAATAATTCAGCCAGTACCGGAGGCGGAATTTATTGCTTAAAAGAATTCGATATAAAATTAAACAGGATCTATGGCAATAACAGTGTAATGGGGGGCGGAATATATTGCGAGAGATCTAATCCCAATATTATCGGCAACTCGATTTTCCAAAACCGCGCCAGCTTGATGGGAGCTGGAATTTGCTGCGATTACTCACCCGCCCCTTCAATTATAGGTAATCTGATTTATGAAAACGATGGGAATGGGATATATTGCTACGAATCGAACCCGTTAATAAAAGGGAACGTAATATTCGAAAATACCGGCTTTGAAGGCGGAGGCATTTACAGCTGGTTATCGCACGCCACAATAACCAATACAATTTTATGGGATAATAATGCGCCCGATGGCCCACAAATCTTGCTTGAAGACGATTCCTCTTCGCTGATATCCTACAATAATATCCAGGGCGGCTGGTCAGGTAACGGCAATATCAGCTCCAATCCCTTGTTCCGCGATCCAAATAATGGGGATTTCCATTTGATGTCTACAACCTGCGGCGATGCTTTCGATTCCCCGTGCATCGATGCTGGAGATCCAACAATATTTGATTCAATTTTGGATTGCCAGCATGGCCTCGGCACTGCCCGCAGTGATATGGGAGCTTACGGCGGACAGGACTCTATTGCCACCGATATCGAAATCCCAATCGCTCAAATTCCTGAAAGATTTGAGCTTGATACAAAATTACCCCAATCCCTTCAACCCCTCGACAACAATTAAGTATTCGATTTCTCAACCATCGAATGTTCAAATCAATATCTTCAATCTCCTCGGTCAGAAAGTTGAAACCCTAATCGACGACTATCAAAATGCGGGCGAGTACAACCTGATCTGGAATGCATCCGCAAGTGCCATCCGGAGTCTATTTCGCAAAATTGAATGCAGGAATAAAATCGAGCAGTATAAAGATGATGCTTTTGAAGTAATGTTTGGGCCAACCAAATTGGAGGGCGCATGAAAAGATTTATTATAACTTTAATAGTGGCGATATCTTCTGCGGTCATTCTTCACGCAAGGATCATCTATGTCCCCGCGGAGTACGGGACAATTCAAGCGGGGATTGATGTCAGCCTCAACGGGGATACGGTATTTGTTGAAGAGGGAGAGTATCACGAGCGTATTGACTTTAACGGGCATAATATTGTATTATGCTCAAGATTTCTGACCTTTGCGGATACTCTCAGCATAGAAAAAACTATTATTGATGGAGATTCCTTAGGAACAACAGTCAAATTCCAAAACCATGAAGACAGCACTGCGGCTATTATAGGTTTTACAATAAGGCATGGCATAAACACAGCCGGAGGGGGCATATCGTGCCGTAATTCCAGCCCAAAAATCTTATGGAATATTATTTGCGAAAATGCCTCCGAGGGATGGAATGGTGGCGCAGGGATATTTGGCGATTCGTCGAATTCTCTCATTGCCTACAATAGGATTCGTCATAATTATAGCGACTGGAACGGCGGCGGCATGAGCTTTCGTTATTCTGAACCGAAAATCTATAATAATATTATCACCCAAAATACGGCTTACGAGTGAAACGGCGGTGGAATGTATTGCAGTTGCAATACACATGCGAACATAGTCAACAATACTATTGCTTTTAATCAAGCATGTTACGGTGGCGGGGTTTACTTTGAACTCTCAAGTTCTGCTATTACCAATTCCATCATTTACTTTAATGATGCCTATGATGGGGGTGACGAAATTGTACATTATCAAGATATATTAACTATCACTTATTCCGATATCGGGGGCGGATTCAGCGGCGAAGGAAACATTAATATCAATCCATACTTTCGGTATATTGAAAACGATAACTTCAGGCTAATGTCAGCAGAATGTGGCGATTCGGTCACTTCGCCCTGTATCGACGCTGGAAGACCTGAAATTGAAGACGGTTTATTAAGCTGTTTCTGGGGCCAGGGCACTTCCAGAAGCGATATGGGAGCTTACGGCGGCGGCCCGGGCCAGCAGGTAAACATCAATAATGAGATTGATAATAAACCGGAGAATTTCTCGATTGTGCAAAACTACCCCAATCCATTTAACCCAACGACATCAATCAAATATTCGATTTCTCAATCTTCGAATGTTCAGATCAATATCTATCAATCTGCTCGGCCAGAAGGTTGAAAACTTATTCGACGGCTATCAAAATGCGGGCGAGTATAGCGTCATCATGGAATGCATCCGAAATGCCATCCGGTGTCTATTTCGCAAAATTGAATGCAGGAATAAAATCGAGCAGTATAAAGATGATGCTTTTGAAATAACGAAAATTTATCGCGTACGTCCATTGACATCGATAAGGCGGCACCGTTTGGTGTCGCCTTTGTGTTATTTGCCGTAGCGAAAGTACTTTTCTTTTAAAAAACAATTTAAACATACTAAGATATCCATATCTATTTATAATTTCAAATTCGCACCTGAATTTATTTTGGGATCAAACTTTTTGCGTGTTCGAGCGTCAAATACATCCAATATGGAAACATGGAGACCGGTTTGACGGTTTTCAGCGATATGCCTAAAGGAGGTATACATCATGTCTAGCAGCAGACTAATCAGGCTGACCCTTATCCTAACTGTTTTAGGGTTGGCGATTTTTTCCGGCTTGGCCGCGGCCAAAGGTAATAAATACGCGGATAAAGCCGCCGAGCATCTGGCATTCTTGAAGAGCAAGCTTAACCTTACGGATGTTCAAGCCGAGAAGGTAAAAGCTATTCTGGACGAATCACAGAAGACAGCAATGACGGATCGGCAGAAATATAAAGGAAATAAAGATGCCATCCGCAGCGCTTCCATGGAACGGCAAAAATCGATGGACGAGAAGATAATGGCTGTCCTCGATGAAAACCAGAAGAAGGAATTCGACAAAATCAAAGACACTTCGTGGGAACCAATGAAAACCCCCAAAGTCCAAAAGACCCAGGAAGCTCCCAAGAGCGGCTATTAAAAGTTTAAGCCAGTGTTAAGAAAATCGCCGGGTCAGATGACCTGGCGATTTTTTTCTACTTATTTCTTTTTGGCGACTTTCTTCTTGGTCGCTTTTTTGACCGCTGGTTTCGATGCTCCGCATTTCTTGCAGCCCATTAAGTCCTCCAAAGGTTAAAAATACAAGGACAACATTGTCTTTTATATTTCACAATGCCAAAATTGTCAAATCCTTATAATGTCGACACCAAGGATTATTATTAATTTTGGAAGCGGGAACATGGATATCAAAAACTAAGTATATATTTCGCGTGGGAAAAATATAAAGGTCACTTTCAAAGGTGAGGTAGTTATGAAAAAACGTGATAGAAATGCTGGCTTCCTTTGGGTGCTTCTGGGCTCGATAATTTTTTTGTCGCCATTAGCCAATGCTACAAATCATCATATCAGCATTACGGGCCTTCAATTCGTGCCGCACGGGATATCCGTCAATATCGGTGATACGGTTACCTGGACGAACAATGACGCAGTCTTGCATACGTCGACAAGCGATCAGGGCGTTTGGAATTCAGGCACCTTGGCACAGGGAGCTTCATTTTCATTCCGGTTCGACAATTCTGGACGATTTCCATACCATTGCGCCGTGCATCTTTTTATGAAAGATACAATCAATGTCGCATTGACTGGAATCAATGATAATTCAAGCAATATCCCGACACAATTTGAACTAAGCCAGAACTATCCCAACCCCTTCAACGCTGAAACCAATATCGATTTTACTCTCAACGCCGAAGGACACGCGTTACTTGAAATTTATAATGTGCTTGGGCAGATAGTAGATGTCCTCGTGGATCAGACGATGAGCCCGGGAACATACAAATATAATTGGAACGCCGGAAACAGAACATCGGGTGTTTTCTTTTATCGGCTGACATTCGAAGGCCAAACCAAAACTGGCCGAATGACACTGCTGAAATAAATGACCAGATTATATAAATAAAATAGGCGGCTTCATCCGGGGCCGCCTTTTCAATTATTTCCTGCGAGTCACTGCTCGCCGTGACCGCATCTTAGCAGTGTTCGCTATCAGGGATTATTTTGGCTTGGTGGCAGGTCTCCGCACCTGCCACCCAACTATTACATTCGTTCGAATTTGCCCATGAGCTCGCCCTTGGCGATGATATGGCCGTCCATCGCTTTTAATACATTCTCGCGGCGGGCATCGGATTTTAGTTCTAATGTTATATCAAGAGCGTAAAGTCTGAAAAAGTAGCGATGCGGGCCGCCTCTTGGCGGGCTTGGTCCGCCATAGCAATTTTCGCCCCAGCTGTTTTTCGCCTGCTTGCCAATTTTAGGATCGAGATTCTTCTTGGGGATATTCTCGGGCAGCCCTGTCGAATCGGGAGGGATTCCGTAAACCACCCAATGCGACCAGGTCTCGCCCGGGGCATCGGGATCATCCATTATTAGCACCAGCTCTTTGGTGCCCGTTGGCGGTTTGCTCCAAGAAAGTTGAGGGGAGATATCGTCTCTCAATGCTGTATATTTCGCTGGAATATTTTCGCCAATTTTGAATGCGTTGCTTTTGACTTCAAGCGTCGGCATCACAGCCTCCTTCTTATCTTCGGCCATTCCAGATGACAGCCAAAAAATCAAGGCCGCAATATAATATTGTGAAAATTGATCTTTTCGATGCTCTTCATTATTCCTCCTTTTCGCCGAATTATAATTACAGCCTCCATATGAAACTGGCAAGACAAAATTGATGTTAATGACACAATATGAAGATTGAAATGGCTTCATTTTAATTCATAGGCTATAAATAATAGAGGCAAGCGCTTTTGATGATAAATGTGAATGGGGAAAAAAGACCCGCATTTAATTATTACGGGCTGATAATTTTCATTCTTGAGTTGTTTTTGGGTCTGATATGGCATTCAGCGACTAACTATGTTAATTGGTTGGCGCTACTCCCTTTGATAATTATCGCTATCTATTTTTACAGCGTCGGCGGGTTCATGTTCGCGCAGTCGTTGTTTTTCATATTTATATATTTAACCCGGTTATTCCAAGTGGCAAAGTTAGGGTTACTGTTCGCTTTGCCGCTTGGCCTTTATATTCTGATATCGATATTGGTAAAAAGGCGTTCTGAATTGCTCCCCTGGCTAAAAAAGGGAAGACTCGGCAGCGAGGTATTCGGCTTAAGCATTTTAACAGTAATTGTGTCGTCTTTTGCGTTGATTGGCTGGTATGAAATTGCCAAACCCAATGTCAGCCGATTTTGGGCGCTGATTCCCGACTTCAATATCGATGTTCTGATCCCGCTCGGTGTCGGGTTTGCCATAGTAAATTCGATCGTTGAGGAGTTCATTTTCCGGGGAATTATCTGGCACTCATTGGAGGATATCGGTTGTAATATATTACAAGTCTTGACCATTCAAGCGATCATCTTTGGCCTTATCCATTATAACGGGTTTCCTGGCGGCCTTAGTGGTGTCGGTCTCGCTACGATTTATGGGGCGTTTTTGGGTGCGATTAGATACCGCTCGCGGGGATTATTTGCTCCCATAACTGTTCATGTATTCGCTGATGTTCTAATTTTCATTTTGCTGCTTGCAAGAATAGCGTAGATAGAATCCATAATACATTATTAATATGCCTAACACGAATTACCATCATATGTATCGAATTAGTTGTAATATTTATCGAATATTAAGCTTCGATGCTACAAAAACGGTGCAATACTTATATCGCTATACGCATTTTGTAGGCATTAAAGTAAGGTTGAGGATTTTGGGTATAGGCCGATACACGAATAGGTACTTGCCGTTCCATTTGCTTATGATGCCGAAGGGGGGCGAACGGTAAGGATTTCCAGCCAGCTTGGGCTTTTTGGGGGTCCAAGTACAAAACCGGCCCTGAAGTCAACATTAGGACCGGTTTTTTTATTGCTACGGCAAATGAAATAACAATTTTCCTACCCCTCCAAAAACACATGAGCGAAAATCTTGGCATCCCCCAAGATAAATGATATGTCAGTGTATTCGTTAGGTTGATGGGCTGTCTCATGAATCCTGCTCCAGACCGCCACCGGATATCCCAATCTGCGGAATAGTGCCGCAACTGTCCCCCCGCCTATGCCGCAAACTGTCCCCTGGACATTATAGACCTTCTTGATAGCTTTTTTAAGAGCCTCGACCACCGGGGAATTTTCAGGAGTTGGCGGAGCGGCCTCGGCTTTTTGAACAGGGCTGACTTTGATTTTGACATTATCGGCAAGTTCGATTTCGCGAGCCCATTTTTCAATCATCGATACGACTTCATCGAGTTTATACTTGGGTAGGACTCGGCAATCGATATAAAAGACATCATCGCCGGGGATAGTATTGATATTGGGGACATTGGCTTCCTTCTTGGTCGGCTCGAATGACGAATAGGCCGGTTCGAAGAGGCTATCTTTGTAGTCGAAAATGTTATACAGCGCATGAACCTTTGCGGCTAATTTCGAGGCGGCGGCGAAGGCGTTGACACCCTGATCCGGGCGAGAGGCGTGACATTGCTTGCCGGTAGTTTCAACCTTGAGCCAGCAAATCGATTTTTCGGCAATTTCGATCGTCTTGCCTTCGGGATCGCCGGAATCGGGGACAATTATCAGGTCTTCTTTTTTGAATATTTTATGATGTTCGAGTACATAGTCTATCCCGAATTTCGAACCGACTTCCTCATCGGCGACAAAAATCAGGCCAACATTGTACTTCGGTTTTACACCGGAATCAATCAGCGCCTTCCCGGCTATTACTCCGGCTACCAGGCCATGCTGATTGTCTTCGACGCCTCGGCCGAACATGCGATCCCCCTCGACACGCAATGTGTAAGGATCGCCTTGCCACTTTGAAAGATCGCCCGGCGGAACAATATCGGTATGTGCCATTATCCAAACAGTTTTGGAATTATCTTTGCCGGAGAAATTATATACCAAATTGGGGCGGATACCGCTGGGAACTCGCTTATCGGGGGCATTGTATTCTTCCGGTTTCGGGAATCCTGCCGCAGCCAGGTATTTTTTCAGCGCTTCCGCCTTTTTGATTTCACCTTCACCTTCGCTTTCGGGAGCAAGCGCCGGAATCGATGTCAGCAACCGTTCTAATTCGATAACGTCATTGCGATACCCGTCTATTTTTTGCGAAATTTTGTTGAATTCCTCACCCATTTGTATCCTCCTTAAAGATTTCATTATAATGATGTATCATCTGCGGCGGCTCGATTCCAAGCAATCTCAGGTACACATAAAGATTGCCGCGATGATGAATTTCCTCGTCGATAGCGACATAAATAATAGCCTCGCCTGATATTGAACCGAATTTGGTTTCATAAGTTTTCATGAATCTGCCTTCGGGCATCATCTTCAGAAAATCATTCGTTCGTTGATGTTCGTTATAAAGTCTGTCGTATAGCGATTTTTTCTCGAGAATAGGAAAATCCGGCGACGATCTGTAGATCCAATCCTGATTGACCAAACCTCTCCTGATATATAGCTCGACATCAACGATATGCGTAAATTGCTCGGCGACATTTCGAACATCCTTCGTCGGTCTGAAAGTCATTTGATCCTCTGGGAAAAGTTCGAGCAAATGCAACGTCAGTTTCCTGACATTATCCCAGTATTTCATAATCTCTCTTTTGACCATGATTTTACGACTTATTACAGATTATTATAAATGTTATGGGGAGATGGTCGGCGATATAGCTATATTCGGACATTATCTCTTTAGAAAATCCTATATGCGGCGTATCGATTGTGGATTTGGGCTCCAATATTTTGGAAATTGCAAAACCGGACTCGATTAAGGTATTGCAGTATTGAGGAATCGATCTCACGTAATGCTGGAAACGGGGCGAGGTAGCCATATCGTCAAAATCCCAACGCCATTTCATCAGAATAGGTTCGGCTGGATATGGATTATTGAAACTCACTCCACCATCGATTTCGTCGATTATATATTGAAGAGGATTCATATCGGATAATATAAATCGGCTGCCCGGTTTGAGCAATCTGTGGGCCTCATCGAAAACCGACTTTGGATTATCAACAAAGGATATGGCACAAGCCGAAACAATAAAATCGTATGACCCCGAATTTAGTTGGGGGATGTTTTGAATATCACCAACCCTGAAATCAATACCAAGCCCTGCGCCGGCCGCCAGCTCTTTTGCGAGCCCAATCTGTTTTAGCGAGAAATCAATTGCGGTGACATCGGCGCCTAACCTGGCAAGCGCGATAGCGTTCTGACCGCAGCCGCAGCCGAGATCAATAACTTTTTTATCCTTCAAATTACCGACCAGTCCAAGCTTGTCGTCGCCGGGACATAGGGGACCATAGTGAACCACATCGGTGGATATCTCGTAGCGTTTCAGATAGCGGTCTGAAATAATATCCCATGATTTTCGAAGATCGACCATGTCTATTAGTATATCCTAAACATATTCGAAACGCAACCATGATAGCGTTATCCATATTGAAAATGATAATCATAATAATATTGGGAACAGTGACGACTAAATACTCGTTTAACCCAAAGCATGAGGAAAGGGAAGATGGAAATATGAAAAAGAACATGATGATAATTACGATGTTTGGACTGATGGTACTTGCGGCTTCGAATGTCTGGTCGCAGTCGATTTTAAAAGCAGGAGATACCGTACCGCAATTCAGCCTGTCATTTGCCACCAAGGATGGTCTTGATCTCGGCGCCAAGATAGGACCGGATGTGATGAAGGGTAAAGTATTTCTAATTGCGTTTTATCCGGCGGATTGGTCGGGGGGATGCACCAAGGAATTTTGCACTTATCGAGACAACTACAAAGCATTCGAGGATTTCGGAGTCCAGGTCTTGATGATATCGGGAGATTATGTTTATGCACATCAGCAATGGGCTAAGGAACAAAATTTCCCGTTTTATTTGCTTTCGGATCATAAGCATGATGTGGCGAGAGAATTCGGAGTCTATAATGAAGCGACGGGCTATAATGTTCGTTCGGTATTTTTGATTAGCAAGGATGGGCGAATCGCTTACATGAATCCGAAATATTCGGTACAGGATGACAAAGATTTTGATGCCTTGAAAGAGGCCATAAGAACCCTAAAGTAGGTCCCACCACCCACTTTTTTTAGGGTATGCAACTACCCACAAAAGGGCGGACCCCAAAGCCGCCCTTTCTTATTATCCGCAAATTATGAAAAGTCTGCTCCAGAAATATTTGCCTACAATCGGTACGAATCTAATCAAATCGACTGGATATAATATACGGACATAATGCGGAAAATTGATCGTCTTGATATTACTGAAACCGAGTTCGGCAAGAATTCTCTCGTATTGTTTTGACGTTCTCACCCCGATATGCTCCGGATGAGTTCTAAGTATATTATGAGCCTTGAGTATTTCGAGAAAATATTCCCTGTTGGGCGTGTGTATATAGAGCTCTCCGCCGTCCTTCAAAATTCTATTTAGCCCTGAAAACAATGCTATAAATTCATTGTCATATATATGCTCTACAAAATCGAGCGCGAATATCTTATCGAATGATTTATCGGGCTGTTTGCTGACGAAATCTATAATGTCCTCGCAAGTGAAATGGGCGTTAACAACATTCATCTTTTCTGCTCTCTCTTTGGCGACTTTGATAAAATCCTCGGAGAAATCTACCCCTATGTACGAGCCGATTTTGTCACGGATATAATCAAGCAAAAGGGCGTTGCCGCAGCCGATATCAAGTACCCGGTCGTTGGGTCGAAGATTCATATACTTTAGCAATCGTTTGATTCGCCTGTAGTCGCGAACATGATACTTGGCGACATATTCGGCGCCGTAGATGCTCTTTAGTTGATTCGGTGTGAGTCTCGTATTTTCAGCAGGGCTTTTCATGTTATTATTCAATATAATCATTTTTAGAACTACTGGAAACCCATAATAATTCTATTTTAATGTTGCTTTTGGGATGGTTTAATTTTTAAATGAACTGGGGTCGGTATTTATGTCAATTATGGCGACATTGGATATTTTGATGTTTGCTCATGATGATCATTTCATTAAGGCTATGAAGTCCATATTCACTCTTCATCGCCTCAGCGTTATTAGCAAACCCCACAAATTAATGAATACTGAATTTGTCAGGAATTTACTTAGTGAAAATATTTACGACACGGTAATCTTTTCCAATTATGGTATTCCCATATCGTTGGTTAAAGAGCATGTAAGGCAAATGCCGGAATCGAATAAATTAAGGGCTATAATGATCACCGGTTTTATCGATAACTTTGTCGAGGAAACCTGCAGGAAATACAATATTAGATTAATTAGGGCGCCATTCGAACTTTCCGACCTATTTGACGCTATTGATACAACCTTGAATTAAGCCAGGAGTTTCAATGAAATACACTGAACGAGCCCATAAGAAATTCGCAAGTGAATGGGACAAGATGCTTTCGCATAAATTTATTGTCGAACTCGCGAATAATCGCCTGCCGGATGAGACATTCGATTTCTGGGCTATGCAGGATTATATACTTGTGCGAGAGGCGATCAGGTTTTTCTCGGTCCTGATGGCTCGATTCCCGCGCAAATACCAGATACCATTTCAGCAATCATTGGCGGGGCTCGAAAACGAGCTCAAGATATTCGCAGATTACTCGGCCAAACGGGGATTCGATCTGAATAAGGTCGAACCAACTCCGATATGTCATGGATACAACAGCTTCCTTTTATCGTCGGCCTACCATGAGGATATCGATGCCAATTTTGTTATTCTATATACGGCCGAGAAGGCATACCAGGAAGCCTGGAAGATTGTCCGCGCCGGAATCAGGAAGCGAACACCGTACGAATCATTTATCGAAAACTGGGCTGGCGATGGTTTCAAGCAGTATGTCGAATGGCTTGCTGTCGAGCTAAATTCCATGACCGATGGCTATCCTGAATCGCGTCTGGCCAAGCTCGATGATATATTTCTGCTGACAGTTCGTTATGAATATCAATTCTGGGAGATGGCGTTCAGCGGCCAGCAATGGATGTAAATAGGTGGCGTCGGGTCTCTGCACCTGACGCTTATTTATTATAACGTAAATATCAACGCCCGGCTGATACTAACCTTAATTTCTTTGAAGTGCATAAATCCGACCGCTTTGGCAATCTCGACCGTCTTCTCCCAGTCTTTCTTCCCGACATGCATTTTGGGCTCGACCATCATAAATTTCGCGCCCGGCTTTAATAGCGCGGTTACCTGGCGCAGCAACCCATCTTTGTCAGGCACTTCATGCACCATCCAGAATGCCAAAACGAAATCTGCCTTTTCATTCAGGTCCAGGGAATCCGCTTTGCATTGATGAGCCCGAATCCGCGATTGCAGGTTATGCTTGGCGGCGTTGGCCTTGACCATGTCGAGCATTTCGGGCTGAAGATCGACTGAGATCACGCGGCCAGAATCGCCGACCATCTTCGCCAGGCCGATCGAGAAATACCCCGGCCCGCAACCGAGATCGATCGCGGTCTGGCCATCGGAAACAAGGCCGGCGAATATCTTCTCCGGCTTATGAAATAGCCGCCTTAGCGGCGTCATCAGCATTCCGGCATGCGTCGCCGGGCAAACATCTGGGGACATGGGAGCTATCCTTTTAATTTAAAATGATTAAAATTATTGCCAACCATATTTCTTGGCTATCAATATCGGCGGGATCATGCCCTCCGACAATATCTTAGCATGAAACGCTTTTAAACTAAAACTCTTCCTTTCTTTAGCTATGGCTTTCTGGCGCATATCGATCAAAAGAAATCGACCCAGCACATAAGATAAATTATGCGTGGGCTCAACGCACATATAGTATTGACCCTTATAGTCAGTCGAATCCGGACCAAGGGTATCTACAATGAATGCGCGCACTGAATCAGTCGACATTTTGCCAGTATGAACCTTGATATCAACAATTGCTCCAATGGCATAACCGCGAAGCTCTTTATAATAGAAATATGGGATTTGCGGATCATCGCCAAAGAATCCGCGATTCATCAAGAGCTCTTTAATATATAACTCCCAGCCATGAATCATCATATCGTTTTCTTGAATTTTACGGAAGTTTGATGCGATCCTGCCCGCCATTTGAGTCAATAAATGGCGCCCGGGCAGAATTGAGGTGATAATATCTTCCCGAAAAGCTGCGCTCATATCATTAGGAGGCAACCCCTCCCCATTGCCAGAATAAGCGAAATCAAGGTTCCTATAATAATATCCTGTTTGATTTCTGTCAAAAATTCCCGGCGGTTCGTAGAAGTCGCGAGTAATACCTGCATGATTCAGATATGCGGGCAAATCTATAAAGGCGCATTTCGAAATACTGTCAGGCACGGTTATAATATTCTCTTTTTCCAGGTATTCTTTAATATAGTCGACTTCTTTTTCGCATCGGAATATTAGGGAATCATCATCAAGGCGGTATAGAACGTCGTCGTGAAAAAATCTGCCAAAAGTGGTATCCTCTGGCGGCATCTTTGCCTTCTCGATTTTAGCCAAAGAATCAGCCCACTGAAATGTCATTTCTGACAATTTGAGTAAAGAATCTGAATTGAATTCTATTGAATAGGCGTTGGAAATCAAAAACTCAAAATTCTCTTTTCCCAAAACGATATTTGAATCGGCTTGAGGCAGTATTTTTTGAACAAATTCAATATAATCATTCAGAGCAAATACGGCCCTGTCTCTCAGGGTCGAGATTTCGCCATTTTCATCAGGAAAGCTATCAACGAGAATGTCACTATATTCTTTTATTAAATCCCTTGCCTGAAATATGGAATGCACAGAAAAATAACATGAATAAATATTAGGCTTAACTATGTTTGGTTTTGACGATTCTAAAAATTGCGGAATCCCCCGTATCCTACCCAGGAATGATCGACTGCGTTGATCAAACGAAGGATATTGGCGAGTTTCAAGAGGAAAGATCCCCGATAGTATTTCCCAAATATAAATCATTGGAGACATCCGCCACGTCGGGTAGTCTCGTATGAAAAATTTGCCATACCTCGTGCTTGATGTCATAATGGAATAATCGATTTGATCGTCAATTGGCCATCCGGTAGTGTCATAGCTTTCTATAATTGATAGTTCTTTGTTCATTTCATCAAGACAACTCATCATGCTTGAAGCGGAAGGATTTGACCAAAGGCTGTCACGGTCATGATGTCCATTCAAAGTAGCCATCACAGGATAAATATCTTCATAAAATTTTTGAATACTATCCGCAAAGATCCGAAATTCCGCTGGATCGGTAGCTTTTGCGATTTGAAAAACAAAAAAGTAGGAAAATATAAATACCGAAGCGCAAATTGCTTTGAAATTCTTGAAATAACTTTCTAACTTACTTTTTCTCATAAGCATTATTTTTTGAAATTCAATATTTCCAGCGAGCTGTTTTCCGGAACATAAATTGTTTTGCCCTGTACCATTAAATGCTCGCAGAAATGGCTTCCGGTAAAATAATTAGCAATCAATTTAGGATCGCTAATATCCTTAATATCCATAACATAAATCCCTCCCTTGGATCGACTTTGGAGTAAAAAAAGATTCTGTTCTTTCACTTTGACAGCTTCGAATTGAAAATCATAAGAATCCGTAGAGTCTTTTTCAAGTTTGTATTTTGAGGCTAGGATGGGGTTGGACATATCCGAAACATCTATTACGAAAAGACCCTTTACCGCGTCCGCAAGGAATACTATAGAACCTGAAACATCTATTCCGGAAGCGTACTGCGTGTCATAGCTCGACTGGAAATTCGGCTTTGTCTTATCGCTAATATCAAATATCTGCATGCCTGAATATTCGCATGCCATATAAGCGAAATTACCTTGAACAACTATATCCATAGCAGGAGAGGTCGTCCTAATTTTCCCAACGATATTCGGATGTGCGGGTGTTGATATATCTACTATTAAAAGCCCCGCGTCATTCGCGGCCAAATAAGCATAGCCTTCTTTCACGAATATGCTTGTTAGTCTATCCGGGGTTTCCATGCTGCCAATGATTCTTGGATTGGATGGATTTGCGACATCAACCATCAGGAGCCCCTCGCTACCCATGGTTATATAGGCAATTGATTTGTCCACTACTATCCGGTCTGCTTTTCTATAGACATCCAGAAACTCTTTAGAACCCAATTCCAAATGCCCGATTAGATCGTTATTTCTTGGTCTTTTCAAGCCTAGGATGATAAGGCCAAAATCCTCTGCCGTGACATAGGCGATGTCATCCACGACGGCGACATCTTTTATTCCTCTTGGCGGGGCAAACAATCCTTTAATTTCAGGGCTTAAAACATTGGAGATATTCATTATCAAAATCTGAGCGTCCTTATTAATAATATAAGCCTTATCATCTTCGAAAGAAATACGCCAGAATACCATACTGTCGGCAGCTGTTTCAATTAATTTTGGATTCGATGGGGCATTTATATCGAATACCTTAATTGTTCGATTGCTGCCCGGGGAGATAAATGCATAGTTTCCATAAACGAAAATGCTGCCATGCCCATCGTTTACAATTTCTGCTTGTCCCGCCAATTTGAGGTTATTCGGATCGCTAATATCCTGGACTAACAAGCCATAGCCGCCATCGAAAACGAAAGCATAATTGCCCTTGATTACTATAGAGGTAGCCTTTCCTTTAGTATAATAGCTCCCCAATGATTTTGGGGAAGAAGGATCCGTAATGTCGAGCATTTCAATGTAGCGGCTTTGGCCCTTAAAATAATCGTCACTTCCTATCCCGATTAGTACATATTTATCGTTAGCCGCGATAGACTGTATTTCCCCGTTAGTGGCATATGATCCGATTTTTTGCGGTTTTGAAGGATCGTTGATATCGATTATTAGTAAACCTGATTCCTTGTCGGATATAAAGGCCAATGATCCTTTCAAAAAAACACTACGTATATCGCGAGCATCTTTATAATAAGCCATTACCTTAGGTTTTTTCGGATTGGAAATATCAATAATGGGAAGGCCATCATCGACATTTGATACGATCGCATAATTGCCGTCAATCGCTATGTCGTGGCACCAGCCATTTAGTTGACATTGACCGATCGGTATAGGGCGGTCTGCGTTTGAGCAATCCAGCACCATGAGGCCGGCATCGTTGGTGCAATAGGCGATACGATTTATTACTGTTATTGCGAAAAAATTGTTCGATGCTGTCGATCCCAGATGTTCAATTTCCGAGGCATATAAACTCGGCATAATTAGCCACATTATCAAAATTGATAATTGTATCATCGTTTTTTTCATTTTAATTTATTTTTTGGCGACAATAACATCTCGGTACGCAAATATATATACTATTAAATAGAAAAAATATTCCATTATAATTTTTGTTTATAAAAGATTAGGTCTAATTTTTGCAGTATCCTGCAATAAGAATTTTCAAAATTAGATAATGATTTATTGAAGGTCAATCAGGAAGTGCTTACTCCCCCACATCCTTTAGCAGTCTATCGACTATTTCGAGTGTGCCGACGCTATCGGCCTCGGCGGAAAAGGAGGTTACGATTCTATGGCGCAAAACCGGACGAGCCACGGCGCGGATATCCTCAATCGATGGTGTCGGACGGCCATATAAAATCGCGCGAGTCTTAGCGCCAAGCACCAGATATTGCGAGGCTCTCGGCCCGGCGCCCCAGCTGACCCAATTCTTGATATAATCCGATGAGCTTTCCACCGGACGAGTAGCGCGCGCCAATTTCACTGCATAAGCGATAATACTATCGGCGACCGGCACCCGTCTGACCAGGTCCTGCAATTCCATGACCTCATCGGCCTTCATGACCTTCTCGGCCGCCGATACATAAGCCGATGTTGTCGTGCGCACGATCTCATTTTCCTCGGCCTCGGATGGATAATCGACATATATATTGAACATGAAACGATCCAATTGCGCTTCCGGCAATGGATAGGTGCCTTCCTGCTCGATCGGGTTTTGTGTGGCTAATACGAAAAATGGCTTTTCGAGCTTGTGGGTCGCGCCCGCGGCAGTCACTTCGTTTTCCTGCATCGCCTGAAGTAGAGCCGATTGCGTTTTCGGCGGAGTACGGTTGATTTCATCGGCCAATACGATATTGGCAAATACCGGCCCGCGCACGAAACGAAACTCGCGCGTCCCCGACGCCCTATTCTCCTCGATTAGCTCTGTGCCGGTGATATCCGACGGCATCAGGTCCGGCGTGAACTGGATTCGCGAGAATTTCAGGTCGAGCGTTTTCGCCAATGTCGATATCAGCAATGTTTTCGCCAGCCCCGGCACGCCGACCAAAAGGCAATGTCCTCTGGCCAGAATCGCGACCAGCATCTGCTCGATTACCTGGTCTTGCCCGACAATCACCTTGCCGATTTCCGATTTTATCCGTTTGTACCCCTCGTTGAGTCTTTCTACAGCCTTAAGATCGCTTTTTTCGGCGCTCATCTATCCTCCAGTCGACTTGATATCGAAATTACTGTTCCTATTTCCTTTGTAGGTCGCGGTTTGAGTCCGCCCCGGACGAAAACCCGACATCTTTCCTAAATTACCTTTTGTCGGGTTTTTCAAACCCGACCTACTGCTCCCTATTGCAGTGTTCGTAGTTCTTATTTCTTTTGTAGCTCAGTGTCTGATCCGCCGAAGGCGGAGAAGACCCGACAATTTGTTATTCCCCAAAATCACCACTAAATTTTACTTCACTTACAACTCCCCAATTTCGCTCATATTTCCCATCTTCATAATACTTCATTAAAGAAGAATACCTATATTCAAATGGATCCTTTGACATTCCATGTCCGACAGGATTAAAATGAATATAATCAATATGATTATTCATATCGTTTTGATCGCGAATAATATGGTCCCAAAATCGATTTTGCCAAACCTTGCCAGGGCGATATTGGCGGCGGAATTCCAATGAATATTTTGTCTTAAACGAATGTATAATTTGGGAAATAGAGATGTCGTCTATTTTTATTATCAGATGAAAATGATCCGGCATAATGACCCAAGCCTCTAACGTGCTACCGGCCCAACTGCTCCAGAAAAGGTCGATATTTAAATGCAGGATGGCTTCTCTTTTAAACGTGACATTGGTTATAAAATAATAAGTATTTCTAATGTCGAATCTTCGTAGCGTCTTCATGCTTAACCTTTTGTCGGGTTTTTCAAACCCGACCTACGACTCCCTAAAATCTGATTGCCTGTCTGATTTCCTGTGTAGGTCGCGGTTTGAGTCCGGCGCCTGCCGGACGAAAACCCGACAATTCTTTTATTATTCTTCTTTATTCACTTGTTGTCGGGTTTTTCAAACCCGACCTACGGCTCCTTATCAATGGCACAATTGGCCGAAATCAAAAATTCCGGCATTGTCTATTATACGCAATTGTAGGGGAAATGGAAAAGGTATTATGGAGGTTTTAAATCAATATTCTGGCGGATTAATTCAAGGAAAACGATATTACAATAAGGTTCTATTTTTTTAAAGAATCGACTTTCGCCAGCCCCACCGTGCCGTCTTTCTCCAACGTTGCAAAAAGCGTATCGGCCTTTTCGGTGGTCACATAATCTGTGGCGAATGTATCTATAGACGCGAACCATCTAAAATACTTGGAATCCCGAAACAATTCATATGCCATGCTGCCGCCGCCCTCGAGCTCGTTGTGATGAAGCAAAGCTCCAGTCGTATTTGGCGGAATACGCTTCAAGAAGCGGCTGTCAAATGATGTTGTCTTGTAACATCGCGCGGGCAAACCGAAAATACCATTGGCGAATTTGAAATTTATGATTTCACCATCGAAACGCCAGGAGTCGCCCGATAGAAAGAAAACATTCTCGATTACGCTAGTATCGGGAGTCGCCGGCTTATAATGAATCCTGAGCGAACGAACCGGATCGTTCATATTATAAACTGTTATTTCGGCAATTGGGCCGGCGGTTTTCAACGGCCGATAATATTTAAGCTGTGACGAGAGCCAGAAAAAGCCCTGGGCTCCCACTATCGCAAGCAGCGCGACAATTATCAGAATCAGGCTGGCGCTTCTCGGCGGCTTGGTGTATGGCGGCGGATTATCGACATAGCGGATCCGCTTGATGACACGATTCAGCATATACGCCAATAGCAAAATCCCTGCTACAAACAGGATAATGCCATATAACGTTAGATGCGAACCCATCAGGTGGACGCTCGCTATTTAGGTTGATCGTGTTTTGGGAATGCTAAATTCGGGCCTGACGATGAATCCTTCATCTTGGAGCTGCCATGAAACATGGCGCCATGCTCGACCAATAATGACTTGGATGTGATATCACCAATTAATTCCGACTTCGCCTGCAATTCGACTTTTTCGGATGCGATGATATTTCCCTCGACCTTGCCGCCGATGATGATAGCCTTAGCCCTGATTTCGGCCTTGACCACTCCCGTGGCTCCGACCGTAACGACATCATTGGAGATTAGCTTTCCAGTGACAAAGCCATCAATGCGGGTAGCGCCCTCGATGTCGATCGATCCTTCGACCTTTGTACCTTTTCCGATTATGGTTTCCAGACGACCCTCACTTTTTGTACCGTTCATATCTCCCTCTTTTTTAATTTCATTTTTTTCGAATCTTTTCAGCATCATATTTAATCCAGATATGACGCCGGGTTTACCGGTTGGCCATCCTTTCTAATCTCGTAGTGCAAATGAGGCGCAGAGGAGTTGCCGGTATTCCCCGAAAGCGCAATGACATCTCCTTTTAACACCTTTTGCCCCTTTTCCACAAGCATTTTTTTATTATGGCCATATAATGTTTGAAAACCATTGCCGTGGTCTATGATTACTAAATTCCCCAATTCTTTATCCCATCCGGCGTATGATACTGTTCCCGAAGCCGTCGCCAGTACCGATGTACCCTCTTTAACCGCGAAATCAATTCCACTATGTTTCTCAAAAACTGTGTCTTTATCAGATGTAAATGGTCTCGTAATCCATCCATATAGTGGTCTGCCATGTGGAATGACTATCTTAGCGAGCGTATCCGACAAAGGCTTTGAAGAAGCAATCATGGAATTATCAACAGAGTCAGTTCCGGTATCATTATAGTTTGTATCGGGTATATCAGTCTCGGATGATCCATACGATTCCGAGAGCGCCATCTGTGAAATATCAACCCCTGCCATCTCAGCCAGGCGGACCGTCAGGTCACGGTTCTTCTTATAGTTCTTTTCGATTTCATTTACTCTGGATACATCAGCGCGCAGCTTTTGATTTTCATTTTCCAATGACGACACGCGGCTGGCCTTGACCGCAAGCCCCGCGTATACTATCGTGATACCAATTAGAGTCAAAATCAAAAGAGCCGAAAGCGAAATGACGACTTTGAACATCGTCAGGGACATGCTCTGTGAAAATATTCGTTCGCCCCCTTCGGGGACAATCATGAATGTTATCTTCTTGCTCACTGAGTTTCAATCGCCCCAAATAAATCTAATATTCTATTAAGATCGTCATTGGTGTAATATTCGAAAATAATTTTGCCACCCTTTTTCTTCTGATTAATTGACACCTTTGTTCCAAATTTTCTTTTCAATACTTCCTCGACCGAAACTACCTGAGCAGAACGGGATTCTGCCAATTTTAATTTTCTCGCGGGTTTATTATTATATACGAGCTTTTCGAGCTCGCGAACATTGAGCCCCTCGGCTATCGCTTTTTCAGCCAAGGCGATTTTTTCTGTATCGGTCTGCAGTGCTAATAGTGTTCGCGCTTGGCCCGCCGAAAGACGACCGTCGTTCACCATTCCCTGTATTACTTCCGGTAATGACAGCAAACGAAGGGAATTGGCTACAGAGGATCTATCTTTGCCTACTCGTCCGGCGACATCGGCCTGGGTTAGATTGCATTCGGTCATCAGACGACGATATGCCGTTGCTTCTTCGATCGCATTGAGATTCTCGCGTTGAATATTTTCGATAAGGGCCAATTCCATCGATTCCTCATTGCTGGTGGAATCATAGACTACCGCCGGTATAGAGGGCATACCCAATTTCTCGACAGCCTTGAGTCTTCGTTCGCCGACAATCAGTTCGTATCCATTCTCTGTAGCGCGAACTACGACGGGCTGAATCACGCCACGTTCTCTTATTGATTCGGCCAGCTCCGCCAATTTTGCCTGATCGAAAACCTGGCGCGGCTGAAATGGATTAGGCTTAATTTCAGATATCGGGATTTCGAATATAACACCATGCCTTGAATGTGAGGAGGTATCCTCTTCTGCGCCCGATGCGCCGGCTCCCGGAATCAGGGCCTCAAGTCCTCTACCTAATACCATTCGCTTCATCTGGACAAAACCTCCTTGGCGAGATTAATATAGTTTGCCGCTCCCGTGGACAAAATATCATATAACAATATCGGCTTGCCGAAACTTGGCGCTTCCGAAAGCCGGACATTACGATTTATAACAGTCTCGAAAACTTTTTCAGGGAAAAACTTGCGGGTCTCATCCGCGACCTGCTTGGAAAGATTCAAACGGCCGTCATACATGGTGAGCAAGACACCGTGGATATCCAATTTCGGATTCAGATGCTTTTGAACTAATCGCACCGTATTCAGAAGTTGCCCTAGCCCTTCAAGGGCGTAATATTCGCACTGAATGGGAATAATGAGGGAATCGGAGGCTACAAGCGTATTAATTGTCAGAAGTCCCAGCGATGGCGGGCAATCAATCAGGATAAAGTCGTATTTGTCTCGGATTGACGCCAAAGCATCCTGCAGCCTGTGCTCTCTTGAGGCCACAGACACTAGCTCAAGTTCGGCTCCAACTAAGCTGATATTTGCCGGCAGAATATCGAGGAATTTGATCTCTGTGGACACAATCGCTTGTACGGCAGGGACTTGCCCCAACAAAACATCGTAGGTCGATATTTCCACGAGCTTCTTATCGATACCTACACCCGATGTCGTATTGCCCTGAGGATCCATATCGATCAGTAGAGTCTTCTTTTCGGCTACAGCCAGACAACAGGCCAGATTGATTGCGGTCGTGGTTTTGCCGACACCGCCCTTTTGATTCGTGATTCCAATTATTTTCGACATTGTAACCTCAAAAATTTCGGAAGGTTAGGGTGCTCATAGAATCAGATGCAAGACTATATTATTTCAGAGCGAAAATCAAGCGAAAAGTTTCACGTGAAACGAGATAATATGGAATCTGTAGGTCCGAACCCCCATGGTTCGGACTCCTGTCTTTTATTCTCCAATATTTCGGCGAAACCACGGGGGTTCCGCCCTACCCAAAGCAATTTATCTCGGAGCTATGATCTTGTAATACCCGACTCGCTCAAAATAGATGACTTTGCCATCGGGCTTGACGATTTCCTTGATACGATCGAGATGTTTCTCCCAGCGAGGGAGGAAATTGTAGGTCCGAACCCCTGCGGTTCGGACTCCTGCTTTTCATTTTCCAATATATAGGCGGAACCACGGGGGTTCCGCCCTACCCAAAGCAATTTATCTCGGAGCTATGATCTTGTAATACCCGACTCGCTCAAAATAGATGACTTTGCCATCGGGCTTGACGATTTCCTTGATACGATCGAGATGTTTTTCCCAACGAGGGAGGAAATTGTAGGTCCGAACCCCTGCGGTTCGGACTCCTGCTTTTCATTTTCCAATATATAGGCGGAACCACGGGGGTTCCGCCCTACCCAAAGCAATTTATCTCGGAGCTATGATCTTGTAATACCCGACTCGTTCAAAATATATGATTTTGCCATCGGGCTTGACGATTTCTTTGATACTATCGAGATGCTTCTCCCAGCGGGGCAGGGCGCGCACCAGGGCAACATCGAATTCAACTGTTGGCTGGTATGATTCGAGCCTGATTTCGGCGATTTCGATATTATTAATATCTAATTCGCTATGAAGCTTCTTTAAAAACAATACTTTTTTATGGACAGATTCAACAAGCGTGAATCTTGCATTGGGACGACTGAGGGCAAGCGGGATTGCCGGGAAGCCGGAGCCGGAACCGATATCGACAACCTTACAAATATCGGGAATCTCGTTCAGTGGCGCCAGGGAATCAAAAAGATGTCGGGTGATCATCAGGCTGAGATCGTTTTGAGAAACCAGGTTCATCCGGCTCGACCAGGACCTAATCAGATCAAAATGTATCTCGACTTTCTGAACAAAGCCGTCATTGATCCCAAATGACCGGGCCCGAAGCCACGTGACTATTCTCTCTTTTTCGGCCTGACTTAACGGCATTCTAACCCATTTCCTGCCAATGTTTCACGTGAAACATTTCTACAAAAACACGATGAATTGTTCACAACCCACTATTTATCCACATGATTTCAACAATATATGATGATTATTGTCATATTTTCCGCCGAAGATGAACCATCAGGACCGCAATGTCGCCGGGGGATATCCCCGATATTCGGGATGCCTGACCGAGGGTTTCCGGACGAAATTTAGCCAATTTCTCAACCGCTTCGGTTTTGAGGCCGGTTAACTTTTTATAATCCAAACTGGTAGGCATCGAATAGCCATCCAACTTCGCCTGACGATCAACTAGCTCCTGCTGACGTTTGACATATCCGCCATAATAGATTTCGTTGGCCAGCTGACTAAATAGCCTTTCGCCATGCTTGGCCATTAAATTAGATAATATCGGATAGCTATTGATATCGATATGCGGCATTTTCAACGCATCGTAAACCGAGACGTTCTTCATCGTCGTATTGCCGTTATCCCGAGTCTCGATTTCGAGTCGCGTTTTCATCATTTCATTGAGCATTTCAGATTTTACAACACTGATTTTGAGTATGTCTATCGAAAATATTCTGTTTTACCAGCCCGAGACGATAACCTTTTTCCAAAAGCCGCTCTTCGACATTATCCTCCCGCAGATTCAGGCGATATTCCGCCCGCGATGTAAACATGCGGTACGGTTCCGATGTCGATTTCGTGACCAGATCATCTATCAATACTCCGATATAGGCTTCTGATCGGCTTAATTTGAACGGTTCCTCGCCGCGGATCTTCAAGACAGCATTGATTCCGGCCATAAGCCCTTGCGCCGCTGCCTCTTCGTAGCCCGATGTGCCATTAACCTGCCCCGCGAAATAGAGATTGGCGACGATCTTGGATTCCATCGTAACATATATCTGATGAGGCGGGAAGAAATCATATTCAATAGCGTAGCCGGGGCGGGTCATCTCGATATTCTCCAGGCCGGGGATAGTGCGCAATGCCTGCAGTTGAATCTCCTTCGGCAACGATGACGAAAAGCCGTTGAGATAATATTCGGTGGTATTTTTGCCCTCGGGCTCCAAAAAGAGCTGATGACGGGGCCGTTCGCTGAAACGAACCACCTTATCCTCTATAGAGGGGCAGTAGCGAGGGCCGATCCCCTTGATGACACCCGAATAGAGCGGCGAATACTTGAGATTGTCGCTGATTATCCGATGCGTTACGTCATTGGTATAGGTGAGATAGCAGAATACCTGATCGATCCGGCGCGAATGGTCGCTGCGATTCGAAAAGTATGGCGCAGGCTCATCGCCGGGCTGGGGATCACATTTGGCGAAATCGATAGTGCGGCCATCGAGACGGGCGGGGTGCCGGTCTTGAGCCGTCCGGTGGTGATGCCGAACGACTGAGATACTCTGGGATAGCCCGACCGCTGGCGGCTCATCGATACGCCCTGCCGGGAAATGCTCTAAGCCGATATGTATCAAACCATTAAGGAAGGTGCCAGAGGTGATAACGACAGCCCCGGCGGTGATATTATCGCCATCAGACAGCCTAACCCCTTGACAGACATTGCCTTGCGTGATCAGCCCGACAACCTCGCCCTCGATAACCGTAAGCTGTTCTTGGGCTTGCACGGTTTCGGCCATGACCTGCGAATAGAGGGCTCTATCGGTTTGGGCGCGATGCGACTGCACGGCCGGGCCTTTGCTTCGATTGAGGATACGGAACTGGATTCCGGCCTGGTCGGTGGCATACCCCATCTCGCCGCCGAGGGCATCGATCTCCATCACGAGTTGGCCCTTGGCCAGACCGCCGACCGCCGGATTACAGCTCATCCGTCCGATGGCCTGCTTATCCATGGTGATCATGGCGGTGCGCGCGCCCATTCGTGCCGCCGCTAACGCCGCCTCGATGCCGGCATGCCCGCCGCCGATGACTATGACATCAAAATCCATATCCTTATATATCATTATTTTGCGGCTAAGAGGCAAGCGGATTTTTGTGGGAACGTATTTCGGGGATTATCCACATTAAAGTGGATAAAAAGCCATTGATTTATGTTGACACTTTAATTCTATATCTATAATTTGATAATGTTACTAAGCGCGATGATTTGACAACACTTGAGCGACAGCGCGCGACATGGGCTTATAATATCGACAGAAATAAATGTCGAAAGGATGATATGAGCATTTGGCCAGAATCTAAGACGCTTGAAGGCAAGGCGGAAATCGATCTCAAATGGAAAAACTTGCTGGCTATCACATTAATATTAATAATCCCTCTGGCAATTAGCCTTTTTATCAAATCTCTAATTTTCAATGTATTTTGTTGGGCGTTTGCCCTGTTTCTATATTTCGGATTTCTTCAATATCAAGGGCCAAGCATTACAGCAATTGGAATTCCAATACTTGCTTGGTATGTATTGCTTAAATGGCAATCGACGCCTAGATGGCTTCTGATCATTGCAATTCTAATTACGGTGTTGGAGTTTAGCTATATTCGCCATCGTATGGCGTTCATTAAAAAAATGAGGGAGAAGGAAGGTTTTCATTAACTGCAATCTCATATCAATGGAATAGGTTCGGGACGGTGAATCATATGAATAAGAAAAGAAAAACAATTCCTCCTGCATTTTTTTATCAGTACAAGCCGTTTCGGCTCCAATTTGATAACGGTTTTGGAGCCATAAGCGACGCTTTCTATGAAGCGGCACTTCGACTTGAAAAATCGTCAAAGCAGGATCGGTTTATAAATTCGGCGATGCCTCTATGCTTTCTTTATAGACACTCTATAGAATTATTTCTTAAGTCGTGTATAATTATTCTTCATCGCGGACTGCAAATCGCTTTCGAAAAAGATACAAGATCAGAATTGGCTATAAATATCGGCCAGAAAATTATACCTATTGAACAAATACATAGTATCAAAACTTTGCATATATATTTTAACGAATTTCTTTCTAAACATCATAAAGATCTTGAGCTTGCTTCCATTACCCATTGGAGTACAATTCCGTCTAAGTTGGCGGAATTGGTTGAAAAGATAGAAGTTTTTGACATGAAAAGTACGACCTTTCGTTATCCTGGACCAAATGATGATTTGAAATCTGATTTCAGAAATTCTTCAATTAATGAAGTGTGGGGGTCAATGGCTCCAGGTTCAGAATATGGCAGAGCCTTCCTTGAATTGGATGCTTCTGGTGAAATAGCAACTGCATATATTTGGGATTCATCGCGATTATTTCCGTTCATTGAATTCCTTCGCAAGACTTCCGAAATTTTATCGACTCTCCATTTTGCATTGCGTTGCGAGTTGGGCAATGGAAGCTAAGCAGGATAAAACGCAGATAAAATACGAAATATCCTCACGGGCATATTTATCTCGTGCCCGCGAAAATCTAAAATTGGCAACTTCCGAATCATACTTTTATGCGGCTCTTGAATTAAGGTGTGGAATTGAAGCTCGAATGGCCGAATATTTAGAAGCGTGGGATCACATTTCTAAAAGTAAGAAAAACGGATGGAGAATTGCAGATTTGGCTCGAAATATTGAAAATGAATTCAAGATCGGCGAAAAAACAATACAAGTCGGAATACAGGACTATAATACTCGCAAATTGATTGTAAGTTTTTACTATACACCTGTATCGTCAAAATTGAAGAAGATAGGCGAAAAGTTGGGCAATTATCTTCATGCATTGAAAGATGTAAGATATCCGAATTCTACTTATTGGGTAGAATTTCGCGAAGAACTAGAGGAAGGTGCAGATCAACTTCAAATTGCAAATACCGGCACGCTTCTCGGGCCCCTGTTGGTTAATGCCACTACCAAAATTACAACAATGATGACCGAAAATCCTCCAGGGACAAATAAAGAATCTATCCTTGAACACATAAGTCTAAAGAATAAGTATCTTGTAAACATACAACATTTGGATAAGCTCCCGCAGCCAATTGAGCCGGAAGCGCAAATCTGGAAAAAATTTTAGAATATGTTTAACTATCTTAAAGGATATATTAAAGGCAGAAAAGTTGCGATGCAAGCTTCTATGTTGGTACAAAAAATTGTAAATTATCTATTAACCAGCGGAGTAAAACTTAAAATTAATGATACTATAAAAATACTGCAGGAATCTTATTCCTATTGCCATGCACTTAATGATAAGCCGCCATCGAGCGATATTATAGTCGGGACTTCATTATATACATCTGATTCCATCATTAAAGAATGGTTAATTAAAATGTATAAGCCCTTGGATGACAGCCCCGATACTTTAGAGTACATTGAAAGCTCTCTTTCAACCTTGCAGCCATATTATAATGAATGGTTTAGGGAGCTTGGTAAAGATCATCCCGAATATATCGGCAAGCCTCATAAAGAATGGGTTCCTCTTTTTAATTCTCGTTATGCTATCAATGTTGCATTTTACTTGGATACTGTTTTTCCCAATGGCCCTAAGCAATTATCTTCATTTATTTTAGACCTTACCATCATTACATCCAAAAAATATTCATAGAATTATAATATCCCATCCCGTTTTTCCCCGGCCCGCCCCAACTCCCCCGGGCCGCCGGTGGCGCAGATGCGGCAAGCCGGAGCGGAAGGATAGGCAGACGGGGATACAGGAATGATTTTGGCCAGCGTACAATAAATTATAATATCTATTTATCGATATCTTTGGTTTGATCCGGTAGCGCCTTATTATCTGCTCTATTTTTGGCTATAGAAAGATAATTTTTATTGCTGACAATTTTTTTGCCGGTTTTCTTTTCAAGTTCTTTACGAGCATTTCCGGCAATCCTGCCGCCCTGTTTTGCGGCCTCTTTGTTTTGCTTGAATCCCTGGGCTTCCTGAGTATGCGCTATTTCTTTCGTCGATACCTCGCCGAGCATAGTAAAAACCAATTCCAAGGGAGTCATGTTATCCCGTAAATTTTGGGTCTTAATTCCCTTAATTTCCTTATGTTCTTTCGGCGTAATGCCAAAGGTGGCTTTGGAAATTTCTGCCGTCAATATTCCATATTCACTATCTTGAACACCCCTAATTTTCCATTCATCCGTCAGTTCTTCTCTCTTTTGGATGCCCTGAATTCTAATATCTATCCATTCATCTGGATATCCCTTAGCAATATATGTTACCCTTGCCCTCTTGATAGCCAAGGAAGGGTCGTCTATTTCAGCGATTCGTTCAAAACCGACTCGCGCTATCCACCTTTTGAATGGTTCGGCCTTTGGCGATGGAATTGACTGTATAATTCTAAGCATTGTCTCTGTTGTAGCAACATCGGTCAGATAGCTTTTCCCGTCGCTACTTGGGAGTTTCAGTTGTCCGATATTATCGGATAACTGCGTAAACCCTTCATCCATAAGCTTTTTCTTGAGATCGGACCAATACTTACTTGGTCTTTCGCTGTCAGTCAAAACCCCAACAATATCAACAATCGAAAACCACCATTCGTTTTCGTGCCATGTTTTACGGATTTCTTTACCCTTAAATAGATCGATCTTCATCTGTTGACCGTTTCCAACATCTGATACTTGAATATCTTTGGAAGTCAATTTAATATTATCTTCAAATTCTTTTTCCATTTTGGTCGCTCCGTATTTATTTTTGACAAATCTATACTAATTGTGGTAGCAATACAAGCAATTTTTGATAGGCCAATATTGCTGAGCGCAGATGCGGCGGGCAGGAGCGGAAGGATAGGCGGGCGGGGAGATGTGGGAGCGTAGGCCGAAGGGCATGTCCTTTCGGCAGATTTTTATGCCTCAGGATGGAAGGTCTTTTCGACATCCTGAGGCCTAACAGCTTAAGCGTCAGGATGTCATGTATTCCATCCTGACGCATATCCAACATGTGGTGTCGGATGCCCCCATCCGACACATTTCATTGCGCGATTTTATCGTCGGGTCAGGGGACTCGACGACACAAAAATGCATATCGAAACCGCGCGTGCGCCCGTCACGTTCGGGCCGACACATAGGTCGGCCCCTACGGGTGTCTATTTGATCATGATCGATAAAAGGATATAATTATTGTAGGGGCGAGGCAAGCCTCGCCCCTACAGAAGATTTGTGGTTTTTCATGGGCGGGTTTGAAACCCGCCCCTACGGGGGATTTGATTTTCAATCATTGGGATGAGATCAGCAGCTAACCGGTCGACGAAGCAATCTGAAGGAGGCTCCCACAGATTGCTTCGTTCGCCTGCGGCGGACTCGCAATGACAAGTATTATTGCGGGCCGGTGAGGCGGGAGGCGGTGTTGATGCCGGTGGTGGCTTCCTCGATGATGCCCATTTTGATATATATCGGATGTATCATTTTGCGTAACTGCGGCAGGCTGAACGCAAACGCAATCGCGGTCACAATACACAACGCCCCGCCAAACATCAAGGTCTCCGGCGCGCCGATCTTGCTCGCCAGGCTCCCGGCCATCAGGCTCCCGAATGGCGCCATCCCCATGAAGGCCATATTGTAGAAGCTCATCACGCGGCCTCGTTTGTCATCATCGACAATGGTCTGCAGCATGGTGTTGCATGAGGCGGTCGCCACCATCATGCCGAAACCCGAGAAAAATAGTAGTACCATCGATAATGGCAATATTCTCGAAAACGAAAATGTTATCAGGCCCGCGCCGAAAACTACGATTGCTGTCGGTATGATTCGTCCCAATCCCCGAACGGATTTTCGCGATGCCAAAAATATCGCACCCATCAAGGCGCCGAGGCCGGTGGTTGCCATCAGGATTCCCATGGTGCTGGGGCCGCCATGGAGCACATCCTTAGCAAAAATCGGCATGAGGACGATGTAATTCATTCCGAATAAGCTGACCATACTGATAGTAAATAGAATCGTCCTGATCGGCATGAATCCGAAGACATACCCGAAGCCGTCCTTCATATTCTGCCAGACATGGGTATTGAGCGCGGTGATATGGCGCGGCTTAATTTTCATGGCGAATAACGCCGCTATGACCGCGATGTAACTTATACCATCGATCAGAAAGCAGTACCCCTCGCCAACCCAGGCGATGAGCAACCCGGCCACCGATGGTCCGATCAGCCGCGCGCCGTTGAACATCGAGGAATTGAGCGCGATGGCGTTGCTGAGATCGTTCTTGTCCTCGACCATCTCGATTAAGAATGATTGCCGTCCGGGCATATCGACAGTATTGATCAGCCCCTGAAAAACATTGAGGACGATTATATGCCAGACCTGTATCAAGCCGGTCAATGCCAATATCGCTAACATGAAGGATTGTATCATCGCCAATGTCTGAGTAATAACCAGCACGCGATGGCGGTTCCAGCGATCAACCAATGCCCCCGCTATCGGAGCCAGCACGAATGTCGGTATCTGACTCGAGAAGCTGACCAGCCCCAATAGAAATGGCGATTTTGTCATTCGATAAACGAGCCAGGCGGTGGCCACGCGGGTCATCCAGGTACCGATAAGCGATATCCCTTGTCCGCCGAAGAAGAGACGATAGTTGCGGTGCCGCAGAGCGCGGACCAGGAATTTGACGCCGGTGGGCGATTTTGATTTTGGGTTATCTGGCATAGACAGAAAAGCGGGCTGTTGCCCGCTCGTTTACTTATTACTGATTGCTACTGTACATCTACTTCAAGACTTCAAAATCAGACAGTTGAGTGCTCATTGAAAATCTCATTTTGAAGATTCCTAAAAAGGCTTTGGCAAATCCTTTTGCCCGGGTTGCTGTCATGACGACTAGCCCTCCCTCCAGGGGCTCGAAGTCCATTTCGACAGAGAATTCCTTTAAGGCCCCCTCCGGCCTTGGCACTACAAAACTCATTTTACTAATAAAGAAGCTTTGACGATCGACCGTCATGTCGCCCTTGACCTGACCCTCTTTGGGCGGATCAGACTTCGGCGAAACCGCAATTATATATGACGAATCGTTGGTCTCGGTCAAGGAAAAATTATAATCGGGGTTGTCGGAGTTCAAAGAAAATTCAATTCCGATAGATTTTTCTTCCTTGCCGGAGGATTTTTCCTCCTTCTTTTTGTCCCCGCCCTTTGTAGAATAAATTGTTTCGCGCGAGGTTTCTATTTTGCCGTCCATGGTGACCAGTGTATTGAATGTGTCGGCCTTATCGATTGAGCCGTCTTTTTTGAGCTCATTCATGATCACGAATTCTTTGTATTTGTATTTGGTATGAGCCAGCAATGTATCTTGATAACGCGTGACCGAATCGGCCTTGGCGAGGATATCTTTTACGGTCAATTGCGCGAAGGCATTAACCGATGAAAACAAAAACGCCATCACAATAAAAGCGCATAAAAAATATAGATGATTCGATTTGTATCTTTGTCGATCAGGTCCCACTATTGATAAATTTGTAATTATCATCTACGAATGTCAAGGGGTTTCGCCTTGACCCCGCAAATCAGGCGATATATTTTATGCAAGGCAAAAGATGTCATTGCGAGGAGACCGGCTTTTGCCGGTCGACGAAGCAATCTGAAGGCAGCCCACAGATTGCTTCGCTCCTTTCAGTCGCTCGCAATGACAAAAAGGGAGAAATAAATAATTTTGCTAGCGTCATTGCGAGGAGACCGGCTTCTTGCCGGTCGACGAAGCAATCTGAAGGATGCTGCCCGCAGATTGCTTCACTCCCTTCGGTCGCGCGCAAAGACAATTGAGATGAGGATAATTTGGACAAAGTAAATTTTAACAAGGTGACGACAGACCTGATCGGGTCACTGAAGACCATTGTCGGCGATAGCAATGTCATCACCGATAAATTCGATCTCGAACCGTACTCGCACGATGAGACCGAGGACCTGGTATTCTATCCCGAGGTGGCGGTGAAGCCGCTTTCGACCGACGAGATATCCGAAATCATGAAATTCTGCTACGACGCCAATGTCCCGGTCACCACGCGCGGTGGAGGCACGGGGCTTTCGGGCGGAGCGTTGGCGGTATATGGCGGAGTGATTCTCTCCACCGAACGGATGAACAAGATTATCGAAATCGACAAAGAAAATCTCATGGTCACTGTCCAGCCGGGAGTGATAACATTCAATCTGCATCAGGCGGTCGAGGCCGAGGGGCTGTTCTATCCGGTCGATCCGGCATCGAAGGAATCATGCACGATCGGCGGCAATATCGCCGAATGCTCCGGCGGGCCGAGGGCGGTCAAATACGGTGTTACCAAGGATTATGTCTATGGGCTGACCTGTGTATTGCCCGATGGCAAGGTATTCAAGACCGGCGGCAAGCTTCTGAAAAATGTCACCGGCTATAATCTGACTCAACTTATTGTCGGCTCCGAGGGGACATTGTGTATTGTAACCGAAATTATCTTGAAGCTGTTGCCATTGCCGAAATACAAACGGACGATGCTTGCGCCATTCGATTCATTGGAAAAGGCGGCCCGGGCGCTGGCTGATATCTTCATGGCGAAAATTATTCCCGCGGCGGCGGAGTTTATCGAGAGGGCGGCGATACAGGCGGCGGAGCAGAAGCTCGAAAAGAAATTCCCGCATTCCGATTCCGAAGCGTTACTGCTTTTTGAAATCAGCGGGGATCGCGAGGATATGCTCGATGAGCAGGCCGAGAAGATCGGCGAAATCTGTCTGGAGCATGACGCCGCCGATGTCTTCGTGGCCGATAACGCCGAAAAGCAGGCCGAGATGTGGCAGATGCGCCGCAATATCGGCGAGGCGGTGAAATCGATCGCTATCTATAAAGAAGAAGATACGGTGGTGCCGCGCGCCCGGGTGCCGGAACTGATGGCCAAGATCGCGGCCATATCGAAAAAACATGGCATACTGACTATCTCGTACGGCCATGCCGGCGATGGCAATATCCATGTCAATATCATCAAGAAAGATATCTCCGATGACGACTGGAATAACAAATTGCCGCTCGTTATAGAAGAGCTATTCCGCGAGGTTGTGATACTCGGCGGATCGATCTCGGGCGAGCATGGTATCGGATGGGTGCAGAAGGGGTATCTGCCGTTGGCCTTGAGCGAAATCGAAATCGATCTCATGCGCAAAATCAAAAACTCCTTCGACCCCAAAGGGATCCTGAATCCGGGGAAGCTGCTGCCGTAGGAGTCTGTGCTAGCAGGAATCCCTTCCTGCCTGCGTACATGTTATCGTCAGGAAAGGGTTCCTGACGACGCGATAAAAGCATATATATCTTATTGATATAATTAACTTAAAGAGCTTTGAAAATCCTCTTCTGGTGATAAGGCGATAGAATTGACTATCGAAGGCTGAATATACCCAGATAATCCTTCTATCTTTGTCTGTAAACCAGAAAGGTCTTCAATGGAAATATATTTGCAGAACTCGCTAAGCCCAATTTTCCTAAATGTGGGACGCAATATTTCGCCCATCACCTTTTCTTGCCGATTTAATGGTGCCACTATAAACAGCTCCATTCTTAGGGCTGAAACAACAGAAAGCAAATCTGACATTCTTAATAGTCCAGAGTAAATACTTGTAGTTGATTCTATTTCAAATGCACAAACCGGCGAATTTTGTTTAATCCAGATTATATCAATCAAAGATATTCGTCTTGTAGCTTCTTCATTAAGTCCCAGATTGGGAAGCTCTTTTAGGCAACCAGTACCTAGAGTAGTACCTTTATATTTTCGGTTTCTATCGTTCGAGGCAATCCACACCGAACAACCCGCGGCTTTCCCGATTTGGATGAGGGATAATTGAGCTTTTGAATGTATCGATTCTTCTTCTTTTGATCCAAAATTATCTTCTGGCAAAATGCTTAAATCTTTATTTGAAGTAGCTTTTGATGGCTTTATTGGTTTATTTGTTTTCAATCGTCTAGATTTTAAGGGTTTTTTCTTTTTGGATTTCTGTTTACTTGCTAGTTGCCTATCTTCATAAGCTTGCGATAATAAGTTTTCGAGGTTTTCTTTAAAATAATTAATGCTGTTTTTCTGCGATTTAATTGATTTAATAATAACTTCAGCCGATTTTTCTGAAAGTTTTTGTTGACCTAAAATACCCCATCCGTATGAGGGTCCCCATTCTTCCGTAAGCGAATCCCTTATTTCGCCCAATATCAAAGGTCTATCATCAGGCAATAATATTGAATTGAACCGCAATGGTATTCTATTTGGATAAAGACCATTATCCCAGATTTTTTCTCTAGAGAAAAAGGGTTCGCCCGAGATCTCAGCTAAAGCCGCAAGCTTTTTATCCACAATAATTGCAAGACTATCGCCTTTTTGCCAATCTTTGAATCTGTTTGGCTCACTTCCCCAAATGGAATGCTTAAAACATGTAAGCAATTGAAATTCATCAACCGTAGAAAGGCGTAATCGCATTTTCCGAACCTCTTTTCTTACGAACCGAAATACAATATGCCAATACCTGGATTTAAATTAGCATTATTCTATCAATTGTACAACAATATTTTTAGCGGGCCAACACATGGGTCGGCCCCTACCTGTCATGCCGCACTTGATGCGGCATCCATCCTATATGTTTCTTACATGTTATCGTCAGGAAAGGGTTTCTGACGACGCAATAGATTTCCCCGTAGGGGTCGGGTAACCCGACCCCTACAATTGCATTATTCACAATAACAATGCGATCGATTAATATTATATTTTTCGTAGGGGCGTATTGCATACGCTCCGCAAGATGGGCATCCGCCGCGGCGGACGACCTTACGAAATTTTAGCTGCGTGTCACAGTTTACTGTGACCGCAAGCTGTGCTTCTAGCGGTCAAAGCAAGCTTTGACACGCAACAATAATTGATGCGACCACGAAATTCATGTTGGGGATTCAATATATTGAATCCCTACGGGAGCATTTGTTACGTTTACGCGAGGGCTTGATGAATCAAGCCCTACCAATACATGATTTATTGTAGGGGCGGGTTTGAAACCCGCCCCTACGGGAGCATTCGTTACGTTTCCTGCAAATCACGGCCCGCCCGCCTGAGGCGGGGTTTACCGTGACCGCATCTTGTCTATGTATGCGGTCAGGGCAAGCCCTGACTCGCAACAAGATTGCCCGGCTGTCGGGTTTTCGTCCGGGGCGCACTCAAACGCCGACCTACAATCTAAGCAATCCGAAAGCTGTTTATAGATTGCTTCGTCGACCGGCAACAGCCGGTTGGCGTGGTGTCGGGTCGCCTGACCCGACACGATACACGGTCGGGTGAGGCCACCCGACCGCACAATTGATTATCTTACATCACTCTGCAGATATATCCCTTGAGGTATTCGGATTCGGGGAATGAGACGCGGACGGGATGATCGATGCCCTGCGAAAGCTTCCTTATAACCTGAATCTCTTTACCGGCATCAGTCGAGGCCCAGAACAAGACGGTCTGCAATGTCTGCGAATCAACCGCGCCGGAGCATGAGAAGGTCGCTAAGATACCGTTGGGATTCAAAATATTCATGGCCGACATATTGATATCCTTATAGGCGGATAAGGCTTTTTTGAGATCGTTTTTGGTCGGCGCGAATTTCGGCGGATCGAGAATAATCATATCGAATTTGCGGCCGTCATCCTTCATCTGGCGCAAGGTATTGAAAACATCGCCGCAGATATATTCAACCGGCTGATCCAATTTGTTGAGCTTGATATTCTCGTTCGCTATTGCAAGGCTGGCCGCCGAGCTGTCGAGCAGGGTTGCCGACTTGGCGCCGTTCGCGAGCGCGTACACCGAGAATGCCCCCGAATGACAGAAGCAATCGAGAATATCGCGGCCATTGGCGAATTCCGCCGCGGCCTGCCGGTTGTCTCGTTGATCGAGATAAAACCCGGTCTTCTGCCCGGATTTGATATTGACCTTGAATTGATGATTGTTCTCGTTGATTGTTATATATTCCGGCGGCTCACTTCCGGCGAGCAAGCCCTTGTGCTGGCCCAGCCCTTCTAATTTGCGGACATCGACATCGCTTCGTTCGTAGATGCCTGTAGGCGATAGCGATTTTTCAAGATGCGATACGATTATATCTTTTACCCGTTCGATTCCCGATGATAGAATCTGGATGACGATATATTCGCCGTATCGATCGACTATCAATCCGGGGAGCATATCTGATTCACTGTAAACGAGACGATATGAGTCTGTGCCTGAATTGCTGATTAATCTTTCACGGCGGGCAATCGACGCATCTAATTTCTCGCGCCACCAATCATCATCGATGGCTGTCTTCTCGTCCCATTCCAAGAGCCGAACAGATATCTGCGACTTGGAATTGTAATAACCATAGGCGATGAAATTATTATCGGAATCCTCGACTTCTGACAATCTCGCCGGGCGCGATAGAATTGCCGACCTGCTTAATCCCGCCCGAGAATATCCAGGGATGATGCTGGCGGGCGGATTTGTCTCTGCCCGGTTTTAGAATAATATTTGCTATCATGCACTCCGCATTTCTAATCGACTTCGCATAGTACAGCCGAAAAAGTGTTAAAGATTATTTTCTTGGGCTTAAGAGGAAGTATCGGCAGCTCGATTTCCGCTTCGGGCTTATCGACCATTATTTTCAAATGAATATAGCGGTCGTCATCAAACAAAACCGTAATTGGTACAATCATCGCAAAACCATCGGAAACATTTTTCTGTATAACATTGAGGCCCACTTTATATTTATTCTCGGGGGTTTTGACAGATGTATAGTCGTATTTATATTTGGGAATTTCGGTGCCGTAAACCCATTGATTGAAAAACCAGGTCATATCGCTGCCGATATGATCTTCAAGCAGTTTCTGGAGCAGAGGAGTTGTTATAATCTTATCTTTATATTTAACCGCCAGGTCTTTCAGGAAATTGGCGAAAGCGTCATCCGAGCCGGTCTTGTAGTCGTGCATCAGGTAACGGATCATATGGAAAATATACGCGCCCTTATTATAAACCAGATTTTGATAATCATCTGATTTGGAAGACGCCAACCGCGCTCCAAGCACAACCGGCCCGGCCTTAGATCCAACCGAATTTACACCGGTGCCGGTCATAATATCCTGCCGCCAGGAATTCAGGATATTGTTGCAGGCATTCGTCTTCTTCTCGGACAATTGATAAAACCAGAAGCCGCAATATTGAGCCAACCCCTCGGTAATCCAGGTATCGCGATCTATTTCCTTGTCGACTACGTGCCCCCACCATTGATGGGCGACTTCGTGCGCCCGGAATTGCACGTCCTGCCCCTCAAGTCCTTCGGTCTGATATGTAGACCATGACAGATAGATCAGGCCCGGCGAACCCTGGCCCATATTTATTGGAATTTCGGTCGCCTTGATTGTATCAAAAGGACATGGTCCGAATAGGCTGGTAAAGAATGCCATACTGTTGGTGACATCGGCGCCGACCCTTCCGATCATATCGGCACTTGACAGAATCCCCTCCTTCTCCGCAAGATATAAGGCCAATTCGGTGTGGGGAATATTATTTGATATATAAACTTTTACAGGCGGAAGATTCGGGACAGTGATCATCTTGCTATCGAAATTCCCGATATTAAATGAAACATACTCAACCGGCTTGGTGACAAGCCATTTCGAGATGGCGCGTCCGTCTTGAATTATAGTCGATGTATTATCGCCGCAAGCCACAACCTGATAATGCTCGGGGCTATTGAATGTCATATCGAAAGTGGCACAGTCTCTGAAGGGATTTCCCGGATACCATCCTGATCCGCTCTTACAATAAAATACACCCCAGATATTCTCAAGACTCTTACATTCATAATTGATAAAGATGGAATCGATTTTGCCCAATTCGGCGGGCTTGCTTAGAACCAGCCCGAAGCCGCTTTCGTCTTTACTGCAGAACCAGAAAAGGGAATTTCCATCGGAATCGGTTACCGATAATATCTTGTTCTTATCATACCAGTAAAAATGAAGAGCTCGAATCCCCATTCTTAACGGCGTAAATTTTATCCAGCAATTAGATATCATCTTGCCGCCGCCCTCGATCCGCGAATCGATATTATAACTTGAAATATCAATAGCATTCACCCCTCGCTGAGAAGGCAAAAGACTATCCGGCGAGCAGGCGCCCAAAATATCGGCAGTCTTGGCCCCGGCAGTCCGGCGCAATTTGCAAAGCGTGTAAAGATCATCGTTAGACGGATCCTCAATAAACAATAGATGACCGAATTTCAGAACCTCGCAATCGGCGAGGAGGAAAAATCCGGGCTGGCCTGAAAGGGCATCGCCCATTACGCAATTAGGGAGATATTGACCCAGGTTGGCATACGAATCTTTCAGGGTATTCGAGAAAATGCCCCAGGCGTCTTTTGATACTGTGCCTCTTGAAAATTTGGATGTATCGATAATAGAAGCAAGATCAATCGAAAATACCAGTGTTGCGTTGATAAACGATCCGTTCAGCGTATCCGCCTCGGTAAATTTGCGCATTTGATAGGTTTCGACCTTATCGGGCGGATTATATACTATTTTCCCGCTACCCCTGTACACCATAGCCAACGGCCGTCCGGAGCCAAAATCGAATAGGGTTACATCGCCCGCGCCGAAATAATAACTTATGGGACCGCGTGTAATGCTAAGGGTGTCAATTCGCCCGTAAAGGACTGATTGTTTTTCGCCCTCCATCATATTATCGATGATTGTCCCGGCAATCTCTTGCGAAAAAACGGGGATATTAAGGCAGAAAAGGATTTGCAGAACAGCGAAAACAATTATTTTCAGTCTCGGCCAGGCTATTGAATGCATCGTTCCCCCTTTAAGGATTTATTTTATTCAATTTTGGCGAAAGTCGAATTTATTGGATTGAGGGTTCCAACTGACAAAAAGATTCTTGTTCCTAAAACCCAAATTTTCCGGTTCAATATTTGTATTTTTAACGATCACTGGAATATCAATACCCAATTTGATGTCGAGAATTGCCCTCAGATGAGGCGCCGATTCAATAATAAGCGGATCAGATGAAATTGAATCGGCCAGAACGAAGAGAGTGTCAGCCTTTACAAGTTCCGGCTGCATTTCCATGAAACTGGTTATAACGTTTTCGGAAAGTTTTTGATTATCCGTGTTATTTACTGTAGTTTTCTTTACTATCACGAAATTTATCAATACAAAACGCGGAATGATAATAGCCCAAACATAATTCCAATTGGAAAAAGCGTCTCGATCTGCCATGTATAGTATTCAATTCCACATGCAAGGATCAACGACAAAACCCGGAGAGGCAGAATACATAAATCTTGCGGCGGTGCCTCCCGGATATAACGAAAATAGACTTAGGTCCCATCTCAATATCGCGACAGTTGAGATAAACATAAGAGCCCATAGGATAAAATATCTTACGAAAATTCTGCCTTTTGCCAATCCATATATTAGAAGGAGCGGCATTAATACTATTATAATTATTTTGCATATTTTAAGAATCTGAACAAGGCCGGCTGGCACAATATCAAGTAGCCTTCTAGAAAACGGGACAAATAAATATGACATCAAATACCAAATATTTATGAAAATCCCAGTGATTGAATCTATCTGCTTATCGGCATACGTCCTGGTGGTAAAGTAGAATACCAGATATGCAAGAAATACTGTCATGAAAACAAGCGAATATGCTCTAAATTTCCTTGAGAAGGGATTGCCGCCCTTAAGAATGATAATGGTGCAATATAGCCCAATTGAAACAAAACCGTTTTCCTTAATTAAAATCGCCGCGAGCGCGAAAATTAGTATAGAAACAAAATCGGCGCGAGAAGGTCGTTCGGCGAATTTAATAGTCTTCAATGTTATAAGCAGGCAAAGGAAAACGATCCACAAATCATGCCCCATAGATATCCATTTTATTGCGGCGGAATTCAAAAAATAAAAAGCGAACATTATAGAAGCAGAGTACTTTACAAAAATCGATGCGCCAAACCTATCAAGTGCCCTATAAAACATCCAGATATTTGCCATATGAAGAAGAATGTTTATTGCGCTAAATAGCATTGCTTTGGTTCCAAAAAGGATGGACAATATTACCATTAGAATCATATTCAGCGGCCGGAAATACCCATACATCGGCCGCCCAAGAATAAGCGAGGGGTCCGCCAGTGCCTTTTGGGCATTATAGAGCCATAGCCAGTCATCCCCTATGAATTGCCGCGAAATGAAGGGCAGATAAAAGAGCCCTGCACCCAGAATTATAATGGGCAAATAATATTTCTTGTCTATTTGAATCATCGCCTAAAGCTTATCGGGTTTGACATTACCATAAAATATTATATTCCCTCTAGCCTGACAAGCAAAAACCCAGAGTCTTGTCTTAAAAACTCGGCCCGGCCGGTTTGAATTAGCACTATCGGCCAAAATTCCTCGTAAACCTCAATTAGGCGCATATGGCGATTTACAATCATGATTTAATGTGCTATTTTGTATTCAGCTATGAAGACCGCCTTAATCGTCAATCCTGTCAGTGGACGAGGAAAATCGATAGAATTGCTCCCCAAGATTATCAAATGGGCAGAAGATCATAATATCGATATCAAATTGTTTTCAACATCAAAAGCGGGGGACGGCGTGCGGCTCGCCAAGTTAAGCCGTGTAAACGGTTTCCAGCGGATAGTCGTTCTGGGGGGCGATGGTTCTGTCAACGAGGTTGCCCGGGCATTATATGGGTCTGATTCAATCTTGGGAGTCTTGCCCGGTGGATCCGGCAATGATTTTTTCAAGATGCTCGGGAATAACGGCCGCCTGGAAAGCGCGCTAAGAACAGCCTTCCTGGGAGAGCCAACCCTGATTGATGTCGGGAATGTAAACGGTCGCCCATTTTTTAATTCAGTTGGAATAGGGTTCGATGCCGAAGTTGCCCGCGCGGCCGCAGAAAAGAAACATCTGGGCGGTATCTGGGTATATTTGTTGGGGGTGTTTAAGGTCATGCGCAAATTTGAGCCGTTGTCGCTGGATATTCAGCTCGATCAATTTAAAATCAATCTGGATGCCACCTTAGTAAGCATCGGCAATGGCCAAAGCTCGGGCGGTGGATTCTTTCTCACTCCCAGGGCGAAATTCGATGATGGCTTATTTGATATTTGTGTGATCGAGAAACTATCCAAGGGTAAAATATTGCGCTATCTCCCAACAACATTCAATGGCAGTCATGTCAGGTTGCCATTTGTGAAGATGTACCGCAGCCGCAAAATAGTAATTAAGTCCGAAAAGCAATTCAATATTCATATCGACGGCGAAGTGCTGCCGGAGTCATTGAATACGATTGAAATAAAGTTCGAATCTAAAAAACTAAATCTCTCGGTCGCCGGAAAACCAGAATGAAAATTAAGCATCTGGCAATTTCGATATTTATTTGCTTTGCGCTGGCGGCATCGCACAAGACATCTTATTGCCAGGAAAACGATTCCACGACGGTTAGAAAAGTCAATCCGACCGGGGCGTTGTTTCGATCGATAGCTATCCCGGGATGGGGCCAATTTTACAATCATAAATATATCAAAGCTGGCGCATTTATGCTTGGTGAAAGCTATATGATCTATGGAATCGCTACTAACTGGAAATATATGAATCGCCATAAGAAGAATTTCCTGACCACCACCGATCCTGTTTATAAGAATGTAGAATTCAACAAATTCACTGATTTCAGGGACAAGCGCAATATTCGAATCTGGTTTTTGGCGATCACCATTTTCTATTCCATGTTTGACGCTTATGTCGACGCGCAATTATCTGACTTCGATCAGAAAGATAAAGCATTCGAGGCAATGGTCGCGCCTATGAGCAACGACGGAGTGGCCCTAACACTTAATATCAGAATTCCATGAAAATTACTGGCATATCGGGAAGCCCGACCGGCGGCTCATCCACTGATTTATTGATTCAGACAGTATTGGATAGCGCTTCATCGAGTGGCGTGAAATCACATTTTATACGGCTTAACGAGAAACGCATCCTTCCCTGCCAAGCCTGCGGCAAAAGCCCCGAGCCCGATTATTGCTTTTTCCATGACGATATGGATTCCATTTATAATCTCATGGAAAAATCTGAGGGAATAATTTTGGGTTCGCCGGTGTTTTTCGATTCTGTTTCCGCCCAGGCAAAGCTATTCATCGATCGCACGAATTGCCTGAGGCCCGCGGATTTTTCTGATTTGTCCGGTCATAAATTCAAGACGCCAAGATTTAAGGGCAAAAAAGGCGGCATCGTACTGGTCGCTGGTGAAAAAGAAAAATTTGATTGCGCACTGAGGACCGCGAGAGGATTTTTTATCTGGGCGGGTATTGAAATCATCTTTGAAATTTGTTGGCGATCTAAAAGCTTGAATAAAGGTGAGGTCGCTAGCGATCCGATCGGTCTGGCCGAGGCAAGGGATTGCGGCAAGAAGCTAATAGATTCCATTAAATCGAAATAGAAATTAATATCGCAGGACTAAAAAAATGGGAGCCGAAGATAGCTCCCATTTCAAAAAATTCTTTTTATACTTCGTTATTTTGCCGGTACGCCGTCAATCTGGAATCTTTTTAGTCTGCGCCATAATGTCGTGCGGGAAATTCCAAGTTGAGAGGCTGTCCGAGAATAGTTGCCGTTGTTTTGCTTGAGCGCCTTTAAGATAAGTGTCCGCTGATTATCTTTCAGGGTCATATTGAAAAATCCCTGAGAATCTTCCGACTCCGGCCTATCCTCCGGCAATGTAAATATCAGCGACTCATCGAGTATTTCACCGTTAGCAAGAGTGCATCCTCTGGCGATTATGTTTTCTAATTCGCGTACATTCCCCGCCCATTCGTAGGTTCTCATCCAGGCCAGGACTTCGGGGGATACGGCTTTGATATTTTTATTGTTCTGAGAGCTATATTTTGCCAAGAAATATTCCACCAGTGGGAAGATATCAGCAGCCCGTGCTTTGAGCGGCGGAACATAAATGGACATTACATTGAGCTGGTAATACAGATCCTCGCGGAATGAGCCATTGGTTATCAGCCGCTTAAGGCTGACTATGGATGAAGCTATTATTCTCACATCCGATTTCAAAACGTTCGCGCTATCGGCGGGCGAAAACGCTCCCTCTCTAATAAAACGCAAAATTCTGATCTGAAGCCTTGGGCTTAGACCATCGATATCCCGCAAGAATAAGGTTCCGCCATTTGCTCTTGATATTGCGCCGCCGTCGGAAGGATTATCTGCTGATCCAAAAATCTCTTTTTCCAAGGATGCCTCTAAATCGGATGAGCATTCGACCGCGACAAATCTGGCTCTGCTGCGGCGTCCCTGCTGATGAATCATGCGAGCCAAAAGCTCTTTTCCTGTTCCCGATTCACCTTCAATAAATATCGGGACATCGGAAGCCGAGGCCTTGGTCGCGAGATCGATAATGTCTTTCATTTTCTGAGATTGAGCGATGACCTGATCATATTTCTCATTGTCGGAAGCCACGCAGGTCTCGCGGCGTTTCAGAGTCTTCTCGATTTTATCAAGGATGGTAGAATAGTCGAATGGCTTTTGAAGAAAATCGGCGGCGCCATCTCTCATAATATCAACCGCCAACGGAACACTGCCAAATGCCGTCATGATCATAAATCCAGTTGACGGATGAAGCCGCTTGGCTTCCTTCATCAAATCATAGCCTGACATTTCACCCATTTTATAATCTGAAATGACAACATCAAAATATGTACTGGTAATTTTTGTTAGAGCCTCTTCGCCGGATTCTGCAGTATCAACATCGTATCCCTGGCTCTTGAGGTAAAAAGCTAAATTCTTTCGTAAAACTTTTTGGTCGTCTACTATGAGAATATTAGCCATTGCCTTTTTCCCCTCCGCGTTTGAAGAATATGCTCGTGAAGCATTGTCTTAGTTATTTTTCGTCACCTTTTCAGAGAAATTTAATAATTGTTTTGTATTAAATTTTCTTGCAAAAATGACTCCCAGATATTTAATAGGAATTCATGAAAAAAGTAATGCCGCTGTTCTTTTTTTCAACAGTCCCCCCCGCGTTGAAAGCAAACAATAAGAATCGAATTAATCCTGCTTTAGTATTATTAGGAAGAACCTCAAAAAATTTGATTTTGTTCCTCTTGGTATTATCTTCCGTTTCGGCGGCGGCCAGCCTTAAGCCGTCAGATGAGCAATTTTTGATCATTCAGCAAAATGTCGAATATGTTTTCGAGGATAGCTTCGCTCAGGCCTATAATAAATTGTCGGAACTCAATGATACTATCGAAGGTCAGCCTATTTATCGTTTGATTTATTCGAGTATTTTGCATGCCCAGATGGTTGATGCCGAGGATGATGGGCAGGAAAAGACGCTTTTGCAGAATCTTGATTCGAGCATTGATATCCTAAAAAAATGGGTTGATAATAATCCCGACGATGCCTGGGGTTTGTTTTTTCTGGGCTCGGCCTATGGATATAAATCGGTTTGGTATGGTCAGAATGGCAATTGGATTAAATCGCTTTTGGCCGGCCTGAAATCGAAATCAAGATTTTCGGAAGCATTGCAGGCGGATTCGACATTATATGACGCTTATACGGGCCTTGGAAGCTTTCACTATTGGTCTTCGGTAAAGCTCAGCAAATATATTCCATTTCTTCCCAATAATCGCAACCTCGGTCTGCAGGAATTGCGGCTGGCAACTGATAGTTCTCATTTTTCGCGTCAGGCGGCCACTGTCGGGCTGGCCTGGGCGTTAGTAAATGAAAATCGATTATCCGATGCCCTTGGGATTTCGCGGAAGTTAATGCAATCGACCAATAACGGACGGGCGGCGTTATGGCTGATGGCTGGCATATATTGGAGAATGGGAAATCTTGGAAGGGCGGCGTTTTATTATGATGAAATTATCAAGTCGCTCGAAAAAACAGATGGCCAGAACTTTTATAACCTTATCTTTTGCCATTATCGAAAAGGTGTTTGCTTTTATGCCGCGAAAAACTACGACGACTCCAGAACCGAATTTGAAAAGACGCTCGAATACGATCCGCCGGGCAAGTTGAAGAACAGGCTCAAAGATACATTGTCTAAATCGAAAGACTATATTAAGAAAATCGATAATCTGAAAGCAAACAAGCAGTAAATTCCAATTGTTCAATATTATGAAAAAGGGCGCCCGAGAAGGACGCCCTAATATATAAATTAGCCCTTAGACCAAGGAACGGTTGGTTATTTCTTTTCTCCCTTTTCACCCTTCCCTTTTTCACCCTTTTCCTTCTCGGCTCTTCTTTCCTCGGTTTTCTTTTCAGAGATAACTTCCGGCTCGGCAGCTCCTTCAGCGCCTTCAACAGGGACAGCGGCAGCGGCGACTTCACCTTCAGCGGTGGCTGGCGTCTCTTCCTTGATGATTGTAGGAGGAATAACTGTCACGATAGTTTCATCGGGATCATTAAGGATTTCAGCGTTTTCGAGCTTGATGCTTCTAATATGAATAGACTCGTGAATTTTCAATGCCGAAACATCGATAACGATTTTGCTGGGGATATTGGTCGGCAAGCAGGACACCCTGACCATTCGAACCAGCCACGACATGATGCCGCCGAAATTCTTGACGCCATCAGGTTGGCCTTCGAGAGCCACCGGGACTTCGATATGAATCTTTTCGGTCAGAGAAATATGCTGAAAATCGATATGCAGGAGATTTCCCTCGACTGGGTCTCGCTGGACATCCCGAATAAGCGCTTTCTTGCCTGAATCCTTGCCATCTACAAAAAGAGTGATCAGGGGATTTTCATTGCCGGCCTTTCGCATGGAATTATGAAAATCCACATAATTCATTTCTATCGCCTGGGCTTCTTCGCCCTTGCCATAGACTACGCCAGGAATTAATCCCTTGGCCCTTAGTTTTCTCGCTACGCCTTTGCCGGTTTCTTTACGGCTTTTGGCTTCGAGCGTGATTTCTTTCATTGAATACTCCTATTTTAAATCCAGTTTATTTTCTAAAATTATTGATTCCGGTTTTCCCATTTGTCTATGTAAACAGACTTGAAAGTGATTTTTCCTCATGAATTCGCAGTATCGCCTCGCTGAACACCTCTGAAACCGAAAGTATCTCGAGTTTGGGTATTTTTTTCGAGGCGGGGACATCAATCGTATCGGTAACAATTATTTTTTCTATAGGGCTCTCAGTCAGCCGTTTGATTGCCTCTCCCGATAAGACGGCGTGGGTAGCCGCAGCGATAATTCTCTTGGCCCCTTTTTCTTTCAGGGTATATGCTGCATTAGAGATTGTGCCAGCGGTATCGATCAAGTCATCACGGATAATAATATTTTTATCAGCGACCTCGCCGACAATATTCATCACTTCGGCTTTATTGATATCGGGACGTCGTTTATCGATAATAGCAAGGCCGAAATCCAGTTCTTTGGCCATGGCTCGAACCATCTTTATGCCGCCGACATCGGGTGAAATAGCGACACCATCCTTCAAACCTATTTTCTTTAAATATTCGTTCATCACATGAGAGGAATAAAGGTGGTCCGATGGGCAATCGAAAAAGCCCTGAATCTGAGAAGCGTGAAGATCCATCAGGACAACCCTGTCCACGCCAGCGGTCGTGACCAGGTTTGCAACAAGCTTTGCGACGATGGAGACGCGCGGCTGGTCTTTTCTATCCTGCCGGGCATAACCATAGTAAGGAATTACGGCCGTAATACGGCGCGCCGAGGCCCGTCGGCAGGCATCGATCATGATAAAAAGCTCCATAAGATTCGCCGCAGGGGGATTAGTGGATTGAACTATAAAAACATCGCATCCCCGAATATTTTCATCTATTTGAAAAAATATTTCATCGTCGGAGAATCTGCGCAGTGTGCATTTGGAGACAGGTTTCCCCAGCCGATCGGCGATTTTTTGAGCCAATGGTTTATTTGAGCTTCCAGAAAATATTTTAAACTCGTTTACCATTACTTGTCTCCATTCCCCAAATAATGCCTCCAAATGGACAGGATATTGATACCAATGCTTTTATATCTGGGGCGCCAGGATTCGAACCTGGGATTGCCAGCTCCAAAGGCTGGTGACTTACCGCTTGTCGACGCCCCATCAAAATAGCATCAAGCTAATTAAAATATATAATTTTCCCGCGTTGTCAAGACTCGAATATCCCTAAATTACGGCTATCTATGGATATTGGAAAGCGGGGATTTTGGCTGTATATACCGAAAATCCCGATTTCCTTAAGCCCTAATCCGACCTTTTTGGCCAAAAGACTTGAAAATATCCGATAAATATCATATTTTGGGCGAGCACAGGTTCGCATTTTGAAGGCGGATCGGGAGATTATCTGGAGGAAATTAACCCCGGCAAGGTGCTTCTCATCGGGGTTTATATTTTATATGCTGGAAATATATTTCTAATGGATTTAAATCGTCAAAAAAGACTTGTCGCAGGGCTGTCGGTAGGCTCCAACACCCTCCTCGTGATCGGCAAATTCATCGTTGGAATAATGATCAATTCGGTGAGTATTATCAGCGAGGCGGTCCATTCGGGAATAGACTTGATAGCGTCGGTAGTGGCATTTTTGGCAGTCAAAGAGGCATCCAAGCCACCCGACAAAGAGCATCCGTTCGGCCACGGCAAGGTCGAGGCTATTTCGGGCGCGTTTGAGGGAATGCTGATCTTCCTGGCAGTCATTATTATTATTTATGAATCTATTGCCAAAATAAAATCGGGCGGCGAAGTAATTAAGCTGGATATTGGCATGGCCATAATGGGAATTTCGGCGTTCATGAATACAATAGTCTCATGGCAACTTTTCAGAACTGCGAAAAAGACCGAGTCGCTGGCCCTGGAAGCGGACGCGCTTCACTTATCCACAGATGTATTTACATCGCTGGCAGTATTTGTAGGGTTATTGCTAATCAAAATTACAGGGATCCACCTGCTTGACCCAATTACGGCCCTGGTAGTGGCATTAGTGATTTGTAAGGCCGCCTATGGAATTGTTCGCAAATCATTTAAGGACCTGATGGATGAAAACATTTCGCCCGACGAGCTCGGAGAGGTCAAGAATACGCTCGAAAGCCATTACAAGCATTTCGTGGAATTCCACGATCTTCGGTCACGTAAATCGGGGGATATACGGGAAATCGATCTGCACCTGGTGCAATGTCGAAAAAAGACGCTCGATGACGCGCATGCAGTTTGCGATCATCTGGAGGACGAGCTTCAAAAGAAGATCAACAAGACACACATTACTATTCATGTGGAACCATGTGACTTAGATTGCGAAAAAAATCATCATTCATGCCAGATCGGAAAAGAACCATTGGCATCGCATATACAAGAATCCAATGAGAGATAATTTAAATTCCACATTAAGCAGACATTAAATTTTTATCGAGTTCGGATCATTATTTTATAGCAAATATCGAAATCGTAATCACGGAATAAGGAAAATGTGCCAATTTTGCATCAAGTGGAGGGCTAATGGCTGATGAGAAAAAAGAAACCTGGTTGAATTATCTGGCATTATCATCGGTATTGTTGGCTGTATGCGCAACTCTTGCGACATTCAGGGGCGGCAGCTATTCTACAAGAACCGTCCTCAGCCAAACCCAAGCATCAGATCAATGGGCATTCTACCAGGCTAAAAGCGTCAAGGGGAATCTCTACGAGATACAGAAGGAGCAATTGGAACTTGATATTGCCGCACAAGGGGTGGATATTCCCGAAAAGCTAAAAAATGATTACGCAAAAAGATTAGAGGAATATAATCAGCGAATTGAAAAGTATAATAGCGAAAAGGCGCAGATTCAGGAGGATGCCAGGAAATTTGAAGAGATTAGAGATCATTCATTGCAGCACAGTCAAGCGTTCGGAATGGCTGTGATCTTTCTTCAGATCGCGATATTGCTCTCATCGATCTCGGCCTTGATGAAGAAAAAGCCTGTTTGGGTTTTGGGATTGATCACGGGTGCATTTGGGGTCGCTTATTTTATCAATGGATTCTTACTGTTTTTATAAATATTTATTCATATGATGAATTAAGGATTAGTATTTGAATTCAAAACGATTATCTTAGGCGCGCCATGAACAGAAATTCGCTTGATCCTCAAATAGATTTATTAGTCAAGATAGTTGACCAGGCCTACGACACGAAGGCATGGCATGGAACCAACCTGAGAGGTTCAATCCGCGGCCTGAATGCCAGGCAAGCCGCCTGGCGCCCGGGACCGAAACGCCATAATATATGGGAAATTACTTTGCATGCGGCATACTGGAAGTATGCGATCTGGAGAAAATTGACCGGCGGCAAAAAGGGCACATTTCCATTAAAGGGCAGCAATTGGTTCAAATTGCCAGCCCCGACAGACGATAAAAACTGGAAAAAAGCCGTAGAATTACTTAAAACCTATCATGTCCTTTTAAGAAAAGCTGTCTCTGATTTTGTTCCGGACAAGCTGATAGTCATACCGACCGGCAGCAAATTACGTTATGAACAATATATTTATGGGGTTGCATCGCATGATCTTTACCATGCAGGACAGATTCAACTCCTGAAACGACTAATGAAAAAATAATAAAGCCAGCTTCTTGGTTGCCGTTAATAGAAACAAGAATGCAAGCGAAGGCGGATTGAATGCTCAGAAAATATAAAATCGTTGACCGCAGATTGGTAGAATCTCAGGACGATAGCTGCGCTATTTCCGTCTATATCAATCCCGATGAAAAAGAGAAAAGATATTTGATCGATTCTCTCAAGCTTGATGAGCACACATTAAATTCAGCCCTCGATCCCGATGAATTGTCCCGTTTGGAATTCGAACCCGAACACGTAGCAATAATTCTCAAACGGCCGAAAAACTATTCGAGCGAAGACCAGTTTCTATTCAAAGTTACCTCGGTTGGCGCATTTCTATTCAAAGAGCAATTGATCATAGTCGCCCCCGAAAATGATGTCATATTTGACAGCAATCATTTGCTGAGATCACAAACACCGGCGTATCTACTGATAAGACTGATTTATCGCACGAGTTTTCATTTTCTGGAGCATTTGAAAATTATCAGCAAGATTTCCGATGAGCTCCAGAACAAAATCAATACCGCCATGGAAAATAGAAACCTCATCAATATGTTTACTCTGGAAAAAAGCCTGATTTATTATCTCAATTCTCTGAATTCCAATAGCGCTCTTATAGACAAATTAAAGCTGAATTCGGCAAAGATCGGATTCTCGCCGGAGGAGATTGAATTTTTGGACGATACCCAGATTGAAAATACCCAATGCTATAAACAATCTGAAATCTATTCCAATATTCTGGCCAGCCTCATGGACGCCCGCGCATCAATCGTGAATAATAATCTAAGTGTTCTCATTAAATTTCTGAATATCATAACTATCGCGATCATGGTGCCGACCTTCGTGGTCAGCGCATTCTCTATGAATGTCGGCCTGCCATTGCAAAACCATCCATTCGCATTCTACATAGTCATGGGGCTCGCCCTGTCATCGGTCTTGGTCTTTATCTGGTTCTGGCGCCGTCTGAAATGGTAACCCGCCTGCGCGGCGCGCCTGTCCGGCTTCGCCGGACAGCATGTATCGTAGCCGTGAAATAGTCTATAATCGTTTTAAAAAACATTTTTGATATATTTTAATAATCTGGATACTTACATCGCCATGCCACATGCTATCCGCCATTGGCGGATAGGCGCGCCGCGCGAGGCTTAGCCGCCATAGGGCTGGGCAAAGCCATTGCCAAGCCCGGCCTGTTCAAATTGGTCTAGTGCCTGTTGGTATTCTTTTTTCAATATTCGACGATCGAGCTTTTCGAGTTTCAACGCTTTATGGGCTGGAAAATACTGGCTCATCAGCGAGACAAATGTTTCAGGCGAGATTTCCTCGGCGATAAATCGGAATATTTCCGCCGATCCCGCGATATTTTCCGGCAGGACCAAATGGCGGATTAGCAGTCCTTGGAGGGCTATCCCGTCATCGTCCAATTGAAGTGTCCCGACCTGACGAAACATTTCCTTGATGGCGGCGCGATTAATTTCGGGGTAGTCTTTAGCCTGGGAATAACATTGCGATGATTCCTCGCGCGAGTAACGCATATCCGGCATATAGATATCGATGATCCCATCGAGCATTTGCAAGGTCGAAACACTGTCGTAACCGGATGTATTGTAAACCAGCGGCAACGAAAATTTCTGCTTGTATGCCGAAAGCAGGGCGGCCATGATTTGCGGGACATAATGTGATGGGGTCACGAAATTGATATTGTGGGCGCCGCGGATTTCTAATTGAATTATCATCTCCGCCAGACGATCGATCGTTACCGGCTCCCCATTGCGTAATTGACTTATGGGGTAATTCTGGCAGTAGACACATTTAAGATTGCATCCTGAGAAAAATATCGTTCCGGACCCCCGGGAGCCTGAAATAGGCGGCTCTTCGCCGTAATGGAGATTGGCGGATGACACTAAAACCGTATCGGTGACACCGCAAATTCCCGTTTTGCCATTAGTGCGATCGACATGGCAATCGCGGGGGCAGACCGTGCAGTCTTTGAGAAGCTCTAATGCTTGAGGCAGCCGTTCCACGAGCCTCGAAATTTTATCTTCGATAGAAAATCTCATGGATGCAATATATGGACAAGGACAAGATTAGGCAAATGAGGGTTTAGACTGGTAATTTAGTCCGCAGGATATTAATCAGCTGATCGGGCTCATCGGTGCCGATACGGATAATGCGCCCTTTTTTCAACACAATTTCTATGGCATCGAGACCAGATACATTATACAGCCAGCCCTTGCCGAACCATCGAATACCCCATCCGTAGTACCAGTGATTTCTGACTTTCCGGGCCAGTCTTATATCGCCAAACCTGAAACTTTTCCGCAATATCCCCGGACCGAAATGGAAGCTAAGATTGGTATTGTCTATAACGACTGTCAGGCTTCCAAAAAGAAAGATGACAACCACAAAAACAAATGGAAATATATACATGATTTCAGTCGATGATTTAGCCGCGCCAAGAATCATCGCGATTATGGCGAAAACACCGCCCGCGATAGCCGGCCATCCTATTTGCGTATGTTTGTAATTCATAAGAATACCTTCAATTCTTCTCGATCAATATCTCATCCAACATTTATTGCTGCTTGATCCACTTAGCGATATCCTCGATAACACTTTTCTCTACGTGACCGGGCTTGGCGTAATCCGATGGTGTGCTTCTACCCTCGACTGCGATGAAAAGATGGTTGAGCCTGGGATAGAGCTGGAATTGAACATTTTTCTTTTCGAATAATGCCTTTTTCCATCCGCCAAAATCCTCAGTCGTCACCTGGTAATCGCTTTCACCCTGCAATATTAATATCGGCTTATTTATATCTTTAGCTTCTTTCGCCGGATCATGCTTTCGCAAATCTATCCAATACGATGCCGGGACACCCATTGGCAACTCGGATGGAGGGGTATCGAGCGCAAGATCGGGCGATTTAACTTTTGAGACTTGCTCCTGTATCATCTTCAGCTGATGTATTTCATCATCCGATACAACGCTGTCGAGCGATGCGATATAATTCATCTGGGCGAATATCAAGTCCTCCAATGGTCTTGTCGGACCCGCCATAATAATAAATCCCGCGATCTTCGAATCCGCCTTGGCGATTCGCGGAATCACCATGGCGCCAAGGCTGTGACCAAGCACAAATACTTTATTGGAATCAATTTTGTTATCGTGTCGTAAAAGCTCCGATGCCAGAACCGCATCGTCGATAGTCTCTTCTTTTACGGTAAAACTGTCGGTCGAATTTGCCAATTTGGCGGCATAAACCTTGGTGCGCTTTTCATAACGAAGCACCGCAACGCCCTTTGATGCCAACCCCCAGGCGAGGTCTGTGAATGGCTTATCAGCCCCTACAGTCTCGTCGCGATCATTCGGGCCAGAGCCGTGAACCAGCACTACGCCCCGAAATGGCCCATCGCTCTTGGGCAATGTCAGAGTCCCGGGGAGTGCCCATTCGCCACTGCCGACAGTAACATCTTTCTCGGTAAATAGGCTTGCATCAGCATATTCGGGCGTCTGATAATCGATTTTAGCCTGAACCGGCGCAAAGAATAACCCCGCTATTTTGCCCTTGGTATCATATATGACTTTGGCATCAAGCGACATCGCCTCAAATTTACAAGTAATATAGACTATGGTATATCCACCCGAGCTTTCAATTCTTGAATCCCCCTGGCTTATAAATTTCCCGATTTGGGCGATCATCGATTCCCACGTTGCCTTCAGCTTATCCGCAGGCATTGCATTGGTCATGGTGTTATCGAAATCTTTGACTGCGCCAGCAAAATCACCATTTGAGATTTGTTCAATAAACACCTTGGCCTTATCGGTCAGGGTCTGTGCATTCGCCTTTTTCCCGCAAAAAATTATAATTAGGCCGATAACTACAATGACCATCGCGTGTAAAATTCTAAAACGTTTATTCATATCTGTTTTCCTTGAAATATTGTTGCTTCAAATCCAACATCACGACCTCACAGGATAATACCCGCGAGCGTTAATTCTATTCAAAAAGAAATATGGGTATTCGAATGGCCATTGCGGAAATGCTACTCGGCCTTATCGGCTATAGCGGCCAGCATGGCAACATTGCTGATATAGTCGTCGAAAAGCCCTTCGAGCATGGCGGTCGCGCCGGATTGGCCTTTGCGCAGACGCCAGACCCTGTCTATGGCTGTCGTATCGGAATTGTAGATTTTATTGACTTCCACAAGAAGATCGCCGACATCGTGCATTGGCGACTGTCCCGACATCCAAACCATCCCCCGGCAAGCCGCTAATACCGATGATAATGAGTCCTCGAGAAGTTTTTCGATATTCTCCCGTTTGCCGCCGGTTCTTAAAAAGCCCCGTCGCAGATTGACCAATAGCGACTTAAGCTCTCGTTCGCACTGGTAACGAAGATTTCTTTTTTCGATATTGGCCGACACAAACGGATCCTCGCCATAGAGCATTATGTGATGCTCTTTCATATCTGAAAATTCTATCGGGAATGTATCCAGCGATGTGACAACATGTTCTTTCTGGAAGATCAATGGAATTGCCAGCCCTTTATTGGCGTATTTTTTCCCAAGCTCCATCAAGATATTCAACTCGGGTATTTTGATATTCTCAAGAATGATGGTGATATTGATATCGGATTTGCCATCGATATAATTTGGCCCCGATGCCGAACCAAAGAGAAAAACAGAATATAAATTACTATTGAATGATTTCTCAACCTGGTCGGTAAAATCTATTATTACTTTGCGAGCCTTTTCGGGCAGGTTTTTCAGTTTTTCAATCGCGCTTTCAATCATTTATTACCCCTCAATTCTTTTATTTTATTTACAATTGCCGGCATGATCTCGCCCGATTTGCCGTTCAAATGCTCATCGACAATATACGTTAAATCTGTCGGCTCGACATTAATTTCTACAACAAATGCGCCCTGTGTTCTCGCGGTTATCGGCAATGATGCCGCGGGCTGGACTATTCCCGATGATCCCACGGCAAAGAAAAGATCGCATTGACGGGATACCTGAAACGCCTTTTCCAACTCCTTTTCGGGCAACATCTCGCCAAACCAGACCACATCGGGACGAAGCCTGCCGCCGCAATGAGCATACTGGCGGAAATTGCCTCGAAATCCTCGCTGTAATCCATTTTGCCGCATTCGATACAGCGGTTCCGTTTGATATTGCCATGCAATTCAATGATATCATCCGAACCCGCCTGCCGATGAAGACCATCGACATTTTGCGTGATCAGATGAAAATCATCATATAGCTTGGACAATTCAAATATCGCGTAATGACCCGGATTGGGCTTGATATTGTTGATAATTTCCCGTCGATGCTGATACCATTCCCAGACCAGTTTGGGATTGCGCTGGAAGGCTTCGAATGTAGCCAATTCCTCAGGTTTGAATTTTTTCCATAGCCCGTCTTCGCCCCTGAATGTCGGCACGCCCGACTCGGCAGACACTCCGGCTCCGGTCGAAACGACTACTTTTGTGGCATTGCTGAGTTTTTCTATAAAACGATCTGAAAATTCGAAATTCATAGCTACGAAAGAATAAGATAGAAATTGCTAATGGTCAATCTGAATCGGCGAGCAGTTGAGGGGAAGCACAAACAACACGGGGATTTGATTTGACAAATCCACCCGCGACCTGTCATTCCCGCGCATGCGGGAATCTATCTTATTTTGCCGATATATCAAATCCCCTGTAGGGGCGAACTGCCGTTCGCCCTTCTTGCGGGGGCGTATGCAATACGCCCCTACAGTAAATTATTATTCCTGCGTGTCACAGTTTACTGTGACCGCATCTTGGCATCGTTTGCGGTCAGGGCAAGCCCTGACGCACAACACTGACAGTAGGGGCGTTTGAGAAAACGCCCTAATACGTGAAGGGCGTTCAGTTGAACGCCCCTACATTAGCAATTCTATTTTAGTAATATCATCTTCTCTGAGGTGCGCTTATCGCCCTGCGATAATTCGATAAAGTACACACCGGATGCATATCTATCTGATGAAAAATCCAATGGTATGCTTATTTGCAAATCATTGGGGATTCCAGAATATATTTCTTCTAATTTCCTGCCAAGGATATCATAGAGATTTATTCTGATCGTATTTCTATTCGACAAATTTGCGCTGATAATCATTCTCGAATTAAAGGGATTTGGATATAAGCTTAGATTAAGCAAAATTTTATCAGGGTTAACAACCCTTTCGTCGATAGATGTAGGGTCCCATGTCGATACCATAATCTCATAATCGCCGTTTGGCAATCTGTCTCGTTGATTTGAAAAATATAATTTCTGATTATCCGGTGTCGCAGATGCGTTTTGATCCCAAACAGCGGAATTTATGGGCGTCCGCAAGTTTTCCACATTGCCCCATCCATGGCCATTCCATATGGCTTTAAATATATCTCCTTCTCCTTGCCAACCGGGAACACCGTGCGAACCGGGGCTATCAAAGTAGAGCGTATTGCCATCAGCAGAAACATAAGAAACAATATCGTCAGAGAAGTAATTCACAGGCGCTTCGACATTAAAGGGAGGCCCCCAATCCCCTGTAGTAGTATCCCAATCCGAATACCATATATCCATAAATCCAAGACTAAATTGGCCGTTTTTTTCATATGCATCGGTCGTGAAATACATCCGCCGCCCATCGGCCGTGAAACATAGCCCCCATTCAATTGACGGCGAATTTATATTTTCACCCAGGCATTCCGCCGGGCCCCAGCATTGACAACTATCGCTCCAATGTGAACGCCAGATATCCCACATTCCCATCCCCCCATCCCTCCAAGAAATCCAGTAAATCGATTGAAGGTCGGGAGTTATCGCCACCGCTCTCTGAACCCCTATATAATTAATCGGAGAAGGAAGATACTCACGGGGGCCCCAGTGGTCTCCTTGCCAGTGACTCATTGTTATCGTTCCCTCAGCAGAAAAGACCATTACGCTCCCATCAGCTGAAAGGTACGGAAAATATTCATCTCCGCTCAGATTAAGTTCGGTTACCGGTACTGGCTCGGTCCAACCAGCATAACTCGGCCCGGCCAAAACGAGGGCTAATATTAAGCCCAATATCCCTACTCTAATCTTATTCATTTTTCAATCCCTGCGAGACGTAACTGCTATATTATAAACATAAGTTACGAAATATCGATGATTTGTCAATGGAAATGAGGGGGTTTCCTGCGTGTTACAGTTTGCTGTGACCGCATCTTGATCAATTGCGGTCAGGGCAAGCCCGGACACGCAAAAAAATGAAAGATTCGGCAGTTGTAGGTCGGGTCGCCTGCGACCTGACGAAATAAAGACGTCATTTCCCAGGGGAAATGACCTACTGCTAAGATGCGACATCTAATTTGGCAATTTTGCCTCCTGACCATCAGCATCCATCAAATATTGGATAAATCCTATAATCAGCCATAAACAGTCGGTTTCCGTGTGGAGTTGCCACGATGAATTTCAACGCAAATTGCCACATTTAATGAGGTTACGAGGCGCTGTTCAATTATTGACCGCTTTTATAATGAGGGTATGAGAGTTGCTTAATTATAGGCGGGGAATAAAAAGAACGTCTCGATAGGAGGCTTAAAGTTATGAAAAAATACAGAAATATGCTCAAAGGCAAATCGGGAGTAACGCTCCTGGAGCTGCTGATCGCGTCATTGATGACAATCCTGGTTACGACTGCGGCGTTCACATTTTTTATCCGGTCTAATCAGCAATATTTCTCGCAGGAAAATGTTGCCGAAGCCCAGGAAAATGCCAGCGCGTCGATTGAAGAAATCTCAAGGCAGCTGCGGATGGCGGGATACAATATTCCGGATACCATCAATGCCTTCGAGGTTGATTCGGTAATTGGCGGGCAAGACACATTGGTGATACACCGGGATACATTGGAAATCCGTTATTATATCGATAATTCCGACACGCTCAATCCGGATCTCATAAAAGAAGTAAACGGGACCGCGGAAATATTCGCCGAACAAATAAGCAGTTTTAAGGTGAATAGAGTCGCGGCGACCTCGCTTAAAGTTACTTTAAAATCCCGCAGCGACAAAAAGGACTACGATATAATGAGCGGCAAACAGTTTTCCAGAACTGAATCACAAACCATAACAATCAGGAATACAAATTGAGGTGGGCCATGAAGAATATAATGAAAAACCAGAAAGGAATAAGCCTCATTGAGGTAACCGCGGCCATGGTAGTCCTTGCCGTTGGAATCTTAGGGCTCGCCCCGATGATGACAATAACAATGGACGCCAACTCGTTTTCGCGGGACCTTAATAGGGCCGATGTCTTGGCGCAGGACAAGCTGGAATCGTTGAGACTGACAACAACCTTTTCACCGCTACCAGTGATAACAACCGAGAACAATCTCGATGGCCGTTTCCGCCGCACGACGAGAGTGGACGCTTCCGAGTCGGACGCCACTGTGCCGCCAAGAATCTATCGTATTCACGTCACAATGAACTGGACCGATAAGAACAGTCTTCCGAGATCAGTGGAATATTGGACATATTTTCCTAAGAACTAGGGAAAAGGGAGGAATATGAATATAAGACGAAACAACGAACGCGGTATCGCAATGATTATTGCCATACCTATCCTGATGATGATTGCGCTTCTTGGAGTGGTAGCGATCATGAACTCCAATACAAGCGTTGAAACAGCCGGAAGCTCAAAGAGAAGCTCGCAGGCCTTTTATATAGCCGAAGCGGGTCTCGAAAGAGCTGTCAGCGAATATGTCTGGGGTAATTTCTACGACGAGAACGTTTCCCCATTCGTAAATCCATTCGGCTGGCTCGAAAGCCTGAACGATTCAACATTTTATAATAATATCAATCTCGGAGCCGAAGGTAATTACTCTGTCAGAGTTACTTCGGTAGTCAATCCGGGCCCGAAAAGCCCTTATATCGATTGCCGCGATGTCACGATAGAGGCCACAAGCCATGCTACCGGCGGCAATGAAAGTGTAACCCTTGTCGCAACTATGCGATTTGGAATATTGCCCGCCAGCGTCTTTGATTATTCCTACTTCATTAACCACTTTGGATGGTGGTCGGGTTTTGCAAGCGGAGGCGCTGTCGCCAATGGTAATGTTCGAGCTAATGGTCACTTTGACCTTCTCGCGGGGTATATGACAGTCAATGGTAACCCGCGATTCAATCCTGTTACCGGCGAGGTCATGGATAACGGCGGCGCGTACGCAGGCGGATATGTATTCCCCACGAGCGGCAGCGGCTACCAGGGAATGGCTTCATATGCGGCCAACAGACATAGTTATGCCGGTGCCGATAAATCTGAAGACGACAGGGCACTTATTGAAATGCCTAACCTGAATGACCCTGCTGACCTTGATCATGACGGCAATGTCGATGAATTGAATCCTTATTATATAGCCCTTGCCAATGGTACTCTCGGCAGCCCAGTTGGAAAGGCCGGAGTTGATACAAACGGCGATGGCATCTTGCAGGCCAGCGAGGTTATTATAACAGGTACATACGGAGACAATGTTGGCGAAACCGGCAATGTCGCCTTAGTTGGTACCGACACAAATCCGATAATTGTTCAGGGCACCGTAGCTATTACCAATAATCTGGCTATCAAGGGTACTGTAAAGGGCAAGGGCTCTTTTTATGTTGGACGGAATACCTATGTCGGCGGCCAGATAAAATACAAGAATGCGCTTACGGCCAGGCCGAATTTCAACTACGGGTCTGAAACACCTGAAGCGTATCAAACTCGATTAAATACATGGAAGACCGCCAATGCCAATGCCGATATGGTGGCATTCATGACAGCCAATAATATCGTTGCCGGTAATTTTACGACCACTACCTGGAAATCAAACATCCTTAATGGTGCCAGCGGTTGGTTGGCAGATTATCGCAATAATGGTTATGAAGATGTCGGAATCGATGGTGTATTCGGCAATCTTTCAAGTCAGACCACACCTTATGCCGCCTCCACCAAAGAAGCCGATGGTAAATTCACGGTGGTTATCGCTGATGCCGATGGCAACCAGCACATGCAGGATCTTACAATTTCCGGCGGAGTCGCCCAGGTTCCCAGTGGATACCATGTGGTTCCGGGCACCGGTGAAGATGTTGACGGCGACGGTATCTATGACGCCCCGTACAATTACACAAACGATATTAATATCAATACTACCTTCAACTCGGCTAACTTCTATAATCTCAGCCCGAGCATTACCAACTATACTGGTTTCTCTGATGCAAGCGTCGCGAAGATGGACGGTATTTTTTACACTAACCACGCTATCGCGGGAATGTTTACCGATTATTGCGCGTTCAATGGTTCAGTTGTGGCGCGAAATGAAGCGATGGTCTTAACAGGCGGCCACGTATCTCTCACCCACGATGATCGTTTGTCATCGAATTACCATGACCTGACAGCCATGAACATATATTTGCCGTTAATTAAGAGATATTCAACCGTAAGCTGGATCGATACAGGTATTCGTTAATGGAGGGTATGAAGATGCTAAAGACAAAATATTCGCTGCTAATATGCGCGATGCTGGGGCTATCGTTTACAGCTACGAATGCGATGCAGGTTATTGATGAAAACGCTCTGTGGTCTAGTCATTCCTATGAGCAAGAACGTCCTGCTCCTGAGGCGGTCCAGAGCGAGCTGATTCCTGAAATTATTCATAATCCGCAGCCGCAAATACCATCGACTAAGGATTTCTATATTACCGCCAGCATCTTGAATTTGGGACTAGGTACACCGATAATTCATTACCGTTTCGGCGACAGCAAGATTTATTTCACGAGAGTCTTTAGACAAACAGATCCGGAAAATTACGGCTTCAAAATTCTCTCGGCAGCGTTGAATGACGACAAGCTTTCGTATTATATAGAGGTCACAACCGGCACAAAAACACTCGCAACCTATGGAACATCGGGAAATCCGGTGGTAGTTCAAATCATCTCCCCGCAGCCATTCAATAAGTACCTCATAATGACAGTGGGATTAATAGCGGCATTTCTAGGCGGGCGATTTGTCATGGCAAAAGTCAAAGCCCAAAAAGCCTTGGCGCTCGCCCAAGCCCAGGCGGCCCCGGTGAAGAAAAGCCAATTCGGGTCAACATTGGCCAAGCTCTCCAAGGTTCGGTAACAATTTTAACAATGATAATTCCAAGGCCCCGATTTCCGATCGGGGCTTTTTTATCTTAGTAAATATCTATATTTTAACTTGGCAAATAATTATCTTCTTTGGTATATTTGTATGCAAAGGAGAAGGATTATGTGGTTGGATACTTTCTGATCGCATTGGGACTGCTTTTCGTACTGGATAATTTTCATATCTTGCGCGGCGATGTTTGGGAATACGCCTGGCCATTGATATTGATTCTGCTTGGCGCATCCATGGTCATAAACCGTTCGAGAAGACATACTCGAGAATCGAAATCCAAAAACGATTCGGAAAAATGACATTGATGCGCATTGTCGCCTGTCCGAATATTGTGAGCCGCGCCGGCGGGGTTCCGCTGACCCAAAGGGTCATGAAACCCGACAGGCGCGTAACCAAAATGAATAGATTCACGAAAATTCAAAATTCAGACTACTTCGGGTTTCATCCCCCGAACCTTGTTCGGGGGAGCGGAACCCCGCAAGTGGATATTCGCGGAATGGGTTTTGCAACCCGGAATTATCAATGCCCCATTAATGAGGAGGTTTTATGAAGGATCGTAACACTCCGCCAAGAGAGAAGAAGAAACCGAAAAAGGAAAAAAAGAAATAATCGTGATATGCCGCCGCCATAAAAGCGGCGGTTGTTTTTGGGAGACTAATGATAATTTGTTTTGAAACCATTAATATAATATGCTAATCCGACCAGCCTCCATAGATGATGCCTTCGATATTGCCCGGGTTCATGTTGATACCTGGCGAACAACCTATAATGGCATCATGCCGGACCATGTATTATTGGGACTTAACTACGAAAAAAACGCGCAACGATGGCAAGGCGATTTATCTGATCTGGGCGATAAAAAATGTGCCTTTGTGTCCGAGGATGATAATGGCCGTATTGTCGGATTTTCGTATGGCGGTATAATTAGGGGCGATATTGTCGGATTCGATTGCGAATTGTATGCGATTTATATTACCAGGGGTTTTCAGCGTAAGGGGATCGGGAAAAAGCTCTTTATGGCCACTGTCAATTGGATGATGGAACGGGGCTATAGTAAAATGCTTGTTTGGGTTGTGAAGGGTAATAAGGCCAACGAATGGTATGAAGGGCTCGGCGGTGTTTTTCATTCGACGAAAACGACGAAAATCGGAGATTCCCCAATCGAGGGTATCAGCTATGGATGGTCAGACCTGAATATCTTCAAGGATTCACAATAATAGTAAGTTTTGATCATTATTTTGATTGATATATAATAAAAAATACCCTACTAAGATTTGCTATATGACAACGATTAAGGGCCCAAGCAAAAAAGCCCCGAGCGGCAGGCAGGTTTTCGATGAACTTAAGGGTCTGATTACCGAAAGTATTAATCCGCGCACACGCAATATCGATCGCCTTTCGACACGAGCAATATTGAAAGCCATAAATCGAGAAGATGCCACTGTAGCGACTGTAGTGGCAAAGGAAATCCCCTATATTGCCATGGCCGTAGAAATGGCGATAAAGACATTCAAAAATAAGGGCAGGCTTTTCTATGTTGGCGCCGGCACATCCGGAAGATTAGGCGTGCTCGATGCCGCTGAATGTCCGCCGACATTCGGCACCGACCCTAAGATGATCAAAGGTATTATAGCAGGAGGTTATGATTCTCTTATCAGATCCAAAGAGGGGGTAGAGGATAATATCGAAGCGGCTATTGCTGATATCAAAAAGAATAGAATCAAATCGAATGATATGGTCATCGGCATAACCGCATCGAAAAGAACACCGTATGTGTTGGCCGCTCTGCGTGAGGCCAAAAAACAAAAGGCATCAACAGTATTTATTTGTTGCCAATCCCCGAAAGACAGTCCCGAAAGGGTTCGACCTCTCGATTTGCCCCGTGGTCGGTCCGGAAGCGCTTGCGGGCTCATCGAGGATGAAGGCTGGGACCGCTCAAAAAATGATACTGAATATGATCACCACCACAACCATGATTCGAATGGGTCGGGCGTATGGCAACCGCATGGTGAATTTGATGGCAACCTCGGAAAAACTGAAGGAACGGATCCAAGCGTGTTCTGATTGATATAACGGGCTGTGACTATGAGACATCGGAGAAAATACTAAAATCGGCCGATGGCTCGGTTAAGATAGCCATAGT
>CAWFQL010000017.1:0-593703 GCA_963817915.1 uncultured candidate division Zixibacteria bacterium
TTGCCCTGCGCTACATTAATAATAATAATGAATTGGTGTATGAGCACGTTATGGCCACGGCAGCATATTTGATGCTAATGATTATGGCCCAGTACAATGGCGTTGCCGGCGTATTGATCAATCAGCGAATAACCCATGATTGGGGCGAGCATTTGCAGTGGGGTCCGTTTAAGAATCTATGCACGGCGGTACAGCAACGACTTCATGATGACCCTCTTTATGGAGTGAATGATGGTTTAAAATGGGGCAATGGTAAGCCAACCCGAGAAAACGTGTTGTCCGCTGTCGATGAAATAGTTAGACGTGGGAACTTGCGGACAGCGATATGGTTGTAATTGATTATTACAGCGACGCGCCTTGTTCTTGCACGTTTTGCCAGGGACAAGCGCCCTATGCGTCGCTTAACGCTGGCGCAGCCAATCCCAACAAGTTTAAGGATCTTTGGGATGGCGTGAATTAAACGGGGAAGCACTAGATGACCAGGAGGATATTATGTGGATTATTGGAATAGTATTTTTATTGGCCATAGGTGTTGGGGCACAATTTCTGTGGGAAAAACTTACCGGAGTTCAGCGGCCGGTTACTACATTGCCGGTGAATGACGTAATACCTTCAGGTTCCCCTCCCCCACCATCACTATAACACCAACCGCCGCCCCAATACTTTGCGAATCTTCACTGTCGCCTCCGCCTCCCCCGCCACCGCGCTTGTTGCCGGCCAGCGGTTATCCTTCTATCAAGGATGCTTTGCTCGACACGGTAGGGTTGCCTGCCACGACCATAGAGGCTATTGAAAACGGTCGGTATGACGCTGTGCTGCCTATCATCGAGAAAATATCACGGGAACATAAGGCCCTTACAATCATGGAAATATTACCGTTAGCACAGGTAGAAGTTGATGCTCTTGTAGCCACAAAGAAAACAGAACTTATTCAGACTACAGAGATACTGATGATCATATGCTTATTTATGGGTTGCCTGGTACCGGCAAGACGACATTGGCGCGCATCATGCAGACTGAACTAACTCCTAAATTACGGTTTCAAGCCGAAACTGATCGAGTTGACGCCGCTTCAATTGCAAAACGAAGATAATGTATACGACCTCGTTGACCAGATAACTTTCGGGTCGTTGATCTTTATCGATGAGGTGCACTCGATCCCGAAATCTTCTTCTGAGGCCTTATATAATTTGCTCGAGTACCAAAAATTTGAAGGCAAGACTGTTCCTAAGCATACTATGATCGGGTGCACGACGGAGGCGGGGACATTGCAAGAAGCCTTTCGCGAAAGATTTCAAATAGAAATTGAACTAATGCCATTAAATGAACCCGCCATGTTCAAGGTTGTAAACGATCATGCAAAAGGTGTTAAAGTGGCCGGCTACATTTGAAGAATATGCGGGACAGACAGATGCCAAAACTTGGTGTCTGCACCTTTGTGCTTTAATAAACCTGATCAAATTTAAGCGGAAGCTATTCAACATGAAGTGGCGCGACGTGCCGTAGGGATTCCTCGCGTTGGGAAGAATATTATCAAGCATTTGAATGCATTGGCTAAATCATTGGGGCGAGTTTTAACGACGACGATGCGACGAGATGTTTCGATTTACTCGGTATTGATAACAATGGTTTGCACCGGGCCGATAGAAGAGTAATCAAGACATTATTATTAAGGGATAATAGACCAATGGGAGTCTGCGGCTTTGGCATCGGCAACAGGCGTGGCCAAAACTGATATCGAGAATATGATTGAGGGCCGATTGGTGCGACTCGGATATATTGAAAGAACCCCCAAGGGCCGTATTCTAAGTTCAAAATGTATCGGAGCTTATAAATATTTAATGGCATAATTATATAATTGCCATTGATGCACAATTTTAGTGCGTTGAATCCAAATCGGTAGTTCAACTGTTTACAAGTATGTAGACAGATAGTTTAGCGTTTTTGCGAATTGAACCATTTTGGCCTTCTCAATCGTTTACATAGACGGTTTAGCGCATTTACGAATTGAATTATTTGGGCCTGTCCGGTTGTTTACATATTAGCAATTCATAAAAAAGCGCAATTCGAATGAATAGCGTCTTTATTCTTGGCTGAATCATTTAGCAAAGCACATATTAATTTTCGGAGTTCACCGGATTGCTGATGAACTACTAGCATGAAATTATATCCATTTTTAAAAACAATTAAAGGAAAGGAATATAGATATGCAATACCCTTACTGCTGAGCGACTTGATTTCCGCCTTCGCGAATTCGGTTTGTGGAAACGGAAATTTAATTTATGAGGTAAAGAAGAATCGCAATTAAAACATTACTTAATATTAGTAAATAGGGAAGGATTTTTTTGATTTCATTATTTTGAATTTTACATCCAAAATAAAATTAATTATAGGGTAAATTTTATAATATGAATAATGTTGACGAAAAACCGTTTTTATCTAAAAAAGAGTTGGCTTTGATATTGGGTATAAGCATATATACATTAGATTCGTGGGTTTCAGAAAGGCGAGAAATCCCATTTGTCAAAATGGGAAAACGCGTGTTGTTCGATTTGAATGACATTATGGAATGGATTAAGATTAATAAGATTCACCCTAGGAAGGAATAATTACTGCATTGAGGAATCTTCTTTGATTCTTGACAACTCTTGAGGATTGATTAAATTACCCCGAGTAAGTTTGAGGAGTATGAATGGCGCTATTTAAAAAAGGTGAAAACTGGTACATCGACTACTATCTTGATGGTAGAAGAAGGCGTGAGGCTGTCGGGCCTAATCGTAAAGTAGCCGAACGAGCCTTAGCTAAGAGGCAGGTTCAAGTAGCCGAGAATCGATTTCTTGATATCGTTCAAAAATCAAAAATCACGTTTGAACGCCTAACTGAAAGCTATCTGAAATACGCCAGAACCAACAAGATTTCATGGCAGCGTGATTGCCACAGCCTAAAAGCAATGAAATCTACGTTCGAAGGTAAGCTGCTTTATCAGATAACTCCTCTTGTTATTGAGGGCTATAAAAATGCACGGAGTCAAGTGGTTGCTTCCGCGACAGTGAATAGGGAACTAGCCTGTCTAAAGCATATGTTTACTAAAGCGATTCAATGGCAAATGACATCCTCGAATCCTGTCAAAATGGTCAAAATGCTAAAAGAAAACAATGAGCGCCTTAGATATCTGAAAATAGATGAAATCCCCAAATTAATGGCTCAGCTGCCTGAACGCCTCAAGCCGATAGTCAATTTTGCGCTTTATACAGGGATGCGTAAAGGAGAGATATTAAATCTTAAATGGGAAGATTTGGACTTCGATCAAAAAATCATCTTTGTTAAGAATACGAAAAACGGAGAGATGAGAGAAATTCCCATGGCCGAAGCAGTCTTCAATGAACTTAGATCCTGGCAGCATCGATCGGCGTATGTCTTTTGCGATTCGGACGGAACGCACATTGTCAGCATCAAGGGTGCTTACAGTAATGCGGTGAAGAGGGCTGGAATTAGTGATTTTACATTTCACGATTTGAGGCATACTTTCGCCAGTCATTTGGCTATGTCTGGTGTCGATCTTTTGACCATAAAGGAGCTTCTTGGTCATAAGTCGATAAACATGACATTGAGGTATGCACATCTAAGTCCGAATCATAAGCGTAAAGCAATTGAATCTCTGAAGTATCTGGATAGACACTTTTTGGACACCAGGCCAAAGGGTGCCTCCGCGGTGAATACCGTAACATGTTGTGGAGTAAACAATTAGAGTGCTGCGAAAGTGGCGGAACTGGCAGACGCGCTGGACTTAGGATCCAGTCCCGCAAGGGGTGGGGGTTCAACTCCCCCCTTTCGCATTGAAATCTATAAAGTGTAAAGGATAAAAAATGAGCCCCGATAACGAAATGACAAATACCACCGACGAAACCTCGCAGTCATCCACCGATGGCAAAAAGCTTAAGGTCTCGATTCGCGAAGGACAATCCTGGACCCGATTCCTCGAAATAGAAGTGCCGGTCGAGGACATAAACTCGCAATTCGAAACCACTTACCAAACTTACCGCAAAAAGGCCAAAATACCAGGTTTTCGGCCCGGTAAGGCTCCTATGGGTATCGTAAAACAACATTTCGCCGATGCCGTCAAAGCTGATGTTTTCGAAGACGCAGTTTCAAAAGCTTATGAGCAAGCCTTGGTACAAGAAAAATTAGCGCCGCTCGATATGCCGAAACTTTCCGATATCGAATTCGATGAAGGCAAGCCGTTGAAGTTCAAAGCCGAAATCGAAATCAGGCCAACTGTTACTCTCGGCAAATACAAGGGATATCGCATAGAAAAAAAGGTACCGGAGATCGGCGAAAAAGATCTAAATGAATCGCTTGATTACCTGCGAGAACGAATGGCGGAATTCGAACCTGTCCAGAGACCAGCCGAGAATGGTGATATGATAATTGCCGATCTCGTAAAAAAACACGATAAGCTCGGCAAATTGAAAGAAGAAAAGCTCGAGAATGTCGAAATCGAACTCGGTTCCAATCGCATTCTCGATGAATTTCAACGTGGACTGATGGGAATGCGCATTGGCGAAATGAAGGATATCTCCGTAAAATACCCGGATAACTATTTCGATACCAACCTTGCCGGTAATCAGATATTATTCCTCGCGGTCGTTAAGGAAATTAAAAAGAAAAATCTCCCTGACCTCAACGACGAATTCGCCGCCAAAGTCTCCAATCTAAAAACGCTCGAAGAGCTTAAGACCCGAGTCAAAGATAATCTCCAGAGACAGGCCCAGGATGACGCTACCAAAAATCTGCGCAACGAAATCCTGAAACGTGTTATCGACGATAATCGATTCGATGTTCCATCATCGCTGGTTAAAAAATATCTCGATCATGTAGTCGAAGATTTCAAGAAACGGGGCGAAACTGTCGATGAAAATCAGGTAAGAAGCGAATATCGAAATATGGCCGAAGATTATATTCGCTGGAGCTACCTTTATTATGAGATAGCTCATGCCGAAAATATAAAGGTGGCTGCTGAGGATCGGCAGAGATGGGTACAGGCATTCGCCAAGACGTACAATCTAAGCGAGGAAGCGGCCAGGCAGGCGCTGGGCAAATCGAAAAAGAAAGAAGATATCGATGATTCCATACTGGAATCAAAGGTAGTCGAATACATCATTAGTAATTCCGAAGTGATAACAGCTTAAATAAAGAGGGGATACAGATGACATTAGTACCGATAGTAATCGAACAAACAGGACGCGGAGAGCGGGCGTATGATATTTATTCCCGTCTGCTGAAGGATCGAATCGTCTTTGTTGGCACACCTATCGATGATATGATCGCCAACTTGATTATAGCCCAGCTTTTGTTTTTGGAAGCTGAAGACCCCGAGAAAGATATTTTTCTCTATGTCAATTCGCCGGGCGGTTCGGTGACTGCCGGATTGGCTATCTACGATACAATGCAGTACATCAAGCCCGATGTCAATACGACCTGTGTCGGCATGGCCGCCTCTATGGGCGCGGTGCTTCTGGCCGCAGGGGCGCATGGCAAACGGGCGGCGTTAAAAAATTCCAAGATAATGATTCATCAACCCTGGGGCGGATATCAGGGTACAGCGTCAGATATAGAAATTCACGCCAAAGAAATTATCAAAACCAAAAAGCAGATGAATGAAATTCTTTCCAAGCACACCGGCCAGCCATTCGAAAAGGTTGAGCAGGATACCGATCGCGATTTCTTCATGACCGCCGATGATGCCAAGGCATACGGTCTGGTCGATGAAGTTTACGAAAGAAAGACAAAGTAGGTAATTAATTAATGGCAACCAAAGGAAGCGGCCGCCAAAAGGGGACCGCTCAAAATAATTGCAGTTTCTGCGGCCGTCCCGCCGAGATGACCGGCAGATTGTATGCCGGACGTTCAGGCATGATCTGCGAAGATTGCATTAAAATTTGTTTTGATGCGCTCAAAGACGATGAACGAAAAAATACTCCAGCCATTAAGGCCGCATTCACTCCGCCAAGGCCTGATGAAATAAAATCATTTCTGGATAAATATGTTATCGGGCAGGATAGAGCCAAGAAGATTATCTCTGTGGCGGTTTATAATCATTACAAACGAATTGCCAATCCAACTGTGCCCGGCGATGACGAAGCCGAGCTCGAAAAATCCAATATCCTTCTTGCCGGTCCGACCGGCACAGGAAAAACTTTACTCGCTCAGACATTGGCCAAAATGCTTCATGTGCCGTTCTGTATCGCCGATGCCACGGTATTGACCGAGGCCGGATATGTCGGCGAGGATGTCGAAAATATTCTCGTGCGTCTGCTTCAGGCGGCTGATTATAATGTTGAATTGTGCCAGCGCGGAATTGTCTATATCGATGAAATCGATAAAATCGCCCGCAAATCGGCCAACGCGTCGATCACTCGCGATGTCTCCGGCGAGGGTGTCCAGCAGGGGCTTTTGAAAATTCTCGAAGGAACAATTTCGTCAGTCCCGCCCAAAGGCGGACGGAAACATCCCGAGCAGGCGTTGATCAATATCGATACGCGCAATATTCTTTTCATTTGCGGCGGCGCCTTCGATGGTCTCGATAAAATAATCGCCCGCAGAATAGGCAGGAAAGTCGTCGGTTTCAAGGCCGACAGCATTACGGTCGGTTATAAAATCGGCGAGCTAATGGCGCATGTCGAGGATGAAGACCTTCTCGAATATGGCCTCATTCCGGAAATTATCGGCCGATTGCCGGTAGTTTGTACCTTGCACGAACTAGATAAAGAAGCCTTGATGCGAATCCTTATCGAACCCAAGAACGCGCTTACCCGCCAGTATAAACGATTTTTCAAACTCGAAGATGTAGAATTGGAATTCCAACCCGAAGCTCTCACCGCTATTGTCGATGCCGCCATGAAACGAGGCACTGGTGCCCGGGCATTGCGCTCAATAATGGAAACAGCCATGACCGACATCATGTATCAGACGCCATCGCTTAAAGGTTTGAAAAAATGCATTATTACTTCCGAAGTAATTCAAAATGGCGCCGAACCTGATTTGATTTATAAGGCCCATCAAAAATCAGCGTAACACAATTAAGAAAATAAATTATCAATACCGCCTTTTTTCCAATGGCGGTATTTCATATCTTTTCTGGCGACACGATTTCGATCCACGTCCGATATGATTTTTCCTGTCATTCCGCACTTGATGCGGAATCTATCCTGCTCTTCGATGTTAGGAATCCCTTCTTGACGAAATCTCAAGTTACTAGGTCATTTCCCCTGGGAAATGGCGTTCCCGCGTCGTCAGGAATCCATTTCTGACGACAACTCAAGCCATTAATTCGCCATTAATAAAAAACTCCCGAGCTTTCTAAAAACCCGGGAGTCACAATCAGATTATAAATAAATCTTAGCGGCCGAAGCTCCAATTAAGGCGGGCCCATAAATCAATAGACTGCGGCGTATTCTTGCCGAAAGCGTTGTACAAGGCCTTAACCTTGAAACCAAGATTCGGCGTTGCTTGATATTGAACCGCCGGACCGACCTTGAACCAACTCTCTTTGGAATCGGTAATTGTCGCGCTACTAAGTTTGCTATCCTGGCCAAAACCGGATTCAATTTCAGCCGAGCCCAATAGGTTAGGATTGAATCCATAACCTAACGCCCAATTAAACCAGATTTCATCGCCTGGCTTAACGTTGGTCGTGCTATTTTCCAAACGGACATTGTAATAAAGCGATGTCTGCATCTGAATCGGAAGTTTATCCCAGCTGAATGCTATACCAGGGCGAACATTCAATTGCCCGGTGCCAAGACCCTTGGTATCATCACCGGTAGGCACATCAGCCCAAACCCATGCCGAAAGAAAGTAAGACTTTTCATAATTATCCAGCAGCCAATAGGCAGCCGAAAGCTGCATGTCGCCAATGCCGGATTCTGAAAGTCCGGAACCCAAATCATAGGACGTGTACGGAACTGCCGCACCTACGCTCCAATGATGATTATTGAGCGTTCCATAGTAGCTGGGGCGGATCGCAAAACCAAAAGCAGTCCAATTGTTGGGCAAATCGGCACTCGTGCCGTCCTGGTCATATACCTTGGAAGCGGTCATATAGGCCGGGTATCCCTGAAGATAGAAACCCGGTGTCCAGGGCACGCTCTCAAAGTCATTGATTCCCGCAGCGGCCAAACTCACAAGAGCAAAGCCGATTAAAATTGTCAAAGTGAATTTTTTCATAGTTCCCTCCTTGAATTATTCATTCTTGTGAATATTGAAACCCAAACCAACGTCTTGCTCTAATAGCGCCTCCTTGATTTCGGTGGTTTATACTGATTCAGCCAGACTGTCTTATGTAGATATTGTCGGATGTTTTGTCTGTACTTTAATTGATCAAAGTTATTATTATGATATCTTTAATGGATGAAATTCCCAAGCCCGATCGATAACATTAAGGCCATTGCCCCTCGTTATTCGTCTCGCTGCCTGAAAAAATGGCCTACTTCACGCGTTGCCAGAAATCTTTTCCTGATGACAACATGTGCTTTTTCCAGCGTAAATACTCCTTGACAATAACTCAATATGACTTAAATTTAGATAACAGGAGATTCGTTTGGTGAAGTTTTTAAGAAATCTTATCTGCTTGTCATTTATAGTCTTAGCTTTTTGCGGTTTTGACGCCAAAGCGTTAGGCTTCGCAGATTCTCAGTCAAAATCGACAATTCCAGCTTCCATTCTTCGCAGCCATGGCCCAGATGCCTTCGGATACTATTATTACGATTCCGATGACAGCGCCGCCAACGCCCCCGCATACCAATGGATCGAAATATCATCCAGCGGCATCGAAATCGACAGTATGTCCGATGATCATTCAAGGGGACCTTATCCAATCGGATTTAATTTTTCCTATTACGGCTCGTTAAATTCTAATTTCAGAGTCTGCTCCAACGGTTTTCTGAGTTTCACTTCGGCATCCACCGAATATTTCAATTCGGGGCTTCCTTCAACTCTCGATCCCAATAATACTCTGGCTGTTTTCTGGGATGATCTCACTCCTGACTCTTTAAGCCATCTTTACTATTTTTCCAATAACCTTGATACATTGATTGTAGCCTGGCATAATTATCATCGCTCTGTTCGTGAAGGAAGGTACACATTTGAAGTGATACTGACCGCCAATGGAAATATTACCTACCAATATCAATCGCTTAACGGCACACTCGATTCCCATACAATTGGTATTGAGAATGTAAACGGCACTATTGGACTCGAATATATTTACAATTTCCAGTCAAATGAAACCGGAAGAGCCATACTGTTCAGCCGCACACCTCCTGATTATGGCCAGCATAATATTCTAATTGTTGCCGCCGATTCGGCTTCGCATTACATCAACGCTATGAGAGCATTTTCCGATATGGGCAATATTGATTTCTTCGACGCCCATATTGCCACGCCGACCTTATCTCAATTGCAGACTTATGATGCAGTTGTGGTTTGGTCCAATATGCAATTTTTCGACGCGACTGCTCTTGGCAATGTCCTGGCCGATTACCTTGACGCCGACGGCGCTGTCGTCCTTCACCAATTCTGCTTCGGAATCGGATGGGCGCTTAGCGGCAGATTGATGTCGCAATATTCGCCATTCACGACGGGCGAAATATCTACCCATCGAAGGTATCTCGGATCTTACGACCCCGGCCACCCATTGATGGCGGGTGTCGATTCGCTTTCCGATGTGCTAACCGCATCGGTGCAATTGCGGAATTCACCGATACTGGTAGCATCCTATATCGATGGCACACCCCTGATCGCATATAATCCGATAAAAAAGTTGGTCGCCATCAATGGTTACGCTGGCGACACCCAGCAATTCACCGGCGATATGTTCAGGCTTTCACATAACGCCATCAATTTCGCGATCGATGGCGCGCCACAAATACTAATAGTCGCTTCCGATGATGCCCAAATGGCGCGGCGCGAATTATCGACATTTCCCGATATTCATTCTGTCCATATATACGATGCCCGTCTATCCACTCCTACCATTCAACTTCTTTCGACCTATAAGGCCGTAGTGGTTTGGGGAAATGAAGCCTTCAGCGATCCGATTGCGCTCGGAAATAACCTGGCCGATTTTCTCGATGGCGGCACGCGCAGGGGAGTGGTCCTGATGCAATTTTGTTTCGGCCATACGGGCAGCTTGCAGGGTAGAATCATGAATTCGTATTCGCCATTCACGACTGGAAATATCCCGTATATCACTCGTACATTGGGCTGGTATAATGATGGCAATCCCCTGATGAATAACGTCAATAATGTCACAGATTATTTTGCGTCCAATGTATCTTTACAGAATGATCGCAGAGGTTGTCGCTATATGGGACGACAATACTCCCTTCGTGGCTTTTAACTCCGTCAATAATCTGGTAGCCATTAATGGCTATATCGGCGATAATCGCCAATTCACCGGCGATATGATCACATTGACATACAATGCGATTCTATTCTCCCAGGATAGATTAAGCTCCGTCGATGAAAGCCCCGCCATCCCATCAGCCTTCGAGCTATATCAAAATTACCCAAATCCGTTCAATCCATCCACAACTATCGCGTTTGATCTGCCGTCAAAATCCGATGTCTCTATCGAGATACTCAATATCCTCGGCCAAAAGATCGCTGTCATGCCGCAGGGCATACTTGAATCCGGCCATCATACGATCACTCTTGATGCCGCATCATTGTCATCCGGTCTCTATTTCTATAAATTATCCTCCGGCAATTATTCCAAAATCAAAAAAATGACCTTGTTGAAATAATAATCGGATTCCGTCAGATCGTAGTCCCGAAATCCTATGTCGGGCGTGACCCGACGGCATTTTCTTTCCGGGTGGCATGCTTTTTCGTCGCAGGCGGATAAGCATGTAAAATTTTCTTTATCGCACCCCATACAAAAACCATTGATGGCGCCACGACATAAAACCCTCGATTTTCTTTAACTTCACGATCATATCCCGCTCGTATTTCTCCGAACGCCATTGAATATATTTATTGCTGTTTTCCCAGCCGATTATGTACTCAATTTTGGCTTCCTTTATGTAATCAATATTCCTCATCTGCTCTAACGATTCGTAGCATTTCTTGTTTACCACGCCATCTAAATTAATCACCTTGAGATTTTCCGCGAAATAACCCAGCGCCCCGGTCTGCGAGCTTCCCACTATCGAGCCATCAGCAATATTATCTTTGGCCCAAATTCCGATATTCATATATCCGAGAGACGTCGAATCTTTCGAAAAATAAAGCGATCTAAACGACGGCTGCACTCCAAATGCGCAAATTATGAAAACAATCAGCGAGATAAATATGCTCTTATTAATTATAGGTCGTCTACTGATTGAAATAAAAGAATCCACCAATAATGAAAAATAAAGAATGATTACCAGAGTAATCGGATATAAGTAACGTTCAAAATACCATTCCCCGAAAACAAAAAAATTGTAAGCGCAAAATAACAATATACCAAAAATCAATATCGTATTGTAAGCTCTAAACTTTTTCAATAAATTGGAAATCGTCTGCCTCTGTTTGGATACCATTAGAAATAAACCAAAAGCGAAAATCAGCGAAAGGTATACCCAATTATTTACGAGAATGGCCTTTAAACCTCGTTTTAATATGATAATGGGCCAGTTGGCAAATTCAGGATCATTTGCAAAGACTGTCAATGACATCAAGCGGATCGCCTTGCCGCTCAACGGCAAAATATCGCCAGTATAATAAAACGAATACAACAACCACGGCGAATATGCCAATAATGCGCCCGTCGAAAGCAGTACAATTGCTCTAATCGATTGCACAATTGGAGTCTTATTTGATACTGTAGTAATCATCAATGATATTACAATTGCCGGAGCCAATAGAAAATTATCGATCCTCGCCAGCGCGGCTATCCCGATAATTATCCCTATTTTAAATGGCAATTTTGAATTATGACTTTCAAGAAGCTTCGACTGCCATTTCTGAAAATAGTAAATTGTTAAGACGATGAAGAAGGTCGATATCGAGGTTTCAAGGCCATTGCAGGTGGTGGCGATTATATAGGGATTTACAATCCAGGCCAACGCAACAATATATTTCGTCCTCTGCGATTCGCAGTGCTGGTTTATTATTTTGATTATCAGCCATAGCGATAAGGTATCAAAAATAGCCAGCAGAGCCAACGCCAGATGCACCGGTGTTATCAGATCGTTCGGGAATATTTTCCATAATGGGGCAATCAGGAAAACATAAAGCGGCTGAAACCCGTTGGAATAATCCAAACCATAAAGAGGCCCTAATCCCTTCGCAATATTCTTTGCGAATGTAAACGAGATATAAGCGTCATCGGGGATCGTCAAACCATCGATAAATTTCAATGGCCTGATAGCTACCAGGAAGCGCAGAAGGAAATTTAAAGATAATATGAAAAATAACAATCCTGATTTGAATCTTTTGCTTTTATGCATTTTTTATTCCGTCGAGTCATAGCCCCGACATCCTATGTCGGGGCGTGACCTGACGGTAAGCAAATTTTCCAACTATTCCAGCTCATAGCTCACTGTTACGCTTGCCGTGACACTGACTTTGCGTGGCGTGGTATTATCGGGCGAAGTAATAAAATCTGGGCTAACTGTCGTAGAGGCGTTGAACGGATTGGGATATTGCGATGTTTGCTGCCAGGGGTAACGATTATATCCCGTATCATTTTTCGATGGATTCTCCACTACGCTGACGGCTTTACCGATTTTTGCGCCGACCTGTTGGGCCATATCGGATGCTTTACTCGTCGCCGCCTTGACCGCCATTATCCTGGCTTCATCCTTATATTTTCTCAATTCTATTACTCGGTATTCTGTATTGTTTAGAGTACTAAATCCCGCATACACAAGATCGGAAACGAATTCCTCATATTTTGACAAATCCTTGAACGAGATATTTATCTTTTTGGATAGATGAAAGTATTCCTGGTCCGAGCCGCCTCTATTTGATCGCGAAACTTCCATAAAATCGCTCTGTACATCATCGGAATTTACGCCATACCTACCTGTAATTCCTGATAACTCCCCCATCTTATCGGCCAATTTCCTCTTGGCGTCATCCAATGAAGGTTCTGTAATCTGAATAGCGATTCTGATTAGCGCCAAATTGGCGTCGACCTTAATTTCCGAATCCCCGTTGACCGTTATTGTTCGTTTTGCGGCAGTCTCTTGTGATAAGGCTACCGAATAAAATGCCATCAATAAACCTAAAACCACTGTCACGATACCCATTGTTTTCTTCATGGCAAACCGCTCCTTTGATTTAATAGTTATTATCCTATCAATTATATTTTAGATAATGCTATAAGTTCCGTCGTGTTGTAGTTGTAGGTCGGCGTTGCGAGTCCGGCAGCTGCCGGACGAGAACGCGACATCAATGCTACAGCAACCATGACACGCTTGCCAATATGATCCCGAAGAGTGTGCCATATATTATTGTCACAGGATCGGCCACAGGAATAATTTCACGTAACCAGTAATAATAAACAGAATTCCAGCAACCGCGATTTCAAATTTTGATGTGCCCGGCATGGGAGTTCTAATAAGAAGCCTATGAACGAATAAAAAATGCAAACAGCATCGAATGGCCGCTAATCGGTAACCTGACTGACAGCCTGAACGACGGATAGCCGAAGAAAAGTATCGCTATCTGAATTCCAAACAGCAAAACCTTGAACTTGAAATTATTGATTGCAAAATATGCTATAGAATCCGCGACCAGCATCCCTAAAATTGGAAACGCTGTTATCATATACCAGAACGGCACATGTTTCGGGCAGGTGTCGCGACTTTGGCATTGGCCCTTGCGGACAAGCCATATCGACGCCGATCAAGGTCATGAAAATAATTATGGCCCATCTGGTCAGCGGCGAAGTCAATATTTTAGCTAATGGTTTGTTGAATTCGAAAAGCATCTTAGTGTAATTTTCATATCAGCCGAGGTGGCATACTTGCCCGCCGTAGGCGGATTTAGGTTCCGTCAGGTCGTAGTCCCGACATTTTGTCGAAGCATGATTCAGCGGAAAATTAATTTAAATCCGTGAGGTCGGGTGACCCGATACCACGACGCAATGAATAACATAGACGATTTATTAATTTGCTGAATTATGTTTTCCTTAGACTGGGACAAATTCTTTATCCTGCTTCCAATTGAGAGGATTTAGTTGAATGTAATTCCTTGTCGCATTGAGCTCCTTTTCATTCCTGATTACATGTTCGTAATAATTCCTCTGCCAAATTGATATTCCGGGCCGCCCGTACATTTTATTTATTTTGTTTGATACGGCAGATTTATAAGATCCAACAATCGCTGACAACGATCCTGCCGTAGGGGCGCGGCCTGCCGCGCCCGCCTGGGATTTTACATCGATTTGGGCATAATGTGGAGCCGCGCTCGCCCGAGATATCGAGTCATTTTGGGCACAGCATGCTGTGCCCCTACGAATATCTTTATTGATTATAACTATAAAATGAATATGATTAGGCATAATCGAAATCTCATTTAATTCAATATTGGGAAAATGATTCGGAAGATCATTCCAACATTCGTTAGCAATAATGCCAGCCTCACTTAAGCCCATGATGCCATTTCTTATATCACCGAATATGAATTTCTTTCCTGATGAACATATTGTGACAAAATACGGGCCGCTCTGCGAATAATCATATTCCTTCAGACGAATCGATCGTCTATCGTTTTTGTATTCTGCTGATAACATTTTTCGCGCGAAAGGGTGGCTTCACTCGAACGTTGTTTTGAGTTGGGTCGGGTGACCCGACACCACAACGCACTCTATTATTCCGACCCCCTATTTCTTCTTCCCCTCCCGTTCCTTCTTCATCTTCTCCAGCCACCATTCGAGCTTTTCCTTGAGCTTGGCCTTCCATCGCCGCGCTCGGTCGGAATATAAAAACGACTGCCGATCAGCTCATCCGGCAAACATTCCATATAGGCGAACGCGTCCTCGAATTCGATGGGCATACTTGTATCCTTCGCCATAGCCCCATTCCTTCATATACGATGTTACCGCGTTGCGGATATTCATCGGCACCGGATAGGCGGGCTTATTCGCAACAGTATCGCGACCTTTTCTAAGGCGCTCATAAGATGGAATTCGATTTGGGCGCGAGCGCCATATATATCACCGCCTCGGCAATGGCCAATTCACCCTCGGGCGAGCCGAGAAAATGGTATGCGTCTTTGGCGCTGCCAATGATACCTGCAAGGCTCGCGGATCGGCTAAGCCCGACATCCTCAGCCGCAAACCGGATCACCCGCCGCACGATATATAAGCGGGTCCTCGCCGCCGTCCAGCATCCTCGCCAGCCAGTACAGTGACGCGTCGACATCGGATGCCCTCATCGATTTGTGCAACGCCGAAATCAGATTGATAATGCTCCTCGCCGGCCTTATCATAGAGCAATGTCTTCCGCTGTGCCGCATCGGTGACCAGAGTGAGATCGATATTCTTCTTGCCGATTTGGTCACGCTCTCGGCGCAGAATTCGAGCAGGTTCAAGCTGTTGCGGGCATCGCCGCCGGAAAGCTGCACGATCTGCGTTAGGGCGTCATCATCCAATGACAGATTAGTCTCGCCCAGCCCGCGCTCTTTGTCCTCAAGCCCGCGCTACACGATTGTCTTGAGATGTCAATCGAGAGCGGCTCCAAGAATAAACCCGGCACCGCGACAAGCAGCGCCCCGATCACCTCGAACGATGGATTCTCGGTCGTCGCGCCGATCAATCGAACAGTCCCATCCTCCACATGCGGCAGGAATGCGTCCTGCTGGGCCTTGTTGAAACGATGAATTTCATCGATAAAAAGAAATGTCCCTTTCTGACCATATCCTTTGGCCTCGGCGATAATCTGCTTGATCTCCTTGACCCCGATGTTACCGCCGAGAATGGCACAAAACGCGCCTTGGATTTCAGTCGCGATAATCCGCGCGATCGTAGTCTTGCCGGTGCCCGGCGGACCCCAGAGGATTATCGAGCCAACCCGATCTTCTTCGATAGCCCGACGCAGGGGAGGGCTTTGCCCCAACAGCTTTTCCTGCCCGACAAATTCATCGAGAGTCTGCGGACGCATCCTATCGGCTAATGGCGATTTGGCGTCGCTTTGAAATAATTCCATAATATAAAAATAGCTCTGCGCGATTATTATGTCAATGAAACTATAATAAGCCCCAAGTGCGGTCGAGTCTCCGCACCCGACCGATATTCATCTGGGCGGCAGGCGTCCCACCTGCCCCTTCCCCAATGCCATGCCATCACAAGAGCTTCAAAATTATCTCATCCGAGATAAAAAGCGCCTTGTCGGTCAATTTGATAATATTATCTTCAAGAGTTATATACCCTTCGGCCAAGAGCCCGCCGATTTCCAACTCTTTATCGTCGAGAAGATCAAAATGATATTGGTTGTATATCAAATCCAGCGGCAACCCCTCGCTCAGCCTCAGACGCATCATGATAGTCTCTTCAAACATCTTGTGGTCATCGAGAGTCTCCTGCTCTGATGGCGGGGCCTGGCTCCGTTGAGCCGAAATAATATAGGCCTTTAGATCGGGTAGATTTCTAATGCGATCACGATTATTGAATGATACCGCCGCCGGCCCCATGCCTAAATATGGTCTTCCGTACCAATACTTTAGATTGTGATGACATTCGCGGCCCGGCTTCGCAAAATTGGATATTTCATATCGAGAATAACCGGCATCTGATAATTTTGCATTTAATAAATAATACATCTTGCTTTGAATCTCTTCCGATGGCAATTCCAGTTTGCCCTGAGCGTGCAATTTCCCAAATGATGTCTCTGGCTCGATTATCAAATTGTAGGCTGAAATATGCTCGGGCGAAAGCTCAATCGCCTGCTTTAAATCATTCTCCCATTCTTTCAGGGTCTGGCCGGGAATTCCAAAAATAAGATCGATACTTATATTGTCGAATCTCGATTTACGCGCTTGCTCGAATGATTCAATAGCGGTTCGGGCATCATGCAGACGTCCCAATCGCTCCAAATGCTTATCATTGAAGCTCTGAACTCCGATCGAGATTCTATTGATGCCGGAATTCCGATAATTTTCGAATTTGTTTTTGTCCACCGATGATGGATTGCATTCGATAGTAACTTCCGACTTTGGGGATATATTGAAGCTCAGCTTGAGTATGTCAAAAATCGCCTTGATCTGCTTTTCTTCTAATATAGATGGTGTTCCGCCGCCGATGAATATCGAATCGTAATGCAGACTACCATAGTCTGTATCCGACCTTAGCTTCGATTCAGCCCCGAACGCCTCGATAAATTCATCGATTTCGCCGTTTCCGGGAATCTTCGAATAAAAATCGCAATAGAGGCATAACTTCCGGCAGAATGGTATATGCACATAGATTCCGCCAAATGACGTAATCACGCTGCTCATACCAAAAGAATATGGAAAAATTTTCCTTACCGCAAGTGATTATGAAGAAGTAAAGAGCCTGTCCCAACGAATCCGCTGGGAAAAGTGAATAAGATTATAGAAAAATATCTGTAATGCCGGCGTAATATAAGGGGATTCCATCTTGGGAGCATTGGGATCCGGCGCCCATGAGAAATATACAAACAGAGCTTTGCCCTTGATAGATTCATTTTTTACAAACCCGAACTGCCGCGAATCTTCGGCAGAATCCCGATTGTCACCAAGTACGAATATATGGCCGGGCGGTACCAGTTGCGTCTGCATATAATCTCTATTGGAAAAGTCTGCAGGTAATATCCTGTAATCGGAAAAGCTCACGGTCGGTTTTTCTTTTAACTGTTCACCATTAACCAGTACCGTCTTTCCGGAAATCTGCACTATCTGGCCTTCAGTCGCGATAATTCTACTTACCAGATCAACACCCGTATGGAATGGATGCTCAAACTGCACCAAGTCTCCAGGGCTCGGTTTTGAATTCCAGTACGATATCTTGGAAATAAGAAGATAGTCGCCGGTATATAAAGACTTATTCATTGAATCGCCGGAGACCTTGAATGGTCCAACTAAAAATATCCTTAAAATCACTGCAATCAAAATGAAGATTGCCAGGCCCTTAAGTAATTCCGCCGTTTTCGATACCGAACGACGGGCCTTATTTTTGATTCTCGGTCTTTCTATCATGCTTTTCTCTTTTTTACAGAAGGCTTTATCTATATTCCATTATCGGCAAATACGATTGAAAATTGACATAATAATATTGAATCAATCTTCTAATCTTGACGGTATGTATTCACCCATGATAGTTGACATAATCCGTCCGGCTTCGATATTATGTAAACATGGCCACACAGCAGTTCGCAAATTTGAAATTGGCATTTTTTGATATCGATGGCACATTGATCAGGCGCGATTTCGATGGTACCCTCAGCCTCAAATCGAGATCGTTTAATTACGGTATTAAAAAGGCTTACGATCTTGATATCGATTATACCAAAATTCTGGGGAAGCGAATTTTCGGGCTTACCGATAGGTCAATTATCAAAAAGACTCTCGCCGAAATCGGCATCGATTCCAAAAGATATTACGACGGCGAGGACAGGCTCTTCGATGCCATCGATGAATACTTCGAGAAAAATTATCCGCATGAAAATAATGGCGGCTATCATCAGCTCCCGGGAATCCGAAATTTCCTTCAAATTCTCATAGCCAATGGTACCCGACTTGGACTGGTTACCGGCAATATTAAAAAGCATTCCGACTGGAAATTAGATATCGCCGGCCTCAACGATTTATTCACGACCGGCGGATATGGCGAGGATGCGGAAGAGCGTTGGGAGATAATGTCCTGCGCCATTAAGAGGAATTCCGATATCGATCAACATAATATATGTCATTTCGGAGATTCGCCGCCGGACCTCGAAGCCGCTCAGAAATGCAGCATCAAAGCGGTTGCTATCACTGACAAGGGTGGCGGCACTCATTCAAGGGATGAGCTGCAATCGGTCGGTTACGGATTACTTATTGATTCATGGAATCAGATTGATCAAATCCGCGATTATCTAAATCAATAGCTCAAACAAGGCCAAAAAAAAGGCGATTATCCGAATCGCCTTTCTATCTTTAGCTGACCAAACTGGTCAAATCAGCTTCCTCACCTGAATCTGCCTGAGCCGCCGCAACCTGAAGAGTTGCTTCCGGTTCCAGGTATAGATGAAGAACAGCATGACATTAGCTTTTCCGGATTTTCCGACCCGCATTTAGGGCAAATTATCTTCTCGGAATTCGAAAAAACCAATTGCTCAAATTTCTCATTGCACTTTACGCATTTGTATTCAAATATTGGCATTATAATCTATCTCCATGCGATTAATAAGCCTACGACCGCAAAATATGGAATGGCAATTGACTGATTGCATAAAATTGTGCATTGCGACCCTGCCATCCCGGCTACCGATGACGCCGCAAATCCAGCCGCAGCGCCTACAATCAGACCGACAAGCAGTCTGAGAACTTTTCTGTTTTTGTGTTTTGTACTACTACTTAGATTCATCTACAATCGACCTTATAGTCTTTTCGACCTCGTCCGCTAACTCTTTAAGTTGCGGGGCTTTAAAAAATTCACTAATTAACGATGGTTTCATGGCTGAGATCACCGTCTTGCTTCCTTTAATATATACATTTATCTTGCACGGTATAAAAAGCCCTATTTCTGGAGATATCTCCAACGCTTTATAGGCAAATCCGGCGTTGCAAATTTCTATTATCTTGTAGGATGACCGCTTAAATCCTTTTCCTTCTAATGTATTTTGAACATCATGAATATGCAGTACCCGAAATTTTTTTTCCGGCGCAGCCTTTTCTATTGCCGCAACTACCTCGTCAAATTCTTTGTCTGTCTCGACCGTATAACTTAATTCCATAAAACCAAGTTCCTCCCAAAAAGATCCACATTATTCAACCTGTAACCCTCCTTGATCCCGCGAAAAATAGGGTATTTTTCAAAAAAAACAAGACAAATGTTTATTTAGGACTAACATGCTGGCAAAATCTGACGATATTTTAAACTATGAACCACGAAACTATAAAATTACTCAAAGAGACGCCAATCTTTGCCGGTCTTTCCGTGACTGGTATAGAAAGATTGGCGGATTTATTTCAGGACATAGATTGTCCGCCCGGATCGACCATATTTGAAGAAGGAAAACCGGGTGAATGCCTTCTCTTGATTAAATCGGGCAATGTCGAAATCACCAAGAATGGACCCGGTTCCGAACGGCCGATTCATCTCGCCTTGCGCGGGCCGGGGGAAATAATTGGCGAAATGGCTATTATTGAAGACTCCACCAGATTCGCGACCGCCAGAGCTATCGATGCGGTTAAATTGCTGTCTGTTTCCAAAGACAATTTCAAAAAACTACTAAAGGAAAATCCTATTATTGCCTATGAAATTATGAGCACATTGTCCTCAAGACTCAGGCAATCCGATCTCCAGATGATAGCCGATTTGGAACGGGTCAATAATGAATTGAAAACCGCCAATCACGAACTGAATATCATCACCGAGGAATTGAAAAAATCCAATCTGGATCTCCAGAAAGCGAAAACATTCAGGGAAAAAATAATTTTCAACTCGCCGTTTTTTATCTTGGCCACAGATCCGTCCGGATCGATCGTCTTGATGAACGGTTCCGCCGAGAAGGTTTTCGGATGCGAATCAGAAAAATATATCGGGCGTCACATTTCAGAAGTCATCAATATTGCCAAAGGGCAGGGTTTATTTAGCGATATAATCGGAGTTCTGGAAAGCGGAAATGTCTGGAAACGGAATCTGATAACCCTGACGTCCGACAATAGTCAAATTATTATCGAATTGACCGCGCTCAGGGTTGAAGGTGTCGGACACAGCGGAGTCGAAAATATCGCCGACCTATATATGGGCCGCGATATCACCGAAGAAAAAAATATGGAACGTCAGGCATTCCAGCTTGAGCGAATGGCGACGAGGGGCGAAATGGCGGCGGAAGTTGCCCACGAACTCAATAATTATCTTTCTATCGTGTCCGGCAACCTGGAATTGCTTGATATGGCTATGAGCCGCGGGCAGCATGATCAGGTACCCAAGAGATCCTCCTCGATGAGGGAAGGGCTGACGAAAATTACGCTCTTTGTCGAAGGCTTGATGGGTATCGCCAGACCGGAAGCCAAAATAGAAATCTTCGATCTGCATCAGTTTATCGATAGTGAACTGTTTTTCCTTAAGCCGCAGCCTCGATTCCGGGATATCGAATTCGCGCTCAGGCTCGGCAATGATATCCCTCTGATAGAGGCCGACCGCAGTCAGCTTCAGCAGGTATTATTTAATCTATTCCTAAACGCTTCTGATGCTTTGGCGGAAATTCCACCCGGGAAAAGGCGAATTACGATTTATACCACGTATTCAAAAGATGATGATATGGTAAAGGTCTCGGTCGGAGATAATGGCTGCGGCATGTCGGATATCGATTACCAAAGGGCCTTCAGACAGCATTTCACCACCAAAAAAGCCGGAAAAGGTTTCGGTCTTTTGGCTGTCAAACGGGCTATCCGTTCTCACGGCGGACGGGTATCGGTCGCGCGTGGCCCTGAAGGCGGTGCCAGCTTCTCATTCGAAATCCCGAGACGTCAATCTGCCGGTCAACCAAAGCCTTCGCAAGTTCCGGCCTAAATCCTGGAGCGCCTGTGGATTCTCTCTTTTTTCTCTTTCTCGGGCATTTCGCCGGAGATTACTCATTTCAATCTGACGCGCTTGCCAAAAATAAGTCAATTTCCCGACTATCGCTTTTTGTCCACGTCATCATTTATTCGATTTGTATCGCCGGAGCGATCTTGCTTCACGACATTTTTTATAATCCTGATTTGATTGATGCCGCTTTGAAATGGATGCCGGCTGTTTTTGTGCTTCATTATGCTCAGGATTTCGTAAAATCAAGATTTTTCAATGGTTCTAAACAGTTTTATTATATAGATCAATTTATTCACGTTACAGTGCTCTACGCGCTAAGAATAATTATTGGGGCATAACTTGAAAAAGCAACGCAGTAAAACAACAACCCCCTCGAACCTTTTCGGATATTTTTCCAGGCTTGAATTAAAGCAGGCATTCGATCCCGCTGGAAAGAAGGCCTTGAAAACTATCAAAGGTACCTATCTATTCGCTGATCTTTCGGGATTCACAGCAATGTCAGATCGATTGAGCGTTCTGGGGAGAAAAGGCGCGGAAGAGCTCGCCGCAATTATAAATAAGATTTTCGATCCGCTTCTTGATATCGTTTTTTCATATAAAGGTGATGTCGTGAAATTCGGCGGAGATGCTATCCTGGTGGTCTTCAATGGAAAACTACACACCCCCCGTGCCCTGGAATGCGCCGTGCAGCTCATAAAATACATAGAAAAGCATCGTCAAGTGAAGATCGATGCCGGAATATTTCCGATAGATATCCATGTTGGCATTTCCCGCGGTACCGCTCTGTCCGCGATTATAGGAAATAAATCGGATCGCTACGATCATCTCTTTTGTGGGACCGATATTTCCCGATCATATCTTGCTTCCGAAATGGCGCAAGCAGGTGAAATTTACGTATCCAAGGATTGTATTCCCCATCTTCCCAGGAAGCTTATTATTGATTCCTCGAATAAATTGTATTCGAAAATAAATATCCCAAATTGCAGACTAAAATTGATAAGTCATAAAACGCCCCCAAAATCCGGCCTGAAAGCATCACGGCTGAAAACGCTGATAAGTGATAGCCTGTGGGATAAATTAATAAATTCATCCGATGGCAAAATAGAAGGCGAGCATCGGCATCTGACCACCATGTTCATCGGCATCGAAGGCTTGTACAAAAATTTGAGCAAAGCCGGGTCAAAAAAGACCGCCGTGCTAAAGAAGCTTAATGCCTATATAGATAAGATGATGGAAATTGCCAATTATCATGGTGGGAATATTGTCAGATTTGACTTAACCGGTTCCGGCGAGAGGATGCTGGCATTCTTTGGTGCGCCTGTTATGAGAGAGAGTGCCCCTTATGACGCGTTAGATGCCAGCCTGAAGATGATCTTGGTAACCAACGAAATAGCCGCGAAATTCAAATATCCTATTAAAATCAAAATTGGCGTAAACTCAGGTGTCAGCTATGTCGGGGATGTCGGCGGGAGTTTTAGGCGAGAATACTCCGCCATGGGAAAAGAAGTAAATCTCGCAGCTCGTTTGATGACCGAAGCGGACTGGAGCGAAATTATAATCGGGCCCGGCACGACTGCCATAGTAGACGCCGCGTTCGAAATGTCTTTAAAAGACACAGTCAATCTCAAAGGTATTTCAAGGCCGATACCCCTGATGAGATTAGAACGACGAACACCGAAAGTAATAACCCCGCCCGCGTTTCAAAATCTTGTCGGTCGAGAAAATGAAATCAAATATATCGATAGTTTTGCGGAAAGTTTAATTTCAGGCGACGGCCCGATCATGCAGCTTCTAGGTGATGCTGGTTCAGGTAAGACGATGCTGATGGAAAATGCCTGCAGCGTCATCGCCAAAAATAATATTCCAATTGTTGCCTCGGCCTGTTTCGAAAATACCGCCAATATACCCTATGCCCCCATCGCCTTAATCTTGCGAGCCTCATTAAATATCGATGAAGACGATGAAATCTTCGCGAGAAAAGAAAAACTCCAATATGCGTTAAGGCAGATTGACGCCCTTGAGTGGGAATGCCTGATTTCTCCGCTCGCCGGCTATTCGATCGGACCCAGCAGGGAAATCAAAAACCTTTCAGAAGCTGTTCGGCGCAATAGGGTATTTCAACTTATCGGCGCCCTGATTCTATATTCGTTTGAAGATAAGCCCGGTTGCATTGCCATAGATGATCTTCATTGGTCGGACGCCACAACCCTTGAATTCTTAAGGCTGTACCTCAAATGGTTTTCTCAAAATAAAATCGGCGTTATTCTGGTATCGAGATTTTCGGAATCGGTTCCGGAATATGAAAATGCCAAAGTTATCAAATTGGGCGCTCTCGATGATGACACCTGTTTCAGATTTTTGAAAACCATCATTAAAGAAGAGTTGCCCGAGGAATTATTAAAAGAAATAGTAAAAGCCTCGGGCGGAAATCCTTTCTATCTGGAGGAAATTGGCAAATCCATCAGGGAATCCGGAGTCGTTAATTGGTCCGATGGCGGGGGAATTCCCGCCAGCGTAGAACGTGTTATCACCGCGCGATTCGATAGACTTGATGAAATGGTTCGAACAACAATCCGAACAGCGAGCGTTATCGGCAGAATTTTCGGATTGGAAGATCTAAAAACTATTTTCCAGCAGAAAGATAAAATACTAAAGCTGCCATCGTACCTGGCTAAATCCGCCGAAATGGATATAACCCCGCTGGAGCAAATTAAGCCGACTGTAGAATACAAATTCAAACATGTTCTAACCCGTGAAGTAGCTTACTCCGGCCTGTCATTCAAAACAAGGAATCAACTCCATTGTGAGCTTGCGTCTTATTATCATAAAATTCGATCCTCGCGCGGTATCAGTCATGGTCTAATAGGATATCATTTTGAACGGTCCGATAATCCAACTCTGGCAGTTCCGTATTATCTTTTGGCAGCCAGGGAAGCCCAGAGGACATATTCTAATTCAGAATCTATTCACTATTATTCCAAAATATTGAATCTGCTTGAAAAATCGTCCAATGTCGCGATTAAGTGCCGTGCCCATTTAGGACTTGGATCGATCTATAAATTAATCGGAATGTATGATTTGGCCGAACAAAGCCTCCTGCAGGCCAAATTGATTTGTTCTGAAAGGAACGAATGTAAGATCGAGGCCCTGAAAATTCTATCCGAATTGTATCGTATTAAATCTGATTATCAAAAATCATCGGATGCTCTCGATGAATTGAAAAATATCGATGAAACCGATGGCAGATTGAATATTATTTATGAAAATGGTATGGGTGAAATTGCCCGTCGAACCGGTAATTTAAACGAGGCCATGAGACATTATTCATGCGCTTTAAGCCATACCGAGTATCACGAATCCGATTTGGTCGCCCAGCTCTATAATAATCTGGGAATTTGTCTCTGGAAGATGAATCGTCTCGGAGAGGCAATTGAAAATTATGATAAGGCAAAAAACATATATATCAAAAATGAAGATCTTCAGGGGCAGGCCAAGATTGCCAATAATTCGGGAATCGTGCTGGAGCAAATAGGCGACCTCGCAAATGCGGCAAAAAACTATATCGAGGCCGGCAAAGTGTTTGAAAAAATCGGCGATATCAGGTCACTCGGATATTGTTATGGCAACCTGGCGACAAATTATATTGTCAGGGGATTGCCCGGTTCAGCACGAGATTATCTGGTAAAGGCGCTTGAGTTATTCGAAAAAATCGATGACAAAACTAGTATTTCCTTGACCGTCGGCAATTGGGCCGACTGGTATTTGCTTGTCGGTGATAGAGATATGGCACTCTCCAAGTGTGAGGATTCGACTAAATTGGCAGACGAAACCGATAACGATGAACTCATCTGCGAAAATCACATAAGAAAAGCTGTCATCACTATGGATTCGAATAAGACAATGGCCACGGAGCTTTTAAATAAAACCTTAAATGAATCCAAACAAAAAGGATGGGAAGATCTCGGGACAAAGGCCGCGTTGGAGCTCATGAAAATTGAATTGAACTCACTTTCGGATATCGGCAAGATCACGATACTGCCAAGATTGAATCAAATTGAAAAAGAAGATATGTCGCCGATATCGAGATGCAGGCTAAGGCTCTTATTCGCGAAATTGTCGATAATGTCAAATGAAACAGCCTCTGCCCAAAATAATATTTTATCCGCCTATAAAATCGCGCGCAAAAGCGATTTGGTATATTTCCAATGGATTGCGCTTAAACTTTATGCGGCGTTAAATGGCGATGATCAGAAAAAAATCTCTCTTCGAACCGAGATTCTCGAAGAAAGAATCTTCGAAGGACTCGATCAAGATGCCATTTCCGCGATCCGCGGCGGGCTGATAGCGAAACTTGATTATTATTCCAGGAAATCTGAATATCGCAAAACCGAAAATCCGCAAATATCCGCCCTTAGTAGCTAAACATTAATTTGACATTTACCCCATTAAAAACTAATTACCATTAATAGTTGAACCTATTCAATCGGGAGATAGATTTGAAATCACATACATATTACCATTGGTTTAATACGAAGAACAATCGAGAATTTATCCGGATCACCGATATTGTTGAATCGGAACTGTCGAAATCGGCCATCAAAGAGGGTCTCTGCCTGGTTTCCGCGATGCATATTACTGCAGGCGTCTATATCAATGACGCGGAAGACGGGCTGATTCAGGATATCGATGACTGGCTTCAGACCCTCGCGCCTGAAGGCCCCGACTACCGTCATCATCGAACCGGTGAAACCAATGGCGACGCTCATTTGAAAAATCTCCTTATCGGGCATGAGGTCATTATTCCTGTGACCAATAGCAAACTCGATCTGGGACCATGGCAGCAGGTGTATTATGCGGAATTCGATGGCAGAAGGAAGAAACGGTTAATAATAAAAATAATCGGAGAATAGATAATCGCAGCAGCGTACCCACAAAATTGTTCGACTAAATTATATAATCATGCGTGGCGATATAGATTACAGGATTATCTTATCCTATTGTATCTTGACATCGATAACGATGTCTGATTTCTTATTAAGGATGTTTTGTATGTCGTCATTTCCGTTTAGGAGTTGCAAATGCGTGAAGTAGTCATTCTTGATGGTGCCAGGACCGCGTTCGGGGAATTTGGCGGCTCGTTGATCGATATCGGAGCCAATTATCTCGGCGCGATCGCGGCCAGAAAGGCTATCGAACGGTCAGGAATAAGGCCCGATCACATCGATCACGTCATCTTCGGCAACGCTCTGCAAACTTCTCCCGATGCCGTCTATGGCGCAAGGCACGTTGGCTTAAAATCAGGAGTTCCGATGGCAGTACCGGCAGTCACTGTCAATCAGGTATGCGGCTCGGGGCTTCACGCGATTATTTATGGCATTCAGCTCATTCAACTCGGTGCCGCGGAAATTTGTCTTGTTGGCGGCATGGAAAATATGTCGCAGGCTCCCCATGTTGTCCGCGGAGCGCGCTGGAAATCATCTCTGGGCAGGGGAGAGATGGAGGATTCGTTGTGGACCGCTTTGATAGATTCTTACAACAATATGCCCTTGGGCCTGACTGCTGATAATCTCGGTCAAAAATACGGCGTAACCCGCGAGCAGCAGGATGAATATGCGCTCAGCTCGCAGATGTGTGCCTTAGGCGCGCGAGAAAAGGGATTGTTGGCCGAAGAAATCACTCCGGTAATGGTGCCCGATAAAAAAGACAATGAGATTGAATTCACCAATGATGAACATATTAGAAATATTTCAATGGAAACCCTTGCCAAAATGAAGCCCGCTTTTCGCCCAGATGGCGGAGTCACTCCCGGAAATTCATCCGGCATAGGGGACGGTGCCGCGGCGCTTATCGTAGCATCGCGCAAAAAAGCAAAGGAACTTGGCCTTGTGCCCAGAGCGAAAATTTCCTCCTATGCCGTTTGCGGAGTCGATCCGGACGCCATGGGCATCGGGCCCGTGCCTGCGATGAAGATCGCTTCCAAAGATGCTTCCGTGGAAGTTCGTAATTTCGATTTGTATGAAGTCAATGAAGCCTACGCGGCGCAGTATCTTGTTTGTGAAAAGGAATTGGGCTTGGATCGTAGCCGTGTCAATGTCAATGGCGGCGCGATCGCAATCGGAAATCCTCTTGCAGCTACCGGAGCCCGGATAGTTTTGACATTAATGTATGAAATGAATCGGCGCCAAGCTCGGAATGGTATCGCCGCGTTATCTGTTGCCGGCGGCCAGGGCGACGCTCTCGCGATCGAGAAATTTATCCCCAAATAATATCGGGGCATTTTGAAATCAGTCGATAATGCCGTAAAATTCATTCGGGAAGGTCTCAAGAAGTATTACGGGACCAAAAAAATCCAGATGAATTGGTATTTCAATAATACCAGCCTCGAAATAAGAGGCGTTTCTTCAAAACAGCACAAAATTTTAAGCAAGGAATTTGTCGCTGAATTCGGCAAAGACCCGGGACAGGATTTCATTCATAAGGTCTCATTAAGCCTGTGGAAATCAACTATATTCGAAGAAAAAGGCAAGGCCATCGGGCTAATTTGCCTGTATCCCCGCTATTTCGACGACGCCACCTGGAAGATAGCGGAAAAATATCTGGCCGAGTTAGACAATTGGGCATTCCATGATGAAATTGCCACCGGCATTTTCGGCGAATTGATCTTGTTGGATATGGGTAGATTCAAGAGACTCTCCAAATGGACTAAGTCCGCGAATTTCTGGGAACGGCGCTCTTCGGCGGTAGCCACAATTCCATTGAATCAATCCGGCAATGTAAATCCCAAATTATCCTTTAAAATGTGCAAACCGCTAATGGTTGATGGCGAGATCATGGTTCAAAAAGGTGTCTCCTGGACAATTCGAACCGCTTCCAAGCATGATCCTGACGGAGCATTCGAATTATTGACCCAATCAAAAGGGAAAACCTCTCGATGGATTCTGCGTGACGGCTCCGGTAAATTGTCGGATTGGATGAGAAAAATCATCTTGGCCAAATAACCCCTGTCAACGTTTCAATTCTTTACAAAATTTCATATTTCATACAGTAACATTGAGGATTTCCATGCCGATAATATTAGCAATTAACTAAACTTACATCCTTTGGAGGGGAAAAATGCAGAAGGCACGATTTGCTAATTCGGTCTATTTCAAGATCATGGCGTTTGTCATGATGGCAAGCGTGATGTTTATTGCCGGTTGCGATAAGCTCGGCAATGGCACTACCGGCGGATATACCGTCACATTTAATCTCACCGCGCCATCATGGTATAATGGCGGAAATCTTACAGCCGCGGGCCTATATTCAGCGATAGATAATAGCGCCGCTGTCAAATATGGCCAGGTCAATTTATCAGGCAACAAAACCGCGACCATTACCATGAATAATGTACCTGAAGGTACTTATGTCGTATTCGCTACCATAGACGCCGACCAAAGCGGTTTCAGCGCCAATGGTCAGCCGAAAGTCGGAAACATGTTCTGGGGCGGTTTGAATGTGTCGATAACCGGAGATAAAGTCATCACGGTCACGCAATATCATTGGCAATATTATTCAACAAATTCCATCCTCCTCGAAATTACCGGGATACCTGCCGGAAATGAAGGCAGGCCGATGGGTGCTGGAATATTTGAAGATGGAACTGACGTCTTGGGCAATCTCAACAACATTCAGCCATTGATGGGCGGCAACGGTATCGTCTATAATGGCGCTGCCATTATCGCTGCGAATCCTAACGGCGGCCCCAATGATAGCACGTTCAATAGCTATCAATTGCCTGCGGGTACTTATGATTTCTGGATGATAGTCGATGCCGACGGGACACCGGCCCAATGGAATGATTCAACCGGACATGGCGTGGACGCCTCCACAGGAGATTACATCGACAGCCTGAATTTTGTATATACCAATAATTCTTCTTGGCGTCAGATCGCCGGTACTTTCGATCAGCTGACAGCCATGACTGCAACCATCAATGTCACCCTTCCCGCCGGATTAAATATAACCGGCAATCAAATAGGCGCGGTTTTATATAATAACTGGAATGATACTTTGCCGGTTGTTGAGAGCATTACGACTATCACAGGCGCCACGACAGCCTTAACATTCAATTTCTTCACGGAAAAAAATTATCAGATAGCAGTTATAGTTGATGTTACAGGAAATGGAATCAATTTCGCCGAAAATACTGTACAATCCGGGGATTTGATCTGGGGAGCGCTCGATGTTCCGACGACCGACAATCTCGTAATTGATGTCCCCGCGGAAGCGATGCAGGAATACCGGAATTTCATATTCGGTCTTGGCGGAATTCCCTCAGGCCATGATGGGCAAATTGTAGCAGTCGGATTGTATTATAACAATCAAGAGCCCCTCAGCCAATGGTCTCAGCGCCTTTTAAGCGGTAAAGGCTATATCTACAATAACTCAGCTTTGATAGCTTTGCGCGCCGACGATAATTCCGCGGATACGCTTAATATCGATTATGTCAATGGCACCGATTATGATGTTTGGTCGCTTATTGATGTCGATGGTATTTATTCTGACTATCAGGATTCCTTACATAATCCAATTACAGTCGGAGATTATATAAGCAAATTTGATTTCCATTGCCTTTCCAATCTAAATAATAATTTTGTACTGACTACAGGATCTTATTCACCGTTGGTAAGCATTTCGGGTACAGTCTCGTGCCCTGCTTACACTACCGGAGATATCTACCTGTTCCTTATGAGAACTAATCCTTTGGTCAATCAAAATTCACCCGAAGTAACCAATACGGTTCTCACCGCCCCGGGCGCTTTCACAATGCCGTTCTACTCCAATGATTCGATATTGGTAGTAGGTTTCTGGGATGCTGATGGTACCGGTGGTTTAAATGGCCCTACACAGAATGATGTCATTGGCGCGTACGGCGTCACCCCCGGTGACACCCTCCTGCCAATGCAATATATCCATACAACCGATGTCAACTCCAGCGGCAAGGATTTCGAGCTTTGGCTCGCTTACGATAGCACCGCCTTTATGCCATGATAATTTTTCAGCGATAATTACCTAAAGGCCGGATCGCTCCGGCCTTTTTTATTGCATAAAAGTCCAGTCAGTTCATATTCCCGAAATGATATGTCGGGGTGTGAGCTGGCTGTTCGACCATTTAACACGATAAAGTTGCTTTTCGCTTGCCCAATTTGCCATATATGCATAATTTCCAATCGGTGTGTAATTTGTTGTGATGGGAGAATGAAATGAATAATCAACTTGATGCTATTTTTAAACCAAAATCAATCGCAGTCTTAGGAGCGTCATCAAAAAAAGGCACCATAGGCTACGCCATATTTAATAACCTTATCCGTTATAATTTTAAAGGCAAATTATATCCGGTCAACCCGAAATCGGAAACTATCAACGGCCTCAAATGCTATCCTGCCATCCTCGATATACCCGATAAAATCGATTTGGCCATAATAGTCGTGCCGCGCGATCTAATGGAACAAGCTGTTGACGAATGCGGCCAAAAAGGCGTGTCATGCGTAATCGCGATTACTTCGGGCTTTAAGGAGATCGGCAAAGAAGGAGCGGCCAAGGAACGGAAACTGGTAGAGCTGATTCGCAAATATGGCATGCGAATGATCGGACCTAATTGCTACGGTGTTCTTAATACCGACCCCGCCTATTTGATGAACGGCACATTTTCCAAGCTTAACCCGCTTCCAGGCAAGATGGCATTTCTTTCACAATCCGGTTCGCTCGGCGAAGTTGTCATTGATTATACCAATAAGCTCAATTTGGGCTTTTCCATGTTTGCCTCAATCGGTAATAAAGCCGACATCTCCGATATCGACATTCTCGAATATTGGAAGGATGACCCAGAATCTCAGGTCATATTGCTTTATCTGGAAAATATCGAAAATTCATCCGAATTCATAAAAATCACCCATGATATTACGCGCAATAAACCGATTCTTGCGATAAAAGCCGGTAGAACCGAATCCGGCGCGAGGGCAATCAGCTCCCATACCGGCGTACTGGCCGGTGGCGATGTCGGTGTCGATGCCCTTTTCGAAAAATGCGGCATAATCAGGGTCGATGCCTTCGATGAGTTATTCGATATGGCCATGGCACTTTCCAGCCAGCCGCCTCTGAAGGGAGACCGAATCGCGGTTATCACGAATGCCGGCGGTCCCGGAATTCTCGCGACCGATGCTATCGAGAAATTGGGCCTCAAAATGGCCAGGTTCGAGCAGCCCACCATCGATTTTTTGCGAGCCCATCTCTCACCGATGGCCGCGGTAAATAACCCGATCGATGTCATCGCCTCAGGCGGCCCGGAATCCTACGCCGCCGCAGTCGAGGCCTCGCTGAAGGACCCCAATGTTGATGGTCTAATCGTAATCTATGTCCCCCCGATCCTTATTGACCATAAAGTCCTGATCGATTCCGTTATTGATAGGGTGACGAAATATCAAAATGGCAAGCCGGTGCTGTCGTGCCTGATGGGCTCACCCGGCGGAATTCCCGGCGCGGATGACCTGATAAAAAAGAATATCCCGATATATACATTCCCAGAGGGCGCTGCCAAAGGTATGGCCGCGATGATGCAATATCGAAAGATACGCCAAAGAATGAACGGCAATATTCGCCAGTTCAATGTCGACAAAGCAAAGATAGAACGCTTCATCGAAAGTACGCGAAAAGCAAACAAAAATACTATTATCGGCGATGACGCCCTGGCAATTCTAAATGCTTACGGCGTCGGGATTGTAAAATCAATCAAAGCCAAAACCGAAAACGAGCTTTTCGAAGCTTTGAATATCCTCGCCTACCCAATAGCTATGAAAACAGATGACCCCACCATTCTTCACAAGACCGAAGTTGGTGGCGTAATTTTGAATCTGAATAATAAAGATTCTGTAATTGAATCATTTAATAAAATGAAAGCCAAATTCAGCGGGCCAGACCGGGATTTCGCCGGTGTTGTTCTGCAGGAGATGGTCACCGATGGTGTCGAGACTATCATTGGAATGAACGGCGATCCCTTTTATGGGCCCCTCATAATGTTTGGACTGGGGGGAGTGCAGGTAGAGCTGATGAAGGATGTCGCGTTCAGAGTTGGCCCGTTGAGTGATATCGAAGCCGATGAGCTTATTAGATCTATAAAAAGTTTTCCTCTGTTGAATGGTTTCCGCGGATCAACTCCGGTGGATCTCAATCGTCTTAGCGAGACAATTCAACGGTTATCGCAATTGGCCTCGGATTTTCACGATATCGAATCATTTGACCTAAATCCATTCCTGGCGTCGGCGAATCCCGAAAAATCGAAAGCTCTGGACGCTCGTTTTATCCTGAAAAATCTAAGGCGCTAAGATAACCCTATTGCTCTTCAGCTTGTTTTCCAATTAGTATCTGAATACCAAGATAGATGCTCGTGAAATGCGAGTTGAATTTCGCGAACCGCCCCGCGCCAATATATTGCTCCAATCCGAATGTATTATCATATTTTAGATTCATGTCGAGGGCCCAGTCGTGCGCTCAGCCAGATTGCCAGCCCACCTGTAATACTATATCCGCCCAATACTTGGGATTCTTTTGTTTTATGATCAATAGTTTCATCGTTGGAGTCTTTGAGCCACGATTCAATCATGAACCAGTAGAATCCCGTCGTCAATTCGCAATAAGGCCTCAAGATATCTCTATCCACCTGGAGCCTGACCCCGATCATGCCGTTGATCGAAAGATTAGCTGTCTCAAGTTTGGCATTGCCGATAGATTCAATATTTCTATTTTCTGTTTTGTGGTCAAATCCGCTGCCTGTCAGCCCCAACACCAATCCGACGGTTTTTGTCTCGAATGGCGTAATTACGAATTTGCAGTATGCTGAAGGTCCTGTCTTGCTATAATGATTGAATTTTCCCTCGGGAATTACCGGTCCTAATCCCGCTTCCACTGTACCCAACATTTCCGCCGCCGCAATATTATTGCATGCCAAGACAGCCACGCTAATTATTAAAAATATCACTCTTGTTGTCCGCATATATTTATATTATTATATTTGCGGCTGGCGGGGTGTCAATCGAAATCAACCATCGGATTCCCGTCGTAGGGGTTTGATTCATCAAACCCCATAGCATGGTGCGGTCGGGTCTTCGCACCCGACCGATAGGGAGCAGTAGGTCGCGGTTTGATCCGGCTACTGCCGGAGAAAACCCGACATCCTTTTACAGTGTATTTCCTGCGAGTCACGGCTTGCCGTGACCGCATATGGAAGTATTAGGTGGTGCGGTCGGGTCTCCGCACCCGACCGAAATGACCGCAATTTAACGGAGCAATAATGCGCCAAATGAAAATCAAAATCCCAATCTTAATTCTCTTATCCGGAATTTTCCTATTCTCCTCCTGCGGTATCTTATACAAAAAGGAAAAATCTCCCCCGATAACTCCTGATAATCTGACTCAATCAATACTCTGGGACATCCATCAGAATATCCGCTATACATATTTCTACTATGCCGATGGCAGCACCGCGTCGGGCTTGATGCTTCGCTGGCAGGGTGATTCAGTCCTGGTACAGCCGCGCGGCGAAGATAAGGCCAGAAAAATCTCGACATCCGGCGTCAGCAAAATTAAGGTAGTGCTCGGAAACCGGGCTTTTGAATCAATGGCTATCGGGATCGCCGCGGCAACCGGTTACTGGCTGGCGGTCGAGGGCTGGCAATTGAAAGGTCTCAGCATCTGGTCGTCTATAAGCAAGATATTTGTGCCGTTCGGGATTGTAGTTGCGGGCAATCGGGTATGGTTCTTCGAACGAACGGACCCAGGAATTCCTTGTCCCGCCCGATTTCGTCTTCTACTACGACCGCGCCAAAAAAATCTACGAAGCGCCACAAGAATAAAAAAAATTAAATAACCCGAAAAAAGTACTTGACACAATTAATAGTCTTGAGTATCTATAATATGAATGATTAAAAGATATTTGTTCTTGACGGCATTGGTCCTATTATTTTATAGGTCTTTTTCATTTGCTTGCATGGACTGCCCCGGTCATCAAAATTATGATTGGTGTACTGTTATCGTTTCGCAAGAGGATCCTCAGCAGGGCATATTAATTTTAGCTGTTTCCAGTTTTTGGACCTGCGCTGATGGCTGGGATGAGGGTGTTCAGGATATTCCGCCGATATTTTATGTCGAATTGTATAATAAATGTACTGACAAATATGAATTTGCCTGGGCCCAGGATCAGGGGAATTTTGATGGAAAAGAGTGGGGATGCGGCGTAATTTGTCTCCCTGGATGCTCATGTGAATGTGATTGGATACATATGCCACAATGCTGCGATAAAGAAACCCATTTTAGATCAGATTACAGTGTAACTTTTGGCCATTTGACGGGCAAATTTAGAGTTTATGCCTTGTGGAAAGGTGGCCAAATCGTTTTTGACCGATATTTTGAATTTGGAAACTTAATAATCCCTGGCGAAATTACGGAATTCAGCGGGATAGAAATTTGCGATTTGCGAGGAAATTCGGTGCCTAATTCCGCCACCTTCGATATTGATGAGCCTATTGGAATTAGGGCATCAGTGAACTGGAGCGACGATCCTTTTCCACTAGAGGATCTTTGGGGAATTGTAAAAACAAATGGGACTCTGGATTCTTTGATTGTGCCTTTACAATATGTAAGAGGCGGACCTATCGGAGCTAGTTATTTCGGTACTATAGCAGCGGGAGCATTAAGTCAATTATATTCAAATCCCGAAGGTCATTTTAATGGTCACGTAAGAGACGTATTAACTGTTTATCCGACTAGAGCGGGATGCAAAATTTCCACACTGCCAGTCCCAAATGACCAAGTCTTTGTTTCTATTATAACAATCGATGTATTTCAAATTCAGTTTGATAATGATTATCCTATTTGTATTGACGGCGGTCCCTCGGGCCTAAATCCCTGTAAAAATGTGGGGAAGCCTCAATGGGTTGAAAATGATAAAAACGACCCGGTTTGCTATAAAAGATCGCATTATATTGATATGAAATTATCCTTGAATGCCAATTTTAATCCCCAACATAATTTTAGATTCCAGCTTGAAGGAGTCCCTGAGGTGACTGATTATTTGGATTATTTTGTCGCGGGATTTTTTGTGACGCTGAATGGGCAATCTACAACCATCTCGGGAGTAAGACCCATAAACCCATTGCCCGACACATTATGCGGCTTTGACTTGAGTTACAGATGGCATATTCAAAAATCTCCAATAAAGCCCTATAAGGCCATGAATAATTCTGGCCCTCACAGAATATATGTGGTCTATGATCAGCCTTGCCAGAATCAATATTCATCTCCAGCGAATACTCTCGGGCTTGATCTTGTCTGCATAAGATATGCACATGGTTTAAATCAGCCTAATTCAATTTTGAGTGCCATAATGAGTGGTATTTACGGAGAAACAAATATTTATTATGATCCAAACCAATCCCCTATTCTCTACATAGACCCTTATAATCTTTACAGGACGGGGATAGGCCAATGTAATTCATTCGCAAGGTTTTTCTTGGTTTTAGCTCATTCGGTGGGAATTCCCGCCAAAAAGGTTACCGTCTATAGTGGTCGGGAGGAGCTAGGATTAATATATTGGCATTATTGGTTTAATAATTGCAATCCTCCGGATCTTCGTTGGAGTTTATTATTTTGCCAGAACATTATTGATAGCCAAGGCCATAACGGCGGTTCGCATGGTAGCTTTTGCCCTCCTTACTGGATTTTTAATTATCATGTGGTAGCTGCATACAGCGACGGCGTAACAAACACAACTTATGATGCTGTTTATAATAAATCAGGTGATTTTAATACCCAATACGGTGAATGGCTACGATATTATTATACATTTCCCCCGGGTCAAATAGAGCCGCCCGGTGATCTGCCAGGTTTATATAATCACCCTGTCGGCGAAAATCCGTTACCATTATGGGGAAATTTTACAGTACGAAAGATATACCATGATGACTTAATTCATCCGCCTTATCCTCTATTAACAGTGGGCGCTGGATCAATTTTATTAAACGGTAATTTAGAATATTCTTCGGATGGTGCTGATTCCTTTAGAACTGTGGTAGCGCCTTGGGACCGGGACTATATGATGTTTCTAAAGATGTTTGCGAGCGAAAAATTGGGGAATCGTTATTTATATCCTGCTATTGATATTCCCGGCGAGAGTCTTGAGAGATCATCCAATAAAAAGGCTCCGGGTGATTATATGGTTGAAACATCTACTTTATCCCCAATTGTATCCTTGGATATGGCTGATAATAAATGGTTTGATAATTGTCTCAAGACGATATTGACTCCAAATTATTACGATAGAAATATCAGTGGCTTTATTAAAAAATATGATGATGTGTTAGGTGATTCTTCGAGACATGAGTTTTATGGCAAATACCAATTTAATGGTATTAAATTTTCTACAGGCGGCTGGTTCGGGAAATTTACGGATATCGGTGTTTATTCTAATTATAGCAGCGTAGTTGAGTTTTTAAAGCTAGCTCGCCAATACTTTCAACTGCCCGAAATATCGCAGGACAAGGTCGATATCTATAATGAAGGTGATGATTTTTTCTATTCCGTTCTTGACCGAGATAATATGTTTTGGCTAAGAGGTTATAATGTTGTGCTTGATAATCAAAACGATTTAAAAGATATGATTAAAACCAATATTATCCAACTGGCTAAATACTATGACAAGGATTTTGTGCCATGAGATACTTATTGGCACTGATTGCATTGCTGATATGCTTTAATATCGCTTCCGCTGAACGATTCGTTTATTGGCTTTCTCCGAACCTTCCTATCCCCCCTGATACTACGGTTGGAGTTAGAGACACGATGTTTATACCGGATAGCATCCTTATAGAGGATTTGAATGTTTATATAGGTATTGACGCTCAAGGTTGGGGCGATCTTCTTGTAATCCCCATAAAATCGCCTTGGCATCATCAAGTATTTTTGGCTAATAGAAATCTGGATCGCCCCTATTTTAATATCTGGTTTGACACGCAAACCGAGGAAGACGGCCCCGGTCAATTGGAAGATTATAATGGGCATTATTCTAACGGCAACTGGATTATTAATCCCTCCCAACCTATGGGCCATTTTGATTTTATCTTTTCGACATGGGCCATCGAGATTTATGGTCAGCTAATGACAGATGTCAAAGACGAAATAAATCAACCGCTCAAATTCGGCATATCGTCCGGCTATCCGAATCCATTCAATGACAAAACTCAAATCAAATTTTCCCTTAAAGATCCGGGTCAAACGACACTGAAAATCTATAATATTATCGGGCAGGAAGTTTGCACGCTATTAGATGGCCAACTTCAGCCAGGTACCCATTTCATTGATTGGGATGCCTCCGGGCTTGCTTCCGGCGTTTATCTGTGTGTCTTGAAATCATCTGATAAAGATTCCCATCTCCGCCTAACCCTGCTGAAATAGTAGGCCGGAACCCCCCGTGGTTCCGGCGATATGCAGCCTCTTTATTATTGCTTTATAGTCCCGGCTTGCCTATATTCACCTCAGGAATGGCACATACTCATTTCAAATAAAATCACATTATACAGGGAGGTCCTACATGGACATCGAAGTGCGGCTGGCTAAAAAAGGAGATATCGATATCATCCACGGTATCCTCGAAGAAATCCAGCCATGCGATATCAAACAGCGCGCCCGGCGGTTCGATCAGGCTATCGACTCCAATTTCTCGACCTACCTCGTAGCCGTATCCGGCGAAAAGGTAATAGGTTTCGTCAATATCTGGCATATACCGGATATCGTCGATGGCGGCATTCTGGGTATTATCCTGGATTGCTATGTCTCCAAGGAACATCGCCATCGCGGGGTCGGCAAGATGCTCATGAATTCCGCCAATGAAATCTGGAAGAAAATCGGAGTCAATAAAAGCTTCGGATGGATGAACCCCAATAATAAGAATGCCATCAGCCTGCTGAAAAAATTAGGTTATTCCACCGAAAGCCTGATGCTCGAAAAAAACATGGGCTGACGAACAATATATGGATTGGTATATCCATTAAATAATAAAAAAATATTAGATTTTTCTGGCGCAGCGCATTTTCGATAATTATATTATTTACCAGATCAACATCTTGGCCGGAAACGGGAATTCCTTAATAACCTCAATGATGCGGGAGGTTTCTTATGTACAATAATCTCCAGGGGAGATGCGGGCTATATTGCGGGCACTGCTCGATTTACATGGCATATTCGACCAGTAACCGAGAGGCCCTGCAAAAAATAGCCTCCGAAATTAATAAAACTCAAGACAAAATGATCAAACCGGAAGATGTCAAATGCCTTGGGTGCAAAAGCCCAGCTGTTTCCTGCTGGAATTCCACATGCGAAATACGCAATTGCGCCGACGAACGGGGAATCGAATTCTGCTATCAATGCCGTGTTTATCCCTGCGATATAATTCAAAACCATCTCGAAAAACACCCTCAAGCCAGGGAAAATATGAGAACTATATCCAAAATCGGCCCATATGCCTGGCTTACCGAGATGATGACTAAAAGTGTCGAGGGTATGTAGCGTTGATATTCCAGCTTATCCGCACTTGAGGCTATTAGTAACTATCTCGATGTAGCTTTATAAATCATTATAATAATTTCTATAGACTTATCATGTCGAATATTTTAAATTTTCGAGTCATGATAGTAAATGTAAGAAATGGTAATTGGAATTTGATTTCCAGGTAAAACAGGTGGAGTCCATGCAGTACAAAAATATCATATTCGAAAAAAATGAAAAAGTGGCAACAGTAACCATCAACCGTCCTCCGGTTCTGAATGCACTCAATACCGAGGTCATCCTGGAGCTTCTCGATTGCTTCAACCAGATTGCCGTCGATAGCTCAATCCTTTGCGTAATTATTACAGGCGGCGGCGAAAAATCATTTGTTGCCGGAGCCGATATAGCGGAATTAAACAAGCTCGATATTGAAACCGGTCAGATTCTTTGCGATCGAGGCCACGCGCTCTGTGCCAAGATCGAAAATCTGCCTCAGCCGGTGATAGCGGCCATCAATGGGTTCGCTCTTGGAGGCGGCTGCGAGCTGGCGATTTCCTGCGATATCCGCCTGGCGTCCGATAAGGCTAAGATCGGCCAGCCGGAAATCAATCTCAGCATTTTGCCCGGGTTCGGCGGCACTCAAAGATTGCCGCGCCTCGTTGGCAAGGGTAAGGCCACCGAGATGATTCTTACCGGCGATCATATTTCCGCCGAGGAAGCCAAACGGATCGGACTTGTCGACCAAGTATATCCTCATGATGAATTACTGCCAAAAGCTAAGGAATTGGCGCAAAAAATAGCCTCTAAAGCGCCGCTCGCGGTTATCGCCGCAAAAAAATCCATCAATTATGGCCTCAATGTCGACTTGAAATCGGGCTGCGAGCATGAAGCGTTGCTCTTCGCCGCCAACTGCGCCACCGAAGATAAAAACGAAGGCACCGGCGCCTTCCTCGAAAAACGTAAACCCGTGTTCAAGGGGAAATAGCCCTAGGCATTTTACAATATTGGGAAGTTTTCCCGAGGGGGATATCATGGAAGAAATTCTCGGTCAAAACCGTTCGGTCGATCCACTGGCGCTCGGCGAGGCATACCTCGAATACTGCGTCAAGCAAGGATGGCTGGCCAAAGTGGGGGAGGGCGGAGCCGCTCAATACGAGCTGACTCCCGCGGGGCAAAAGAAATTAGCCGATGTGCCATTCAATTTCGATCTTTCGAAACTGACCGGCAAAGGCGAGACTACAAAGAAAAAAAGACAACATCGAAAATAGCAGGACAAACGGCAATTTACTGATTTACGATTCTGGTCATAGCCATGCCCAAAATCTTTGTATCTCTTGCATTTTTAGAATAATTACTATTTAATAATCCATCATGAAAGTTGCAGTTACAGGCGCCGGTGGATTTTTGGGGCAAGTCCTCGTCTCGCGCCTTAAACGATCGAACCACGAACCTCTGGCAATTGTCAGAAAAAACACCGATATAAGCATTTTCAAAGAACGAGGCATCGCCTGGGTGCAGTGCGATCTCTCCGATCCCAATCCGAAGGAAGACGATCTCAAGGGATGCGACGCTCTTGTTCACTGCGCCGCCTATACCCGCCAGCATGGCCGATGGGAAGATTTCAAACGAATCAATATAGACCTTACTCATAATATCATGGATTTCTCGCTCAGAGCCGGTCTCAAAAAAGTTATTCATATTTCGACTACCTCGGTTTGCGGCAATGAAAGAAATCATTACGGCACTGACGAAGAAGTCGAGTATGGCGAACGAATAGTCGATCATTATACTCGTTCGAAAATCGAGGCCGAAAAGGTGGTTGCCAATTTTATCGATCGCTATGATCTGCCCGCGATAATTCTCAGGCCGGGATATATCTGGGGCCCCGGAGATCAGACGTTAATACCGTTTATCGTTAACGGCCTTAAATCAAACCGGCTGCGGCTTGTCGATGATGGCGATAACATACTCTCCCTTACTTTCATCTACAACGTTATCGAGGCCATAATGAAATCACTCGCGCTGGTGGATGTACCCGGAAGAATCTATACAATTACCGATGGCTCCAAAATTAAATCTAAAAGATTCATAGGCGATATTATTAATTTGCTTGGAATAGATTACAAGCTGACCAATATCCGCTATCCGCTTCTATATACCAGCGCCTATTTCAAGGAGCTATTCCAGAGTATCATGCCGGGACAAAGACCGGTTCTCACAAGATTCGCCGCCCGATTCCTGAAATACAACGCCATATTCGATATTTCCAAGGCGATCTACGAACTGGGATATCAGCCAAAAGTCAATTATCAGCAGGGCATGGCTATGATTACTCCGTATATACGTTCATTATACTATGGATTCAGATAATACCAATTCCTCGCTATTGCTTCGGCCCTAATTCCTCCAAAAATTCCACAGCACGTCTCAAATGCGGTATGATTATCGATCCGCCTATTGTTAATGCCACGCTGAATATCTCGTAAAATTCCTCTTTAGTGACATTGTTCTCATGGCATTTCAGGATATGGTATTTAACGCAATCGTCGCACCGCAAAACCATCGATGTCGCCAGGCCCAGCATCTCCTTTGTCTTTACCGGCAAGGCTCCTTTTTCATAAGTCAAAGTATCCACTGAATAAAACCGTTTGATAGCCCGGTTATCAGCGTCCAGTATTATCTTATTCATTCTCGAACGATAATCATTGAAATCATCAACCATTTTTCCCATAAATTTGCCTCCGTTCTTTTTCTTTTGTCAATAAAATCATTGGACTAATCTAATCATCAGATTTTCCAAATTACAAATATTAAAATTATTTGCTTAATCCAATATAATGCTTGCTCTAATCGACTGGTTTATTATAAATGAAATCAAAATCGGCGCTATTGCTTGCTAATAGCACAAAGATCAAAATTTGCGCCAATTAAGGAACAAAATTATCAGATTGATAGCTTACTAAGAAAAATTTGAATGGTTTGCGGGGGCGCGTGACACAAATCTTTCCTGAATGGACAAATAACTTACCTAAAATCGTAATATTCGGCATTATCTTAATTGCATTCGCGATCGTAGGCTTCTTTTGGTATTTCGGATCTCCCAAATATACCGATGTCGGCTACCGTCCCTTACAGCCAGTCGCCTATAGTCATAAATTGCATCCCGGCGATTTGGGGATTGACTGCCGCTATTGCCATTACGACGTAGAATATTCCGCGGTAGCCAATATCCCGCCTACCCAGGTCTGCATGAATTGCCATAAAATAATCGGCACCGACAATACCAAGCTCCTGCCCGTCCGCGAAAGCTTTTCATCGGGCATACCTATCAAATGGGTCCGTGTCCACAAATTACCCGATTATGTCTATTTCAATCACAGTATTCATTTATACGCAGGCGTCGGATGTTCGACTTGCCACGGCAATGTTGCTCAGATGGATGTTGTCCAGCAGATGGAGCCGTTAAGCATGTCCTGGTGTCTGGATTGTCATCGAAATCCGGATATGTTTCTGCGTCCCCATGATCAAATCACGAATATGGATTGGACACCGCCGGAAAATCAGCTCGAATTGGCAGCGACATTGAAAGAAAGATAAAAACATTACTCCACCCGTGGATTGCTCGGGATGTCATAGATGAAAAACGATTCCAAAAAATCAGGCAAAAAATACTGGCAAAGCCTCGAGGAATTGACCTCGAAGCAAGATTCTGCGGAATCTGTTCCAGAAGAATCCAGCTCGCCTTTGCTTGATTTCGATGACGGCCTTTCTCGTCGGAAATTTCTGACCCTGATGAGCGCCTCCCTCGCGTTCGGAGGCCTGGCCGGATGCAGACGACCGGTCGAAAAAATAATACCGTATGTTATCGCTCCCGAAGAAATCATCCCCGGCGTGGCACAGCATTATGCTACTTCAATGCCATTTGGGCTCAACGCCTATGGCCTGATTGTCGAAAGCCATGAAGGTCATCCCACCAAGATTGAGGGAAACAAAGATCATCCGACTACATTGGGTATGTCCAATCACCTCATTCAGGCGTCGATTTTGGGTCTATATGACCCTGACCGCTCGAAAGCTGTTACTCAAAAAGGCGCCGAGTCCGATTGGGCTGATTTTGTCGCATTCTGGCAATCACCGCTCCCCAAGTTTGTCGAAACAGGCGGCGAAGGACTTGCGATATTGTCCGAATCATTTTCATCGCCTACATTGGCCAGGCTGAAAGCTGAATACATAAAGGCATTTCCTAAAGCCCATTGGGCGACATACGAACCGGTTAGCGACGAAAATATTTACGAAGGCGTCAAAGCCGCTACCGGGAATTATTATCATCAAACATATGCCTTCGAAAAAGCCAAGACCATACTTTCGCTCGATTCCGATTTCATCTTCTCGGAAAGTAATAGCATAGTCAACGCCAGAGGCTTTACCGATGGCAGGCGGGTGAAATCCGAAAATGATTCAATGAATAGGTTATATGTTGTCGAGAGCATATTCTCTCTGACCGGTTCGATGGCAGATCACAGGCTGAGACTTCAAAGCGGGCAGATCGGCGCCTTCACTGCCGCGTTGGCATTGGAGCTTATCTCACAGGGACTTGATATCCCTCTTTCGGACAATTTGATATCTTATCAAAATCACACCTTCGATAAGAAATGGATTAGCGCTGTCGCCAAAGAACTGATTCAGAATAAGGGCCAATCGATTATAATTGCGGGTAGACGGCAGCCGGCCGAAGTCCACGCGCTTGTATATGCGATCAACGAGGCTCTTGGCAATATAGGCAAGACAGTTTTGCTATACGAACCACTGGATTCCTCGCTTCCCAATCGATCAGAATTAGCTGATCTCGTAAAAAATATTACAGACGGTAAAATATCGACTCTGATAATTCTCGGAGGCAATCCGAGTTATAATTCACCCTCAGATATAGATTTTTCGTCACTGCTTAAAAAGATCGATCATACAATTCAAATAAGCCCTTATGACGATGAAACATCAAGCTTAGTTGAATGGCATCTGCCCGAATCTCATTATCTCGAATCATGGGGCGATGTCCGCGCAATCGATGGTACAATGAGCGTAGTACAGCCGCTGATTCAGCCATTATTTGGCGGGCACAGCAAATTCGAGGCTCTAAATTTGATTGTTACCGGTAGGGATTTGAATGGCCACGAAATAGTCCGTCAGAACTGGATGAGCATCATAAAAGAAAAAGATTTTGAAACGGAATGGCGACAAATACTTCATGACGGCCTGCTAAAAAATAGCCAAACTCAATCGGTAATTCCGATTGAAGATAATCAATTGTTCACTTATTTGGCCAATCATAGACTATCGCCTTCAATTGAAAAAACTCAAAATCTCGAAATCGTATTTTGCGCCTCGCCTAATATCTTCGATGGCCGTTACTCCAACAACGGCTGGTTGCAGGAATTGCCCGATCCGATTACAAAATTAACTTGGGATAACCCGATTCTGCTCAGCCCCAAAACTGCCGAAAATCTTAGCCTGCAAAATCAGGACATGACGAATCTACAATATAAAAACCAGAGCCTCGAAATGCCTGTCTGGATTGTCCCCGGAATCGCCGATAATTCGGCTGTAGTCTATCTTGGCTACAGCAGAAAATCATCCGGCCGGGTAGGCAATGATGTCGGCTTCGATACCTATCGTTTACGTAATTCATCCGCGCCCGATTTCGATAGCGGATTGACCATTAAAAAAACAGGATCAACCTATTTATTGGCATCCGCGCAAAATCATGATTCGATGGAAGGCCGTCCGATAATTCGCGAGGCCACATTGGATTATTATCGCGATAATCCTAATTTCGCGCCCGAAATGGTCGAGACCCCGCCATTGCAATCATTGTGGAAAGAACATGAATATAAAGAAGGGTATCAATGGGGCATGGCTATCGATCTTAATATCTGCATTGGTTGCAACGCCTGCACCACCGCCTGCCAGAGCGAAAATAATATCCCGATTGTCGGCAAAGAGCAAATATCGCGCAATAGAAAAATGCACTGGATCAGAATCGACCGATATTTCTCCGGCGATCCCGAAAGTCCCGAAATGCTTCATCAACCCGTTCCGTGTCAGCATTGCGAAAATGCTCCCTGCGAAGAGGTCTGCCCGGTTGCGGCGACTACTCATGACAAAGAAGGTCTGAATGTCATGGTGTATAATCGCTGTGTCGGCACTCGTTATTGCTCGAACAATTGCCCGTATAAAGTTAGACGTTTTAATTTCTTCAATTTCACCAAGTCGATGCCCGAAATCGAAAAGATGGCGCAGAATCCCGATGTCACAGTCCGTTCGCGCGGGATTATGGAAAAATGCACTTATTGTATTCAAAGAATAAGCCGGGCCAAGATTGACGCCAAAAAGGAAGAACGAGTAATTGCTGATGGCGAAATAGTTACCGCCTGCCAACAGGCCTGCCCGACACAGGCGATAATATTCGGCAATATCAATGATCCCGCAAGTGGCGTTCTCGCGCTGAAAAAGCAAAATCGAAATTATGGAATGCTAGAGGAATTCAATACGCGGCCGCGAACATCATACCTTGCAAAATTGCGCAATCCCAATCCGGAGTTGGAGAAAAGCTAATGAGGATTTGATTTAAAGTCATGACAGATCCCAAAGAAAAATCTCTGGTCTTCGAACCGCCTCTTGTCGATGGCAACCCGTCATTCGCCGCTATTACGGAGAAGATCAGTCGAATCACCGAAGGCAAGCCTCCATCAGGATGGTTGATCGCCTTTGGCTTTGCGGTATCGTTGGCGCTGATGTTTCTCGGCGTTATTGCGTATCTGATTTCCAAAGGCATAGGAATATGGGGTCTTCAAATCCCCGTGGCCTGGGGCTGGGATATCACTAATTTCGTATTTTGGGTCGGTATAGGACATGCCGGGACATTGATATCGGCAATTCTCTTTTTGCTCCGCCAGCGCTGGCGCACTTCGATAAATCGTTTTTCCGAGGCCATGACATTATTCGCGATTATCTGCGCTTTGATCTTTCCTACAGTGCATGTCGGGCGAATATGGGTCATATATTTCTTCGCGCCTGTGCCCAATCAAATGGGAATGTGGCCTAATTTCCGAAGCCCCCTGCTCTGGGACTTTTTTGCGGTCGGCACCTATTTTACCTGCTCGTTGCTATTCTGGTATGTCGGTCTGATTCCTGATCTGGCAACATTTCGTGATAGAGCAAAAAGCAGAATCAAAAAAATCATCTTCGGTATTCTGGCTATCGGCTGGCGCAATGGTAATCGTCAATGGAAACATTACGAACTTGCCTATCTGATTCTGGCCGGCATTTCCACGCCGTTGGTTTTGTCGGTTCATAGTATTGTCAGCACCGATTTTGCGGTCAGCATCTTGCCCGGCTGGCATTCGACTATCTTCCCGCCATATTTTGTCGCCGGAGCGATTTTTTCCGGATTCGCGATGGTCGTGACTCTCTCTATCCTCGCCAGAAAAGTATTCGGTTTGGAAGATTTAATTACAATTCGTCATTTTGATAAAATGAATAAAATAATATTGGTCACCGGCTCCATGGTGGCCTACTCCTACGCCACAGAAATATTTATCGCCTGGTATAGCGGCAATCTATATGAACGATACATGACTATGAATCGTATGGTCGGCCCTTATGCCTGGGCATTCTGGACTATGATAACCTGCAATGTAGTTGTCCCTCAATTTTTCTGGTTCAAAAAATTCCGCACCAGCATTCCGGCCATGCTGATTATCTGCATTTTAGTCAATGTTGGCATGTGGTTCGAACGATTCGTGATCATTGTCACTTCTCTTTCACGCGATTTCATTCCCTCGAGCTGGGCCTATTTTACGCCCACCATTTTCGATATCGCCATGCTCGTGGGATCATTTGGACTTTTCTTTTCGCTATTTTTGCTTTTCGTGCGATACCTGCCGTTGATAGCCATGTCCGAGGTCAAGGGCGTCCTGCCTCAAGCCAATCCTCATATCAGTCATCATGAAAAGGTTTCTAATGGCTAAAAAAAGAATAAAAGAGATTATACTGCTGGCCGAATTCGATACCCCCGCGTCCTTAATGCAGGCGGCTGAGAAGACGCGTGATGCTGGATACAAAAAATTCGATTGCCATTCGCCGTTCCCGATTCATGGTATGGATGATGCCATGGGAGTCAAACGATCGCCGCTTGGATACATTGTCGGTATATTCGCGTTCATTGGGCTTTCTGGCGGCATTCTCCTGCAATGGTGGACAAGCACAGTGGATTATCCTCTCGTGATCTCCGGCAAGCCGTTTTTCAGCTATCAGGCGTACCTGCCGGTAACATTCGCCTTCGCTGTGCTTTTTTCGGCGATTGCTTCGTTCTATGCATGATGGCATTAAATAAGCTTCCCCGTTATAATCATCCTCTCTTTAATTCGGAACGTTTCAAAAAAGCGACCGACGATCGGTTCTTCATAAGTATCGAGGCCGACTCTGCTAATTTTGACATCAATAAGGCCATGTCATTCATGGAATCAATCGGTGGAAAAAATATCGAGGTGCTGGAGGGATGATGGTTAAGGGTTATAGATTCATTATTCTACCTGCGGTTTCTTCGATTGTTATTTTGATATCAAGCTGCTACCGTGGACGGCCCTCCGAAGACCCGCCGATTCATCCAAATCAGGATATGATGTACCAGCCAAAATATATGCCGCAATCCCAAAGCAATTTCTTCGCGGATAGCGCCACTATGCGGCCATCGGTGCCGGGTACAGTTGCCAGGGAAGAGCTTCGAGCCGATGATGCCTATTATCGCGGAATGAATAAAGACAGCAGTTTTGTCAAAATTTCCCCGGTGCCCGTAACTTTATTGGTTCTGAAAAGGGGACAGGAACGATACAATATATACTGCTCTGTTTGTCATGGACGAGTCGGCGATGGCAAAGGGATAATGGTCGATCGCGGATATATACCTCCGCCAAGCTATCATACCGATCGTTTAAGGAATATGCCCGATGGCCAGATATTCGATGATATCTCCAACGGTGTCCGCAATATGCCCGCCTATCGCAATCAGATTCCGGTTTCAGATCGCTGGGCAATAGTCGCCTATCTGAGGGCCCTGCAGAGAAGCCAGAACGCGGGTGAAAATGATGTCCCCCTGGAGCAAAGGCAGCAGCTAAGGCAGTAATAATGGCGATGAATATAGATAATAAGACATATCGAATAACCGACAGTAGCAGTCTCGAAAAGAAATTTCTGATAGTTGGTATTATCGGTCTTGCTTTGAGCGCCATCGGGCTATTTACCGACAGCAAACAATTCTACTTTTCATATTTGGTTTCATTCATCTTCTGGCTGACAATCGGCCTCGGCGCTTTATTCCTCGTAATGATGCATCACCTTACCAATTCCACTTGGAGCATTGTCTTGCGCCGCATCATGGAAAATGTCACGATGGTTTTACCTTACGGTGCATATATTTTTCTTCCCGATTATTTTGGGAGTTACGAGCATGTATCATTGGAGCCACGCTGATATAGTCGCGGGAGACAACGTGCTGAAGGCAAAGTCAGGTTACTTCAGTCAATTGTTTTTTATTATGCGGACATTATTCTATCTTGAAACCTGGGCGTATTTATCGAAAGCACTTTTCAAGGTCTCAATCAAACAGGATAGCGGTCATGACGATTCTCAAATCAAGAGAATGAGAAGAACCAGTGCCATCGGCATGGTGTTATTCGCTTTAACTCTCACCTTCGCTTCATTCGATTGGATCATGTCGCTCGATGCTCATTGGTACTCGACCATATTCGGGGTCTATATCTTCTCCGGCGCGACATCTGTCAGTACTGGCATTTCTAATTCTTGCAGGTTATCTATCTCCAAAATAATAATATTCTGAAGAATGAAATCACGGTCGAACATTATCACGATCTCGGAAAACTGACTTTCACATTCGTGATATTCTGGACCTATATCGCGTTCTCGCAGTATTTTCTTATCTGGTACGGCAATATTCCCGAAGAGACAGTCTGGTATCATCAGCGATGGGACAATTCATTCAAGTATCTCAGCCTGTTGCTTGTATTCGGCAATTTCGTAATACCATTTGTGGTGATGATCGCTCGCGGCGGCAAACGGAATCTGACTACCTTGAAAATAATGGCCGTCTGGCTTCTTTTCATGCATTGGGTCGATATCTTTTGGCTTATTATGCCGGCATTCAAGCAAAACGGCATCCTTATTTCCTGGATGGATTTCACTACCATGATGGGCACCGGCGGGCTGTTTTTGTGGTTTTTCTGGAGGAAGATGAAATCCAATCCGATTGTCCCTGTGAACGATCCCAGGCTGGACGATTCGATAAAAATAATCAGCTGAGCCCAAATGATGACTGAAGAGAAAGACAATAAAAAAGCGCTTTACGAAAAAGAAGAACTGAATGTCGCCAGAATTATTGGAATCGGTCTTCTTAGCGTCGTATTGCTGGCCGCATCCGTCTTTTCTCTCAATGAATTCTTCTTTGCCGAAAAAGAACAGCAGATCAGCGATGTTGTCCTGAAACCCGAATCCACTCCTTTCAGGGAAATGCGCGCCCGTGAGGATGAAATCCTGAATTCCTACAAAATTATAGACTCGGATAAAAAAATCTATCAGATTCCCATCGAACAAGCCATGAAGCTGATGGCCGATGAGGCTTATCAGGCGAAATTGAAATCATCAGAAACCAAAAAACAGTAGGATAATTGATATACACTATTGATTCAGACTCCCTTTAATATGAATAATAATAGATTCCAATTCTTTTTTAAATTCCTCCATCCGAGATTTATCGGAATTCACTTCGCAATGCTGATTATTGTATTAAGTTCAACAGCTTTTTCGCAAGTCGTAAAGGACAGCGACCCTGAGCTGAAAGGTATCGATGTTATCGAACACCTCGGCAAGAAAATCCCGCTCGACCTATATTTCACTAATGATTCCGGCCAAAGAGTCCAATTGGGTCAGTACTTCAATCATGGTAAACCGGTCATCATGGTTTTGGCCTACTACACATGCCCCATGCTTTGCACTCTGGTTTTGAATAACATCGCCCAAGATATTACTCACTTGCCATTCACTCCTGGCAAGGAATACCAAATACTTACACTGAGTATCGATCCCCGCGATACTCCCGATATCGCCTCTGCCAAGAAGAAAAACCTGCTGAATAGTATCAACAAACCTGAATATGCCGATGGCTGGACATTATTCACCAGCGAAGAAAGCCAGATCAAACCGCTGGCGGAATCTCTCGGCTTTCAATATTATTTTGACAGCAAAACTTCGCAATACGCCCACCCGACCGTGATTTTCATTCTAATGCCAGATGGCGAAATATCGCGTTATCTCTACGGAGTCGATTTCAATCCGCGCGATCTGCGGGTCGCCCTTTTAGAAGCTGCTGATGGCAAAATAGGCACTACCATAGATAGGATTATTCTGTATTGCTATCATTATGATCCGCTGGCCAAAGGGTATGTCCTTTTCGCAACAAATATCATGAAGCTCGGCGGTCTGATTACCCTTATAATCTTCGGGATCATCCTTGGGTTCTATTGGCGAGCCGAAAAAAGAAAAAAATTAATTAAAACAACGGATATGAAATAGAGAGAAATTTCTGATGGATACTACCGGCACATTATTCCTACCGCCCAGCAGCTCGACAATTTCGGGTCATGTCGATGCCCTATTCTATTTCATCTTGTATGTCTCGATTTTTTTCTTTGCCATTGTAGTAGGATTGGCCATCTATTTCATGATAAAATATCGCAGGAAAGGCGCCGCCGAAGCGACTTCCGGACCAGATCACAGCCTAAAATTGGAAATAATCTGGACTGTAATACCAATCATAATTGTCCTGATTATTTTTTTCTGGGGCTTTAAAATCTATCTGGATCAGGTAGTTGTCCCGAAAGACGCAATGGAAATCAAGGTCACCGGCAAGAAATGGATGTGGGTATTCGATTATCCCAACGGCGTAAACAGCGTCAATGATCTCTATGTCCCGGCCGGTAAGCCCGTGAAGCTCTTGATGTCTTCCACCGATGTCATCCACGGTTTCTATGTCCCCGATTTTAGAATTAAGATGGATGTCCTTCCCAATCGCTACAGCATAGTCTGGTTTAACGCTCCGTCGCCCGGACAGCATCAAATCTTTTGCACGCAATATTGCGGCAAGGGCCATTCTGAGATGTGGGGAACCGTTCACGTCTTGAGCGAACGTGAATATGCCGAATGGCTCGAGCAATCATCGATGGCCGGAGGCGCAGGTATGAAGCCCGAGGATTTCGGCAAAAATCTCTATCAAACCAAGCGATGTATCACCTGCCATAGTATCGATGGCACTGCCAATGTCGGACCCAGTTTCTTGGGGATTTTCGGAAATCCTGTCCCACTCGAAGGCGGAAATAAGGTTATTGTCGATGAAAATTATATAAGAGAATCAATCCTCGATCCTCAGGCGAAAATCGCGCTTGGCTATCAGCCTGTAATGCCTACTTATCAGGGAATTCTAAAAGACAAAGACATCGACGGCCTGATTGCATATATTAAATCATTGCATAAATAAGAGGTGATGATGGAAACGCTGCCGGAACGAAATTATCTGAATCAGACCAAAGGATGGAAATCCTGGCTGCTGACTCTGGATCATAAACGAATCGCGATTCTATATATGATTTCAGTATCGGCCTCGTTTATTCTCGGCGGGTTGCTGGCTATGTTGATTCGCCTCGAATTGCTTCACCCGTTCGGTCAGCATATAATGAAGGCTCAAACCTACAATGAAGTTTTTACGCTTCACGGCGCCGTGATGATCTTCCTCTTTATCATCCCCGGAATTCCAGCGATCCTCGGCAATTTTCTTCTGCCGTTGATGATTGGCTCAAAGGATGTCGCGTTTCCTCGGCTGAATCTGGCAAGCTGGTATATATATATGGTTGGCGCATTGATGGCCATCTACGCCATGTTTTCAGGATCGGTCGATACCGGATGGACATTCTATACGCCCTATAGCACTACCACCGCCGGTGCGGTCATCCCGATGACAGTTGCGGTATTCATACTCGGTTTCTCATCGATCTTCACCGGTCTGAATTTCATAGTGACTATCCACAAGCTTCGCGCTCCCGGAATGGCCTGGTTCAATTTGCCGTTATTCGTCTGGGGATTATATGCTACTGCCATTATCCAAGTCCTTGCGACACCGGTATTGGGGATAACATTGATACTACTGATTCTCGAACGACTGGCATCAATCGGCATATTCGATCCGGCAATGGGGGGAGACCCGGTGCTATTTCAGCATTTCTTCTGGTTCTATTCGCATCCGGCAGTCTATATCATGATTCTCCCCGGCATGGGTATTATCAGCGAATTGATCCCGGTATTTTCCCACAAAAAAATATTCGGCTATAAAGCAATCGCCTATTCGAGTTTCGGAATTGCCTTCATCAGCTTTCTTGTCTGGGGACATCACATGTTCGTGGCCGGACAATCCGAGCTCGCCGATCTGATTTTCTCATTCCTGACATTCATAGTAGCCATACCTTCGGGCATCAAAGTCTTCAACTGGATTTCTACAATGTATAAGGGCTCCATCAGCCTCCAGACTCCAATGCTTTATGCCTTCGCCTTTCTATTTCTTTTTTCGATTGGTGGATTGACTGGAATGTTTCTCGGCGCGCTGGCTACCGATATTCATCTGCACGATACCTACTTCGTCGTGGCACATTTCCATTATGTGATGATGGGTGGGACTGTCATGGCGATGATTGGAGGTATTCATTACTGGTGGCCCAAAATCTGGGGACGAATGTACAGCGAATACTGGGCGAGGATTTCCTGGGCTCTGGTGTTTGTCGGTTTCAATATTACATTTTTCACTCAATTTATTTTGGGTTCAAAGGGAATGCCGCGCCGGTCATATAATTATCTTCAACAATATCACCCGTTGCATGCCTTTTCGTCATTCGGCTCCTGGATACTCGGACTTGGTTTCCTGATAATGTTCATATATCTGATTTATGCGATCTATAAAGGCAAACCGGCGGGCAATAATCCCTGGGGCGGAATGACCCTCGAATGGACAACCACATCTCCGCCGCCGACCGAGAATTTCGCTGAAATTCCGACAATCACTCACGGCCCCTATGATTTCGATGCCGCACCAAATCCAAACAAACGGGAATCATAATTGACTAACCTTAGCGAAAATCATCCCGATCATCTGGCGCATCATTTCGGCGATATGCCCCAGCAGCGCGATGCCGCCAAGATGGGTATGTGGATATTTATCGTAACCGAGATTCTGCTTTTCGGCGGTTTGTTTGTCGCCTATGCGATCTATCGCGCTTGGAATCCCGATATGTTCTACAATGCCCACAAACAATTGAATCTCACTTTAGGCACAATTAATACCATAGTCCTGATTACAAGCTCACTGACAATGGCGCTTGCTATTCGATCCATGCAATTGAATCGAAAAAAACAGACGATTTGGTTTCTGATCACCACTCTATCGTTGGCAGCAGTGTTTTTGGTAATAAAATACTTTGAATACGAACATAAATTCCATCTGGGGCAGCTGCCAGGCAAATTTTATACATTCACGGGAGTCGCGGGGAATAATCCCCATATCTTCTTCACAATATATTTCGCCATGACCGGCCTGCATGCGATTCATATTATCGGCGGCATGTCGGTTATCGGATGGATTCTTAGGCGGACTATTCGCAATGATTTTTCGGATCAATATTATACGCCGATCGAATTAACCGGTCTGTATTGGCATCTTGTCGATCTTATCTGGATTTATCTATTTCCGCTTTTATATCTGGTAGGTTAATGATATGGAAAATACTGCAAATAAATCTCAAATTCACATAACTCCTCTTAAGACATATATCATTGTCGCCTGCGCCTTATTTGTATTTACAGGAATAACTGTTGGCGTATCGCTGATACCTCTCGGAGGCTGGAATGCCGTTGTCGCCGTTCTAATTGCGAGTATTAAGGCAACACTCGTCGGCCTTTTCTTTATGCATCTGCTCTATGATAAGAAAATATACCTGGTAATCGTGATGGTCGCGGTTGTCATATTATTTATATTCCTGACTCTTACCATGTTCGATACGGTGCGCCGCGGCGATCTCTATCAAATCAAATCCGCCCCCATAGAACAACAATCGAAAATGTATAATAAATCTGTTCAGGACACGGCCAGGCGCTACTGAGCAAAAATAATCTTAATCATATATAGGGGATTGTAATGGAGATAAAAAATGAATGTATAGTGCGTTTTCGGCGAATCGCGTTGATAACCACTATTTCGACCTATATTCTGATATTCCTTGGTGGTCTCGTCAGAGTCTCAGGGGCCGGACTCGGATGTCCTGACTGGCCTAAATGCTTCGGCCGTTGGTTCCCGCCCACCAATGTCAGTCAGCTGCCGCCCGATATGGACCCGACATTATTCAATTTCACTTAGCCTGGATCGAATATGTGAATCGGCTTGCGGGCATTATCGTCGGGCTGATGATCTTGTTTGTTGCCATTATCGCGATAGTAAGATTTCGCAAAATAAAGGCTATCATGTGGCCATCTATCGGGGCCGCTATACTGGTCGCTGTCCAGGGATGGCAGGGCGGTCAACTCGTGTCATCGAAATTAGCTCCTATAATAGTCTCGCTCCACGCCGGATTGGCATTGATTATAGTCAGCCTTCTGGTCTTTGTTACTCGAAACGCCTACGCCCTTGAAAATCGTGCCAACGAGCAGAAAGATTCATTCCCGGCCGGCTTTGGTTTCAAGATATCGATACTCTGGCTGTTCAGCATTGTTCAGATAGTACTTGGCACTAATGTCCGTTCAACTCTCGAAGAGCTGGCAGCGAAATTCCCATTACTCGATGGCCTCCAGCTTTTGCGGATGGTCGGTGTCGCCGATTATCTGCACATGGTTTTGGGACTATTAATAGTAGGTTACGCGGGGCATATCGGACATACTATATTGAAAAACCGCAAATCGCTCTCACGGCATACCGCGCAGGTCGCGTTGGGCTTGGATATTGTTGCCGCCGCGCAATTAATAGTGGGTCTCTTGCTGGTCCTTGTCGGCATCCCGGAATTGACTCAGGTGTTCCATCTCTGGCTCGCAAGTTTATTTGTCGGAATATTGCTGATTATTTACGCCAAAACCAGACAGACCGAAGGGGGGATCAATGCGTAATAATGGCGGATTCATAAAGCTGATTATTCTCTTTGCCCTGATGGCATTAGTCCTGGCAGTCGTGGCGGTCTTCGTAATAAGGCAGGCCGACGCTTCCCGTTCAAATATACCTGAATTGGGTAATATAACTCAATTCACGTTCACTGATCAGAACGGTCAGCCATTCGGATCGGACACAATGAAGGGCAAAATAAATATTGTCGATTTCTTTTTCACCACCTGTCCCAATGTCTGTCCGGTCATGACCCGGCGAATGGCAGACCTCTATGAAAAATTCGCGGACTCCGATAAAATTCATTTTGTTTCTGTGACCACCGACCCAACCAACGATTCCCTGAAGGCATTGCGCAATTACGCTTCAGCTTATGGGGCCAATGATGGCCGTTGGTCGTTTATTCGAGGCACGACAGAGGAAACCGCCTCGCTATCGGAGACCTGCTTCAAATTATCAGCAGATCAATTGCCGTTAGTGCATAGTGTCATGTTTGTCTTAGTCGATCAAAATGGTGTCATTCGTGGGTACTATGACAGCAACGACGAAGCCAGCCTCGAGCTTCTGAGCAAACATATTGTGATCTTGGCCAAGAAGCTTTCATGACATTTATTCTAATGCGGTCGGGGGCCGTCAGGCCGGCGACCGAATGAGCCGAAGTCGGGTCAGACGCCCGACATCACTGATAATATTAGCTAAGAGACTAGCCATGCCATCCATGACATGCCCTCAATCAATGCCACGGTCAATTTCGAGTCAGCGGCGACCTGCCCGCGTCGTCAGGCAATCCTGTCCGGACGCATTCCCGTGCGGTCAGGTCTCCGCACCCGACCGAAAACCGATGTCGGGTCAGGCGACCCGACATCACAGACAAAATTAGCTAAGAGATTTTCATGACAATCCATGACATGCCCTCAATCAACGCCACGCTGAATTTCATCAGCGGTGTCCTGATATTCCTCGGCCGAATGCAGATCAAGCGCGGCCTCCAGCAACGGCACAAACGATTCATGCTCTCGGCGTTGGCCATCACAGTTTTATTTCTAATCAGCTATACCATCTATCACAGCCAGGTCGGCTCGGTGCCATATCCGCGTCACGATTGGACTCGCCCGCTCTATTTCGCGATTCTGATTCCGCACGTAATCTTCGCGGCTCTAAATGTGCCATTCGCCATCTGGGCGGTCTATTTCGCCTTGAAGGGCAAATTCGACCGGCACAAACGACTGGTTCGCTGGGTCTGGCCGGTATGGATGTTTGTCTCTATCAGTGGAATCGCAGTCTATATAATGCTCTATCGATTGTAGAATTTTCCTGCGAATCGTAGGGCAGGAGTCGATAGACTCCTGCCATCATATTCCCCTTCATCGGTCATTGCGAATCCGCCGCAGGCGGATTAGGCAATCTGAAGGCTGATTTTTCCCGTGCGGTCGGGTCTCCGCACCCGACCGATACGCGATGTCGGGTCGGGGGACCCGACATCACAAATAATATCTACCTCAGCAGCGTCACCTTCGAGGTTACTCTATGATTCGTCCCATTTGCAACCACGAAATACAAGCCCGATGCCGCTTCATTCCCCCGCACATCAGTGCCATCCCACAAAATCTCCGCTGCGGGCGCAAATGATTTCACCTTCTGCCCTGTGATACTGTAAATCGCAATATCCTTTAATTCGCTAATATCGCCAGCATAGACAATCCTCGTCTGAGCATTGAATGGATTCGGATAAGCAGAGAGGGAGATACTTGACGGAGTCAAGGGATTTTCATTTTCAATGCCGGTTATCAAATCGGACACACAAACGAAATTTGCTGGTTCGCACCACTGCCCATAAGCCTCAAAATGCGTGAAGTACATTTTTTCTCCATTTAGTGAAAATGATGGAGAAAAGCTTTGGCCGATATGTAAATCGCAGTAGGGGTCGGGGGAAGAAAAATTAATGTTTCCATTCAAATGAATGGGCGCTTGCCACAATCCATTGACAAAATTACAGACAACCATCGGGGCAGGAACATAGGGAGCCCCACCCTCACTAAAATACAATCTCAAACCATCGGGTGAAATTTGAGGGATTGGATTTCTATTGTCCGGATCATTTATTATGTCTGGCAAAACGGCTGGCGTTGTGAATTCACCATTAATAACGTCCGATGCCATTATTACGCTATTTCGTAAAAAAAATAATTTTGTGCCGTCTCGCGTCATTGATGGTGAGGATTCACTTTCCGATGAATTTATTTCCGGACCTAAATTCCATGGATCCGACCATTCACTATTACTTAGATTAGGTCTAGCGGCCCAGATGTCACTTCCGCCATAACCACCATCCATAGCAGATGAAAAATAAATTATCGTATCAACTGCATCGTAGAGAAAAAGTGTTCCAACATCCATATTTTGTATGTAGTACGGTAATGGAACTGGACATTGCCATTCATTATCAGTGAATGTCGAGTAATAAATGTTGGTTTCGCCCGTAGACTTCACGAACATCAATGAATCATTTGAACCGATGGTCAAGATTGAATATCCATAGAGTGCTTGGTTGTCGCAATTTTCTGGATTAAAATCAATGCCTGCCGCCGGCCCCCAATCATCCTGCGCCATCGTGATTAATGGAGCATAGACTATCGCAATAACAATCAATGCCGAAATAATCAATCTTTTCATGTCAAACCCCCGTCTAAAGAGTCTATTTGATGCATATAATATATGACTATGGATATTATTATCCAAGAAAAAAATGCTCAATTTCGAGAAATTCAGTGCGTCGTCAGGAACCCCTTCCTGACGACTAGATGGATAATTTATGGAATTGGCTTTATCGTCCCGGAGGATAATCAGGGCAAAATCGAAGCGCGTCTCCGCCCCTGAAAAAATTCACCATGAATGTAACATCAAGGCCGTTCGCGTGGCAATCGCCGTTGGCATCGGCCGCCACTAAAAACGGTCCATTGCCTATATCGCATGTATCCGGCGGTGCGGCCCCGCCTTTGAGATAATTGACAAAATAAGTAACATCGAGGCCGTTGGCGGAACCGTTCCCGTTGACATCCCCCGGCACATAAGGGCAGGAATAAGTCGGAAATAGCTCGCTCATAATTCGCCCCGTGCTCAATGGCGATGAGAATCCCAAAAGCTCGCCGGTCGTGCGTGTAATATCGGTTATCGAGGCCCTTGGCGTATTGACATGAATTCCTTGAGCGATATCCGGCCCGATCGCGAGCATCATTACGTGACGGCATCCAAAACAATTTCCCCCATGATTGGCAAATCCGCCGTGGGCGTCATCGTGACGGCCATGATCATTGGTAACAAACATCGTTGTCTTACCGGCCATAATCGTATCGGTCTGAATAACATTCCAAATATTATTCACCAATGAATCCGCCTGCCTGATTTTGGCGATATAATCCGCCCAAATTCCCAGATGTCCCGCGTGATCGGTATCCGGCAGATATATATAGCAAACCACCGGATGATCACGTCTCAACACCACAACTGCCGAATCATAATCCGCCTGATTGTTGTCACTCGATGTCGGCGGCTGAACCATCATCGGCCAGTAATCAGGACCATAGCCGGGATAGAATGACGGCAGCCAGGTGTTGTTGCCATAATCCGGCGTGATATATATTGCTTTATTTGCCGGGATGCCGAAATCGTGACGAGCGTACTCCCATGATGTCGGGTAACGGCAGAATTGGACGGGGTTGCCTTGATAGGTCGTATCCTGCAGGACATTGAAACGGCCCATCCAGGTCGCCGGTATTCCGAATGCGGTAACCGTTACGCTGTCATTGAACGCCGAATCCTGCACCGCCCCCTGATGCGACAATTCCGTCATTCGCGGACAATAGGTACCTGTAGTATCTCCCAGGCTTTCTGTATAGCGGACACCATCGATCAGGACTACTACAACATGCTGAGTCTGGTAGGCAAAGTTCGATACCGAAAGTGCGAAAAACAATCCCTAAGGCCAGGGCCATTCGCCGTAAGAATTTAATCTTAATTAAATTCAAGAAGCCAGCCTTTCGCTTGGTTAAGCCAAAAATCAAGACTCTATTAAATATAGTGCTAATTGGGTTATTGACAAGACAATATTTCCTGCGATTCTCAATTTAATCGTCTGAAGCGGGCTCGCCGTGACCATATCTTTCCTGAATTTGAAAGTCATTTCCTCTGTGAAATGACATCCTCATTTTAGCTAAGCGAAATAACTTGTCTCCGTTTTATCATATATTATTGTAACATTCGCTTCAACGGCTTGCATTAATGCTTGACAAATCGAATACGATTTTATTTTATTGATTTTAGCTAATGTAAACTATCATTCTTGAAAAGTAGGATGATGCTCAAAACGAAATTCAATACTGATTTTCGCCAAACTACTGAAGTGAACAAGAAACATCTTTTATATCGTAGCTTTAAAAAACATAATAATCTAAAAATCAATAGCCCGGATAGCCGGCCCCAATTCCCAAAATCGCATGAAATCAGGCGGAATTATTATTGACAGGCCATTTGGTTGAATAACCCAAAAAGGAGATCGTTTATGAGATGCAGCAAATGTCTAATGCCATCGTTTTTGCCGAATAGCGATTTCAACTCCGAAAAAGAGTGTTCCTGGTGCCAATCTGGTTATCCTAATTATTCCCCTAAGGGGGCCGACAAATTCCTCAATCAGATTAATCAGTTTAAGAGAAACAACAATAGCGCCGATTGTTTGGTTGGGCTTAGCGGTGGCAAAGACAGCTCATATGTATTATTAAAATTGAAGACAGAATTGAATCTTAATATCGAAGCATTCACTTATAATCATTTTGGTTTAACTGAATTTGCTCTTAACAATGCCAAAACTGTTTGTCAGGATTTAGGTGTGAAGCATCATCTGGTATCTCTGCCAAATGACGAACACCTTAAATCTTTTCAGAAGTTCTTTGAAGTATGGATTAATTCGGAAAAGCCCATACCGGCGGCCATGACATGTGTTGCCTGCAAGCATCTTCATACATTAGGTTCTGAATTGGCTGCGAAACGCAAGATCCCCATGGTTGTCTGGGCAGCGTGTCCGCTGGAAATACCCCCGATATTGCCATTAAAATTACAGTCAAACAAAGAAAATCAATTTAAACGGCAGGGAATGATCAAGAGTGCAGTTCAATTGGCAAATGAGACAATTTCTACACCCGGATTTTCGTCAAGTATCATCAAACATTTTCGGACTAGTCTAATTGGATGTTTAGGTGTCACTCCAACAGCGAAATATCTAAAACTTCGATATCCCTCAGTTAGCCAAATTTTGTATTTTGATTTCTTTGCATGGAGTGCCAAACAAATTAGAAAGGATCTAAAAGAAAATACAAATTGGAAATCGCCGGCTGATTTTCCCGATGATTGGCATTCTGACTGCCTGTTCAATATATTTAAAGAATATATGTTCCAAAAAATGTACGGGATATCTTATACGGACGCTTTCCTAAGCAATCAGATTCGTTATGGCCTTTTATCCAGAGAAGAATCGTGGGATATTTTGGTTAATACTAAGAAATTTTATGCTGCCAATATTTTTAAAGTGCTCGACAAAGTGGGACTGGCGCATCTGTCGGATAAAATCGACTCATCCTGTTTTGATATGAACGAAGGAATAAATTGAATATTTTGGGTGTAAATGCATTCGGCTATAACCCTTCCGCATGTCTGGTTAGAGACGGCAAACTGGTGGCTTTCTGCCAGGAAGAGCGATTAACAAGATTAAAAGGTTCACACGGATTATTCCCTTCATTGGCGGTGTCATGGTGTTTAAGCAGTCAAAAAATAAATCTGCAGGATATAAATAATATCGCCGTCAGTTGGGGATGTGACAAGCATCCCTGGAAAATGATAAGGCATTTAACTAAAGAAAGAATAAAACTATTAAAGTACGGCTCATATTATTCGCCATCTTCCATAAATCACAAGGATAGCTTTATTTCTGCTCTGACACATATACGCACTTTCACGCCCAGAAATATAATCAAAAATATCCGGGACAATCTTAGGATTTCAGGGCACAAAGGACCAATCCCTCCCATTGAATTCGTTGAGCATCATTTATGCCATGCATTCCAAAGCTTTTATCAATCAGGCTTTGATAAAGCATCTGTTCTTGTGGCTGATGGCAGCGGGGAGGAAAATTGTGTTAGCGGCTTCTTGTTCGATAATTACAATCATCAGAGGATATTCAATATCGATATTCCGCATTCTCTTGGATGGTTTTACAGCGGTTTTACTTCATATTTGGGATTTAAGCCGATCAGGGACGAAGGTAAAATGATGGGGTTGGCCGCGTATGGCGAAAAAAGAAAAGAAAATAATATATGGCTGGATAAGCTTGACAATGTACTGAAAATCGGAAAAGAGGGGTTCGAATTAGATCCAACATTTTTCAAATTTGGCGGAAATGAATATCATCCTCGATTTACGGATAAAATGGTGAAATTTATAACTTCGAACGAAGCCGAATCTTGAGCCTATTTCATTGAATGAAAATGTCAGCCAGAATGGGAGCAGTCTCAATAAATATCTTCTTGATGATTATATAGATTTGGCCTATGCCGTACAGTCTCGTCTGGAAGTTGCAGTCGTAACGTTGGTAAATACGCTGATTAGAAAAACCAAATGTAATGACCTGTGCCTTGCAGGCGGTATATTCATGAATTGCAAGGCTAACGACGTAATTCTGAATAAAACCGGCATCGATAATATATTTATTCATCCGGCTTCTTCAGACGATGGCTCGTGTATCGGCGCCGCCTTCTATCTTTCCAAGGCGATGGGTTATGATCCGCGAAATAAATTGAAAAATACACAGCTCGGACCTTCATTTAGTAATTCAGAAATCGAGAAAGTGCTTAGTACATGCGGGCTGCCTTTTTCGGCCCCAGACGATATCTGCGCGGAAGTATCAAAACTATTAGCTTCAGGTAAAATGGTCGCGTGGTTTCAAGGCGGATGCGAGATGGGAGCCAGAGCGTTAGGTGGAAGAAGCATAATTGCATCACCGCTGAATAATGGGATAAAGGCCAAAATTAACGAATATGCCAAAAGGAGAGAACATTGGCGCCCATATTGTCCCTCTATTATTCTTGAACAAGCTGAAAAATATATAGATAAGCCGGCAAATACGCCCTTTATGATTTTAGCGAGACAGTCTACAGACCTATTGCGAAAAGCGGCTCCGGACGTTGTTCATGTCGATAATTCGGTTCGTCCTCAGATGGTCCAAAAATCAACACTGCCGCGATGGCATAAGTTAATAGAGGATTTTGGAGTTCTCACAGGGCATCCAGTAATTTTAAATACATCGTTGAATGTCCGAGGTGAACCAATGGCCTGCCGACCCCATGACGCGATTAACTATTTATATTCGACAGGATTAGACGCCCTGGCCATAGAAGATTTTCTGGTCATCAAGAATCGTTAACCTGCCAAAATTTATTGCGGATAAAAAGAATAATTGATTTATACAATTAGAAAATTCGCGACTCTATTTTTAGATAGAGTCATAAGAAGATCAAAAATGCTTACCCGCATTCTATTTGGAATCAAGATTGTTTATAGCGATAAGGCTCATTGGGATTTCACGACTTTAGTTTTCAAGTATGCTTTGGTTGACACAACCAAGCCGAAAGATGATATACTGGAAATAGGGACTGGTCCTCATGCTATTTTATCTATATACCTGGCAAAAAGAATAAAATGCAACATTACGGCCAGCGACATTAACTCGGAATATGTTGAAAATGCCATTAATACCGCGAATAGGAACGATGTAGATATAAAAATTATCAAAAGTGACCTGTTTGAAAATATCAAGAGTCAATTCGACATGATATTTTGGAATTCCATTTATATTCCGCGAGCTGTCGGAGAAAAAATTGATATTGATAAAATTTGCAAATATAAAACAGACTGGTGCGGTGGCGAAACAGGCCTTGAGGGCATCGAAAAGCTGCTGAATAACTCGAAAAGTCATTTAAAAAATAACGGGCTATTGCTCATTGGATTCAGCAGGGTCTATCTTAATGAAGATGCGGTGATCGAAAAATGCCGAAATTCGGGATATTCCGTTGAGAAGATCATCAAACGACCGCTGAATCCCAGTCGAGTGTTTATAGTCAAAAATAAGATTCACCAAGAATAAAGCCGCATTTATAAGCAAGACCATTATATCCATACTAGTATGAAATACGGAGCATTCTGAAGATGCCAGTATAAGTGTATTGATAAAGTGCGTTTACCCCAAAATCCCCCTAAAAACCATTGACTTTCAACCCCAAAATCATATTTTTAATTTTCTATGGTGAAAAAAGAACGATTAAGATAAAGAGGTCATTTAATGAAAAATATGAAACCGGAAGATATTAAGGTAATTCTGGCCACCGATTGCGGTTCCACGACTACCAAAGCTATACTTATAGAATATCACGATGGCGAATATCGGCTGATCGTGCGCGGCGAGGCCCCTACCACAGTCGAGGCGCCATTCGAGGATGTCACCATGGGTGTCCTCAATGCTATTGGTGAAGTGGAAGAGCTTTCCGGACGAAAAATACTCGATGAGAATAATAAAATTATTTCGCCTGCCACCGACGGCACTGGCAAAAAGATAGGCACCGACATATACGTATCAACCTCATCCGCTGGCGGCGGCTTGCAGATGATGGTCGCTGGTGTGGTTCGCTCGATGACTGCCGAATCGGCCGAACGTGCCGCATTAGGTGCGGGCGCAATCGTTATGGATGTTATCGCATCCAATGACAAACGGCTTCCGCATCAGCAGATCGAACGAATCCGACATCTGCGTCCTGATATGATTCTGCTTTCAGGCGGTATCGATGGCGGCACGACCACCCACGTAGTTGAATTAGCCGAATTGATTTCGGCAGCGGATCCCAAGCCCCGTCTTGGCTCAGGTTATAAGCTGCCAATCATCTACGCCGGTAATAAGGAAGCCCGCGGCCCGGTCAAAGATTCATTGGGCAATAAAACGAATTTAGATATAGTCGATAATCTCCGCCCGGTCCTCGAACGAGAAAACCTGCTCCCGGCCCGCGAAAAAATCCATGACCTATTCATGGAGCATGTTATGGCGCAGGCTCCCGGATATCGCAGATTGATGGAATGGACCGATGCTCCCATCATGCCTACACCCGGCGCTGTCGGCCTTATTATTAAGCGTGTCGCCGATGAGATGAAGATCGAAGCGGTTGGTGTCGATATCGGCGGAGCCACGACCGATGTGTTTTCGGTATTTCGTCCCGCAGACAAGCCTGAAGGCGTCTTCAATCGAACCGTATCGGCAAATTTAGGCATGAGCTATTCGGTCTCCAATGTTTTCGCCGAGGCGACCTTGCCCAATGTCATGCGCTGGGTGCCATTCGATATGGATGAACGCGATCTGCGCAATCGTGTCAAAAATAAAATGATTCGTCCCACAACAATTCCGCAGATGCTTGAAGAACTGATTTTCGAACAGGCGATTGCAAAAGAAGCGTTGAGGCTGGCCTTTATTCAGCATAAATCATTCGCCACCGAGCTCAAGGGTGTCCAACAGCAGAGAACCATCGCCGACGCCTTCGAGCAGACATCAGCCGGTGCGACATTGGTCAATATGATGACTCTCGATATTTTGATAGGTTCCGGTGGAGTGCTTTCACATGCCCCGCGCCGCCAGCAATCGGCCTTGATGCTTATCGACGCTTTCCAGCCCGAAGGTATCACTCGTCTGGCCGTTGATTCCATTTTCATGATGCCTCAGCTCGGCGTGCTTTCGGTGGTTCATTCCAAAGCGGCGACCGAAGTGTTCAACAAAGATTGTCTGATTCATCTCGGCAGCTGTGTCGCGCCATCGGGCGAGGGCGGCAAGGAAGGCCGCGAGATGATGGATTATAAAATCGAATTCCCCGACGGCAAAGTCGAACAAGGCAAACTGATGTACGGCCAGATGAAACGATTCCCATTGGGAATAGGCCCCGATTCATTGCCGCTCAAGGCCAAGGCGACACTCAATCCCGGACGTGCTTTCGATCTCGGCAAGGGGAAAGGCGCTGGATTTACTACCGAGCTTTCCGGCGGCGTTACCGGTATTATTCTCGATGGGCGCGGGAGGCCGTTCGACCTGCCGACCGATCCCAAGATAAGGGTCGCCAAGCTCAAGGAGTGGATGATCGAACTTGATATCTACCCCAAAGAGGGATTAGAGCATATCACGAAGCAGTACTAAACTGACAAGCCGCCGGATTGAAAATGAAGGCGGCTTTTTTTAATTTTGTTGCGTGTCAAAGCTTGCTTTGACCGCAACCTTTAAGCCATGAAAAGAAGAAGAAATTTAATAGATGATTCAATTAATCCGATTTTTATTACCACCACTATTACAAATTGGATCCCAGTGTTTGGAATTAATGATCTATGCCTTGAAGCACTCCAAATCTTCAACAAGCAATGCGAGGAACTGAAGACAAAGGTCTTCGCCTATGTTTTAATGCCGAATCATTTTCATTGTATTATTCAATCATCTAACAAGGGTGATGTCTCTTTATTAATGCAGAGATGGAAAAGCCTAACCGCAAGAAAGATTATCGCATATTGTTTACACAACAAACGTGATTGGTTGAATAGATTTGCTAATGCGGCAGGCAAATACAAAAGGCAAAAAGATGAGTCTTATCAGGTATGGTTGCCTAGGTTTGACGATTTCGCTATCAGGGATGAAGATCAATTTCTAACCAAACTCAATTATATTCATGGCAATCCTTTGAAGCATAATTTAGTCGATGAGTGTAGTAAATATAAATTCAGTAGTTTCTCGAACTATCATGGTGGAGATAATTCCTATATTAAAATTACAAAATTCAGGGAGTAGTTGGATTGCGGTCGAAGTAAACTTCGACACGCAATAAAGAATTCTAACCCCAAACCCCACTTCTCATAGGAGAGGGGAGAGTCACATTCGCTTGTTGTGGTGAGGTAATTAATGAAAGGATATTATGAAATGGATCACACGTTCTAATGTCAAAGTCGATCGGGTTGCGTGCCCATGGCTGATAAAAAAAATCATCGACCCCAAGGCCGAATTCATCTTTGTGCCTAAGGAGCAGGTTATGGAAACAGCCGCGAAAGAGGGCGCGATCCCATACGACTACCCCGATGTGGAATTAGGGCATCACGAAGGCAAATGCAGTTTCGAGGCGATTGTGGCGAAATATCAGATCAAAGACCCGGCGATTCTAATGCTGGCGCAGATCGTGCATGGCGCCGATGTCTCCAATGATTTATATGGCCGCCCGGAGGCTCCCGGCCTGGAGGCGATCGCCCATGGTTTCGCCATGTTAGGTTTGAAGGATGATCACGAGATTCTAGCGAAGGAGTTTATTGTTTACGATGCTCTCTACGCCTATTGCCAAAAAAAGATAAGCGAAAAATAATAATATATAATGCGAGTCAGGGCTTGCCCTGACCGCCCCAAACCTGTCATTCCGCATCCGTCGGTCGCCGGACTGAAGACAGCTTGACGCGGAATCCAGTCACATTATCGTCGGGTCAGGCGACCCGACGACATTAATTGGGTGGCAGTCGTACTCGACTGCCCCGAAGATAAGACGCCTTAGGGGCAGCCAGGGATGGCTGCCGCCCAGCGGTACAAGATTTCTTTTACACCAATTTCGCGTTCAGTTTTATTTCAACAGCCGCTAATGCCTGCGAGACCGGGCATCCCTTCTTGGTGGCCTCAGCGATTTCCATAAACTTCTTGTTGTCGATGCCCGGGACATTGGCGACTGTGTCGAGCTCAATCAATGTAATCTTGAATCCTTCGGGAAGTTTATCCAGATACACCTTTGCTGTCGTCGTCACATTCTTGGGTGTGAATCCGGCTGTAGCCAGCCCGTGCGACAACGCCATCGAATAGCATCCGGCGTGCGCGGCGGCGATCATTTCCTCGGGATTGGTGCCCTTGCCATTCTCGAAACGTGATGTGAATGAATACGCGCCCTCGAAACCTCCGAATTTCACTGTCCCTTTGCCCTGGGGTAGATTCCCCTCCCATACCGCATTACCTGTTCGAATCAGCATAATTATCTCCTTGTTTTCTGAATCATATAATCATTTTTCCATAGAGTCAAAACCTTAATATGGAGCAGGAGGTTCCTGAAAGGGCACGATGCGAAATCTACCCAAAGCTTGTCATTCCGCACTTGTTGCGGAATCTTGCGTGATATATTTTCGGTTTTGAAATCTATTATTTGTATTCGAGCATATGAATTTAGATTCCCGCATTCGCGGGAATGACAATGTGGGGAAGCTTGTCATTCCGCACTTGTTGCGGAATCTTGCGTGATATATTTTCGGTTTTGAAATCTATTATTTGTATTCGAGTATATGAATTTAGATTCCCGCATTCGCGGGAATGACAATGTGGGGAAGCTTGTCATTCCGCACTTGTTGCGGAATCTTGCGTGATCCTTTTCAGTCGAAAAAAAATTACAATTCATCATATAAGTCATTCCATTGAGGATTAGACCTTTCAATTGTATTGATCTTCCATTGTCTCCGCCATTTCTTCATACGTTTTTCCCGTTGGATCGCCGAATACACATCTTCGGTTGCTTCGAAATATACAAGTTTATGAATATGATACCTTTTTGTAAATCCATCAAAAAGGCCATTCTTATGCTCGTATACTCGTCTTTTAAGATCGTTGGTCATTCCAACATATAAAATGCCATTTTTAGCGCTTGCCATTATGTAAATGTAATAGGTTTTCGTATAGCCAAATAAAATTAGATTCCCGCATTCGCGGGAATGACAAGGTAGCAAAACCTGTCATTCCGCATTTATTGCGGAATCTATCTGTCACTGTATCCTGATCGGATTTCCGGAGCCTCTGAAAATAAAATACGCGGCCGCAACCAGGCACAAAGTCGCCCAGAGAAAATCGGTCTTGATCTGCTCTTTCATATAAACAATCGAGAATATCGCGAAAACACACATCGTAATAATTTCCTGAATCACCTTCAATTGCCCGAGCGAGAAATGCTCACGTCCGATACGATTTGCCGGCACCTGCAGGCAGTATTCGAAAAACGCCACTCCCCAACTGAGGATAATTACAAAATATAATGGTTTGCTCCGAAAATCCTTCAGATGCCCATACCAGGCATATGTCATGAATAGATTCGAAAAAGATAGCAATACTATGGTTGTCAGCCCAGTCATATGTTGTCCTCCAAGTTATTGCGGGATAATTCAAATCTGATAAAATTCGTTTTATTAGCGAATTTGGATTGCTGTTTTCGCGGGAATGACAGACAACTTGTCTGCCGCCTTGATATGGTCTTGCTTTAAACTTAATAGTAAATCACCACTTAGATTGCTGTATTGCGTCCCAATATTGGTTAGAATGAATCTTCGTTTTTGAAATCGATATAGAATTGGTCTTTACCTTTAATATTCGAGGGCCAATAAGCTACTCAAATAAGCTATCTACAAGATCCATCCTGTTCGCATAAAGCATAATTGAAAATTACACGGATAAAATCAGTCGAGGGAAATAAATTTCTTTTGCTAGGGGGTCGTAGTCAGCTGTTTGTGCTATCATAGGTATTCCAATATAACGCAAATCCTCGGCCGCTCTATTCACTATATAATTCGAAAATTGAAAATTAGCTATTCTGTATTTTTTGCCGTCCCATTTCCAGATTTGCAGAGGGTGGGGGATTCTGCGCGTTGTTTCTTCCAACAAGTGAACCAGGTATCATAAAATATGATCTCGGGAATCGAGTCCGTATCCAAATCCGCAAAATCAACATGTGCTCGATCAAAAAATCGACTATCCTTAATTACAATAGAATCGCCCACAGAATAGACATATACATCAGCGCAGCAATGCTGGCCCCCGTCATTACATTGGAAAATAATTTCCTTTATTCCATCGGAATCAATATCACGACAATACTGATGTTGGATTCCAGATGAGCGGTTTTCATTGAAGTCGTAAAGCCTAACGAATTCATCCTGTATGTGCTTAATTATTGTATCTCCATTAATTATTTTGAGATCATAAGGAAAAAGCCGTTCGTCATAAATTCGGCGATAACTTAAGAATCCGGTATAATTATCTATATTAAAAGTATCTACTGCAACTGTCTTAAAATCAAAATATCATTGTTGATGGATCAAAGCAGGAAACCAAGATCATAAGTGTAGTATTATTGTCATAAATCATATTTCCTACGCCGTCAGAAATCCCTTCCGACGGTGACGTTGGCCATTCTCCCTACTTCACCTTCGCGCCTATCATCTCCACCAACTCCGCGATTTTGTGACGGGTCTGCTGCATGCTGTCGCGCTCGCGGACTGTGACGGTATCATCCTGCAAGGTCTGGCCATCGACCGTGATGCAATACGGCGTGCCTGCCTCATCCATGCGTCTGTACCGACGGCCCACAGCGCCGCCATCATCGTAGAAGACTTTGAAATGCTTCTTGAGATCGTGATAAATTTTATCGGCTACTTCCGGCATGCCATCCTTTTTCACCAACGGGAACACGGCCGCCTTGATCGGCGCAATCTTCGGCGATAACGCCAGAGATACCCGCTGTTCGCCCTTGACCTCTTCCTCGCGATAGGCATCGACCAGACATACCAGTGTCGAACGGTCGGCACCGGCCGAGGTTTCGATTATAAAGGGAATATATTTCTCATTGGCTTCCTGATCGAAATAGCTCAAGTCCTTGCCGGACGCGTTGGCGTGGCGTGAGAGATCAAAGTCGGTGCGGTTATGGATACCCTCGATCTCTTTCCATCCGAATGAAAACTCGTATTCGATATCATAAGCGGCCTTGGCATAATGAGCCAACTCGTCCTTGCCATGCTCATGCCAGCGAAGCTTCTGCGTATTGATGCCGATTTCGACATACCATTGCCAGCGCTGTTCTTTCCAATAGTCGAACCATTTCTGGTCTTCGGCGGGCTTGACAAAAAACTGCATCTCCATCTGCTCGAATTCGCGCGTGCGGAAAATAAAATTGCCGGGCGTGATTTCATTGCGGAAGGCCTTGCCGATCTGGGCAATCCCGAATGGCACTTTCTGGCGCGATGGCTGAAGGACATTGAGGAAATTAACATAAATTCCCTGAGCGGTCTCGGGGCGCATATAGACAATCGCCGTTTCATCCTCGACCGGCCCCATGAACGTTTTGAACATCAGATTGAACATACGCGGCTCTGTCAGCTCGCCGCCGCAATCGGGGCAGGCCTTGGTATCGATCTGATCGGCTCTGAAACGATGCTTGCATTTTTTGCAATCGACCATCGGATCGGTGAAACCCGCTATATGTCCCGACGCTTCCCAGACCTTGGGATGCATTAGAATCGCGGCATCGAGACCCTCGATATCATCGCGGCGGTGAGTCATCGCCTCCCACCAGAAACGTTTGATATTATTTTTCAATTCGACACCCAACGGGCCGTAATCCCAGCATGAGCCGAGTCCGCCGTATATTTCGGATGATTGGAATACGAATCCGCGTCGTTTACAGAGCGATACGATTTTTTCCATCAATGGGTCGGTTGTGATTTTCTTTGCCACGATTATCTCCTAAAGTAAGCGATTATTTTTCCATGTTAACGGCGCGTTGCGTCGGTTACGGCGACCCAACGCCACGAATCAAATGGTTTGAAATTTGCGTGTCAGGGCTTGCCCTGACCGCAAAACATCATTCTCAGCGTCATTGCGAGGCCGCCAAAGGCGGCCGAAGCAATCTGTGGGTAGCCCATCCTTCAGATTGCTTCGTCGCCCGGCAGCTGCCGGACTCCTCGCAATGACCATGTCGGGCGAGGGAACCTCGCCTGACTACAGGAATTTATCCAATCTTTCCACATCATTCATGCCTGCCGAAATCGATCAAGGCCTCGAGGAATTTAAACGATTTCAGGTTGCGGGGCAAGCCCAGATGATACCCCGCGAATGATAATATCACCTCGGCCGCCTCTTTGCCGGTGCGTTTGTCTATGATAATATTCGCGATTTCGGTCAATGGCATGGATTCCATCTGATGCAGCAGTTTTAAAGCAGATTCGGAAATCATGGCCGTCGGTTCATCCGGCTCGATACATTTGACACAGATCAGCCCGCCTCGTTCGACCGAGATATGCGGCTTTTGGGATTTATCATTGAATTTTATCTCACTGCCGCATGATACACACGCGTTCAATTGCGGCGCGCAGCCTTCAATGGCAAGCAATCTCATCAACGCGCTCCAGAATAAAAGCCCCGATGATTCCGATTTTGATAATTGCAGCGACTTGAAATACTCGAATGTCAACATGAATGTTTGCTGATGGGGTTCTTCGGCGTGCGATATTTTATCGAGTATCTCACACCAGGCCGAGGCGAAACCGTATTTGCGGGGATCGAATGTCAGTCCTCTAAAGTCTTCAATCAGCGATGCGCCGCTTATAATTCCGAGCTCTGTTGTCTCCTTTTTATAGAAATCGCCTTCAATCAGATTGAATAATTCAATTTTGCCCGTGAGCTTGGATTTTGGCTGAGAGATCCCCTTGGCGACTCCCTTAATTTTGCCAAGGTCTCTGGAGAAAAAAGTAACCACCCGGGAGGATTCCCCCATCCGGGTGGCTCGTATTATAAATGCCTCAATTTTGAAGCGGCTCATCGGATGAACACTATCGTGCCCGAGCGGCTCTAACAGAATCGGTCGGCACGAATTGGATTACATTCTGATCCGGGCGGGCATAGCCGTATTTCTGGACAGCATATTTCTGGATATATTCGGGATCGTTTTTCATTTTATCGATTTCCCAGAGAGCATCCTGCCGTTCGAGCTTGAGAACAAGAATATCTTTCTCCAATTTTTCGATCTTTTTAGTCAATACCCACATCCTGAAAAATCCGAACTCTCCCCAGAAAAATGATATTGTCAGAAATACCACGGCCACGGTAATCGCGAACATTTTGAATTTTGATTTGAATCCGGGGCTTTTGACCCGATTGGAAAATCGTTTTGTAACTCTCGGATAATCCGCCATATGTCTACCGCACTATCGAAGAGAAGGCTTTGACTCCTAAAAATCTTGCCGATTCGCCGAGTTCTTCTTCGATTCTGATAAGTTGGTTATATTTTGCGACTCTATCGGTACGGCATCCGGAACCGGTCTTGATCTGGCCGCATCCCATGCCAACGACGACGTCGGCTATTGTAGTATCTTCAGTCTCACCCGAACGATGCGATACGACCGCCGTCCATCCCGCGCGACGAGCCATCTCGATTGCGTTAAGTGTCTCGGTTAATGTCCCGATTTGATTGAGTTTTATCAAAACAGAATTGGCGACATTTTTCTGAATCCCTCGTTCTAGTCGTTCTGTGTTGGTGACGAATAAGTCATCACCCACAAGCTGGACTTTGCCGCCCAATTTTTCATTTAGATGAGCCCAACCTTCCCAGTCTTCCTCGGCTAACCCATCTTCGATTGAAATAATCGGATAATTTTCGACCCATTTGGTGTAGAATTTCACCATTTCGGAGGCATTGAGCTTCTTCTTCTCGGATTTCAGATGGTACATGCCATCTTCGTAAAACGATGTCGATGCCGGATCCAATGCTATGAAAACATCCTCGCCCGCTCTATAGCCCGCGGACTCGATAGCCTTCATAATAACTTCGAGCGCTTCTTCGTTGGATTTCAAATCGGGAGCGAATCCGCCTTCATCGCCAACAGCGGTATTGTACCCCTTGTCCGAAAGCACTTTCTTTAAATGATGGAAAATCTCCACGCCGCAGCGGAGCGCCTCGCTGAAATTGGGCCGTCCAGCGGGCATGACCATGAATTCTTGCAGGTCGACATTGTTGTCGGCGTGCTTTCCGCCATTGAGGATATTCATCATAGGCACAGGAAGTATGTTGGCATTGGCCCCGCCTATATAGCGATATAACGGCAGTTCACAGTAGTTGGCCGCCGCCTTGCAGACAGCCAATGACACGCCGAGGGTAGCGTTGGCGCCGAGATTGCCTTTATCTTTGCTGCCATCAAGCTCTATTAGAAAGCTATCGATAGCCGGCTGGTCGATAGCGTCGATATCACGGCCAATCAATTCGGGAGCGATCTTCTCATTTACGTTTTTTACCGCCTTGGTGACACCTTTACCCTGATAGACAGATTTATCACCATCGCGGAGTTCCACCGCCTCGAATTCGCCGGTTGAGGCACCTGACGGCACCGCCGCCCGCCCAAAATCGCCTGAATCGAGAAGGCAGTCGACCTCTACAGTCGGATTACCTCGCGAATCTAATATCTGTCTTGCCCTGATATCAATTATGATTGACATACCCCTCCCGAAAGTTATTCAATTTTTCTAACAATTCAATTTTATCATCAATTATTGAATAGTCAATGGATTTTTGAAATCCAGTTTCTAAAGCGACCGTTATAGTTATCGGATGAAAAAAGTTAAAAGAGATTAATTATATCTAAGGCAATCATTGCGGTGTCGAGTCGTCCGGCTCCGAAAAAACTTCGGTCGGGTGAGGCCACCCGACCTCACAAACGCAGACAATATTTGTGGCGTCGAGTCGCCTGGCCCTAAAAAAACTTCGGTCTGGCGAGTCCAAGCCTGTCTCAAACCTCTGTTTTTGCGTCATTGCGAGGAGTTCGGCTTTTGCAGAACGACGAAGCAATCTGCGGGCGGCCTCCTTCAGATTGCTTCGTCCGCCTGCGGCGGACTCGCAATGACTTTTATGGCGGCGGAATTTGTCATGGTGACGGGTCGCTTGACCCGACACAAAAACCTCGGTCGGGTGCGGCCACCCGACCTCACAAACGCAGACAATATTTGTGGCGTCGAGTCGTCCGGCTCCGAAAAAACTTCGGTCGGGTGAGGCCACCCGACCTCACGGAAGAGATCTTTTATGGCAGCCTGAATCTCTTTCTAATGGCCCATTCGGTACAAAGACCCAGAAGAAGGACTATGAGGACAAACGGCATTCTAAAGAAATTAATCTGCGCCTGGCTTTCCTTGATATAGGGCGAAAGCTTTAATTGATCGGGGAATCCCGAGAAATTGTCTTTATCAAAGGCCTTGCCGCCTGTAGCGTCGGAGATACGGCGAGTCAAATCATAATCGGGTGATTTCGAGGCCATCTCCAGGCTGAATTGTTCTATTGTGAAGCTGCCATTCTTCCTGCCAAGGGTGTCATTAAATGATGTCGCCATAGCGCTGAAATCATATTTCCCTGCCGGTAAAGATGAAATATCGGCCGTATATATTCCAATGGAAGTAGGGGAAAGGGCCGCAGATTTTAGAGGAATCTTCTCGCCGCGCGGGAAAATCGACAAGGTAACGTAGGCTCCACCTTTCGGACGCCCCGCTTTGTCATAGAGATAAGCAGTAGTTCGGACAGGCTCGCCCAATCGATAGACTTTTTGATCTGTGAGCACCTTGAACTGCTCCATCTTATCGCTTGCTGAAAGCCACTTGCTAAGATTTCTCCAGAAATCGGGAATTGCTTTGGAAATCGCTTCATCTCTTACAGATCCGAAATAACTTCTCCATAACGGGAAATCCCATGATGGCCACCGAACGGCCCCGTTCCAATGATCCGGCGATCATTACCGGAAGCCCATCGAATGCCCCGCGTGCCGAATGACTCTCAAGCAGCACTTCACCTGTCGGGTTGATTCCGGTGACGATTTCAGTTAGAGGCGGCAATGAACGCCATATCTGGACGCTGGCCTCGGGATCATCATTGAGCATTACTGCCGCGTGCTGCTTTTGGGTAGGCGACGGTTCTACAGAGAAATCATTGGATATGATATCGGGTTTTTGAAATTTAATGGGCAAAATATCAGCATACTGGCTGAGATATGTAGAGCAATCATTTCCCGCGATATAGACAAACGATCCGCCATTCTCGATATAATTTTTGAGGTCAGTAGCGTTTACCCTAAGCGATGCCGGAGAAGAATCGATAATAAAAACGATGTCATATTGTTTCAGTCCGTCAAGACCCCGAGGAGTTCCGGGATCGGAAAATCTGCCTGCGGCCGATTGATAAACAGCATCAACCTGAAATTCGTCGAATTTTCCCAGAGCCTGCTTGAGAAATTTGAATTCCCAGTTTAGTTTTGAAACTCCGACAAATATTTTTATTTTGCTTTTTAATATTCTCATCGCGAATAGCCGGTCATTGTCGATATTATTACTCTCATCCGGAAGAATCGGAGTTGAGACAGTATATTCATAATCGCCCTCAGCCGGGGCCTTAGCCTGAAATTCGACTGATACCTTCCTGCCCTGCTCGGGCATATCGAATGATTTCTCGGCGATAACATTCGAGCCTTGTTTGAGCAATATTTTCGAGCGGCCGGGTTTTATTCCAATGGCGCTTAGCTCAGCGGTAACCTCGAAATCCTGGCCGCTATAGGCTACGGCAGGATATATGATATTATCGATCGAAAGGTTTTTCTCCTCAGTCATATTGCCGACTGTCAAAGTATAGACAGGCATATTCAATCTTGATGCAATTCCAACGGGATCGTCCCCGAGATTTTGCCTGCCATCCGTGACAAGCATTACCGCGCCATAATTATCGATATCATTTTTTTGCCCGAATTGTTGTAGGGCTTCGGATATGGAAGTAGCGTCCCCTGTTGAATCAACTTGAGAGGGGAGCGCGGATGATTTCTTTAGATTACTGGAAAATTGAAAAATTATATATTCGGATTTTATCTTGGTCAGAGCAGAATTCGCAAGACTATCGGCGAGGCTAATTCGTTTGACCCCATCTTCGGAGACTCCCATGCTTTTGGAAGTATCAAAAATAACGGCCAGCTGCGGTTTTACGATTTTGGATGAGTATAGATTTATCAGCGGCTCTATAAGGAGAATTCCCAAGAGCAAAACCATTAACGCCCTGAGCGACGCCAGGACTATTCTCCAACCCTTTTCAAGAGGCGGATAAGTCTTGATATAAGATAATATCCCGACTGCGATGCCTATAATGCCGATTAAAGCGTATAAATACCAATATTGGGATAGTATCTGGATATTCATCAATTAATATAATTATTTAGGTTAAAATAAAGCGCCACTTTGATTAAGACCATCAGTGGCGCGTGATTCGATATATCTATCATTATTTTATCTATCTCTAACTGCGGCCAACGTGGCCAATTCCTCTAATGATCTTTTCATCGGCAAGTCATCAATCGATCTCACGATGTTGATCGCTTTTTCAACGAAACCGCGCGCCTTTTGTTCCGCGTAAACAATTCCGCCATTATCTCGAACAAATTGTACTACTTCGGATATATCGTTATTCGTAGAATCTCCAAGGATTCCCTTGAAATGACTCTTGGCGTGGCTGTTACCATTTCGCATGGCGTAAATCAATGGCAATGTAACCCAGCCTTCCCGAATATCCGATCCAAGGCTCTTGCCGGTTTTGCGGGTATCGCCGATCAGATCGAGAAGGTCATCGGTAATCTGGAATGCCATCCCGATATTTTCGCCGTATTCGCGAAGGCCGCTAAGTACTTTGCCATTCTGCCCGGAACAGATTGCACCCGCCTCGGCCGAGCACGAGAAAAGGGATGCGGTCTTATCGGCGATAATATTCAGGTAAGTTTCTTCGACGATATCAAAATTGCCGGTATAAAAAACCTGATTTAGCTCTCCAATCGATACACGTTCGGTGGCTCTTGAAAATGACGCCAGCAATCCGGGCATATTGGCTTTCACAAGCAAACCGAATGACTTGGCAAATAGATAATCGCCCATCAGGACCGCGACCAGATTATTCCATTTGTTGTTGGTAGTCTCACGTCCGCGGCGGACATTGGATTCATCGACTACGTCGTCATGCAAGAGTGTCGCGGTATGTATAAGCTCAATGGCCAGAGCCGAGTTTAGCGATGATTCGTTGAGCTGGCCGGATGTTAGAAATACCAGCGCCGGCCGGAGCCGTTTGCCCGACGCGCCATATAAATGATCCGTTATCTGACGGATAATCGTAGAATCGGTCTCAAGAGTCTTTTTCAGCTCTATTTCGAATTGCTCTAATTGATTGGATACTGAAGAAAGAGCTTTGGAAAAATCCATTTTAATTCCTTAAATCAAAATTAAGCCACAAATTAGCCCACCACTTGGCTCAAAATATCGGATGCGTTATTCGATGTCAACCTTAAAGAAAAATTGAGGCTTATCGGTGTAATATCATCATTTAACCAACAAGTACAGCCCCGCCGTTGACATTGAGAATCTCACCGGTGATGAAGCTGGCCCATTCCGACGCCATAAATACTATCGGGCTTGCCAATTCTCTCGGCGTGGCGGCGCGTCCTAACGGGATAAGCGAAAGATACTTGGGGCCATCGGGACTAGTTAAAGCAGGGTGGCTCATATCGGTATCGACCCAGCCGGGAGCGACGCTATTAACCCTGATACCAAAAGGCGCCAATTCCGAAGACAATGATTTGGTCAATGATATCAACGCGCCTTTGGATGCTGCGTAATGAGAATGCATCGCCTCACCTCTCTGTCCAGCGGTGGAAGTGATGAAGATGATATTGCCTGATTTCTGTTTTTTCATGGATGGGACAACTGCGGATGTAGTATAGAAACAGCCCTTTATATTGATATCGATTGTGCGGTCAAGTATGTCATCGGTCATTTTCTCGATAGCGGATTCGGTCCAGATACCGGCATTATTGACGAGAATATCGATCTTGCCGAATTCATCCAATGCTTTTTTGACCATCGACTCGCAATCCTGACGTTTCCCCATATCGGCCTGAATAATCAGGCATCGGCGGCCGAGTTTTTCAATCGATGATTTGACTTTCCGGGCGGCATCAGGATTTGTGTAATAGTTGATGGCGATATCTGCTCCCAATTCGGCGAAAAGTATGGCTGCTTCGGCACCGATTCCCCTGGAACCGCCGGTGATTAGCACAACCTGATTTTTGAAATTTATCATTGAATTCCTTTCATTAATTTCACATTCGAGGTCAATTTATCATGTTCGAGAGAGTCTCTCCACCGATTTTTTCACTTCCGCCGCTAACGGCTCGAATTCTTCTTTGGTGAAGCTTTGGATTTGATTTAATCGGCGCACCAGGTCTTTGTTGTTGAGAATCCAGCGGGCGACCTCGACTCCCTGCTCCCAAACCATCATGTGGAGAAATTGATTCAGTAACGGCCCCATAGGTTTACCATCGAGGATTTCATTTACGGCAGAATCGGCTTTTTTAACTGTATTGAGGAATAGCTGCCAGGAATCTTTAGGTAATTGGTAATCCATAACAATCCTTTCAAAACATATTTAAGCAACAATTACTAAAATTAACAGTAGCGTGTTATAGTTCCGGCAACGGAATATGATAATGATTATGCTAATAGATATAAACCGCGAGGCACAGATTTATATTCATGCCTGCGAATAGAATTTCTGATTTCTTTATCCTGTCGTTTCTCATTTTATTTCGTCTGCGACAGGATTTTTCGTCATTTGACCGCGCCACATTAAATCCGCCATCAGGCGGATCCAAAATGTGGCGCTGGATCCCAGGATCCAAATCGTCACATTGTCCGGCTGTCGCCGGACGAGAAAGCGGGGCCCCCGTCCTTCCACCTTTCGGGGGTTTTCAAAACAAATGCTGAGTGAACGTGTTTTTGAGATTTGAATTTAGGATGTCGGGTTTCTCATCCGTCATTTGCCGGATTGTAAACTCGCTTCGCTCGTTCGGAACGCCGACCTACTGCTCCCATTGGCTGCTGCTCGCAAGATTCCGCGACAAGCGCGGAATGACAAAGCAGGGGACAGGAGGGATGCCTGACGCACGCTTGGAATATAAAGAAAAAAAGTGGCAGGTCACGCCCGTCTTCGACGGTCTACGACCTGCCATAACTCATATTATTGTAAGGGCGGGTTTGAAACCCGCCCCTACGGAGATATTTGTGGTTTTGACAACTGGGATGGATTCCGCATGGAGCCCTATTAATTCCCGCGACCGACGGAAGCGGAATTTCAGGACTGGGGTTTGATGAATCAAACCCCTACAGCGCTATCGGGTTTCTCATTCGCTTCGCTCGCTCGGAACGCAGAGCTACTGATCTCGCAAGATTCCGGCTCGGGGGCCGGAATGACATGGAAGTGTTTGGTGGGACGTCTACCGCCCATATAATTATTTTAACAGGGTAAGCTGAATACTTTGCGATTGATCGCCTGATTCGAGCCGGGCGAAATAGATACCTGACGCGAATTCTGACGCGTTCCAGATAACACTATGCTGACCGGCGTCCTGAATGCCATCGACAAGCAGCGCGACCCGCTGGCCCAGGATATCGTAAATCGAAATATTAATCGAGCCGCTTTGTGCCAATGAATAATCTATCGTTGTGGAGGCATTGAAGGGATTCGGATAGTTTTGGGATAATGTGAAATCCGAAGGAATTGGCCCGGGATCATCGATGCCGATCAAAGTAAATCTTAAAATAGATAAGGCTGTGTTATCGGCGACAAACGAGCGATTGCCAACTAGGTATATTCCGGATGCTGCTCCGGGAGTCGCAAACGATCCGGCGGAAGTTGGAATCGATGGATTAATAATATTCACTATCCGAAGCCCGGAATTATTATCCGCTATATACGCAAATCCGCCAGAGACATTTATGCCGTAAGCGGCATCGGGGAGATCGAAAGTGCTTTGCAAAGACGGATTTGCGGGATTGCCGATATTACAATTTTGAGAGAGCTATTGTTGGTCAAATATGCAAAACTGCCCGAAACAGCAGATCGCAGCGAATTGTGCCTGTCAGGCCCAGACTCCCCGTGAGTGAAGGGCTGGCAGGGTTCGATATATTGACAATCTGCAGGCCCGTATTTTCACAAGCCATGTAAGCGTAATTACCGGACACGAAAACACCCACCGCCGCTGATGAGGTCGAATATCCTCCCACAAATGACGGGCTGGCTGGATTGATTATGTTTATTATTTGAAGTCCCAATGATCGATCCGCGATATACGCATAGACTCCCGATATCTGAACATCGACAGAAGCGTTCATGGCACGGCTGCCGACTAATGTGGGAATGGCCGGATTGGAAACATTAATAATAAGCAGGCCGGAATTATCGGCTGCCATGTAGGCGTAATTGCCGAAAGCCGCGACCTTTTTGGCTGAATTTGGTGTCCCGTAACGGCCAACAAAGAAAGGGCTGGCCTGATTGGCAACATCGAGAATCTGGAGCCCTACGGGGCCATCGGCCACATAGGCATAATTGCCCGAAACAAAAACACTCTTCGAATAACCCTGATTGGGAGTGAGATAGCTGCCCACAAAAGACGGGCTCGATGGACTCGAAACATTGATGATTTGTAATCCTGTGTATTGATCGGCGATATAGGCACTTGATGCCGAAACGAAGACACGATAAGCCAGGCCATTGGTGTCGAAGGTACCGGTTAATGAGGGACTAGACGGCGTTGATATATTTAGAACTTGCAGACCTGAAAGACCATCGGAAATATAAGCGTAATTGCCGGAGACAAATATGTCTGAGGCTTCGCCGGGCGTATCGCGGCTTCCCACGAATGCGGGATTGGCCGGGTCTGAAATATTTATGACTTGAAGGCCGGATGAACCGTCGGCAATATAGGCGTATGAGCCTACAACAAAGACCGCATAGGCATTTCCGGGAGTAGAACGGCTTCCTACAAATGCAGGGGCGCCTGGATTGGAAATATTAATGATTTGCAGGCCGGAGGAACCATCGGCGATATACGCGTAGCTGCCGGAGACATAGATGCCTGTCGCTTCGCCGGGCGTGTCGCGGCTGCCTGTGAATGATGGGTTAGAGGGATTGGAAATATTAATTATCTGCAGCCCCGATGCGCCATCGGCAACGTACGCGTAATTCCCCGAGATATAGACCTGGGATGCTTCACCGGGCGTATCGCGGTTTCCGACAAAAAATGGGTTGCCCGGATTCGCGATATTTACAACCTGCAATCCTGAGTAGCCATCGGCGATAAAGGCATAATTGCCAGATATATCCAATCCTCGTCCGACACCCTGGAGGGCGAATTCTCCGGCCAATGACGGGGCCGATGGATTGGAAATATTCAAATTCACCAGGCCGAAATCGTACAGGCAATAGGCGTAATTGCCCGCGATTTTGGCGTCAACGGTCATTCTCCAATTATATGAGCCGACCTGGACGACATTCTGAGCCTGAAGTATTCCGGAGCTTAAAAGTATTAATAGGAATGCGACGCCCAATAATCTATTTTTCATTTTTCCTCCGGTATTTGAAAATCACTCGAAAATCAAGTTTCAAGACAATCATAGATAAGAACATCAAATTACCCTTTTTAGTTTCAATTCATAGATAAAAGCACGGAAGGGTTCAAAATTTTGAACCCCCTACGGCGGCATTCGTTATAGTTGCAGGCGGGTTTGATAAATCAAACCCCTACAATCGCATTTTTATTTTTGTAGAGACGCAAGATTTTGCGTCTCTACCGGTGATAATGAATTACATATCGGCAGGATTCCAGTAGCCCAAATCTCGAAGAGATTTGGGAACACGACCCCAAAACCACGGGGGATTTTGGGCTACGGCTCCGACCGCCCATAGTAGGATGCGGTCAGGGCAAGCCCTGACTCGCAGGAAAACGCCCATAGTAGGATGCGGTCACAGTAAACTGTGACACGCAGGAATAATGCCAACCTTCGGATTGCTTCGTCGTCCGGCAGCTGCCGGACTTCTCGCAATGACCGGAAATGGGGTTTTGAGACAGACTAAGGGATTCATTGACTGCGGCAATAAGCTATGTAAATTGTATAATCGTTTATTTGATATAGACGAGCTTGATGGTCTTTTGGTTTTGGGACGCTCTTGCTCTGGCGAAATAAATGCCTGTAGAGACTCTATTTCCCATAGCATCCTGGGCGTCCCATTTTATTTCTCCCTCCTTTGCCCCAATCAAATTAAATGTCCGTACTTGTCTGCCCATAAGATCATATATTCCTATTTCCAAATCACCTCCTTCCGGATTGCTAAATGTTATCATTGTATTTGAATTAAATGGATTCGGATAAGCGGCCATACTTAAATCACTGGGGATATTAAGGTCGCCATAATCATTGATCCCAGTAATATGCTCGTTGCGAAGATAGTAGTCAGTTGCCGCTATCATGTAGCGTACTCTATCGACCAGGCAATGCAATACGAATCGCATCTCCCTCGTATGAATAATCTAAGGCTGGAGATCTTTCGATGATTTCCATTGAACCAGTAATTACTTCTGGAGTTGTCCATGATACTCCCCAATCCAATGATTTTGAATACATGATTTTAGGATAACTGCAGCCAAATGGCTGACCATCGTTCCAAGGCTACGTAGAGGCATTCATCTAATAATATCCCGGATGTATGCCAGCCGGTTTGAGTATTTGTTAAACGCGATTCCGGCAGCCAGCTATTGCCGTTGTCAGTGCTGATACGGGCAAGAATATCTCGCCATAATACCAAAGCAATTGCTTCCATATTTATGGTCAAACCAAGTGGTAATAATATGGCCATTTGAATCTGAGCGGATGCTTCCGGCAATTGTGAGGCGGCACCATCGTCGATGAAACGCTATTCTTGCCGTCCATCTTCTTCTCCAGTTAAGGCTTCTTCGATAATAGACTTCGATATTCGACGATCCATCTAACATACCCATTTCATAAATCACGTGAAGTTGGCCGGCCGAATAAAGATATTGGGAGGAGTAAGGACATCCCAGGCAATTGGTTCCGCGACCGAGCTATCTCCCCAGGTCTCGCCGCCGTTAAAGCTTGTGAATACCAATATATACGCATTGGTATTATTCGAAACCAAACAAGATAAAAACAAGGTATCTCCGTTAGCCGCCAACCTTGGATATTTAAGCAATGGGTTTAGGCGAGTATGAAACACCTGATGAGGCGCGCTCCAGCTTTGCCCGCCATCACTGCTGGAATTATGAAAGACCTGTACTGTGGCGTTTCTGAAGTAAGCAACCCAACTTATGTGGACTTTGCCCTTGGAGTAAATAATATCGGGCATTTGACTTCCGTAAAATGTATCGGGCGGGACAATCGGCTCCGACCAGGTATTACCATTATCATAAGAATGGACATAGCTAATAGCGGTGGGAATTGAACCGACGGCATGGATTGTATCTCCGACCGCTGCCACCCGCGTATCCATCCAGCCGATATAGTCGGTTACCTGCATCGGCTCTGTCCATTGGGCATAAGCCGTTGCAGTTGACAGGGTCACGAAAGCGAATATTGAAATCAAGGACTTGGGCACACAATTCCTCATTGTTATTTGACGAAACTTCTTGCTGTAGTATAACAGAATTTTGGGGAAATGGTATTGTTTATTTTGCGAGAAGTCGTCAGGAAGGGATTCCTTACGGGGCGGGGAAAGGAGGGCACAACATGTTGTGCCCCTACAGGAATAATCGTTCTTTTGCGGGCGGGTTTGATAAATCAAACCCCTACAATCGCATTTTTTATTTTTGTAAAGAGCAAGATTTCGTTCGGAGACGCAAGATTTTGCGTCTCTACCGGCAATAGCAGTAGGGCAGGAGTCGAAGACTCCTGCCGATCACGGCTTTATGGCAGGAGTGTACCACTCCTGCCCTACTCCGACTACAGCGCGGAAAATGGCGGGCAAGATTCCGCATCAAGCCGATTTAGGCCCGCCGTGGTGGGTGCGGAATGACAGGTATTACATTTCGGGCGGGTGTGGAGACTACCTTCAGATTGCTTCGGCGACCGACAGGAGCCGGACTTCTCGCAATGACACGCCAAAAGGATTTTGCGGGAATATAGGTGTGTTTGACACCGGCCAAAGAATCATAATTTGATTGCGTCCCTTAATCTTATCTGGTAATTTTTGAATTGGATGGGAGGGCTGATATGAATTACTTGAAGGAATTATTCGGGTACAACGCGAAATTCTCGAATGAGATCATAAAATCGTTGAGGACTGTCGACTCCAGGAAATTTATCGATCAGAAGGTGGGCGCCTGGGGGTCATTGAGAGATTTGACGGTTCATACGATAGAGGCCGAGGATTACTGGATTAATAAAATAATCCAGGGAAAGGATTTTTCAGGATACGAATTCGATGATTTCAATGATTACGATGATATCGAGGAGAAATGGAAAGAAGTCGAGGCTGATATATTGATTTATCTCGAAAATCTTACTCCCGCAGAACTGAAAAAGGAATTGAAGGTGAAATGGGATAAAGAATTTTTATATCCGGTCGAGAAAATTCTTCAACATATATATACCCACACGGTTCATCATAGAGGGCAAATCGTCAGCGGGATAAACATATTAGGCGGCAAGGCGCCAAGTGTGGATATAATATGACGGATTTCTTAATGACTGACGATGAAATTAAGACCCTTTTGACTGATATTCAGAAAGCTATCGATAATAGGGATATTGAAGCGGCACTTAGCTATTACCATACTGATATAGTCTATATCGGTGCGGCATCTCCAAAGCCGATTGAGGGGCAAGAAGCGTTGCGGACGGCCTTTGTGGAAAATTTTAAAGGACCCCAGAAGACAGCGATTAAATTCGGCAAGGTTGGAGTAACCAGAATTTCAGAGCAGGTTTTCGCGGTCTATTGTCAGGTCGATGGCAGGCAGACGATATATTTCAGCACAAGGGAATTTAAGGGATGGCTCAGCAGAATATTCGTAATGATTGAAAATCGCCCGATGATCATCCATGAGCATTTTACGATAATCACTTGATGAAATTCGCTCCTATGAAATTCATAAGCTATTAGATAGCATGGTTCTAAATCATTTTATTAGACGCCTGATATCTTCAAATCCGGGAACCCTGGCGTCTGATTTAGGTTTACAATCAATGATGAATGGGTTATATTAAACGCTTTGTGAGAAGAGAGATTAAGGAAATTAAGGAGGAATGAATTGTTTGAAGGGTTAATTTTAATGGGTGCACAGCCTGGTGGAAGCGCCGGTGGCGGAGCAGCCAGCGGAATTTCGATGATTATAATGTTCGCCCTGATTTTTGGAGTGATGTACTTTTTCATGATCAGACCACAGCAGAAAAAGGAAAAAGAACGTCAAAAGATGATTGCAGAGCTCAAAAAAGGGGACAAGGTTATCACGAACTCCGGGATGTATGGGACTATCTGGGGAATGAAAGATAACGTCATTATTTTGAAGGTCGACGAGGAAGTCAAAATCGAATTCCTCAAGAGCGCGATCGCAGGTAGAGTCACCGAATAAGTAAAAGGAGATGATCGAATTGCCTCCTCTTCCGATAAAAATTTATGGCGAACCGATATTGCGTCAGCAATCATCGGTGATTGAAAATATCGACGGTTCGCTCGTGGATTTTTTCCATGACATGACATTGACAATGAAGACCGCAAATGGTCTGGGGCTGGCCGCCAATCAGGTTGGCCGCGGCATAAGAGCATTTACGATAGATTTGTCTCACTTCGATGTGCTTGACGATCCTCAGGTGATTATCAATCCTGTGATCATGGAAACTTCGGGTTCTGTTATCGGGGAAGAAGGATGTTTGTCGTTCCCCGGGCTTTATCAGAATATTGAACGGCCCCAAAAGGTGACTATCAAAAGCATAGATATTGACGGCAAAGAATATTTTTATGAGGCCGAAGGATTAATCGCCCGGGTGCTCCTGCATGAAATCGATCATCTAAATGGCGTGTTATACATAGATAAGCTCAGCGCGGCGCAGCGGAATATTATTAAAAGCAAACTCACCAGAATAAAGGCTGGTGAGAGGGTAGAATGAGGCTGGTTTTTTTCGGGACCCCCGAATTTGCATCCAGATGCCTTGAAAAAATTATAGCGTCAGATCACGAGGTATTAGCGGTTGTTACCGCTCCTGATAAGCCTAAGGGCCGGGGTAAGAAAATTGAACCTCCTGACGTCAAGATTACGGCCTTGAAGCACGGGTTGGAGGTCTTTCAACCTGAGAAGCTGAAGGAAAAAGAATTCATATCAAGGCTAAAAGCATTAAAAGCCGATTTTTATTGTGTCGTGGCATTCCGGATTTTGCCCGAAGAGGTATTTTCAATGCCCACGAAAGGGTGTGTTAATTTGCACGCGTCATTATTGCCCAAGTATCGCGGGGCCGCACCAATTAATTGGGCGATTATCAAGGGCGAACATGAGACCGGCCTGACAACGTTTTTTATTCGCAAAAAGGTTGATACCGGTGATATAATAATGTGGGAAAAGATGAATATCGGGCCCGATGAGACATTTGGCGAGCTTCATGATAGAATGGCGGAAATGGGCGGCGATTTGATCGTAAAGACCATGAATTTGATTCAATCAGGCGCAATTAAAACAATGACGCAGGACGAGGTTCAAACATCGCCCGCGCCGAAATTGTCTCCTGAATCAGGCAAGATTAAATGGTTCGATACGGCATTCAATATACACAATCTAATCAGGGGTCTTTCGCCAAGACCCGGAGCCTATACATATAGAAATGGGAAAAAACTCTTGATACTACGTTCAAAAATAAAAGAAATTAATAAGGTTATCAAAAATCCGGGCACGATCGTGCTGGCCGATCCTAAAAAAGGGATCGAAATCGGGTGCGGAAAAGGTGTTCTCGAATTGATCGAGCTTAAGCCGGAATCCGGCAAAGTAATCTCGGGCGCGGAATTGGTGCGCGGCTACCATTTAAAGGCGGGCGAGGAGTTCGGGGAGGCAAATTGAGCGCGAGAATAAGTACTGAAATATATGTCAATGTCACCGATTATGAGACTCGTATAGCGGTAGTCGAGGATACCAAATTAGTCGAACTGCTGGTCGAGCGGCCTGAAAAGGAACGGATAGTCGGGAATATTTATAAAGGTAAAGTCACCGCGGTTTTGCCCGGAATCCAGGCGGCATTCGTAGATATCGGTTTGGAGAAAGCGGGCTTTCTTCATTTTTCGGATACTACTTTTAACCAAGGCGAGCGAAGCATGCTTTTCGATATGGATTTTATCGATGAGGAAACTCTTGATACTCCGGTCGTCTCGAAAGTCAAAAGGTCTTCGACCATCACGGACATAATCAAAAAAGGCCAGGAGTTGCTTGTTCAGGTCATAAAAGAATCTATAGGAAGCAAAGGGCCTCGTCTGACGAGCCAGATTTCTTTGCCGGGAAGATATGTTGTGATGGTTCCCGGCGGAAGCCATATAGGGATTTCAAAAAAGATATCGAATGTCAGCGAGAAGAAACGTTTGCGAAAGGCTGTGTCGGAATTCAAGCCGCCGAATTTTGGAATTATTGTCAGGACTGTGGCGCAGGGGAAGGATCAAAAGGAATTCAAGGCCGACATGAGTCTTCTTTCCAAGCTTTGGGAGAAGATGAAGAAGAAGGTTGAATCGACCAAGGCTCCGGCTCTGGTGCATAAAGACCTTGAATTAACCGGCGGGATTATCAGAGATTTATTGACACCGGATATAAGCAAAGTCGTGATCGATAATAAAAATGAATTTGCCCTTATTATGAAATATCTGAAGGCATTAGACCCCAATTTGCGTTCTCTGGTGCAATATTACGGTGACAGGGAGCCACTTTTTGATAAGGCAGGGATCGAGGCAGAAATCGAGAAAATGCTTGAAAGGCGTGTCTGGATTAAACGGGGCGCCAATATTGTTATAGATCAAACGGAGGCTGTGGTCGCAATCGATGTCAATACCGGCCGTTCCAGTTCAAGGGGTAAGGGCGAGGATAATATTTTTCAGACTAATATCGAGGCCGCCAAGGAGATTGCCCGTCAGATAAGGCTTCGTGATATCGGCGGTATTATCATCATAGATTTTATCGATATGGAAAACCGGGAAAGCCGACGCCGGGTCTATGATGAATTCAAGAATGCCTTATCGCGAGATAGATCGGAAAATTATATTTCATCGATCTCGGATTTGGGTTTGGTCGAGATGACCCGTGAACGTATAAGGCCGTCATTCATGCATACATTCTCGGAGCCGTGCCCGGTTTGCGATGGTGTCGGCAGAGTCCTTTCGAGTGAGTCGCTGGCAGTCAAGATCGAGAGATGGTTTAAGAGGGTGGCGGCAGGCTCAAGCAATAAGCATTTCCAGTTGACCGTAAATCCCAGAGTGAGCGAATTACTGTTGTCGGGAAAGCCGTCGCGCGTCAGGAAATTAGAGAAATTCTACGGATTCAAAATCAGCGTGGTAGTAGATACATCGCTGAAACCGGAGGTCTTTGAGATATTGGATTTGACATCCGATGAGGATATCACAAATAAAATTCAGATAAAGAAGTGACCCCCGGACCATCGCGCTGTTTACCAACTCTCAAGACATTGGCCGATAATTATAATTTCGAATCATGGGCAAAATAGACCAAAATAAATTATCCTCGATTCTAATCCTGACCGGAAATCTGATTTTCGCGTCTTCAGTTGTGATAACCAATGTCCCCGCCTATTTAGGATTGCTGATTGCGCTTGTTGGAATTTGTCTTGATATCAATAAAGTCCGTCAACTGCTCAGCAATAGAATATTTATTCTAATTGTTTCTTTTCTGGTCTGGGGCATGATATTGTCATTAACACTCAAAGATCATAAATCTTTGGCATTTACGACAGTATTTTCATTCGCGGGGCATTGGCTGATACCATTTTCATCGGGATTCTGCCTGGAGTCAAAAGATAGAAACCGGCTGAAAATGATATTTATCGCGGTTGTAATGATAGTGGGAGTAATGAGTCTCGGGGCATATCTGGGATTATATAATGCGCCTGATCTTAGCAAAGAAGGGATGCTGTGGGGTTTTCATCATCATATAGCATTTGCGGCTATTTTGATGATGGCCTTTTTTATTATTTATAATATGGCGTTAGCAAAGGGGATTTCTCGTACGAAAGTTTTCATATTTTCAGCAATAGCGTTGCTGGCATTTATATTCGTGATTTTAACAGGCAGCCGGAGCTATTGGCTGGCAGGCATTATATCATTTGCGGCGGCCTCTATATATAATATCGTAGTCGGCAGGGCGAGGAAGATATCATTGCTGATAATCGGTGTGGGGATACTGGCTATTGTAGTAGTCTCATTAATATTTCCTACAGGTGCAACAGCGGTATAAAATGACTAATTTGAATGATAGCAATTATATCTATCGAAGAAATATGGCTATGATGGCATCGTATATTATTCGCGATCACCCAATAGTGGGTATCGGTCCGGGTCAGATGCCATACGCCAAAGAATATTATGATAAGATGGATTCATTGGGGCTAGTATTGGATTCGGGCTATCTAAAGAAAAAGCATTTGCATAATATGTATCTTCAAGTCGGGTCGGAATTCGGCTTGATTGGATTATTTATTTTTCTATCAATTTTGGTCATGTCGCTGGTGAAGATTCGTCAGTCGATGAAATTCGCTACCAAGGATTCATTCGAAAACAGCCTGGGGTATGGCGTCTTTTGGGGATTCATCACGCTTATGATCGGTGAGATGTTCGATTGTCTATTGAGGGGCCCGGCCGTCGCGATGATAGCATTCTGGCTGATCGGAGCATCGATATCCTCGAAAGCTCTGGATAAAAGCGATGCCAATAAATTGCCGTTTGAAAAATAACTGAGGTATGATTTGGGTATATGATGGGAGTATTAATTGACTTACGATAATTCTATTTTGCAGGTCGCTTCGATGATGGAGCTTGCGGCCAGGACCGCTCCAAAAGCCAGGGGCGAGGATTTTGTCGAAATATTGGTATTGGGGAGAGACAAGCTGGAAGAGCTTGCGCGGGGCATGGAAAAATTCGGACTCGAAAGGGGTAGGAAGAATTTCGATCGCGACGCCCAAAATGTCAGAAATTCATCGGCGGTGGTTTTAATCGGGTTGAAGGATGCTACAACCACCGGGCTTAATTGCGGCGCATGCGGTTTTTCAACCTGCAAGCAGATGGAATCGTCAAAGCCGATTGACGAGGATTTTAAGGGTCCGATTTGCAGTTATCGGCTTCTTGATCTCGGAATAGCCCTGGGTTCGGCCGTGAAAACAGCGCAGATACTCAACGTGGACAATCGGATAATGTACAGGATTGGGGTTGTTGCCCGTTGGCTCAAAATCGTAAAATGGGATTATTTGATGGGCATACCGCTTTCGGCAACGGGTAAAAACATATATTTTGACCGTCGGGCGTGAAACAAAATATGCCATATCGGGTTAAATGAAGTTGGTGTGGGCCATAATGGGCTTGACTGGAATTGGAATATTATTATATTTGTAATTTTTAATTAGGAGCAGCAGGAGGATTAATGCACGCAATAATTGAAACAGGCGGAGAACAGGTACCAGTCGAGCTCAATGGTAAATGCAAAATTCCCCGCCTTGAGTCTGAGGTCGGCAACGAGGTCAAATTCGATAAGGTACTTCTTATTGCCGACAAAAATGCGCCCAAAATAGGCAAACCATATATAAGTGGGGCCTCAGTAAAGGGTGAGGTTATAAGTCACGGCAAGCTTGACAAGGTGATAATCTTTAAATTTAAAAGACGCACCAAATATCGCCGTAAAACCGGACATCGACAGGGCTATACCGAGGTTTTAATCAAAGCGATAAATTCTTGATAAAAAAAGCCTTATTCATTTCGAACATACTGGTTTTTTGGTTGATTCTGGGCGCGGTATCTGCTCAAGCTCAACAATCCGAGAGCGGCCCCGGCGAATCCTGGGGAAAATCCATATTGTCAGTGGCTGTAAGGGGAATCCAAAGCGCTGATTCATTCCTTGTAATAAATTCATCCGGATTAATAACGGGGAATGTTTTATCACCTGGGATGGTTCAGGACGCGGTTCGGGGCATATACGCGATCGGAGTCTTTTCCGATGTGGATATCGACGTGGCTGCAATAGGCAGTGGAGTCAATGTTACTATTGTAGTTAAAGAATATCCCAAGCTGAGGAAGATAAAAATCAGCGGAAATAAGAAAATTAAAAGATCCAAGATTGACGAAAAATTAACATTATTTGAAGGCAGGACAGTTTCCCCAAGCGAAATAAAGAATAATATCGAACGAATAAAGTCGATGTACTCGGAAAAAGGATATTTGCTTGCCACAGTAGATGTAAATAAAATCCCTGTAGTCGATAATCCTGCCCAAACTGACCTCGAATTCAATATTTCCGAGGGCGGCAAGGTCAAAATCGGCCAAATAACATTCTCAGGTAATACAATCTATATAGGAAGCAAGCTTCGCGGAAAAATGTCGACCAAGCAGAAATCATTTTTCCGATCCGGCAACTTCGAAAAAGATAAATATCTCGAAGACAAAGATAAAATAGTGACATTTTATAAGGATAATGGGTATATCGATGCCGTCGTTCTCGGCGATTCTATCTGGTATTCCAATGATAAAAGCCAGATGTTTATCAATATCAGGCTAAGGGAAGGAAACAAGTATTATTTTGGCAAGGTGAATTGGGAAGGCAATAATAAATTTACCAATGATCAGATCAAAAGCTGCATAGAATTCAAAGAAGGCGGCATTTACGACCAGAAAAAATACGATGAGAGCCTGGGTAAAATCAGCGAAATGTATTATGATTTTGGATATTTATATCTTCAGATAGATGATAAGGCTTCTCCTCGCGGCGATACAATGGATTTCAATCTGAAATTAACCGAAAACAATCCGGCGAAAGTCCGCATGATCAATATTGTCGGCAATACCAAGACCAGGGAAAATGTCATTCGCCGCGAATTGATGATAATGCCGGATACGATATTCAGCCGTCCATTGCTGATAAGATCATTGAGGGAGGTAATGACCCTCAATTTCTTTGAAAATGTCACACCAAATATGGAAACATTGCCGAATGGCGATATCGATTTGAATTTGGAAGTCAAAGAAAAACCGACAGGCCAATTTTCGGTCGGCGCGGGTTATTCTCAGACTGACAAGCTTGTGGCCAATATCGGCCTTGGCGTACCCAATTTACTTGGAACGGGGCAGACAGCTACCTTGAATCTAGAATTGGGCAAGCTTCTTAATAGTTTCGATATTAGCTATCAAGAGCCCTGGCTATTGGGCACCCCGACATCGATATCATTGAATTTCTATCTGCAGGAGCATTTGTATAATAGTTGGTATACCGAGCAACGTTTAGGGGGAAATTTCCAGGTTGGCAGAAGGCTGAAATGGCCCGATAATTATTTTAGAATTTTCTCTGGATATAGACTTGAACAGGTTGATTACAGCGGCATTAGCGCAGATTATATAGCCGCGAACGATTCCAATCGATTTTCAGTAGATAAATATAAATGGCCGTTATCGACTTCGGCAGTATCATTATCTATAATCAGAGATTCCAAGGATTTGCCGCAATTTGCCACCAAGGGTTCTATCTTGTCATGGCATGGAGAAATGGCCGGAATGTTCCTTGGCGGGAGCTGGGACTATTACAAAGAATTTTATTCTATTGAATATTACAAAACCGTATTCTGGAAATTTGTATTGATGGGCCGTGCCAAATACGGCGAAATATCAGGCCTTCACGGCGATGCCAGCATACCGTATAGCGACAGGTTCGCGCCGGGAGGGGTTGATCCCGACGGCACGATTCGAGGTTATGATGACGGTCTGGTTGGCCCATATGATAGCAGGGGAGCGTTCTTAAAAGGGCGATTCGAGTTAATTTATAACCTGGAATTGACATTGCCTATAAGTGATCAGCAATTCTATATACTTTTATTCTCCGATGCCGGTAATGCATACCGCAATTTGGAAAATATTCGTCTCACCAAAGGGTATATGCGTTCGGTAGGAGTAGGTTTTAGAGTGATAGTTCCCTATGTTGGTATCATGGGATTTGATTTTGGATATCCCTTCGATGGTCATGAAAAGGGGAAATGGAAACCCCATTTCCAAATTGGCAGGGGATTTTAGTCTGATAAGCAAAAATAACATATTGTTTGTATAAGGAGACTATATGAAATGGGTTATTTGCGCCGTACTAATGCTTTTCACTCCGGTTATCGCCATGGCGCAGGCAAAGATCGGGTATGTAGATTCACAGAAAATATTTGCCCAATCGCCTGAATTTCAGGAAGCCCAGGCCAAATTGGACAAGGAAGTTGAAGACTGGCAAAGCCTGGCAGCTACGATGAACGATGAAATCAAAAAGCTGAAAGAGGATTCCGAAAAGAATTCACTGGTATGGTCATCGTCGAAGAAGAAGGAATCTGACGCCCTTCTACAAGCGAAACAGGATACATTACAGCAATATCTCGATGCGACATTCGGGCAAAACGGTAAGGCAGAAAAGCGGATGGCAGAGCTTTCCAAGCCAATTAAGGATAGGATAATTGGTATAATTCGTCGCATCGCAATCGAAAACGATTACGATATAGTTCTCGACGCGGCCAATGTAAGTATTGCCTATGCCAAGGAAAGCCTGGATTTAACCGATGAAGTCATGGCGGAATTAGCCAAAGAGAAATAAATGTCATTTACTCTCGGCCAGATTTCCACTGAAATCGGCGCCACCCTTAAAGGCGATGCGGGCTTAGTTATAACTGATTTGGCGTCTATAGAAGCGGCCTCGACGGGCGAGTTATCATTCGTAGTATCTCCAAAATATAGAAAAGAAGCAGAATCCTCGAAAGCATCGGCGCTAATCTCGTATCCGAAATTCGAATCAAAATCCAAATCTCTTTTGGTCATGGATGATCCATACCTTGGTTTTGCCAAGGCTATGAGGCTTTTTTATCGATGTTTTCCTTCGGTTACTCCTGGAATCGAGAAAACTGCGGTAATAGCAGATGGGGTCGCAATTCCCTCAGATACTTATATCGGGCATAATGTCGTTATTTCTAAAGGCGCGAAGATTGGCAAGGGAGTAATAATACAGGCGGGAGTGTTTGTCGGAGAAAATTCGGTAGTTGGCGATAATTGTGTAATTTATCAGAATGTGACTATTCGTGAGAATATCGAAATTGGGAACAGGGTCGTGATTTATCCCAACGCCGTTATAGGATCGGATGGGTTCGGGTACAGATGGGACGGCGTAACCTATTTGAAAATCCCGCAAATAGGCACGGTCGTAATCGAGGACAATTGCGAAATCGGAGCAGGAACGACAATAGATCGTGCCACTATGGGCAAGACAATTATCGGCAAGAACACCATAATAGATAATCAGGTTCAAATCGGTCATAACTGCATAATCGGTCCTGGGTCAGCAATATGCGCGCAGGTGGGGCTGGCAGGAAGTACGACGCTCGAAAAACGTGTAACTCTCGCCGGGCAAGTCGGAGTGGCCGGACATCTGACAATCGGCGAAAATTCATTTATAGAAGCGCAATCGGGCGTGGCATCGGATACTCCGCCTAATTCGATCTATTTTGGCTATCCTGCAAAGGACATAAAAAAGGCCCATAAAATTGAGGCTATAATCAATCATCTTCCGGAATATGTAATTAGAATTAGAAAATTAGAATCGCTCTTCAATAAAAAAAGCTAACAAAAGCATCAAGGGAACATTAACGCAAAAGGGTTCGTTAAGCTTTCCGAGAGAGAAGAATATTATTTAAGGAGTCATGATGTCAAAAATTATAGAGATTAATGAGTCAAATTTCGAAGAGGAAGTAAAAAAATCGGATGTGACTGTCATGGTTGATTTTTGGGCCACCTGGTGCGGGCCCTGCCATATGATCGCGCCATTTGTCGAAGAAGCGTCAACTGTGTATGATGGGAAGTTGAAAGTCGGCAAGATTGATGTTGATAATAACCAGGATCTGGCCTCGAAATTTTCTGTGATGTCGATACCGGCATTGATATTTTTCAAAAATGGCAATGTTATTGATCAGATAATCGGCGCGGTACATAAGAAGGTTCTATTCGAAAGAATTGACAAGGTATTGGCCAAGTGAAAAACGATTATCAGGATTCCAGTGTAATTGACAAAATTATAAAGGAATCGAAAATAATCGCCGTAGTCGGTCTTTCGGATAAGCCAGACAGGCCGAGTTATGGAGTAGCCCGGTATCTCCAATCTCGTGGCTATAAAATAATTCCAGTCAATCCCATGCTTCACAGTGTATTAGGCGAAACGTCGTATCCCGATATCGGTTCAATTCCCGGCAAGATTGATGTAGTCGATATTTTCAGAAAAAGTGAAGATGTTGGCCCGATAGTAGACGCGGCGATTGCCAAGAAGGCCGGTTCTATTTGGATGCAGGAAGGTGTTGTAAATGAAGACGCGGCATCTAAGGCTGCAGCGGCAGGGCTGGATGTGGTCATGGATCTTTGTATGCTCAAGGAACATTCCCGAAGGAAATAGATTAAAATCTATATGGCGGGGATAGGTGAAGTCAATAATCGTTCGGATCATTGACTTTTTTATTGCTCTTTCTTCAATATCATGGGATTTTATCAGGGGATAGCCCGATCTTCCGGGAGAAGGATGAATGATTTGCTTAACGCTTGCCCGAATACTGCCGATGCTATATATTGAGTAAAACATAAATATATAAAGATGGGTGAAAGATGATAAAAGAGCCATACAAAAAGATCTCCAAGACGGTAGAGTCTTTGATGGAATGGAATGGTGGCATGGGATTCACCTGCAAATCCGGTTCCGGACATGATATTATCACTGACGCTTCTTCGCAGCACGGTGGTGGGGATTTGGGGGCCAGGCCGATGGAATTGCTTCTGTTTTCATTGGGCGGATGCACAGGCATGGATATCGTTACTTTTCTGAAAAAGAAACGTCGTGATATCAAGGATGTGAAATTAAAGCTTTCCGGGCAGAGGGCGCCGGTACATCCACACGTATTTGAGGCTATAAGTATCGAATATATTATCAGCGGTTCGGATTTAACCGACGATGATATCCGCTGGGCGATAGATTTATCGCTCAATAAATATTGTTCAGTAGCGGGGATGATCAAGAAAGTATGCAAAATTAATTTTAAATGGAAGATTATTCGTACAAAGGCCGGTGATAGTAAGTGAACGGTTATAGGCCATTTAGATCAGATTTCCAGAATACCATAAACGGTATGTTTCCGCCTGCAATTCAATGGCTGCTTTTGATCAATGCCGCTTTGTTTCTGATTCCAAGGATAATCCCGATTAATATAGATTTATTCGACCGGATATTTGGCCTGGTGCCCGCGTATATATGGACAAAATTTTACTTGTGGCAATTGGCTACGTATCTTTTTCTGCATGGTGGATTCTGGCATATTTTCATGAATATGCTGATTCTGTGGATGTTTGGAGCTGAACTTGAGCGCACCTGGGGTAGTCGCGAATTCGTAAAATTCTATTTTGTCGCAGGTATCGGCGCCGGTATCGTCAATGTGATTTTCGCGGCTATAATGCCGGCGATGTCATACACGCCGATCATCGGAGCGTCGGGTGCGATTTATGGAGTGTTAGTGGCATATGCCATGCTTTTCCCAGATCGTTATGTACTCCTTTATTTTCTGATACCAATCAAGGTTAAATATATGGTGATTGGTTTGGTCGCGATTGAATTCGCGTTATCCTATAATGCCGATGGTGTTGCCCATTTTGCGCATCTTGGTGGGGCGCTGGTTGGATTTTTATATTTAAAATCCGACATGAAATGGCGTATCAAGCGCTGGTCTCCGATCGATTATTTCAAGAGGGTAAAGGCCGAAGCCATGGCCAAAAAGCGAAGTGAAGGCATGAAAATAATGGATGAAGTCGATGCTATCCTGGATAAGATCAACCAGGTGGGATATGATAATCTTACCCGTCGCGAAAAGAAAATTCTGGAAAAAGCTTCAGATAATCTTTCCAAGCAGGATAGAAAATGAGATTTAAGTATAGGCCTCGACTGTCCGATGGATATTCTGTAATACTATTTTCGGCCGGAACGCGACCAATGGAGGGACAATGAAAAAGATTGTTGTGGCCGAGGCATCCTCGACAATCAAGAGTGTGGCCGATTCTCTCCTGCGCCAGAACGGATTCGATGTTTACTGTACATCGGATGGGCTTCAGGCGTGGGAAGTTATCACTGCTGAAAAGCCCGATCTGGTAATTGCCGGCGCTGTACTTTCGGGAATCTCAGGCCTTGAATTATGTCGTCAGATGGTCGGGGATCGAATTTCCGGCGGAATTCCCACTATTATAATGTACGGGGCCAAAGACCCTGTGAAACAGGAAGATATTTTGTCATGCGGCGCGAGGGGCCAATTGAAAAAGCCATTTTCGCCTCGTGATTTGCTGGATATAGTGAATAAATTGGTTGGCGCGACCGGCGATACTTCGGCCGCCAAAATTAAAACTAGTGTCGATAGAGAAAGCGAAAAAACATTCCATGGTGTTAATGTTCAATCTACCGGCGTCAGGAGCGAATCGAGCAAGAAAGTAGTTTATAATCTCGATTGGTCCGACTTGAACGAGACCGGCGGCAAAAAGGGAGAACAGCCTAAGGTTAAGAGCATTGATCTTTCCTCTGAGGATCAAGGACTTTCAATAGAAGAGGATCAATACGGATTGACCAGCACCGACGAAGCTCGTGACAACGCCGTATTTGTCGGCAAAAAGGATAAAGACGAAGATTATGACTGGTTTCTTAATGAGATGCAGAGGGAGTTGGAAAACAAGCCGTTAGCGGCGGATCACGGCAAAATTAGAGAAGAGAAATCATTTAATACCCCTAAGCCGGCCCCTGAAAAAATATCAGCGGGCAATTTAAATTATGACGATATTAAAGCCCCTGCAAAATCCACAGACTACGAAGATTTTATATCAGGCATCGATGTTGGGGAAGAGGAAATTCCGAAGCTGGGCGAGCCCGCCAGGGCACTTCCAGTTACACCCATAATAGACAAGTTCAAATCGGAACCCCATGTTAAGCTTTCCGAAAGCGAAATAGATCTTATTGCCAATCAGATAGCCACCAAATTGGCGACCGCAATAGCGGCAAAAATTGATAAAAGCCAGATAGTACAGATTATAAAGAATTCACTCGGATAATTAAAGATAATTGAATCCTTATTAAGCCAAAGATGAAGCCGCCGTAAGATTGAATTTTGCGGCGGTTATTAATTTTGGTTGCGTTGAAGCGCCGAAATTACGATTTTATGACAGATGTTATGACAACTATGATTTGGAGGAATAAATGGATTTAGTCGACATGTCGGTAGGATTGGCTTTTATCGCCGGACTGTTGTCGTTTTTCTCGCCGTGCGTGCTGCCATTAGTGCCGGGATATCTATCGTTTATATCAGGTGTTTCCATCGACGAATTGAAAACCGGAAAACGGTACGATTTCCTGTTGCGGGTATTGATCAATATTCTATTTTTCATATTGGGTTTTTCGGTCGTGTTTACGTTGATTTTTGTCTCGGCATGGGGAGTCAGCAGTTGGCTGGTGGAATACAGGGATGTATTAGGGAAGATATTTGGAATTCTCGTAATTCTATTCGGCTTGCATTTCATGGGTGTCATCGATTTTAAAATGCTCAATTATGAAAAGCGAATGCATCAGAATAAAGGGCGATCGGGCATTGTGAGTTCCATAATTGTCGGAGTTACATTTTCATTGGGATGGTCGCCTTGCACTGGGCCGTATCTGGCAACGATCGCGGGGCTTGCCAGCGCCAAGGAGACTGTCTGGCAGGGATTCGGTTTTCTGCTTTTTTATATAATTGGATTAGGAGTTCCATTTATAATTTCGGGATTACTTTTCAATGGATTTGTGAGTTTCGCGTCGAAAGTGAAGAAATTTCTCAGGGTCATCGAATTTGGCGGAGGTTTGCTCCTGGCGATTGTAGGCGTGTTACTGGTTTTTGGCAATTTGCAACAGATCGCGAATGATATTATCGACTTTTTCTAAAAATAAAGTGGACAGGGAACCCTTTCCGATGATTCCGCGTTGATTGTAGCGGATTTGCAGAATATGGAAAATAGTAGGAGTTAGCTGTAAACAAAGGATAATAAGGGCTGCGATACGCCCGGGCAATTGGACTTATTTCAGGGTTCAAAGCCGAAGCTTAAACGCCAGGATTTTATTTTATCTAAAGATGGAGAATGAATAATGAAAAACTTAGATTGTTTTGTCAACGATGGCGAATTATTCTTATATCTTGACGGTGAAATAAATGCAGATAGAAAAAGAGCTATCGAAGGGCATCTGTCAGCGTGTCCTGATTGCGCGCAAAAACTCGAAATTGAACAGCATATAAAATCGTCTATACATGACAATTGCGCTAATTCCAAGGCTCCGGTTGCGCTGCGGGAGAAGATTATTTCCAGCTTATATGATAATTCTCTGGAATTTGAACAGGGATTTTGGTATCGGATTAGAATTTTGATGGCGGGAAAGCCGCTTGTCCCTATAGCGGCGGTGGCTGTCCTGATGATAATATTTTTTGGCGCGGTTATGTTCAGGCCGGCGGTACCGGGCTCGGTCGCGTTGATCAACGGGGCGATTCAGGAACATTATGAGCATGTGCAGAGTCCGTCGACTCTGGGAATAATAAGTGACAGCCTCGCCGAAGTATTGCAATGGTTAAGCTCTAAAACCGGCAAGCAGGTCAAGATACCGAATCATCCTTTGATGACAAATGTAGTTGGCGCCTGCACCGAAAATGGCCCGCACGGGAATATTTCATGCGTCTTCTTCGACTATGATACCCGCCGGATTTCATTTATTATTTCGACGGATTCTTTTGAGGATATCCCGGGGTATGAATCGAAAATTATGAATAATGTTGAGTTCCATCATGGCAATAATACCGGGATTAATTTTGTTACCTGGAAGAAAAACGAAATGAGTCATATCCTCGTGGGAAATTTCTCACCGGATACGTTGATGGAGCTGGCCGGACAAATGTCCAATGTCAATAATATTGTGGCCTCTTCATATTAATTATCGGAATTTATATTTCCTAAAATTTTTATATTCCATAACTCTCAAATATGCTTGCGCTGGCTTTTTAAAGATTTATCTTGAAACGGCAATGCGTTAGATTTAGTGGTTTTGACGGAAATAAGAGACCAAGGATCGTTTTCGTTAGCTGGTAATTTGGGGATTGATAATGATTGAAATAATCGTATTCAATGCGAGTCGCCCGAGAGATTATGAATTCTAATTTTATTTGTATTACAGCCGAATATCCCGACCCCGAACGAATATCGGCCGGCTTGCTTGGCTGTGTAGGCAAAAAGCACGCCGCCTTTCTGCAAAGGGCATTTATGATGGATCTGATTTCGGTGAGCCTGAAAGTGCCCCGGTCAGAAATCGTTTTGGGATTCCGGCCGGATAATTCGCTGGACGGATTCAGGGATTTGATATTTTTATATCAAAATGAAGAAAGGGATAGGAAAATTGCGCGAAAGGCAGAAAGCATTGCCTTAATTCCACAGAAAGGCGAAAATACAGGCCAGAGGCTCGCAAGTTTATCCGAGGAGATATTTAAAATGGGGGCTAAGAGGCTATTGTTTCTCAAGCCTGACACTCCGTTGATAGACCCTATCGTGCTTCGCGCGTCATTTGAGCTTTTAAGAGGCAATCAAGTTGTCGCCGGACCGACATTTAACGGTGGCTATTATCTATTGGGAGTCGACAATCATTACCCGTCGCTATATGACGGCATAGATATACAGCGCGGAAATCTTTACAAGCATTTAATAGACCGTTTGAACGGTTACTCCATGAATTGGCAGGAATTAGAATTATCATACGATGTTGAAGGACCGGATGAGCTGGACCAGCTTTGCAGTGATATTGATAACCTGCGCCTGGCAGGAGAGGAGAATTTGTGCATTCACACAGAAAAATTTCTAATGAATCTAAAAAAATAGATCAAGAGCCATTAATCACTCCTATTTATCAGAGTTCGACATTCATTTTCCCGGATACCGCATCGCTTATAGCCTATCAAAAAGGTGAGGCAAAGGCGTATCTCTATACAAGATACGGCAATCCGACAATCGAATCCGCCGCGAAACGTATGGCCGAACTGGATAAATCAGAATCAAGCCTCGTGCTGGCATCGGGCATGGCAGCGATTTCAACTGCCTGTCTGACTTTGCTGAGCCCCGGCGATGAGCTGATATCATCATTCCCGATTTATGGCGGAACGGCGAATTTATTCAATAATATATTCAAACGACTGAAAATTAAGGTCAATTATTTTCCATCGGATGATCTGGAAGCGATGGCTAAATTAGTAAATTCCAAAACGAAGGTAATCTATCTGGAATCGCCGACTAATCCGAATCTGAAAATTATCGATCTCAAAGCGGCCGCATCATTTGGCCAAAAGAAAAAAATAATGACTTTAATCGATTCCACATTCGCAACTCCGATTAACCAGAGACCGATCGAATTTGGAATCGATGTAGTGATTCATTCGGCAACCAAATATCTCGGGGGGCATTCGGATATTATCGGCGGGGTTATTTCAGGCTCATCGGAATTCATTCGTCGATCTATGGAAACGATGAAGCTTTTCGGTGGATGCGCCGATCCCCATCAGGCGTTCCTGCTTGAGCGGGGCTTGAAGACTCTTTGGGCCAGGATGCGAATTCATAATGAGAACGCGATAAGGATCGCGGAATTTTTGGATTCCGAACCCGGAATTGAAAGAGTGATTTATCCGAGCCTGGAATCCCATCCGCAGCATAGGCTAGCGTTGGATCAGATGTCGGGATTTGGCGGTATCGTCAGTGTCGATTTAGGGACAGAAGCAAGGGCTATCAAATTTGCGGATTCGCTTAGAGTTTTCAAAAACGCGGTCAGCCTGGGCGGAGTGGAATCGCTTATTTCTATTCCTATCTGGACATCCCATATGGGTTTAGACAGAAATGAGCTGGCGAAATCGGGGGTTACACCCGGCCTGGTCCGGCTTTCTGTCGGTATCGAGGATTCTGATTTGCTGATAGAAGACATCAAGAATTCATTAGAAAAATTGAATTGATTCGCTAGAATCTGTTCCAATTTCCCCAATTATTAAAAAAGCATAAATCTATGCCGATTAATATATTGACAGCCATTCAATATATTGGATGGCATTTCGAAATATTTTATTTCTGGTAATGGAATCATATTTCCTATTATGGCTATTTTGACTGTAGAGGATCATCGAGCAAATGAATGATCAATGGATGGCGACTACCACGGTAGAAAACCGCGCGGTTGCCAATTATAAGCTTGTCGAATTAATAGGCGCCGGAGGAATGGCTAATATTTATAAAGCCATTCAGCTTTCCCTGGATCGCCCAGTAGCCTTGAAAATCATGCACGAACATCTGATTATAAACGAAGGATTCATAGCTCGATTCGAAAAAGAAGCCAAGCAGGCGGCGCATCTGCACCATGAAAATATAGTTTCGATTATCGATTACGGCCATTGCGATTCCAAGTATTTCATCGCCATGGAATATATCGACGGGAAAAATCTCAAGCAGATTTTGGAGATTCAGAAACGTCTGCCATTGGAAATTTGCCTTCTAATCTGCCAGCAGGTAGCTGAAGGGCTCAAATATGCTCATAGCCATAATTTAGTTCATAGGGATATCAAGCCCGCCAACATAATACTATCCTATGATGGTAGAGTATTGATAACCGATTTTGGTATTGCCAAAGGCAATGATGATTTATCGATCACGGCGACCGGCCAGATGGTCGGCTCTCCGGCCTATATGTCACCCGAGCAGGCGGCCGGACGGCATACCGACCATCGTTCCGATCTATTCAGCCTGGGGATTATATTCTATGAGATAATCGCGGGCGGCAAGCCGTTCAACGGCGATTCTTATCAGCAGATGATAACCTCGATAATGTCCCAAACGCCACAGCTTCTGAATGAAATCAGAGTCGATGTCTCTCCCGAAATTGCGCAGATTGCTCAAAAGGCATTGATAAAGGATGTCGATACACGTTATCAGACAGCCGAGGAGTTTTCGGATGTGCTTCAAGCCCAGCTTGCCAATTTCAAGATTCCACCAGTTAAGAGCCTTATAGCGAATTTCCTGAAAAATCCCATCAAGATGACCGAGAAATTAAGAGAAGATAAAATCTCGAATCACCTCGAATCAGCATTGTATTTTGTCAATCTTGGCGAGGGTAAATTGGCGGAGGCTCGGAGGGAATTCCAGGAAGTGCTTAGATTCGATAAAAACAATAAGGCCGCGAAAGAGTTTTTGAGTAAAATACAAGGGCATCTCGAACAGACCGGCGCGCCCAGCAATCCGAAACCGAAAGCCAGATTTCCCTGGATATGGAATTTTTCGGCGATATTCTCTATATTGATTTTGGCCGCGCTAATGACGGTTTATATCCCTCGTTGGAAGAAATCATCGGCTTCCATGAATAAAACAAATGCAGGTACCGGTCAATTATCGGCTGATGATACTTCTCAGAATTCACAGACAATTTTGCCTAAGATTATCGAACGGCAGGGTAATACTGAAAACACGGGGGATAATTCTCGACCGCCAGTCAATACCAGGAATAAATCCAACGGGTCATCGGCGAATAATGAAAAATCGAATGTTCAGAAATCGGTTAATAGGCAATCAACTGCTTCGTATAATTATCCCAACCAGAATTTAATAGATTATGGAACGCTAACAGTGAAAACCAATGTGCCCGCCGATATTGAAATAGACCAGACTTATTATGGCAAGAGCAACGGCCCGGTGATCAAAATCGCTCCCGGCCGGCATGTTCTGTCGGTTCAGGCCGATGGTTATTCGGCCCAGAAAAAAAGAATTTTCTCCGAGAAAGATAAGGCCGTTAATTTCGAATTGGATTTAATCCCAGGCAAATAATCATATCTATCCCAATTGCGGGAATCCTCACGATATCTTATAATCAATCTATGAAATACTCGATGCCAAGCTCACGGCAGGCAATCTCCAATTCAAGATCGATTTTCCTCATACGGAAAGCATTTATTTGAAAAACAGCGCTAATACTAATTTACATAATTATCTTCCGGATATCTCATTATTCATTGCGACACTTGTCTGGGGATCGACATTTACTGTATTAAAAGTGGTATTGGGTAATGATATATCACCGGTATTATTCGTCTTTATTCGTTTCTCGCTGGCGGCGATTCTATTGTATCCAATATGCAGGAAAAGGCTGAGGGGATTGGGAAAAGACGGAATATCGGGCGGTATACTTCTCGGTATTCTAATTTACGCGGGCTTTTTGACTCAAAGCCTCGGAATCGGAACCACAACGGCCTCCAAAGCGGCGTTTATTACCGGATTGTCTGCCATTTTCGTGCCGCTGTTTTTATTTTTGCATAAGGGGAAATTTCCACAGCTATTAAGCGGAATAGCTATCGTAATCGCCACATTTGGAATGTATATGCTGACGGGGCCATCGGGCGGCGGGTTTACATTCGGGGATTTTCTCGTACTTCTCTGTGCGGTATCATTTGGGGCGCAAATCTATTTCATGGGAGTGATAACTGTCGGCCGGGACGCGCTGGCATTAACGTTTGTAGAGCTGGCTACGACCGTAGTACTGTCTGCGCTGTCGCTTCCGTTCGAAAATATGAAATTGAATATTACCTGGGCATCGTTGGGCGCGATAGCTTTCATGTCAATTCTGCCGACATTCGGCGGACTGCTAGTACAGGCCTGGGCTCAGAAGAAGACTAATGCTGTCAGGGTGGGTTTGATTTTCACGGCGGAGCCTGTCTTCGCCTATGTATTTGCTTTCTTTTTATTGGGCGAGAACTTTAACACAATCCAATTGATTGGCGCGGCGATAATTATCCTGGCGGTGCTGACATCGGAAGTGCTGCCGATGATGATGGGCAATAATAAAGAAGTTTAGCATTTTCGAAAATTAAAAATCGCTTCACTTTTTTATAATCCGGAATTATTCTCTATCTGTTTATGGTATCTAATAAATTGGGCATTCTAATAGACAACTCGTTTTTCCTGCATGATACCGGGGCATGGCATCCGGAATCGCCGGAGAGATTACGCGCTATAGAGGAAGCCATAGATAGCATCAAGATTCCTTATACTAAAATTAAAGCCCGGCTGGCAACTCGCGATGAGCTACTATTGATTCATAAGCCCCAATATGTGGATTATATTTTAAACAGCCAAACCGCCAATTCGATCCAACTCGATCCCGATACATTGCTATCGCTTCATTCGAAGGAGGCGGCGTTAATGGCTGTGGGAGGGACAATCGAGGCGGTGAATATGGTGATCGATGGCACAATAGATCGCGCGTTCTGCGCGGTGAGGCCGCCGGGACATCACGCGAGATCGGGGGCCGCAATGGGTTTTTGTATTTTCAATAATGTCGCAATCGCCGCGGCATACGCTCTTGCGAAGAAAAGCATCGAACGAGCGGCAATAATCGATTGGGACGTGCATCACGGCAATGGCACCGCGGAATCGTTTTATCGGAATCCGAATGTGCTTTATATATCAATGCATCAGTATCCCTATTATCCGGGAACCGGTTCAGAAGTCGAGCAGGGAGAAGGTGAAGGATTGGGGTTTACGCTAAATATCCCTATGCCAGCAGGTTCGAATGATGACGATTACAGGAAAGCATTTAAAACCAAAATTCTGCCGGAGCTTCAAAAATTCGCTCCTGATATTGTCTTCATTTCGGCAGGATTCGATGCCCATGAAGATGATCCGCTCGGCGGGATAAAGCTTTCGACTGAGTTTTTCGGAGAGATGACAAGAATAGTTTGTGACATAGCTGATAAATATTCAAAATGCCGACTTGTTTCCGTGCTTGAAGGGGGTTATAATCTAAATGCCCTGAGGGATTCGGTGAAGGTTCATTTGGAGGAATTGGCAAAATGACGAAATTCGTGAGAATAAAGATCGATGACGATATCAAATGGGGAATGGTCGAAGGCGATTCGGTAGCGCTGCTAAACACACCGCCGTGGGAAGGAAGCTTCGAATCAGGGGATAGAGTGCCTCTCGATTTAATGAAATTGGCCGCTCCGGTAGCTCCCACAAAAATAGTATTGATCGGATTAAATTATCACGCGCATATCAAGGAATCGCAATCGGCCTCGGCAGTGCCGGAAGAGCCGGTGATTTTTATGAAGCCATTGACCGCTCTTATCGGACCCAATGATAATATTGTATATCCCAAGGGTGTTGACAGGGTTGATTACGAGGGAGAGCTGGCTGTTATTATTGGAAAGAAATTATCGAAGGTTGATGAGCATATAGCCGCAGAGGGGATTTTCGGGTACACGTGCCTTAATGACGTAACCGCGCGCAATCTCCAGAAGAAAGATGTCCAATGGACCCGCGCCAAGGGATTCGATAGTTTTTGCCCGATAGGTCCATTTCTTGTAACCGGAATCGACCCATTGAATCTGAAAATCGAGACAGTCTTGAACAATGACAAAAAGCAATCATCGAATACATCATTTCAGATCTGGAATGTTTTCAAGCTGGTGAGTTTTATTTCGAAGGTGATGACATTATTGCCGGGGGATGTTATTTCGACGGGCACTCCAGAAGGCATAGGGCCGGTCAAACCGGGCGACAGGATGAAGATTACAATCGAGAATATCGGGACTTTGGAGAACGGAGTAATCGCCGGATGATTAACGGAATTTTAGCGGCCATAATTTTATTTAGTACTCCGCCGGGATTATCTGCAGAAGTATCTTCGGATTATCATATAAAGGTTGTCCTCGATACTACAACTCATTCGTTGAGCGGTTTCGAGGGCATCAGTTTCGTAAATCCAACATCTATGACTCTAGATAAAATCTGTTTTCATTTATATCCGAACGCGTTTAAAGATACTTCTTCGGTTTTCTGCCGTGAGAATTCCGGAGTCAGGAGCCGGGTGTTGGCGGGTGATACGGCGGCTTTGGATGTGAATGGAATGATTATAAATGGTGATCTGGTGGATTCAACTAGAATTACCCGGAGCGGCACTCTAATGTATATCACTCTTGATAAACCTTTAATGCCGGATAGCGAATTGTCGGTATCGTTGAATTTCAATTTAAAAATTCCGCGGACGATTGAACGATTTGGCTATGATCATCGGGGGAATTACCTTCTGACGCAATGGTTTCCGATTTTGGCGGGGTATCAGAATGATCGTCTTATCGATTGTGAATATCATGCTAATACGGAATTTTTCTCGAATTTTTCAAATTATAAAGTCATGATTACGACTCCGGCCAATTTTGAATTGGGAGCATCGGGCGAAATATCATTATTAGAAAAGGATAGCATTAATGCGAATGGTGGCAGGTCGAGGCGGATACGGTGATCGATTTTGCGTTCGCATGCGGCCCCAAATTCAAGAAATTCGAATCTGACACGCTGGGAATTAAATTCCGTTACCTGCTCACAGATGAGCGAGCCGATTACTTTAATAAAATCGATGATACTACCAAGAAAACTATAGCATATAATTCCGAGAGATTATTCAAATATCCGTATAAGACAATCACGTTAGTTGATTTTAATTCAGGGGCGGGCGGAATGGAGATGCCGGGAATGGTGCAGGTAACATTCCCCGATGGCAAACCGGGTGTTTCCGATTCGTCTGAATTCACTATGGGAATTGTCCACGAAGCCACACACGAATGGTTTTACGCGACTATTGCGACCAATCAATTCGATGATCCCTGGCTGGATGAGGGGATTACTACCTATATGACGAGCAGAATATTAAATTATTATAATATTCCATTTAGATTTATCGGGCCGCTTGGGTATGAAATTTCGGGTCATACAGGCGAACGGGCGATCGGGCTTTTCATGAAAGCCGATTTTCCTATTAATATGAAGAGCTGGGATTACCCGGATATGTTTTCCTACAATGCGATAATCTACGAGAGAGCCTCGCTTGTTATGCAGACAATCGAAGGGGTCATGGGACGTGATGAATTCGATAAGGCTCTGAAAAATTACGCTAATCAATATCGGTTTCGCCATCCCAATAGCAATGATTTGGAAAAAGTGTTATCGTCGCAGACCAATATCGATCTTTCGAAAATCTATTCTCAATTTATCGACGGTACGGCGAGGGTTGATTATGAAATTCGATCTATGAGCTATACGCCGGCCGCAGTTGCTTTAGCAGATTCAAATTACAATTATGATGTCAAAGTCGAGGCGGGCCGTGTTCTTGATGGCCAATTGCCGCAGCAGGTATCATTGGTTCTGGAAGACGGAACCAAAATCGACACAACCTGGGATGGTCAATCGAAAGTCAAAGTGTTTGAATTCAAGACGAAATCAAGGCCGAAATATGCTGTAATTGATCCAGAGAATATATATTCAATCGACGAGAATAGAATCAATAATAGCCTTTCTATCAATGCTCGCGGAGCCAGACAAGCATCATTTGAGTGGGATATCATATTTGCGGTGGAGTTTTTGCTTTCATGGCTTTTATAAAGAAAATATTTAAGAATAATATAGTAATCTCGGCATTGTTATTCCAAGCGTTAGAGGTAGCCGGGGCGTTTCTGATAATGGCGCCGATACTGGTATATTTGCGGATTATTATGGAAAAATCGGTAATGTCATCGCAATTATGGCCTGTCATTTCGCCCGATCTTTTAAGCGATATTTTATTGAATTACGATCAAGCTCTGGGGATATATGCCTTAGCGGCCATAATCATATTATTTGTGTATCTGCCGTTGAAGAATCTCATGGCCGGGGGAATTTACAATATCATTCTATTTGGGAGTGATTGGAATTCCGATTTGCAATCGAGGACATTTCTTGAGCGGGCATCTGATGCCTGGGTCGGGTTTCTCAAAGTAGTATTATTCGCTGCGCCTGTTTATATAGTCGTGTTATTTTTGGGATTTATTTTTGGCAATATATTAAGCCACATCAGCCTAATCGTAGCGTTCGTATTGTTTTTTATATTTTTCATAATGGGATCATCGTTATTGCAGATATTAAGAATCAAAATGGTAATGGAAAATCAATATCGTTTGCGTGCGACGCTGCTGGCGATTAAGATTCCATTGAAAAACTCCTTCTGGCGACTGGTTATCGGCAATATTTCGGTCAGCGCAGTAGCCCTTATTATCGTTTTTATTTTATGGACAATATTGAAGGCGGTTCGGGGTGATGAATGGAATTATTGGGCAGCATTATTATCATTTATTGTTCAGCAATTAATGGTTTTTATCATCTGCCTGGCGCAGACATTAAGGCTAAATTTCAATTATTCAGTTATTAGAAGAGGTAATGAAGATGTATTGGGATGAACTGAACTGGGCAGAATTCGAGAGATTGATCCCCGATAAATATGACACTGCGATTTTGCCCATTGGTACTATCGAGGCTCATGGCGTGGCACCGTTGGGAACAGACAATATGATTCCAGCCAAGATGGCCAATTTAATAGCCGACGATCTAAAGGCGATCGTTGCCCCTACAATTCCATATGGAATCACGCGGACATTATTGGCATATTCGGGATCGTTGACAGTCACCCCGGAGACATTCGAGAAATATGTCACCGAAACTATGCTTTCGATAGCCGATTGTAAATTCAAAAAACTAATTGTGCTCAATGGCCATGGTGGCCATCTCGAACAACTTGGCCGAGCGGCGAGGGAAGTCTGGACTGCCAAAAAGATTAAGGTAGCGGTTGTTCATTGGTGGATGTGCTGCGACGATATTGTCGAGAAAATATATGGCATCGGCGGAGGCCATGCGGCGACTGATGAAAATGCGGCGATACAGGCGTTCAGGCCAGAACTGATAAAAAAGGAGCTTTATTCCGACGATATGGTTTATTTGCAGCCGCCTGGATTTACTGTATATCCCAATCCGGCAACGATTCTGGCATATAAAGAAAAAGCTGGATATATCAATTTCGATCAGAAAAAAGCAGAACAGTATTTTAAGGAAGCGGTCGAACGGGTCAAGATGCATATCCTCGAGATTTTTCGCAGGTGGGAACGGCTATAATCTGTGCGTGCAGATGACCGACAGCACTATTTTTGTGCGTCGATTTTGAGAATGGAACTTAAACTATTTTGCCCAAGTATAGGTCTAAGGATATGTTAGAGCAAGCAGGCCGTAACGGCATAAGGTTTGCTTTAAGAGATCTTGTGTTCTTTGAAAACTTAATCGAGTCAAATCTATTGACAGCATTTTGGACTTGTGATACAATCGGCCTATGATTCTACGTAATGCGATAATAGTTGTAGTGACATTGTTTTCGACGGCCATTGCTCAGTATGAGACGAGCCAGGATTCTATTTATAGCCGGATGACTGTTCCGAAAACGGAATTGCGATGGATAATGGATACCCCGACCGCGGGCATGCTTCCGCGGGGAGCATTCGATATGGATATGAGAACCTTCCCGACCGGCGGCTTGCAGGCATCGCTAATGATAGGATTGATGGATCGTTTTTCGGTGGGATTCGGTTATCAGGCCGCCAGAGCCTTGACCGACGCTGTCCCCGAATGGGGTCCCCGCCCAGAGTTTCTATTCAGATTCAGACTTCATGAAGAGACCGGAGGGTTGCCGGCAATAGCAGTCGGTTTTAGCTCTCTCGGCTACGGCGCCTGGGATAAGGATAGAAAACGGTACATGGTAAAATCGAAGGGCTTCTATCTATCATTCTCAAAGAATTTCAAATTGTACTCGAATCCGGCCGGATGGCACTGGGGAATAAATTACAGCTTCGAAAGCAAGACCGATAATGACCCATCGGGTTTTGTGGGATTCAATACCGATCTCGGCGACGAGATGACATTCTTAGCGGAATACGATCTGGGGATTAACGACAACAAGCCTGATTCAATTTACGGTCTAGGCCGCGGATTTCTGAATCTCGGGATAGTCTGGTATATCACAGATGAACTGTCATTAGAGCTCGATCTTAAAGATCTCCTCAAGAATCGAAGACACACCGAAGCGATTGATCGCGAGGCGAGATTGGTGCTTGTGGAATATTTCTATTAGACAGGAGTGGTTTATGAAAAGGCTAATAATGACCGCCCTGACGGCGGTTTTTTTGTCGGTAATCATTCAGGGATGCTATACCCAATTTAAATCCAATGAGCCGAAGACAGGCGAACGGGATTATAGCGATTACCAATACTACGATGATTATTATTATAGCCCATTTTATTATGGAATGGGATGGTATCAGCCATATTTTTACTATCCTTATCCATCATTTTATGGATACATGTATTCGCCATGGTGGTACGATCCCTGGTATTATTATTACGATGACGGGACTCATAACTTATTTCCCAGTAATGGCAGCAAGGCAATTCGAAGCAGGGGTTCGCGAGATGGTTCGATACCTCAGACGCCCGGATTTCAATATTCACCTCCAGCCCCGGCTCAGCCGCCCAGGGGAGGTACTGTGGAAAGCAATCCGCCATCTCCACCGCCATCAAATAACAATCCTCCCGATAAAAAGGAACCCAGGGAATCAGGCAAATCAACACGCGGCAGAAGATAAGGGGGAATGAATGAAATCAATTAAAATTAGAAATACCGTTATAGTATTTGGTACGACAATTCTGACGCTATTTTTGGCGCAGCTTTTATTGGCGCAGATTTACGATGATCCAAGCATGGTTTATGAGCCCGCCACCGAAGGCGGTTTTATTCCGGGCGCTCGCGCCGCCGGGATGGGCGGTGCCCAAATTGCCGCCGGAAATGATGGTTCCGCGCTTTGGTATAATCCTGCCTTGATTACACGAATCAGGAAAACCGAACTCTCAGCAACATTGACTCATCAGAGAATAACGAATAAAACCACGTTTCCGTTTTATTCTATACCTTCAGCCGTTGTAAGCAATACCAGGCTTGGATCACTTTGGGCGATCTATCCATTGGCGACTGTAAGAGGCGGACTATCTCTGGGATTGTCGATCAATCGGGTAAAAAGTTTTGACAGAATATTCCGTTACGCCTCAAGCCCGACTTGGATTGATAGGCCTAATGTCGATGGCTGGGGTGGCGGCGAAGATGAATCGGGTGGACTTTGGGCTTATTCATTTGGTGCGGCTGTTGAAGTCTCTCCAAAGGTGAGTGTTGGCGGGTCGTTGGATATACTCGATGGAACTGATAATTACGGCTTTTTCTTCAATTCATTGTCGTTATCAGGAACTCATACGTTTGATGAAACCAAAGAAATCAACGATAGCTATACCGGTATAAGCGGCAAAATAGGGGCGACATATTCTGCCAATAATTACCTGACATTGGGCGCCATAGTCGGATTACCGCAAAGTATCAATGTCGATCAAACATCCAGCCATTTTATAAATGAGACCGATAGTTTGCCATACTCATTTCGTGGAGCGATTTCTTATCGTTATTCATTACCGTTCTCATTCGGCGCGGGAGCGGCATTCTCATTCAACGGGCTTATAATTACTGGGGACTTCAAATATCTCGATTATTCTCAGCTTGAATATCAATCCGGGATAGACTCTATATCGCTGGCCAATATGACAGCCAGGCACTATTACAAGGAAACATTCAATCTCCACGCTGGGGCGGAATATTCAATCCCTGGGACAACATTAAAAGTAAGAGCGGGGTATTATCGAGAGCCGATACCATTCAAAGGCAATTTAGTTGAAATAGAGCCTAATTATTATACTATGGGATTAGGCTATATCGTAGATAATAATCTGAATTTCGATTTCGCGCTTATGAACGGCTCGTGGAAACGTAATGATGTCAATCTTGAATACAAGGAAAAATATTCTCCGCTTCGTTTCATGCTGACAATGTCATATAGATTGTAGATAAATTAATACTGTAGTTCAAGGTGTCGCAGGGTCGCCGTACCAGGCGACATTTTTTTTAATGACGGAGACCCGCCACCATACGATGTTGACTGAAGACTATCCGGGTCGTCGTCATTGCGAATCCGCCTTCGGCGGATATGGCAATCTCACTGCGCGAATGTATATACTTTCGTATATTTTTATACAGTATTTTTAAGTTATATTACTCCCGAATCAATGTTCTCACGGCGATGAGATTGCCATGGCCGGCGTACGCCGGCCTCGCAATGACGATATGATGTCGGGTTTCTCATCCGCCTATGGCGGATTCGGAACGCCGACCTACCCTTGCTTTTAGCATTGACAATCAAAGACCATAATTATTTTATAGGCAGCGGAGAAATGATATGCTGTCACTTGCTTTACTGTTTGTTCTCACTGTCTTATTAATACGAATCAAATTTCCCATAGGATTTGCATTATTGATTGGAGCGATTTTCCTGGGGATTTATCATTTCGGATTAAAAAATGAATTTTGGATGATGCTGTATAATTCATTAAAGAATCTCGAAAGCTGGAAATTGGTTTTGACAGTGTCATTGATTTTGACATTCGCGAATATTTACGAGGACGAAGGTTTTGTAAAATCGATGGTCGATTCATTGAAATCATTTTTGCCGCCAAGCTGGGTGGCAATAACCGGACCTGCAATAATCGGATTGCTGCCTATGCCTGGCGGGGCTATGGTTTCGGCGCCATTGGTTAAAGAGATTGCATCGGGGACTGATGCCACACCGGCAGAATTAACCGCTGTCAATTATTGGTGGCGGCACGTTTGGGAGACAACATGGCCGTTGTATCCAAGCATTATTCTGGCCGCGGCGGTGCTCAATGTTTCAGTATGGAATGTAGCCATGATCAATTTTCCTATCAGCATAATGTGCATTATAACCGGACTATTTTTAAAAAAAATCGGTCCAAGACATATTCAATCGCCTCATTTCAATGGCCTAAAATTACTTCTGTCGCTATGGCCGTTGATCTTTATTGTTTTGTTGGGGCTGATTTTTAAGATCGATCTGATTCTTTCCGTGGTTTTCGTAATTTTGGTGGTTGTTCTTACACAACGAATTCATATCAATAAAATATGGAACGGGATCAAACGAGGTTTTGCATTCGATATTATCGCTCTTATCTTCGGTGTGATGACTCTGATGAATGCTATCGAAACAACAGGAACTGCCGGACATTTTTATGATGAATTGGTGATTCTTCATATACCATCATTTTTGGTTGTATTTGTTGTTCCATTTGTGGTGGGGCTTTTGACCGGAGTGACATCGGCATACATTGGTGTGGCATTTCCGGTTATAATGCCGATGGTTGGCACGGCAGATCTTACTCAGTCCGCAGGAATGCTTTTAGCATTCGCAGGCGGCTTTATGGGGGTAATCGCCTCGCCGGTTCATCTATGTCTGGTGCTTACACAGAAGTATTTTGGGGCCTCATTTTTGAGGACATTAAGGCTCCTGGCAATTCCAATAATAATGACTTCTGTTATTTCCTGGATTGTGGCTTTGTATATTTATCAGTAATATTAATTTTAAAGTAAATATTTTATAATGTCGATACCATTCATAGGAGAAACAATATGAGCGATCTGGCTACTATAATAATGGGTATTTCTATCGTTGTTCTTGCCTGGACAATTGCGAGGATCAACGAGAAAATCGACAGACAGATAAAAAAATTCAAAAGATTTGAAGAAGCGCTTAAGAAAAATGCCACCGGCCGCATTAAGGGCGAGTATTCCGACAGCAAAAATCAGACAAATAGCGTTATCCGCCAGTAACTTAAATCAATTCGAAAAAAATGAATATTTTAGGAACTCTCCGCATAAAATGCGGTATAATTGGTTGAATGTCGCAAAGGAGAATTATGGCGAATTTGACCAAGCATGGAAATGGAACCAAAGTGACTGATAAAGAGCTGATGGAATTGATCCAGGCAGGAGACGAGAAATCATTTAATGAATTGGTTAAGAGATATCAAGACCGATTGCTGAATTTCGTAGGTCGAATCGTTAATGATCAGGAGACGGCCGAGGAATTAATTCAGGAGACATTTTTAAGAATCTTCAATCAACGAAACAGCTATACGCCCGAATTTGCAGTATCTACTTGGATTTATACTATCGCATTGAACCTTGCTCGTTCCGAGCTGCGAAAAAGAAAATTGCGGAAATTTATCAGCCTCGATTTTTTAAAGGAAGAATCCGATATCGAAATAGCGGATAAAACCAATCTTTCGGTACAGAGCCTGGCCCCAGTTCTGCAAAAGGCTATCGAAAGGTTGCCGGATGACTACAGGGAAGCATTTATTCTATGTGATATTCAGCGTTTGCCCTACCAGCAGATCGCTGAAGTATTGAGAGTACCGGTAGGTACAGTAAAATCGAGAATAAACAGAGCAAGGGCTATGTTGAGAGATGTCCTTAAACCATACAAGGAGATTTATTATGAATTGTCGAGGGGTATCCCGCAGACTATCAGCCTTTATTGATGACGATCTATCCCCCGGCATCAAGCAGGCGGTCGATGAGCATCTGGCCTGTTGTGCGAAATGCAAGCGGCGGATGACTGAGCTTGAGACTATCGTCAGGGCGGCTCATGAATTGCCCTCGCTGAATATCTCTCAGGGGTTTTCCGAACGGGTTGTTCAGGCGGTTCATAGCCGAAAGGAATCAAGTTTTGTTCTCGGCGCAATTCGTTTTAGATTCGTATTCGCCGGAGCGTCGTTTGTCGCCACCGCTTTAGTCGTATTCTTTCTGATAGGTCCCAAATCCGGCCTTAATGATTCTTCATCATTCGCGTCGAAACAGGCGCGGCCCTCGTTGAATGCTACCGCCCCAGATTTTTATACAAATCCGGGGATGAAAGTCGATAGCTTCCCAGTGCCCGAATCAGCCATGAAAAGAGATCTATCGGGTCTGGATAGTTTGATGATGGCAGACACGTCGTCCCGTATCGATGAGTTTATTTTGCCCGAAGTTCAAAAGGCAAAAGAAAATGTTAACGTTAAATTTTAAAGGATTTTAGTGATAAAAAATGCTAAAAGTTTTGTATTTTCATTTCTGCTGACGACAACACTATTATATGACATTTCATTTTGTGGAACTTCGAATTCCCTCGATCGCGAATTAAATTCAATATTAAAAAAAACTGAATCCTTTCTGGTGACGGTTAAAGGCGTGGGCGGTGCCCGAAATCTTGTGGCCACCGGGATTATATACGATAGCCTCGGCCATATTTTAACTTCGGCGTATATCTCCAATTCCCAGGGCTTTAAGGTTATTTTCAAGAACGGCAAATCTTATTCGGCCTCCAAAGTTGGATACGATATGCAATCGGGACTGGCGGTATTGAAAATCGATGGTTTAAAATTACCGGCGCCTAAGTGGGGTGACTCCGCGAAATTAGAAAGCAACGGATGGATAATCGTAATTGGTAATTCCTATAATATTCCATCATCTGTGAATTTTGGCAATTTTGTAGGATTGACCGATGATGGCCTTTTGCAGTTATCTGTTAATGTCAATCCTGGTTCGTCAGGCGCCGCGGTATTGGATACCGAAGGGGAAATTGTCGGGATTCTGATTGCCAGGGAAGCTTATGGCATACCATCGAAAGTATCATTGGCCCGAAGTCCCGGCCAGATAGGCGGGAACTCATTATTCGAAAATAGCAATCATTCTATGACAGGCTATGCCATCCCCATAGATGTGGCTGGAAACATAGTAAATCAAATTATAGATTCTGGTCATGTCAGCCGTGGTTTTTTGGGTGTTGGACTCAGGAAATCAATAACTGCCTCGTCCTTAAAACTGGCGGATAAGCTGGGTCTGATTGTCGATGATGTCGCGCAATCATCGCCTGCGGAAAAAGCAGGTTTGGCCAAAGGGGATGTTATCCTGGCAATCGATAGCGTTTCCGCCTGCAATAGAGGATGCGTGTATAACCTGGTTCGTGCCCATTTGCCGGGGGATACGGTGAAAATCAGATACCGCCGAAATGGCGAAGAAAAAGTGGCAGATGCCATTCTCGCCGATGCCGATAGTCAGCCGCTATCGACCTCGCTGCGGCTAAATAGCGGTTTTCAGGACTCTACTTCTAGTCAAAAAAATGATCTTTCAGATAATTCCCTCGTTAAATCGAAAATAGACAGCCTTACCGCTGAAATGAGACAATTGCAGGATGAAATTGCCAATTTGAAAAGTAAAATAAGGCGATAGCGCATTTGTCAAGCATTCTTGTCGTCGCAACCCCTTTTCGACTAATCATTTAGAAACATAAAATATAATTTTATCTATCCCAAATAGTGGAACTGATAACGGGATGAGATTGTTGTCAATTGTATGATGGCGGTGTCTCAGTGTCAGTTTTTACGGTTGACTATCAATTATTGTATAGCTATATTCAATCGGGTATAGGGAAATTTCGATAGCTTAATTGGGCAAATACGGGAAGTTCTATAGAAAGCTGGTTGTAATGATAAATAGAATAACAAACAAATACCAAAAAATATAAAGGAGAATTAGTAATGATCAGACAGCGCAGTGCAAAGGGCTTCACATTGGTTGAAGTTCTAGTCGTGGTAGTCATTTTGGCTATTTTGGCGGCAATTGCTATTCCGATTTACCTGAATTATGTCGAAAGCGCGCGCGCCAGCGAAGCGCAAGAGGCAATCGGTTCGATTAAAGCCGCTGCTCAAATATTCCAGTCACAAAATGGATCTTGGCCCACCAATGTAAGCCAACTTAAGCTCCAGCTATCTCAGCTAGTGATAGATAGATGGCAGTTTACTATTATCGCGGGCGGTCAGGGCATCCAATCGATAGTCGCTACTTCCAGAAATAAGATGCCGGGCGGCGCAGGTAAAGTCGTCACATACGATGCGGTTCAAGGAAAATGGAGAGGCTACGGCACCGATTGATTTTTAACTTTTTAATTGGACTAAACTAAATTGGAAAATTTCGAGGCGGTAGGCGGCATAACCGCAACAGAAAAGTCGCTTTCTATAGAGGATCTTCTGCAATTTACAAAAGATCAGGGGGCTTCAGATCTTCATCTTTCAGAAGGATCAATACCGGTAATTCGTGTCGACGGCAGATTGCACAAGCTTGATCTTCCGGGATTGTCACGCGACGGTATTAAGGACCTGATTCTTAGCGCCTTGACTGATGAGCAAAGAAGACGTTTTGAGGCGGATTTTGAAGTCGATTTTGCCAAGGAAATAAACGATTCGACCAGATTTCGTTGCAATATTTATCGCCAGATTAACGGCATTTCCGGCGCATTCCGAACAATTCCAGCAGATATAAGATCATTTGAGGAGTTGGGCCTGCCTGATGTTCTCAAACGTTTATCATTGATGGAAAAAGGACTTGTGCTGCTTACAGGTCCTACCGGCTCGGGTAAAACTACCACTTTGGCGACAATGGTCGACTGGATCAATCAGCATAAGGAATGCCACGTAATCACGATTGAAGACCCGGTCGAATATTTCCACAAAAGCAAATTCAGCCTTATCAATCAACGCGAACTCGGTTCATCCACTAAATCATTCTCAAACGCGTTAAGAGCCGCGCTTCGTGAGGACCCCGATGTAATATTGGTCGGTGAAATGCGCGATCTTGAAACAGTGTCGTTGGCGCTTACAGCGTCGGAGACAGGACACCTGGTGCTTTCGACCCTGCACACATCATCGGCGGTAAAATCGATAGATCGTATTATTGACATCTTTCCGGCTGAACAAAAATCGCAGGTTCGTTCGATGCTTTCCGAATCGCTGCAGGCAGTAGTCGCTCAGACATTATTGCCCAAAAAAGATGGCGGAAGAGTTGTTGGTCTTGAGATCATGATCGCTACAATCGCTGTCAGGAATCTGATTCGTGAAAACAAGATTTACCAGATTCCATCGATTATTCAGGCCGGTGGTAAGATGGGTATGCAATCTCTGGATCAATCGTTGATGACGCTTGTTTCAGAGGGCAAGCTCGAACGTTCAGTTGCCGCACAACGCGCGGATAACCCCAAACTATTTATTGATTAGGATTGGCTTGACGAATTTTCGGCTAAATAATCAAAACTTAAGTAAGAGAAACGGGTTTACCCTTGTTGAACTAATGGTTGCGATTACGATAATCATAATTTCCTCTGCCGCGGCCTATATAATGTTTGAACAGGGGAGTATTCTAATAGAAGAGCAGTATCACCGCAGAATTGCGTTCGAAAAAGCTCAAGCATTCTACGAGGAAGTAAAGGCCTACAGGGAATCACATGGTGGCGCGTTTCCTCCGACTATGCCCGCCTACTTTGATGCAGCATTGGTGCCCGGTTCATCGGATGGCAGCAATGATGGCATAATTGCGAGATATACTGTTCAAATTGTCAGATCCCAAGTGTCGCACCCCTTATTTGGCGGAACCACTCTTTTTGCTGAGATTAGAATAAATTACAAGTGGGTGGAACACTCCGGAAGGGAATATTCGTACCAGTTCAATACGCCAATTTAACACCCGATAAATAATATGAGAATGATATTTAGAAATTGTACAAAATCCTGGAATCGAGGCATGACGCTTATCGAAGTCATGGTGACGATGGTTATAAGCGCGGCGGTAGTCGGGGGTATGGGCCTGGCATTTTCCGAGGCAATGAGATATTGGGCGAGGGAATCACAAAAAATGCAGATATATGAAGACGCATCTTTGTTTTTGTATAAACTGAATAAACAGATCCGCCGCGCGCAATTTGTGGCAATTTATCCTTTTGGCGGTCAGCAAAACGCCAGGCTCGTCCTGGATATGCCGGGCAATACGATAAGAACCCCTCTCTGGAGAGCGGATTATTATTATGTGGACGCTGAAGGAACAATAAGATACAACGGCAATGTCGATGACAGGCCCTTTTACCATAAAAAGGTACTCCCTTTGTGGGATTTCCGCACGCAAGGCGGAAACGACACTACTTATTTTGATTTATACAAAGTTGAATTTACATTCACGGAGGCGGGCAATTGGCCTTCCTCACCGGGCGGTCCGGCAATGGTAAAAACCGAGTTGTTCATGAGGTCGCCTTCAGGCGATACATTATACATGTCGTCATTGAACGCCAGAAGAAATCGGGCTAATTGATTTTTTTCGATAAATTCGAATCTTAGGAGGCAATAATGAAATTTAATAATTGTAAGGATGAAAAGGGCAGCGTGCTGGTTATGGCGGTAGTGCTGTCTTTCGGTATCATACTCTTAGGGCTTTCATTTTTGACTACGGTTGAAAGATTCGAAAAACGAATCAATTTGGAAATTACCATGGAAAAGGCCGCCATAAATGCCAACATGGGGGCATTTGAAGGTCTGGCATTGCAGATTACCAAAAAGCTCAGTGCCCATTATATCAGTCAGGAATTCCAGTGGCCCGGCTATAAAAATAATTCTTATAAATTTGAAATTCGCCCCCTGGGCAATTCGAATATAAGTTATGGTATTTCTCATGGATTTATGATTACAGGTATAGGCAAATCGAAGGAATATGGCTGGGAAATCGAGGACACCGTACAAGTAAAATATAAATACGAATCTTACGCTGATTATTTATATATATCGAATTTCGAATACGATTCCCTACGACGGGTGGAAATCAATTTCTGGAGTCCGGATACCCTCGACGGCAAAGTACATTCCAATGACGTCATTCATATTCAAGGCAGTCCGGTTTTCAAAGAATTGGTGACAAGCTGCTCTACCTATTTTGAACCGATTAATAATAACGCGATTTTTGATGTACCGCCTCAGCTCGGGGCTGGCCCCATAGATTTTCCGGAGCAGGCAGATGAGATACGTAAATTTTCATATTATCACAATTGGGGGACATTCGCGCCGGATTCTTTAGATTCACTCACGGAACTAACTTTTAGCGGCCCCACTATATATCGCCGTTACTGCGGACCCGATACGCTTCATAGCGATTCCATTGTCTGTTACCCTCCCACAATTGCCGAGGCCCCGCAATTCGCGGTACCTCCGAATGGCGCCCAATTTATTTTCGGCAAGGTATGGGTAAAAGCTGATAGAGGAGGCGCGGATATTAACGATCCTTCATTTATGTCGCAGGGATTTGAGGGCAAATTGACGATCGCGGCCTCCGATACTATTATAATAGTAGATAATTTAGTTTATAAGCACGCAAGGCCGAACAGGTCTGTTCCCGCGCAGGATTCCTGCGAAGATGTTTTAGGCATAATAGGAGAGCATTATATTATGATGGGCAGAAGATGCCCGAGAACCTTATATGTTAATGCCGCTCTGGCGGCTATTAACGGTTCGATATCGGTTCAAGACATTTATTGGAGATGGGCTCCCGGCTGGAATAATGAAAAGCAATCGTTGCAGATTTACGGGTCGTTGGCTCAGAGGTACAGAGGAATAGTCCATACTACCGATTACCCGCCGGATAATCCGCCGCATTTGCGCGGTTTCATAGAGAAAGATTATCATTACGATAAGAGATTTATCGAGAATCCTCCTCCATATTTTTTACCCACCAAGAAATACGCACTTATATTCATGGAGAGTTTGTAGATTCGATGAATTTTGGAATTGATGGAAGTTTTTAATCAGGGTACTTTGAAAGATTGATTTGAAAGAGTTTTTGCCATCCTATCTGGGATTTCGCGATTTCGGATTTAACCTCAGCGAACCCTCGCATACCCAGCTTTAAAATGGTGGATTTATTTTAAGGGCAAATAATAGTGAATTTTGTATTTATGAATAAGGAGTAACATGGCGAGATCATCTTTGGGCCTCGATATCGGCTCTTATTCTATTAAGTTGGTAGACATTGAAAATGACGAAGGTCGTTTCAAGCTTAAAAACTACGCTATTGTCGACCTCTATAAAGAGGATGAGGAGTTCGATCCCGAAGGTCCAAATTATAATCGTTTGGCTGCCGGAATAAGGGAAGCATTCAAACAAATGAAGCTCGTGCCTAAGCGGGTAAAGAATCTGAATTGCTCGCTCGGCGGAGCATCGACGGCAGTTAAGCAGATTCGTTCGATTCCATTGGGCGCTGAGGAATTGGAATCATCGCTGGCGTTTGAGGCCAGGAAACATCTTCCGATGGACGATACAGAGGCGATTCTGGATTTTCAGATTCTTGATGGAGGCGCCGAATCATCGTTCATGGATATTCTTCTTGTCGCCACCACCAAAAAAGCATTTGAGAACCAGATCAAGATACTCGGTGATATCGGGGTCAAGCCCAGGATTATCGATGCCGACAGCACATCGCTGGTCAATTCATTTCTCTTGACCAAGGGCAAGCCGGCAGGCGAAGCAGCGTTGGTGTTCTTAAACATCGGGGCCAAATCAACCAACCTTACGATTTTTACCGACAAGAACCTGCTATTTTCAAGAGATATCCCGATTGGCGGATTTAAAATGACCGAGGATATCAAGGCGATTTCGAAATTAAGCTATACGGAATCCGAAAATTTGAAAAAAAGCAAGGGAATGGGTGCATTTTTGGCGGCGGCCGATGGTGAGGGCGGGGGTATCAGGGTAGCTCGAAGAATGGCGCATGATAATTTGATCGATGAAGTACGACGTTCGCTCAGATATTATACGAAAGAGACGAGTGTCAGGGAATTTGACCGGATGCTATTCAGCGGCGGGGCCGCATTGACAGTCAATTTGAATTCCCAGCTCGCCCAGGCGCTTTCAATGACCGTAGAAATATATAATCCATTCGACCTTTTCACAGTGCCTCCGGGATTTACTGATTCAGTCGGGGCTCAACTGGCGATCGCATGCGGGTCGGCGCTGAGGGAGGAATAAATGAAAGCCGCATATTATCGAATAAATCTGAATAAGGCATCCAATAGACTGGATCAGGCGGATCAGGCGAGAAGAAAAAAGAGAATAGCGATCATTGCCTCGTTCTTTTTGTTGTTGATTATAGGAATGAGCGCGGTAGTCTATCGGACATATCTTACTCAGCAAGTAATCAAGGCCGACAAAGCTCAACTGCAGGAGATAGAAGACAAGATTGAAAAGCTGGAAGCGTCGAGCGACTATATATCTCCGGAGGACATTTATTTATTAAATCAAGTCGCCCGCAATCGACGAATTTGGTCTGATAAGCTATCGATTTTAGATAAGGCGTTGCCAAAGGATGTGGCAATCACTGAAATGAACTTTGACGCGTCACTAAATACATTCGTTATTAAAGGCATTTCCAAAGTAAAGTTAGACATGAAGGATTTGGATCTTGTAGTTGGGATTATCGATCTGCTGAAATCTCAGCAGGACTTCTACAAGGATTTTTCAGAAGTAAAATTCCAGATGTCGCAGAGAATTAAATACCATGAACAGGAAATGGTCAGATTTGAGATAGCCTGTTTGCTGAAGGCATGAGGATGGATGAAATATGAAATCTAATTTAATTTTCTTAGCGATCTTATTAGTATTCCTCGGTGCCGGATACTTTTATTATGAAAAAGCAATAGTGCCTCAGCCCCAGGAAATGATCACTACCAAAGAGCAAATACAGGAAAAAAATAAGCAATTGCTGGCCGCCCAGATTCTGGCCGAAAAGCGTCCCGGTGTTACCAGCCTGATTAAAGGGAATTTGATTTCAAGTATGGCTGATTCCCTTGCCGAAAAGGCGTCCTTGCCGTTCCTGCGCTATATTACCGAGACAATGGATAATCTTGATATCAGGCTCATATCTCTGATTCCCAAAGATATAGTCGGAATGGAAGATCCCAATTCATTTAAATTGAAAGAATTCATTGAGATTCCATATGAGATGAAAGTACTTGCGAGTTACGAGGAATTGGGGAAATTCCTGGATATTCTGGAGAAATCGCCTCGTCTCATAAAGATTTCATCATTTACGGTAACAAACGACATAGAGCAAGGCGTAATCGCTGAAGAAGTCGCGGGAAAGCCAAGACAGCATACGGTTAATCTTCAGATAAACACAATAGCAATTTTGAAAGCGAGTTTTAGAAGTGAATCGGGAGAGCATAATTAAGGCATTGGCTGCCCTGGCGGCAGCCGCGCTGGTACTTTTTATCGGATTTGCCCTGATCAAAGTCTATTTGTTAAATCCCACGGATGGACAAGTTTCTGAAGAGCCACAGGCGGCTACATTGGATGCCAACGCGACTTTGAAGAGCACCATAGATTCCCTTGAATTATTCTGGGAAAACCGGCAGGCTTATGTTTTTAGCGTTATCGATGATCCGTTGTATCTTCCTCGAGTGATAAAAGATTACACTTTGGTTTCAGGCACCAAGCAGGAAGCCGAGGAAGAAGAGAATATCAGGTTGACTGCGACAGTGGTTGATTCCAATCCCAAGGCGATTATCAAATATAATGGCAAAAGCTATGTGGTTAGAGTCGGCGATTGGCTCGGCAATGTTTACAAAGTAGAAAGTATTGAAAAGAAACAGGTGGTGCTTGGATCATGGAGGCAATAAAAAAATCCTGATGAACAAGCCACTTCAAAATGAAGGTTCTGATTATTCCACTAATGGTGATGACCCCGGGTTATCCAATTATTAGCTGGGCGGATTTTCCTATATGAATATTAAGGAGGATATTTTGGTCAAAACATCTATGAGGGGATTGATCACGGGTATTGCAATAGCATGGTTGTTGTTAGGAATTCCAGTCTGGGGCCAGTCTACAACCGAGAACGCATCAATACCACAAGCGCTACAAATAGGTCTTGCAAAGACAGTCACATTAGATGCCGATGATGCATTCTTGCCGTCAATTTTAACAATTTTGGCGGAAAAATCTGGATTTAATATTGTTACGGGTCCCGGAGTAAATACTAAAGAACGTATATCAGTCCATATTAAAGAGACCCCCATAGAAGAAGCAATAAACCTTGTAGTTCGCGCAGCGGGACTTTCATATGAAATCGTAGGGAATTCATTCCTGGTAGCCGAACCTAATGCCCTTGAACAGGAAATCGGTCTTTCGGCGCATATTATAGATTTACAGTGGGCCAAGGCCGGCGAGGTTAAGGATATTCTCAAGGATTTATCCGAGAAAATTCAAGTCGATACCTCAGGAAATAAGGTAGTTGTGTTAGCCAGCCCCAGGGTTTTTGCGGAAATAAAGGAAATAGTCAAGCGAATCGATATCCCGGCAAAGCAGATCATGTTAGAAGCTCGGTTGATCGAAGTAGCCACCGACAATCTCGATCAATACGGTATCGACTGGGAAAAGTTATCCAAAATTACAACGATCCTTGCAGAGTCTCCTTTGAATTCCGATGGTTCATCGAGAGCGCCGGTAGAGAACGATCTCGGCGGCAATTATCCTTATCTCGATCAACTTACCCGAAAGATTTAAATTTGAAAAGATTGAAGGATTCGATAACGTATTCAATTTTTCAAGGCAGTTAAAAGCATTCGATATTACATTGGATTTCTTGCTCAAGAGAAATAAGGCCAAGGTGCTGGCCCATACACAATTGACAACTCTGAATAACCGCGAGGCGTCGATTCTCATAGGAGAGACATTGCATTGGGCCGTAAGTTCACAGCTTAACGCAATTGTCGTGACAGATTCGACAGGTATAAAGCTCAGAATAACCCCGACCATTAATTCCGATGGCTATATTACGACAACGGTACAACCGGAAGTATCATCGATCAATGAATTGGTACAGGGGTTGTATCCAAGGAAGAAAATTAGAACAGCGTCGACTACGGTTCAGGTAAAAGACGGCCAGAAAATATTTATCGGCGGATTGCTCTCTGTTGAAGATGCGCAAGTAACCTTCAAGATGCCGTTGCTGGCCAACATTCCTCTAATAGGAAAATTATTTACTCATCAATATATTTCTACCAAAAAGACGGATTTATTGATCGAAATTACTCCTCGCATCGTAAGGGAAAGCACAAGCTATTCCGATGCCAGTAATTTAACGAGCCAGGGACAAAGGATTTTTGATGAAGGTCAGATTTCCGATTTCTCAAAATTAGATCCGGACTTGAAATCATTTGATAATGTCAAGTCTGATATCGAATCGTTAAAAAGAGATCAACAAAGGGTCACGACACCATATGATGAGAAACAGAATAAATAAGGTTGTTTGGTTTGAAGCCGGGCTACCTTTTAAAGGAGGAAATTATGGCAACCAGCATTGATTTTAAGAGGCTGTTGGTTGGAATTGCGGTCTTATTGGTTATCGTTGGATTTTCAGTAATGTCCTGCGATAGAAGAGGCAGTATCGACACAACCGGAAACGATCAGGGGGGGGGCACCGGCGGAATCGATAACGTTCTAGTCAGGTTGAGCCCGACCCAGATATTTTTGCCGTCTCCAGAAGCCACCGCTACAGATACAATTGTTATTACACTCATGGACGCCGAAGGCATCGGTATCTCCGGAGCATATCCGAGAGTAACCCGGACGCCATCGAACGGTTCTATTACCCAGCCGGATTCGACTGATAGAAATGGCCAAACCAGGGCCGTATTCCAAGCGCAGCCGGGACAGTATGGCACGGTTGTTATTACAGTGACAGCGGGCACGAAAACTAAATCTACCAACCTTTATATCAGCGGCCCTTCGGAGTATACATTGAATCTAACCTATTCTCCGCCGGTCCCGAAATTAATCGATCACGAGGCAGTGCCATATGTTATTACGGCGTCATTGGTCGATACGACCCAAAGAGGTGTCGCGGGCCAGCCAGTAATATTTTCAGTTTTGAATCAGGTTGGCAGAATCGGATTTTCAGATCCAAACATTACAGTACCGTTTACCAACCCTCAGGGAATCGCGACTGTAAATTTTTTCAACACCGAATTTGATGAAGTTAATAATCCTACTCAGGCAATTATTCAGGTGGTGACTTCTTCGCCAACCGATTCCAGCAACCCTATCGTGGCATCGGTGACTTTACCATTGAGAAGAGTGCGAAATGCATTAACCTTAGAGGCAAATCCCAATACTATTTTTGGCGATGGAACGAGCACTTCTCAGGTCAGGGCAATTCTGCTCGATACGGATGGACATGGAATAATCCATGACACTATTAGTTTCAGGAATATCGATTTTGATGGTTCAATTCAAGCCAGCCAGATTACCGATAGCAATGGTATTGCGGTGAGCACATTTACGCCGTTTTCAAATCATATTAATAGTACCAGAATAATTGCGGAATATAAACTTGGCTCAATTCATCAGGCAATCGATACTACCGAAATTAGTATTTTGCCTGTCCGCGCGATTGGCTATATCACGGTTTCTCTGCAAAAGCCGAATGTAACCGCCGACGGTGTTGATTCCTCACTGATTTTCATCACGGTACAGGATTCGTTGGGCGGGCTTATCGCTGACGGAACCGAACTATTGTTGTCTCATATTGGACTCGGACGATTGACTCCAACGATTGTACATACAATCGGGGGTCAGGCCAACGCGTCGATTTCAGGTCCTACAAGCATTGATTTAGGTCCCAAGTCCGATACAATTTTGGTGTCAGGCCATTTAAACGATACTACAACAGTTACCGGCAAGGCCGTAGTGAACTATGTGCCGGGAAAGATTGCGACTTTGGAATTTATAGAACCTCTTACGGCTGTGACATTAGTAGCCGGTTCGGGCGAATCAGTAGTGATTAGAGTTATCGGTAAAGATGCCAATGGCAATAATGTAGCTAACGGCACTCAGATAACTTTTAGAAACAATATCCAAGAGTCAACTCTCAATCCCGAATCGGCATCTACAGATTCGGGTGTCGCTACCACGACTTATCTTATAGGGTCAATGACCGGGGTCGACAATGTTGTCGGCTGGATCCTCAATCCGAATCAGCCGACAGACACGATATTTACTTTACAGCCGGTAGTTATTAATTGTATATCTTCAACGGCAACTACTCTAGTTTTGAGCGCCAGCCAGCCCAATATTCAGGTGGGAGGCGCGTCATGCCAGATCATAGCCACACTTCAGGATGCTTATGGCAATCCGCTATCCGAGGGGTATGATGTCGCGTTTCAGATAGTTTCTTCACCGGGCGGCACCCCTACGCAAAAGCCATCCTTTGATACTCAGCCGGGTATTTATTATGACTCCGTTCTGACCAATATCGCCGGTCAGGCTATAGTTCAGCTTTATTCAGGAACGGCAGCGGGCGCTGTTTCGATAAGGGCCTGCACAGTCCCGGATTCCACTGATACGCTTCCGCTTTTTGCCTGCGATCAGAAATCACTTGTGACAATATCTTCAGGTCCTCCGGCTCACGTGAGCATTTCATTTACATATTCCGGTCAGGCAACCAATCAGAATACACCTGAACGATTCACTCAGTCCGCGGCAATCGTATGGGATCAATATACAAATCCAGTCGAATATGGTACGGCGGTGTATTTCAGCCTTATCCCTGCTACAACAGGCGAAATTGAAGGAAATTCATTCACCGGCGGTCCAAGGCCTTATCACCCTGATTCGGTGAATGGCGTCGCGTACACCAGAATAATTTACGGATGTTTCTCGACATTTGATACGGTTAGAGTCGTCGCGTCATCGGCCGGCGAGTTTGGACCAGTGGTAGATACCTCAGAGGCGTTGTCACTGCCCATATTCGATGGAACGATTACTCTCATAGCAAATCCTGGAAATTTATGGACTGACAATTCCAACTGCACCGGCCCAGGTTCGAGAGATACTTCGAATATTACGGCCTATCTTATCGATGGAGGCGGATGTCCAATCAAAAATGGCATTATAAGTTTCTCCGCTATAGGTGCAGGGGCAATAATTGGCCAAAGTATCGACACCACGGATGTTCAGGGAAGAGCATTTACGTCATTTATGGTTAGAGGATGTGAAATTCAACAACAGCAGGACGGGACGTGTAGGATAACTACAACCGTGAAGGCAACTCTTTTGCAGGATAACGAGGTCGTTGGCACAATCGACATTGTTTGTTCGCGAGACTGCGCAACTCAATAGGGATATAGAAGTATGAAATTGTTGGGAGAAGTACTCCTAAAAGAAAAACTCATTACTGAAGATAAGCTTCAGATTGGACTGAAGGCTCAAAAGGCAAATGGCAAGCGGCTGGGCGAAGTTCTACTGGTCGAGGGCCTGATTACCGACGAGAAGCTGGCGCACGGCTTGGCGGTTCAGCTTGGTATTCCCCTGGTATCCGCTGAAGATCTAATAAAGATCGATAAAGAAATCATGGAGCTTGTTCCTGAATTTTTTGCCAGAGAATATCATTGCCTGGCCTTTGGGAGAGATGATGATAGCCTTAAAGTAGTTATGGTGGATCCGGAGGATATCGTAGTAATCGATAATCTTCAAAAGATCACTGCAAGGCATATTATTGTCCATATTGCGTCCCAATCGACAATCGACGAAGCTATTGAAAGACATTACAAAGAACTCAGGACTACGGGCGAAGTATCTGAAGCCCTTTCGGGCATGGATTTCATTGTCTCTGCCGATGGCCGCGAGCTTGATGATATCGATGTGAATCAGCTAAAGCGAGAACTCGACGAAGCCCCGATTGTCAAATTGGTGAATTTGATTATATCCGAGGCCATCAAGAGCCGCGCGACAGATATTCACATTGAGCCGCTTTTCGACGCCTTATTGGTTCGTTATAGAATTGATGGGGCGTTGCAGGAGATGATGACCGCGCCGATCAAGTCGGCCGTGGCGATAATCTCCCGTTTGAAAATCATGGCCAATCTCAATATCGCCGAACGTCGCCTTCCTCAGGACGGGCGAATTTCGATTAAATCGCCCGATAGGGAAGTCGATGTTCGTGTATCGGTACTTCCAACAGTCCGCGGTGAAAAAGTGGTGCTCAGGCTTTTGGATAAAAAAGGGTTTGAGTACACGCTGGCCAATCTTGGATTTGAAAACGAAATGCTTCAGATTTTTCGCAAATGGATATACAAACCATACGGGATGATTATCGTATCAGGTCCTACTGGAAGCGGAAAATCAACAACATTGCATGCGGCTTTGAAATCGGTTCAAAATGAAGAGGACAATATCGTGACCGTAGAAGACCCGGTGGAATATCAAATCGATAAAATCAACCAGGTCGCAACCAATGATTCAATTGGACTGACATTCGAATCTACACTAAGGCATATTTTAAGACAGGATCCTGATAAGGTTCTAATCGGCGAAATCAGAGATAAGGAAACAGCCGATATTGCTGTCAAGTTCGCTCTAACAGGCCACTTGGTATTCACCACACTTCACGCTAATGATGCGCCGTCGACCATTACGAGGCTTCTCGATATCGGATTGCCGCGCTATTTGGTGGGTTCCGTGACGAATCTTGTTATGGCACAGCGGCTGGTCAGGACTATTTGTTCCGGCTGTAAGCAGGAATATATACCGAGTCCGGAAGAACTTTTGTCATTAAAGATGGATCCGGACAAGCATAAAGGCGCCGTATTCTACAAGGGCAAGGGTTGCGTCCGTTGCAGAAGCACAGGATATTTTGGTAGAACCGCACTCTTCGAGCTTATGGAAATGAAGCTGCCGATTAGAAAAGTGATTTTCGAAGACAAAAATGCTGACGAATTGAGAATGGAAGCGCTCAAAGGTGGCATGGTCAGCCTTAGAGATGCCGGCATACGGAAAATGCTGGCCGGCACTGTGTCTTCGGAAGAAATATTGAAAAAGACAATTGACGAGGATTAAAAGGATTTTTTGTTGTGCTGAATATGTTGGTTTGTTTTGGTACCAAGATAGGCAGGATTGACCAGAAAGGATTAAAATGCCAACTTTTGCCTATGTAGTCAAAGATAATAAAGGCAATAAGCACGAGGGCACGATCTCCGCTGATTCCCTCGATGCCGCGTTGAATAAATTAAGAGATTCCGGTCAGACTGTTATCTCAGTTGTTGATTCAAAACAATCAGGCGGAGCGAAACGAAAGAGCCTGATTGACGAGATAGCGTTATTTGTATATAAGATCAAGACGAAAGTGCCATTGAATGCGCTGGTCTTTTTCACGCGCCAGCTAGCCACAATGTTTTCCGCCGGTCTTACTATCGAAAAAGCTCTTAATAACCTGATCTATGAAGAATCAAATAAGAAATTCAAGAAGGTAATTGCTCAGCTGCTGAATGACGTCAAGAAAGGGTTCTCCCTTTCCGACGCTATGGAAAAGCACCCCGGCGTATTTTCGCCATTGTATATCGCGTTGGTACGATCTGGGGAAATTTCCGGATCGCTGCATGCGGTGCTTGATGAGCTTTCCGATTATCTGGAATTTATTCAGGACACTCGACGAAAGATATTTTCCGCGATGTCATACCCTGCCTTTGTAGTGGTCGTTTTGACGGTGCTGACAATCATCTTGATCGTATTTGTAGTTCCGATGTTCGAAAATGTCTATTCAAGATTCAACGCCAAGCTGCCGGTGCCGACGCAAATGCTTATTCATGTTTCAAAGATAATAAGCGCTAATTTCTTCTATTCGCTTATAGGGGCGATTTTCCTTGGAATGGGATTCATTGTCGTAAGTCTTACTGATACGGGCAGGAGGATAATCGATAGAGTTAAGCTTCATATCCCGATCATCAATAATGTCATCGTAAATTCAATGATGAGTAAATTCTGCCGCACGTTCGGTATGTTGCTTGGAGCCGGTGTTCCCGTGGTCGATGCCATGAATCTTGTTTATCGAGTTATGGATAATGTCCATTACAAAGCGGCTATCAGGCAAGCGACCAACCTGATAAGAGATGGATTTTCTATCGCGGCCTCATTGAAGAAAACAGGGATATTTCCCAATACGCTCCTTTCTCTCGCCTCTACCGGCGAAGAAACCGGAGATATGGATAAGATGCTGGCAAAAGCTGCCGGTTTTTACGATAAACAGCTTGAAGCCGTTATTATGAGGCTGACCTCCCTTATCGAGCCGATGCTGATCGTTTTGATCGCCCTGGTTATCGGCACCATAGTGATTATCATTTATCTGCCGGTTTTCTATCTCGGATTTGCGTTCCGAAAAGGTATAAGCCAGTAGGCAAAAGCAAAAAAAGCCGCCCTTTTCGCATAAAGGGCGGCTTTTTTATTCCCCGAATCTCGCTTATTGTTGATATAATTTCTATATAAATCGACTAATTCATTTTATATTGGGATTCGGTTGAATGTGGAAGGCGCAGGCTGAAGGGCGGCTTAAGGATGATTTTCGAAAAATTCACTATTTTTGAAGTATGTTAATGACCCTGGGTCTATTTTGATATTATAATACGTATAATTTGATATGAAGAAGCTCCTAAAAATACCGATTTATATCGCGATAGTTTTTACCGTAATAATTCTTGCGATTGTCTACTTATATAGTTTTACCACTCTACCGGAAAACGAATTAAATAACTGGCTTGTTTTATTCGCACCAAAGAAGCTAGGCCTCGAAATAAAATTCGATAAGATTAATCGGGACTTTTGGAATCACATCGTGATCGATGGCCTGGAAATCTCCCGAAGCGATGACGATCAGGCGCGGTTGGCTTATATTTCCCATCTCGAGGTAAAGTACAAAATTAGCGATATTATTAAGGGAAAGTATATCATTAGTTCATTCAGGATTGATTCATTGCAGGCTTGGATTCCCAAATCAGGAACCATAGGTAATCAATCCGGCACATCGCAATCGTCGCAGCCATTCAATTCCTCCATAACGGTCGATACGGTAAGCGTGAATCTGGCCCAAATTACGCTTCCCAATAGCGAGACAATTTCAATGGATACTCTCTATTCCAAATTGGTAGTAGATAAAGGGAAATTTGATATTTCCATAGATCGGTTCAGGGCCGATTGGCCTGAAAGGAATTTTGGAATAGATAGTCTGCATGGTAGAATTGTCTCAAATGATAACGGTTTTAATATCGTGGCAATGAAGGTAATCACAAAAAGGTCCGACTTAACTCTATCGGGGCAGGTCGGAAAATCCATTACAAGCGGCTGGAAGCTTGACTATATTTTCTCTCCAATCGATTTAAAGGATATTGAATCCTTGACCAAAGTGAAGATTAACGGCGTGCTGGAATCGAATGGTACCATTAGCGGGTCTATAAAAGATTTTGGCGGGAAAACTGTTGTCAATGGCATCTTTATGGCAAAACCGTTTGACGAGGTTTATATAAATTATCATTTTGCCAATGGTATCCTGGGTTTTGATAAAATTGATGGCGATGTGTTTCACTCTCGTTTTAATGGCGCGGGGCAGATTGATTTTACTCGGAAACCGGAGCATTATAGCTACAACGGAAGTATCAATCATCTCGATTTGCGAGGGATAGGTCCGGCATTGAAAACCGATTTTACCGGCAATGTGCGGATGGAAGGCCAGGGTTTCACCGAGGACAAATTTCATATGGCTATCGACGCTCAGCTTCAAGCTGTAAAAATCGACAGTTTTTATTTTGATGAAGTTGCTGGCTCGGTTGATTTCAATCTCAAAAATATTGAATTTCTTCCAGGTTTTTCCGCCAGATACAAAAACACATATATAAACGCGACGGGCAATCTCGAATATCAGGGCAATCTCGATATCGCGGGTGAAGTCGTATTCAAAGATCTCAGGGATTTTACCGGACAGACATTTATTCAAATATTGGGTGGTAAAGGGAAGGCGACGGTGCACGCGACCGGCCCGACGATAGATTTTAACGCAGACGCCAGTTTTAACTCGGATTCATGCTGGACTTACGGACTCATACCAGGATTTGTTCACATTGACGCCAATCTGAAATCATTTATCAGCCATAAAGTAGGCGTGGTCAAAGGTTATTGGAAAGGGGGAACGCTCTATTCGGTTCCTTCGGATACAGGTTATTTCAAGGCAGGTGTTTCAGGAGAGCGGGCGTTTCTCGATACAGTGTATATCGCCAATAGCTATAGTAATCTCAGATTAAATGGCGGGTTTAACGGTACGATTGTGCCCCCGACTTTTGTTGTTGATACGCTGTTTGGTGAAATTCACGGCAATCATTTCTTCTCACGATCCCCCATCGAATTTTCATTATTCCCGAAAGAAACGGAATTTGATCAATTTAAGTTGGGCTATGAGACAGGCACGATCAGTATCAGCGGGACTGTTACCAACGATTTGGATCTGGGTCTTGATATCCAGGCAACCGGATTTCAGATTCAGCCAATTATAAAACAAATATACAAAGACAAGGCGATTAGTGGAATTTGGTCAGGTACAGCGCTATTGAGAGGAAATTTCGATAAGCCAATTATGGATTTTGATTTGAGAATCGATAGCCTGACAATCGGGCAGACTAATATGGGCAATTTAATTGTTCGTTCAATATATGAGGACGGATATCTGTATTCTGATTCATCTTATATGTATTCGCCATCTGATTCATTTTATTTTTATGGGAAATTTCCAATTGATCTGTCATTTGCCGAATCGGCAAATCGATTCCCCGAAAACCCGATTGATTTCAATTTTTCCGCGTCGGGGAAAAGACTTACTCTCGCTGAGATTTTTATTCCGGATGTTCAGCGTTTCGACGCCGATTTCAATGTTAAAATTAATTATGGCGGGACTTATGCAAATCCTAAGATTTCCGGGGCGGGCCAGATTTCTAATGGTCAGCTAACGGTGGTTGAGCTCCAAAATTTAATAACCGGTATTCGAGCCAATTTAAGAATGGAAAATGCCACCATATATTTGGATAGCCTTGTCGCGGGATCCTCTCAGGCATCGATGGACCTGGGCGGTGCGTTAAATGAGCTGATTTCCGGACGAAGTCACGTTAGTGATAAATCTGGATTGGCGATGTCGGGCGTTATCAAACTTCTCGGACTGGGAAAGTTATCTTACGATCTGAATATCGGCGGCAGAAATTACTATTTTGTTTCCAGCCTGTTTGGTGTTAGCGGTTTTGCCGATCTTGACCTTAAGGTCAAAGGCGATATAATCCCGACAGTCAGCGGAAAAATACAATTAAGGCGGCTGGATGTTCGCGAAGAATTCGAAAAATTTACCGGCAAGGATTATAATCCGGAAATCGTGCTGGAAGACTCGACAATTTGGAACCTCAATATCGACGTCAGCTGCGTTAATAATCTTTGGATACAGAACAGTAATATAGACGCTGAATTGAAAGGGGATGTTCTGGTCGAGAGAAATCTGGGAATAATGAAAATGTTGGGCCAGTTCAATGTTATCAGAGGAGCTTATACGTTGTTCGGGCAAAAATTCCAGGTCATTAGCGGGGCTCTCAATTTTCAGAATGTCGCAACCGTAAATCCCGATTTAGATTTCACTGTGACAACCAGACTCAGAAATGCCCCCGGCGCCGGGCAAGGCCCGATGTATAGCGATGTGCAGATTCATATCAGCGGCACATTAAAAGAGCCCAAGATCGATATGGGGTCTCAATCGACACTTACAAGAGAAGATTTTTTCAAAATGCTTGTTTCTGGAAATGAGATAAGCACATTATTCCCCGGTCAGCAGCAGCAGAGCAGCTTCGCGATAAATATATTGAAAAATGTCGGATTGCTTTCGGCCTTCGTACCCAATCCGCTAACCGGCCAGGGAATTGTCGAGGAATTTTCGATTTATCCTACCCAGGTTGGCGATCCTCAGATATCATTGGCAAAATATATTTCGAGAAGTCTCTATCTACGTTATTCCAGAACCCTTTCGCGGGAATCGGGTACGGCTATCGGCGTAGAGTACTACCTAAACAATAACTTATCATTCCAGGCAACCCAAAATTTACGTGGCACACAGGATGAAGGCATATCGTTCGATATTAATTTTAATTACGAGTATTAGTCTTGCACTTTCTTTAATTCTTGCTTCGCCCGTCTTGGCTCAGGTTGATACTTCCAAGCTTAAGCAGGCTGGCATCAAACGACTTGTTGTCAAAAGGATCGAAATTGAAGGCGTCCGGGCTTTTCCCGAATCACGCATCAGGAAGATTTTATTCACCAAGCCGAATCATTGGTATAATTTTCTCAAAATTCGGAGATATTCCTTATCGAACGTGATTGCCGATGTCGGAATGATACAAAAGTATTATCAGCGAAGAGGTTTTCTTTTTGTAAAGGTCGAGGCGGCGGTAACCAATTATGGAGCCGATGGTGTCATCGCGATTTACAAAGTCGACGAGGGCAAACGGACATTTTTTAACGGAATTTCGATAACCGGCGGATTTGAAACAATCAATAAAAAGCTCGATCAATTTCTCTCGCAATTTGAGCTTAACGATCCCGTCAATAACGATCTCGTTCTTGCGGGCGCATTTTCATTGCGGGATATCTACGCAAACTACGGGTACCCCTACACGAGAATCTTAAGCAGCTACCAATTCGATGACGACAGCACAAAGGCGAATGTCAATTACTCCGTTCAGGATTCAATATATACTGTCAATGGCAAGACTAAAATTTTCAAAAAGGGTTTTACTAAACCATATGTGGCATTCAGAGAAATCATATCTGTTCCCGGCAAAGAATACAGCCTGGCGGATAAAACAGAATCAGAGCAGCGGCTGTATTCGACAGGGCTGTTTCGCTATGTCAGTCTCGAACGGAACGATTCTACGGCGGTCATACGCAATGATACCTGTACGGTCGGATTCAATCTGCGTATGGAAGAGCGAAAGTCGTTCTACTTTAATAGCGGTATCGGTGTCGGCCAGGAAGATAATTTCGGCATGGTTCTGCGCGGAGCGGCTCAATGGGGAACTAGGAATATTTCCGGCACCGGCAGGAAAGTATATTTGAGCTTTAATCCTCGATTCCAAATAACAAATCCTCAGGGACCATTGAAATCTTTGAGATACTCGGATCTCAAGAAGAAATTAAGCTTTAAAGTGCTGAGGACAACATTCGAGATTGACTATGTTGAACCCTGGACATTCAATCAAAGGTTGCCTCTCGATGTAAAATTATCATATGAGCCTTATACTTTCGATCCGATTCTCAAATATAGATATGACCGAGCTGCCGGGCAGTTGATATTTACGAAGGAATTAAATAAAACCACAATTGCACGACTGACAGCCGCACTGGATTATGTCAATTATCTTCATGTACCATCGGATCAGGAAAAAGTGTTTAGGGCCATTGGAGAAAACCAGGTGCGACGTAAATTGTCGTTCTACGGGGAACATGATACCAGGGGGAATTTTTTCGTTCCCCAGAAAGGTTCGTATTCTTTTGTAAGCGCCGATTTCGTCGGGAGCTTCCTCGGCGGGGATTTCAGTTATTTGAAAATGCAATTTTCCACGAGCCGATATCAGTTGATAAGCGAACAGAGCGTTTTGGCAACAAGAATCTGGCTCGGATTCCTGAGGGAAATCGGCAAAAATGGCAAATCGGCGGCGGCCGATAGATTTGTTATCGGCGGCGCGAATACCATTAGAGGTTATCCCGAGAACGGTCTCGGCCCCGTATTTACAGAGGCGGATAGCGCCGCGACCGGAAAGCCCAAAGGAGGCCGCTACCTGATGATAGGGAATATCGAATTGCGCCGGCCTTTATTTTGGGTTTTTGGTGGATCGCTATTTCTCGATGCCGGCAATACCTATTATCATTTTAAGGAAATCTCTGCTATCTCGATCGCATTTACAACAGGGGCTGGTATTCAGATTTTTACACCCATAGGCCCGGTTCGATTCGATTATGGCGTAAAATTGAAGAAAAAGTTTGACCTTGGCAACGGCAATTACCATCTTTCATTACTGTATGCGTTCTAAGAAACCGACAATTGGCATTACTATCTCAGGCGCCAATGCGTCCGATAAATACCGCTGGCCGGCCAAAAAGGAATTTGATTTTCTTAAGCGGGAATACTATCAGGCGATTATTAAGTCGGGCGGTCTGCCGATATTGCTGCCCAATGCTGAAAATAGGGATATTATAAAATCGTATTTGGAATCGATTGATGGTTTGCTTCTTACAGGCGGCGGTGACCTTCATCCTCGATATTTCGGCCAAAAGGCGCATGAAAAACTTTCGCGGACATATAAGGCGCGCGATTATTTTGAAATGGCCATAGCCGAATTAGCGTTGAAAATGGGAATGCCGATCATGGCTATATGCCGCGGGCATCAGGTACTCAATGTAGTTTTGGGCGGCACTCTTTATCAGGATTTGTCCTGTATTCCCCATAAGACTCTGGCTCACGCCGATCCTGATCAGACTGCCAGGAATTTCCATTCGGTGAAAATTGTCAAAGGCTCGAATCTTCATAAAATTATTGGGTCATTATCGATACAGGTCAATTCCAGCCATCATCAGGTGATAGATCGCCTTGGAAGAGGACTAATAGCCTCGGCATTTGCGCCAGATGGCCTTATAGAGGCGATAGAGCTTCCGGGCGCCGAATTTGTGTTGAGTCTGCAGTGGCATCCTGAGGGGATTTTTAATCGCGCTCATAGCAAGAGGCTATTTCGGGCATTTGTAAATAAGTCTCGCGAAAAATAACAATGGCAAATTCCCAATTTTCATAAAGAAATATACTTTAGCCTCCATAAATTAGTACTTACTAAGATTGTAGACCGAATAAGTCTCTATTGACATCGCTTTTGCTGATTTTTATATTGGCATCACAGAATAGGAGTAATTGGATGAAGAAAGTCTATCTAGATCATAACGCTACGACCCCAGTGCATCCAGAGGTCTTTGAGGCCATGAGGCCTTATTTTACCGAGAAATATGGCAATGCCAGTTCAATATATGGTTTGGGACGAGAAGCCAAAGCCGCCTTGGAGGACGCCAGAGATTCAATCGCGACGATATTGGGATGCAAAGCCTCCGAATTATATTTTACATCCGGCGGCACTGAATCCGACAACCTGGCTATCAAGGGTGTCGCATTCGCCAATCGGTCTAAGGGCAAACATATTATCACATCACCTATAGAGCATCATGCTGTAGAAAAATCATGTCGATTTCTCGAAAAAGAGGGATTCGAGATCACATTCCTGCTTGTCGATTCCGAAGGCCTCATTAACCCTCAGGATTTAAAAAACGCTATTCGCCCCGATACAATTTTAGTAACCATAATGTATGCCAACAACGAGACCGGTATAATTCAGGATATCAAGGCACTGACCGCGGTGACGAGAGAAGCTGGGATCTATTTCCACACCGATGCCGTACAGGCAACCGGCAAAATTTCGTACAAAATCCCGGAGCTCGGATGCGACCTGCTATCGATTTCAGCTCACAAACTATACGGACCAAAAGGTGTCGGATTGCTCTATATCAAATCGGGTACCAAGATACAGCCTTGGAATGAGGGCGGGGGTCATGAACGGGGCAGACGCGCCGGCACGGAAAGCGTGGCCAACGCGGTAGCACTCGCCAAAGCGATAGAGATCAGTTATCGTGATATGGATAAGGAAACATCAAAACTTCTTTCGTTGACGAACAAATTTTACGACCAGGTGCAAAAGCGCATACCAGATATTCATTTTAATGGCAGCCTGACTAATAGAGTACCTAATACGCTTAATATTTCATTCAAGGCGATAGAAGGGGAATCGATTATTCTTAGCCTTGATATGAAGGGGGTTTCTGTTTCATCGGGTTCGGCTTGCACGTCGGGCGCAACCAATCCCTCGCATGTGCTTTTGGCGATGGGAATTCCGCCGGAGCAAGCTCATGGATCAATCAGGTTTTCATTTGGGCGGAGCAATCAGGAAGAAGATATCGATTATGTAGTGAATATCCTTGCCCAGGAAGTTGAACGTTTAAGGAAGATTTCACCGTTATATTCCAAATCGGGGATATAGCGGGTTAAAATAGGTCCGGAGCCCCGGTAGCTTCGGGGCTTTTTTTATGAGCAAAAAGAAAGTCCTATTAGGAATGTCTGGCGGAGTCGATAGCTCTATCGCCGCCGCGATTTTGATCGAGCAGGGCTATGATGTCATAGGCGCGACGTTGAAGCTTTATGATTATTCCCAAATTGACTATGATCCCCCTGATGGCGGTTGCTGTTCGCTTGATCTTATCGACGATGCCCGTTCGGTATGCGCGAAATTAGGCGTGCCGCATTATGTATTTGATTTGTGTAAAGAATTCGAAAAGACGGTCATAGATAATTTTATTGATCAGTATTACGCGGGACGGACTCCCAATCCCTGCATAAGCTGCAATCGATTTATCAAATGGGGTGAGATGCTCAAAATAGCCGATCGTCTTGAATGCGATTATGTGGCTACGGGACATTATGCGGTAGTAGATCATTCAACCTCTCTGCCTCGATTAAAGAGAAGTGCGGACGCGAATAAGGATCAGTCATACGCGCTCTGGGGAATTCCTGTTCAGGCGTTGGAGCGAACTATTCTCCCAATCGGCACAATGACCAAACCCGAAGTGAGGGCCAAAGCCAAATTGTTGGGATTTCGCAACGCCGAACGAGATGATAGTCAGGAGATCTGTTTTGTGCCGGATAATCGTTACGCTGAATTTGTCCATAATAAACGACAAGTCTCGGGAAAGCCATTCGAGCCGGGGCCGATCGTAGATACCCGGGGTAAAAAGGTCGGCGAGCATAAGGGGTACGCTAATTATACAATCGGTCAGCGAAAAGGCCTGGGGATTTCGGCGCCAAATCCATTATATGTTGTCAGAATTGATGTCGAGCGAAATGTCGTAGTTGTCGGTAATAATGATGATCTTATTGCGACAAAATTTGCTGTCACGGATACCAATATTCTTGTGGATGATTTTCTGAAATTCCCGGATATTTCAGTCAAAATCAGATACCGCCATCTGGATAGCCCGGCAAATCTTTTGATTGCGGATGACGGGACTATCATCGTGCAATATCATTCTCCACAGCGGGCGATCACACCGGGGCAATCGGCTGTATTTTATTCAGGCGATATCGTACTTGGCGGAGGAATAATCGATAGGGTGCTCGAGTGATTATTGGATCGTCTACTAATCAATTGACTTTCATTTTTCCTGAGGATAAATTTGACATAAATATGGGGAGGAATAATGATAAAAATAACATTCATAGGGCATTCATGCTTTCTGCTCGATAACGGCACGAACAAAATAATAATCGATCCGTTCATAACCGGCAATCCGTCCGCAAAGATTTCCAAGGATCAAATAAAAGCGGATTTCATATTAGTTTCACACGGCCACGGTGACCATCTCGGCGACGCAATTGCGTTGGGTAAGGCTAATAATTCCACCATAATTGCCAATTATGAATTATGCATGCATTGTCAAGCAAATGGCGTAAAAAATATTCACCCGCTTCATATAGGCGGCGGTAACAAATTTCCGTTCGGTTCGGTCAAACTAACGATCGCCCATCACGGCTCGACACTCGGCGAAGATGGATATGGCGGCAACCCTGTCGGATTCATTATCCGCACCGATAATAAGGTGATCTATCATTCGGGCGATACGGGACTCTTTCTGGATATGAAGCTAATCGGTGAATTGGATATAATCGATTTGGCCCTGCTTCCAATAGGCGGCAATTTTACCATGGATGCCTCCGATGCCATCAAGGCAGTCGAATTCCTTAAGCCCAAGAAGGCGATTCCAATGCATTATAATACCTTCGATATAATCAAATCCGACCCTCAGGTTTTTATCAAGGGAATCAAAGCACAGGGTGTTGAAGGAATAATCCTAAAACCTGGTGAAAGCTACGACTTGAATTGAAAAGTAATTGGCTCACAGCTACCAAAGCCCGGATTATGATCCTGGGCTTTTGTTTTATCCAGACATTAATATCAGGCAATTCTATTATTCATGCTCAAAGCTCGGCTTCGTCACAATTTTTGGTTTTGCCTCAAGATAATCTATATGCCGATTCCGCTAAATATTATCTGAAATTCTTCAAGTCAAAAATTGAGCCCATACTCGGCTGGAATCTTGATACGCTGGTCACATTGTATATGGCGGATACGGAAGATGATTTTAGAAGGGATGTCGGCGAAACATTTCCCGATTGGGGAATAGGAGCGGCCATAAGCGACCAGGCGAAAATCGTAATTAAATCGCCTAAATTCATATATGGTGGAAAGTCGCTCGGGGAATTGATAGGCCATGAGCTCGCGCATGTCATGCTATTCAGAGCCGCCGGCAAACGGAGGCTGCCGCGGTGGTTCCAGGAAGGATTTGCCATGTATATTTCAGGCGAATGGCGGCTTGGGCAGGATATACTCGTGGCCAGGGCGGCCTGGACCGGCAATCTCATACCGCTCGAACATATGGATGGTCTTTCATCATTTAAGGGGCCCAAGGCCTCGCTGGCGTATACCGAATCCTATCTTGCCATATCGAGTCTGGTCAGAAGGAGCGATCCGTTTCTAATTTCAGATTTTCTGGAACAGTACCGAAACAGGGGCGATTTCAATTTATGCTGGCGCAAGGTGACCGGAAAAGATTATTATTCATGGCTTATGGACTGGTTCAATACAATTTCGAGGAATTATCATTTTCTGCTATTTATGTTTGATAGTGAGATATTTTGGATTGTCTTCGCCCTGGCTGTTATTCTATTCTTTATATTGAAGAAATTGCAGAATCGACGGGTGAAGAAAAGATGGGAAAGGGAGGAAAGGCTAAATCCTCCCGACGAGAACTATAAAAAGTATTTCGATGGGTATTACGACGAAGAAAATAAGACATAATGTCGAATTCATAATTATCAAGATTCTCCTCTTTGTACTAAATCTCGTGCCTTATAAAATCGCTCTGCGCTTTGGCGATTTTTTCGGCATGATGGCGTTTTCGGTTTTCCGATTCCGCCGAAAAGTGACATTGGAAAATCTTGAGAAATCATTCGGGCCGAAATATACTATCAGTCAATATAGAAAAATTGGCTCCCGAACTTATCGCAACATTGTAAAAAGCATTATCGAATTCGGACTTTTCCCATCGTTAAAAAAGAAAAATCTATCGGAATTGATTTCTATCGAAGGGCAGGAGCATCTACAAAAATTGAAAAGCGACGGCAAAGGCGCTGTTCTTGTCACCGGTCATTTCGGAAGTTGGGAGCTTTTGGGCGCCTTTATTTCGCAAAATGGCTGGCCGATTGATTATCTTGTCGGTGAGCAGCACAATCTCAAGGTCAATGAACTGATGAATTCTCACCGCCAGATGTATGGCATCGGGCTGATCGAAATGGGTGTTGCCGCGCGCGGAGTGATCAAGGCGATAAGGGCCGGCAGGATGGTTGCGATGCTTTCGGATCAGGACGCGGGTTCCGATGGTGTCATAGTGCAGTTTATGGGACGGCCGGCATCGACTCCCAAAGGTCCTGCGGCGTTCGCCTTAAAAACAGCGACACCAATAATATTCGGATGCATAGTCAGGGGAAATGGAATGCATAAAGTAATAATCAAGCCGCCTTTGGTTATGGAACCATCCGGAAATAAAGACGACGATATAAAGACAATTACTCAGGCCTACACATCGCTTTTGGAGAAATTCATAATCGAAAATCCCGATCATTGGTTCTGGCCTCATCGCAGGTGGAAATCGACCTCATGAGCGAACCGCAATATTCGCTTTTCAACGGGCGGCCTGCCCTTGTGGCGTTATTGTCCCTTATTTCAGGGATTCTCTTCGGCCGGATTATCAATGTCTCATTTTTTATCCCATTTATTTTAGTAATAACCATTCTATTTATTATCACTATTTTATACCTCAAGGGCCTTTCGAGGCCCGCCGGCTGGATTGCCATTCTGGTTATAATTGCCTTAGGGTGGTTCAGGGCGGAGGTCGCTGATGGGCCATTTCCACCAAATCATATTGAGAATCTCGCAGTCATGGGAGGACGAGCTGAAATTATTGGAAAGGTCGTAAGTGAACCCGATCAAAGGGCTGACAAGACATATCTGATTATCGAAATTGACTCCGTTGTGATAAAATCACTCAGGACACCGTCGATGGGTCGCCTGCGAGCAGGCATAAATGAATATACGAATGAGTTTGGCTATGGCGATCATCTAAAGCTTAGCGGCTATTTGTATAAACCATCGGGTCCGCGTAATCCGGGCGCATTTGATTACAAAATGTATCTTGAGGCGAAAGAGATATTCGCCGCGCTTTCCGTAAGTTCTACAAATGATATCAATGTGATCAACGCCCAAAAGTCATTTTTGTCAGTGGTCATTTCTCCATTACGTAAATTTCTGATCGACAAGACGGTCAGGTATTTGCCTGAATCTTCGGCCGCCATTCTTTCCGGTTTTATTTTAGGTGAACGGCGTAACATGCCGGCAGAATATGAGAGATATTTTAGAGACACTGGCACCATGCACCTCATGGCAGTTTCAGGCTCCAATGTCGGAGTCGTGATTGCATTTTTTGCTCTGCCGCTGACACTGCTGCGTCTTCCCAGACCCCTTAAGGCTATCATATTAGCTGCTGTCGTTATCTTTTTTGCAATACTGACACGGCTGGAACCTTCAGTGATCAGAGCCTCGATAATGGCGTTGGTTGGGATAGTCGCCTATGGATGGATGAGAAAACCTGATTATGTAAACCTGCTTGGATTTGCCGGATTGATAATGCTTCTATGGATGCCGCTTCAGCTTTTCGATGTCGGCTTGCAATTATCTTTTGCGGCGACATTCGGAATTTTATACGCGACTTCGCCGCTTTTCAAGAAACTGTCGGCGATTCGCATTCTAAAAATTAAATATATTTTTTGGGCTGTCGCGGCACTTATTACAACTCTGGTTGCTCAAGCGGCGGTGATGCCGTTAATGGGGCATTACTTTAATAATTTTACTCTTGTCGGCATAATCGCTAATCTTCCAATTGGCATCCTCGCATCATGCTCTACGATATTAGGCATGATTTTTTATCTTGTATCCTGGTGCGGATACTGGCCGGCATTTCTAATTTCGATTCCGCTGAAATGGATATTAAGCCTGACCGCTATCACACTAAAATTCTTCGCGTCACTTCCATTGGCCAATATTAAGATTCCATCATCGGGATGGATAATGATGATTTCAATTTGGATTGTTTTGTATTTGATATTTGAATTATTCATAAGGCATCGCCTGAGCAGGACAGCATTATTCGCAGGGCTGATCACCTTGAATATTTTTATTTGGGAGAAATTATCTGAACCGATAAAAGATTGGCGTCTTGAATTTCTCGATTTGGGGAGAAATCATGCCTGGATATTTTCCGGCCATGATCAACCAACTATGGGCTGTTACGATGATTATCATTCGCAGGGCGACGCGGAAAGCATGATACCGTTAATTATTAATAATTATTCCGGTAAAATGGATATTCTAATTTCCTCAACGCCGGATTCTAAAGATACAAAGGAAATTGCCTCGGAATTTGGAGCTCGACTAATTTTACCTGATAGCATTATAAATAATTTGGACTCTTTGGACGTAACCTATTTAAATGAAACGAATTACGGAAAATATTATACTCTTTCATCTAATGTTAAGATTGTATGGCCTAAATCCGATAATATAATTGAGGGAGATAAACCTCATTCTTATGTTCAAATTGATGTCAGTGATGGCGTCCTGATTCTTGCGGGCTGGGCAGGAATTGGCGAATTCGAGGGTGCTGAAATGAATAATAGGGTTAAAATGCTCGAACTGTCCTGGAGCAGCTATGCGCAGACTGCCTGCCTTGATATAATCGATAAACTGAAACCAGAGATGGTTGTGTTTTCCCCCGATCGTTATTCAGTCAGAACCCCGTATAGTAGAAATGAGTTGACTCATTCGGCTGGCCGCACATTTTCAACATCGATTTTTGGCGCCATGGAAATATCCAATACTGATTCTACATTGAGAATCGGCTCAATGAAGAATGGCGAAATTGAGGGGGAATCAAATTGAGCTTCGCCGGCAATCTTAACACGGTCTCGATGGCCGATATACTCCAGCTTATATTTTCATCGAAAATGTCAGGAGCAATGTTTGTTACCAAGAGTCAGTCTCGCCGCGAAATTTATTTTAAGTCGGGCCAGTTGATTTATGCCTGCTCCTCTGATGAAGAAAATTTATTCGGAAATCTTCTGCTTAAAAAAGGCAAAATATCGAAAGTCGAATTAGATCAGGTATTGAGGAGTCAGAAGGAAGGCAAAAAGATCGGCGCCATGCTTATCGAACGGAATCTTTTTACGCGTGACGAAATCATCGGCGCGCTAAAAATGCAGATTGAAGAAATCGTATATGGTCTGTTCGGATGGAAGGATGGCACATTCGAATTCATCGAGGGCAAAACCCCTCCGCCCGAAACAATTCAGACCGAACTCAATCCTATTAATATTATCATGGAAGGCACCCGCCGTATCGACGAATGGGAACAGCTAAAGAAAGTACTGCCACCCGATGATTCATTTATCGAACTCGTACGCGAGCCAGCCTTGAGATCAGAAGAAATGAAGCTTTCGAAGAATGAATTCATGGTGCTTGCCGAAATTGGCCCGGGCAAACAGATTTCGAAAATTGTGAACGATAGCGTACTGGATCATTTCCTGACATCGAAAGCCCTGGCTAATCTGCTTCAACTAGGCCTTGTCAAGGCGAGCAAGATGGTCGTGAAAGACAAGACTTCTGAGCAGGATGAGAAAGCTTTAGTAGAAGTCCTGGCACAAGTTTATATCAATAATCTGAGATATATCTTTGACAGTCTAAAAGAGAAACTAGGCTCGAAAGGTGAAAAAGTAATTTTCGAAACTTTCCAGGAAAATAAAATATTCTATCCGATCTTAAGCCAGAGTTTCGCCGGCAAGGACGGTCAGGTAAATTTCGATCTGTTTCTCGATCTTTACAAGAAGCTTCCGCCGGAAGCTCGTATCTGGCGCATCGTATCGAATTTTAATTCTCTGATTATCGATTATCTGGCGGCGGTAGAAAAAAATCTTGGCCCAAAAGTCTATAAACGAGTACTTTCCGAAATTAAGATAAATATTCAAAATGATATCAATAAGAACAGGCAATTAGCGAATAAATATGGACTCGAAGAAGAATTTTCCCGAGTCCTAAAAGATAAATAGAAGCGCTCTTCCCGCATCAGTAAACTTGTTGGATTAGAAAGCGGTCATTAAATGGTTGCTCAGCTATATCCGGTAATAGAGACAGCATTACTGATAATTTTTTCGGTTGCGTGCATGATATTGACGTTGTCGATATTCAGGTCACTGCGAGGCGGCAGCCTCGGCAACCCCTGGATTTTTATTGTCGGCGGTTTTGCGCTTGGAGCCCTTTATGGCATTGTTCATTTTCTGGAAACTTTGAATATACTTTTCGAACAATATGACCTTAGGCTTTTTTATCTTGTTGTAGGCTCATTCGCATTGATTCTGATGTTAATTGGCTTTTGGGTATACAAACGCGGCCTTAGATAACACGGCAAGATAAATTCCTAAACATATACGCGCGACTGTCGATAATCTAAATAGTTGTTTTGACTCAAGAGGTTAGTTTATGTTCGATTTTGCCGAATTAGACGATCGCATCGCTAAATGCGAGAAAATACTGGCTGCCGATCAAAACAGCCAGATATTTGCCGCTTTGGCCGAAGCCTATAGGAAAAAGGGTGATGTTAAAAGGGCCCAGGATGTTTGTATCCAGGGTCTTAAATCTCACCCGAATTATTCGTCTGCCAGAATTGTATTGGCCAAAATACTTATGGATAGAGAAAATTTCGACGCTGCCTGGGAAGAATTAAAAAAGGCCATCGGCTCGTCTGGCAGGACTCGGACGATAGATCTTCTCGAATCCGAAATATTGATTCATAAAGGCCAGCAATCGTCGGCGCGGGCAATCCTCGAAAAGCTCTTTCTTACCGATCCTGAAAATGACACCGTTAGGAATCTGCTCGCCATTGCCTCGGATGAAAAACAGACGTATGGTTCTATTAATGCGCGAATGCCAGAAAGATCGATAAATGCTTTCGAGCCCAAACGCACCACGCTTACTGAAGCAGTTGGAATTATCAAGGTCCTTCCGCGTGTCATGGGAGTGGCGATTGTTGGCCATGACGGAATGGTTCTGGAAGGACGTTTTGACAGCGCGTTATCAAAAGAAGACATAGCGGCATTATCAAAAAGCATTTTCAATAGTGTCACTTCGAATGGCCAAAGATGTAATCTCGGCATGACCGCTGAAATTCTGATAGAAACTTGCAGTACTAAAATATGGATCATCAGGAAGGTAAAATTCCTTGTGGTCATCCTGACGCGCGATGATGTCAGTTTGGGATCATTAAGGCTGAAGGTCGCCGAGATATTTCAACAACTGGAGAATTCTGAAAGCAGGAAAAATCAGGAGGAGGTCGAGTGAAGAGCACTAAGATCATAAATAGATTTCAATCTTCGGTCGATTATCTGACTGAATATTCCGGAGTGATCGGGGCGGTGGTCTGCGACGACGAAGGTCTGATCATCGCCAAGGGAGGCGCTGAAGCATTCGATGCTGAAAGTTATGCGGCTCTGGGGCTGACCCTGGTCACGGACGTCGGCCTCAAATTAAAGCGTTTGATCGGTCCCGAAATTGAATACGTTGTTTTGAAAACCGGAAGACACTGGTTGACTATCGCCAAATCCTCCAACATGTATCTAATTGTTGCCGCCGACAGACATGCCGACGATCTTCTGAATATCAGGATAACAAGGTCTATAGAAATGATAACTTCATTTGTAAAAGAAAAATATCCCTCTACGTCAGCTACGCAAAAACTGACTACGAGTTACATCGCAAAGAATATGGAGGATGTTCATGTATGATATTTTAGGCGAATTGAACAAGACATCCGGCATCAAGGGTTCGATGCTGGTGGGAGCGGACGGGATTATAATTGCCGCCGATTTGGATTCAAATCTCGAAGATGAGACCGTTGGCGCGTTGGCCGCGTCGATCATGTCAAATGTCAATAAGGCGCTCGAGAGGATGAAACAGCATGTCCCCGAGAGGATTACTATCGAAGCCGAACAGGGCAAAATATTCCTAAATGATGCCGGGGTCGGAATACTCGCGGTGGTAACTGAACCTAATGTTAATGTAGGATTGATAAGATTAGAAATTAAAAATGCGATTGCTCAAATAAAGAATCAATAAATAAAGGGCGCACTAATTATGGTATCAATAAACTACGCCTTTAAAGAAATAATATCAAAAATTGTCTACTACGGTCCGGGACTTTCGGGCAAGACGACAAATTTGCAGTACGTCTTCAAGAAAGTGCCGCAGGATACTAGAGGAGAATTGATAAGCCTCGCGACCGATGCGGACAGAACTTTGTATTTCGATTTTTTACCGGTTAATGTCGGTACTATCCAGGGATTCGCGACCAAATTCCAGCTTTATACCGTTCCCGGCCAGGTCTATTACAACGCCACTCGAAAGCTCGTGCTTCGAGGCGTCGACGGGCTTGTTTTTGTTGCCGACAGTCAGAATGAAAAAATGGATGAAAATGTAGAATCCATTCAGAATTTAAAAGACAATTTGGAAGAATATGGATACGACATCAAGCAGATTCCTATGGTAATACAGTATAATAAGAGGGATTTACCTAATATTGTCTCAATCGAAGAACTCCAAAGGATTTTGAATCCAATGGGAATTCCCTACCACGAGGCGGTCGCTTCCACGGGCGAAGGCGTGTTTAAAACACTTAAGGCCATCAGCAAGATGGTACTTGATCAGGTCCGTTCGAAAAGAATGGAACCTGGACGTATCGCGCCAAAACCTGAGCCGGTTGCTGTTGGAGCCGCGTCAAAGCAAGTTCAAAGCGCTCCGGTAATGCCTGAACCCGCTCCGCAGATTGTTAAGCCTTCTGCTCCCAAAGCCGAGGCGGTTAGGGCCGCGGCTATGCAGACTCTTGTCGAGGAAAAAATAAGTGTTCCTCAAAGCACGGAAATGGGAATTCCCATTCATGAAATAGAAGACAATGATGAACCATCAGCGCCGCCGGCTATTGTCTCGGAAGCCGAGGTGCATACTACTGTAGTGGTTTCCGATAACCCGGAAAAACAAAACGGTGAACAAACCGCTCAAAAGAAAGACGACCTTGAAGAAACAACCGAAAGGTCAATTCTAAAGGACGAAAGCCCGTCTTCGGAAATTCAACCGGAGGTGGCGGCGGAAACGAAGTCTATAAAAAAAAGTAAATACGTATTAGACGATATACCAGATGATGTTTTGTATGGCAAAAAGGCTCAGAAGGAAAATTTCGATGAAGAGGCGACCCAGATATCTGAAATAGTGATAAAGAATCCATTGCCTCTCGGAAAACCACAGATGGCAGAAAGCCGGAAAATAAGGGCGAAAAAGGGAAAATTCAGCCTTTTCAAATGGCTTAAAAAATCTGACGATGAAGAAGAATAATCGGCGATAAAAGGAGGTATAAATTGGCTCAAGAACAACACGTCCTTTATGAGGATCAGATCAAACAGATCGACAAAGCGCTGAACAGGATTATTAAGGAATCCGAGGCGAAATGCGCCCTGCTTGTAGATAAAGACGGTCATTTGATAACCCGACAGGGCTTTACACATACGCTTGATACTACAGCTCTTGCCGCGCTTTTAGCTGGTAGCTTTGCGTCAACCAAGGAAATAGCCCGACTAGTCGGAGAGCCTGAATTTTCAGTGCTTTTCCATCAGGGGAAGAAAGATCATATTCATATTTCATTGATCGGCGAGAGGACAATTCTGGTTGTCATTTTCGATGATCGCACGACAATCGGAATGATTCGCCTTTACGCTAAAGAAATCAGCGAAACCCTCAAGGAAATTCTCGAAAGCGAGAATAAAGGCAATCGATCTGACGTTGTCCTAGGTCAGGAATTTTCTGATTCGGCCGACGCCAAACTAAATGATATATTTCAGGATTAGGCTGGCCGAGGATCTTTCACATAGTCTAAAGGGGTAGGAATCAAGATGGCTCTCGAACTCGGCCGAATGCTGGTTAAAGCCGGCAAAATCACCGAAGATCAACTTCAGAAAGCGTTGGAAATGCAGAAGGATGGCGCCGGCAAGCTCGGCGAAATCCTTGTGAAGCTTGGTGCTGTCCCCGACGAAAATATTATTTCTGAATTCATAGGCAAACAACTTAATATCGGAGCCATTCGATTAAATGATATCGAGCTCAATCCCGATATCGTCAAGCTGATTCCGCCTGATATCGCCAGAAAATTCAACGTAATAGCTATTTCAAAATTCGGGAAGACCCTGGTTGTAGCTATTTCCGATCCAAACAATATCTATGTTCTTGACGCCATCAAGTTTATTACCGGATGTAATATTCAGCCTGTAATTTCGCCGGAAAATACAATTCAAAAAGCTATTGAAATTTATTACGATGATTCCGGCGGCCTGAATGAAATCATAAAAGGGATGAGCAGCGAACTAGAGGTAGTCGAAGAAACCGAAGAGGATTTGCCCTCGGAGCAGGATCTGCAGTCTCAGGTGCAGGAAAAGCCTCTGGTCAAGCTGGTCGACGGTATTATCGCTGATGCTATTAAAAAAGGCGCTTCGGATATTCATTTCGAATGTTACGAAAAAAGGGTCAGAGTTCGCTTCAGATTGGATGGTGCATTACAAGAAATGGCTCCTATTCCATTCAAGTATCGCGCCGCAATTATCTCACGTATGAAAATCATGGCCGACCTCGATATTTCCGAACGTCGTTTACCGCAAGACGGAAGAATTAAGGTTAAATTGGGCGAACGAACCATCGACCTTCGAGTATCTGTCCTGCCAACGATTTTCGGCGAAAAGATAGTAATGAGAATTCTGGATCCTAAATCCTTGATGGTCGATATGACGAAACTTGGATTTCCAGAATTTGCCCTAAAGAATTTTTCAAAAGCAATCAGCTTGCCATATGGCATGATTCTGGTCACGGGCCCTACCGGTTCGGGAAAGACTACTACGCTTTATTCGGCTCTTAAAACATTGAATACTATCGATGTCAATATCATGACCGCCGAAGATCCTGTCGAGTTTAATTTCGATGGTATCAATCAGGTTTTAGTCAAGACAGATATCGGATTGACATTCGCGGCGGCATTGAGATCATTTTTACGTCAGGACCCGGATATCGTAATGGTCGGTGAAATTCGAGACGGCGAGACTGCGGATATCGCGATAAAGGCCGCGCTTACAGGCCATTTGGTCTTTTCGACCCTGCATACGAACGATGCTCCGTCGACGATCAATAGGCTCGTAGACATGGGAGTCCCAAGCTATTTGGTGGCTGCCTCGACAAAATTGATAATGGCTCAGAGAATGATTCGAAAGATATGCACACAATGTCGTCATGAAATTCCTTTGACCGATCAAATGAAGGAGGCTCTTGGCCTGGCGCCCGAAGAAGCCCAGACGATGAAAATATTCGAAGGCAAAGGCTGCAGCAATTGTAATGATACCGGATATTCGGGTCGAACAGGTCTATTCGAAGTCATGCCGATTACTCCTCAAATAGAAAAGATGATAGTTCAGGGTGCGTCCACCGCTGAAATTCGTGCGCAGGCGGTAGCTGAGGGTATGATGACTTTAAGGGATGCCGGTCTGGAAAAATTGCGCAACGGTATTTCGACAATTGAAGAAGTAGTTGCCGAGACTGCTTTATAAATTACAGTATTGTAAAATAATGTCGATAAATTGAATAAAAGGGGTATAAATTTATGGTGACCTTGCGCGAATTGCTGGATTTGATGGTAAAAAGGAATAGTTCCGATTTACATATTACTGTCGGAGCGCCTCCGGTATTGAGAATTGACGGCAAGCTCACTAAGACCGAATATGATGTTTTGTCTCCTGAAGATACCAAGAAGCTCGCTTATTCAATTTTAAACGAGAGACAAAGACAGAAATTCGAAGAGAATTCGGAGCTGGATTTATCCTTTGGCATTGAGCAGCTTTCGCGCTTCCGTTGCAATGTCTTTATGCAGCGTGGCAATGTTGCAATGGCTTTAAGGCAAATTCCCCATAAAGTTACGAGTTTCGAAGAGCTGGGATTGCCGGATGTCGTTCAAAAATTCGCCGACTTGCCGCGAGGGCTGGTGTTGGTAACGGGACCTACAGGCTCCGGTAAATCTACGACATTGGCTGCTCTGATAGACAAAATAAATACCGAGCGCCATATGCATATAATAACGGTCGAAGACCCGATTGAATATCTTCACAGGCACAAAAATTGCCTGATCAATCAAAGAGAAGTCCATTCGGATACAAAGAGCTTTGCCGCGTCGTTGAAATACGCGTTGAGGCAGGACCCCGATGTTGTGTTGATCGGTGAAATGAGAGATCTGGAGACGATGGAAGCCGCTCTGACCATATCCGAAACCGGGCATTTGGCATTCGCGACATTACACACAAATTCCGCCGCCGAGGCAATCAACCGAATTGTGGATGTCTTCCCTACCAATCAGCAAGAACAGGTTCGAGTACAGTTGTCATTTGTGCTACAGGGCATACTTTCGCAACAACTCATACCTAAGATTGGCGGAGGAAGAGTCATGGCAATGGAAATATTGGTCGCAACTCCGGCGTTACGGGCTGTAATCCGAGATGATAAGATTCACCAGATTTATTCATTGTTGCAGGCCGGACAAAAATTCGGTATGAGGACAATGAACATGTCATTATTTGAGCTTTATAATAAGAAGAAAATATCACTAAACGATGCCATTACAAGATCGTCCAATATTCAGGAATTCGAGGAAATGATTGGACGTTCCGAATCACCGGATGGCACCAGAAAAATGCTGCAGGCCAAATAGCGAGGTAAAGCATGCCTGTATACGAATATAAAGGCAAGTCCTTGGGTGGGAAGCAGGTTCAGGGCGAGCTCAAGGCAAAGAACAGGGCCGAACTTGAAAGGCTCTTGCGCGGCAATAAAATCCTGCTGACCAGTGTAACTAAACAGCCGTCGCAGATAAAAATCAAATTCGGGACCGGTGTCAAAAAAATCGACATCTCTCGTTTTACACGCCAATTTGCCACCATGATCTCGGCAGGTTTGCCAATGGTGCAATGTCTCGAAATTCTCTCGACCCAGATGGAATCACCGGAATTTCGCAAGATCATCAACGAGGTCAAGGAGGCGGTGCAGTCCGGCTCAACATTATCCGAGGCTCTCGGCAAGCACAAGAAGGTATTCGATGATCTTTATGTAAACATGGTCGAAGCCGGTGAAGTCGGCGGCGCATTGGATACCATACTTATCAGGCTGGCTCAGTACAGAGAAAAGGCCGACAAACTTGCCAGAAAAGTCAAAGGCGCGTTAGTATATCCTATCGTGGTTGCGGTAGTGGCTACAGGCGTCACATTCGCGATGTTGAGATTTATCGTGCCAACATTCGCCAAGATGTTTGGCGGACTGGGAGCGGAACTCCCCACGCCGACCAAAGTTGTGCTTGGTATTTCGACTTTCCTCCAGGCTAATACGGTTACATTGATAATTGCCATCTTTATCCTAATCGCCGCATTCCAGGTATTTTTAAGACAGCCCAAGGGAAGGCTGATGTTCGATCAGTTTAAGTTGAGAATGCCGATGTTAGGCGACCTGATTCGCAAAAGCGCCATTTCAAGATTCACCCGCACACTAGCGACGCTATTATCATCGGGAGTTTCAATTCTCGATGCTTTGAATATAACGGCCAAGACCGCTGGAAATATGGTGCTTCATAACGCTATCAGAAAATCGATGTTGTCTATTGCGGAGGGCGAGACGATTACTCAGCCTTTGAAGGATTCCGGCGTATTCCCGCCTATGGTTACACAGATGATTTCAGTAGGAGAGAAGACCGGCGGCCTGGATGACATGTTGGCCAAGATTGCCGATTTCTATGATGAGGAAGTCGATGCTGCCGTCGCGGCATTGACATCTATTATCGAGCCCGTAATAATTGTTTTCATGGGCGCCATTATCGGCGGTATCTTGATTGCAATGTATCTGCCAATGTTCGATATTATCGGCAAGATACAATAATAGAGATAAATCAAAGGCCTCGCTTCTCTAGTGATTCATGAATGAAGACGAGGCCTTTTTTATTGTATGAATGACAAAATAAAAGATCTTCAGTCGGCCGCAATCGGCAAAAAACCGTGGTTTCTGGGATTAAGAATCCTCACGACCCTTTTTCTGCTGGGTTCAAGCCTTGTCTTCCTAAATCCTATAACATTCAATTACGCCCTGCTGATAATATACAGCTCATTGACCCTGATACTCCTATTGCATAACCTGATCGGAATCCGATATTCGGAATCATTTGTCCGATCCTTGCTGATAGTTCAAATTGCCTGCGAATTGATCATAGAAGGGTTATTGGTCAATCATGTCGGCGCCAATTTTTCGCCATTCATCTTATTCTTCCTGATTACGATAGTTACTGCCGGACTTTTATTCCATTTGATGGGCTCCATTATAGTTGCGACATTGGCAGGACTACTCTATTCAATGCCGATATTCTTCGATTTGTCCGCAATATTCCAGGGCTTATTGGAAGCCACAAGGCTTACTGGTATGGGAGTCTCATCCGATGAGGCATTCTATACGGTATTCTTGCATCTATGCCTTTTCTATTTCTTCGCCTTTATTTCTGGATATATGACCGAAAGACTGTTTTTCACATCGCAGGAGCTCAATAAAGTCCGTTTGGAAACCAATGAAATTATCGAACAGATGATTTCCGGTCTCATGACAGTCGATGCTAATGGCCGCATAATCTATTTTAATAATGCGGCAGGTGAAATTTTTGGCATCAACCCCGAATCCGCAAGGGGCGGCAATATCAATGACATCTTTTCGGATGGCCTCAAAGATTTCCTTATAAAGATTCGAATCGCTCTCGAGACGGGTCAACATGAGACTAGGGGTGAGGTTCAGGTGCGTTTGCCCGATAGAGGCATAATTCCAATCGGTCTGTCTTTTTCGCCATTGAAAGATGGCAGCGGCATTTTGAGAGGTGTCATTGCAATTTTTCAGGACCTGAGTGAGGCTAAGAAATTGGATGCTCGAATAAGGGCGTCGGAGAGATTGGCCGCCGTTGGACGATTAGCCGCGGGTATAGCGCATGAAATCAGGAATCCATTGGCTTCGATTTCCGGATCAGTAGAAGTTTTAAAAGATGAGCTACAGCCGACCGGTGACAATCTTCGCCTGATGCAATTAATTCTAAAAGAATCCTCTCGATTGAATACAATTCTGACTGATTTTTTGAATTTTTCTCGTGTCTCCAAAACATCATCGAGCAAGTGCGATCTTGTTTCCGTGATTTCCGAAGTTATCGGACTGGTTAAGGTCAATCATCAGGTAAATGATTCCATTCTTATCTCATCAAATATTCATAGGCAGCCGATTATTGTCTCCGGCAGCGAAGATCAATTGAAGCAAATTCTCTGGAATCTGATTCTCAATTCAGCACAGGCATTGGGTGCTAGTGGACAGATTAAAATTTCAACAGCCGATAGTCTGGAAATCGGCAGGCCGAAAATGGTTAAATTGATTGTATCTGATACCGGATCCGGCATTCCCGAAGGGTTGATGGATAAGATTTTCGATCCCTTCTTCTCCACAAAGCAAGATGGCACCGGCCTGGGTCTTTCTATAGTGGCCAGAATTATCGATTGTCTTGATGGCAAAATCGAGGTGGAATCATCCTCCGATAATGGGACTAAATTCTCTATATTTCTCCCCTTAGCGGCATCTAATGAAAAGAAATCTATTGTACTGCAAGAAGTTGGCTCGGGATAGTGCCTTAGCAAAAAAAATCCGCTAAATTATATTTTTTTCTTGACGATTGAACATATGAACAGTATATTTCTATGCAGGGTACAAATATTTAGTGCTGGGGAGCGATAAATAGCCGGATGAACTATATGGGAATACAAAAACATCAATATACAGGAGGGATGTCATGGCCAAAGACTTGACAGCCAGGCAAAGAGAAATCTTCGAATTTATCAGGGAAATGGTACGAGGCAAGGGCAGACCGCCATCGATCAGGGAGATCGGCGAACAGTTTAAAATCCGTTCTACAAATGGTGTCAGAGCGGTACTGGAAGCGTTGGAACGAAAAGGGTATATCAAAAGAGACCGTTACACTTCGCGCGGTATTGAGCTTCTAAAAGAGACTGTGGACAGCCTGACGTCGCAACGGTTCCGCGAGATATTCTGGGTTGGACGGGTTGCCGCCGGTTCGCCTATCTGGGCAGAGGAAAATATCGAAGGCAGTTTCTTGCTCGATAGTGAATTTATCCCCGGCGAGGAGGTTTTCTCGCTCAAGGTTCAGGGGAATTCGATGATCGATGCCGGTATTTTCGATGGCGATTTCGTGCTTGTTAAAAAGCAGCAGTCGGCCGATCCCGGCGATGTCATCGTGGCGCAAATCGGCGATGAGGCCACTGTCAAAAAGTTCTTTCCTGAGAAACGGCGAATCCGTCTCGAACCAGCCAATCCCGAATACGGCCCGATAATCGTGGAAAAGGAAACCCCAGGCTTTTGCCATTGCGGGCAAGGTCATCGGATTGTTGAGGAGGATGTGAGGCAGTTTGATGATGTTGGAAAATAAAAATGTATCGAAAAAAAACCTGCAAATTTGATCTTTCTTATTTGATTTGACGAGCCCAGAGTTTTTGGATCTTTGAATGCGATCCGGAAAAGACCGCCTATTAAAGTTGGTGAAGTGGTGGATTTGAAAATAACATAATTAAATGTTTTTTCAAACCGTTGAATTTTATGTACCAGGATATTGAAGAATCGGTGGATGTCATTGTGATCTTTGAGTCGGGGCGAATGCAGCCGCTCAAATTTCGCTGGAATGGACGATCCATCAAAATCAAACAGGTCACCGGCTCGTGGAAATCCGATGTCGGCGCCCATAAAATTCGCTACTTCGCGGTGCTCGATAACTCATCCAATTTTTTCCAGCTCGCTTACGATGAACGCAATACCTCATGGGTTTTGAATAAAATCTGGGTAGAATAGAATATCATGAACGGCGATCAATGGAAAAATAGCAGGGTTATCATGCATCTGGATATGGACGCTTTTTTCGCGGCTATCGAGCAAACAATACATCCGGCATTAAGGGGGAAACCGGTAATAATCGGCGGACCGGCGGATTCCAGGGGAGTGGTCTCAACCTGCTCCTACGAGGCCAGAAATTACGGTATTCATTCGGCAATGCCGATGAAAAAGGCGCATCAGCTTTGTCCCGATGGCATTTATATCGATACTTCTGGGGATAAATATTCCTACATGTCAGCAGAAGTGATGAAGATTTTAAGAGCTTTCTCACCCATAGTGGAGCCAGTCTCGATAGACGAGTCATTTGTTGATATCACGGGGATATGGGAACGATATGGCGGGATGGAAAAGCTGGCTTTTAGCATCAAAGATGAAATCAGACATAGATTGGATTTGACAGCCTCGATTGGAATAGCCCCCAATCGATTTGTGGCCAAAATGGCGTCGTCATCGAATAAACCTAATGGACTCGTGATAATCCCTCCAGATCAAGTTCAACAATTTTTATGGGGTCAGCCGGTAGAGCACCTCTGGGGAGTTGGTCCGAAATCGGCAGAAGCGATGAAGAAATATGGTATTAATACAATCAGCGACCTGGCGAAAACATCGAAGGCACAGATGAAAAATATGTTCGGTATAGTCGGTGAGGCGCTTATCGGTATGGCTAACGGTAAGGGAGAGGATAAGGTTAGGGCGAGCCACGAAGAAGGCGATACCAAATCGATGGGGCATGAACACACATTCCATAGAGATACTAAAGACCCCGATAGAATTCTGAGCCTGCTGCTCTATCTGTCTGATAAAGTAGCCCGTCGCCTTAGATTACACGATTACGAGGGCAGAACAGTCAATCTGAAAATTCGAAAATCTGATTTCAAGTTAGTTACCCGCGCGATAAGCTACAATGTCTATATTAATAACGAACAAGAGATATTCAAGGCGGCTAAAAATCTGCTCTTGGAAAATAGATTTCTCGACCATCCGATCAGGCTTATCGGAGTCAATATTTCCAATCTCCGGAAACGGCAGGCTGAAAATTACGATGAATATTTGATTGATTATGAACCGGTGAAAAAATCAAAAAAAATCGACGAAGTAATTGATAAATTACGAGAAATTCACGGCGAAGAAGCGATAACTTTCGCCGGGACAAAATTGGATTAATTTATTCCGATTATCCTTGACTTAATACTCTTATTTCCTATTTTCCTCATGGTGATTTTGAACTTATTTTGAGGTGGTAAAACATGGCGGGAAAGAATGTCTTGGATAAGGAAAAGTTGTTAGTCGATCGATGGCATTTTTCTACGCGGGCTCGGACATTAAAGAGCTCGATTATAAGAGAAATTCTAAAAGATTCTACCAAACCCGGAGTGATTAATTTGGCCGGCGGTTTGCCAGCCCCCGAATTATTTCCTATCAACGATATCAAGCAAGCTTGTATTAGAGTTCTTGATAAATATGGTCCTGATTCATTACAGTATAGTCTCACCACCGGTGTACCATTGCTTAAGAATTTCATTGCGGAAAGATTGTCGTCGGGCAGTTTCAAGTATTCACCGGACGCCATCCAGATCACCGGCGGTTCACAGCAGGGGCTTGATGTAATTGGCCGAGTCTTTATCGAACCGGGCTCTGTAGTTCTTACCGAAGAGCCGACATATCTTGGCGCACTTCAAGCGTTTTCATTCTATGATGCCAAATTTGTTTCGGTGAAAACTGACAATGATGGCATGTTGCCTGATGATCTCGAAAAGAAAATCGCCGCTCACGATCCGGCAATTATCTATGTAGTCCCCAATTTCCAGAATCCGTCGGGAATTACCTGGTCGGAATCCAGACGCAAAGCTCTTGTTGATCTGGCAATTAAGTACGATGTTCCCATAGTCGATGACAATCCTTATGGCGAGCTTCGCTATTCTGGCGAGAATGTCCCGTCGCTCAAGGTTATGGGCGGCGCGCATGTTATTCAACTGGGGACATTTTCGAAAATTATTTCTCCCGGTCTCAGAATTGCTTGGATCGCCGCCGATCCCCAGATTATCTCATTCTGCGAAAGGATGAAACAGGCTTGCGACCTGCATACCGCGACATTCCCGCAATACGTCATTTACGAATTTGCGAAGGACGGCGCGCTCGACGCCTATATCGAGGTTATCAAAAAAGCTTACGGTATAAGGCGCAATATTATGATTGAAACTTTGCGCAAGTTTTTTGACGATGGCACTACCTGGACCGAACCCGAAGGCGGACTTTTCCTCTGGGTCAAATTGCCATCGGGGATTTCGTCTTCCGAGCTTTTGCCGACGGCTCTCAAAGCCGGTGTCGCTTATGTGCCGGGCAAATATTTCTATAGTGTCACGCCCGATGATAGCACGCTGCGTATCAATTTCTGCAATGCCACTGAGGGAAATATCGTCGAAGGCATTAGACGGCTGGCCAGTGTCGTGAAAAAAGCTTAATCAAACATAGGCTCAATTAGTGGAAATACCATTCATAAAAATTGAAGGACTTGGCAATGACTATGTCTATGTCCTCAAAAAATCGGTGTCGAAATTAAAAACCAGTTTGCCATTATTGGCAAAGTCTATGTCAGATAGGCATAGGGGCGCTGGCTCGGATGGCATGATTGTAATCGATCCCTCAGATAAGAATACCGCTGCCATTACTATTTTCAATAGCGATGGCAGCGAAGCTGAATTCTGCGGCAACGGCTTACGCGGCGCGGTGCTTTTTTTGAATTGGATTCTTGGCTCTAAAAAGAAAAAATATTCAATCTCGACTAAATGGGACAGTTACCAGGCCGAAATAATAAGTTCCAAGGATGCTGCCGCCATTGTCATGGCCCGATTAAATTCGCCATCATTTTCTCCGGAAGATGTAGGCCTGAATAAAAATCTTAAGAATGGTTTGGGTCTGAAAATAAAAGTATCTTCCAAAACCTATACTCTATATTGCCTCGCGGTTTCCAATCCGCATGCAGTGATTTTTGTTGACAATTTTAATTTCGACTGGCAAAATATCGGCAGAGAGATCGAGAAAAATTCATTATTCAAGAATAGAATTAATGTCATGTTCACGCATATAGATTCACCCAAAAGTATAACCGTAATGCCTTGGGAGCGGGGCTCCGGAGCAACCTCAGCTTGCGGGTCGGGCGCGGCCGCCGCTACAGTAATTTCTGGTCTGCTTGGCTATACTAAGGGTCAGGTTTCTGTTCGAATGCCGGGTGGCAGTCTCAAGACTCAATGGGATATCGAAAACAATACCATCATGCAAGAAGGACCTTCCAAAATAGCTTATTCAGGATTGTTTTATATTTGAAGCAGTTTAAAATCCATATAGCAGAAATGATTTCGGCATCCGCTGAAATCGATAAAAATCAGGTCATTTCGGCAATCGTAAAACCTCCCGATGAATCTATGGGCGATCTGGCGTTACCCTGTTTTATTTTCTCAAAAGCGTTGAGAAAATCACCCAATATTATCGCGCAAGATTTTGCCCAAAAATTATCTGCCGATAATGTGATTCAGAAAATCGAAGCTCAAGGGCCATATTTGAATTTCTTCCTGAATAGGACGAATGCAATCAATTCAATTATATCTTCAATCCGAAAAGAAGGCGACCATTTCGGGAGTAGCGATATCGGCAAGGACAAGACCATAGTCATCGATTATTCGTCGCCCAATATCGCCAAGCCATTCGGTATCGGGCATCTTCGTTCGACAGTAATCGGAGCGGCCCTCAAAAGGATTTACGAATTTCAAGGGTACAATGTTGTAGGCGTCAATCACCTGGGCGACTGGGGCACACAATTCGGCAAACTCATTGCGGCGTTCAGGCTCTGGGGTGATGAAACGAAACTAAATTCAGATCCTATCGGGCATCTCTTCGATCTCTATGTAAAAATTCATCAGGAAGAAGAAAAGGACCCTAGCCTAACATCGAAGGCACGTGAGGAATTCAAACGGCTCGAACAAGGCCAAAGCGATAATATTAAATTGTGGAATCATTTTTCTGAGCTGAGCCGAAAGGAATTCGACAAAATATATAAAATTCTCGGTGTCGAATTCGAAAGCTACGCTGGGGAATCATTTTACAATGACCTAATTCCCAAGACACAATCTATGCTGGAAAAGTCCGGCCTTCTTTCGGAAAGCAGGGAGGCTACGATTGTCGATCTGGAAAAATTCGGCATGACCCCGATGCTTATTAAAAAAAGCGATGACACAACTCTTTACGCCACTCGCGATCTGGCCGCGGCCTTTTATCGCAGGGAGCATTATAATTTCTACAAAATGCTGTATGTAGTTAATGTTGCCCAGTCGCTTCATTTCAAACAATTATTTAAGGTGATTGAGCTTTTGGGCAATGATTGGGCCAAAGACTGCTATCATGTCAGCTTCGGATGGGTGAAATTGGGCGATGAGATGATGTCCACCCGCAAAGGGAATACGGTATTTCTCGAAGATGTCATTAATAAGTCAGTCGAATTGGCGAAAAAAATTATCAAGGAAAATAGTCCCGATCATCCTAACCCTGACGAGACCGCCTTTGCGGTCGGAGTCGGCGCAGTTGTCTTTACAGATCTGGCATTCAAGCGAGACACCGATATATCATTCGATTGGGATCGTATGCTTGATTTTAGTGGCAATACGGGTCCGAATCTCCAGTATGTGCATGCCAGGATTTGCAGTGTAATTAGAAAATACGGCAAGCCTTTGCCCGAGGATTTCGATGCCAGCCAATTGACATTGCCCGAGGAATTCGCGATCGCTAAGAAGCTGGCGGAATATCCCGATATTATAGAAAAGGCCGGCGACGATTTCGAACCGTTCATAATTTCTTCTTTTTTACTTGAACTTTGCGGCCTGTTTAATACATATTACCAGAGATATAGGTCTGCCGAGGATAGAATCCTGTCTTCGAACGAATATAAGGCAAACGCCAGGTTAATTTTAATTGATTGCGTTAGATTAGTAGTAAGCTCAGGGCTTTATATCCTGGGTCTCAAGGCTCCGAAAATGATGTAAAAATTTGTAAATAGAATAATCCAGTAATAATCAACATATAGCAATGGGATAGCGATTTTGAAATGGACAAGATAATTAATTCTGCAACCAATCTGAGGGCGACTTTGAGTCTGCCTGGGGATCACGCTATTTCTACCAGGCTTGCATTGCTGGCGCCCTTATGTAATGGTCCGGTAGAAATCAAAAATTACGCCACCAGTCTCGAAAGCCAATCGGCGCTAAAATGTTTAAGTCAACTCGGAGTTGAGGTCGAATCAAATGGCGACTCAACCATTATTCATGGTAAGGGTCTGGAAGGGATGATCGCGCCATCAGAGCCAATCGATGTCGGTTATTCGGGGCCAGCAGCCAGAATGATATGCGGACTTTTGGCGGCCGGCGATTTCGAAGCCGATATAATCTGCAACGAAATTATCTCGATGCTTCCCATGAGGAGAATTATCGAGCCGCTTGAAAAAATGGGCGCCGAAATAAAATCCAACAATTTCAGATTTCCATTGCATATCAAGGGCGGGAGGCTTAAGGGAATCAGATACCCTGTGCCTGTGACATCATCACATGTCAAAGGCGCGATGCTCCTTGCAGGCCTTTCTGCGGAAGGTGACACTGAAATTATTGAACGGCTTCCGAGCCGCGATCATTTTGAACGAATGATGGCATTTTTCGGAATAAAGATTCGCAAAAGCCACTACGAGCAAAAGCCGGTCAATGAAGACCCTCTCGCGAAACGATTCAAAAAGGCCCAGGGAATTGTCTCTGTTGATATTAAGGGTGATATGCTATCATTAAGAGGCGGCCAAAAATTGGCGCCGAAACCGGTTGTTATTCCTGGAGATTTATCTATCGCCGCCAATTTCCTGATCGCCGGACTGCTTGTCAAAAATTCAGTAGTTACCGTCGAAAATGTCAGCCTGAATCCTACGCGCTTGGGATTTGTCGAAGTCTTGAAAAAAATGAAAGCCCCCATCACGGTCAGGCAGAATGGCGATTATGGGTTCGAGCCTGTCGGTTCAATTGAAATTAAATCTGCCCAAATCAAAGGCCGCCGCATGGTCGGCGAATTAATCCCGACAATCATAGATGAGCTTCCCATAATGTCAATAGTCGCGGCCGCCGCGCAGGGCACTTCCGTCATCCGCGACGCTTATGAATTGCGCAACCAGAAAACCGACCGTATCAAGGTCATTGCGGCCAATCTCCGTCGAATGGGAGTCAAGGTAGGGGAACTCGACGATGGCATGGCGATCGATGGCGGCGGAGAACTCGATGGCGCTGAAATTGAAACATTCGGCGACCATAGAATCGCCATGGCATTCGCGGTTGCCGGTTTGATAGCTCATGGTCAGACTGTCATTAAGGATGCTGAATGCGTTGAATTGTCGCATCCCGGATTCTGGGATGATTTCGATCGCATGGTCGGCGCAACCCGCAATTAAATTGACTCAAGATTCTATTGTCAAATCCTCTGTTTTTTCCAGAATAATCATTTCTGCGAAATCGGGTATTGGAAAAGGTATTTACGCGTTCCTGCAATTGTGCGTGGTAATGATACCTGTTTATATTGCAGTCGCCTTACTCAAACTAACCCCGATAATGGATATAATAAGCAACGCCTTTGCGCCATTCATGAAATATTTCGGCCTGCCGGGCGCCTCGGCCCTGGCGGTAGTCACTGGTAATTTCGTAAATATCTACGCGGCCCTTGGCAATAATTGCTGGTTTGGGGTTAGATGTCAGACAGATCACGATATTGGCCATTATGCTCGGTATATCTCATTCGCAAATCATGGAAAGCGCCGTGATAGGGAAGATGAAAGCCAGAATGTATTTGATTACAACTCTGCGCTTGGTAATTTCATTAATTGTATCATTTATTCTAAATTTAACCCTACCGGCATAAAACATGGAATTTATCACAACGACATCAATTGGTCTGGGAAAACTGCTTTTTCTCGTTTTTGCGATTGTAGTACCATTGATGATAGTTCTCGAGATTTTCCGCGAATTCAATATTCTCGATCGCTTTACCAATTTCCTTCTACCGGTCGCCAGATTAATAGGTTTCCAAAAAGAATCGATTTATCCCTTGATCGCCGGAATCCTGTTTGGAATCACATATGGCGGCGGTGTCTTAATCGGTGAATCAAGCTCTGGCCGTATCGACGCAAAACAAAGTTTTCTCGTGGCATTATTTCTTGGTCTATGCCATGCTATGATTGAGGATACATTGCTATTTGTGGCGCAGGGAGCAAATCCGCTGATTATTGTGCCATTCAGATTTATACTGGCATTTTTAGTCGTACTGGTAGCGTCGTGGATTATAGGAAAAGGCGTAAATGGATCGAAAAAAATTAGGGGATAAAGGCGAAGAGATCGCGGCATCGTTTCTACGCGCCAAGGGATTCACGATCAGAGAAGTGAAATGGCGCCAGACCCGCTATGAAATTGATCTGATTGCCTCAAAGGATAATTCCATCGTCTTCGTGGAAGTAAAGACGCTTCGCAATACGGCACTTGGTCCTCCGGAATTAAGAGTCACGAAAACCAAGCAAAAAAGAATCGCCATTGCGGCCGGAGAATATCTATCTTTGATCTGCGAGGAGCCCGATGAAATCCGTTTTGATGTAATCGCAATTATCTGGCAGAAGGATAAATCTCCTATTATAAATCATATAGAATCTGCGTTTATTTTAGATTAATTTGGAATTTTGTTCGTAACAAGCCTGAGTGAATCTAACCTGTCTGCTATCTTAGCCCACAATCCGGCCTTAGTCGCCAGGTCGTTGGAATATTTTTGTAAATACCCTTTTATCCAGGTAGAGTCAGTGCCATACATCTTATAAGATTTCTGAAAATTTTATTCGAAGCGAATCGCTCCCCTCCGGAAACTGCTCTTTCGCGATTGCCAGATCCGTATAAGCGCAAATGAATTTATTCTTTTCGATTTCAGCCGAATTTAAAATCCGGGATCTGACGATTATTGTCGCCAGAATCCCGGATAAAATTAAAACAGCGATGATGATTAAATTTCTTAAGGGCTTACTCATTACAGTTTAAGATGTCCTGTAATCCTCGATTTTCGCCTTATCCTTCAATGACGTTACCCATTTACTCCAGAGATCTTTTCGCTTGGTATTAATCATTTCCAGCCTCAACGAATCTGTCTTGGGTGACATAGTGCTGAAATCAGGCAATTGATGGTCTACCAATTTTATAATGTATGCTCCGCTACGGGATTTTACCATTTTGGACACAGGATTTGCAGGAGTCAGGCTAAACGATGCTCCGATAAAGTCAGGATCATTGCCGATTTTAGGTATGAACATTGACCGTGTGATAAAATCAGTTTCTTGAACCGGCTTGCCCGATTCAGCGGCAATTTGCTCAAAAGCTTTTCCCGATGAGATTTCGTCGGCTAATTGCTGGCCGCGTTGCTGTGCCAATTCGGCTCGTTTATCCCGTAGGATCATTCTTTGAATTCGATCCTTGGCCTCTTCCAATGGTGTGTAACCCGCCGGTAGCTTCTTAACCAACTGGGCGACCAAAAATGCGCTTCTCGATGGGATTACTTCTGATATGTCGCCGTCTTTGGCGTTGAATGCGAAATCGCTGAGGGATTGATTCGGCCCTAAATTGGGAATCGCGGCGCCCTTTGCAAACGGTTTTGTCTCATTTACAGTAAGACCCTGTTCCTCGGCTATAGTCTTTAATCCCGATTTCATGGCGTCGACCTTAAGATTATCGGCTTTCTGCTCAAGACGAGATAATGTCTCGGTTGATGGCTCAACCTTAATTAAAATATGGCTTGCCTGAAATTCGGGTTTGTTATCCTTGCTTACACGCTTTCCTGTCAGCTTGATGATATGCCAGCCAAATGATGTTTTAACAGGTTCTGAAATTTCGCCAATTTTTGTCAGCTTCTTAACCGCCTCAGTAAACTCCGGAACCATCTGTCCCTCACCGAACCAGCCTAAATCTCCGCCCTTGGCCCCGGAGCCTTTATCCTCCGATTTTTCTTTGGCGATTGTGGCGAAGTCCGCGCCTCCTCTGATTTCTTTGAGGATTTCATCTATAGTTATTTTGGCATCGGCATAGTCTTCGTCGCTTGGCAGTCTCTGAAATTGAACGTAGCTAATTACAGCTCTTTCGGGGACCTTATACTGCTCTAAATCCTTATCATATCGGGCCTTGATTTCGGAATCGGGAACCGTAGTTATTGTGGAATCGTAATCGCCGGCCGGAATAGTAATATATTTGACTTTGATCTTGTCGTTTTTCTCTGCAAAATCATTCTTTACATCTTCGGGAGTCACACGTACCATCGAAAGCACGAATTCTTGCAGGCGCGAGATTAGCAACTGCTGTCTGATCTGATCCTCGAAATCCTTCAATATATTTATCATCTGCGGATCGCCGGACATCGCCATTTGCTGCAGCCAGCCCTGATATTTTGACATATCAAATTTGCCTTCGGTCTGAAAATTTTTGGACTCCGTGATTTCTTTTGGCGGGGACTGGCGCATGAATTGGGCTACTTCAGCATCGGTAACAGCAATGCCGTGCTTGGCGGCTTCCTGCTCGATAAGAGTAATGGTTGTGATAGAATTCCAGACTTCATTAGAAACCCTTTGCAGGTCATCTTCGCTCGGCTCTTGGCCATCCTTGTAGAGAGCCTGGGTTCTCGCGCTTAGGGCGTTTGAAAACTTTGTATATGGGATGTTTTCACCATTTATTGTGCCCACCACTCCCGGAGGGGCGCCTGCGCCTCTATTCTTGCTGGCAAAAACGCTCATCAAACCGCCGTAAACCATAAAACCCACGAATGCCACCAAGACTACAATGAATATTACTTTGGCGGAATTCCGCATTGTCTGCATCATAATTTTATCTCTCCATTTTTATTATTTTCTTCGACACATATCCTCAAAATTTAACCATAATATAAATTATATCTTTCTATCGCAAGCACAAAAAACTGAGGATTGCGGCCGCATCCATAATATTCAAATGCCTCTAATGTCCATTTTATCAAATTCCGATGATAATCTTCCTGGTTTGGCCATTTGAGAATTATTGACTTGTATTCATTCATATACTAAAAAGCTTCAGGAATATGGCAGCTTTGAAAAAAATAATAATCTTCGGCACCGGCGGCAATTGTGTCGATATCCTCGATACCATAAACGATATCAATCGTGCTGGAAAATCGAAGAAATACCAGTGCCTGGGCTTTCTCGATGATGATAAGTCCAAATGGGGCAAGATATTTGGCGGCGCGAAGGTCCTTGGGCCACTGGAATCTGCCCAAAAATATAAGCAGGCGCTTTTCGTAAATGGCATCGGCAGCCCGGCAAATTTTTGGCGCAAGGAAGATATTATATCCAAGACCGGCATTAAGCTCGATCGATTCACAACAGTAATTCACCCTACTGCGAGCGTATCCAAGATGGCGCATATTGGGTGTCGGCACAGTGATATTTCAGAATGTCACTATCACATCCAACGCTCATATCGGCAATCACGTCATAATATTGCCAAACTCGGTGATCAGCCATGATGATAATATCGGTGATTATACCTGTATTACCGGGGGAGTATCTGTTTCCGGCAATGTCAAAATTGGACTGTCGTGCTACCTGGGCGCGGGATGCTCTGTCATTAACGATGTCAATATCGGTGAATATTCGATGATCGGAATGGGTAGCGTTATTCTACATGACGTACCGCCCAATTCGATTATGGTCGGCAATCCCGCAAAATTGCTCAGAAATACAAAATCGGATTATTCCAATTAGCTAAAAAACGCGTATTATTCTTTTTTCTTCCAAATCCCTGTATACTTATAAATAACCCCGCCAATTACACCGCAGAAAAATATCAACCATGATAATTCGGTGACGGTTTTGCTGATATTATAATAGGGATTCTCGATTCTTAATTCCAGCTCATGATCGCCTGCGGGCAGTTCAACTGCCATAAATGTGTAATCGCAGCGATAAATTGGCACCTCAGTTTTGCCCTCGAACGCTTTCCAATATGGGTACCAGTTATCCTGCAATGCCAAAAAACCCGGTGCCGATAGTCTGGCCTTAACTTTTATTCTGTCGGGGACTGTATTTTCCATATAAGCTGTGTCCCCCGGTATAGCTGCTGGCTTTACGATATTGGATTTCGGCTGTCTATCGATTACGATCTTATTTACAAAGTCAAATTTGGGATCGAAGACTGCTGATAACATCTGGTCTGGATCAGAAACTACCTGATAATCATAAATAATCCGCGCCCTATCCAATGCCGCCTTATTGCGATAAATCCTCACATCACCCGCAATATTGGCTAATTCGAATGATTGCACGCCATCCATTTGCTTTGTTAAGCGAGGGTCTTTTCCCAATAGATAGCGGGTATTGGTTAACGCTAATCCTGCGGGCTTGGTAAATAAATTAGTCAGGTTATTGCCGCCGATAAAATCATTGTACCAGCGAAGCTGATTGCCATGATATCCGGCCGCCTCTTCCAATCCGAACTGCGCCAATTTATCATCGCTTGAGAGTGTTTGTGGAAATGGGAAACACCTGAATGAACCGGGCTGATTTTTCAGGAATTCCGCCGCAGCCGGTTTGGCGAAATAGGGAGTGGGATCGACCGGTCTGATAAAGCGCATATCGTTGATAAGCCAGTTGTCGATTACTATCATTATCAAAAATACTATTGCCATCGTGCTCACGGTGGTCTTTTTCCTCATAATCGACCAGAATATCACCAGGGTCGCCCCGATAATAAGCGCGCCTATAAAAAAGCCTACTGTAATATTAGGGAGATTAGTTTTAAGGATATCCAATTGTCCAATCTCAATCTTGGGGAAAAATATCGACGTATAGATTCCCATGAATTTCAAACCGCCAATACTTGTCAATAGCCCCCCGAGCACGTATGCGCCGGCGGCGATAACCAGGCCCCAGAAGATTCTCATAGTGGCCACGGTCTTCTTTATTTTGCTGATCTCGTCAACCGCCCTTGCCGCAAGAAATGCTACCGAAAAACAGAATAAGAACATTATAGTGGACGGCGCCCTGAATTTATCCACAAACGGCACGACATAATAAATGATCTTGAAGATGAAACCCCCGTCGCCGAGGGCGTAAAGCAACGCGAATATCGCTGTCCCCAGAAAAAAATAGGAATAACGATCGCGATAAATAAAAAGCCCGATTAATGCCAGCAGCAAAGCGGTAAATCCGGCGTATTCGCTATTTATCTTAAAATAGTTTTTGCCCCAATATGTCTGCTCAGAAGTCAATGGCGGATGGTTTTGCATACTGCTGTATCCGGAAAAACCCGGTACCAACTGCGTAAAAGCCTCTTCGGCATGCAATGACCATGACGCCGCATATTCGTATCCTTTACCACCTTCGGCTCGCGGAGAATATTTCCTGACATAATCCTGTGTGGGTATAATCTGCACCGAAGATAAGGCCAAGCCGAATATTAAAGCGGCGATAAAACCGATAAAAGGCATTGCAATTAATTTTATCTGTTTTTCCTTGATATAAATAGAAATTACACGAAGCAGAAAATATGCCCCTGTCAGCCACATGGCGAAATAGGCAAATTGCGGATGATTGGCCAAGACCAGACAGTCCGAATGTTATCGAAAATGGCCACCACCAGAATAGCTTACGCCTGTCGAATGCGATTTCCATCGTGAACAGAAGCAATGGCAACAGACTGGTTACATACATTCTGCCGTCGTGGCCGGCATACACCAATGATACCAGGAATCCCGAAAGCATATAAGCTGTCGCGCCGACTACCGAAGCCCATTTCGAGAGCTTCATTTTCCGGAGATACAAATTCATGAAAACGCCAGCCAGGAATACGGTAATGACCAATTTATATCCCAATGCTTTTGTAATAGGCATTATGAATTGAAGGGCGGCCAATGGATAAAATGAATCCCCGTGCATGGCATCCACAAATGGCAATCCGCCAAAAATATATGGGTTCCAGAGCGGTATGCGGTGAAATGTTTTTACAAAATCGGCATAAAAGGAACGAAACATGATACCGGCGCCTATCGTATCGGAGCCGAAAAGCATCTTATCCGAAAATATGAAGCCTGAAAATATCACAACGGTCAGCAGGAAAAAATATAGGTATGGCCATTGTTCCTTGATTAGTTTTTTAAAATCCATTTTTCACCTTTTTATTTTAGATAATATTATCCTATTCATACTGGCATAGACAATATATGGTATAGGCCCTAATTTGGTCAATCGCAATAAGCCAAAAACTGCCTCGTTTGATTCGGCATCATTGTGGACAATTTTGGGAAAATAAAAAATCGGGCCTTTTACGCAAAAGCCCGATCTTTTTTCTAATGTTGACAGTAATCTATTTCCTGCGGGTATAGGTAACTTCCATCGATTTATATTCCTTGCCATCGGGTCCCGGTTGGTACATTTCCAGCACATGCTGATCGGGGCTGACCATCTTCATTACCATCCTGTAGGGCTCATCCTTTTGTCCCTGTCATGATATTATCGAACTTTCCGCTGAAATTAAATGTCTTGCCGTCCTTGTCAGCAGTACCGGCGCTAGTCATCATAGATGTAGACATTTCGTCCATCCACAGGGAATTGTAGGTCTGCTTGAAATTATCATAACCCGTAATGCTAATGCCTTTCATCGGCATCTGGCCCATCATTCCATTGACATTCTCCATGACATATCGTCCGCCTAAAATCCAACTGGCGTCGCTGGTGCCTTTTGATTCAGTGGCCGGAGCTTTAGGATCCATCCAGGATTTGTAATTAAGATCCCAGCTGCCAATCAATGGCTCCAATAATTTATGATTTGCTCCGGGTGTGCCATATTTGGCAAATAAGGCCATCATCGCTTCTTCAGGCGTCTGCTTTTTTTCCTGCGCTAACACCGTGATTCCCATCAATATTACGGCGGCCAATAAAAACGCCGTAATGATAAGGCTTTGCTTTTTCATTGTTCCTCCATTGAAATCTTGACCTGAGTTTGGTGTTATTTATTGGATATTTTCCTCTCGGAAATTGTGTTAAATTCCGATTAGTAATCTTGTTTTCTCTCAAAAACTGCATGAACATTTTGGTTGCCTCCTGGCTGCCGCGGATATTCGGGTGAGAGTCGTTATCGGAACGGCGATACTCGGATCGAAGCGTATTATTGCCATCCGCGAGCAAATCATAGAAATCAAAGACAAATAAATTGTTTAGGCCGGTCTCTTGTTTGTATTTAGCAAGAAAATCGTTTTTCACCCAATTGTTGAATTGCCGTGCGCGTGCAGCATTTTCAGGCGTAGTTTGATTCGGTACCAATGGCGGCGCGGTCACATAGATAAAAATCTTGTTTGGATTTTTCGAAAATTGAGTCTTTAAATTCTCGAAAACGGCTTTATAATTCCATAGGGTTTTTGTCAATTCAGTCGGATTGCCGGGAGGATTGCCATCTGCGGTTATATTGCTATTGGGGTAGCATGATTTGAACATGACGATATCATTTTCTTTTCCATCGCTGTACAAAATATCGGGATGATAGTCGAATTTTATGATTTTGCCAAAATCATTTGAGAATTTGACAGTCCAATCATTCAGATCGGTTTTTTCGCCGATATCATCGCCGTAAGTGATATGATGTACACCGATTCCATTGGCCATCAGGCTATCGGAAAGACTGCCCTCGCTTAGCCAGTTATTGCCCACCGAATGGTGAATGAAAACCAGCCTTTTACCAAAGACCTTATTATAGTCGATCCTCGATTGATCCAGGCTCTGCTTGATTTGATTCAATTGATAATTGCCTTTGCGATATTTATAAGCAAATACCAATCCCACGATATTTCCTATAATTGATATTATCAAAATTATTACCAAAACCCTTGCCATAATCATCCCTTTCTTGGTTACCCGAACCCTAAATTTTCATTTTAAACGATATCAATATCACTATGGTTCCGAAATAAGCCCCGTAAAGAAAGCGGATAATAAGCAAAAAACAATATGCCGCCACAGCTTCCCAGAAACCATCCACTATTTAAATGCAATTTTTTAATATAGACGTCAATAGAATTATTATTCTAATCCGAATTATATCAGTAAAGCCGATCAGCGATATCGCTCTAAATGCAATTTGTTGTGGCATCTATCGTTATAAAATGATAAATTGCGCTGTCGATAAAATGATTGGCAGGGTTTCCAATCACAAATATTAAAGGAAGATCAAATTGAATAATTCTCAACCAGAAAATACGAAAAATCCGAATAGATAATGCTGTTAATGGCAAGGCAGAAATTGGCGCATCTACAACACCTTCGAATTTTATCCGTGCCATTATAGATGACGATTTAAAAACCAATAAATATGAAGGCAGGGTCCAGACCCGTTTCCCCCCAGAGCCTAATGGCTATTTGCATATCGGACATGCCAAATCGATCTGCCTGAATTTCGGGCTCGCAAAAGAATATAATGGCCTCTGTAATCTCCGATTCGATGATACCAATCCCAGCAAGGAAGAGGTCGAATATGTCGATTCCATCATGGAGGATGTCCGCTGGCTAGGTTTTGATTGGCAAGACCGTCTATTTTATGCCTCCAATTATTTCGAAAAACTATATGACTATGCGGTGCAGCTTATCAAATTGGGAAAGGCCTATGTATGCGACCTGAACGCCGATCAAATACGCGAATATCGCGGTACACTAACCGCGCCTGGCAAGAATAGTCCATATCGCGACCGTTCTATAGATGAGAATCTTGATCTATTCAAACGAATGAGAGACGGCGAATTTCCAGATGGTTCGCGCACACTCCGAGCAAAGATCGATATGGCCTCGCCGAATCTAAATATGCGAGATCCGACTGTATATAGGATCAAACATGAATCTCATCATAGAACCGGTGACAAATGGTGTATTTATCCGATGTATGATTTCACACATTGTCTTTCGGATTCGCTCGAACATATCACACATTCGATTTGTACGCTGGAATTTGAAGATCATCGGCCATTGTATGACTGGTTCCTCAATGAGCTTCATGTCTATCATCCTCAGCAGATTGAATTTGCCCGTCTGAATCTCAATTATACTGTTATGAGCAAGCGAAAACTCCTGCAATTGGTGCAGGAGAAACTGGTCAATGGATGGGATGATCCTCGTATGCCCACGATTTGCGGCTTGAGGAGGAGAGGATTCACGCCCGAATCGATACGGATATTCGCAGAACGAATCGGAGTTGCCAAACGAGATAGCATGGTGGATGTTGCCTTGCTTGAGCATTGCCTGAGAGAAGACCTCAACAAAAGAGCCCCGCGCGTGATGGCGGTTTTGCATCCCTTAAAAGTCATTATCGATAATTATCCCGAAGGCAAAATTGAAGAGCTCGATGCGATTAATAATCCGGAAGATCCGTCGATGGGCACGAGAAAAATTCCATTCGCGCGCGAAATCTATATCGAGCAGGATGATTTCCGCGAAACTCCGCCCAAGAAATTCTTCCGCCTGTCGCCCGGAAATGAAGTTCGATTAAAGCATGCATATATTATAAAGTGTGAGAATGTGATAAAAGACCCTAAGACCGGCGAAATTCTTGAGTTACATTGCACTTATGACCCCGCAACTCGCAGCGGCGAATCGAATGACGGTCGCAAGATCAAGGGCACATTGCATTGGGTAACCGCTGCACATTCATTGCCGGCGGAAGTACGAATCTATGAGAGTTTATTTACCAAGGAAGTCCCGGATGAGGATTCTGATTTTAAGGCTAATCTCAATCCCAATTCCCTTGAGATATTGAAGGATTGCCGGGTGGAATCAAGCCTCGCGACGGCGGCAAAGCTCGCACATTTTCAATTTTTGCGGAACGGATATTTTTGTATTGATTACGACTCCGCACCCGGTTCGCTGGTTTTCAATCGTACGGTCTCTCTAAAAGATACTTGGGCAAAATTGGAAATTCAGAATGCCAAAACGTCATAATCTTTTCAGGTATTATCCGGTAATCAGAAAATGATCACATATCGGCTTTAGAATCCCCTTTTTTCCCCAATCCTCATTGTGGTATGTATAGCATAAGATGAATCAACCTACGATTTTATGTCCCTGGAGGTAGAGTATTTTCGGGAGATTAAGCAATATTTCAACCCGATTATTTATTTTTGCAAGTCCCATTATGAATTCATTGGTTTCGCCTATTTCAACTAATTCGGTTTTGTCGATATTCTCATTGGCTATCTCGGCGACCTCCGAGACCGAATCTACGATGAGGCCAGACAGGTGGTCGGAATCCTCAATTATCACGACGATTTCTCTGTATTCCCGTATCTGATTTATGGCTTGTTCGAATAAATCGATCATTTTGGCTAATTCATGTCCTTTGGTAATTTCAATGATCTTTATAGCGTTATCGCGATGTCCGGATTTCCTTAATTCGTCGACTTTGACTGCGATCGAATGGATTTTCTTATGAGGCTCATCGAATCGTTCCAAAAGAATCCTCAAATAGACATTTTCAGTTTTGAAGCTGTCATACCATTTTCCAAACGCACATTTGTGAGGATCAGTGGTAAGCTTAAATTCGCGATCCTCTTCAACTGAGGATAACAATTCCGTTAACCAATTGACATGATCTTGTCGACGTTGGTTTAACAGGTTCGCAAAATCATTGATTTCGTCGGTAATGCTTTTCATTCCCAAAAATAATCTTAGATCAGTCAATGGCACAATTCTATCACGCAGATTAATGATTCCCCTTACGTACTCCGGAGAATCCGGAATAGTTGATACTTGGCCGAGCGGTGTCATTTCGCGAATATTTTTGGCTGGGATTCCAAAATGCTTTTGCTGAAGCTCGAATAATATCCAGCTATTTTCAATATCTGCCATAAATCAGCCCCCTTCTTTATAGCAATTGTATTTGGATGAAGCGCCTGGTGATTTTTAATGATACGAATTCTATCCTCAATTTCGTCAATATAATAGAATTTATTATTAATAGGTTTTGGCCTCAAAAACACCTGTTTCAATTGGATACATTTTATAACAGTATTCGAATTTTCATCAAAAGTGTTATTGAGCAATCAGGTAGGGGAAATTCAAAGTATTGGTGATAATTTAAATCCTAATGCGATAAGGGGAAAATCGACAAATTCAGAATACTGATCCTGGTCTGTCGAGCCCCAAAACACTGTCTTTGTTATGGGCTATACGACGAAACTCCATATGGTTTTTGCTTGACTTGAATATTGCTATCAATTTTATTTATCGATTGAGCCTCTATGAGTAGGCGATGTGGCCGGCAGTAGCTTCTGACTTTGGTCAGGACAACTAATGGGGCTCAAAACTGCCGCAAGTGGGGAAAATAGTAATCTATAAAAGGTTAGCTTGGCAATAGTCAGATTTTTACATTCTAAACCCCCAATTACATTCGACGCAATGACTTATCTCTGCGCGAGCAGGTTATTTATTAATGATGATTATGGTCAGCGTTGTATCGAGAATTCTACTTTGCCATGTATGGATCAAGAATAATGGAACAGCAAGAATTTAAGAAGATTTTAACGTCTCTTCGAGCCCACTTTGACGATTTAAGCTTCGGGTATGTTAACCAATGGAAATCGCGGGATTCATCCCGGCGAGTAATTGGATTTCTTCCTATTTATATCCCTCGTGAAATTATCCATGCCTCGGGTATGCTGCCCGTTGGCATATTTGGAGCCGGAGACCGAATCCCTGTAGTCAGAGGCGATGCCTTTTTCCAATCGTATATATGTCATCTTCCCCGTACTGTAGTTGAATTGGCGTTAAATGGCAATTTCAAGAATTTTGACGGATTTATATTCCCATCGATTTGCGATGTAATTCGCAATCTTTCCGGAATTTTCAGGCTGAAATTCGGCGATAAATATGTTCGCTATCTCGATTTTCCACAAAATTTCGATCCTGAAGTGGGAGGAGTATTTTATCGCAAAATATTGGATCAGCTTGTCGAGGATTTGCACGCTCTAAACGGTATCAAAATAACCAATGAATCACTAAATCAATCTATAAAGCTTTTCAATCGTAATCGACAGTCTGGTGATGGAATTAGATAGTATCCGAGTAAATAAGCCTCAATTAATGAGCGCGGTTGATTTCTACCTGATCAGACGGGCCGGGAATATCCTTTCGGTAGAAGATCATAACGACTTGCTGGAAAAAATACTGTCATTGCTCGGAGATTCATATTCGGAACCTGAAGACAAGATTCGGGTCGTAATTACAGGATCATTTTGCGAACAGCCTCCGATCGGCCTGATTAAAACTATCGAGAACGCCGGCTGCTATATAGTCGATGATGATTTTCAGCTTGGATTAACCTGGTTTTCAAAGGATTTGCCGGATAACACAAATAACCCATTGGATACTCTCGTCCAAAGCTTCTTGTCAAATATCACATTTTCAGCGACTATATTTGAATCAGAAAACAATCGAGGAGATATCCTGGCTAAACGGGTAATTGAGAGAAAGGCCGATGGCGTAATTTTCTGCGCGCCGAGCTTCTGCGATCCCGCGCTCCTCGATCGGCCGATACTCGAACGGTCCATGGACAAACATCATATAAAGCATACAAGCTTTCAATATCACGAAAATCTCGGTCAGTTTCATGTTATCAAGGAACAAGCGGGAACTTTCGCCGATATGATTAAGCTTTGGGAGTAGATATGGAAGTCCAAAAAGAAAGCAGCATGATCAAACAAAAGCAGATGCTTGCCGAGCATTTTTTGGAGCTTTCACAGGTGCAGAGAGACCGGGAAAAAAGTCGTGTATACGTTCGTGCCCGGGAATTTATCGGAGCTTATCTGTGTTTTCGATATGCTCCCGGTTTACCCGGAAATCAATTCTCTGCAATCCGGGATGCGGAAAAAATCCGAGGACTACATCCGCGAGGCTGAAGACATAGGCTATTCAGAAGATGTTTGCTCTTATGTCAAATGCGATATCGGCATGATGCTGCAGGGGAATATCGGACCTACCGGCCAGCAGCTTCCGCCGCCCGATATACTATTATTGAGCTACACCGGCTGCTTTGTATTCATGAAATGGTTCGAGAATCTCAGGCATCTATATCCAAACACGGAAATAGTCATGCTCCATATACCGTATCAGGAATCGGGGCATATCGAACAGTCGGCTGTGAAGTATATCACCGATCAACTGGAAAAGAATGTAATCCCGGTATTCGAAAAGGTCAGCGGCCAGAAATTCGATATCGATAAGCTCGGTGCCAAATTGGATCTTTCGGCGAAGGCTGAGGATCTGCTTGTTGATATCTTCGATTCTGCAAAAAATAAGCCATCGCCGATTGACGCTTATTTTGGCGGTGTTTACTATATCGGCCCGATCTTTACTGCATTTCGCGGCAATCAGGACTGTGTCGATTACTATCGCGAGCTCAAAAACGAGGTAGATTACAGGGTCGCCAATAAGCTCGGCCCAATTACTCCCGAGGGCCATATGGGGAATGAACGGTTCAGATTGGTAGTCGAGGGGCCGCCCAACTGGACTCATTTCCGGGATTTCTGGAAGATGTTTTACGATAGGGGCGCGGTATTTGTCGGTTCGAGCTATACCAGGGTCGGCGGAGTCTATGATGACGGTTTCCGTCATTCTTCAAAAGACCCGCTTGGCAGTCTGGCGAAATACTGTCTTGGATGCTACACTAATCGCAACCTGCCTCAAAGAATCGATTTACTCGAAAAATATATCAAACAATATCACGCCGACGGGTTCTTGGTCAATTCAATTAAGAGCTGCAATTCATTTTCCGCCGGTCAGTTGGTAATGATGAGGGATCTCGAGGAGCGGCTTGGCATACCGGTCGGATTTATCGAAACAGATTTGGTGGATCCCAGATATTATTCATTTTCTAATATTAAGAATCGGCTCGATTCGTTTTTCCAGATGCTGGAACAGAGACAATCAATTCATGTTGGCGATGATTCATTATCGGATGATGTGCTGGCATAGGTGTTTGATATTAATATGATTCATTTCAAAATAGAAATAGAAGGCTGATTTTGAAAGTCTATTTAGGAATTGATTTAGGTTCGACGACATCCAAAGCCGTTCTTGTCGATACGACCCAGAAAATAATCGGGCGCGGAATTACGAATACTCGTTCCGATTACACAGCTGCGGCCAAGATAGCGCAAGTAGAGGCCGAGTTTAATTCTCGTTTCACTCTGCTTGGAAGGAAATTAAAGGAAAATGCTGGTAATGGCTACAATTGGGATAATTTTCTTTCAAGCCTCGAAAATCGATTCCAATATCTCCAGTTCATAACTCGTTTCGATCAGCTGACTGCAACTATGAAAGAGCAGGCGGCGAAAATCGATAAACCGCAAATACGGGAAAAGATTCTGGCGATCCTGCCTAAGGCGGCCAGCGATGTTCAGAATAATGTCAAAGAGCTATTCTACAATGGCGGCGTTTCTACGACATCGCAATTTTTTAGGGATTTATTCAGCACATCATATATTAAGGCTATCGAAAATACCGAGGTAGGCTTATTCGACCAATTGGTAGCATTATATGATCGATGTATTACTCCGGTCGAAAATCATCAGGCCGATTGCGCCTTCGATGATCTTATTCAAAAAGCGCTAGAGCAAATGACAGGCGATTTTCGAAATTACATTGAAAAAGTAAAACCCTATTTAGATGAAATTATGTCAGTCGATCTTGAGCCGTCCGATTATATCGGCACCGGCTATGGACGACAGTTATTGCCATTCGAAGAAAAGCATATAAAATCGGAAATATTATGTCATGCCATGGGCGCGCATGCGGTTTTCCCAGGCACCAGAACTGTCTTAGATATCGGCGGACAGGATACGAAAGCGATCCAGGTCGACCAATATGGCCTGGTCACAAGTTTTCAGATGAATGATCGCTGCGCCGCCGGCTGCGGACGATATCTGGGATACATCGCGGACGAAATGAGTATCAGTGTCGGCGAGCTCGGCGCGCTGGCCATAAATTCTACTCACGAGGCTAATATTTGCAGCACCTGCACCGTTTTTGCCGGAGCGGAACTGCGAGAATATCTGAATCTCGGCGAAAAGAAAGAAAATATTCTCGCCGGCTTGCATCGCGCGATAGTGCAGAGAGCTTTCGCGCTGGTCGCTCGATCTGGCGGAGTTCGAAATGAGTTCACCTTCACGGGTGGAGTGGCGAGGAACCCGGCCATAGTAAAATATGTCAGCAAGATGGTCGCCGAAAATTACGGCGATATTAAAATAAATTGCCATCCCGATTCAATTTTCATGGGCGCTCTTGGGGCTGCCCTTTTCGCCGCGAGGAGAGTATGAAAAAAGAAAACCTGACTCTCGGAATCGATGTTGGCAGCAGCTCCATCAAGATGGCGTTGGTGGAATATGGTGACAAGCCCAAAATTATCGAAATAGTAAATGAGCGCATCAGACGTCGAAACCCATCTCATGTAATTGAATCGAGGCTAGCACAGCTTCTGGGAAATTACGGGCTGGTTTACGAAGACCTGCTTTATGTGGCCTCGACTGGCGAAGGCGAACTCGTGCCAAGAAAACGTGGACATTTCTATAGCATGACGACCCATGCCATGGGAGCTTTTTATTATCATCCCGATGCTCGTACTGTCGTGGATTTGGGGGCGTTATTCTCGCGCGTAATTTCTCTCGATGGTTCGGCAAGAGTGCGCAGCTATTCGATGACTGGTCAATGCGCTTCTGGCTCCGGTCAATTTCTCGAAAATATTACTCGCTATCTCGGAGTCACAATTGACGAGGTCGGTACTCTGTCTTTAAAATCCACTAAGCCGGCTCGAACCAGCGGTATCTGCGCGGTTCTTGCGGAAACTGATGTCATCAATATGGTTTCCCAGGGAATTCCTACCGCTGATATTATTAAGGGAATTCATCTTTCAATAGCAGGGAGAATAGTTCAGCTTCTCAGCCGATTCAAGGCCGAATCCCCCGTGGTTCTAACAGGCGGGATGGCGCAGGATATCGGCCTGGTGGCGGCTCTTAAAGAATTAAGCGAAGAACGAAATCTGAAATTGGAAATACACGCGTCCAGCAATTGTGTGGCGGCCGGCGCAATTGGCGCCGCTCTCTGGGGCGGATATAGGCACTTCAAGCTAATGGAGGCCAGGGCATGAATGATTCGAAAATCTGGAAGTCGGATAAATCGCTTCCGGAATATCCTCGAAATCTCGCAGTCATGCTTAACAGTAATGTCGAAAGATTGGGCAATCGGCCGCTTTATCAAGAAGTAAAAAATGGCGAATTCAAGCCATTGACCTGGCCGGAATTTCAAAATGAAGTAATCAGTATTCAAAAATACCTTATAGGCGTGGGACTTAAAAAGGGCGACCGAGTTGCGATTTTATCGCCAAATCGCAGAGAGATGCTTGAGACCGAATTAGCCATAATGTCGATGGGGGCGGTGGCCGTGCCGATCTTCGCCGGATATTCGCCTGATCAGGCTCAGATGCTTGTTGATTTTTGCGACCCTGCATTTGTTGTCGTGGCTGATAATAATCAATTCAAAAAAATCAAATTTCCTGAAAAATACGGTATCATAATTCACTTCGAAAATATCACCGGTAATCAGGCTAAAAACCTGGTTCCATTTTCCGATCTGCTACAATCGCAGAATCAAAATGGGAAGATAGCCGGGGAAGAAATAGATTCCGATACCATCTGCCTGATGATGTACACATCAGGCACGATGGGAAAGCCGAAATGTGTCCAATTGACGCATAGAAATATACTCTCCCAGCAGGCCGCCATGAAAATTCTCTGGAAGATAGATCATAATGATAGACTGTTATCGTTCCTGCCATGGCATCACAGCTTCGGCGGCATATACGAAAAATATTCGGCGCTCTACAATGGAGCGCTTTTGTCGTTGGAGCACGGATTCGGCAAAAATATCGATACGCTTATAGAAAATTGGAAGCGTGTCAAGCCGACAGCATTTTTCAGTGTGCCGCGAATTTATCAGCAAATTGTCACGCAAGTGATGAAAAATCCAGAACTCGAAAAAGAAATATTCCACGACAAGCTACGCTTCATCTTCACGGCGGCGGCTCCACTTCCCAAGAGCATCTCTGATGTCTTTGAAAAACGCGGCATTCCGGTTTACGAGGGCTGGGGCCTCACTGAGACATCCCCCTGCTGTACCGTCACCGACCCATCGGTGCCAAGAGAGGCTGGCGTAGTTGGAAAACCGATTCCCGGCGTTTCGATTGAGATTGCGAATGACGGCGAGATACTTGTCAAAGGTCCCAATGTCATGAAGGGGTATTTCCGTAATCCCGAAGCCACCAAAGCGGTTTTATTGGATGACGATTGGTTCGCAACAGGCGATGTCGGCGATTTTGCTGAAACCGGGCTGCGGCTTATTTCACGCAAGGATCGTATTTTCAAATTAAGCAATGCCGAAAAAGTTGTACCGACAGAAATTGAAAACCTTATAATCGAAAACTGCTGTTACTTATCACATGCTTATGTCACGGGTAGTGGCAAAGACTTTCCGGTGGTTTTGCTCTTTCCCAATAAAGCCATGTTTTCGCAAAAAATGGATGAATCTCGGATAACATTGAATTGCTCTTGCCCAGCAGATGTCAGGGATTTATCCCATTGCCTCGTAAATTGCCTGAGCAAATTGAATCATAAAATCGACGCTGGATATATGCGTCTGTCATCGGCGATGCTTATTGACCACGAGCTTTCTATCGAACGAGAAGAACTCACCCCATCGATGAAGCTCGCTCCGAATGTTATCGCCAGAGCGTTTAAGGCTCATATCGAGAAACTATACGGCAATGGCAACGGCGATGGCATTACTTCCGAAGAAGTCTATGTCCTCACTTTGGAGCAGCCATGACCAGACTGAATTCACAGACAGTCCTAAAAAATATATTAAAAGATTATTTTAAAGGATTAACATTTCCGTTGGCATGGTGCACCAGCGCCGGCCCGGCAGAAATATTGCGCGCGCTTGGATTTAATGTCTATTTTCCGGAAAATCATGGCGCGATGTTAGGTGCGTCACGTGTCGCCGGTAACTATATTCCGCAGGCTCATCAAGCTGGATACGGTGATGAAATCTGCTCGTATCTGACATCGGATATCGGCGCTTACCTAATGGATGAGACCCCGTTGACCGCGGCCTATGGATTGAAATCGATTCCGAAACCTGACCTAATTGTATTCAATACCAATCAATGCCGCGAGGTTGCTGAATGGTTCGGGTATTTTGGGCGCGAATATAATTGTCCGACGGTGGGCATTTTTCCGCCGCGTCATATCAAGGATGTCACCAAGGCTGATATTGATAATGTCTCTTTCCAATTTGAAAATCTCATAAGAACTGGCGAAAAAATTATCGGGAGGCCGCTAGACCGGCACCGACTTGAAGATGCAGTCACATTAAGCAAGAAGGCCACTGATCTTTGGAGACAGGTCCTGGAGACTGCCAGAAAATCCCCCGCGCCTCTCACCTTCTGGGACGGCACAATTCTGATGGCTCCAATTGTCATGATGCGCGGTACTCAGACCTGTGTCGATTTTTACGAGGAGACATTAGCCGAGCTGCAATTACTGGCCCGCGGGCATGACGCCGCGGTTCCCGGCGAGCAAGTGCGTATTTACTGGGAAGGCATGCCTATCTGGGGACGGCTTCGCGCGCTCTCGGAATTGTTCGCGGAAAACCAGGCCGCGGTCGTGGCATCGACTTATTGTAATAGTTGGATTTTCGATCAATTCGATCCCAGCAACCTGATCAGGTCAATGGCGGACGCATATACTCAGATATTTATCAATCGCAGCGAAGATGCCAAGGTCAAAATACTCCAACAGCTTTTCGATGATTACAAAATCGACGGTATTATTTATCATGATTCCAAGACATGCTTCAATAATTCCAATTGCAGATTCGACCTGCCAAAGAGATTACAGTCAATGACTAATGTGCCATCGTTGACATTGGATGGCGACCTCAATGATCTTCGATTCTTCTCTGATGGTCAGGCGCGAACCAAGATTGAAACATTTATCGAGCAATTAAAAATATCAAAGCATTAATGCTATAACAAAAGAGCAAAAAATGAATGAAAACAATCACTCAATGCGCGTGGGAATAATAGGCACCGGTCCGGTGGGATCGATTCTAACTGCCCACCTGAAGGATGCCGGCGCCCATGTAGTGCCCTGTGATATGTTCTCGCATAAAATCGATGCGATAAAGAAAAAGGGAATCCGATTAACTAATACAATCGATAAAAAAGTGGCTATCAAGGACGCCTGCTATACTATTCAAGAATTGAACGCCTACGATCTTGATTTGATTATAATCGCTGTTAAAACGCCAGATCTCAAAAAGGTAGTCAAACAGATCAAGGATATCGATAACGGCAAATTCTATGTGATGTGCGCACAAAACGGTATCGATAATGAACAGGAGATCGGACGGGAATTCACCGACCACCGCACATTGCGCATGGTTATCAATTTCGCCGGTAACATGGTTGATGATAATACAGTTCATGTAAGCTTTTTCAACCCGCCTAACTACGTCGCATCGTTGGCCGATGGCGCCAATGAGATGGCGCAAAAATTCGCGGATACGCTAAATACTGTCGGTCTGGAGACTGAGATTCCAGTTGATATCCAGGATTATGTATGGGGTAAGGCCATCTTAAACGCCGCACTCAGCGCCGTCTGCGCGATCACCAAAAGGACCATGAAAGAGGTTATGGACTACCCGCAGACATTCGAGCTGGTGGAAGGCATTATCGATGAATCCGTGCATGTCGCCGAAAAAGAAAGAATCGAATTGGGCAATAAGTTCAGACGATTCAGTATTCGTTACCTCAAAAATGCCGGTCATCACCGGCCATCAATGCTGGTAGACCTCGAAAATGGCGACCCTACCGAAATTGACCAACTCAACGGTAAAATAGTTCAATACGGAAGAAAACATTGTCTTCCTACTCCCTTGAATCAATCGGTCACGGCCCTGGTTCACCTTCTCGAAGAAGGGGCCAAGAAAGATAAAGAGAACGGGAACAAATGATTTCTCATTTTCTCGGCATAGATATCGGATCATCCTACACTAAATTTGTGGTCATCGACGATAATCTTGGTATAGTCCATTCTAATGTCATTCCTACACTCAGCCGGCATCTCGAGAATTATGAAAAGGCCATTTCGGCCATACGATATGAATTTAATATCAAACGAACTTGCAGCACCGGCTACGGCCGCAAGAACGCCAAATCTGATTTGCAAAAAACAGAGCTAATTTGCGCTGCTGCCGGGGTCTCAGTATTGCATCCAATAAATAAAAGCATTCTCGATATCGGCGGGGAAGATATTAAAATCATTGAATCGGACGCCGCGGGCAATGTCGTCAATTTCCACATGAATGATAAATGCTCAGCCGGTACCGGTTCATTTATAGCGGAGATAGCCGAGACAGGCGGAACTTGATTTAGCCGAGATGAGCGAATTATCAAAAAAAGCACATTCGGATAAAACCATCAATAGCTTTTGCACCGTATTCGCGAAGAGCGAAATATTGGGATGGAAATTCAGCGGCGTACCGATAGAAGATATTGCCAGAGGCATTTATTTGTCGGTAATCGATAGAGTGCGCAAAATGCCGTTCAAAAAGAATCTTCCGCTATTTTTATGTGGCGGTGTCATAGCCTATCATCCGCATCTCGCTGATTTGCTGAAGGAACGGATACAATTGGAAATTAATGTAGTTGAAAAGCCGCAATACGCTGTAGCGCTGGGAGCCGCGGCCCTGGCTCGAAAAGAATATGTTAATCAACTTGCGCCGACAACCCATTAGTTTATATTCATGCGTGTCGATAATTTGCTCTATTCGGAAAATACTCATTGTTCGGGAGGAAAAGGGTTAAGATGAAAATTACAGCATACCAGATGGTCGCCAAAGATGCCCCATTTGAGCTTACCGAAATGCAAATTCCAAATGATCTCGATGGTAATGCCGTAGTCGAGGTCGCCGGATGCGGAGTATGCCATACCGATATCAGCTTCTGGCATTACGGAGTGCCAACCCGCCATCCGATGCCATTGGTATTAGGCCATGAAATCGCGGGCACAGTGATAGAAGGCCCCGCTAACCTTAAGGGTAAATCTGTCATAGTCCCGGCTGTTCTTCCATGCGGACAATGCGATCTTTGCAAGCGAGATCGAGGCAATATTTGCCAGAGCCAGAAAATGCCGGGTAATGATTTCCACGGCGGTTTTGCCAGCCATGCAATTGTGCCCCCGCAATATCTTGTGCCTGTTCCAAAAGCGGCCCTGGCCGAGCATTCTTTGGCGGAATTATCTGTAATCGCCGATGCTGTCTCCACTCCTTATCAGGTGGTTGTCAAAAGCGATCTTAAGCCTGGAGATCTGGCAATTGTAATTGGTGTCGGCGGGATAGGTATCTATGCTGCCCAATTAGCCAAAATCAAAGGCGGCAAAGTTATCGCATTAGATATTGCCCAGGAAAAGCTCGATCAACTTAAAGCTATAGGCATTGAGAACACGATCAATATCAAAGGACTTGATATCAAGGCTATCAAAGATCAAGTAAAAAAATTATGCAAAGAATTAGGCGCGCCGAACCATAGCTGGAAGATCTATGAAACATCAGGGACGAAAGCGGGCCAGGATCTGGCATTCGCCTTGCTCGGCATCGCTAGCACTCTTTCGATTGTCGGGTTCACTCTCGATAAATTGGAATTGCGCTTGAGCAACCTTATGGCATTCGATGCCAATATCATCGGCACCTGGGGCTGTAAACCGGAGCTGTATCCTGATGTCATAAATCTGGTCGCCGAAAAGAAACTGGCGATAAAACCATTTACAGAGACTCGTCCGATGTCTCAGATCAACGATGTATTTCAGGAGACATTGCAGCACAAATTGCTCAAACGTTCGGTATTGACTCCGGATTTTTAGGCAGAGTCAGGTATATGAATTATGATAATAATGAATACCATGAAATAAATTGGATGCGAGGGATTAGAAAATGAGCAATAATCTTCAAAGTCATAATATTGTCGATCTTGATTTCAAGGAAATCTTATATGAATTGCGGCCATGTCTCGACAAAAACGGCAAAGCGGTCGATGGTCTCTTCAATGCCTGGATTTTTCTGAATAATCCCACTCAATATAATTCATACACGACAGCCGCAGTCAAAGAGATCATTCTCGCCATACGCCAGGCATCCAATGAACGGTCTGTTGTAGCAGTAGTTTTTACGGGTGTTGGCGATAAAGCATTCTGCACGGGCGGCAATACCAAAGAATACGCCGAATATTATTCAGGTCGTCCGCTTGAATACAAGCAATATATGCGTCTCTTCAACGATATGATCACATCGATTTTGATGTGCGACAAGCCAGTCATCTGTCGTGTTAACGGTATGCGAATCGCTGGCGGCCAGGAAATCGGCATGGCCTGCGATCTCACGGTATCCAGCGATATGGCGATCTTCGGCCAGGCTGGCCCGAAGCATGGTAGCGCTCCCGATGGCGGAAGCACTGATTTTCTGCACCTGTATGTCGGAGTCGAACGAGCCATTCAGAGTTGCACATTGTGTGAGATGTGGAGCGCTTATGAGGCCAAACAATTGGGATTGATCACCGATGCCATACCTGTCCTAAAGGTCGACGGTAAATATGTTAGAAATCCTTTGGTCGTAACCGATCGATGGCTCGATGAATCGGGAGATATTGTCTATGGCCGCAGAAAGAACGGCGAACAACTTAAGGCTGGCAAAGACCTGATGGCGAAAGGCACAATCGACCTGAAACCTCTTGATGATGCCGTGAACGTGTTGACGACTAAATTGCTATACACCATGCCCGATTGTATCAGCAAAACCTTGAATAGCATGAGAAAGAAAAAATTAGAGCATTGGGATAGAAACCAGCAATCAAACCGCGACTGGCTGGCGTTGAATATGATGACAGAAGCCAAGGCCGGCTTCCGCGCGTTCAATGAAGGCCCCAAGGACAATCGTGAAATCGATTTTGTCAAACTTCGCCTGATGCTTGCGCAGGGACATCCCTGGGATGATGAATTACTCAATGCAATATTGCCGAGGTAATATAGATGCCTGAAAAAATCCTTAAAGAATATTCGCACGATCGTCAGGTTATACGCTTAACTTTGGTTGCTCCCAAAGCGAATGTTCTCGATTTCGCCATGATGGGTGAATTGCAGGCCGAATTTGAATTGCTCAAGAAAGAATCAAATATAAAGCTGCTTATCTTCACAGGTGCGGGAGATAATTTCAGTTTTGGCGCGAGCGTTCAGGAACATACAAAAGAGCAGGCTCCGCAGATGCTCAAGCAATTTCACGGGCTGTTCTACTCCCTAATCGATCTGGCAATTCCCACCGCTGCGATCGTTTCGGGCCAATGTCTTGGAGGGGGCCTGGAATTGGCATTGATGTGTAATTTTCTATTTGTCGATAGCACGGCCAGGTTGGGCCAGCCGGAGATTTCACTTGGCGTTTTCCCGCCGCCCGCTTCGGTAATGCTTCCGTTGAAGATCGGCCAGGCTTTGGCTGACGATCTTCTTATTACCGGACGAAGCATAAAGCCGGATGAAGCCATTGCCATGGGACTTTGTACTAAGGCATATGATACGCGTGAAATTATGGAAAAAGAAATCGACTCTTGGATACAAAAAAATATTCTGCCCAAGAGCGCGTCGTCGTTGAGGTTCGGCGTCAGGGCCGCCAGAAGTATTTTCAATGATCAATTGAAAAAGCGATTGAAGATGCTTGAGGAAATTTATGTATCTCAACTTATGGCTACACATGACGCCAACGAGGGGATTGTATCGTTCCTCGAACGCCGCCCTCCAAAATGGGATAATCGATGAGCGATAACATGAGATTTAAAGGTAAATCGGTTATTGTCACCGGCGGCTTGCAGGGGATAGGCAGAGCCATCACGGAAAAATTCGCATCTGAAGGCGCGAGTGTCTCGGTGCTTGACATTAATGCTGGCAAAGACGCCTTTCCAAATTCAAATGGGAATATCTTCTCATTTAAGGGCAATGTTTCCAGTAAAGACGACGTCAACCAGTTCGTCGATGATGTAGTCAAACGCACGGGGCGTATCGATATCCTGATCAACAATGCTGGCATAATCCGCGATAATGTGATCTGGAAAATGTCCGAGGATGATTTCGATTCTGTCATTAAGATTAATCTTAAAGGTCCCTGGCTATTATCAAAGCATGTAGCCCCAGTTATGAAGAATCAGCAATACGGCCGTATAATCAATATAATTTCACGCGCCTGGCTTGGCAATGTCGGACAATCGAATTATTCATCATCGAAAGGCGGCCTGGTAAGCCTGACCCGTGTGCTGGCATTGGAGTTGGCTCGTCACAATGTCACTGTCAATGGTGTCGCGCCGGGGCTGATTGACACCCCGATGACACAAAATTTGCCTGAAGAAGCTCTTAATAAGCTAATATCGATGCAGCCCGGCAAACGAGTCGGCAAGCCAGACGATATCGCGGCGGCAGTTACTTTCTTGGCGTCTGACGACGCCGGTTTTATTACCGGTCAAATTCTACATGTCGATGGAGGCCGAAGTATCGGCTCTGGTGTATTTTAAAAACTTTAGTGGTAATTAATATTTTATGAATCAGGTTTATATTATCGATGGTTGCCGTTCTCCCATAGGCAAGGGCAATCCCGAAAAAGGGATGTACAGGGATCTACGTGCCGATGAATTGGCCGCTCAGGTACTCAATACTCTTCTCGCGCGCCTTCAGCTCAATCCCTCATTAATCGATGATTTCTATCTTGGCTGTGTCGGTCAACATCTGGAGCAGGGAAGGAATCTCGCAAGGCAAGTGGTTTTGCTTTCAAACCTGCCCGAATCAATCCCCGGTGTCACAATCAATCGCCTGTGTGCGTCGAGCCTGACTGCCCTCCAAATGGCCTCAGACAGTATCAAATCCGAAACCAACAGATTGCTTTTAGTTGGCGGAGTCGAGCACATGGGGCATGTCCCGATGACCGCGGCATTGAATTATAATCCCAAGTTATTCGAAAAGAGTGAATTCCAATGGACCAATATGGGGTTGACCGCGGAAAAACTCGCTGATGTATACAAAATATCCCGTCATGAACAAGATGAATTCGCGATCGACAGTAATGAAAAATATTTTAAGGCGCGCGACAATAATAATTTCAAGGATTTGATCGTGCCAATAAATCTGAAAGATGGTCAGATTATCTCGAACGATGAAGAGCCTCGAATCTCAACTATGGAAAAATTATCGTCGTTGAAAACTCCCTTTAAAGATGGCGGCTCGGTTACTGCCGCTACCAGCTCCGGTATCTCCGATGGCGCCTGTATGGCGGCAGTCTGCAATGACAATATGCTCAAAGAATTTAGTTTTAGACCTCTTGCCAAAATTGCCCATACTTTCAATGTCGGACTCGATCCAACTATGATGGGACTCGGGCCTGTCTATGCTATAAATAAGCTTTTGTATAAAACTGGATTATCTTTAAATGATATCGAACTTTTCGAAATCAACGAGGCTTTTGCGGTTCAAATGCTGGCCTGCCAGCGGGAATTACACATTCCCAGTGAAAGACTCAATATCTATGGCGGCGCTGTCGCGCTGGGGCATCCGCTTGGCATGTCGGGTTTGAGAATCGCGATCACATTGGCTCACGCTATGAAGCAAAAAAATGCTCATCGCGGGATTGCCTCGATGTGTGTCGGACATGGCCAGGGAGTCGCAATGCTTTTAGAACGGGATTATCAAAAATAGTCATGGTACAGATAAAATTAACGGTCAATGGATTCTCTCGCGAGGTATTGGTGCAGCCGCATGAAACCCTTCTTTATACCTTGAGAGAACGATTAAATCTGACCGGCACTAAAAAGGGATGCGATCAGGCGTCATGCGGCAGTTGTACGGTTATTGTAGAAGGCAAACCAGTATTGAGCTGCATAACCCCGGTCGTGAGATGCGACGGCAAAAAAATCCTCACAATTGAGGGAGTCGCCGAGAATGGTCAGCTTCATCCGGTGCAGAAATACCTAGTTGAAAAAGGTGCTATCCAATGCGGCTACTGCACTCCGGGGATTGTAATGACCGCAGTCGCCTTTCTCGAAAAGAATCCTGATCCCACAATAGAACAAATCCGCGAAGCGTTATCCGGTAATCTTTGCAGATGCACAGGCTATACGAAAATTGTCGAAGCAGTACAATCGGCGGCGGAGGAATTAAAGGCATGAGCGGCACAGTCGGCAAACCGATTCCATTTATCGATGCCTTAGAGAAGGTGACCGGCCGTGCCATGTTCACTGGCGATTTTAGCTTCCCCAATATGCTTTACGCGAAATTTCTGCGCAGTCCCCACCCTCATGCTCGAATCAAGAATATTGATTTTTCCGAGGCGCTCAATTACCCCGGAGTCCGCGCAGTTACAATCGGGAAAGACTTGCCTATACCGTTCGGGGTACTTCCGGTCAGCCATGATGAAACCGCCATGGCGGTAGATAAAGTCCGATTTATCGGCGAGATTGTTGCGGGGGTTGCCGCAGAGTCTGAGGAAGCCGCAAACGAAGCCATAAAATTGATCAAGGTTGAATATGAAGTATTGCGGCCATTCCTGACGCCGTCCGATTCACTCGAAGTGTGCGCACCCGATGAACAAATCCATCTTCATGCCAAGAATGGCACCAATATTCATAAAATGGCTCAACTCCATTTCGGAGAGCCTGAAAAAGAACTTGAATCGGCGCATTCGAAAATATCTGTTCATTGCAAATTTGCCGGAGTTACTCACGCGTTCACGGAGCCTCATGCCACAATCGCTACCTGGAATGCCAACGGAACATTGACGGTGATCTCAGCCACGCAGGTTCCCCATTATCTTCATCGCGCTCTCTCGAATGTGCTCGGATTGCCGCTGCATTTGATTCAAGTCAAAAAGCCATTCTTGGGCGGCGGATTCGGAGGCAAATCCGATCCCTTCCCGCACGAGATTGTCACGGCCTATCTGGCTATGAAAACTAATCGACCTGTCAAATGTGTCTTCTCGCGCGAAGAAGTATTTCTCAATAATCATGGGCGGCATCCTACCGAACTCGATTTATCTGTTGGTTGTGATAAGGAAGGTAAAATTACAGCCATTAACGCTGATATTGTCATCGATGGCGGCGCGTTTGGAAGCTTTGGTGTTGTGACCACGTATTATAACGGTGTCCTGCTTCAAGGGCCATATCGAGTCAATAACTTCGGATTTCGGACACGCCGAGTTTATACCAATAAACCGCAATGCGGAGCTATGCGTGGCCATGGTGCCGTAAATCCTCGATATGCTATGGAAATCGCTCTTGATATAATAGCGCATGAGATCGGAATCGATCCTTGCGACCTGCGCGATAAAAATTTTCTGCCATCGGATACTTTGACGGTCGGTCAGCTTCGTATCACCAGCAATGGTATCCGCGATTGCCTCAAGGCTGTTCGCACCCGTTCGAATTGGGATGAGCGGCATGGCAAATTGCCTTATGGACACGGGCTTGGAGTTGGGTGCGGTTTTTACATCAGCGGCAGTGCCTTGCCTATTATATGGAATAAATATCCTCAAAGCGTGGTGCATGCCAAGCTCGATTTCGATGGTCGAATCGTCATCTTCAGCGGCGCCAGCGATATCGGCCAGGGAAGCGATACGATGCTGGCTCAGATTGCCGCTGATGTTTTCGGTATTCCCATGAGCAATGTCCAGGTCGTAGCGGCTGATACGAAGCTTTCGCCGGTTGATCTCGGCAGCTATTCCAGCAGAGTGACATTCATGGCCGGAAATGCCTGCAAAGCCGCATCCGAGAAAATGAGAAATGTTATCGCTGTTGCGGTCTCGAACGAGAAAGGAATTCCGGCCGATTCAATCATATTTAAAAACGCCGGACTATATACCGAAAAAGATGAATTGATAGTCTCATGGAATGAGGCTGTTGATCTGGCACTCGCCGGGCGGGGAGCCTTTGTCGAATCCGGATATTATTTCTCTCCGAAATTAGGCGGTGACTTCAAGGGCTCCGGCGCTGGACTTAGCCCGTCGTATAGCTTCGGCGCATTTGTAAGTGAAGTCGAAGTAAATCCCGAGTCCGGCAAAGTCCGAGTCATAAAAATCTGGGGCGCGCACGATTGCGGCAGAGCCTTAAATCCATTGTCGGTTGAAGGACAAATTCAGGGTTGCGCGCACATGGGATTGGGGCAGGTCATTTCGGAAGAGCTTATTTATCGCGACGGCCTTTTATTCAATGCCAATTTTGCAGATTACACAATCCCAATGGCAAACGATACTCCGCCAATGGATATTTCTATTATCGAATCGATGGACAAAGAAGGGCCGTTTGGAGCCAAAGAAGCGGGGGAGGGACCGATTCATCCTGTACTGCCATCTATCGGCAATGCTATCTATGACGCGGTTGGAATCCGAATATTCGAATTGCCGATTACACCAGATAAAATTTTAGCAAAATTGAAAGAGAAAGAATCCGCCAATGTCGGAATCCCAATATATAAAGGCTAAATCTACCAGCCATGCTTTCGAGATTGCCGGGAATTTTCCCGGGAATTCTATTTATTCCGGCGGCGGTTCCGATATTCAATTAGCTCTCAAACAGGAATTGATTCAAAAGAAAGTAATAATCGATATAAGCGAAATAGCCGATTTGCGCGGCGTAAAATCAGAGGGCAATTCGCTGTTGATAGGCTCCATGACTACGCTAGATGATTTGATATCTACTACGGCTGTCAATGATTCTTATCCTCTTTTAATTGCCGCGGCAAGGAGCATAGCCTCGCCCGTGATTCGCGTAACCGCCACAGTCGGCGGCAATCTTCTGGTTGCTAATCGCTGTATGTTTTACAATCAATCGGAATTCTGGCGCAATGCAGCGGGTTCATGTCTCCGCGACAGGGGTGATTCCTGCCTTGCGACCGGCGGACATAGCAAATGCTTTTCTCGCAATGTCTCCGATCTGGCGCCTGCCCTGATCGCCCTCGGCGCCAATGCGATTATTCAAAATAAAAAGGGCATCAATGAAATACCTGTTGAAGAGTTGTATGCGCCTGATGGAATCAATTTTCACACAAACCTGAATGATGACGCCATTCTGATTGGAGTCCGATTGAATAATTCCAATCTTCCCTGGCAATTTCACAAGCTTCGACGAAGAGAGAGCATCGATTTTACATCGCTCACGATTGCCGCATCGATTCATAGAGATGACAGAATCAAAATATGTCTTAACGGCGTCTCAATGTCGCCTGTCGCGTACTCCGCCGATTTGCGGGGATGGAGTCTTGAAGAGGCTTACAAGAAAATTATAACGTCATGCAGAATAGTAAACAATGATCTAATGCCGTTGAAATACCGCAGAGAAATGATCAAAGTATATTTGAAAAATATAGAGGATAACCTGATTAAAAAAATAAGGTCATGATTAAATTTGAAGTATTAATTACCCTTTTAGGATAGTATATCTGGAGGAATCTAAATGAAAAACATCCCCGCGTCATATAAAAAAGCGCGAATACCTTATGGGACTTGGGGAAGCAGCTACTTCCCCGCCTGGCAGACATCGCCGCTGGCCGAGGTCAATATCGGGCAATTCGCGGGCGAATCGATGAATCGCATTTTGGGCATGAAAAAAGTCCCCAAGAGCAATTTGGATTTCTTGGTCATCGGCTCGACCATTCCCTGGCATTGGAAATTCTGGACCGCGCCGATGGTGGCAAGTTGTATCGATCATCGAATCCCAGGTTACCATGTCGAACAGGCATGCGCCACAGGTTTGCAGGCTGTGATGGTTGCCGCATCCGAAGTCGAAAGCGGCTCCCATGATGTTGTCGGTGTGCTTACTTTCGATCGCACATCCGATTCGCCTGTAGGTGTTTTCCCCGAACGGCGCTCTTATCAGCGCACGCAAGCCTTAGCCGATGTCTGGGATAATTTCGGCTTTGATCCTGCTACGGGGAAGGCGATGATGACATGTGCTGGACTGGCCGCCCGAAAATACCGCACTGACAAACGAGAAGTAGATGAGCTTACCGCTTATCGCTATGACCAATATTTCAATGCCAAAAACAGCGGCTTTTTGAAAAAAGTTCTGGTGCCATTGGAAATTCTCAATCTACAGGGAAAATCAATGGGCTGGATTGATGATGATCTGGGCGTTCGGCAATTATCATTGGATAGCCTGCTTTCGATGCGCGAGCTCGATACCTGTATTACGCCGGGCACACAGACCCACGCTTCGGATGGCATGGCGACGTTGCTTGTTACCGATTCCGAAAAAGCGAAACAAATCAGTTTAAGACCCGAAATCGATATCCAATTTATAGCCAAGACTGAAATTAGAACTTTTCCCAGCCTGATGCCGGAAGCTCCTGCTCTGGCAGTACAGAAGCTTCTCAAGCGAACAGGTTTGACAATGGCCGACATGACTGTAGTCAAAAATCATAATCCTTTCGCAGTTAATGATGTCATCTTCGCCAAGCTTTTGGAATACGATTGGAAGAAGATGAATAATACCGGCTGTCCATTGGTCTGGGGGCATCCGCAGGGACCGACTTTGACAAGGGTCATAATCGAGGCCTTGGAAGAGGCTGTTGATATTGGCGGCGGCTATGTGCTTATATTTGGATGCGCTGCCGGTGATGTCGGTATCGCGGCTATTTTCAAAGTTGCCGACGGAGGTAAAAAATAATGAAAACGATGAGACAATCGACATTAGAGACACTGGGCCTCGGCAATGTCATAGATATATTCCGCAACGGTAAACTTCCGGCTAACACCGAATCGCTGGTAGATAATGTTTTCGGCGTATCGAGCAAGCGCGGCGCATTGGTAATTTCCGGGGCCAATGGTATTGTCGGCGCGGGCAAGATGATGCAACTCGGTTCGAGACTCATACCGCATGGTGTTACGGTAGTCGGCCTTGATTTTCCCGGCGCGCCCGATGGTATAGGCCGTCAGTATAAAGGTCTGAGAAATACATTCGGCCAGGCCAAAGCCGATGCTCTCATGTCCGATATAATAAGATTCCATTACGATGGCCGCGCATTGCCATCGAGATTGCGCGAGCTTAATCCGCGATTTTTGCTGGAAGCTATCCCCGAAGTATTATCAATCAAAAAAGCACATTACGCCGTATTTCGCGAGGCCTTTCCGGGGATCGAAATTCGTTCGGTGACTTCAGGATTTCCAAGTTCTGAGCTTGGAGTAGGAATCGCACATCCGTCATTCCCCCATGAAATAAACAAAATTTTTGAAATTGTTGAGACTAAGCCATCGCCGGTGACTCATCTTCTCTGGTCGATCGGGTTGATGCCGATTCCTGTAAGTGATCATTGGTCATTCGTGCTTGATGTTTTATTCTGCGGCCTGATGAATTCCGGGCTTCGTTATCATCACGCCTCGAATATGCCTTATTGGAAAATCGATAAATATATTCGCCGGTCATTCGGTCCGAATCCTTTCAGGGCGCATGATGCTATCGGCGCCAAGGGAGCCAATTTCCTCACCTGGTCATGCCTGCATCATCTATCCGAAAAGTACGGTCCGCTCTTCACGCCAAGCGAGGAATTGGAATATCATAAAGAATCCGGCCAGGACTGGTATCCATTGAACCATCTCCGCCCATTGGTTAATTGGACGATTTCTGAAAGCGAGGACGATGAATTCCAGAATTGGATATTGGGCCCGTTAGTTCAAATGACAACACTGATGCTTCATGAAAAACGATCTCACCTTTCGCATATCAATGCCATCGGTGAGCTCTGCGCGCAATTCCGCAAAGGAATTTTGGCCGTCATTCGAGATATTGGAGCCGATGCCGCTATCAAGAGGGTGGAGGCTTATCATAGGCTATATCCGCTGGCCGCTGGCAAATGCTGGTATCCCGACACACTCGGCCAGATCGAGCAGCCGCAATGGCAGCAGCTTTATGTCAACGCTGAATACGATGGCGCAGTCGGCGTGATAAGTATCAGTCGCGAAAGCTATAATTCCGATGTCGACGCCGAACTAAATCGCGCGATCGATTGGCTTAAATCGGATAAAATTGAAAGCGTCATTGTGACCAACGACTTCCATCTTTCCACTCAAATGGTCGGCGCCGATACGGCGGAATTCTATCCGGCCCTGAAGGACACCGCCCGTGGTACCGCGATTTCAGCCGATTGGTCGAAAACGGCTCGCAGACTGCACGATGAATTTAAAGTCTCGGTCGGTTTCATCAATGGCAAACGCTGCTTGGGCGGTATGCTGGAGCTAATGATGCATTGTCATTATCTGATCGCACTCGAAGATGCGACTCTCGGAATGCCCGAGGTTACACTGCCGGTAATCCCCGGTATGGAAGGATGCCATTGGCCGTTGCGTAAGGCGAAAAAGGATGACCAATCCAAGATCCTCGGAATGCTCCTAACTGGTGAATATGTGAAAGCCAAAACCGCAGTCGGATGGCTCCTGGATTTCGCGGGTTCAATCGATGATTGTTTGAAGACTGCGTGGAATATCGCCAGCGGAAGCAAACATGATATCAAATCTCGTACTCTAAATCAGAATGCTTTCGATGTATCCCTAAATGGCAGTCTGCGACCCGCGAATAATGTTGTTACCGATGCCGCCCGCAAGGCGATATTCGAATGTATCCAGCAATCGTGCGCCGCTACGCTGGGTGAAGCATTGAAGATCCAGGCACGCCATTCAGGCTCATTTATGGCTGGAAAATATTGCAATGATGGAGCAATAGGCGCTGACGCTTCCAAGGTGCTTTCAGTTTAGGTAGATTTTATATTGATATAAAGGCGGCATCATTCGATACCGCCTTTTTTGTTGAATATTTGCGATTGAATTTCAAATTTATTCTTGAGCTGATCGCGTATCGATTTCCATAATTCTTGCGTCTCGCTCGCCAAGGAATTCTACCCTAAATTGATTCACCAATTCCTCTCGGACTACAATATACAATCGCGCGATATCCGAATTGAGCAATGCTCTGATGCTTGCCGCGTGTCCCTGGCCGTTTAGCTCCATCGGTCCGGCTTCATCGAGAAATACAACTCCGCCGGATTTGAAATTCATCAAAGCATTTTCAGCAAACTGGAATGCCTTTTCCGAAAAGTAGAACTTTCCAAATTCAATATTACCTTTGGCAAATGGTCTAGGTCTCGCCAACGGCATCGCAATTTCACTGGCAATATTAACTACATCATAACCGATTTTGGCTTTGCCGCTAAATATGCCCGGGGCAATGATCCCCGTTGGGAAATTGCCTTCTCGCTTTTCTTTTTCTATGAGCTGTTTTAGAAATGTGGTCTTACCGGAATTAATTTTTCCGGTAACTATAATAATTTCAGGCATTCAAAGAATTATGATTAGAAACCATTCGAAACAGCAAACGCGCAAATCGCCCAGCAGAACGCCGCAATCGCGGTCGCGCCGATATAAATGTATCGCCCTCTGTTTTGAATCATTTCCTCGATTCTTGCCTTTGATTTTTCTGCTACAAGCCAGCCAACCGGGAATAGTACCGCCGAAAATGCAGTCCAGCTTAGGCTCTCTTTTCCCAGATATGAAAAGAATCCCGAAAATGAATTGAATGACATCAGGTAATTGCAGGGTGTCACATGCATTCCGATAAAATAAAAGGCTATCGAGCTCACAAACGCCGCCGAGCCCCCGGCCAGCCATCGCCATCCCGAATTATTCTGTATTTTCTTCAATGCCATTCCGGTGATTGCCGCCAATGCGCCATATTCCATCATCACCGCGACACATGAATTCATCTTGCACATCACCGAAACTCCAAGAATCGGCGCGGATAATTGTTTAATAACTATCGCAAGAAGACCTATCCAAATAGCCATCATCGGCCGTCCAAAAAGAACCAAGCCCGAATGCTATAATGCCGAATCCGAGCCCTGTCAAAAGACCCGATGTAACCGGGAAACCGGCCTTGCGAAGCAAACCGCCAAGGATAACTTCAATGAATCCGCAAAGTGAGCCCAAAACTATTATGGCAATAATTCTGCCTTTGGTGCTATTTAACCCTTCATTCTTACTTTCAAGATTATTCATTTCACCCCTTTGTTATCGTTGGTGAACAGCCAAATAAACAAGAACAATTCTTATCTAAAATTAAGGGAACAACATTTAAATGGCAAGCCCTTTTGTGATAATATTCAATTTATATGGAAAGAAACGTAATAAAATCAAAACCCGGAATGAAGTATCTACTACCTCATCCCGGGCTTATTTTGTCGAAAAGGTTCAAGGCATTTTTATAAACGCCTTGGCTGATTTAATCGAATGCCTCTTAGCGCACCGCATCCTTGGCCACTGGAGCCTGTTCTACTTGCTGCGATGGTTCGGCATTTGCGGTCCTTACCGAATCTCTATAGGAGGAGCTAAGATAACCGTACCCATTCTCGCCGCCACCGGTAGCGCCCAGTGTATTATTGCCCACTCTATTGCCGCATCCTGCAATTATCAAAATGCCCAATAGCGCTAATGCGATTACTATTTTTAAATATCTCATTTATTTAATTCTCCCGTTTGGCTCAGAAGCTATAGGTTATGGATAGTCTATTGGCTAACACATTTGAGTATCCGCTGATAATATATGGGCCATCGAAAAACATGCGTTCATTAATCGAGGCGTCCAGCGCGAAACTGCCGAAATTCAGCCCGAGACCAAATGAAACATTGAAATTGCTCTCGTCGAATGATCTTTCGCGCGATCTTCCGGGAAATGCGGGACCGGTCTGCTTTTCCGTAATCTTCTGGAAAACCTGGGCTGCGCCTATTCTGCCAATCAGCCACGGACGGATCTTCGATTCGACACCCATATACAATGCCGGCAAAGTCCGAGCTGTGTTTTCGAATCCGTCCTGTAATGTATCCTTGGGCTCTTCCTTGATCTTGGATATTCCTAAAACCTCTAAGCCCAATACGAAAAGATTGTTATCGTTGATTTGACGATTTACCCCGACGCCAATACCGAAATTCAATCTGCTGTAGTCAATTTGGGATGATGGTGTTGGGTTTGGTGTGTCTTTGGTTGAAGTCGACGATGTGTAGAATGTAACCAATGGTACCAATTTCGTCTGTTCGCCGTAAAAATAGCGGGCATTGGCGCCGAATCCGGTTCCACTCCATTTGCGCGAGAGAGTATCGCGTTCCCATTTGGCTGACGGCATATCCAATAACAGGCCGACATCCATCTTTTCATTGCTGATACCAGCCGCTACCGCGAAGTATCTGGCCGATTCGTCAATTTTCAATATGCCTGTATCGGGGCTGGTATAGCCATCGAAGCCCAATGATACGCGAAGCCCAAGGTCAAAATTCGTCATTTGCATTCCGAAGAGAACATCCGATGTATAATTTAAGGCTACGTCAGGCGCGACGCCGACTGGTATTGCGTAAGAGATTGGCCGATTCAAGTACACGCCCAAAACCTTGTCTTTTGCCCACGGGTATTGAACTCCGACTGTGTAGCTGTTATCGTCGCCACGTGATCTCAACTCTCCCACTATTTGACCCTTGTATTTATAAATAGTCCCGGGGAAGAAAAATATGTTGGAATTGTCGTTGGTATAAAATCCAATTCCCCCCATAGAGCTGACTCGGGTTTCTGTCGCGTAGACAGAGCTTGCCGCGATTAGCAGGACGAGTGCCATCAGAAAGCAGTACTTAAAAGATGTTTGGTACTTCATTATCAATTTTCTCCTTCAGTATCTAAAATATGGTTACAGTTTTTGACTGATGATTTTGGTTTTTGTCTCACCCCTCCTTTTCTATTCATGCCTTGCCCTTCCTGGCGTCGGCATTTCGAAAGTTCAGGGGATTTTATATGATGAATTTGAAAAATTCAATATATTTTTTGCAAAAATGCCTTATTCCAAAAGCAATCTCAAGAGGCAGCTTATTATATGTAAATGGCAAAGATTATTATTTGACTTTAGGATCAAAGTGAATGATAATTTAATCCATTGAATACTCGAATTAAAAATAAATGGCCGATCACATTCTCTTATTTTTTTATAATTATCACTACGACAGCGGTAGCCGGCGACCTGACTGCGGATTCAGCATCAATACACAAAAATCTATTGTTCCTGACCAGCATTGAGCAGCCCAGATATATTGACAACATCAAGTCACTTGATCGGGCCGCAAATTTTATCGAGATACAATTTAGATCATATTCCTCCAGAGTCGAAATACAAGAATTCGAAGTGTCGTCCGGCAAAGTTAAGAATATCATCGCATCATTCGGCCCTGAAGAAGCTCCACGAATAATTGTCGGCGCCCATTATGATGTGGAAGGCGATCAGCCAGGTGCCGATGACAACGCCAGCGGTGTTGCGGGCCTTATCGATTTGGCCAGGCTGTTATCAACTTATCCTGAATCTCTTCAGAAACGCATCGACCTGGTAGCCTATACTCTCGAAGAACCGCCATTCTTCAGAACCGAGAAAATGGGAAGTTTCATTCATGCCAAATCGCTTCATGATAAGGGTATCAAAATTGAATTAATGATTTCGTTAGAAATGATAGGCTATTTTACAGATCAACCAGGCTCGCAATCATATCCAAGTAAGATTTTGGGCTGGTTTTATCCTGATCAGGGGAATTTTATTTCGGTGGTTTCCAATTTTAAATCCCATTTTATGGCGGGAAAGTTTACCAAGAGAATGAAGAAAAATTGCATCATACCTATCGAAAGATTGACTGCGCCGACTTTTGTTCAGGGCGTTGATTTCTCCGATCATCTCAATTATTGGCACTTCGGATATAAAGCGTTAATGATCACCGATACAGCATTTCTTAGAAATCCAAACTACCACAAGAAAACTGATAAGCCTGAGACTCTAGATTATTGGAAATTATCGGAGGTTATTAACGGTGTCTGCTATGCAATTATTCATTTGTGAGAATTTTTCGATTTTATCCTGGGGGACAGGGATTTGAACCCCGATACTCAGATCCAGAGTCTGATGTCCTGCCGTTGGACGATCCCCCATTCAAATAGAATGTCTTTTGATAAGCTGTGCAACTTAAAGGGGGGAAGTACGCTGCAACAGGCCTTCAAAAGACAATCACTATTTATATACCTAATCCTGAAAAAATGTCAAGCCTTTTCCGCAATAAATTTTAAGGCTTTTTCTAACCTTTTAATACACTCATCTTTGCCCAAAAGTTCCATCATATCGAAAAGCGGCGGTCCAGCCGTGGAACCCGATAATGCCAAACGAGTTGGATGAATTAATGTCGCCGGTTTGATTTGCGATGATTCGGCTATTTGCATAAGCCCATGCTCCAAATTTTTGGCCGTAAAATCATCCATTTTTGCCAAAAAATCCATCCACGGCTCTATTGTCTTCAATAATCCTTTGTCGTTGAAATACTTCTCAACCCCTTTCGGCTCGTAATCGAACTCGCCAACGAACAAAAACCGCCCTTTTTCAACAAAATCGGTCAAAACCTGGCACCGTTCCTTGAAAATCGCCACGAATTTACGCATCCATTCCCAACGGCTATTTATCCATAGATTCGTAGTTAATCCCGCTTCAATTAGATAGGGGCGAATCAGGTCAATCAGCTTATTGTCATCGGTCTTGCGGATATATTCGCCATTCATCCAGCCTAACTTCTCCAAATCGAATATCGCATTTGTAGGAATTATCCGATCCAGAGTAAAGACCTCGACCATCTCATCGACAGTCATTATCTCACGGTCATTGCCCGGCGACCATCCCATCAGCGCGATAAAATTAACCACCGCCTCTTTAAGATATCCCAATTTCGCATAATCGGTAACCGCCGCCGCCCCGAAACGTTTCGACATCTTCGCCCGATCTTCACCCAGTATCAACGGTATATGGCCGAATGCCGGCGGCTCTATGCCTAATGCTTGATAAATCAGAATCTGTTTGAAAGTGTTGGAAATATGATCATTCCCTCGGATTACATGGGAAATCTTCATCTCGTGATCATCCACTACCACGGCAAAATTATAGACCGCTCTGCCATCGGATCGGGCTATAATAAAATCATCCAATTCCTTATGTTCGCGGGTAATATCACCAACTACCAGGTCATGGAATGTTGTCGAGCCATCGGGAATGAAGAGCCTGACCGCGGCCGGCTCGCCCGAATCAATCATCCGCTTTTTTTCGGCTTCGGGCAAATTGTAGCAGGTGCGATCATAACGCGATGTTATCTTTTGCGCCCGGGCTTCTTCCTGTTTTTGCTTCAAGACTTCCGGCTTGCACCAGCATCGATAGGCTTTGCCTGATTCGAGCAATTGATCGACATATCTTCTATAAATATCGAGCCGTTTCGATTGGTACACGGGCGGCTCGTCGGATTCCAGCCCAAGCCATTTCAACGATTCGAAAATTACATCAATCATCTCCTGTGACGATCTTTCTATATCTGTATCTTCGATTCGCACCAAAAACTTGCCATGATTATGACGGGCAAAAAGCCAGTTAAATAATGCGGCCCTGGCTGTGCCGATATGTAAATATCCCGATGGCGATGGCGCGATTCTAACTCTCACTTCAGGCATTTATTTCCTCTCAAATACGCGTAAATCAGAAGTTTTAACATCTATCCCTTTATCCGATTGCAAATTATATCAGTTGGCGGTCGATGTCAATCGCAGAAAGATGATTGGTTTTAATAGAATTAATCATTCTTGAAATAATGTCAGCATTCTAAATTTATAATTGCAGAGAGTGAATTCCAAATATTCTTCTAATAGCCGGGGCTTTCCAGCCCCGGATTATGGTAATGCGGCGCTGGAAAGCGCCGCCTATTAATGAAAGCATGAATATTCGAGGAAACTCCTCTTCATATCCCGCTTGACATTATTCCCAGCCTGTCTCAAGATACTCCTAATGCTGATGGCGCGATTTCTATTATTTATTACCGCAATTATCTGGGGATGGACATTCGTTGCCACCAAGGTTTGCCTGACATTTCTATCACCGGCGGAACTGCTCGGATTCAGGCTGTTGATTGCGCTGCCTATTCTTGCCGGTTTGATAATAGCCAAAGGGATCAAATTCAATTTTCAACATCATCGGGGAAAACTGCTTATAGGATCATTGATATTAACAGCCCATTTCCTGGTGCAAATCACCGGCATGAAATACACCTCCGCCACCAATACCGGCTGGATCATATCATTGACACCGCTGGTAACCATTTTTTTGGCCTTCATATTATTGAAAGAAAAAATCGGTAAATTCGCGATTATCGGCGTCATTATCGCTACCTTTGGAATATTGCTTTTAATCTCCAAAGGCAGTCTGACGAATTTCGGATGGATTTCATCAGTCGGGGATTGGCTGATTCTGGTTTCCGCGCATACCTGGGCGCTTTACACAATATTGACTCGTGATGTTTCCCGTTCCAATAATCCTTTGGCGGTCACCTTTGTAATTTTCCTGCCATCGGCCATAATAGTCGCCGGCATAATGATTCTATCAACCGACTGGGCGCGATTGCTCCAAATGCCGTTAAATGTAATTATTGCCATTATATATTTGGGGGTATTTGGAACCGCATTGGGCCATTGGTTTTGGCAGGTCGGAGTGGCAAAATTGGGCGCCAGCAAGTCCGGCATCTTCCTCTATCTGGAGCCGTTGGCCACGACCGCCCTGGCAGTACCATATCTTCATGAATCATTTGGGATTACAACTGCAATCGGCGGTTTTTCCGTCTTATTTGGAGTCTGGATTTCACAAATAGGAAAAGCCAAAGAAGTGGGGTTATAATATTTTGAGGATAACCGTTATTTTTTCTCACAAAGTGAAATACCAGGAATTAAGTGGCACTTTTCACTCAAAACAGCAGTATACATTGATGATGATAAATTCAAAATTTCAGGCACATTGTTTACACATCTTGGTTCAAAATTCATTTTCTCTACATAACTGATCGATAAGGAGTTGTGATATGCTTAACGCTCTTGCCAATCATCTGAGGTTGCTTGCCGATTCCGAATCAGACAATTTTCGCCAACTCGTTAAAGACCGCTTAAATGGAAAAGTCACCGATGATCAAATCGGCGTTTTGAAGGAGTTTATTTTTCTGCTACCGCCCGCATTAAAGCAGTTGGAAGGCTATTGGCGCGATAAGTCAACCCCGGCCGAGGCCAAAAAATTGAGCGGCTACATAATCTCATACATCTATAATCCGCACAATTTTATCCCCGAGGATAAATTCGGCCTTTTTGGCTATCTCGATGATTCCTACATCGTAGTTTCAGCATTTTTGCATATTGAGGACCTTTACCTGCGCGACTGGCAGAAGAAATCGCGCGCTGAAATGGAATTAGCCAATCGAGCCCGTTCCCTGATGATGGCGCCGAGGCTGGTCATTCCCGAAATTACCGAAAAAATCGATAAGATAGTAAGCTCCCTGATGAAAGGTGAAATATCCGGATTCGAAGAAGTTTTCAACAATGGCAATCATTGAAAGATTCAGCTAAGAATTTCCTAATGGCGATCATACCGGTCGCCATTTTTTGTTGTCGTTTAATGTCTTGTAAAAAAATCGTTATCGTCATAAAATCAAATAAATGATTAACTCGGGAGGATAATTTATGATGTGGAGATGCGGAGTTTGCGGTTATATTCATGATGGCGATTCAGCGCCTGACAAATGCCCCAAATGCGGCTCGCCCAAAGAAAAATTCGCTCAAATCGAGGCGGCGGCCGCAAAATTAATCGAACGTGCGCGGCACACCAATCACCTTCATATGAAGATGGCCGCTAAATTGGGCAAGGTAATCAAAATTGCCGACAAGGGTATCGATGACAATCTCGATCCCGGTTGCCTTGAGATTTTCACCAAGGCTAAAGAACAGGCAAATATTCTGATTCATTCTATTCGCGCCGAATTGCAGGGCCACATGAACAAAGGCAAATGGGGATAATTATTCTGAATTGGAGTAGAGACATGCCATGGCATGTCTCTACATATTTTTATCGATTATTTTTGTAATTTCCTTTTGGGCGTCGTCAGGAATCCATTCCTGACGACTTTTTTTGATGTTCAATCAGCATTTGTTTTGAAAATACCCTAATAGTGGAAGGACGAGGCCTCGCTTCCGTGTCTGGCATCTGCCGGACAAGCCGTGACGTTTAGGGTCCATGGATCCTGCGCCACATTTACCCAATGTGGCGCCCAATTAAAAATTCTGCCGCCAGTAGTTAATCTAAGACGACAGGATGACAATAGAACGGATTTTGGAAACTTGCCCGACGATGACTATTCGTCGCAGGCGTATTTCAATACTTCATTTTTGCTATTTTTCCGAAATCCTCTTCGAAACAGCGTCTCTCAATGACGCCCCATCGATACGGCCATTCAATGATTTCTTGACCCAGCCGCAGATATAATTGATTCTGTCGTCAGGCTTCTTGAATGTCACATCGGCAGTCTCGAGAATAGATTCCTTAATAGACTCCTGAACCAATTTGTCATTCAGGTTAAGCAATTTATATTTCTTGATCAATTCTTCAATTGGCTCTTTGCCGTTGTCGTTCAAAGAACTTAATATCGATGATACCGAATCCTTGGAAATGAGATTTTTCTTGAATGCGCCGAAAAGCTCGATCAATCCGCCATTGAGGATTTTGATACCCTGGTTATCGGCTATATCCAGATTTTTCAAGAGACTCCAGACCAATATCGGCGATAGTTTCAATTTCGAAATTATCTCTTCGAAAATTCCCGAGTACGGAGTCACCACGATCTTTTCCGCCAATTGGCGCGGGACTCCCATCTTCACCCATCGTTCTTCAATCTTATACGCAGGCTCAGGAAGCTCATCTCTGAGCTTTTTTACCCACTTTGCCGTTATTTCTACCGGAGGGCTGTCTGTATCAGGATACATTCTATCAGGCCCCGGCAATACTCGTTCGAAACCGGCAGTACCATCGGCAAACGCTTGCCGGGTCTCGTCGGGCACTCCTTTGGTTGCCTCGATAGCCCTGATTTTAATTTCAGATAAGGCCATATTGACATCAGCCTGCGAGCCCCACGTTATGATAATGACATCTGTATGCTTGCAGTCGCAGGTCTTTTTGATTTTGCTCCAGATTGCCGAATTGAATCCAGCCATCACAGGGATATCTGAAACCGCGATATTGGGCATCTGATCCAGGCAGGCTATCACCCTGACACGATCGGAAAATTCATCGGCGAATGTTTTTCCTGGCTGAAGCTCCTGGCTCATTATTCCGGCAAATCCCGCCATCTTAATCCCTCGAACCACCCAGCCTTTTTCCAATGCCTTATTGACGACCGGAATATTGTAATCTCGCAATTGGCCATCTAACTCGAATTTTTCGCCATGAATCGTCATCGGATTAATTCCTCTCACTCCGAGGATTTCCTTGATTGCCAACAGACCGGCCTGACGTTCTGCTTCGTTGGCAGTGAGTTTCTCAATCATCCAGGTTTGCGGGACTCCCTTAATCTCTGCCCGCTTGCCGCCTGTGATAGAGACATTGACATCCTGCCTGACACTGCCGATTCCGCGCCTTACTAACCCGCTCGCCTTTAGCAATCGTCCGATAATGGCATCGACTTCCATCGCTTCCTTTGGAGTGAGCATATCGGGGGCAGTGATGACCTCTAATAATGGCATCGATAATCGGTCCGTTCTGAATACTATTTCATGGCCGATATCCGACACTTCGCGGCAGGCGTCCTCTTCCAAGCAAATATGTGTGATTACAATCTTTCTGTCTTTATACGGCACCCAGCCATCGACACCGACAATCGCTGTCCTCTGAAAGCCCGTGGGAATCGAGCCATCGAGATACTGCTTTCTCGATACATGCAATTCGTCGACCAGATTGCAATTAAGAAGCATGGCGAGCTTCATGGCGATTTCGAGGGCATCGCGGTTTATCGGGAATGGCGGCGTATCATCCATCTCGTAGGTGCAGCAATTTTCTCTGTAAAGCTGATAGACCACATTCTTTTTGGTTTTGAATTCCATCAATGCTGTACCATCGTATTCGCCTAATTCGGAGAGGGTCGGGCGCATATGCCTTATGATTTCACCATCGGGTTCGTCATTGCGATAATGAGCCGGGCAGCGGCAGTAGAGTTTTTTCTCGGTCAGCAATTGCTGATGAATCTCGATGCCGCATTTAAAGCCCATCTGAATATATTTGTCGTCTTGTTCCATCGTCTCTATTTCCTGAAAAAATCAATCCACAACGTTCTTCAAACAAAAACAATAATCACGCAAAATATGAAATTTTTCCAATATGTCAAAGGCTATTCAGTAGTTGCCCGAGGGTATATTTTTGCCCTGCAATCGGTGATAACTTCTTTTGGAATCAATCTTAACGCCAAAATCACCAATAAAGGCACGATTATGAAATCATCGAGATGCCCAATGATTGGGATGAAATCAGGAATAATATCAAATGGCATCAGCAGGTAACCAACCGCGATTCCAAGCAATATTTTTGCGATTAACGGAGTCCTTTTATCTTTTAGAACCAATCGATAAACCGATAGTTCTTTTTTTAGCAAAATGCCTAATTCTTTTAGTTTAGCGGGTATTGTCATAAATCTATGAAGCCGAATAATTCAAACACGACTCAATTACGACCCGACACGATGAGTTCAAAAAAGAATTCTAATTATTATGCGCGCCCTGGGCGATCCAGCGTCTTATAAGGTCGATTGTAGTCTGAGGAAGTGGGGTGCCCCCAAATGGCATCTGCGGCTGTCTCGTGCCTTCAAGTTTCTGGATTATAATGCTGCTGTCAGGATTGTTGGGTAACACAACCAGGCCAAGATCGCCTCCCTGCATCAGGGATGCGTAACTATCGAGACGCAATCCTCCCGATGGTCCACCAATATGGCACGGGCAATTCGAGAAAAATATGGGCGATATATTGGAAGAAAATGACGCCAACGTATCGGGAGGAACCGTCGGCTCATCGGCAATCTTGCCCAAATCCGTGCAGGAACTGAAAAGCATTATCGATAATACTATTACGATTGCGGCTAAAATTCTGAAGATATTTTTCATCTTACATTCTCATATTTTTAAAAGAAGAAATGAAAGTCACCGACGAATTGCGTATGCTTTGTCCCATGATCATCGTAATATTTTATCATAGGCTGAATCTCTACAAATCCAATAGGAAAATAATCGATTCCGAAGCCGTACCTATTGATAACGCCGTTCTTAAGCTCCGTATCGGAATCGTAAAAATCATAAGCAAAGGTCGCCCAGATTCCCTGCGTAATCATGTAATTGAAATTATGAGTACTCGCCAATGATTTTTTATGGATTTGCTTATTATCCAGCCAATCTATTTCACCGGTATAGATAAGTTTGGCCCCGAGACCGTTGAAATAGAAAAACGGGCCATACATCGATATCGCACCTGCAGGGGTATCGTTTCGCCAAAAAGATGCCCCAGCGCCCAGGCCAAATTTGTTTATATGCTTTCTGAATTCTAAACGGGCTGATACTGCCTTCCCCTGATTATCATCGAGCATGCCGGTTGTTCCGTTGAAGACTCCAACATTGGCCGAAATTCCAAATGGGTAGAGCCCGAATTCGAGTCCGGTATCCATCGAGGTCGGCGGCCAGAGCATTTTCTCGCGCACGAACGATGTATGATCCGCGAATCGCCATCCATACGATGGTTGAAATTTGCCGACCCTAACGTACCCTTGCCAGGGGAGAATATATCCCATTCCGTACACTTCGAATGAATTATTGTACAGGTCCTTTTTCAGCGCCGCCGAAAAATTCTTATCAAATTGAACATCCAGATAGAAATTCCCCTCCATCTGGAAAAATGTGGATTGTTTGACTTCCTTATCATAAATCATCAGCGATCTGGCATCCATTCCAATAGAAATATTCTGAGATAGTGACGGCTGGAATTTGGTAATTTCCTCAAATGGTGTCTTGTGAACGGCCAATTCTGTTTGAGCAAAGTATTGAGATCCAAATGCTATTCGCATGCCGCCTCCTGTGGGGCTGACATGACAGAGATTGCATTTCTGCTCTACCTTGGCCGCGAATCTCGGCTCGCCATAGGTATTCAATGATAGACTCAGAAGAGCTATCGCGCTTAAGATAATAGTTGTCCTGAAATCAATCCTCATACGCCTCCCAATTTGGCATTTTTTTCTTCAAGCATTATAGCCTGAATAATAACTGGCAGACAACAGGAATCTTTTAGTCGGGGAAAAATGTTTTTCAATTTGCCCGGCAATTCAATTAACTATTGAGTTTGCCGAATGAATATGCTTATCGTAAAATGAAATTGAATGGATGAAAGGAGCTACTATGGAGATTAAGGGCTCATTTGCTAAGAGCTATGATAAATTTGTCAAACGGCCTACCTTGCTACCTGAAGGTCTGAATGAATTGATCCGATCTCTGAAAGCCCAAAAATTTCTGGAATTTGCCTGCGGTACCGGCACGGTTGCTGTCGGTCTGTCGCTTCAGGGTTTCAAAGTTACAGGCGTCGATTACTCCGTAGACATGCTGAAGCAGGCCAAAATTAAGGCTAAAGAGCATAAGGTCGCCGTCAAATTAGTCAAAGGCGATATTACAAAAATCAATTTAAAGGAAAAATTCGATCTGCTTCTTTGTCTGGGCAATACGATTCCTCAATTTACCAACATGTCTATTTTAAAGGCATTTCTTAAAAATTGCAAAAATCATCTTGTCCCTGGAGGATATATAATTTTCCAGCAGCTTAATTACGATAGGATTTTGAAACAAAAGCCAGCGACCTTTGCGGTCGAAACCAGCGGCTCATTGGTGAGATTGAAGCAATACCGGTACGGGAGAGGATATATCGACTTCGTTGTGACGATTATAGACGGCAATAAAATTCCGCCGCAAATTTCATCATCGGAAATAAAGCTTAAGCCCTGGACAAAACCGGAGCTTACTAAAATCATGACGGGCGAAGGATTCAAAGATATTTCGGTTTATGGAGATTATAATCGTTCGGGCTTCGATCTTAATGCCAAGGATTTAATAATAGTAGGACAAGTGTAATTTTATCTGTGGTCTGCGATTAATATCCGATGATCTTTATCATTACACTTATTTAAAATGAGTCGGGGCAAATCGAGGCGATCTGATTTTTTGTATTGACTGAATCGATAATAAATCTATTTTAGGAGTCAACGGCGCTATCGTCTAGGGGTTAGGACGGGTGGTTCTCAGCCATCAAACCAGGGTTCGATTCCCTGTAGCGCTACTAAGATTGCAACCCCCTGTTAAGCAAAAACTTGATCGGGGGTTTATTTCATGGAGTTAGACCTTTATCGTTCTGCTGGCAATTGAAATCTGAAAATCATGAACGCCCACGCGTTCGCAACATAGGCAAGATCGCCCGACGTGCTGATATCAACAGAATAGCTCGGAAGATCAAAATTCGCAATTTCGACCGGCGAGGTGGGTGTAGAAATATCAAGAATCCTTAAACCGGAGCTCGACGAGAATGCATATTTGCCTCTGACAGTCACGATATTAGTATTGCGGCCCAATTCGACCATGCCCACCAAACTTGGCTTTGAGGGATCTGAGATGTCGATCACCTGAAAACCGTAGAATTTGCCTGTTAAGTAGGCGTATTTATCATCTATAAATATGCCCCCGCCCCCTGCCTTAAGCCGTCCAACCAATACCGGAGTCGCGGGATTGGAAATATTCAAGACCTGCAACCCCCACCCGCCATCCGCGATATACGCGTAATCTCCAGAAATGGCAACTTCATGGATATATGGAATTTTATAATCTGTTGTTAATTTGGGACTGGCAGGGTCAGCGATATTTATGATACTCAGGCAGGAATCCCCGGTCATAAAAATGTAATTCCCTGATACTTTCACATAATGAGCCCTGCCTGATTTTGCATATGTTGCCAGCCAATCGAGGATTGGTTATTTCGGAAATATCTATAACTCGCAGGCCGGAATCGGCATCCGCCATATATGCGTGAGTGCCCGATACAACCACATCACAGGGGCGACCATTAATCTTCTGGCTTCCCAATATTTTTGGGTTTGACGGTTGAGAGATATCAACCACCCTTAAGCCGAAACTAAAATCCGCTAAATAGGCGTAGTTGCCGGATATGAATAATCCGCTTAAGCGTCCCGGAGTATCATATCTTCCTGCCAATGTCGGATTCAAAGGATCTTTAATATTTATGACCTGTATGCCAGTTTCGAATTCTACAATAAATGCGTAGTTGTCTGAGGTTACAATTTTCCCAGGCTTACCAGGTAGGTCGCATTTACTCGCCAGCGACGGTTTGTCAGGATTGGATATATCTACCACACACATTCTGGTATTTTTAAAATCGGTTACATATGCGTAGTTGCCATTTATACATACGCCCATGGCGCAGCCAATCGAATCGATCTTTCCAGCCAGGAAAGGAGCGGTAGGATTTGCGATATTGATAATACGAAGGCCATTAAATCCGTCAGCGATATAAACGTAATTGCCATTGACCAGCAAATTATCTGCATAATGCAGCGAATCAAAGCTACCCGCTAACGAAGGATTTGCGAAATTGGATAAATCCATTATCCGAAGCCCGCTCCAATCGGCAATAAAAGCACATTTCCCCGCGACATAAATATCGGAGGCTGAGCCTCTTGTATCAAAGCCGCCAACTAATTTGGGACTGGAATTATCGGAAATATCTAACAGCTCTAATCCGGAATACCCCTCGGCCAGATAAGCGTAGCTGCTCGAAACAAATACCCCATTGACTCTAGCCCGAGCATGATAATTACTCTTTAGCACGGGATGAACCGGATCGGATACATTAAGGATAAAAAGCTGCGAATCCGCGGCGATATAAGCATGTTTCGCAAAAACATATATTGCCTTGCCTTCTTTGGGGAGACAGGTTTGACTCAGAAGAGTTGGAGATGCGGGATTTGAAATATCCAGGACGACCAACCCATCCACGAACGCGCAATAAGCGTAGTTGCCCTCGATCTCCATGTCGCGAATACCGCTCCACAATGTCGATCCAACATATTCGATTGTTTGCCCAGATGCCGGGGCTCGCAGGATTGTTAAAAAAAGAATTATCGAAAAGAATTTCAGTAATTTTTTCGATAGGCCATTCATATTTCCTCCGAATAAACCGAAATCATTTCGCGCGAGGCTATCTCAGCACTTTATTCTCCGACCTTGGATTGCTCCAGCTTACCATATTCTTCCGGGGTCATTTTTTCAAGACGTCTCACAAATGCTATCATGGCCCAGATTTGATCATTCGAATGAGTTACCTCGAATGCCGGCATGCCGGTCATCTTAATGCCATTTTTGACAATCCAAAATAGTTCGGCGTCGCTCCAGTCAGTTGTGGCTGTAGGCAAATCCGGCGCTTCCGGGTTGAGGCCTCTGCCGATTTCAGATCTTAAAACACCCGGAGCTCCGTGGCATGTGACACACATTTCCTTGAAATGCTCATAGCCGAGCGCGACCTGAGCCGAATCCCCTAAAACGGGGACGATGATGCCCTTTGCATGTCGTTTCACTGAATTATCCATTGCACTGGATAGCAGCCATTCCTGGAGCTTGCCTTCTTTTCGGGTGGCAGAGACATTATAAATACCGAAAAATATATATACCGCGCCCGCAATTAGAATTGCCGCCAGCACAATTATTGTGATCCAAAAGGCTTTCATTGTTTTTCCCTTCTTGATTGCTCAAATTAGATGGTTTATAAATATTCTGCTTAATAACATATTCCTGCGCTTCGCATATTCAATTTTCGCCTTTATATTTGAATTGTTGATTCAGATATAAAGAGCGACCGGGTTATTGTAATATCAAAAGATACAATTTTCAAGATTTGTATAGATAAAAATTACACGGGAAATTATCTCGATTATGGTTGACATTGTCTATTGGGCAGGCTACAATTTTGACGGCGTTAAATGCGCAATGAATCCATGATATTTTGGAATCGGAAGCGCGGCTGTATTCTTGCAGCGAGACATCACATAATTTTGGGAAGGAGCATTAAATGGGAGACAGAGGCGGGAAAAAGGATAAGAATAAAAGCCAGAAACAGAAAAACCAAAAACATGAACAAAAAGAAATCGTTAAACACGATAAACAGCAAAAAAACACCTCTATTCCTGGCGGTGGTAAATAAGCCAATAGGCTCACCTGCAAATTACGGCGGTTTTAGTAGTTTTTTCTTCTGAGAAAAAGGTTTACGACTATCAAATTGCGGCTTTTTTATTGAGTATCAAAAAATATCTTATTCGTGTTAGTATTTGGCTGGATAGCATACGAATGCTGCCTCCCGATTTTTTTATTCACAGCGCGAAATTCATTTTAATTATCTCCGCAATTAATTTCTATTCCAAAAGCTTAAATATCTTTGAAGTGATAGCGCGGGTGCTTATAATATTTATCGATTTTGGCGGTATTAATTGCCGCAATGGTATTTAAAATATGAAATGGATAGAAAATATAAACATAAAATTGAAAGTTCGAGGTTAGTACTATGAAACAATACCTGATAGACTTCTTCAAATATAATGATTGGGCAAATAAGCAAATGATCGAATCGATCGGCAAATTGCCCGATAAGGAAGAAGCAATTAATTTATTCAGCCACGTAATTATTTCCTTGAATAGATGGATCGAAAGAGCGACCAAGGGATCCGATAATAAAGGATCTAATTGGTTCGATCAAACATTCCCATATGATCAGCTTGAAAAGAACTGGACGGAAATATTGAATAAATGGGTGCAATATATAGAGAGTGTTGATGATGCAAAGATCGAGAGCAAAATAGTATTTCAAAGACCCGCCGATGGCAAGCGGTACCGCCTCAAACTCCAGGATATCGCGCTTCAAATAAATTATCATTCTATTCATCACAGAGCGCAGATCTACCGAATTATTCGTCAGCAAGGAATTGCGCCGCCTGCGACCGACTATATTTACACTGTTTTCGAAGAAGTATAGCTCTGATCAACCTCAAGCTATAAAACAGATATTTCCGGTGCAGGTTCTTTTTTGCGCTTCGGAAACCAGCGCAAGATCATTGATGTTGAATTTTATTATGAAGGATATTTTTGGCTTAGATTGAATGCTAATTTAATTCAGGAGATAATAATATGAATATGCGTTTTCTTGGGAAAACCGGAATAAAAGTCTCGGAGCTTTGCCTTGGATGTATGACATTCGGTGGGCGGGGAACTTGGGTAAGTATCGGTACACTCAATCAGAAGCAGGTTGACGAACTTGTCGGTATAGCACTTGAAGGAGGAATCAACTTTTTCGACACAGCCGATGTCTATTCCGAAGGTTTGTCAGAAGAATTACTGGGCAAGGCGCTTGGCGATAAACGGAAAGATATTATTCTAGCGACTAAGGTCCGGGGTGTAATTGGGTCCGGCCCCAACGATGTGGGACTAACCAGAAAACATATTTTAGAAGGATGCGACAACAGCTTGCGCCGTTTGAAAACAGATTATATCGATCTTTATCAAGTGCATAGCTTCGATCCCGCGACTCCGTTGGAAGAGACCATGAGTACATTGAATGATTTGGTTCATTCGGGCAAGGTGCGCTACATCGGAGTTTCGAATTTCACCGGCTGGCAATTGATGAAGGCTCTGGCCATTTCCGAGAAGAATCATTGGGAAAGATTCGTGACATTGCAGGCGTTGTATTCATTGGCGGCACGCGACCTGGAATTGGAATTAGTCCCGTTATGCCAGGATCAAGGACTTGGAATATTACCCTGGAGTCCGTTATTTGGCGGATTCTTGACTGGCAAATTCCGCAAAGGACAATCGGGTCCGGCAGGGGCGCGTCGTTCGACCGGACAGCAATTCCTGCAATTCCATGATGAAGTGAAAGCGTACGAAATGATTGATGAACTGGAAAAAATCGCCAAAGCGCACAACGCTTCTGTCGCCCAAACGGCGCTGAACTATCTTTTGCGCAAACCTCAGGTGACATCGATAATTATAGGGGCCAAGACGCCCGAACAGCTCAGGGACAATCTAAAGACATCGGAATGGCGATTGACCGATGACGAAGTAACCCATCTCGATAGTTTGAGCGAGCCGCCCCGAATCTATCCCTATTGGTTTTTGAATGCCGGTAGGAAAGCGCGATTAGGTCAGTAAACTGAAATCTTCAGTATTCCGTAATTATCGATACATGATATTTTAGGGCGTCTACCAATAATTAAAATCCTTGCCATTATCGTCCCGTTTTTTTAATTTATGTAAATAGGCTGCATTTTTTGATGTTGGCCCTGAAACTGTGTCTTGATGATGATTTTGGGAATTCGAGGTTGATGGAAATGTGGACAACTGAAAAACAAGAGCAATTTCGATATAAAGTACGTGAATTTGCCAAGGGCGAGATTCAACCATTCAGCGCGCAGATGGATGTCGACCAGCATTTCCCCGAACAGCTGATCAAGAAATTGAATGACTTCGGCTTGCTGGGATTGGCGGTCAGCAAAGAATATGGCGGCACCTATATCGACACCATGTCCTATATTATTTCTGTCGAGGAGATGTCGCGGGTATGCGGCTCCACCGGAATTATCCTTGCGGCTCACAATTCGCTCGGATGTTGGCCGATTTACGCATTCGGGAATGAAGAGCAAAAGAAGAAATACCTGCCGGAAATCACGACCGGAGGGAAGCTGGCGGCATTTGGATTGACAGAGCCGGGAGCGGGCTCCGATGCCGGGGGCACAAAAACATTTGCGGAACAAGTGGCCGGCGGTTTTAAGGTCAATGGCACCAAATGTTGGATCACCAATGCCGGTTCGGCGGCTACTGTCGTTTTTACAGCTCGCACCTCGCATATTAATGATACCCACGCAATTTCATCGTTTATAATAAAATCTGGTACTAAGGGATTTGCCGCCGGGAAAAAAGAAAATAAACTAGGTCTCCGCGGCTCCGAAACCAGATTTTTGCATTTCGATGATTGTTTCGTGCCCGATGGTGATCTACTCGGCGAAGTCGGCCATGGTTTCAAGCAGTTTATGAAGACATTAGATGGCGGACGAATTTCTATCGGAGCCATGGCTTTGGGATTGGCTCAGGGGGCATACGAAGTTGCTTTGAAATTTGCGAAAACCCACCAGCAATTTGGAAAGCCGATATCAGATTTCCAGGCTATTGCATTCAAACTGGCCGACATGGCGACACAGATTCAGGCCGCGCGACATTTGGTTTATCATTCGGCGGCGTTGAAAGATGAGGGCAAACGATCATTCTCTAAAGAATCCGCCATGGCAAAGCTGTACGCGTCCGAAGTAGGGAATTTCGTATGCAGTAATGCAATCGAAATTTTAGGGGCAGAAGGAGTGAGCCCTCGTTATCCGGTAGAACGTATGTTACGCGATGTCAAACTATGCGAAATAGGCGAAGGGACATCGGAAATTCAGCGGATAGTGATTTCTCGCCTTCTATTAAAGGAAATAAGCTGAAGGTTTTAAAATTATTAATACGATATGAAGTGTTCATTAAAATATAGAATTGATTGCGAAAGAGAGGTTCTCTAAGATGGTTGGAATTGTCGGGTATGGAGCGTACATACCAAGATTTAGAATAAAAGTTGAAGAGATTGCCAAGACCTGGGGCGCGGACGCTCCCAGCTATAAAAAGGGTCTAATGCTTCAAGAGAAATCGGTCCCCGGACCAGATCAGGACACGATTACGATGGCAGTCGAGGCCACCAAGAACGCCTTAAAGCGCGCCGGTATCGACCCATCGAAAATCGGAGCGGTATATGTCGGTTCTGAATCGCATCCCTACGCGGTTAAACCGTCCGGGACAACATTGGCCGAGGCTATTGGTGCGATTCCCGATTGTCATTGCGCGGATTTAGAATTCGCATGCAAAGCCGGTTCGGAAGGCATGTTTATCGCCATGGGATTGGTTAAGGCCGGTGAAATCGAATACGGTCTTGGTGTAGGCGCGGATACGTCACAGGGCGCGCCTGGCGACGCCTTGGAATATTCAGCTTCCGCTGGAGCCGCGGCATATATTTTCGGCAATAAAAAAGAAGAGATAATCGCCGAATGTCATTTCACTCATTCATATATGACTGATACGCCGGATTTCTGGAGACGAGAATATCAATTCTATCCCCGTCACGCTTCCCGTTTCACGGGCGAACCCGCGTATTTCAAGCATGTGCTTGGCTGTTCAGTGGCCCTAATGGATAAAGCTAAAATGAAGCCGAAAGATTTCGCGCATGTGGTTTTCCATCAGCCCAACGGTAAATTCCCTATGAATGTCGGCTTGATGCAGGGATTCACCAAACAACAAATCGAAACCGGATGGCTTGCCCCGACATTGGGCAATACTTATTCCGGCGCCTCGCCAATTGGATTGACTGCTATTCTAGATATCGCCAAGCCCGGCGATTGGATCATGATGGTCTCGTATGGCTCCGGCGCCGGTAGCGATGGTTTTGTCTGGAAAGTGACTGAAAGAATTAATGAAGTTCGCGATAAGGCGATCAGGACTCGCGCCATGCTCGATTCCAAACGGAAGAAATATCTCGATTACGGGACATATGCCAAATTCAGAGGCAAAATCAAAAAGGCGCTATGATAGTTGAATTCAAAATGATAATGATTTCGGAGGAAATATAGATGAGAGAAGTTGCAGTAATTGGCATTGGAATGACCAAATGGGGAGAGCTCTGGGAGAAATCGATCAGCGATCTAATCGCTGAAGCGGCTTTGCTCGCGCTCGATGACGCCCATATGACTAATGTCGATGCCATGTATATCGGCTGTATGTCGTCGGGGATTTTTACCGACCAGGAGCATCTTGGCATCAATAGGCCCGGATTATTCGGGGCTTTGTCCAACCCCCGGCATTAGAATTGAATCGGCTTGCGCGTCAGGCGGAGTGGCTTTCAGGACAGGTTATTTGCATGTGGCATCGGGAGCGTCGGATGCAGTGATGGTAGTCGGCGTAGAGAAGATGACCGATGTCGATGGAGCAAGAGCTACATTCGCATTAGCTACAGCGGCAGATCAGGAATACGAAGTATATAATGGGATAACATTCCCAGGGCTATATGCCATGATGGCTACCCATCATATGGCCAAATACGGCACTACCCGCGATCATTTGGCGCAAGTGGCAGTCAAAAACCATCGCAATGGTAAATTGAATCCGCTGGCGCAATTCCAAATGGATGTGACAATTGACTCAGTTAAAAATTCGGTCATGGTTGCCGATCCGTTGACAATCTTTGATTGTTCACCAGTCACCGACGGCTCTGCGGCGGTAATTTTAGTCCCGTTGGATAAGGCAAAACAGTTATCAAAGAAAAGAATAGTGAAGGTCACCGGCTCGGGCCATGCCAGCGATACTATCCAGTTGGCCCAGCGCGAAGATCTATCCTATATCAAATCCACCGAAGTCGCGGCCAAGCAGGCATTCGAGATGGCAAAACGGAAACCATCCGATATCAATTTCGCTGAAGTTCACGATTGCTTCACTATCGCCGAAATCATGGTCACTGAAGCTCTCGGCTTCTTTGAAAAGGGCAAAGGCGGATTCGCCGCGATGGAAGGCAAGACTGCTATCGATGGTCAGATTCCGGTCAATGCCAGCGGCGGATTGAAATCAAAGGGTCACCCGGTCGGCGCGACAGGAGTTGCCCAGATAGTGGAATTGACCAAGCAAATTCGCAACGAGGCCGATAAGGGCCGTCAGGTCAAAAATGCCAATATTGGTTTGGCGCAGAATATGGGCGGAAGCGGCGCAAGCTCGGTAGTCCATATATTGGAGGGAGTATAATATGTCATCACCAAGATATTGGCGCTCCATGGCCGCAAAGATACCGTTTCGAGGCGGCCAAATGCAAAAAATGCGGTAAGGTTCATTTCCCTCCAAGATTGGTCTGCTCCGCATGTCATTCTCGCGAATTTGAATTAACACATCTAAATTCTCAGGGGACAGTCGAAACATTTACTACGATCAGAGTGGCCCCAAGCGGATTCACCGACCAGGCGCCTTATTCTGTAGCGATTATCAATTTAGGCGATGGTGTCAAAATACTGTGCCAGGTCGCCGACTGCGAACCTGAAGAGCTCAAAATCGGAATGAAGATCCGTCTCGAATTCCGCAAGCTCGGTATCGAGGGCGAAGCGGGAATTATCTATTATGGCTATAAATGCGTTCCGGAAATTTCATGATTCGAAAGAATAAGGCGAATACGTGTTCGAAATAGAATCGAAGATCGATACTTCCAGTCCTGACTTCGCAAAAAATACAGAAAAAATGAAAAGGGATGTTGCCCTGCTCAAGGAGCGTCTGGCTCTGATAGAGCAAGGCGGCCCTCCGAGCGCGCGCGAAAAACATCTGGCGCGCGGAAAGCTTCTCACTCGCGACCGGGTCATGAAGCTTTTCGATAAAAATACGCCCTTCCTCGAATTTTCGACATTGGCCGCGTACGATATGTATGACAACGAGGCCGCTGGCGCAGGTCTTATTTCCGGCGTGGGAATTGTCCATGGAAGGGAAGTCCTCGTAATCGCCAATGATGCTACGGTCAAGGGTGGCACCTATTATCCCATGACAATCAAGAAGCATGTGCGCGCCCAGGAAATCGCCATGGATAATCGTCTGCCGTGCATTTATCTCGTCGATTCAGGCGGTGTCTTTTTGCCTCACCAAATGGATGTCTTCCCCGACAAAGGGCATTTCGGCACAATATTCTATAATCAGGCCAGAATGTCAGCGGCAGGGATTCCACAGATTGCAGTCGTTATGGGTTCATGCACCGCTGGCGGAGCGTATATGCCGGCCATGAGCGATGAAGCGGTCATTGTACGCAAGCAGGGTACTATCTTTATCGGCGGGCCGCCATTGGTGAAGGCGGCTACCGGAGTCGATGTCACCGACGAGGAGCTTGGCGGAGCCGATGTCCATTGCAGAATTTCCGGCGTGGCGGATCATTACGCACTCAATGACGAACACGCGCTTCAGATAACCAGAAATATCGTTCAATGCCTGGGCCCGGCGAAGAAATTCGAAATAGGCCAAGGTGAATCAATAGAGCCAAAATATGACCCGAGCGAATTATACGGCGTTATGCCGAGCGATATCAGAAAGCCATTCGATATCCGGGAGATAATTGCCAGGGTTGTAGATGCCAGCGAATTTCATGAATTCAAAGAGCTATATGGTCAGACTCTTGTTTGCGGATTCGCGCGGATTATGGGTTATCCGGTTGGAATCATTGGCAATAACGGCGTGCTATTTTCCGAAAGCGCTCAAAAGGGCGCGCATTTTGTGGAGCTTTGCACATCGAGGAAGATTCCGTTGGTATTCTTGCAGAACGTCACCGGATTTATTGTCGGTAAAGAATATGAGCATAAAGGAATCGCACGCGATGGAGCTAAGATGGTTCACGCGGTTGCCAACGCCGATGTACCGCGATTTACTATTATAGTGGGCGGCTCCTATGGTGCGGGAAATTATGCCATGTGCGGACGAGGCTATTACCCCAGATTTTTGTGGATGTGGCCTAACGCCCGAATCAGTGTCATGGGTGGCGAGCAAGCCGCCAATGTCCTGCTGAATGTTAAAATGAAGGCTCTTGAAGCCAAGGGCAAAACAATGACTAAAGAAGAGCAGGCGGAATTCCAGGCTCCAATTCTCGAAAAATACGAAATAGAGGGTTCGCCTTATTTCAGCACAGCTCGTTTGTGGGATGATGGTATTATCGATCCCCTCGATACCCGCGCGGTATTAGGACTGGCAATATCAATATCATTGAATGCACCGATTCCCGATCAGCGATTCGGCGTTTTCAGAATGTAATTTAATCCATAATTATGATAACCTCTCAAAATTACCAGACGATCAAATTTGAAGATCGTAAACATGTCGCCTGGATTACATTGAATCGTCCGGATGTCAGAAACGCCTTCAATGCGGCTATGATATCGGAGATGACAGATATATTCCGTCAGATCAATGAAAGCTCGGATTTAAGAGTCGTGGTATTGACTGGCGCCGAGCAATCATTTTGTGCGGGAGCCGATCTTAATTGGATGAAAGACGTTCTCGAATTCACATACGAGCAAAATCTCAATGATTCGTTGAAATTAGCCGAGATGTTCCATCTGATGTTTACTTGTCAACTCCCAACAATCGCCCTAGTTAACGGCCCCGCTATCGGCGGCGGCTGTGGTATGGCGGCTGTCTGCGATATAGTTATCGCATCGGAAAATGCTGTTTTTAGCTTGAGCGAAGTAAAGCTCGGCTTGGTGCCTGCTTGCATATCTCCCTATGTAATTCGACGAATGGGCGATAAAAATTGCAGAGAATATTTTTTGACCGGCGAAAGGCTGACCGCAGAAAAAGCGTTGGCGGCGGGCCTAGCCAATAAGATAAGTGCACCGGATAAACTTTTCGATACGGCGCAAGTAATAATCGATCAATTGCTATCAAGCGGCCCGAAGGCGTTGGCCTGGTGCAAGCAGATTATCGCCGAATCGCCGATATATCCGGAATCGGAAGTCGGCAATTATACAGCCGAAGTCATCGCCAAGCTCCGTATGGGAGACGAAGCCCAGGAGGGTATCCGCGCCTTCTTCGAAAAACGAAAACCGAAATGGTGTAAATAACAATGCATTATTGCGTCATTGCGAGGAATCCGGCGGCAGCCGGACGACGAAGCAATCTGAAGGATGCACCCACAGATTGCGTCGCTCTTTTCAGTCGCTCGCAATGACAAGCAAGAGAATTTAAAGAATAATTTGGAACCAATGCATTAGATGTTTAAGAAAATCCTGATAGCCAACAGAGGCGAAATCGCGGTTAGAGTCATCAAGGCCTGCCGCGAACTCGGAATCAAATCGGTAGCGGTCTATTCCGCCGCGGATAAGGCCGCGTTGCATGTTCAGTACGCCGATGAAGCAATATATATCGGCGAAGCGCCTGCCGCGAAAAGCTATCTGAATATTGATGCCATCATTAATGCTATCAAATCATCCGGCGCAGAAGCTGTCCATCCGGGATATGGATTTCTATCGGAAAATCATATCTTCGCCGAACGGTGCGAAAAAGAGGGAATAATATTTATTGGGCCGGATTCCAAATCAATGAAGCTTGTCGGTGATAAGGTAGCTTCGCGTATCGTAACCGAAAAAGCCGGTATTCCGTTAATACCCGGCATGAAGCAGAAAAGCACGGATGTCAATGAATGCATGACGGCGGCTGAGAAAATCGGATTTCCAGTGTTGTTGAAAGCATCAGCGGGCGGCGGCGGCAAGGGCATGAGAGATAATCAATTCTCGCGAAGAGCTCAAAGGCGCGGTCGAGGCCGGAATGCGTGAAGCGCAATCGGCGTTTGGAGACCCATCGGTATATCTTGAAAAATATATCACCAAACCCCGCCATGTCGAATTTCAGGTGCTGGCGGATAAACACGGCAACGCGGTTCATGTCTTCGAACGGGAATGCTCGGTGCAGAGGAGACATCAAAAGATTATCGAAGAAAGCCCTTCTACTATTTTAGATGATGATCTTCGCCGGAGAATGGGAGCCACTGCGCTAAAGGTTGTTGAAGTCTCAAGATATTCCAATGCCGGGACTGTCGAATTCCTCGTTGATGAGAATCGCAATTATTATTTCCTTGAAGTCAACGCGCGCTTGCAGGTCGAGCATCCCGTGACAGAATTAGTCTGCGGGATTGATCTGGTACATGCTCAATTGCGTGTTGCCGCAGGCGAGAAACTGTGGCTGAAACAGGATGATATTCATCAAAAAGGCCATGCCATTGAATGCAGAATTTACGCTGAAGACCCGGCTAACGGCTTTTTGCCATCGGCTGGCAAAATCAATTATATGAGCGAACCATCAGGCCCGGGGATCAGGCATGATTGCGGTGTCTATTCTGGATGCGAAGTAACAGTCAACTACGACCCAATTCTTTCCAAGTTAATTGCTTGGGCGCCAACCCGCGAAATCTGCTGCGGCAGAATGGCGGCGGCCTTGACTGACTTCCCCGTATTGGGCATAAAGACCAATATCGAATTTTTAAGAGACATCATCAATCATAAGGAATTCCGGGCCGGGAATACATTCACGGATTTTATTCCGACAAATATGAAGGACTGGGAGCCGCATTATAATGATGACGATATCAATAAAGCCCTGATCGCCGCTGCGATATACTCTGATAATATGAAAAATCAACATTCGAGCAAGGTCACTAAGGGCAGCCTGCCAACGCCATGGGAAACTCTTGGCGATTGGAAGATCGGAAAGCGATAGGATCGAAATCAGATTTCGAGAAATTGAACGATGCAATACGAATTCAATATAAACGGCGAACAACACGCCATTAGCATTGAAAAAGATAATCCGGGGACGATATCAGAATATAAGGCTACTATTGATGGCAAGAGTGTTCCAATTTCATATTCTAAAATCTCAGCCAACAGCTATGTTCTATTTTTTGAGAATACAAATAAGAAAATTTATGCGTCAACGATCAATGGCCAGCTTTTTGTCCATCTCGATGGCAAGGTAATTACTCTTGATAAGGTTTTGGCTGATAAAAAGAATTTCGCGTCAGATTCGGGGGATTTCGGAGCCAAGGATCGTGTTGTTTCTCCGATGCCAGGTAGGATTGTCAAGGTTCTCGTAAAAGAAGGCGACAAAATCGCGCTCAAACAGCCGCTCGTGATCGTAGAATCCATGAAAATGGAAAACGAAGTCAAATCACCATCGAATGGGACTGTCAAATCGATTCATTTTAAGACCGGTGATCTGGTAGAGGCTGGAAAGCCGATTATCATGATCACGCCGGACGAAGCCGCTGAAATAACAAAATCCAAATAATATATTTACCAGACTTTTTTTCCTGTAGCCTTATCCAGCGCATTCTTGCTGACAATGTAATTGTATATGGCCTTTAAATGGATCAGCTTTGCCTGAGCCAATGTCGTTTGAGTATCGAGCAAATCGAGATTGGTGATCACTCCGGCCTCATAGCGGGTTTTTGCCATGGAGACAGCTTCCGAGGCCTGCCTGACCTGAATATCCGAATTTTGAATTTTATTAAGGCTCGCCTGTTCGCTTGAAATAGCCTGCTCCACTTCGGCTGTAATCATTCTGTTTAAATCATCGATTCGAGACTGAATCATATTTAGATTTGCGCGTGATTCATTTACTTTATATCGAGTGCGATAGCCATTGAATAAAGGTATCTCCAACTGCAGTCCTGCCACAATATTGAATTTCAACGCATTCAATTTTGGCACATATCCATTTTTGTATCCGGCATCGAACATGGCTCCCAAGATCGGTCTATCGCTCAATGATGCCATTTTCATTTGAAGCTCCATGCTTCTGGCGTTGTTTTTAGCGATAATAAGTTCCTGCCTTTGATCAAGGGCAGTACTTATCAACGAATCAGGATTAAATGATGCTGATGAATATGATAATTCACCGTTTAATAATACCGGCTTTTCCATTGGCAGCCCTGTTAATTGCCGCAAAGAAATTTCCTGAGATGATAGAGCGTTTTCGGCGTCGATAAGATCGTTCGTCGCTGCCGCGACCCTGACCTGGGTTGTAAGTACATCGAAATTTGTCGCGGAACCCGACGCGGCCTTTTTCTGGCTTATTTGTAAATGCTGATTAAGGGCATCAATTTGCTCATTTAATACGGATATGTTTTGTCTCGTTATTAGAATAGAATAAAAAAGTGAAATGGCCTGATACGCAAGATTGGTTTTTATCAGATTAAGGTTATCATTGGCTGTTTGAAGATTAGATTTAGCGTATTTTATTCCACTGGAGGTTCTGCCAAAATCATAAATCATTTCCTGAATTCCCAGATGCATGTCCCAATTGTTTTCAGGATATAATTTGAATTTTCCCATGTCAGGCAGACTAATGGTGGCAACCGGACTTAATCTAGCGTAGGAAGCATCTACCGAGATATCCGGATAATAACCGCTTTTGCTCATTCCAACTCGCGCATCCGCCGCTTTGATACCCTCTAATGCCTGATCGACCATTGGATGGTTTTCGATTGTCATTTTAATTATCCGGTCAAGAGAAAGCGAATCCGACGAATTAGTTTGGGAATTTGCCAAATACTGCGGAAAAAGCTATTAACAAAAAGATATTAATGACTGAAAATTTTCTCATAACTCACCTATTCGATATTTGTCTGGACATGCTTTGGCTCAACCATTCCAGCTGATTTATTCTTTCTACTATATTTCAAAAGGAATACCGGCAAAACGCTCAATAAAATAATCACACCAGCAAGCAGGAATACGTCGTTGACCGCCTGAATAAATGCCTGTTTTTGGGCGAATTGCCCTATCATCGATTTGGCTTTGGTTGCGGCGGCCGCGGTAGTACCTCCGGTACTCTGGAGCGCATGATATTGGAGTCTGATGATTGCCTGCTTGTAACTGTCGGAGTTTGAATTTAATTGCTGTCCGTACATTGCTCCGTGAAATATCGTTCTCTGGATCAGAATCGATCCGAAAATCGCGACACCAAAACTACCGCCTAATTGCCTGATGACATTGAAAAGACCCGAAGCCTGCGCCATTTTGTGGTTGGGAATTTCAGAGATCGCCAGAGTAGTAAGTGGGGCGAACAAAATTCCCATGGCAAATCCCCTTATATACAATGGAAACATGATCTGGGCTTTTTCGGTCATGAACGACAAAAAGCTGAATTGATAAAATGTTATCGCCATAAGAACCAATCCAAGAATTGCCGGAATTTTCGGGCTATATTTATCCGAAAATATCCCCGCGATCGGCGCCGACAACCCCTGCAGGATTCCGATGGGGAGAAATACCAATCCGGCTTGAAAAGGCGTATAGCCGAGCGAATTTTGAAGATAAATCGGCAATAAAAATGTGCTGCCGAACATTCCCATACCGAAAAGAAATAGCACAACATTGCTGACCGCGAAGTTGAAATTCTTTAATAGATTTAATTCTATCAGAGGATGCTGTACTGTAAGCTCAGTCGTTAGAAAAATAACAAGTCCAACCGCCGATATTCCAAAACATGTTAGAATATAAGTCGATGTCCAGCCTCCCGTATTCCAGGCCGAGTTGCCATTGGATAATGCCAGAAGCAAAGTCGTAAGGAAAATGGCGAGGGTTGCAAATCCCAATAAATCAAATGATCTTACATGGTCGGATTTATGTTCGCGAAGAACGATAAGAAGAATCACGATTCCTACGATGCCGATCGGAATATTGACATCGAATATGGTATGCCATGAATAATTATCGATAAGATATCCGCCAAGGGACGGCCCGAGCGACACCGAGGCCGATGCTGCAATTGTCCAGAATGCAAGGGCAATACCTCGTTTCTCAGGCGGGAATTCCCTGGTAATAATAGCCATACCAACAGGCATTAGAAGGCCCGCCCCGATGCCTTGAATTATTCGGAATGCAATTAAAATATTAAGATTCCAGGCGACACTGCAAAGAAATGACCCGAAAGTGAATAATAATAGCCCCATGATAAAAACGAATTTATATCCCCAGTGGTCGGCAAACCATCCGGATGACGGCAAGATAACTCCAAAAATGAGCAGGTAGCCTGTCAGCACCCATTCGACCTGATCGACCGAAACCCCAAATGATGACATTAATTTCGGCAATGCTACATTGACGATAGTGACATCCAAGACTGCCATAAATGTGGCAATCATGACGCCGGATAAAACCAGCCATTTATAGGTAGGATTCGCCGGATTTAATTGAGGATATTCATCAACCAGAGTTTGACGAAAATTTGTCCATCTTGAAAATCTCATAATTTATTTTGAGTTCGTATGAATTCTAACTTCGGCAGACATTCCCGGCAGGAGAATCAACTTATCCTGACCGAGATTCAAGCTTGTTTTATTCAATGAAATCTTTATCGGTACTCGTTGGGTAACTTTGGTGAAATTGCCGGACGCGTTATTTGGCGGAATCAATGAAAATTGCGATGCAGCCGCGGCCCCTATTAATATCACTTTCCCTTCGAAATGAAGATCAGGATAGGCATCAACAGAAACATCGACTACGTCATTTGGGTGTATCAATGATAATTTTGTTTCTTCGAAATTGGCCGTTACCCATGTATTCTCAAGATCATAAATGGTAAATATAGGCTGTCCCGCCTGTGCGATATCACCGGGCATGAGCCATTTTTTGGCAACAATTCCGTTAATCGAAGAAATTATCTGGGTATTCTTCAACTGAGTGTCTATGACATCGATCTGAGCCCTGGAAGAGGCCACCTGCGCCCTGGCTACATTGGATTGGGCTCGTGCTGTTTCGAGAGCCTTCTTGGCATGATCGAATTGTTCTTGAGAAATTATATTGTCTTTGTACTGAATTGAGGATCTATCAAAGTCGTCCTGCGCCTTTTGCAGATTAATTTCGGCCAGAGGCACATTTTGCTCCGCCAATGATAAATTGGCCTCGGCCTGGGCTTTTTGCGCCTTGAGATCACTATCATCCAATTGAATCAGTAACTGCCCCGAATTCACCGAATCGCCTTCGTCCACGGTCAGTTGACTGATTCTGCCAAGTATCTTAGAGCTCAATGTCACCGGATCGCTGTCAATATAAGCGTCATCGGTTGAAACATATCCGCGCAAATATACAAACCAATACACCGCGATTGCCCCGCAGGCCAAGATTAAAATCAGCATTGGCAAAATAAACCGTTTTCTTTGGTATAATTTGGGCTTGCGTTCTGAATTATTATCTATTTCGCTTTGATTCAATGGCATACCTTATCTTCCTCTTGTTATTAATGCATATCAGGATTTTCAATTTTCAATTAGATTCTCAGATTCATCTATTTTCATCATTTTCAGCAGCTTTTCCATAGCGTCGCACAAACGACGCAATTCCCCCAACGGCATCTTTTCGAGGCTTTGTACCATGCTGCCGAAACTCGAAGCCGGCGCCCGCTGAATAATTTCCCTGCCTTTGTCGGTTAAATTTAGATAGACGACCCGTCTATCATCGCTGCCCCTTAGTCGAGTCAGGTATTTCTGAGATTCCAATCTATCCACAATCCCCGAAACAGTGCTGATATGGAGATATATTTTATCGCTCAATTCGCCCAAAGTCATATTGGGATTCAGGGAGATCAGCCGCAAAGTCCCGAGCTGCGGGCCCGTAATCTCAAAATTCCTGTATAATTCCTTGGAATATCGCTCAATTGAATTCCTGATAATCCGTATGGAATTTACAATCTGACTTATCTCTTTTTGCCTATTTATATTCCGTGCCATGTTCTAATCCAAAACAATTTTGAGCTCATACGTTTTGAATTCAAAACAATAATAAAAGGTTCCGTTCAAGTAAAGCGGAATAATAAAAATATGAGATTCTCGACGATTTTGTCTTCGAAATCTTATTGACTTGACAGATTACTTCTTAATGTTTATATATATCGATGTTAGGCGTATTCTTCGCGCCATCCGATGGCATTAACGAATCGGGTTGATGAAACAAGCATTCAAAGAGATTCTTCTATCAGGGGTTTGGGGTTTGCAATATTTGGCTTAAGTTGCTAAGATTGCGTCCCGCTGGGTCTTCATGCGCTTTAATTTAGTTCGAAATAAAAAACACAAATTATATATAGATGTAAATGGATGATAATTTCCAATAACATCAGGGGAAAGGCACAATGAGAGGATCTATTCGACTCATCAGTATTATAATCGCAGTATTGATTATGCTGGGGTTGCCATTGTCTGCTTATGCCGCGAATTCCGCGGAGAAGCAGGCCGCATTTGACAAATTAAATGCTGATTATCCGGGAGTGCAGTTTTACAGGGACGGCGATCGGATTGGCCGAATTTACGGCGTTCAATTTGGCGGGGGAGCAAGCCCGGAAGATGCCGCCGACCGTTTCACTCAGAATTATGCCAATATATATGGAGTCGATAGCAAAGACTTGATAGCCGGCGCCATAATGGATCAGGGATTAAAGAAGGTGCCGCTGATGTATGACCAATCCAATGGTCAATATAAATTTACGCTTGTTTATTTTTCTCAGTATAAAGATGGAATTCCAGTGTATAAATCGGACCTTAGAGTATTGGTGAAAAATGAGGCAGGTTACCCGGTCGTTTGGGCGGCTTCTGCCTTGAAAAATCTGGGTTTATTTCAAGTCGATCAATCGATTGCATCGATTAGCCCCGTACAGGTTCAGCAGACATTTGCATCGACTATACCGTCTATGCCCAATTTGACAGAACCCAAAATGGTAATATGGGCAGGGAATGACGAAACCCAAAAAGTGACGCCGACATTGGGTGTTGAATTTATAGCTGCGGATGGCGAGCCTGCCACCGAGCGAAAAGAATTTATCATCAACCCTCTTAATGGCGAAAAGCTTTACGAAGAAGATCTTGTAATTGATATTAATGTTACCGGGCAGGTTAACGGTCTGGGCACCGAGCAATTCCTGGCGGAACAATGCGGCAACGAAATCAGCAGACCATTGCCTTACGCCCAAGTGGCAATCACGGGCGGCAACAGCGCCTACGCGAATGAGATCGGTCAATTTACAATTACCAATAGCGGAAGTACTCCGGTAACGGTTACTTCTCAAGTTCGAGGTCATTGGTTTATCTCTCATAACCAAGCTGGTTCCGATGCGCTCCTTTCGATGTCAGTGACTCCTCCAGGGCCCGCGAATTTTCTTCATAATCCGTCAAATACGGAATATGTCCGGGCGGAAGTTAATGCCTATATTCAAGCAAATATCGTCCGCGATTACGCGTTAACATATAATCCATCTTATCCAGTGATCAACACCCAGACTAATTTCCCATTGTATGTCAACGACAACACCGGTTATTGTCCCGGAAACGCCTGGTACGATGGAGTATCGTTAACTTTCTGCAGGGCTGCCAGCGGCTACCCCAATACGGCGTTTTCGACTGTCGTTCATCATGAATATGGTCATCATCTGGTAGCAGTCGCCGGAAGCGGCCAGGGCGAATATGGCGAGGGCATGGGCGATGTAGTAGGTAACTTGATCACCGATGATCCCGGCGCTGCATGGGGATTTTACGGACCATGCAATCAAGCGCTCAGAAATGCCGACAATACGATGCAATACCCGTGCAGCGGCGAAATTCATTATTGCGGTCAATTGATATCAGGATGTGTCTGGAGCACGAGAAATGAATTACAGGCGACGCATCCTCTTGAATATAGAACCATTATTTCCGATCTCGCCATAAATTCAATATTAATGCATTCCGGCAGTTCAATAGCTCCGGATATTACAATAGATTATCTGACTTTGGACGACGATGACGGGAATATTAATAACGGCACACCTCATTGGTCTGAAATATGCGCCGGATTCGGGGCACATAGTATGGATTGCCCTACATTATCGCTACTTTCATTCGCCTATCCTAATGGCAAACCAAACTTTATAAATCCCAGTGGTGGCACAGCCATGCGAGTGACAGTCAGCGGTCTCGGTGGCACACCCCAACCAAATACGGGGAAATTATATTATAATAGCGGTTCCGGCTGGTTGAATATTTCGATGACCCAAATCTCTCCAAACGTTTACGACGCCATTTTCCCAGCGTTCCCCTGCGGCACTTCAGTTCAATATTACGTAAGCGCACGGACGACCGCAAATTTCGAAGTTAAAGATCCTGCGGACGCCCCGGCGACAACATTTTCCACTATCAGCGGTACAGGATTGGTAACGCTCTATCTGGACGATTTTTCAACCAATCAAGGATGGACGGGCATAGGCGGGGCAGGCGAATGGACAATTGGAGCGGCAACAGGTGGGAGCGGCTCCGATATTTACGGCGGACCAGACCCCGCTGTCGATCATAGTCCCACAACCGATAACCGAGTCTTGGGAAATGATATCACGTCCGCAGACGGGGATTATAGCGCCTATTTGGGACAAACCTATTGGGTCACTTCTCCTATCATAAATTGCTCCAACCGCAGCGGCGTGAATTTGTCGTTCTGGCGGTGGCTGGGTGTAGAACGAAACCTCTATGATCATGCTTATATCGAAGTATACAATGGTGCTTCCTGGATAAGTATTTTTGAAAACGGTGCAACCACAATCGATGAATCCGCCTGGTCTCAATGGAATTACAATGTTTCCGCTTATGCCAATAATAATGCCAATTTCAGAATCAGGTTCGGACTCGGCACAACCGATGTGGCATGGGAATATTGCGGCTGGAATATTGATGATATATCTGTTACCGCTGTTCAATGCGATACAGTAATTAACGGCATAATCGCGGGAAATGTCACAGATAATGTTGGCGCAGTGGCAAATGCGATAGCCCATGCCACCAATGGTGCCGGAATCGATCGCTATGATACGACCGCATCCAACGGAACATATTCTGTTTCAATTCCGGCCGGAACATATAGTGTATCCTTTACCCAAATTGATCATCGAGATACCACGGCCACCGGGATTGTGGTTACAGCAAGCAATACCACTACTCTTAATATGACGATGTCCAGATTGCCGGGAGTAATCAGAGGCACGGTGACACACTTGCCGTCCGGCGCGGTATCCGGCGCGATAGTTACCGCGATTGGAACTTCAAGAATTGATACCAGCGGAGTAACAGGCGCTTACATTTTACCAGGAATCACTGATGGAATCTACAATGTTTCATTCTCTCAAATCGACTATCGCGATACGACAGCCAATTCTATTGCGGTGACTCCCGGCGACACAACGACTCTCAATGTGGTAATGAGAGATAAAGCCGGGCTGGATAAGTGGCATTATAAGAGATACTTCCGGCGTGATAATGCCAAATGTGTTTGTCAAGATCGGAACAATCGATTCCATGTTCACTGACGTTAATGGATATTATATTTCATATATACCGACAGGCTCATATAGTGTTCGCTTTACGCATTCAGGATATCGTGATACAACAATCACTGGCGCAGTGGTAACCCCTAATGATACGACGAATGTATCGCCACGGATGACGCCAACCAATTATCCTCCTGTAATTACATCACCCGATACTTCTACTGCTGTGGAGCATCAGCAATACTATTATCTTGCGACGGCGACAGATCCGAATGGCACGACGCCATCGATAAGCTTCCTGAATGTTCCATCGTGGGCTCAGGTTCAGGGGAATTCAATTACAGGTATTCCCGGCGATCTCCAGCCTAATACGACTTTTACGATTTTAGCATCTGATGGTCATCTCTCTGACACAATGGCCGTGAATTTGACTGTAATTCAGGTTAATGATCCTCCGCACATAGTATCGCTCGATACTGCAACTGCGGTTGAGCATCAAAGATTCAAGTACGTGCTCTTGTCGGTCGACCCCGATGGTCCTATTCAAACAAGAAGCTTCAGCAATTATCCATCATGGCTTACCGTTTTGGCGGATTCGATATTTGGATATCCTCCCGAAACAGCGTCGGATACGTCATTTTTTGCTTCTGTAACCGATGGACAATATACTGACACCATGACCGTATCTCTTCATGTAATCATGATAAATGATCCGCCAATCATTACTTCGCCCGACACAATTTCGGTTTTGGAGAATGAATTATTGCGGTATGTCGCTTTAGCCCACGATCCTGAAGGCGGTTCAGCCGCGTTAAGTTTCATCAGAATGCCTCACTGGCTAAGCGCGGTCGGAGATACTGTCTCCGGCATTCCCGGCGACGCCGATCCTGATACCGTATTTTCAGTAGTTGCCTCGGATGGAACTGTCGCGGACACAATGGTCGTTTCGGTTAATGTTATTCAAGCTAATGATCCTCCGCAAATAACTTCGCCAGATTCGGCTGTGGCTACCGAGCATCAATTATTCTCCTATACGGCCACGGCCACAGATCCTAATGGAACGACTCCCGCCATTAGCATTATTCACATTCCGAGTTGGATGAGCCTCGATAATCATACGGTGTCCGGGACCCCTGGAGAATTCACTTCCGACACGTCATTCACGGTTATAGCGACCGATGGCTCACTCGCAGATACCATGGGAGTTAATGTCAGAGTAATACAGATAAATGACGCGCCCGTGATAACTTCATCGGATTCGGCGAATGCTACTGTCAATCAGCCATTCATATATGTCGCGACAGCAATTGATCCCGAGGGCACAACGCCGCTGATTTCCTTTATAAATTATCCGAGCTGGAGCTATGTATCGGATAATATTATCTCCGGCATCCCGCCACTGGGATCAACCGATACTTCGTTTGTTGTGCTGGCATCGGATGGTTTGTTGACTGATTCGCTAATAGTGGATCTACAAGTTACAGGGGCTTGCTCTTATACGGCCGGCGATGTTAACGGATCAGGGGCATTCAATGGTCTCGATGTGACATTCATGGTGGGCTTCTTTAAAGGCGGAACTGCTCCGACCGTGGAATGTGATTGCCCTCCGAACGGTACAATATATGTGCAGGGAGATGTCAATGCGTCTTGCTCGTTCAATGGGCTGGATGTCACTTACAGCGTGACATATTTCAAAGGTGGGTCAAGCCCCGTATCGTGCCCGGATTGTCCTCCAACCGGAGGGCCCGCATTGTCCAAAAAGGCTAAACAAAATTTACAGGGCAATTAGCCAATAACACCAAAAAATCGATTTTTAAGTCAAGGGGCGTTGAATAAACGCCCCTTTTCTATTCAAATTTGAAGACGAGAATTATTTCATTTAATGGTAATAAGCGATCAGTAATTTCGCCGTATTATCGACCGAAATTACCTATATATAGCCATATTCCTCTTGACTACAAATGCTAATACTATTTATTTGAATTAGAGGGGAAAGTGTTGTCTGAATTGTGAGAAATTTCACTAATGGGGCAAAATTGAAAAAAATAATTCTGATCTTAATGACGATAGCAGTCGGGCTTTCGTGCAATACGGAAGTGAAGGAATTGACTATCAGGGTCCGCAGCAGGATGTACCCGGATTTCAAAGAGGACCATAAAGTAAAAATGTATGAAAAATTTCCTATATCGGATACTGATATGGAAGGCGTTGTCGTTGAATTTATACCCGATTTCGCGATAGATACATTGGATCATAAAGTAATTTCTCGTTCCGATACCCTAAGAAATCCGGCAGTCAAAGTATTGATTATTAAGGGTGGCGAGAAAAAGGAAGAGGAGTGGGCCTTTGCTCCCGGCCTAATGGCTCACTATTCGCCCAAATCATTCATTGGATTCGAATTAATGGATTTTAAGACTGGCAGTAAATACAAAAAACCGGCAGCCAAAAAGATTGAAACGGGAAAATAGATGAGAAAAAAGTTACTATTTTGGGGATTTATATTTCTTCTGGCATTTTCATATCAACTTTCTTTCGCTCAGAAAAAAGAATGTTATGACTGTCATAAGGATTTAAAAAAGGTATTCAGCTCCTTTAAATATTCACATGATCCAATTAAGAAAAATGATTGTTATAGCTGTCATGATTCTCACGGATTTTCCAGAGGATTGGTCCTCAAGGCCAACAACAGCACTCTTTGCTCCAAATGCCATCCTAAATTCGGCGCGGGATTTCCCGATTCTACCGCGGTAAGCATCCATGTGCCCGTGGTAAAGGGAGTCTGCTGGTCGTGTCATGATCCTCATGGATCGAATAATCCCGGGCTTATTCGCGATGTGGATAAGGAACTGGTCTGTTTTGCCTGCCATACGGAGATGGCGGCTTTAAAAACCAAGACTGTACAACATAAGCCATTTGCCGACAAATTCTGTTCATCCTGCCATGAAGCCCATACAGGTAATCAGCCCAAACTGCTTTTAAAAGAAACAAATCAGCTCTGTAGCGGATGCCATGATAATAACGACAAAAATTATCAGAAGAACCATTCCATAGCCGGAATCGACAAAATAAAATGCACAGATTGTCACAACCCCCACGCTTCCGATAAGGCGGGGCTGATAAACTCAAACGCTCACCAGCCGATGGTCGAAGGAAGCTGCCAGACCTGCCATGCCAATATAGACAAGGGCGATACAACTTTGGCGATGACGCCCAAAGAGCTTTGCACGACCTGTCATGATGATATAAACTCCAAGATCGCCATGGCAACAAGCCACCCGCCGGCGGCGGATGGAGATTGCCTTGGCTGTCATTCAGGCCATAAAGGCAAAGAAAAAGCGCTATTAAAATCCCCGGTTAAGGATATCTGCCTGAATTGTCATAGCGACTTCGCGGATACGGTAAAAGCGGAAGGCGCTCATACTGCGGTGAGGGCGGGTCAATGCGACGCGTGTCATGACGCCCACGGTTCTCCCAATCCGAAACTGGTAAATGATTCTACGAATGAGCTCTGCTTAAAATGCCATACCGGACTTAAAGAAAGCATGGCCGCCGCCACCAAAAAACATCCAGCGGTCGAAGAGAAGAAATGTCTCGATTGTCATGTGCCGCATGCATCCAAGAAGACATCGCTTCTGGCCGATGATGAACGGGTTATTTGTGCCAAATGCCATGATAATCTCGCCATTGAAACCAAGGCAAAATTCGGACATCTGCCATTCATGGCGGGGCAATGCGGCATGTGCCATGATCCCCACGGTTCTTCTCAACCGGCAATGCTTAGGGCGGAGGTTCAGAAGGTTTGTATTAGATGCCACCCCAATATCGGCAAGAGCATAACATTGCCTGTCGCCCATGCCCCGGCGAGCCAGGGCGAATGTTTGACATGCCATAAGCCGCATTCCTCGGATAACCCTGGTATGCTTCAAAAACCGCAAGGTCAACTTTGCGGCGATTGCCATGGCGATGCCAATGGAACGCTGGCAGTCAAGAACCTGCATACACCGGTCAAAGAGGGGAAATGCTCATCTTGTCATGATGTTCACGGCGGAGAACAGGCTAAATTACTTTCGGGTTCAGGAAAGAAACTGTGTTTGTCATGCCATACAAGCATGGCCGAAGATTTGAAAAAGGCGGTCGTGCACAAGCCAATCGCCGATGGAGAATGTACCACATGTCATTTGGCCCATGGATCAAATGAGAGAAATAACCTTGTCAAGCCGGTCGCCGAGCTTTGCCAGGGATGCCACGATACCAGCATCGAAAAGATAAAAGCCGCGCATGGCGGATACGTTGTTAAAGAATCCCGTTGTACGACTTGCCATAATCCGCACGCTTCCGACCAGCCGAAATTGGTAAATAAATATCAGCATCCTCCATTCGCTGAAAAGAGCTGCGATTCTTGTCATCAAGGGTTGGGTGAAAGCGGCCAGGTGAAGCTTATTGCCGAGGGGAACCAGCTTTGCGCGCAATGTCATGATATTGTAGGGACAATCATGGCCCAAAAGGAAATCCATTCGCCTATCAAGCTGCAAAAGGGTTGCATAAGCTGTCATGACCCTCATGCTTCGAGCAATCCCAAGATGTTAGTTGACGCCCCGCCAACGCTTTGTTACACGTGCCATAGCGAAAAGCAGGCAATGTTTACGTCAGATAAGGCGCATACGCCGGTAAAAAATGGCGATTGTTTCGCGTGTCATGAAAAGCATTCGGGTGCCAACACGAGTCTTTTGAAGACAAAGAAGACACAATTATGTTACAGTTGTCACACCGCTGAAAAGGAACGTTTTGCGAAGGAAATAGCGCATAAGCCAGTCGCGGATGGTAATTGCAATAAATGTCATGATTCGCATGGAACAGTCAATAATTTCATGCTGGTCAAGGCGCCGGATGAGCTCTGCCAAACCTGTCATATGGTTTCGACTCCGTCATTCAAGCAGACCCATTACAATTTCCCGATGGAAAAAGTAAAATGCGCTAAATGTCATGATCCTCATTCGACACCAAAGACTTCATCGAAATTACTCTATCCTGATCAGCATTCGCCTTTTAAAGGTAGAAATTGCACTGCTTGTCACGCGGGCCCCGGCAATCTCGCTACCAAAAAGGAAGGCAAGTTATTATGCATGCAATGTCATACCAAGGCCGAGGGCCTGATGTCAAAGAAGATTGTCCACAAGGCGCTCACGGCCAAAGGCGAATGTCTTAATTGCCATTCACCGCATACAGGTTTCTCATCGAAGATATTGCTGAAGCCAGGCGGCAAGGTTTGCTATAACTGTCACGACAGACAGCTTTTTGAAGCGAAAAACAAGCATAAACCGGCAGCCGAAGATTGCAATATATGTCACGATGTCCATTCATCTGATAATGCCGGGTTGCTGAAGGTGCAGGATGAAATAGCTCTTTGCTCTCAATGTCATGACGCCGCCAAGACCCATCTTCATCCAATGGGGAAGGACACCAAGGATCCGAGAACCGGAAATCCTTTGGTCTGCTCAGGATGTCATTCGCCGCATTCCAGCGATTACGAAAATATGCTGTGGGCCGATAAACAAAGGGACCTCTGTGTCCGTTGCCATACGATGTAAAAGATGAAGAATCAGCGAAAAAAATATTTTGTGAAGGAAGGCAATCAATGGGGCCTCCTGGCCGGGGCGGTAACATTGATATTTATATTGGCTATTGTCGCCTCCGGGTTATTCTATATTATCGCCAATCGTAATCTCGAAAACGCTACTTACAGGGCTCATTTTACTGCATTGCATAATACCATGCAGCTTCTTCTGCCCTGGCTGATTCTGGTAAATCTGATTGGCCTGATTATTGTTGTTATCCTCGCGATCTTCTATACTCATAAGATCGCGGGGCCTACTTTTCATATCATGAATGATCTGAAAAAACTTGGCGAGGGCGATTTAACTACAAGGACGAATCTTCGAAAGAACGACCGTTTGCAGGAACTGGCCAAGAGCCTGAATAACGCTATCGAGGGAATTCAGCAAAATGTCATGGAAGCTAAAAGCCACGTAACTGAATTAGAGAAAACTGCCGATAATTCTTCTCAGATAAAACAAAAAATAGATAATCTTAATAAGGCGATTAACAGGCTGAAGACCTAATGAAGTATATTGCAATCGGCGCGGCAGGCTGCATTATCTTATGCGTTTCTGTAAGGCTTTGGGGCTTCCCTCAGGAGCAAATTGTATTGCCATCTCATCCCGGCGCGGCGGCCGAATCGATTGTGGTACAGGATAGCTGCAAAATTTGTCATAATGATCCTACAAGCGCCATAAATATTCAGGGACATCAGCAATGTTACGGCTGCCATAAATCGGTTGAGGAAAAGAACGCCAAATTATACAGGCATATAGAAATATTGAATGAAAAATTCCCTGCTATCGATTGCGCCGGATGTCATAAACTTCATAAATCGGAGGGCAAACCTCTTCTAGCCACTGATGAATTAGGGCTATGCCGGTCATGTCACTCTGAAACTCAGGAAGGCTTGTCTCATCCAGTCGTGACATTCACCGACGAATTTGGCCGTCAGGGCGAAATATTCGGGCAGGACGCGAAGTTGATAACCTGTGCTTCCCATTGCCATGATGTGCACGGCACCGATTACCAGTATTTTTGCCGCCAGAAGCCAGGCAGGGAACTTTGTATCACCTGTCATAAGGATTATCAGTGAGAAATTATTTGAAAATCTTTTTAGGCGTAGTGGTATTGATTGCGTTTTACTCAGTTTTGGCAATTTCAACTTCTAACGCTCAATTTATTGAAAAGAAAATCGGCCTTCCCTGTGAAGATCGGGGCTATTTCAGTATGCCATCAGCGATTAGTTATGATCAATTGCGCAATAGATTGGCGGTATCCGATAAGGCACGCGGATTAATTTATATATTCGACCTTACTGATATGAGCAGTGATATTATCGGTCAGAATATTCAAATCAAAGAACCGGTCGGGCTGGCATTTAATGGTAACGGCGATATTTTCATCGCACAAAACGGTCTGCCATTTATCCTTCATTTCAAATATGATTCCGATTCCGGGGATTCAATATTTTTAGATCAGGCCGATTCAGCAAGAGCTGCTAATCCCGCAAAAATTTATATCGATTCACAGGGGCGGATGTTTATAATCGACAAAAGCGATAATTCAATTACTATTTATAATGATAAAGGCAAGTATATAAAAAAACTCGACTTCAAATTTAAAAATCCGGGCGGAATTTTGGTGAATTCGTCAGGCGATATTCTCATAAGCGACAAAGGCTACGATCCGATAATGATATTCTCGAAGGACGGCTCCTTTAATAGAAGACTGACGCGGCCGGAGTCGACAACCGATCAATATAGTTTTAATGCTTCTGGATTGGCTATCGATCAACGAGGCTGGATTTATACATTGGATGTCTCAAGAAACAAATTGATGTCGTATGACCCGACTGGAATTACCAGAACATCATGGGCGCCCTCTGAGTCGCCGTTTTTCCCTGTCGATATTGCAATTGATCGAAATGACAATATCTACGTACTAGAGTCGGGCAATGGGAATATTAGAGTTCTTTCGAGGGGTTTTTGATATGAATAAAGCGTTGATATTGTTATTGGCCGCCATGATTTTGCCGGCGGCATCGCCTTATGACCTTAATCTGATTGCTACCACCAATTCTAATATCAACGGTCTCCCAATGGCAGATCCTCAGGGATTGGCGGTTAATACCAAAGGCGAGGAGTTTGTTATTGCCGATACCCGGAATGATCGGATTATAGTGGTTGATACGCTGGGCAAGGAGGTCTTTTCGTTTCCGGTCGGAGGCGAACGCCATACGCCATTCGGAGTTGTTGTCGATTCAATGGGACAGATAATTGTAAGCCCCATGGACGCATCGGAGCTTTGGGTTTTTGATTATAACGGGCAATATTACGATACAATCATACTGCCCGATAAGTTCGCTCCCGGCAGAATGTCTATAGATAAAAATGATTATATCTATGTAATCGATCGCTCCGGAAAAGGTATTATTGTCATTGATCATTCCGGCAGAATCATAAAAAGATTCGATTCTGCGGATAATCAGTGTAAGCCATCAGGAGTCACTTTCGACAGAACAGGTAATGTCATAATGACATCGGCGGGCGGCGATGCCATCACTATATTTTCGCCCAGCGGAGAAATCCTTAGAAAATTTGGGCAGCATGGAGAGCAAGTTTCGGAATTTTCCCATCCCACATCATCGCTGGTCGATAACAACGGCATGTTATGGGTGGTTGACTCTTTCAGACATCAATTAATTCTATTTGATGATAACTATAAATTTGCCGATATTATTGGAATGAAGGGTAGTAAAACAGGCGAATTTTTTTATCCAGTTGACCTGAAAATTACTCCAGGGGGTAAATTAGGAGTGTTGGAAAAAGGAACAGGCAGATTAGATATTTTCAGGGTGAAAAATGTTAAATAAGAGTCTGAAATATATTTGGGTGTTTTGGGCGGTTGCTTCATTGGCTTATGCCGGAGAATATCACGCACAGGCGGATATTTTATGCAGCGATTGCCATACATCACATTATAGCGAGCATGGGCTCTTGCCTGAGCGAGCGGAGCCAGGCGGGCCATTCAGCGAAATGCTTATAGTCGGCTCAGTTGATAGATTATGTCTCTCGTGCCATGATGGCACCGACCCGTCGGCGCCGGATGTCTTGGCTCCCGTGACAATGTATAACGGCTCAGGCTCGGAATTTTCCTCAGCAGGATTTTTTACGGCGCAGGAGGGCATAGTATCGAGCGAGGCTCATGATCTTGGTTTGGATAGTCCGATTCCTTATTCGAATCCGCCAAAGACCAAGAAGCTTTCATGCGCGAGTTGTCACAATCCTCATGGGAACGCGACCTACCGCAATCTAATTCCCGACCCCGACAGCGCTGGAATCGATGTCAATATAGTTCTCGGGGCGGACGTGTTCGAGCAGAATCATCCGGCAAATCCGCCTACCAGAAGCGCCAGTATCGATGCCTATAAATCCGGAAATATTGGATTTAGATCCAATGTCATTCAGTGGTGCGAGAAATGCCATAATGGTTTGTCAAACACCGAGCCCGGCATGCTTCCGGCTCATTTCCAGAGGCACCCGATAGGCGTCGGATTAGATGCCGCAAATTATCATGTGGATGGCGCTCACTGGACCGCCGGTACAGGCGATGGTTTTGGAACTGCCACCGGTGATGGTATGGAAGGCATACCGCGTTTGAGATTTATGGCTCCATTGGCTACTGATTATAATACATCAAAGTCAGTCGGGAATACGAATCAGGTATTCTGTTATTCATGCCATTTCGCGCATGGGGGGCCCAATACGTCTTCAATGGTTTGGCCATTTAAAAATCAATTATCGGCGGATTTATATTCGGGGTGTCAGCAATGCCATTACAAATAATAAAGAGATTGATGCGCGCAAAATCTGCGTTCATAGCAGTTATCGCCATAATAATTTTAGTGTTTGCGGCTTTAAATGGTTACTCGGATTCGGGATCATATAAAACCAGCAAGCATGGAAATTCGCAGATAGGTGTTAATAGAGATTCCAATTCCGCGAGAGGTAGTTGCGCCCAATGTCACCTTGAGCACGACGGCGACATGCCTTTCGACTTCGCGCTTTTTACTAACGATGATAACACGCTTTGTCAAACAACTGGCTGTCATGATTTTGCTTATCAGTGGCCATCAGGGGATTATTATTGGCCGTATCCCGGAAATGTGCCCGACTGGTACAATTCAGGTCATGGACGATCAGCCGCATCATTCCCTCCGGGGAGTCAGCGAACTGTAAGTCTTTGCGTACAGTGCCATAATCCTCATAGTGCCGCGGATTCGACAGCGGGGACAATTCCCTCATCGCTTTCGAGACTCGAGGAAAAGGGATGCTTTTCCAATGACGGTACCTCCGGTAATGGTTGTCATGGCAATAACAGCGGTAACAGACCATATGGTGCACTTGATATCTATACTCAAATGCTGAAGACATCGCGACATAATGTTTTCGCGCAGTCAAAGAAGCATTCTTCGGACTGGCTGCCAGGATATCCTTACGGCCGGGAATCACGCGTAATTAATTCTGGGTTTTTCTCGGGGACAAATCGTCATGTCGAATGTGTTGATTGCCATAATCCGCATAAATCTATCGCGGGAAATCACACACCTGGATCGAATAATATCGGCGGATCATTGCTTGGAAGCTGGGGAGTATCGCCCATCAACGGTGGCGCCTGGACAATCCCCTCAGTATTCAGCGCGACAGATTTCACATCAACCGCTCAATCCAAAGAATTTCAGCTATGCTTTAAATGTCATAGCTATTACGCGTTCGGAAATACCTCGCCCTCCGGCTATACCGATATTGCCAGAGAATTCAATCCAGCCAACTCATCCTATCATCCGATTGAGGATTATATTCGTACAAATTCATATACATCGCCTTCGGTCAATAATGGCCAGAGGGAGACCATGGAAGCCCCATGGGATAATGGAATTCATGATCTGATGACGTGCTCCGATTGTCACTCATCGGAAACCAGTACAGACCCCGCTGGGCCTCACGGTTCAAATCAGCCGTATTTGCTGATAGCGTCGCCGTCAGCAACAGACAGGACGTTCTGCACTAAATGTCACAAGGCGTCGGTATATGCCCCGACAATCCGCCCCGGAACTAATGTCGATACAGGCAGCAGGTTCGATGAGCAGACAACACGCGATGGAGACGCAAGTCACTGGTTTCATGTAACTGCAGAAGGATATAGTTGCAGACAGTGTCACGGCTCTCGCCAGACACCACCGCCAAGCTCGCCAGAGAGAAGAACACCATACCCAATTGAAGTAGGGTCATCTCATGGCTCGAATACATTCAGCGGCCTTGTAAATGGCACGAATATTTACCGTTATACCCCTGGCCGCTGCTGGCCCACTTGCCACGAAGAACAGACTTATACTGCGGGGCCGGAATAAATTGAAGCGGTTTTTCTTTATAGCGCTTTTGTTCTTCCCAATTGCCTCTCAGGCAGGTCTTAGAGGGAATTTGAATTTGAATTATTTGCAGAGCAATGCGGCTGGAGGCCTCAGCACCACTACTTCCGGCCAGATTCTCAATCTTTATATAACCGACAGAATCTTTTATTCGAATGATATGACTTTAGGGGCGTATATCTTTCGATCCAAAGCGTCGCTGAGAAGTCATGTTGATTTCCGGGTGAGATATACACTTAATATGAGCGGCTATCGATACATATTTTATTCATCATATACACCCTACAAAATTTATGGTAATATTGAAGGCCCTTTGTCTTTCAGAGTATTTCAGGCGGCCTTAAATCTTCAGCCACGATTCCTTCCGGCCATATCATCGAGTTATTCTTCTACCAGACAATTTTCCAGCGATCATCCCCGGAAAACCAATTCCTTCAGTAATACCTGGAATATCGGTACGATGACCTCTCAGATATTCGGCAATTTTCGGGCGAATTATCAACGGCAGACATCCAGGGCGGATGTCAATAAAACTGCCAGAGATCTTCTGCAAATAGTGAATTTATCATATGATATCAGCAAACAATGGCCGGCAAAAATAAGCTGGGCGACAAGCTACAGCTACACGGGCAGCAGAAACGATCAGGTGACGAATCTAAGAAATACTAATAATACCCATAATGCAGCAGTCCAGGCGGGCCGTGTATTTGGAAAATGGCTGGTGCTATCCGCGGCGACCTCAGGCAGGCAGGCCGATTTCTCCCGCGATAGTCAAAAATCGACTATCCAGGATTTTTTCGCGAGCGCGTCGAGTGTCGTTAATGTCAAAGAAAATATCTCGGTGGTATTCTTAAGGGGATATAGCATAAGTAAGACCAAGAATGACACGACAACCAGTCTGTCCAATGACTATATTAATCTTTCCGGCAATTATCGTTTTTTGATGAAGGGCGATAAGCAGGGGAATATATCGCTTTCAAGGACAGTCTACTTGCAATCGGCATTGGGCAGATCTACGGTAGATAACGGTAATCTGGTATTTGATTTGGGTGTCTATCGCGAGACGAACGCTACGTTGAATTTTGGAATTTCGCGCAACAGCCGGGTCGCTCTGGGAAGCGGCAGATTCCAGATTTCACGAAGTTTAACATTAACATCGCAGCCTACGCCGAAAATGTCGGTTAATTTTAATTATCAATCCTCGTATGTGGCGGATAAGATTTCACTGATAAAAGGCAATAATGATAACATGACATTGAGCCTCACTCATGCCCCCAAAACCTATTTCAATTATACATTTACATATGACCTTACTATTATGAGAGTCAATGTGAGAAATACAATTTCATCTATATCGGTTGCCCTCAATTTTCAACTCTCTTCCCGAATGTCGTTCCTAACGACATATACCCACAGAGATAATGGGCACACCGGTGCCACCCTGGGAAGACAAATAGATCAATCGGCTACTGCTCGATTATCATGGAATATAGGAAGAAGAAGCACTATCACAGTAAATTACGCGATTTCAAATTTCAACACAGATCGCCAAAGCGATGAAATCGGCGGATATTATTCACTAAGTTTTTGATATTCGGAGGAACAATGAAAAATAAAATCTTTATTGCCGCAATTGCAATTATGCTCGCAGCGCTTTCTTGCGCTGGTCCATCGACCTTTATCAATCAAGATACCGACTGGACATTCTACAAACGGATCGGGGTGCTTCCACTCTCGAATCTTTCGCAAGACCGATTTGCGGGCGAAAAATTCCAATCCGCGCTGATAACAGAGCTTTTCCTGACTCGAAGATTCGACGTTGTCGAGCCCGGTGAATTCAATAGCAAAGTCGCAGAAGCTCTCAAGGCCGCCAACGTGCAGCCAGGGCAGGAATTATCACTCGATCTTATCAAAGCGATCGGCCAAAAAGCCGAGGTGCAGGCAGTGATTGAAGGTGTAATCAGAGAATATACTACTGTGCGCGTGGGGCAGTCCGAATATCCATTGATAAGCGTTAATATTCGCATGATCGATGTTCCGACCGGCACCGTGATCTGGATGACATCGTATACCAAAAAAGGCGGTCCCAAACTGCCAATCATATCATTGGGTGAGACTCATACTCTTGGGGAATTAACTCAAAAGACCTGCCATGATATCATCGAAGATTTTATCGTAAAAGCATTTTAGGGGGCCGAAATGAAAAAAAGTATATTTTCCATACTCATATTTTCGGCGATATTATTCAGCTGCGGCTCCAAACCCGATATATATGTTCAATCGAACGGTAATATCCAATTATCGAAAACAATGGTGGTTTTGCCTTTCGCTAATTTTTCAGGAAAAGAGGATGCCGGTAAACAGGTATATAATGCCTTCCTGTTAGAGCTCCTAAAAAAACGACAATACAATATAGTGGAGCCTGGAGAAATTGATAATATTTTAAGAGAAGAGAGAATAAGAATTACCGATCGTATCGACAATGCCTCGCTGGAAATTCTCAAGAATCGCCTGAACGCCAATTACGTCTTGATTGGCGCGGTCAATGAATATGATTATGTTCAAAATGCCGCCCGCCCGATTCCATATGTGGCATTTACGATCCGTATTTTGGATGTCTCCAATGGTCGCATAGTGTGGGCTGCCGATCAAAGCCGCAGGGGAGATGATGGCGAATTTTTGTTTGGCTGGGGGCTGGTTTCGTCGATATCAAAACTCACTACCAAAAGTGTCAAACAGGTTATTTCAAAGATTAAATTGGATTCTAAGTAACAGCAGAGTATTAAAATAGCCCAATAGGATAATACTGTCCATATTAATAAAAATATTGTCAACTAATTCAAAAAAATGCTTGACTTAATAATAAAAACGACTATTTTTATGATAAATATCATAGATTGGATTTAGCAAATTTTTGCTACTCCAATTTGTGAAAGACTTCACTAAGTTGAGATGAAAAACCAGGGGAAAAATTCAAGTTTAGCAGGGTTTATTTGTATTATGTTTACTCTTGGTTATTATCCTGTTGCGGCAGAAAACATTATTCAACCTGATATAAAATTGACCACTATCGTAGCCAGTTATTCAGATCAGCAGCAATTTGGTCACCCCATAGGCATATTTTTTGATGCTATTAAGGATGAAATCTATCTGGCGGATAGCGAAAATCATCAAGTGGGGATATTTGACATGAAGGGCACATCAATCTGGTCATTTAAACATTGGGTCGATGATAGCCGTTCGAATGAACGGGTTCTTGGCGATCCCCGCTCGATTGTCGTGAATTCTGCCGGCGATATTATTGTCAGTGATAACCGGGCTGATTATCTGGATATCATAGATTATCGCGGCGGCCAGCTCGAGAAAATTGAACCTAAGGATTATGAAAATATCGATTCTTTCAGGGGCTCTTCTCTGGCCATCGATTCACTTGGAAATATCTATGTCGGAACTGTTGTGACAAAGCCGGAAATACTGAAGTTTGATAGAGATTATAAATTACTTTCTCGTTTCGGTGAAGTCGGAGACAGCCTTGGCGGCTTAAAAAATATTTCTGGCATTTGGGTGGCAGCCGACGGCAGGATATTTGTCTGTGATATTTTTTCAATTCCGGCTATCAAGATATTTTCTCCCGAAGGCAAATATCTTTCGGGCTTTGGAGATCACATGGAACTTAAAACCGATTTCTCGTATCCCGCCGGTATTACGATAACACGCGGCGGCAGGGTATGGATTGTCGATTCTATCAGGCAGGTCGTAAAATGCCTTACGGAAAATGGCGAATTCATCACCATGATTGGCGGATTCGGGAGTGAACCGGGTGATATGATTTATCCATCGTCGGTGGCGTCGGATGGCGACACCTTATTGGTTGTCGCAGAGAAGAATGGGAATAGATACCAGCAATTTGTAATTAAATAGGTGAATAAAATGATTAAACTTAAACAATACCCAAAAGGAGGTAGCGAGAATTCAAAAGAGACTTTCATGAATGATTCGCATTTAATGAATTTTCTAACGAAAGAGGACTTAACAATGAAACGTGTATTAGTTCTGATGTTGGGGGGATTGCTGATTTTTTCATTGACGTCGTTCGCGGGCGAATATCATAGAGGATCAAGCTTGAGCTGCTATCAGTGTCATACCATGCATTTTAGCCAGAGCCACGCTTTTGGATATTCTCATGAAACATATCCTGGTTATTTGGGCGCAGCCGGCCCATATAACGGCTTGCTCAAGGGCCCGGTAAACGACTTGTGCCTTTCCTGCCATAACGGCGGCGACGTAATTGATGTTTATGGTGTTTCCGAAGTCAATCCGACAGTGAATAGAGAAGCCGGCGCCCTCAATAGACTCGGCGATGGCAATGAAAATAATGGTCATACCCTCGACGCTCTTTCCGAAGCTCCTGGCAGCGTTCCTGCATGGTCAGATGCCAACGGTTTGAATTGCGCCGACTGCCACAACCCACATGGTTCAATCGGAAGAAATATCAATAACTATCCCGATTCAACCAAGGGTCAGTGGAGAAATCTTAAAACAAATCCGGGCAACGCCACATTGCGTTTCCTTAACTACGACAAGACAGGCGAAACGGTTTATCCGAATCCAGCCCGCGACATTCATTGGTCTGCAGCAAGTGTCCACGCGGCCGATGCGTATGAAACTGACGCGGTCAATTTCTTCGAACCGTCACAGACTGAATCCCGTTTTGGCGCATGGTGCCAGGGCTGCCATACCAATTTCCATGGCAATTCAACCGATCCTAATATGGCCAATGGGGATGGCTGGCTTCGTCACCCAACCGCTGACGCCAATATTGGCGGTTCTCGTTTGACTCAGTTCGCAAATCACCTCTACAGACCGCAAGTCATGAGCTCGACAGGCGATTGGGGAACTCAGGGAACAGCATGGAGCAATCCTCCAGCGGATCTGACCCCGAGCTGCTTCACATGCCATAAGGGTCACGGCAACGGCAACGCATTCGGTCTTATGTATATGACCGGTGATGCCGCGAGAAGTGAAAACGGCGACGGTACAAGAATTACCGCCACTTGCTCAGTTTGCCATACACAGGGCAATTAATTTGATTTTTCGGGAAGGAGTTAAATCTCCTTCCCCTTGTTTTTGTGATGTGCTGATGTGATGTGGAATTTTTTAGATTCATTGAAGTGTGTTAATTGATGCATGATAAAGCCCCCATTAATTTGGGGGCTTATTTTTTGAGTATGTTGCTCGGTAATTCAAAATCTGAAATAAATATTAAAAAGAATTCTATAATAATCCTTTTCGCTGACTTAAAATTCAGCCCTCTTAATAAAATTAATTTACTGATAATTTAATAGACTAAATAAGGCATGTTTGGCATTAAATGGGCAAATTGGCGACGCTTGTGAAAAAAAGAACTTGATTTAATGGTTTTAGTAACCGATATTTTTAGCAAGACGAATTATCCAGGTCTAAGCAAGAAAATGATTTGGCAGGATGGGTGAATGAAAAATGATGATGCGGGTGAAGCTAAGAGTTTGTGGATAGAAAGGGATGATTTGAATGACATTAAATAGGCGTGATTTCTTTCGATTGGCCGCGGTTGGCTCAACGACTTTGATCGCTGGCAAGGCGATGGCCGAAGAAAAAGGAATCAATACGAATTACAGCGACGCCATGAGCGTACTGGTCGATACGACATTTTGTATCGGTTGTCGAAAATGCGAATTCGGGTGCAACCAAGCCAACAATTTACCATCGCAGCCCCTGAAAGCATTTGATGACAAATCAGTTTTTAAGCAGCACCGAAGGCCCAGCGAATCGGCGTATACGGTCGTAAATTCAATCGACGCGCCTGAAGTGAGTCCTTCTCCTATCTATTTAAAGGTTCAATGCATGCATTGCAATGACCCGGCGTGCGCATCGGCCTGTATTGTCGGCGCGTTGAAAAAGAATGAAAAAGGGCCTGTTGTCTACGATGCCTGGAAATGTATCGGGTGCCGCTATTGCATGGTGGCTTGTCCATTCCAGATACCGGGATATGAATACGCGAACGCGCTTACTCCTCAAGTCAGAAAATGCACATTTTGTCTTGAACGAGTTACGAAAGAGGGAAAGAAACCGGGATGTGTCGAAATCTGTCCAAACGAGGCTTTAACATTCGGCAATAGAAAAGATATTCTGGAATTGGCCCACAATAGGATAATGCAATCCCCTGGCCGCTATGTCAATCATGTCTATGGCGAGAAAGAAATCGGCGGTACAAGCTGGATGTATATATCGGGAGTCGATTTCGAAAAAACGGAATTGCCACGACTCGAAAATGAAAATATACCGGATAAGACGGAAATTATCCAGCACGGCATATTCAAATCATTCGTGCCGCCCGTGGCATTGTATGGGCTTTTGGGATTGGTAATGTATTCGCTGAGGAAGAGGAACAGTGCGGGTGGAGGAGGCAGCCATGAGTAATCATGAAATAGCGATGCCAATGAAGGCAAAATTTATTACAAAAGGGACTTCCATTCTCATGGCCATTGCCGGGGCAGGAATAGCGGTATACTTATACCGTCTCCTATTCGGATTGAAATCTGTGACAAATTTAACGGATCAATATCCCTGGGGTATCTGGATTTCGATCGATGTCGCGACAGGAGTGGCTTTGGCCGCGGGCGGATTTACATCCGCTGCCCTGGTTTACATCTTCCATAACAATAAATATCATGCCCTCGTGCGTCCCGCACTTCTGACCGCGATGCTGGGCTATACATTCGTCGTGATTGGGCTCCTGGCGGATTTGGGCCGTTACTACAATGTCTGGCATCCTATGCTGCCATCGATGTGGCAGGGGAATTCTGTACTTTTTGAAGTCGGTATGTGTGTAATGATCTATCTGGCGGTGTTGTATATCGAATTTGTGCCGATTGCCGTCGAGCGATTCAAAGGGAAGGTCAATCTGCCGCCGCCGATTTCCGGATTCAATAAGTTATTTGAGACATTGATCAATATCGCCGATATGACTCTTGGCAAATTCATTTTTATATTCATAATCGCCGGCGTAGTTTTGTCGTGCCTTCATCAATCATCATTAGGCACGTTGATGCTCATTGCGCCGACCAAAATGCATCCATTGTGGTACACACCGGTTTCGCCATTGATGTTTCTGCTTTCGGCTATAGCGGTTGGGTTTCCGATGGTGATATTCGAATCGATACTGGCCTCGAGATCATTCAAACTAAAACCGGAAATGGACTTGCTTTCATCGATATCTCGATTCATTCCACCGTTATTGGGCTTATATCTCGCGGTCAAGGTTATCGATTTAACATTGCGCGGAGCATGGCCGCTTGTTTTTGAAGGTTCGGCCGAGTCAACCTTATTCATTATAGAAATTGTCGGAGGAGTGATTATCCCTTTGTTGATGCTGTCGTCCGATAAGATTAGGCATTCGATTGGTGGTCTCTTCAGCGCGGCTTTCCTGGTAGTATTGGGAGTAGCGTTAAATAGGATCAACGTTTTCCTGGTTTCTTATAAGCCTCTATACGCCGACAAGCCGTATTTCCCGACAATTTACGAAATACTGCTAACGTCGGGATTGATCTGTTTGCTGGCGCTTGTTTATCGCGCCGTGGTGATGATTTTCCCGGTGATTTCCGCCCCTGTCGAAGGGCAGAGCAAGACGTATCAGGTCAGGGAAAATCTTTCAATGAGAACGAAGTGAGGTGGGGGGATATGATGAATATAAATAAATTTTTGAATTTGTTCTTGGTTACCATTTTATTTGTAATTATGTCAACTGCGGCTAATGCCAAACAGCAGGATAATGCGAAAGCCGATAGCCTCGATTGCAAGCAATGCCATTCTTGCCCGGATCCGAGCGCGGACAATGTCTGCCTGAAGGCATGCCCCAGCCTTTTTACCGCCAATAGCACGAGCGCGCATAAGCTGATTGAGGCGCCAGATTCTATGCTTTTGGATGCTCTTGTAGATCAATACGGACCGGTTCATTTCAATCATAGAATTCACGCCAGAATGTCGGAGATGTACCAGGGTTGTCCGACCTGCCATCACTTCAGCCCCGAGGGAAGGATACCGCCCTGCAATGAATGTCACGGAGGCAAGGCGAATCCAGCCAATCTTAGGCAGCCAAGCCTCAAGGGCGCTTATCATCGGCAATGTCTTACCTGCCACCGCGAATGGAGCCATGATACCAAATGTGTTATCTGCCATCTGCCGACAGATAAGAATATCCTGAAGTCCGCGACTATTGATACGACCGATATTATCGGCGCTAAGCATCCGCTGGTTACGGCGCCGACTCAAAAAACATACTATACTCCTTATAAAAAAGGGCCGATAGTGACATTCTTCCATAAAGAGCATATTGATCTTTTTGGTTTACGATGTGTCGATTGCCATCAAAAGGAAAATTGCAGCTATTGCCATGACTTGGAAAAACCGACAACAGGCGCCAAGACGATGGAGCAGGTGCATGCCATTTGCTCGGGATGTCATCAAAGCAATAAATGCGATAAATGCCATGACACCAAAGAGAAGCCCGAGTTTGTCCATGCTGTTACTGGATGGCCATTGAATAGATTCCACGCGTCATTGGATTGCCGCGCCTGCCATCCGACCGGCAAGAAGATCTCGAAGCTTAATTCGAATTGTACGTCGTGCCACGGCGGCTGGAATCAAGAAACATTCCGCCACGCGGTCACAGGTCTGCAGCTTGATGAATCTCATTCCGGGCTTGATTGCGGCGATTGCCATGCGGAGAAAAAGTATTCAGCTAATGTCAATTGCTCGAATTGCCATGACGACGGCAGAAATGCCAAGAAGAATCCGCCCGGCAAATATGTAAAGCTTGTTGAGAAATAAAGGAAATTACATTTTTTGAATAATGCGGTCGGATCAGGCGATCCGGCCGCATTTAGTTTATATAGCGTATATTTTATTCTTTTGCTTTTTGATTATTATCGAAGTCTTTGCGAATATATGCAAGACGATGCGCGTTCGATTCCAATTCGGTCTTTGGAAGAGCTTTCGAGTTCTTCATTCATTAAGGCGTTAATAGTGTATGATATTATGCTGCCAAGAATTATAGAAATATGATATGGAATTTATTACTTTCCATATTATCCTTATTATCATATCTTGATAATCCCTATTAATACGCCAAACAATAATATCGAAGCTTTTGATATTTTTTGGTAATTTTATCTCCTTTGGTTCCCTCTCTATAAGCTTCAATTTTCCTGGCCTTAGCTATCGGCTTCGTCCAAAAACCGGGTTCCGCCTGGATTTCATGGCGTCGCGCGGAACATGGTTGAAAGAATTACATTTTTCGCATTCAACTGCCTCATCGACTTCCAGGTTTTCGCCTGAAATAAGCGCGCCACATTTGGAACACCAGAATTTAACTGTCATATCTTTCTATCTTTAATTATATCCTTCAATCAATAATCATCATCAGAATCGAAATGCCAGCGAAAATAACCCGAAAGCGATATCTTCATAATAATATGTGTCGTAGTGGTAATGGCCCATATTGCCATCATAGTTGTATGCCGTACCATGGGATTTTGTTGGCCTAATATTCCCTTGATAGCCAAATGAAGCTTCAATTGCCACATTGCATTTTCGATTGCGAATGATAGAAGTCCCAACCCCAATGTTCGCCAGCCACCCTCCTTTGCTCAAAAAGGATTGATCATACCAAGCAGGCGAGTATTTGCGGGTAGTTGGATAATAGTAGCTAAATGAATAGCCCCCCTCAGCTACAAAGTATGGACTTAAAGTCGCATTATTAATGTGATATCTCAAATCTGCAAATACAGGAACCATCAAAACATTATCTGCACTTTCCAAGCCGGCACCTGCTCCGACTGTAAAATGCCTACTCAGCCATATCCCGCCAATCACACTTGAATTATATATATTAAAATATTGATTTGTAATTCCGAAGGCGGCACCAGTCCTAAAGATTATGAACATTCCCGAATTCTCATCGGAGTATCTTGAGTTGAATCCGATGTCATTGTCTGATTTACTGCTTTCAAGATATTTCCCGATTCCCAGATATCCCGAATCAATTATAAATTCGTCGGGGAATGATGATCTCAAAGAGAAATTGATGAAGTAGCCGGAAGGATATTTGTAATTGATTCCGGCAAATACATGACCTTTGGCAGCGTACTTTACTTTGGTCATAGTCCCCAGTCTGCTTTTTGCGGTGGAGTGTGAACTTAAATTATGCAAGCCTGCGCCAACCGCAAGAAATGGATATATATTAGTTTCGCCGATTTCAGATTCGTATTTTGCGAGCAGATAAGCGGACGAAGTGAATAAAAAAATGCTGCCGCTATAATCGATATTTTTCTTTAACGAAAATGATCCATGATACCTCAATTCTGGTTTTATGGGGAAATTGATGTCGGGCTCCAAAAACCATGATCCATTTAATGTCCAATCGAGGTATCCCTTCGGAGCGCCAATCTGGCCTATAATACCCATTTGATGAGCACGCGAAAAATCGTAAGAGACGAATTGAATGATAGCCACAAGCGTTAGGACAATTATTCTATTTCGCATATTCTCTCCATCGCCTCGTTTAAATCTCGAACCAAAAAGTGTCGTCGTTCGAGAATCCATAAGAACCATAGAAGAAAACAAAAGCATAAATTCCCTTATCGACCGGGTTGTTATTGGAATCAGTCAAATTCCATTCGAGAGTATGATATCCAGCTTCCAGACCCCCGTTTATCAAGGTCTTAATCCTTTCTCCAGTGCTTGATATGACATAAATTTCCACGTAACGATTTCGATCAAAATAGAAATGATAATAGGCAATAGTCCGCTCGGCATTCATATAGTAGTTTTTATCCCTATTGATTTCATTATCAGCTGGGTAAAAGCGCGGTTCGACGATATTTTTCTTATCGCAGGTAAATGTAAAAAGAACTGAAAGCAAAAAGATGGCGGGAATCAGTTTTTTCATCATCATTGTTCTCCTATTACTCGCTAAATAGGCGATGCAGATAAATTCAGATTACCATTTTATTACAATTAGCTATTTCTTCTGTCTGATAATAATCAGCATATTTCTGATTTTTTCGGCCCATTCGCCTGCGGGTTCTTTTTCGAGGTAGCGGTTGAACCACTGTTCCGCGTAGTCGAATTTATTCTGATTAAAATATAGCAGGCCCAGCATATACATCGCCTCGGGCATATCGCCGACCTTGACAGCATCCTGAAATTTAGCTTCGGCCTCCGTGGAATCCCCAAACACGAAAGCGATCAATCCCAGACCGTAATAGGCCCTCGGATAAGTAGCATCGACCGAGATCGCCTTATTGAAATAAATCTTAGCCTGATCATACTCTTTACGCAAATACCAGATAGTCGCCATGTTATTATAAGAGCGGGGATAAAGAAAATCGACCTGGGTGGCGCGGTCGTAATAGCTAAGGGCGTTATCGTAATCGCGCTGCAGATAGTATATATTGGCGATCGATTGATAGGCATCGACATCGCGGGGGTTAAATACGATGGCGGCCTCGTAATTGGCGATAGCCGCGGAATCGTTATTGATCTGCTGGTAGCAGACCGCCAATTCATGATATGCGGGAGCAAATTTCTGGTTATTCTTGATCGCCTTTTCATAGAGAGGTATCGCCTTGCCGGGTTGATTTTGAACCATGAAATCATGAGCCTTGGTATAATAATCCAAATATTCTGTTTTCGCCGCAGGCTTGGGGCCGCACGATATAGATAAGCATGATTAATGCTGATATAATTGCTAGTCGCAGCCATATTGATATTTTTCATCTTCACCTCGAAAAATGGTCTAATATTTAGTGACGTCCAAATATATGATTTAGCCTGTTAATAATCAAATTAAATTTGCCTTTAATACCAAGGCGGGAAAGCTTGCGGTGGATTTTGTCCGCGTCAGTGAGAGAGGGATTATATATTATTTCAGCCCGATCGATTTCTATTTTCGCTGATATAACACCTGCCAGCCCCTCCAGGGCGGCTCGAGAGATATTCGCTCATATAAAGCAGGGGAGCCCGGTAATCGTGAAGATGGCAGTATTGCGGCCATCAGGGGAGTCGTTCACAGATACCAACATGACCTCGTATCGCTCAAAGACGCGTCTAAACATCATATTCTATTAAACTTCCAAAACGGATCAATGCTTTCTGGCGATAATCTGGGCAAGCCCGTGCTGGTGGAATGCAGTCTGAGTACCGTGAGGCTTATCCCAGATCAAACCTTCATGATAATAGATAATTTCCCAATCCCTGAAATGTCCCGCCAAATACCCTTTATCAAGGAATGTGACCGAATAGCCGCGCTGATTGTGTTCGAGAGTCCGAGCAGATTCAGGCAGTCCCAATGATTTAAGATTTTTTGCGAATGATGGGTCTTCGATTGTAAACGCCTCTGCAGAAAAAATGCCTTCCGGCTCTACCAACGATTTAAAATATTCGATGCGCTCGCCAATTGTATCTGGCGGAAGGAATTGAAGAATATTCATAAGAAGCACAAGATCAAATTTTCCCAGGTGGTTATGGGAATCGACAGCGTCAAGTTCAAACGTGCCAATATTCAGGTTAGTATCTTTTATAGTGTCTCTGATTTTCGTTAGCCCTGCTGCGGCGATTTCCGTGGCTACTACGTCAAAGCCATGCCTGGCGAGAAAGAGGGCATCGCGGCCTTCGCCACATCCGATATCCAGCACGCGGATGCCCGGCGGCATCAAACTGCTAATAAGCGGTATTAACAGATTCGGTTGATCGCCCCAGTACGAAGCTGGCTGTGAATACTGATTATCGAAATAATCTCTGCTGGATTTGCTGTAGTTATTGTCCATTGATTTGTCCTTCGCATAGTAATTACGCAAGAACTGCCTAACAGGCGATAATGATAGAATGGATAAAGTGAAAAAGGAAGATATTTCGGATTTCGATTTAGAGGCTTGGGCGTTATTTTAGCAATACCATTTTTCTGGTTTCCGATTTATCGCCTGCAGTTAAGCGGTAGAAATAAATGCCGGATGCTTCTATTTCATAAGGAGCATACGCTTAGTTGCCGAACCATATTCTGTTTTCAATTGATAATAATAAGCGAGGCGACATTTTGTCCAGAGCAATTTTTGCCATTCCAGGTAATACTATGGATACCCGAATCGCGATAATCGTTATAAAAAGCCGTTACTTTTGTTCCCGTAATATCATAAATGTTCAGTTCAACCGCAGATGGCTTCGATAATGAGAATTCGATGTTGGTTTCAGCATTGAAAGGATTTGGATAGTTCTGACTAAGTTCGAAAGCAGCCGGAATCGGCGATTCCGGGATACCATTCTGATCGAATATTACCGAATCCCGAGGAGTTTCAATAGTCGCGAGGCCATCAGAGAAACGGAAGTAATAATAATGAATGCCCGGGCTGGGCCAGGGGAGCGCTGTCCTAAATTCCGATGAATCATTGTAGGTATGATCGGGAGAACCCATTCGAAACATGCCTCTATCGAACATGATATATGAAGTAACCGGCAAATTATTGTCAGCGTCATTGTAGAGGCAGTAAGGGGTTATAGCCACATTCGGGATAACATCAAATCCGTAATTTGATAATGTCGGAGCTGTATTTGATCCTGTATTCAGGAATCCTGTCTGAGGTATAAAAGCAGAGGGATATATATAGTCATTGAGAGCGGGAGTTTGCGATGAGATTGTCAGAGTCAAACCCGATGTTAAGATATATCCGGCATGCGGAGGCCAGATGGGAAATTCAGGCTGGGATACAAGATCACTTATATTGCATGCCATGTAGAGATTATTGCCGGAAGTCTGATACTGGATATCGCCTATTCGGCTGAATGAAGTATCGGCCAAATTAATTCGAAAAAGGCCCGGCTGTATAAGAAATGGTACGGAGGCGTAAACAAGCGCAATCGTGGACAATTGTAGCGTATCGGGATTGATCAATGGGAAAACATAGGCATACATAGTCGTAAAGCCTTCGCTAGTCGGCCAGCCGCCGCCGACATTATTTAGCCGGACGAAAATCTTAGTATCTGAATAAGTAATTGCTGACCCGATTAGATCAAGAAATGGACCGGCTGAGCCGGGAGTCGTATCGCCGACCGCATCGGTCGCCAATGGCGCATATAATACAGGAGCAGGCGGGAATTGGTTGGCGCGGTTAAAATATGATTGAGTCAGAACCAATGTATCACTCTCGACCCGGCCGTAAAACTGAATTTCCCCCGATGGGTTAGGAAACCAGATTGTCCGCTCATAAGTATTTAAATAATTTGGGTCATCTACAAAATGCATCATAGTTACAGAGGTATCGGAATTGGCATTCCCAACTCTAGCATGAAGCTTTACATCAAATATTGGCAAGCCGAAGGGATCGATGAAGTCAAAATTGAATTTCGCAGAATCGTTAGTAGCCAGCGCGGATGAGCATATGTTATCGATTGGGGCGGATACGGCCGAAATCGACATGGCCGCCATCAATATTAAAATAAGTCCTATAGCATTTTTCATCTTCACACCTCTTTATTAGAATTACTTTTTTTGCTGTTTTAATTCGATCAGAATCCCTCCTGCGGATTCGGGATGAATAAAGGCGATCATCGATCCGCCCGCGCCTTTGCGAGGTTTCTGGTCGATCATCTTCACGCCTTTGGCTATCAATTCATTGACAGCCTTATTTATATCATCAACTGCCAGACAGAAATGATGGATGCCTGGCCCGCGTTTGTCAAGAAATTTCGATATTGCGGAATCGCTATCTGACGACTTGATAAATTCAACTTCGGAATTGTCCAGGTCGACCATCGAAAGGCTGACCTTGCTTTCAGGATTATGTTCGATTTTACCGGATTTCAAGCCGAATAATGTGTTAAATATTTTGGAATATTTTTCGATATCATCGACCGCTATTGCAACGTGATGTAATCCCAATATTCTCATAAAGTAATATTCTCCTTATATTCCCCCCATATGGCCCTGAGGGTATCACATATCTCGCCGATAGTGGCATACGATTCAACGCATTCAATAACACTCGGCATAATATTGCGGCCATTGGCGGCCGCGTCCTTCAATTTGCCCAGATACTTTTTAACATCTCCGGAATTTCTTTTTGATCTGATAGTATTCACAAATGCAGCCTGTCTGGTTTCGAGTTCGGGGTCGACTTTCAAGACATTGACAGATTCTGCGCTTTCATTATTGAATTGATTTACACCGACAACAATTCTTTTTTTCGCTTGTATATCTTTCTGATATTCATAAGCGGTGTTTTGTATTTCCTTCTGGAAATACCCGGCTTCTATTGCCTTCAAGGCTCCGCCAAGTTTATCGATTTCATCTATATATTTTTGCGCCCGCGTAATTATATCCGATGTCAGCGATTCCACATAATATGAACCGCCCAGAGGGTCAACTGTTTCGGCTACCCCGGATTCATTGGCAATTATCTGCTGGGTTCTAAGGGCGATAAGGGCGCTTTTTTCGGTCGGCAGCGCCAGCGCTTCATCCATGGAATTCGTATGCAGCGATTGAGTGCCGCCTAATATTGCTGCCAGTGCCTGAATTGTCACACGGGCAATATTGTTTTCGGGTTGTTGCGCTGTTAAAGTAGAACCGGCGGTCTGAGTGTGAAAGCGAAGCATGCAGGAACGGTTATCCTTTGCATTGAATCGTTCCTTGATAATCTTCGCCCAGAGAAAACGAGCCGCCCTGAATTTGGCCACTTCTTCGAATAGATCATTGTGGGCATTGAAGAAGAATGATAACCGCGGGGCAAATTCATCGATATCGAGCCCGGCCTTGAGCGCATGCTCAACATAGCAAATGCCATCGGCCAGAGTAAACGCTATCTCTTGTGCCGCTGTCGAGCCGGCCTCGCGAATATGATAGCCCGAAATCGAAATTGTATTCCAATTGGGGATATTATCTTTACAGAATGTAAAAATATCGGTAATCAGCCTCATTGAAGGCTGCGGTGGGAAAATATATGTGCCGCGAGCGATATATTCTTTCAATATATCATTCTGAATTGTCCCGCGAAGCTTATTGATGGGGACATTCTGTTTTTTTGCTACCGCGATATATAATGCCAGCAGAATAAACGCCGTGGCGTTGATAGTCATCGATGTCGAAACCTGATCGAGCGGAATTTTATCGAATAGTAATTCCATATCGGCCAGGGAATCTATCGCGACACCGGTTCGTCCGACCTCGCCTTTAGCCATCGGGTGATCGGAATCATAGCCGATTTGCGTAGGTAGATCGAAAGCCACAGAAAGCCCGGTCTGCCCCTGCGATAGTAGGTAGCGGTAACGTTTATTCGATTCAATGGCTGTGCCGTATCCGGCGTATTGACGCATTGTCCAGGGCCGTTCACGATACATCTCAGAATAAATGCCTCGGGTGAATGGAAATTGGCCGGAGTCGGGAAGCTCGTGAGATAATTTCGCTATATCAGATTTATCGTAAATTCTATTAATCTGTATTCCAGATGATGTTTTCTTTGCTTTCATATTAAACCGCCGTTCTTAATAGCAAATATAGCATATTTCCTTGATTTTAAAACAGGAAAGTTTAACTAAACGGGCACGACTGTAAGTGTTGATTGCCAAATGAATTAGGAGCTGTCAAAAATAATGTTGACATGGTAACTCCAAATAAATATATGCCTTCATCTCCAGACCGGTATATTGATATCGGCGGGCTGAAGTGAAAATAAGCTAAAGATTGAAAAACAACCAATAAAGAGGGAAGTATGAGCGCAGAAAAAAACAAAGGTCAATCTGGAGCAGGATCAGGGCAGAATCCTGAAAGAATCACGGAAGGGCTTGAAAAAGCATCGGCATTCGATAATGCTATGCAGCAATTCGATCGCGCCGCGGGAATATTAAAATTATCCGCCAATCAAATAGCGGTGATTAAACAGCCACGCAAAATCGTAGAGGCTATTTTGCCGGTGCGGATGGACAACGGGTCAATTGAATTATTCAAATCCTACAGGGTTCAGCACAGTATCGCGCGCGGCCCGGCCAAGGGCGGTGTCAGGTTTCATCCCGATGTCAATATAGATGAAGTCAAGGCGCTGGCGTTCTGGATGACATACAAGTGCGCTGTAGTCGGAATCCCTATGGGCGGCGGCAAGGGCGGCATCGTTGTCGATCCCAGAAAACTGAGCATAGGCGAACTGGAGCGGCTCTCGCGACGTTACTTCGCGGAATTGATTGATATCTTCGGTCCCGACAGAGATATCCCGGCCCCCGATGTTAACACTAATCCGCAGATCATGGCCTGGTTCATGGATACTTATTCGATGCATCATGGCGATTATATTCCCGCGGTTGTCACCGGCAAACCGATGGAATTGGGAGGGTCGGCTGGACGAAATACTGCTACGGCACAGGGGATGGTTTATTGTGTCGCACAGGCGGTCAAGCATTTTGGCCTGGAACTTTCCGAATTGACAGTCGCTATTCAGGGATTCGGCAATGCCGGATCATTCGCCGCTAAGCTCCTGCATGATCATGGCTGTACCATAAAGGGGATTTCCGATGTCGACGGCGCGTTTTTCAATGACAAAGGAATCGATCCCAATATCGCTATCGAATGGGTGAAGAAGAATAAATCATTAAAGGGATTCGAATCCTCCGGCCTGGCGGAGAAGATCGATGACGCTATGGCTTTGCTTGAATTGAAAGTCGATCTTCTTATACCTGCCGCGTTGGAAAATCAAATTACCAAGAAGAACGCCGCCAAGATTAAGGCCAAGATGATTGCCGAATGCGCTAACGGCCCCTGCACTCCCGAAGCCGATGAAATTCTGGATGATAAAAATATCTTCATTATACCGGATATCCTTTGTAACGCCGGCGGCGTGACTGTATCATATCTGGAATGGGTGCAGAATCGCATGGGATACTACTGGAAAGAGGAACATATCCAACGCGACCTGCAGGAAATAATGGAAAGATCATTTCTCAATATTTTGGAGACATCCAAGAAATATAAAGTCTCCATGAGGACTGCGGCATTTATCGATGGTATCAGCAAAGTCGCCAGGGCCGCCGAGCTCAGAGGACTCTACGCATAGCTGAAACAAATTACAAAAATAATAGCGGCGGTCAGATGATCGCCGCTTTTTCTTCTGCTAGAGCGGATGAGCCAACAATGCGAAAACTTCATCATCAGTCCAAATCATTGGAGCACCAGCCCGGAATGGGCGGCGGCCCCAGACCTTTATAGTAGTTTACCATGTAGGCTATATCCAATAGATTCACCAAGCAGTCCCCATTAGCGTCTGCTCTCAAGCGTGGCTCAGGAATTGGCTCTGGATGATATTTTAAGTAGTTTACCAAAAAGATTATATCCAATCCGTTAGTTATGCCATCTGCGTTAACATCGCCCGGAAAATAACTTGAAGCTACTCTGAAGACATCGGTCAGCACTTGCGTAGATGTCTTGGGATTCAGGATAATATCGCGACTCCCTGGAATTTTGAATTTTCTAATATATGAATAATCGTTGGAAGCCCTGAATCTCAATATTTCATCCCAGGTATTATTGGCCGATGATCTTAATATTATTATATTGGAACCTGTGCACAATGCTATCTCGGATTCGCTTTCTCCTGTGAAATTACCAACTAATATATCCCCGGAAGAATACCAATTACCGCTAATAGCTTGCCTATAGACTAATTCAAATTGATTATCTCCAGAGGATTCAAATATAGAAAATATATCTTGCCCGATAGATAAATTCTTTGCGGATACCATAAATTCATTCAGGCCATCATGATCAGTATCTCCAATGAATTCCGTCGAATAAGCGTTAGGGCCTCCGGCATTACCCAGCCAGACAAATTCAAATGAATCATCAGCTGCATTTTCAAACATGATTATTTCGCCGTGAATCCCTCCCGCGAATATCTCATTTTTGCCATCGCTATCGATATCTCCCCAGCTCGGCTCGCCTTCGTAATCATGCACATAATCGTCGAACCTGATTGCGGTCTTATATTCATAATCATGTTGGTCATTAATTCCGTAAATATAATATCCCAGCCAAACTCGACCGTTGGGATAAAACATTATTTCGTCTAATCCATCATTATCAACGTCGCCTAGTTTTTCGTTCAAGATGCAATCGCAATTTTGTCCTAATGACCATATCATGGTGTCCGGATAACCGTAGTAGCTGTGACTTTCATAAAGGGATAGCTGGTGATGATTATATGTCAGAAACTCCATTAGACTATCTCCATCCGTTTCACCGTAAGTCGTCACCCCACCAATTTGACCCATGCTAAGAATATCGAAATTCCATGGCGAAGTTAGCGTGTCCATATACAAATATTCATGGTACCAGCCATAAATTTCATCGGTTCCTGAATGATTTAGATCCGCAGCTTCAAGTGCCGCATACCACGGAAGGGTTGTTAATCTTTCGAAATAGTACCATGGCCTTATTGAGTCTTCAGTAGTAATTTCCGGCGGAATTGGTTCTTCGTTTTTATGGCTGGCGGGTTCAATTAAGTATGGCCTGCTGAAACCAGTTTGGGGGTCTCTAATCTCTATCCTATTGCTATCCTGGCTGACAATCTCATATCCCGGCGGGATATCAATCGCCATCGCCATGACAGGAATCAGCCATATTAAAAGAGCTTTCAAAAAGCCTCCAGATGTAACGTAAGTGGTCTTATCCATCCAAATCATTGGAGCACCAGCCCGGAATGGGCGGCGGCCCCAGACCTTTATAGTAATTTATCATGTAGGTTATATCCATTAGATTTACCAGACAGTCCCCGTTGGAATCTGCTCTCAAGCGTGGCTCAGGAATTGGCTCAGCATGATATTTTATATAGTTTATCAAAAAGACAATGTCTAAACCGTTGGTTACGCCATCTGCGTTAACATCGCCCGGAAAATAACTTGAAGCTACTCTGAAGACATCGGTCAGCACTTGCGTAGATGTCTTGGGATTCAGGATAATATCGCGACTCCCGGGCATTTTGAATTTTCTAATATATGAATAATCGTTGGAAGCTCTGAATCTTAATATTTCATCCCAGGTATTATTGGCCGAAGATCTCAATATTGTAATATAAGACCCGGTGCACAACGCTATCTCGGATTCACTTTCTCCAGTGAAATTACCAACCAAGATATCACCGTCAGAATACCAATAACCCCTAAATCCTTGTCTATAAACTAATTCAAAATCATTATCACCAACGGCTTCAAAAATAGAATAGGTTTGGCCGCTCAAAAAATTTTGAGCGACCATGAACTCATTATTGCCATCATGATCGGTATCTCCAATAAATTCGGATGAATAGGCGTTAGGGCCTCCGGCGTTACCTTGCCATACGAATTCAAATGAATCATCAACCACATTTTCAAACATGATAATTTCTCCATGAATCCCGCCGGCAAATATCTCAATCCTGCCGTCTCCATCAATATCCCCCCAACTTGGTTCGCCTTCGTAATCATGCACGTAATCATCGAACCTTATTGCGGTTTTATATTCATATTCATGCTGGCTATTTATGCCATATACTTGATATCCAAGCCAAACTCTTCCATTAGGATAGAATAGAATTTCGTCCAGTCCATTATTGTCGACATCCCCTAACTTGGCGTCTAAAATGCAGTCGCAATTCTGCCCTATTGACCATATTATTGTGTCCGGATAGCTGTAATAATTGCGACTTTCATACAGGCCTAATTGGAGGTGATTATACGTCAAAATCTCCATAAGACTGTCTCCATCAGTGTCGCCATAGGACATGACGGCTCCTATTTGGCCCCGATTAAGTATATCAAAATTCCAAGGCGCAATCAATGTATCCAGATATAGAAATTCGCGGTACCAACCATATATCTCATCGGTACCTGAATGATTTAGGTCCGCTCGCTTCAAGTGCCGCATACCATGGAAGGTTGTCAATCTTTCGAAATAGTACCAGGGTTTGATAGCGTCATCAGTGGCTATTTCGGGCGGTAAAGGCTGACCATTATCCTGGCCGGATGGGCCTATCCAGTATGGCCTGATAAAACCGGTCTGCGGGTCTTTGATTTCTATTCTATTGCTATCCTGGCTGACAATCTCATATCCCGGCGGGATATCAATCGCCATTGCCATGACAGGAATCAGCCATATTAAAAAAGCTTTCAGAAAGCCTCCAGATGTTTGTATAAATTTATTATCGGATCAAAGGCTTGTCAAGTGAAAAAGGAGGTAAAAATCCTTAATATGTATTGATTGAGTCATTTCTCCTAATGCTATTGAAGTTTTTAGCTATGATTTTGGCCTGTTATCAGGCGCGCGCCGCGCTTGCGTGTGATGTAATTCCAGGCCCATTGAAATAAGACAAGCATTTTGTTATCAAATTCAATCAAATAACCAATATGCACGAATACCCAGATCACCCATGCAAGGAATCCGCTGAATTTTAATAATCCGAAATCCGCTACGGCCGCGTTTCGGCCTATGACAGCGAGATTACCCTTATTGAAATAATGAAACGGCTCAGACGATTTCCCTTTGATCCGATTTAATATAAGATTCGCGGCGTATCGTCCTTCCTGCATAGCGACCGGGGCGGTGCCAGGTAACAAATTGCCTTTTTTGTCTTTAAGAACTGCAAGATCGCCGATAACGATAATTTCAGGATGTTTAGGCAATGATAAATCAGGTGATACGAATAGCCTTCCCGCCCTATCGACCGTTGCTCCGGTCTGTGCCGCGATAATTTGTCCCAACGATGAAGCCTTAATCCCGGCTGCCCATAAAATGCATTTTGAATTGATGATTTCCTCTTTGTCACCAGACTTAATCATCACACTGTCTGAACGAACATCGATCACCATTGTATTGGTCTTCACCGACACTCCAAGGCGATTTAATGATTTCTCTGCCTTGAAAGAAAGCGATTCAGGATATGACGGCAGTATTCGGGACGCGCCTTCTATGAGATAGATTTTTGTATCCGCGGGATTTATATTTCGAAAATCATCTTTCAAAGTCTTAAATGCCAATTCGCCAAGCGCCCCTGCCAATTCGACACCGGTCGGGCCCCCGCCAATCACTATAAATGTCATCCATGCGGCTCTCATGGATGAATCTTTTTCTTTCTCGGCATTTTCATACATCTGGAAAATATGGCTTCTGATATTGATGGCGTCCTCGATTGTCTTAAGGCCGGGAGCGATTTTAGACCATTGATCGTTGCCGAAGTAATGATGAGATGAGCCTGCCGATACGATCAACGAATCGTATGGATATTTATCATCGTCAACCAGCACATATTTTGCAGCAGTATCGATAAATTTGGCTTCTCCCTGAATTACTCTGATATTCTTATAACGGTTGAGCACGGCGCGAAGAGGAGAGGCGATATCACCGGGTGATAATCCACCGGTTGCCACCTGATATAGAAGCGGCTGAAATAAATGGAAATTTCGCTTATCGATAATTGTCACTTCGACTGGTTTGTCACCCAAAGTCTTGGCGGCATACAAACCGCCGAATCCTCCGCCGATAATAACCACTCGATGCCAGCTTTTATTTTCCTTAATATCCATAAACTATGACTTGAACCAAATGCTATGAAGTGCTGTTCCCTGATGAAGAAATCAGATTTTGTTACTTATCATCTTAGCGCCGGAAATTCCCGCGAGGTAGCCGCTCGAGAATGCCCATTGCAGATTGAAGCCGCCCGTAGGCCCGTCGATATCGATTGTCTCACCCGCGAAGAATAACCCGTTAACAATTTTGCTTTCAAGCGTATTAGGGTTGATCTCTCTGATGTCGATGCCGCCACGGGTTGCCATAGCGTGCTGGAATCCCTCGCTTTTCGCGATATGCAATCGATGAGCCATGATCGATGATATCAATGACTGCATTTGCGGTTTTGTGAGATCGGCTACACGCTTGTCGGCAAGATTGCCTGCCTGATTACAGAGTATTTCGGCCAATGATGACGGTAGATATTGATCTATGATGTTTTTTGCCAATTTCTTTGGGGAATCCAATCTCGCCTGATTTATTTTGTTTTGCCATTGTTCCGCGGAAATATCCGGCGCGAAATCTATCCGAATCGGAACAGGATTTTTCTGGAGAAGTAATTCCGCGACATCGCCTGAAATATCATGAACAACAGGCCCGGATAATCCTCGGTGAGTAAATACAAGATCGCCTGTAACTCCCGTCTTGTTTTGTTTAGGCAAATCGATCCAGATTCGAGCGGGCGAAATCGAAACTCCGGCGCATCTGCCCGGCCAATTTTCTCTCGCAATCAGAGGGACAAGGGCAGGCGTAGGGCTGACAATTCTATGCCCGGAATCGGCGGCCATTTGATACCCATCGCCGGTCGCGCCTAAATGAGGATATCCTTTTCCGCCCGACGCAATTACAACAAATTTCGATTTAATATCTCCATTCGACGAAATCACGCCGACGATTTTGCTGTTGGATATTTTTAATTTTTCGATACGCGTATTGTAGAAGATGCTAATACTTAAAGCCAGACATCGATTTTCTAAAGCATCCCGAACAGTTTTCGCCGAATCGGTCACCGGAAAGACATGATAGCCATCTTCAGCGATTGTCCTGACATTAATATTTGCTAAATATTTGATCAACGCTTTCGAATCGAATGACGAAATAGCGGGACGCATAAATTTGCCATGTTTTCCAAAGCGATTTAGAAACTCATAGTTTTGCAAGGTGTTGGTGATATTGCATCTGCCCCCGCCGGTTGCCAGAAGCTTAGTGCCTGACTGCTTGAGATATTCACAGATGATTACTCTGGCGCCATTTTCGGCGGCTGCGATTGCTGCCATTAATCCAGCGGGCCCCGCACCAATGACTACTACATCAGTCGATTCAATTTTGCTTTTCCTAATCACGAACAGATTATGACTAAATCCTGCAATGAGAGCAATATAAAAAGAGGCCTCGAACGGCCTCTTGGAAATTTAGCATTCAAAGTCAGGGGCAGGTGTGATTCTAAATTCGTGCCCTTCTATACGGATAGTAATGGGGAATCCACATAGCTTTTCTAATCAATTCAGCCAGCCGTTCATCGGATACGATCATTCCAAGCCCCTCATCGCGGGCCTGCTTGGCCACTGCCATAGCGACATTAAAGGAAACTTCGCGAATATTATCGAGCGATGGCAATAGCTGACCTTCAGCTTTTTGCTGCGATGTAACCATTTCTGATACCGCCTTGCTGGCGGCAGAAAACATGCTATTGGTGATCTTAGACGCCTGGCAGACAAGCGCTCCCAAGCCCATTCCGGGAAAGATGTACAGATTATTACATTGAGAGCAAAATACCTTCTTGCCGTCCGGCCCCACAAATGGCTCAAACGGGCTTCCTGTCGCGATAAGCGCCTTTCCCTTGGTGGCTTTATAGATTGTTTCCGGCGACGCTTCGCATCTGGCCGTGGGATTGGAAAGCGCGAATACAATGGGACGTTCAGTATGCGACGATAATTCCTGCAATAAGGCATTATCGAACGCTCCGGGTTGCGCCGATAGCCCGATCAGAATTGTCGCCCTGGAATATTTAATAACTTCCGCGAGATTCGGCGCGCGATCTTTGGGTATTGACCAATTTGCTATCGTCTCTTTAGGTTGTAGGAAATATTTTTGATAAGGATCGTCGGTGGAGCCTTCGATTAAAAGGCCGTTTTTATCGACCGCGAAAATTTGCCTCTTCCCCTGGCTCAACGGTGTGCCGTCTTCGCTTTGCATCAGATTAATAATGGCATTGGCGACTCCGCTCCCCGCCTGGCCAAATCCATAAATCACGATTCGTTCATTGGAAAGCGGGCAGCCCTTGATTTTGACAGCTGTTCTGAGTGCGGTCGCGGCGATAGCCCCGGTACCCTGGATATCATCATTGAAGCTCAATATTCTCTCCGAGTAGCGATTGAGAATTGTCATGGCATGGTCCTTGCCGAAATCCTCCCATTGGATCAAAGCTTTTGGGAAAACTCGCTGGACACCCTGAATCATCCGCTCGATAACATCGAAGTAAGCTTCGCCGCTCAATCGTTTTTTGCGCACTCCGATATAAAGCGGATCATTCAACAGCTTCTCATTATTGGTGCCGACATCCACGCAGATTGGCAAAGTCGATGCCGGATGAATTCCTGCCGCGGCTATATATAAAGCTATTTTGCCAATTGGAATTCCCATGCCATCCGCTCCCAAATCGCCGTAGCCAAGAATCCGTTCCCCGTCGGTCGCGACTATCAGGGAGATATTGGGCAATCCAATATTTTGGAGAATCTGCTCGATAGAATTTACATTCTTGGGTGTGACATAGATGCCCCGGAAGTGGCGAATAATATGGGACAACTCCAAGCATGCCAGGCCGACTGTGGGCGTATAGACAATTGGCAGCATTTCCTCGATATGACGGCTCAATAACGCGAAATATACTGTCTCATTACGATCGCGCAGGGCCATTAAATTGACATATTTCTCGAGATCGGTAGCTTTGGATTTATAAATACCATAATTTCTATCGATCTGTTCTTCAAGTGTGCCAATCGTGTCCGGCATCAATCCGACCAAATCCAGCTCGACTCTTTCAGCCAGCGGAAATGAATGTCCTTTGTTTAGCAAGGGATCCTGCAAGAGCGGCCGACCGGACAAAAACACATTGTAATATATTTCGTGGGTCAGGGGATCCACGCGCATTTCAAATCGTTTCATTAATAGAGCTCCTTAAATTGAAAAAATCACTTATTGTGAAAAATAATGCTGATTATTACTCAGCATTAATTGTCAGAAATGCTGCCAATGGGGTATATCATCTAAAATATCTTTGCAAAAGGCTCGCATTTCTCCAACCCATCATCTACCCATTATTGCATATTATCTTTTTTAATTTCAATGTCAATTTTAAACTTATTTTATTGTTTCGGCGTTATCGCTAATTGGCACTGATTTAATATCTGGAAAAAGCATTGTGTATATCGTACAACTATTCTTGAGAAAGGTTGAAGTATGCGCACCCAAACGCCGATTACCATAACAGCTTGCAATAATCGCGGGTAAATTGAAAATAGCCATTTAATAATAAAGGATGGGAAAATGCCATTAGTGCCACTGAATGAAATATACTCGGATGCCAACAAGAAATTTTATGCGATTGGCCAATTTAATGTCAATGATCTGGAGTTCGTGCAGGCGGCATTAGAGGCGGCCGAAGAGCTGAAATCGCCCGCGATATTGGCGGCTTCCACAAGCGCGCAGAAATTCGCGGGGCTCGATTATCTTTCCGCCATTGTGAAGACGGGTGCGAAAAAGGTCTCTGTTCCGATTGCGCTGCATCTCGATCACGGGGCGACTTTCGATGACGCCGAAAAGTGTATCGAGGCCGGATTCACATCGGTGATGATCGATGGGTCCCATCTATCATTGGATGAGAATATCAAACTGACTCGCCAGGTAGTCGAGCTTGCCCACAAGCATAATGTCACGGTCGAGGCCGAGCTCGGCAGACTTGGCGGAATAGAAGATGAAATCAAGGTCGATGCCCACGAGGCCAATCTGACCGATCCCGATGACGCGGAACGTTTCATCAAAGAAACAGGTTGTGATTCTTTGGCTATAGCCGTGGGTACAAGCCATGGCGCCTATAAATTCAAGGGAGAAGCGAAACTTGATTTTAATCGCATCGAGATAATCAAAAAACGTCTGGGGATACCCCTGGTACTTCATGGAGCCAGCGGAGTGCCGGAAGAACTGATAAATAAACTCACTAAATACGGCGGCAAGGTCCCCGGCGCGAAAGGCGTGCCGGATGATGCCTATCGTGAGGCCATCAAACGAGGGATTAATAAAATAAATATCGATACCGATTTGAGACTGGCATTTACGGCCTCGATCAGGGAGACATTTGCCACTAAGCCGGAAGAATTCGATCCCAGGAAAATACTCGGTCCGGCCCGGCAGGCTGTTAAAGATATTATTAAACAAAAGATTCAATTATTCGGGAGCGCAGGAAGGGCATAATTGGGGGCAAAATGAACAAAGGTTTAAATATCGCATCCTACGGTGAGAATGTGACAATCTCAAAACAAAAGAAGGCGTCAGGTAAAAGCGGGGAATTTAATTACAACGAGAGTTTTGTCAAAGACAACACGATAAAGCTCGACATCACCTATATTTTGAATTCGCCGGAGAAATATCCATTTATATCGAAAGATGATTTTGACCGGATCGCCCCCGAAGTAATAAAAAACCATATTCTCCTTTCCGAGGGAAAAGGCGATTGTATGGATGGCAATATCTCGATGCTTGGCTGGCAAAGCTTTCCCGATGAAATCGCCAATAGCCATCTCGATGATATTACCAATACCGCGAGGACGCTTTCAAATAAAATCGACGCCTTTGTATCATTGGGCATCGGCGGCTCATATCTCGGAATCGAAGCGACATTCAAAGCCTTGACTCATAATTATTACAATCAGCTTTCCCGCGAAGATCGCGGGGGATTGCCGGAATTCTACTTCCTGGGCCAGAATATGGACCCCGACTATTTCAGAGATACGCTCGATATGCTCAAAGGCAAAAGAGTAGCAATCAATGTTATATCCAAATCTGGTACTACTACCGAAACTGCAATCGCATTTAGAATAATGCGTGACTTGATAGAAAAATGGGCTGGCGATAAATCATCGGAATATATTTTTGCCACTACCGATAAGGCGAGGGGAGCGTTGAAAAAGCTCGCAGATGAAAAACGGTATAAGACTTATGTCGTGCCCGATGATATCGGCGGAAGATTTTCGGTTTTGACCGATGTTGGCCTTTTCAGCCTGGCAGTTGGCGGCATCGATATTTATGAATTTGTCGCCGGATTTCGGCATATGAAAAAGATCGTATCCACTGATAATTTCATGACAAATCCCTCGATGGTTCATGCCGCTATCAGGCATCTGGCCTTCACAAAAGGCAAGAAAATCGATGTTGTCGCTGCCAACTCAGCTTCAATCTATCAACTGACCAGATGGATGGAGCAACTATTCCCTGAAAGTGAAGGGCATGAGGGGCATGGCATGTGGGTATCGCCGACGATGTATTCCGAGAAGCTCCATGCCAATGGCCAGATGGTGCAGGATGGCGAAAGAGATATTCTCGAAACATTCATCAGGCTTCTGAATCATGACAACTCCATTTCAATTCCGTCGGATCAATCGAATCTCGATGGGCTGAATTATCTTTCTGATGGTGGCAAAAATATGAATTTCGTCAATAATATCGTAGTCGATGCTCCAGCCTATGCGCATTTTCAGGGCGGAGTCCCGAACATGATCATCGATTTTCCCAGACGAAACGCCTTCAATATCGGCCAATTGTACTATATGATGGAAAAATCGGTGGCTCTCTCGGGATATTTGATGGGTCATAATCCATTTACCCAGCCCGGAGTCGAGGCTTACAAAAAGGCAATGTTTGCTATGGCAGGGAAGCCCGGAAGCGAAAAAGACAAATCTACGCTTGATGCCTCAATAAAAAGGCTAAAACGCATCATAATCTGAAAAATCTTCCGATAATACAATTGAAGATTGAATATATGATGTTTATTTAATATTGGGGGATATGATGCCTAAGGCGTTTGAGTCATTTCAAGTGAAGGCAACATTGCCAGGCAAGTTGTGGGTTCTAAAAGAATTAGCTTATAATCTATACTGGACCTGGGATTTTGAAACAATCGAGCTATTCCGACGATTGGATCGCGATCTCTGGGATGCAACGGGTCATAATCCAATCAAAATGCTTGGCAAAATTAAGCAGGACAAGCTCAGCCAGGCCGCCAATGACGAAGGATTCATGGCTCAACTGGAGCGCCTCTATTGGAGCCTGCAGGATTATCTAAATGGCTCGACTTGGTTTGAAAGCAACTTCGGAAGATTCGAATCTCCCAAGATAGCTTATTTTTCCATGGAATTTGGGCTTACTGAAAGCCTTCCGATCTATTCCGGCGGATTAGGAATATTGGCGGGAGACCATCTCAAATCGGCCAGCGATTTGGGACTGCCCTTGGTAGGTGTCGGACTTCTCTATCAGCAAGGATATTTCCAGCAGTATCTCAATGGCGACGGTTGGCAACAGGAGACTTATCCTGACAATGATTTCTTCAGCCTTCCGGTCCAGCTCGAATGTGATGAAAATGGTCAACCGCTCAAGGTTGCAGTGCAATTTCCCGGACGCCCGGTGATATGCCAGATTTGGCGGGCTCAAGTCGGCAGAATTCCGCTTTACCTTTTGGACACAAATACAACTGAAAATCAGGAACGCGATAGAAAAATTACATATCAGCTTTACGGCGGCGATAGCGAGACTCGTATTCAACAAGAATTAATTCTTGGGGTAGGCGGCATGCTGGCATTGAGATTGCTCGATATTCATGTTCGAGTTTGCCATATGAATGAGGGCCACGCTGGGTTCATGGCATTTGAAAGAATAAGACACAGAAAAGTAACCAATAATCTCAGCACCGATGAGGCTATCCAAATCGCCAGAGGTGGTACGATATTTACGACCCACACTCCAGTCCCGGCCGGGATCGACGAATTCCCGCCATGGATGATAGAAAAATATCTGGGTCATTATCTCAACGCCGCGGGCATCGAGCAAGAAAAAGTCTTGAAATTGGGCAAATATAACGGCCATGATATCAAAGAACCGTTCAATATGGCGCTAATGGCATTACGAACGACTGCGTATGCCAATGGAGTCAGCAAGCTTCACGGCGAAGTATCCAGGAAAATGTGGAAATCGATTTGGCCCAATGTTCCAGAGCCAGAAATACCGATTGATCATGTCACCAACGGCATCCACACTCGCAGTTGGATTTCGCATGAGATGTCGGAGCTTTTCTCCAGATACCTGGGACCTGATTGGATCAGAAAGCCCGCGGACCAAACAGTTTGGCAGAGGATCGAACGAATTCCTGATGTGGAATTATGGCGTACCCATGAAAGACGGCGCGAACGTTTGGTGGCATTCACAAGAAAACGTCTTGCTGAGCAGTTAAAGCGCCGCGGCGGGAATACTCGTGAAATCAATTCGGCCGGCGAAACCCTGAATCCGGAAGCGTTGACTATCGGATTTGCGCGACGATTTGCTACCTACAAGCGTGCCTCGTTGCTTTTCAAAGATATGCAAAGGCTAAAAAGGCTTCTAACCGATCGCGAACGACCAATTCAATTCATATTCGCGGGCAAAGCTCATCCACATGATAACGGTGGAAAAGACTTGATTAAGCAGATAATTCATTTCGCCCGCCACGATGATGTTCGGCGAAGCGTTGTATTTTTGGAAAATTACGATATCAATGTCGCCAGGTATTTGGTACAGGGAGTCGATATCTGGCTGAATAATCCGCGAAGACCATTAGAAGCCAGCGGCACGAGTGGAATGAAAATTTTGCCGAATGGCGGGCTGAATCTAAGCGTTCTCGATGGATGGTGGTGCGAAGGGTATCAGACAGATACGGGCTGGGCAATCGGCGCGGGCGAAGAATACGATGATCCTGAATTGCAGGACGAAGTCGAGAGCAAGGCTTTATATGATGTATTGGAAAATGACGTCATTCCCATATTTTACGATAGGGGAAAAGATGATCTGCCGCGGCATTGGATTTCAAAAATGAAATCATCGATGATAAAACTCTGCCCGATGTTCAATACAAACCGAATGGTCCGCGAGTACACTGAAAAATTCTACATGAAAGCTCATGCCTCGTGGAAAAATCTTTCTGCCAATGATTTTGCCAAAACACGAGAACTGGAACAATGGCGAACCTATGTAGAGCAAAATTGGGGGAAGGTCCATATTTTAGATTCCAGCTCGGAGAAAAAGGATATCGAGGTCGGCTATGCATTAAAGATTACCTGTGAAATTGCGCTTGGGGCTTTAAAGCCGGAGGATGTTATTGTACAGATATATAGCGGGCCTCTTGATTCCGATCAGAATATAATTCACGATACCACTGAAACAATGAATTGCGTATCTTCAACGGATCATTCTCATCTTTACGAGGGATTCTTGCCCTGTGATGAAAGCGGCCGCTTTGGATATTCAGTCAGGATAATGCCAAATAATCCCGATATGCCGGATCATTTTAATCTGGACCTGTTGCGCTGGATCGGCGAATATTCACCCGAAAAGGCATCCAGGAAAATCGAGAGCGCAACGTTAGTATAGCATGAATATTATTTCCTGATTCATTCGGGATATTGAATTAACCAATAAAAAGTGCGATGATTAATTTCATTGCACTTTTTTTGGCATCAGAGACGATGATTGTTACAACTTATATTGACAATCAGGACAAATATACTATAATTAAAGGAGAACTGGGCTGTGAGAGCTCTATTAGGAGGATTAATGAGAAAATTCGTATTGTTTTTGGCCCTGACCTTCTTTTCGGCGGTGTCCGTAGAGTTATTATATGCCGAAGATTCTCAAGAAGTTAAGGATATTCAGAAGATGATTGAGGAAAATGGTCTCCATTGGACTGCTCGCCAGACCTCGATGATGGATATACCGCTCGAAGAAAGACGTCAGCGCCTTGGGATTAAAATACCTGATGATGTCAAACAACGATTCGCCCACCTGGACAGTCTTCCTCCGCCAACTCTACTTAATACCCAAGCCATATTTGATTGGAGATTGCTCAATGGCGTAACTCCGGTCAAGGATCAAGGTCAATGCGGGTCATGCTGGGATTTCGCGGGTACAGGCGCATTTGAAGCGGCTTATCTTCTTGCCGAAGGTGTAGTAGCGGATTTTTCGGAGCAGCAGGTTTTATCCTGCAATGGTGGTGGATCCAGCTGCAGCGGCGGATGGATGCAAGACGCATATCTGGTTTATATGAACTATGGTGCCATAGACGAAACCAACATGCCATATCAGGGATCGGACGATGTTCCCTGTCTTCAATATCAATATGACCCTATTGCGACTCTTGAAGGATTTGAAGATATACCAAATAATGTTAATTCGATCAAGAATGCGCTGTTGAGCGGACCGCTTTCCACAACTTACACCGTGTATGATGATTTCTATGGCTATAGTGAAGGATGCTATGATCATTCAAGCGGCGATAATATTAATCACGCAGTCGTCATTGTCGGTTGGGACGATAATATGTGCGATGGCGAGGGTGCCTGGATTGTAAAAAATAGCTGGGGCCCGGCCTGGGGATTAGACGGATATTTTTATATAAAATATGGAGCGGCGCGTATTGGAAGCTATACCCAGCGTCCTATTTATGGCGTTCAGGGTGTGCCTGTCATGGCGGTATCGGTTGATACGCTTGCGGATGGTTCATACGTTCCGATTGAAGAATTTTTGCCACAAAATAATTCAAGCATCAGAACCGTCCAATTATCCAATATTGGGGACGGCAATCTATTCTATCGTACTACTGCGATGCCTCCGCCCGATCAGGATGAATTTGGATATTACTGGCGCGATTCCAATATGTCGGATGGTCCGACATTTAATTGGATCGATATCACTAGCATCGGCCAGCCAATTAGCTTCCCATATGACCAGGATAATGGTAATTCCGGGACAAAGTATCTGGGATTCAGTTTTAATTATTATGGTAGGTCTGTGAATCGTCTGAGATTCTGCGTAAACGGCTGGGCAACATTCATGAACGCGATTTTCTATAATTGGGAAAATATGCCGATTCCCGATCAATCGTACCCCAACGATCTTATGGCGCCCTGGTGGGATGATTTGACATTGGAATACGGCGGCCAGATCTTTTATTACACCAATAACGCCGATACCGCGATAATATCATGGAATGGTATTTCAGATACCCGTAGAGCAGGAACCTATACATTCCAGATTATTTTGGTAGCGCCGTCGACAATCAAATTCCAATATCTCAATATGGGCCCTGGTCGTCTCAATGAGGCTACTGTGGGTATCGAGAACCGCGAGGGTACTACCGGTCTGCAAATGGCTTACAATTCCAGCTATATGCATGATTCACTGGCCACGCAATTCTATCTTGGAGCTCATGTAATTTCCGAATGGCTTTCTATTAGCCCTGCCTCTGGGAATATTTTCGGAGGAACCTCCGCGCCGATAAATATCAATTTTGCATCGGGCGATCTTCCCTCCGGGGCTTATCAGGCATCCTTGAAAATTCTAACCAATGACCAGGATAATATTACGACTATAATTCCCATAACTTTGCATGTCGGGTTAGTTGGAATAGATGAAAAGTCAATCGAAATGCCGGCAAAATTTGGGCTAAGATCAGTTTATCCCAATCCATTTAATCCTTCCACCAACATAAGTTATAGCCTTTCGGCCGCTGGTCGTGTGCGATTGGACATATATAACCTCTTGGGACAAAACGTAGCCAATTTATTCGATGATTACCAGCAGGCTGGCGAGCATGTTATAACTTGGAATGCAGAACGATATGGATCGGGTGTATATTTCGTTAAATTATCCGATGGTCAAAAAACATCAACTTCAAGACTGCTATTCCTGAAATAGCCTGACTATACATTTTCGAAATTTGCAGGGCGTTCACAAGGACGCCCTTTTTCGTTTTTATGAATTAAATTACCTGTTAAATATAATTTGGAAAAATTGCATATTTAATTATATTGATTTCGCATGAGTTAATTGGAGATGCCGACAGGTACTGCCTGTTTAGGGCAGGATTACGAACAAAGGCAGAAATATGCCTGTTATTGAATCGCACATAATATCATATTTAAAGTACAAATTCTATCTGATTTGAATAATTAAATTGGAGGATAAAATGAGAAAAATGCTAATGATTTTTTCCGCAATCGCGCTGTTTTATGGCGGAATAGCTTTCGGGTCGGACGGCAAGCAGTCAATGGAATTTTCCAATTCCAATGGATTGAAGTCTGTCAGGATAGTTACACCCAACGAAGGGTACAGCCAGACGGCATTTGATCGTCAATTGCCGATTCGAAATCCCCATATACTGTCACAGGTTGTTTGGGTTGATCGCAATCATGAAAACGCGATAGCTAACGACGTCGCTGTCAGCCCCGATGGCGCGAGCATATTTGCGGGGTGGTGGCTGAATAATATGCGTTTTGCGTCCTATGTTTCAGCTGGTTTGGATGCGCCGCTCTGGCGTTATAATGTAACCACTCAATGGCAAATGCCGGTCAGCGCCAGGGCAAATAAATATGCAGGCACGGGATCGAGTTTGCCTGCATTGGCCTGGGGGAACGATTCACCACTGTATCAAAATTCATTTAATTATGATGCTGGCTATATAGGAGCAAGCGTATCTCTTTCAGGGAATGGAGAGCTATTGGCAGCGGCATCTTGGATTAGCGCGGATGACGCCATTCTCACGGTATACGATCTGGGTTCCAGTGACACTATATTTGTGCGCCATTTCGTGCCGACTCAAGGGCTTCAGGGAGTCGATTTTTCGCGTGATGGATCGAGAGTATTGGTCACGAACTACGGCGGGCTGTTGGTTTACAGTGTCCCTAATGGCGACCTGCTTGGCCAGCTTCCGAATTATTCCCAGACAATCGCGAAAATTTCGGGCGATGGAAATCATGTCGTAAGCGGATCATTTACAGGAGCCGTGGAATATTATAATTGGGATGGCTCTTCCTATGTAAGAAGATGGATAAGAGCTACCGGTCATGATTGGGTGACTGCAGTAGCTATATCGGCTGACGGATCTACATTCGCCTGTGGAACATTGGATTTCGTAAATGGTCAAATCGCTGGCGGAAAATTCGAAATGTGGGATGCGTCGAATGGGAATACCCTTATCGATTATCGGGATTACGGCGACGAGGTCGGATCGGTGGCGCTCTCAGCCGATGGCCGTTATGCGATTGCTGGCTGCTGGGGTGCTTATGCCAGAACTTATGGCGATGTCGTTACAGTATTTATACGTGATACCGATGTCCCGATATTTCAATTGCTTGATGATATAGACGAACCCGGTTCGATTTTTGGAGTAGCTATCTCCGATTCAGGCAACTACGCGGCCGCCGGTGGAAAAGCAGTTCATGCCAGAGATTGGGGCAATGGCGGCATGCTTTATTCTATAAAAATCAATGATCCGGTTCAGCATGATGTTGCAGTATCATCAATCGATGCTCCCGGAGAATTAGTAAATCCCGGCGATACTTTTTCACCAACTGCCACATTCATTAATGTGGGATTGGAAACGGAGAGCTTCACCGCGAACTGCAAAATCACCGATATGGGACTCGATACGATAATTTATGAATCGTCATATAATATCAACAGCCTGATGTCATTCGGAACAAGTCAGGTTTATTTCGAGCCGCCATTCACTCTTCAAAGAAGTGGAAGATACAGGATTGATTTTTCCGCGCTTCTTCCGACAGATATGGACACTGCCAATAATACACTGTCGCTGACATTTAGAAGCTGGCACGATATAAAGGCCATTTCAGTAACCAATCCTTTCAATGAAGCCACTGTCAATTGGTCAGGAATACCCTCCGCGATTTTCAAGAATTTCGGTTCTTATGATGAATCAGTCGACGTCACTCTCTCGATATTTGACTCGACCGGAATCGAAGTGTATACGTCGATAGCTAATATTTTTGGCCTGAGTCCTTACGCGTCGGAAGAGGTTCACTTTGATCCTTGGATTCCCGATCTAATTGGTACTTTTAGAGCGGTTTTTAACGCTGAAGTGCCCGATGACGCGTCTCCAGAAGATAATACGATAACCAAATACATCTCCGCTGTTCAGGAGATGATGTATGACGATGGCCAATTTGACGCGACATACTGGGTGGGGTCGTATCCTGACGCCGACAATCGCAAGTTTCTCCAGGTTTTTGATCCGAATGTTTCGGCTCCGTTCACAATTGAGAATGTCAGATTTTACCAGCCGCCTACCGCCTACGACGGCTATCTCGATTACCTGGCCATAGCTCTTGATGTAAACGATTTACCGGATACATTGGATTATCTTGCGAAGATACCTTTTCCGGAGCTCGCAGGACCGGGACAATGGTCAGGCACTGATCTGAATGTTCATGTTCAGGAGTCGACACCCTTATGGGTAATTTTACATTGGCCGGATGAACCACTGAATGGGCCGTTTATAGGTGCCGATGCTACCGGATTGATAAATTGTAAATCATGGTGGTTTTCGAACACCGGCGGTTACAATAGCTGGCCATTTAATGATTGGATGATTCGCATGACCCTGCAAAGCGCAACCGGAGTGGAATCCGATTATCTCAGCGGCCTGCCGAATAAGATATCTCTAATGCAAAATTACCCCAATCCATTCAATCCAACCACTACTATCAAATTTGCTATGCCGGTCCCCGGAAATGCCAGGATCGAGATCTTTAATTCTCTGGGCCAGAGAGTAAAATTACTCGCCGATTCTCATTTTGACACAGGATATCATTCTATTGTCTGGGATGGTAAAAACGACGTGGGAATCAGTGTTTCGTCCGGTATGTATTATTATCGCCTGACTGCTGGCGACGCGAATATTTCCAGAAAAATGCTGATGCTAAAATAAGATCAAACACTGATTTTCGATTAATTGGAGCAATTGAAATTGAAAAGGCGACATTAAGCGATGTCGCCTTTTTCATTGAAATTACTCGTTTGAAAGCTTTTTGATTGCATATATTTCCGCTATAACTTATAAGTAATTCCGATGAAAATTAGCCCGATACACGTATCATCAAATATGAGGTGGTTGCTTAGAGGGGTTCTGTGGGTATTATTTTGCCTGCCATTTTCGGCGAATGCTCAGGATAAGACTGGTCCGTTAGTTCTCGAGCACGCTGATCGCTTGCTTTCCAGCGGCACAAATGGTGACATAGTTAATCTAATCGGCAACGTTCATCTTTCGCATGAGGGAGTTGATCTATACAGCAGCAGGGCAACCTGGTACAGGCTTGCCGGGCTCGTGCAATTTATCGATTCGGTAAAAGTAATAGACGAAAATCGCGTAATCACCGCGCATTCCATGACCTACTATCGACGTGATAGAAGAGTGACGGCCATGGGCGATGTCAAAATCGATGATTCCAAACAAAAAGTTCAGCTTTGGGGCGATAAAGTCGATTATTATAGACTTTCCAAGCAGATGGAAGCCACCGGTCATCCTCATTTGATCATAAATCCGGAAGACGATTCCGCCAGAATGGATATCAAAAGCCTGAGAATGCAATATTTCGATCAGGACAGTAAAGGGATCGCCTATGATTCGGTAGTCATTACCCGCCGGGATATCGTAGCCAGGGCAGGGCAGGCTATTTTTTACAGAGAACCGGAAGGAGCGGTTTTATACAAGGACCCATCCTTGACGCAAAGTGAAAACAAACTTACCGGCGATACAATTTCTATTTATACGAAGGATAAAAAAATCGACAGGCTCCTGGTGATTGGAAATGCCAAAGCAGTCTATAAGACTCAGCCTGATACTCTGGTCGAGGCCTATACCACCGCGGAATTGACGGGCAAAGAACTTGAAGCTTTTTTCTTCAATGAGAAAATCGATAAGGTAGTTACCAGAAAGAACGCGATCAGTGTCTATACGCCGGCTATCACGGATACGCTAACGACCGGCACCAATACGGCTTCGGGGGATTCGATTACATTATATTTCGTGAAAAGCTCGATCAAACGAGTATTTATTTCTGGCGGGGCAGAGGGTCAGTATGCTGAGACCAAAGCAGATTCTCTTGGTAAAGCGCATGTCGATACTACCTATTATTCAGGCAATACAATCGATTATGACATGGATAAGTCCGAAATAAATCTTCTCGGCAGCGGGTCACTTAAATATCAGGAAATGGCGCTGACCGCGGGAGATATTCGATATAAAACAGATACGAAAATACTGACTGCCAAAGGTATTGAAAGCGATACCGGAAAAGCGAAGGAGCCTCCCATATTGAAGCAAGGGAGCGAGCAGCTCGATGGCCAGCGAATGACTTATAACTTGAATACAAGAAAAGGTCAGGTCAGGATGGCTCGCACCAAATACGACAGCGGATTTTACACGGGTGCCACTATCAGAGAAGTCACGAACAAAGAATTATTAGTGTCTTCCGGTACCTATACTTCATGCGATTTGGAGGAGGGGCCTCATTATCATTTCTATAGCACCAAGATGAAGATGATAAATAAGAATAAGGTCGTGGCAAGACCTGTCGTAATGTTTATCGGGCAACTGCCGGTATTCGCGATTCCATATTATGTTTTTCCAGTTAAAAAGGGACGGCATTCGGGTTTCACTTCATTCGAATTCGGTGATTTACGAAATAAACAACGGTATATAAGAAATGTCGGCTATTATTGGGCGGCGTCGCAGTACTGGGACACGCAAGCTCAAATAGATTACTACGAAAATGTGAGGACAATTTTCAGGTATGATATCGCGTTTGTCCTGCGTGACAAGATAAATAGTCACATCAACGCCGAATATGATCACGAAGCCAACTGGCAAAATTATAGCCAGAGGATAAGAAAACGATGGAAGATCGACTATTTTCATTCTCAGAAAATCAATAAATCATTAAGTCTCTCGGGTTCGGGCAGTTTCGTTTCGGACAAAAACTATATTGCTGATAATATCCTTGATCCTTCGCAAAGACTCGAAAGGACTATCCGTTCCACTGGAAGCCTTTTTAAACGTTGGGACTCTGCAGCACTAAATATAGGTTTCAATAACACTTGGAATCTTGATACTGGCGTCAAGGTGGCAGTGCTGCCTTCATTTAGCTTTTCGAAAAACCAATTTCAAATTTTCCCTGAAAAAGGCAAAACAACTAAAAAGAAAAGAGTCAGGCCAGGAGAAGAAACTGAAGAAGCTATCGTAAGATTTTACAATAAAACAATGCTGCAATTCACAATCGATGGACAGAATCTACGGCAGACACTTCGGACAATTGGCATTTCAGATACGACATATTACCATAAAAATTATCAGTACATCAATACCGGTGCGTTGATTAACAGCCCGCAAAACATATCAAAGTATTTGACAGTCACGCCGGGTATTACTCTTGGCCAAACTTTATATAGGTTGGAACCCAATACCAAAGTCGATAGTCTCGGCTTGAAAGCAAAATATATCGCAACTCGGGAAACTTATAGCCTCACACTTGATAGCAGAACTACGATGTATGGCACTGTAAATCCTAATATTTTCGGACTTATCGGACTTCGCCATGTAATGAGCCCATCAATAGGATATCGTTTTACTCCTGAGACAAAGAAGAATCAAGGATATTACTCGTATACTGGAGTCGGCGTAGCATCTGGCCGTTCCAAATCGCTAACATATTTGCTGGGCAATCAATTTCAGGCTAAATACAAATCAGGAGAAACAGAAAAGAAAATTGATTTGTTCAGGCTCACATTTAGTACCGGATATTCTTTTACTGCTTTGACCCGCAGAATTGCGCCGCTCTCTACGTCTCTTGAGTCTAATTCTATTCCTAAACTTAATGTCTCATTTCGTTCTACACATGACTTTTACAATGAAGATGACAGCCGCAGATCATTATTACGTCCTCGCCTTGACAAGTATGTCAATCACAACCGGCACCGAATTCAAGTACCACCCGGGGACAAAATCGGAGAATGAAGGCGCCGCACCCGAGAAAGAATCGCCAAATATAACGGCATTTCCTTCCAAAAAGCAGGGCGAAGATATGTCGAATATCGGTCTTGATGTTAAATTAACCCATTATTATTCTTGGAATAGAGTTGGGAAAAATATAAGCAAGATACAATGGATCGGAGTGGGCATTTCGCTTCAGCCAACTACCCGCTGGAAGGTCAGCTATAATTTCCAGTATGATATTCAAAATAAAATAATGACATCGGGAACAGTGAATGTCACGCGAGACATGCATTGCTGGCAGGGAATGCTGGTCTGGGTCCCGTCGGGTGTAACTGCCGGTTATTATGTGCGAATTTATATAAAAGCAATACCTGATATCAAAGTAGAATCTACGCAGGGCGGCCTCAGGGGCCAATATTATTAGTCGTTTCCTCGTAGATTATATTGACATTATGATTCTTATGGCATAAAAATCCAATATAGTATTGGGATTGGAGCGAAATATGACCAAGAGTCAATTAATCGATTTGATCGCGAAGGATGCCGGGATTTCGAAGGCGCAATCCAGCAAAGCATTGAATTCCATGCTTGCGAATGTGACCAGGAGCCTTCGAAAAGGCAGCAGTGTTTCATTCATCGGTTTCGGATCATTTGATGTCAAGCGACGGAAGGCATTCATCGGGCGAAATCCGCGAACCGGCGAAGCGATAAATATCCCGGCAACGAAATCTCCGAGATTCCGGCCCGGCAAAAATCTGCGCGACGCGATCAGATGAATCTACAATCGAATTCTTCCTATAATATCAGATGCTCTTTAGTGATTTTATCATAAAAACTCTTGCATAAATTTCAATATTGACCGATATAATAGTTGCAGAGCATTTTTGGGGAATTAGATTGTTTAAGATGAAGCTTTTAAAGGAATTAGAGAAAGACACCAGGGACAAGATATTGGGGCTGCTCTTTGTGGCTCTTGCCCTTCTCCTTTTCATCAGCCTGCTCACCTACGATTTTACTGAAGATCACGTTAATCTACAGGCGGCCCTCAATGGCGGTTCGCTTACCGATGTCATGGGGACATTGCATAATAGCGGAGGCCTGGTTGGAGCTCTTATAGCCTATTTTCTATTTTCTATCTTCGGATTTTGTGCCATAGCTGTTCCGATATCGCTGTCTGCATGGGGTGTAAATCGCTTTTTCGCGAAACCATCAACCGCGCAAGTGCGAAAATGGACGTTAATAATCGGCGGATTTATGCTGGCATTGATGACGCTCATTTCGCTTCCTCATGGCCAGGATTCGCTTGCCGGGCTTGGGGTAACATTTGGAGGAATTATAGGCCACGCCATCGCGTCTTTGCTCCTGACAATGTTCGGCGCGGTGTTCTCGTATACGCTGGTAATCTCGTCAATTATAACCGGATTAATGTTGGTTATTCCTTCGGCAATGAGCAAATGGAGCAACAAAGCGGCAATAGTCGCTCGGACTATTTATTCCAAAATTGCCATTGCGATAAAGTCCCAAAAGAAGATCAAGACAACAGTAATGACTGAGAAGGCGGTATCGGTTGACAGTTCTTCCCATGAGAAGAAAGGTTTATTGAGAAAGCTCATCTTCATCAAGAAGAAAACGCCTGCCGTTGAAAACATCGCGGCCGATGCAGCGCAGCCGACTATTCAGGAAGAAGAGGCCTCTTCTAATACTACAGATGATATCTCTCAAATGATCAAGGACAAGAAGGTGGTCAACCGTATCAAGCCGAAAATAACCCAACAGGCGATCGGTTTGTATCATCTTCCAACCGTAGATCTTTTGGATGATCCCCCCGATGGCGGACCTGCAATCGATGAATCGTATTATCGAAAAACTGCGGAAGCGTTGAGACATACATTGCTGACATTCGGGGTCGAGATAGAGGGGGGAGAAGTAAATATATTCCCCGGCCCGATTATCACTCGATTTGAATTCAAGCCCGCCAGCGGTATTAAGGTTGCCCAAATCGTGAATCTTGCCGATGATCTGGCGCTATCGATGCAGGCGGAACGTATTAGAATTGTCGCGCCGATTCCGGGAAAACCGGCGGTTGGCGTGGAAATTCCCAATAAAGTTAAACGCGGAATTTTCGTTAAGGAAATTCTATCATCGAAGGCATTTAAGGAATCCGATTCCAAGCTGTTGATAGCGTTAGGGAAGACTATTTCCGGCGAATCGTACTGCGCCGATCTGGCAAAAATGCCTCACCTGCTTATCGCCGGTTCGACCGGCTCAGGAAAATCGGTCTGCCTTAATTGTATTATCACGAGCCTGATCTTCAGGCTTCATCCGGATGAAATCAGATTTATATTGATCGATCCCAAGCGACTTGAGCTTTCAATTTATGACGGCCTGCCCCATCTGGAAAAGCCGGTTGTTACCGAAATGAAAGATGCCGAAAAGCTCTTAACTGATGCGGTACTTGAAATGGAGAATCGTTATAGAAAATTGGCGCGGGCTGGAGTGCGCAATATCACCGAATACAATCATAAAGAAAAAGAGGTTCTGCCGTATCTTGTGATTATAGTCGACGAGTTGGCGGATTTAATGATGACAGGCTCTAACCGGGTCGAATCATTGATCACTCGATTAGCGCAAATGGCGCGCGCGGTGGGAATTCATCTGATACTTGCCACTCAGAGGCCATCGGTCGATGTCATCACCGGATTGATTAAGGCCAATTTCTCTTCCCGAATAGCATTTCAGACAGCCTCGAAGGTCGATTCCAGAACAATTCTTGACGCAAACGGTGCAGAAAAGCTTTTGGGCCGCGGCGATATGCTCTTCTCAAGCCCGGGTTTCCCGGAAGCCATGAGGATACATGGTGCATATATATCCGGCGGGGAAACAGAACGATTAGTCGATTATATCAGCCAGCAGGAATATCGAACCCGGCCAATTGAGACATTCGAAAAAAGCCTTTCCGATACGATTCCAGGATTCGATCCGGCATCCGATCCGCTATTCAATGAAGCAATCGAATTGGTTATCCGACACAAGCAAGGTTCGGTTTCACTGTTGCAGAGACGATTGGGTGTTGGATACCAACGAGCGGCACGGCTGATAGATCAACTCGAACAGGCGGGGGTCGTTGGGCCCTATGACGGCAGCAAAGCACGCGAAGTGCTGGTCGATGAAACCTATCTCAGTTCAAGAGAGAAGCGAAGTTGAGTTTTTTTCTAGCCCTAATAGTTTTTATAAATTCTCCCGATTCCACAGCTTTTGATAAAATTGCGCGTCTGTATTCATCCGCTTCGGGAATTTCCTGGACAATTCAATCGATTACGAATTCAACTGTTTTTGAAGAATCGGATACATCCGAAGTCATTTTCAAATTTAACCCGCCTGATACCATATATATGAAAAGCGAAGTCGAGGAAATAATCGGTATCGGCGACACTCTCTGGACGATGTCGAAAAAAAATAAGCAGATCCAGAAAAAACTGATGGGCGATTTCGTGATGCCGTCGGATTTGATAATCGGTTGGGATAGACAGTATGAATTGGCAAAAGTTACCGCAAACGACGGCACTCGTGAATTTCAGCTAATGGGGAAAAAGGGAGTATTCCCGTCGGAGGTTCGTATAGTCGCGAATCCGGAAAATAAAATAGTAAAAATATTGTACAAGAATTCAGCAGGCGACGATGTCACTTTAACCGTAAAAAAAGAAAAACTCAAGCATTCCAATGATATTAGTTATTTTTATAAAAATATTCCACCTGGATATAAATTCTTAGACATTATCGAATAAGCAAAAAAATAAATCCATATTTTCTTATCTATTGGCGCTTTAAATGCGTATATTGTTGTATATGTCCGGCCGCTGATTAATTATAGGCCTCGAATTTATTGGAAGGATATTTTGAAAAAGACTTATTACCTGGCAACATTGGGATGCCCCAAAAATGACGTCGATTCTGAAGGCTTGGGGGCTGATCTTATTTCGGCCGGGATGAGCAGTGTCGATGACCCCGAGCAGGCCGACCTGCTTTTGGTCAATAGCTGCGCTTTTATTGAAGATGCCAAGATAGAGACTCTCGATACGGTTTTTGGCCTCCATAAGATCAGGAAAAAAGGTTCGACCCTTGTCCTATGCGGCTGTCTGCCGGCAAGATATAATCTCGACAGCGAATTAAAGGAAGTCGATCTGTTTCTGAGTTCAAAAGAGCATTCGGAGCTTATAGAACGTCTCAATAGATTAGGCTGGAAGCTCGAAAACCACAAAGCAAAGCCGCCTCGATTGGCGCCAATATTGCCATTTAGCTATTTGAAGATTTCAGAAGGATGTGATAATCGTTGCAGCTATTGCGCTATTCCGGATATCAAAGGGCCATTCACGAGCAGGCCGAAATCGGAAATACTCAATGAAGCCGAATTTCTCAATTCAAAAAATGTCAAGGAATTGACATTGATCGGACAGGACACCACTCTTTATGGCAAGGACTTCAACGATGGCTATTCATTGTCCCATTTGTTAAAGGATCTGACGCAATTCGATTCAATCAGATGGATTCGATTAATTTACGCTCACCCGGCGCATCTCGATAACGAGACTATCGCAGTTATCAGCCAAAGTGAAAGAATAGTAAAATATATTGATTTACCGTTGCAGCATGTCAATGATCGGATTCTAAGATTAATGAATCGCAGAACCGATAAGAATAGTATTGAATCCTTAATCCGAAAACTTAGGGCGAAAATGCCGGAAATTGTGCTAAGATCGACATTCATTGTGGGATTCCCCGGCGAAACCGAAAAGGAATTTGGAGAGCTTTTGGATTTTATTGAGGAATTTGAATTGGATAATGTTGGTGTTTTTAAATATTCGCCTGAGGAAGGCACACCAGCATTCAGGCTTTCCGACCGAATCGATTCATCGGTTATCGATGAAAGATACTTGACTCTTTTGGACCTTCAAAATAATATCTCTGCGGCGAAGCTTGCCGGACGAGTCGGCCGGACAGAGACGGTGCTCCTGCATGAGATCGATAGTGAAGGAACCGGCATAGCCAGAGGATGGTTTCAAGCGCCTGAAGTAGACGGGAATGTTTTTGTAGAAAATTGTACAGAGGAACCGGGGAATTTCATTGATGTCGAAATTAAAAAGGCGGATGCCTATGACCTTTACGCGGTTCAAGTTCGATCAAAGGATAACAATTGACTATCCTGACAAAGAATAAATACAAAAGCACGGGGCTTTTTATCTCGAGGCCTGTCGGGGTTGTGTTTTTTGTGATTTATATCATTCAAGCGGCCATTATTGTCTGGTTGGTTCTGGCTTTTATGAAAAATAATAAGACAATAATGGAGCAAAAGCAAAAAATCGAAGAGCTCGAGCAAAAAGTCAAAATACTTGATATCATTGAAGAATATCAAATCGGATTTAATGACAATGAAGTTGGGCAGTTGACTAATGTTATTTATGATGAGAGCAAGAAATTCAGCATAGACCCTTTGCTTATTTTGGCAGTAATAATCGCCGAGAGTTCATTTAAAAGACATCAGGAATCGAGCATGGGAGCCGAAGGATTGATGCAGGTTATGCCATCGGTAGGTAAGGATGTGGCAGAAAAATGGCGAATAGAATGGCCGCAGAAACTCGACCTTAATAACCCGGGACTCAATATAAAAGTTGGGACTGCCTATCTCTTTCAGATGATTCTAAAATTCAAGGATATTAAAAAGGCGTTAATCGCATATAATATGGGCGAGGGCGTGACCGATGAGTACATCCAGTTCAACGCCGCCCTTCCGCTGCAATACTATAAGAAAGTTGTAAAAATTTACAAAACCCTCCGGAGCCGTTTTGAGACCAAATAAGGTAATCCCCGTATTTACAGCAATATTAATATCATCGTTGGCAGGAACCTCGGCTTACTGCCAGCCCCAAAGCAACGAACAGTTCGTGATGGAATCTGTATCGAAAGCTGTCAATGATAATGTTGAATTATCCGGAATAAGCAGGATTTTATTGTCCGATGATAGCACCGGGATAAATCGTCCTATCTTATTCGGAATTGTTCAGGCGCTCAGCGGCAAAGGAATTTTATCCGTATTCGGTCCAACGTCAGATACTACTGATGCCGAGTTAAGTTTTAAAATATCCGGATTGGATTTTCATTACGCTAAAGGTTCCTCGATGGGTTTTTTGAAAAAACATAGAATCAAACGGGAACTGCAGGGCCAGATCATGATTACAATAAAAAGAAGCGCTGACAATGCGGCTCTGGTAATGAAGTCAGTTGAATTTTCTAATAATGATGATATTGAACCGGAAGCTTTGAATTTTGTTAAAAGCCGCGATATTGTGGAATTGGCGCCGCAAGCGCCATCATCTCGATGGTCTAAATTTCTTGAACCTGCACTTGTGACAATTTCAGTTGGCGCATTGGTTTATCTTTTCTTTGCCAATAGATGAGGAGATTATGAAAGTTTTAATTGCTGTTCTTATTTCAGTTACGAGTATATCAACAATCATTATCGGATGCTCACGATCCGCTATGCGGGATCAGGCTACGCCTCACGGGCAATTTGATAATGCAATGGATCTTTATAATCGTAAAAAATATTTCAAAGCCCAGGTGGAATTTCAGAGGATAATTTATAGTTTCCCCGGCCAGTCATTCAGCGATACGGCCCTATATTATCTCGGAATGTCTTTATACGGCATGAAGAGCTATTCCGAGGCGACCTCGGAATTTGAGAAAATGCTCAATGCCTATTCGTCATCGCCATTGGCGGATAAGGCCCAATATCAACTCGCTATGTGTCACTACAATGACTCTCCCGGGTACGCGCTGGACCAGGCGGAAACATTCGAAGCGATAGATCAATTCAGTACGCTTTTGAGTAAATATCCTATGAGCCCATTGGTTCCGGACGCTAGAGATAAATTAGATAAATTAAATGACAAATTAGCCAAGAAGCTCTATAAGGCTGGAGAGATTTATCTGAAATTGGACGATTACAATCCGGCTTTGCTTTATTTTTATAATGTCCGGGATAATTATCCCAATACTGAATGGGCGCAATATTCGTTCTTTTACTCAGGCGTTGCGCAGATGAAACTAGGCAAAAACACAGAAGCGCTAGAAACATTCCAGAATTTTATTACGGCATTTCCCAACAATAAGCTTGTCTCAAAAGCTCATAAATATATTGCCCGAATAAAACCCCAAGAAGCCGGAGGCTGAACTTTGGCTCGGATCGGTATACTCGGGGGTACTTTCGATCCGCCGCATAACGGCCATATTGCATTAGCGTTCGCGGCTCTGGCTCAGCTACAACTGGATAGGATAATTTTTATTCCGGCCAATAAGCCTCCACATAAGCCGGAAACTGTAATTTCATCCGCAAATGACAGACTCAATATGCTGCGGCTGGCCATAGATTCGATAAAGGATTTTGACCTTTCCGAAATAGAATTACATCGGCCGGGGAATTCTTATACGATTGAAACATTATCGGAGCTTAAAGCAGTTTATCCTGACGATGAGTTTTATTTTATAATAGGAGCTGATAATGTTGCCGAAATGGAAGGATGGCATAAGCCCGAAGAGATTTTCAAATTGGCTACAATAGCGGCGGCCAACAGACCGGGCTATATGACCCAAAGGCAGGTTTGCCGATAAAGTCAAATACTTTGAGATGCCTTTAAAAGATATATCATCGACTGCGATTAGAGCGTTGGTAAGTGCCGGTAAATCGATACACGAACTTGTGCCGGACGCAGTAGAGAAATATATTTATAAGCATCACCTTTATGGAGCCAATGGATAGACTGATATTAATCGACGGTTCCGCCGTCGCCTACCGCAGCTATTTCGCATTTATACGGAATCCTTTGATCAATTCACGCGGTGAAAATACCGGGGCGATATTTGGCTTTGTCAATTCCATTACAAAGATTATCAATGATTTCAAGCCTCAATATTTCGGTGTTGTCTTTGATACTCCTGTACCGACATTCCGACATGAATATTATCCCGAATATAAATCGACCCGCGCGAAAACGCCTTTCGAATTAATAGAACAGTTTCCGTGGATCGATCAGGCGATTCTCGGATTCAATATTCCGGTTATCAAGATGGACGGCTACGAAGCTGATGACGTAATCGGAACTTTGGCCCAGCAAGCGGCGGGTCAGGGGTTAGAAGTGTTGATGTTTACAGGAGATAAGGATTATTATCAGCTTGTAAACGATAAAATCAAGATACTCCATCCCAAGGATTTTTCGATTATAGATTCGGCCGGTGTTAAGGAAAAATTCGGCGTCCCGCCTGAGAAAGTCATAGATACGTTGGCCTTGATGGGTGATACTGCTGATAATATTCCGGGTGTTGCCGGGGTCGGGCCGAAAACCGCTATTTCGCTGATTGAGGAGTTCGGCGACCTCGACAATGTTCTCGAAAAGGGGCCCACAGAGAAAAAAGGCAAACTGGCTGAATCTTTATCCAAATACAAAGACCAGGCGATTTTATCTAGACGATTAGCCACCATAAAACTTGATTGCCCGATTCAACTCGAATTGGATAAATTGATAATCGAGGAGCCGGACTATAAAACGTTGGCCGAGCTTTTCCGCCGACTGGAATTCAAGAATCTTGCCGATAAATACGCGTCGACCAAAGCCGAAAGTCTTTTCCAGAACGAAACCAAATCCGCCGCTTCTGATTATCGAACAATAGACAAAATAGAAGAACTGGATTCGGTCTTAGATAGAGATTGCAGAAAAAGAGGAATTCGCATTAGATACTGAAACCACTTCGATCTCGGCCTTAGACGCGAAATTGGTCGGAATATCTTTATCTTTCGAGGCGAAGACAGGATTCTATATTCCACTGGGTCACAATGGCTACCATAACTTACCGTTGGAAGATGTCTTGAATCGATTCAGTAAGCTTTTTCAAACGGATATAAAAGTTATCGGCCAAAATATAAAATATGATCGTCAGGTGCTCAAGAATCACGGTCTCCATCTGGATAAACCGTCATTCGATACAATGATAGCGGCATATCTTGTCGATCCCGGCAAGCGAATCTACAATCTCGATTCAATGGCGCTCGAGCATTTTAATTATAAAATGATGCCGATCACTGATTTAATCGGGACGGGCAAGAAGCAATTGAATTTTTCCATGGTGAATGTCGAAAAGGCCACATTTTATTCCAGCGAGGATGCTGACTATACCTTAAGGCTGAAAAATATATTCGCGCCGAAGTTGATAGAATTAAAATTAGATTCGCTTTTTGATAATATAGAGATGCCGCTTCTACCGGTTCTCGGAGATATGGAAGAAGTTGGAGTCAGGATCGATTCCGAATTTCTGGGTCAGCTCTCACACGAATACGGCAAGAAAATGAAGAATGTCGAAAAAGAAATATTCGATGAAGTGGGCGAAGAATTCAATCTTAATTCGCCTCAGCAATTGGCCAAGATACTTTTCGAAAAACTGAAACTTACGTCGTCGCGACGCACCGCCAAGGGCGGCGCGCTGGCCACATCGGTGGATATTCTTGAAAAACTCGCGGAGACCCATCCGGTTCCCCGATTGGTTCTCGAGTACCGGCAATTGACGAAATTAAAATCGACCTATATCGACGCGCTTCCGGCGATTGTAAATAAAAGAACGGGAAGAGTGCATACGAGCTTTAATCAAACCATAGCTGCCACCGGCAGGCTTTCATCGACTGATCCAAATCTCCAGAATATCCCAGTTCGCACCGATGAGGGCAGGGAGATTAGACGCGCGTTTATACCCAAAGATGATAATTTCAAGATTATGTCAGCAGATTATTCTCAAATCGAATTAAGAATAATGGCACATTTCGCCAATGATGAAACGATGATCAAATCGTTTGAGCTTGGCGAGGATATTCATCGCAGGACAGCCGCCGAAGTATATGGAGTGGATATTCGCGATGTCACCGATGAACAAAGGCGTTCGGCGAAAACCGCTAATTTCGCCATAATCTACGGAGTCTCGGCGTACGGGCTATCTCAACAATCTGAATTGACTCTGAATGAATCGAAGGATTTCATAGATATCTATTTTGAACGATACCCCGGAATAAAAAAATACATGGAGGACATCAAGAATTTCGCCCGCGAGCATGGGTATGTATCCACGCTGTTTGATCGGCGGCGCTATCTACCGGATATCCTCGCCAAGTCAGCGCAGGCACGCCAATTTGCGGAAAGAACAGCGATCAATACTCCGATTCAGGGAACTGCCGCCGATATGATTAAAATCGCTATGATCAAAATCGCGGACTTAATCGGAAATTTCAAATCCAAAATGATATTGCAGGTACATGACGAGCTGGTTTTCGACGCTCACAAAGATGAAGTGGATTCTCTGCGAAATATAGTAAAGCAGGAAATGGAGAATGCTGTTAAACTAAAGGCGCCGATCAGGGTAGATATCACAGTCGGAGATAATTGGCTTGAGGCCAAATAATATTTGCAGAATTTTAATTCTCATCATATGAAGCTTTAGCATGATTGTAATTGGATTAACAGGAGGACCCGGTACCGGCAAGACATTGGCGTCCGGATTTCTTAAGGAGAAAGGCGCGATTATTCTTTCGGGCGATGATGCTGGAAGGAAGGCTGTAGAAAAAAACCCAAAAATTCTTAAACGGCTGATTCGAGTCTTTAGCATGACGATCCTAACGCCCAATAGCCATTTAAACCGCCGGAAATTGGGAACATTAGTATTTTCCAATGTTGAAGCCCGTCAGAAATTAAACGAGATAGTTCATCCTGAACTCCTGAAACTTCTAAAAGCAGATCTGCTTAAATATAAGAAAAATAAAAGAATCCAATTAATAGTCATAGACGCCGCGCTGATCTTCGAATGGGGAATCGCGGACTGGTGCGATTATATTGTGGTTGTCACTGCCAAAAGAGATGTTCGTATTAAACGGATGATGCTCAATGGGCTTTCCCGCGCCGATGCGATTAATAGAATAGCATCTCAAATTCCTCAAAAGGAAAAAGAGGCCCTGGCGGATTATGTAATAGTCAACAACGGAACCAAAGCTGAACTAAAAAGAAAAATATCCAAGTTTTTGATAGAATTAAAAAAGGCTAAAAATCGATAGCCTGGCTGGCCCGTATATCTAAATTTACAATCATTCGATAAAATCCTATAAATTATTTTCAAAACGATTTAAAAATCCAATTACTTGTCTGATATCTGTTATTTTTAGAATCGATTTTCTCTTGATAATATTAATATTAATCTATTAAATAGATTTATGCATATCTGGGGTTTTTTAGTCAATAGTTTAACGGTTATAGCCGGCTCGATTTTAGGTCGTCTGCTTAGTTCGAGAATGCCTGAATCGTTGAAAAAAATAATCCTTTCCGCTTTGGGACTGTCTACCATATTGATTGGAGCGCAGATGGCCTTAGGCACGGAAAAGATGATAACCGTCATAGGTTCATTGATTGCAGGCGGTATCATAGGACAATTGATAGGCATCGAAGAATGGCTCGAAAGAATCGGCGAAATTCTGCAAAAAAGAGTGAAGACTACTTCAAGTACATTCGTGCCTGGGTTTGTCACCGCATCACTATTATTCTGCACCGGGCCCATGACGATTGTCGGATCGCTTCAGGATGGTTTCGCTCGAATTGGAAATTTAGTTTATATAAAATCGATAATGGATGGTGTCGCTGCGATAGCATTGGCCGCGAGCCTCGGCATAGGCGTGCTATTTTCAACATTAACAGTCTTTGTTATTCAGGGCGCTTTGACATTGGTGGGTGTATTGGTTGGCGGATCATTGGATAAGATGATTTTGAATGAAATAAGCGCCACTGGCGGCATATTGATCCTTGGACTCGGATTCAATATTTTAGGGATTGCTAAAATAAAGGTCGGCAATCTTCTCCCGGCATTATTCATTGTAGGGCCTTTGGTCTGGTATTTCGCATAAATTGGAACTGTCAAATAAAGTAGTTTTGTTAAAGGAGGTAGAATGAGTTTCGATAAATTGCTCGATAGGCGTCCGGAATTTATAAAAAAGAAGCTTGGCTCAAAGTCTAAAGTTTGTTTGCTCAATGGTCATGACATCTTCAAGCATATTCGCGAAGACAAAATCATTGTAATGGCCTGCAACACTCGAATCAAACACGTGATTCCAGGAATTATGAAGGCTGCCATGGAAACCGATTCGTTGGTGGCGTTCGAATTGGCCAAATCAGAATCTGATCTTAAAGGCGGCTATGTCAATATGACGCCCAAAGATTATTTCGAAACAATTATCGCTTATGCCGAGCAAATCGGATATACGCATCCATTTATTATTCATGCCGATCACTTGACTGTTAAAACCAATAAAGAGGAAGAGATAGCTGAAACTGAAAAGTTAATGGCGGCCCAACTTGCGGCTGGCTATACATCATATGCTATCGACGCGTCATTTAACCCTGAAGACGAAAATATTAAAATCACTATCAGGCTTGCAAAACCTGTTGTCGAACAAGGCCTTGGATTGGAAACAGAAGTCGGCGAAATAAAATCGGTCGGTTCCACGGGCGAAATTACGACAGTCGATGAAGCTCGCATCTTTATTGATGGTCTTCATGACGCCAAAATAACCCCTGATCTACTTGGAATCAACAACGGCTCCAAGCACGGAAATTATCTTGAAGGCGAGGAAATCCATATTGATCTTAAGAGGACAGGGGATTGCTACAACGTGATAAAAGGTTATGGTGTTTGCATTGCCCAGCACGGAATAACGGGAACGCCCCTACACTTGGTGGGCAAATTTGCCGATTATGGTATTAGGAAGGGCAATGTTGGGACGGAATGGCAAAATATAGCTCATCGCAATATGCCGCAAGACCTTATGCAGGCCATGAAGGATTGGGCTAAGGGAGTTAATAAAGATATTAAATTCACTACCAAGCAATTTTTCAAGGAAATCGATCAAATTCCCGAAAGTAATATGAAATCGATGGAAGAAGACGCCCGTAAAACTGCAATCGAATATTTCAAGGCATTTCGAGCAGTCGGTTCTGCATCATTATTCAGCAGAAAGTCGATTGGTTGAAAATTATACTTGACAATTTTGGTATGAACAATATCTTAGACGTAATTTGAATTGACGAAAGGAAACGCTTATCGTAATTGGCTAAAGGGTAGTTGTAGAAAAGCGAAGAGATTGTAAAAAGGCTTTACCTACATGCCCAGTGGCTAATTTTTTGTCTTTGGCCGAATGGCCGAAGATGAAATGTATTCATCGGAGGATTGATGCTCTGCCGAAAAAAACTGATTTTGTTAGGACAGGCATTTTTTTCGATTAGTATCTTAATAAGCATATCTTCAGCTTCGACCATTTTTGACGGCGATGTAGAAATTTTAAAATCCGATAATTCAGGCGTAACCCTGAAATATAAAGTTCCTTCGAGTTCGTTTACGCCGTTTGAACAGGGCAATAACAAATATCATTCTCTTAATATTGAGCGAACGGCTCAAAATCGCGTTGAAGGACAATCAATAATTCCTATAAAGATTGTGCCGTTGGCCTTGCCTCCCGGCGCCACTGCCAAAATCCAGGTGATCGACGCAAATTATAAGGATGCGGAATTTAAAAAATTGCCGCCATTTTTTGCTCGTTCTTCAAAGGAAGAATACGACAAGGCATACGAAGATGCCTCATTAAAGAGCACCGTGACGCATAGCGATCCATATATAGTATCATTCGATAATTTGAGGGGATTAAAAATTGCCAGAATTGGCATCCCTGCGATTAGGTACTCTGAAAACCCGCCAAGTTTATCGATGCTCCAGACCATCACGCTTAGAGTGGATTTTGTGGGCGGACAGTCAAATTTGCCGGTGTCATTCCAGCATCCTGGAAATGCGTTTAATAAGATTTTTTCCAAGGTGGTCGCCAACTATGATGTCGGGGCCAATTGGGTCGCCAAAGAACAGAAAATTGCTCTTGGAGCGTCAGCGACTTCAAGCGTATTCGATTCAGCATCCACATGGTTCAGAATGGAGCTTACAACAGAGGGGATTTATTCTATCGGCTGGAATCAATTTCGATCATTAGGGATAGCTAATCCAGATGTGGATATTGATCCTTCGCGCGTGCGTGTCTTCTATGGAGGCGGCAGGGAACTACCTCCCAATAATAGTACGCCCCGTCCGGAATTTAGGGAAATCCCAATACAGTTTATCGATGCAAATGGCAATGGTGTATTCGATGGTTTGGATTTATTTGTATTTTACGCCGACGGAGTCGATAGTTGGGAATATGATTCGACCTTGAATAATTTTATTCGGTATAAAAATCATTATACCAGCAAGAATGTATTTTGGCTCACAATCGACGGGAATTTTTCCGGACCTGCCAAACGATATCCAAGCTGGGATGGAAATCCCAATGGGGCATATGATGTCTCTACTGATTCATACACTGCAATGTTTAATAAAGAAGAAGATATTCTATTCTGGAAATATTCACCAATCCAACAGGATTATAATGATTATTTTGAATGGTATTGGGCTTCGGGAAAATCATTTTCAACCAGCGCGCAGTTGTATGATGTTGTTTCTGGCGGAACGGCGGAAATAATAGTCAGGCATAGGGCAGGTAATCTTTCGCTGACGGTAAACAGCTCAAGTGCAACCCCGATGCGCCAATTACCTCCTTTTTCGATATTTTCGGCATCGAATCTTAGGGACGGACTCAATAGTATCACATTACAGTCAGTTACCAATTTCTATACTGATTATATAAATATTCTTTATCCCAGATGGCTGAGGACAATTGACGGCAATTTGCGATTCTCGCAACCGGATACTTTTGGGGTTGTCCGTTATAATCTTACCAATGTAGATTCGGATTATTTGCTTCTGGATATATCCGACAAGATGAATCCCGTTAAAATAGCAGGCGGGTCATGGAGTGGGCAGAATCTATCATTTCTTGATACTGTATCAGCGCAATCGCATAAACAGTATTATATTTCAAACAAGAATCGATTCAAGACTCCCAGTTCGATAACGACCTATCAAATTGATAATTTGAAAGATGTGAATTCATCAAACAACCGCGCTGATGAGATTATATTGACTTACGATGGATTCTATGATCAGGCAGTGCGCTTGGCCCAGCATCGTCAGAACGTATATGGTCTGGCCACAAGAATAGTCAAAATATCAGATGTCTATAATCAATTTTCTTACGGCCTTTTGGATGCCATTGCCATAAGGGATTTTCTGAAATATGCTTATGAAAATTGGCAATCGCCAGCGCCATCCTACGTGGTTTTGCTGGGAGATGGCAATTATGATTATAGAAATTACATGGGTTCAAGTTCTCATATTTATATACCGCCATATGAATATCTGCCTCTATTCGGCAGCGACCTCGGAATGTCGGACGAGCTTTTTGTCTATTTTGGGAGTTACGGTAATCTCGATTCGGATTCAAATTCAATTCCCGACATGATGATTGGAAGAATTTCTGCCCGATCGGTACAAGATGCTTCCGAGATGATTGATAAGATAATCGATTACGACAGCAATCCGGATCTTGGCCCCTGGAGAAACAGGGTAGTCGTTGCTGCAGATGATAATCTTCACCCTCCGCATGATAACGATTGGAATCATACCGCGCAAGCCGAGGATCTGGCTAATCACCATGTGCCCAATAGCTTTGAAACCGGTAAGATTTATTTGATTGAATATCCAATGGGGGCAGGCGGCGAAAAACCGCAGGCAAGAGAAGCCCTTATGAGCGCATATAATCAGGGCTCATTGATCATCGATTGGATTGGACACGGGAGCGCCGGTCTTTGGGCTGACGAGCACATTTTCCGGAGAATCGAAGATATTCCACGTTTGCATAACGGCAAAAGACTTTCTCTGGTATTCACCGCCTCATGCTCGATTGGCGCATTTGATTTTCCGGCATTTGAAAGCATGGCGGAGGAATTGGCTCGCACTTATGGACGCGGGGCAATTGCGGTAATCTCGGCAACAAGAGGAGTATATGCCACATCCAATGGCCAATTCAATAATGCAGTATTCGATCAGTTATTGAATTCAGATTCAGTTGGAATAGGCGCCGCGATGTATATAGCGAAATTTTTGAGGCAATCAGGCGATAGCGGAACTAATACAAATGACAGAGTATATGTGCTTTTTGGAGACCCGGCGCAGCTTTTGCAATTTCCCAAGTATAAGGTGAGATTCAATTCTGTCCCGGATTCATTGGCCGCGCTTACCGAGAACGAGGTTTCAGGTGAAATTACCGATGTTGCCGGCAATATTATGAGCGATTTTAACGGCACTGTTTGGGTTTCCGTTAAAGATGGAGCGACCTTAAGATCTGTGGCCCTGCTCGATCGATATAATAATCCGATATCTCCACCCCAATTCATAAGCTTTATTAAATCCGGCGCCACCATTTTTCATGGCCCTACGGATGTCGTCAATGGTCATTTTACTGGCCGATTTTTTACTCCGAAAGATATTTCTTATGGCAGCGCTGATGCCAGGATATATGCTTATGGTGAAAATGGGGTTTACGATGCCGTCGGAGTAGCAGATTCCCTTAGAATTTCTGGTTCAATGCCGACCGATCAAGATTCGACCGGCCCTGTTATACATCTATTTGTTGACGGGAGGCCGTTCAGACAAGAAATAACACAGGTTCCATCGGCTTTTGTACTTACAGCGGATATTACCGATGATCACGGGGTCAATATTACCGGTCAGTTGGGTCATGGAATAGTTTTAAGTATCGACGATGGCAGAGTATTAGAAATGGATATCACCGGCAACTTTAGTTACGGTAGAGGAAATTATCAGGGCGGTGTTTTGACATTCCAAACGCCCGAACTGCCGCTTGGACAGCATACTTTGTCTTTGAAGGCCTGGGATAATTTCAATAATTCCACGCTGACTAATTCAAATATTGAAGTGGTTTCAACTCAAAATCTTGCTATCTCCAATGTTATGAATTATCCGAATCCTGTGAAGGGAATCGGAGTGAATACATCATTCCAATACTGCCTGAATGAAAATGTAGATAAAATTATAATCAAAATATTCACTGAAGCGGGGAGAAAGATAAAGACGTTGGAATTTACAAGTCCGGATTATACGCAGATGGATTGTCATCAGGTTGATTGGAATCTTAGAGATGGCGATGGCGATCCTATTGCCGATGGAATTTATTTATATAAAGTTATAGCGGAAAAGCAGGATGGGAACGGTTCCCATTCGGAAGCTGACGATACCAGAAAATTAGTAATACTGAGGTAAGAAACTGTATGAATTTGACCGACAATAATATAGATCATCATTGTAATCGGAGGATGGAATGAGGCAGTATAAATTAGTAATATTACTTTTATTGGCGATGTCAGCATTAGCCGCGGCCCAGGTTTCGCAAACTGCGGTCCAGTTCTTGTTGATAGCACCGGGGGCCAGGGCCGGAGGCATGGGAGAGACATTTATTGCGATTTCGGATGATGCCACGGCCGTACATTGGAATCCAGCGGGTCTTGGACGGTATCCGCTCACTGCTTCGTGGCTCGATTTTAACTCCGCTCCCGGCGATACAATTCAATCATTATCAATGGTTAAAAATAATTTGCCCGAAAATAATTATCGTCAATATGATCTTTGGAGCATTATTAACGGTCACCTTACCAAATGGGACGGCGCTCACTGGGTTGCGGGCACGTTACAGCCATTGAGAGCTGGAGCTTCACTGGAATCAGTGATAATGCGCTATACCGGCTTGGGCGAAAACGAAGCGGCGCCATATATTGATAAATTGGCCAGAGCCAATAATACTATCATGCCTGAAACAATGGATTCATTGAAAACAGAAATAATGGCGGCTCTTCCTCAGGATTATTTATATAAAGAAGATCTCCAATATGGCTTTGAAAAACTCCATAAGGCATGGCTTCAGCTTCGAATAAATGTCAAAGGATTTTCCGCAATTCGGAATGATATAAACAATGTCCTGGCTGATTCAATAGCCACCACCGATGAAATGGATAAAGTGACATTCGGTTTTGATAGAGGAATCGAAGCCAAGGGCGACAGAGAAGTCTGGCTGCCGTACGACTTGACTCTTCCGGATAAGATTAATTGCCTCAATTCCGATGAAGAAATTCTTTATCTCGGAACCAATAATGGCTTATACAGATTCGATCCTCAAAAGAGCATCTGGTCATTTTTTACGGTCGCCAAAGATTCGCTGCCATCGGATAATATCACGGCGATTGAAAAAGGCTCCAAGAAAATGATGTATATAGGCACGTCAAATGGGCTGGTGAAATTCACCGGCAGGAATATTACCAAATTCCCGCCCAATTCCGATGTGCCTACAGGTCAGATTGACGCTATTGCCGCGTCAAGCGATCGTGATGCCTGGCTGGCATCGGATGGCATCCTTTATCACTATGACGGCGCCAAATGGAGCCAATTCAAGGAAAAAGAATTATCGATCGGGGAGAGCATTCCCAAAGTTGTCGAGAAATTTTATGGTGAAATAGGCACTGTCATGTATGATACAGTTATGAGCATGGTAACTGCCTACAATTCAACAAAGGGAGATACAACTCAAACCGGGAAGCCGATAAAATTGCCGTATAATCTCGGATACAGAGGAAAGATAACAGCTCTCGGTGTCGATGAAAGATACCGTCTCTGGATCGGTACTACTTACGGAGTAAGTCTTTTCACCGGCGATGATTTCAAGCTATTTGGATACAAGATATATCAGGCGCCGGAGTCCACTTCAGTGCAGTCAGTTGCCGCTCAATATATAACCGATCGTGATCCTCAAAAGATCGAGCTGCTTTCATCGAAGATAAGGCAGTTTAACGGGCTTGAGTCCGATCAGATCAATTCCGGCAAAAAGCTTTTGGTTTATTCCAATTCACTGGGATCGGAAATAAAAGCTATCAGACCAATTACCGGAAAAAAAGTTGCGGTCGCTACATCGTACGGCGCGGTCGAATATGATAATGGCAAATGGAGTCGAATTCAGAATCTGGATATTGCCAGGTCTAATGTCTCCAATATATATGCCAAGTCTGGCGATATGTGGTTTGCATCTCCTAAAAAAGTCTCGGTCTATGCCGCAGCCAAAAAACAGGTGACATTCATGCATTCCAATTATCTGGTGCAGCTTGCCAGCGATCTTTATTACGATTTCTTTTCGATCGTATATCCAACAGCCGATTGGGGGACATTTGGTTTCGGAGTTCATTTCATTTCATATGGAGAGCAACTGCGCACAAATGAAAACAATTTGCCCGAAGGCTCGTTTACTTCTTATGATATAGCGTTTACAGTATCATACGGCACGAATCTAATGAACAACCTCTATGGAGGACTTTCAGTTCGCTATATAAATTCGCATCTTTCAGTGGTAGGCGCCGGTGCTGAAAGAGGTAAAGGTGTAGGGTATTCGCTGGCAGTTGATGCCGGCGTGATCTATGATATGACCCGCCGACTCACTCTGGCCGCGACCGTAACCAACCTCGGCCCCGATATAGCCTATATCGATGCTGATCAGGCGGACCCGTTACCAAGAAAATTGGCGCTCGGTTTTGCCTATAAACTTATCGATTCGCCATTTAATAAATTGACAGTTTTGGGCGAAGCCACAAAACTATTGGTTGATTTGAATCACAGTGTCAAGACGGAGATTGAAGAGATTATTCCGCATATCGGAATCGAGTACTGGTATTCGAATTATGTGGCTTTAAGAGCGGGATATGTCTACGACAAAATCGGCGTGCAAAAATACTTTACTTTGGGCACGTCGCTGCAATACAGCAGTTATCGATTTGATTTCTCTTATATTCCAGCGTCGAGCGAGGAGACTAATAGGTTGGCCAATACTATGCGTTTTTCCATGAATGTGGGGTTCTAAGATAGTGAATTTATCGAAACGCACTTTAATAATTGCTATTGGCATACTATTTTTGGTCTCGGCCCACTTTTCATTTGCCCAAAAGATTCTCAAGCCGCTTTCATTGAGATCAATTCCCAGAGAAAGTACGGTTAAGAGTGACGAATTCCGATCCGGCGTATCCGAAAAGAATTTGCTGGGATTGGAGCGGCCGTCGCTTTATGCATTGCCGACTGCGAAACACGGTATGCCATTAACTGCCGCGAGCATTATGTCTGATTCGATCAGGGTATTGGTTTTGAAGGTTGAATTTCAGAAAGAAATACCGGATGATCCATACACGACCGGCGATGGCACATTCGATCTTAGAACATATGATCAATTTGTAGCCGCGGAAGGACATTATATCGATCCCGCGCCTCATAATACATCATATTTCAATGCTCACATGCAAGCTTTGCACAATTATTGGTATTATGTTTCCGAAAAGCAGCTGCAGATTCAATGGGATGTATATCCTCAACCAGAAAGCGTTTCGATTCAATTGCCGGTGCCAATGGCCTATTACGGATCGAATATGAATTGGGAAAGTATCGGCGACAGACTCGGTAATTTTCTGATCCGCGCAATTACACTTGCCGATTCATTATATCCTGAGATCGATTTCGGCCGTTACCAGGCGGTCATTGTTTTCCATGCTGGTTCGGATCAACAAAATAATCTTTCCTATTTCCCTCAATTCGATACGCCATACGATTTCTATACAGGGTTCCTAAAGCTCAGCAAGCCAGTTATGGTGGATGATAGCACAGTTGCTATTCAGGAGGGGACGATACTCCCGGAATTTGCAAGTCAGGATAACCGTATTACCGCCCTAAATGGTGTAGTAGCCCATGAATTTGGACATCAATTAGGACTCGTAGACCTATACAAAACCGACAATTTCTTTACGCAGGTTGGCGATTTTTCGCTGATGGACAACAATGGAATGTCGGTCGGTGTCCAATTCCCTGATATAGGGCCGACAGTCGGCGGTACGATGCCTGTTTACCCCGATGCCTGGTCGAGGGCTTATCTTGGATTCGATATACCTCGTGAAATTACCGATGGGAATAATGTGCCAATTTCAGCGGCCGCTCAAAATCATGGAAGTACAGAGATAATCAAAGTGCCAATTACCGAATACGAATATTTCCTGATTGAAAATAGACAGCAGGACGCCGACACATTGGATCCATCCAACCCATTTGCTGATATTTTAGTTGGCGATCCGGCTACAGGAGTGATTTTAGGCCCGGGGTTTGCATATTTTCAGGGAAACGATACAATTTTGGTTTCCGATGGCGAATACGATCGGATTACTCCCGGCAATGGTGCCGTAATATGGCACGTCGATGAAGCAGTCGCTTATCAGGATACTCTCCACAATGGCGATAATAACTTTTTTAATAATACACTGCAATGGGACCCCGCCAGGAGATTTCTGTCATTGGTAGAAGCTGATGGCGTAATCGATTTCGGAGGGTATTACTACCGGGGTTATGGCGATGATAATGATTATTTTAAGGGACCGAATAGGGTATCATTTACGCCCAGCACTAATCCATCATCGAATTCCATTCTGGGATGCGATTCTCATATTTCTGTTACGGATATTTCCAATTCGGATACTTTGATGTATGTTGATATAAATATCGATTGGCTGATGGCCGGATGGCCCCAAATGGGATTGCCCAATCAAATGTCCGATCCGATAATAGCCGATCTTCTGTCGAATGATACTTCGGAAGTTTTGATTACGGCGTCCAATAGATTGCTTATCTGGAAGCCAAATGGACAAAAATTTATTTCCAATGGCGATTCCGTAGGAATCTTGAGATACGATAGCAGTATCGCAATCTATCCCTGGGCTATTGCCGCCGAATGCGATAGTACGATTTCGACCAGGCCCGTGATTTTCGATTATAATGGCGACGGCGAAAATGATATCGCGTTGACTTCGAATTCGGGACGATTGTACGCGTTTAATCCTCGTGATAACAACTCCGATGGCCGACTCGATCCGATTGTCGGTTTCCCTCTGGATCTGCATTTAAATACGCGGTTGGCTCCGATAACAGTGAATTTCCTACCAGGCGCTGAGAACGAGCTCATCGCATTCGATGATTCCGGCAAGGTGCATATGGTTTATAATGTCCTGGAAGACAGTGTCGTGTACAATTTTAACGGGATAGTAATTTCTGCCGCCGCGTATCAGGTTGCCGGGAAAAACGTAATCGACGCTTTGGTCAGTCAGCCAGGCGGAACGAGCCTGAATCGAATCGCGGCCGATTCCGGGACTGCGGTTTTCGCGCAGGAATTTTCGCCGGTAGCATTTCCATTTTATCATTATGTTCCCTCTATACCGGTTTCTATAATTGCAGTCGATATAGACAGGGATGGAAATTTGCCCGAAATCCTGATTACATTTTCCTACAAAATAGAGCTTATAAAAAATGACGGTTCAGTCGCGTGGTCTATCGATACTGATCGTGAGCTTTATCATACCGCAATTGGCGATATTAATTCCGATGGTTATCCTGAAATCGTGATAGGCGCCGAATCGGCAATATACGCATTTAATTATACAGGCTCTTTAATGCAGAATTTCCCCATCGATATGAACAAGTATAAACTCGGTGGAGCGATAATATCGTCGCCGATATTGGGGGATATTGATAACAATGCAGCACCGGAAATTATAGTCGGTTTGCCGGGCGGCGGCATTTACGCATTTGATCAATACTCTGACCGTGTCGCAGGATTCCCATTGCCGAGTTCATTTGGAGTCAGTAACTCGGCGGCGTTAGGCGATTTAAATAATGATGGGGAAATTGACCTGGTCACGGAGGAAAATTCGGGATTTGTCAAGGCCTGGAATTTATCAGCGCCATACGAATTCGCGAATGTTCCCTGGGGCATGGCAGGCGGCAATATCTTCAATAATTCTTATCTTTCGACAGTCTATCAAAAAAATATTGCGGCGACCGATCAGCAGTTGCCGGTGAATTCCGTATTCAATTATCCCAATCCCGCGACCAACAGTACAACCATCCGTTTTTACCTGAACAGCAATTCGAATGTGAAGATAGAGATGTTTGATTTGATGGGCGACAGGATTCACGACGCAACCATTGCCGGGCAGGCGCACGCGGATAACGAGTATGTTTGGAATTGCCAAAATGTAGCTTCAGGAGTATACTATTGTCGTGTTGAAGCCGCGAATAATACGGGAAAAACATCGAGAATGATTAAAATTGCCATCGCCAAGTAGATGTTATATTTAAAATATCGGAGGATTAAATGAAGAAAAGCATTCCAATTATAATTATGATAGGTGTCATATTGTGTCTTGCGGCTGAATCCTTTGCGGGTGGAATAACTAAAACTACATCTGCTAAAGAACTATTTTTGCAGAATGGATTAACATTGGAAAAGTATTTCAGCCGAAAATTATATTTAGCCAAAAAAGATGATTTAACAAATACTGATGTTTACGAGTATGGTACCAAATCGCCTATGAAGGCCTTCGGCCTATCGTTGTTGGTGCCGGGTGCTGGTCAATATTATGTGGAGGCATCGAGGATAAAAACCGGCGTATTTTTGGGCGCCGATATTCTTCTATGGTCCGGATATCTCGTTTATCATCATAAAGGCGCCAACGGGGAAAAGGATTATCGGAGTTTCGCTGACCAGCATTATCTCTGGCAGACCTATGATCAATGGTGGTGGTCGCTGCCAGAGCCTACAAGAAACCACTATTCCCATTCTTTGCCGTGGGATCAAACTTTGAATCAGCCGATTAGAAATCGAGAGTATTATGAAAATATCGGGAAGTATGATCAGTTCCAGGTCGGCTGGGATGATGTTGGATTAAACAATCCTCCCGATTCGACAAATAGCGTTACTTATGGCAATAGATTGCTTTATCTTAATATGCGCAAGAAGGCCAACGATTATTTTTCAAATGCCACGACCATGGCCATGATTTCTATTGCCAACCATATTATCTCGGCATTTGATGCCGCAATTGGCGCCAAGAAATTCAACAGAGGCGGCAAGCAATATTCAATGGCTCTAAAAGCCAAGAGATATAACGGCAAAACAATACCATATCTTTCATTGGCGATGAAGTTTTAGGTGGGAGAAATGGCCAGGATAGTATCAATCATTCTCATATTGACGATATCGCTATCAGGCAGCGGTTTCGCTCAGACTATTTCTCAGAAGGTAATGTCATCGATACAAAAGCCGAACGACGATGATGGTCTTAATGAGCCAACTTACGCCCCTGATAAAGCAAATGCCGATAAGTCTAAATATAAGGCGTTGGGCCTTTCGATTTTATTACCAGGCGCGGGACAATATTATGTTGGCAGCAAAAAGAAGATGGTGATATTTGCCTCGGCGGAAGCCCTGATATGGTCCGGTTTTTTTGGATTCAGGATGTACGGATCATGGAAAAAGGAAGACTACAAAGCCTGGGCTGCATTTCACGCTGGCGCCGATATTAACGGCAAATCTGATCGTTTCTTCGAAAAAATGACATACTATGATAATGTTAATGAATTTAATCAGCTTGAGCTTCTTTACGAAGGTACCAACGCCCAGCCATTTCCATCCAATTCATCATATTACTGGAATTGGGATTTCAAATCTTCGAAAGATCATTATCGAAACCTGCGGAATCTCAGCAAGACGGCATATCGTCGATCGCTATTATTTATAGGGGCGGCAATTGCCAATAGAATTCTTTCCGGAATCGATGCTTATAGAGCGGCGAATGCCTATAATAGCGGCAAAGAATTCAGTGAAAAAGGGTGGCAGATATACAGCTCATCCGATAGCCCATTGGGGGCTGGTGGATTTGAAATTGGTCTTGCCCTCAAGTTTTAAATTGACTGCGGCTTTTTTCTGCCTTTTATGGCTGAATTGCGCGTCGACCAGCAAAGCGCCTGCGCAATTAGAAAATACAATCTCAGGCCCTATAATAAATCTCCGCCTCGCAAATTCCATAGGCCCCTTTATCGATGAAAATAACTCATTTACTGAGCCCGCGGGAATAACATTCAACGCTTTAGGCGAAATTTATGTCTCAGACAGGCTGAGCAATTCGATATATAAATTCTCACCTGAACTAAGGCTGTTGGCTCGGGAGGGCGGTGTTGGAATGTCTTCCGGCGGTTTCAATAAACCATTGGGGATCGCCTGCGATGCGGCACTAAATCTCTATGTCGCCGATAATGGCAATCGGCAAATTCAGATTCTCGACCGCGATCTTCATTTTGTTAATACTATAAGTTCTTACTATAATGACAAAGGCGAGTCTATCAATTTCGATTTACCATCGGATATTTCAATAGACAGGGAAGGCAATCTCTGGATCGCCGACAACGACAAGATATTAGAAATAAACCCATTCTATAATTTGACGCTCGAAATATCAAATAGAGTGCCCGGTGGAGTATTTATTGGAAAGTCATCATCGGCTGAAGTATCCTCTCAAAATATGGTTGCTGTAGGCGACCCGGATAACGGCGATGTTCTGTTGTTATCAATATACGGCAATCTCACGAAGAGGATTGCAGCCGGTAATGCTTATGCGGTTGCCTGGGACAATTATGGAGAAATTTGGGTAGCTGACCCTGAATCCAATCGAATCTCGGCTTATGATAAAAATGGAAGGGTCTTATTTATTTTTTCTGATACTGAGCGAGGATCCAGTCCGGCTTGGATTGCATTTGATTCTAACGGCAGATTGGGGGTAGCTGATAAGGGGCTTCGCAAAATACGTATTTACGATATTATCCGCGGTACAAAGCAGCCTGACCTCCCCAAATAGCTTTTAATGAATAAATGGCCAGTCATATTATTTTCAATTCTACTTTCATCTAACATCTTCGCCCAAATTCCGGATACAAGCGTCATAATCCATGGCAAGGGTTCACGAGGCCCATATCAGATCGGTTTCAAGAACCTTATAAGTGGCTCCTCGAAGATAATAAGGGATAATATCGAGCTCTCTCCCGATAGCTTTTCAGTTATATATGAGGATGGCCTGATAAATCTTTCCAGACCATTAAATATCGAAGATTCTATAATCGTATTTTTCAAATATTTGCCTCTTAATCTTGAATCGACCTACTATCTCCATCGCCCCGTCGAAGCAGGTGAAGCTCCCTCAGAAAATTATCAATCCGAAGTTAAAACCAGCGCGAGTGCAGGTAATGATCTCTCAATCGTGGGAAGCAAAGGTTTTTCGATTGAAACCGGCGGAGGAAACGGGCTTTCACAATCGTTGAATTTGACAATCAAAGGAAATCTACTGCCGGGCTTAAAGACGTCGGCGCACATATCTGATAAATCTCAAGGCAATTCTTCCGTCACTCGAAAATTAAATGAATTGGATAGAATTTATATCGAAGCAGAGTCGGATCACTTTAAGGGAATATTCGGCGATTTTGATTATATCCATTCCGGTTCCAATTTCATGAATTTCCAACGAAAATTATCCGGGTTGAATATGAAATATTCCAAAGCGAATACCAATCTCGGCGCGGCCGCCGCATTTTTCCCTGGAGACTATTCTTCAATCGCAATCAATGGTCGCGATGGCCGTCTCGGCCCATACTATCTAACCGATATTGGAGGGCGTCAGGGGGCGCAGGTCTTGCCTGGCTCGGAACGAGTATATCTTGATGGCGTTCTTCAAAAGCGAGGTAATGAAAACGACTATGAGATTGATTATGAGGCCGGCAGCATTCAATTTGCGCCTTCAAAGGTGCTGCGGAATGAGAGCCGGATTGTCGTAGATTATGAAATTGCCCGCGAAGAATATAATCGTTCATTCTACACAATCTCCGGCGGATCGTCGCCTATCGGAAGCTTAAAAATCACTGCAGATCTGGTTCAGGAGGGTGATAATAAAAATTCGCCAAAGAGCTTTGAGATGACGTCTGATAATCTTCAGATTTTGCAAGATGCCGGGGCAGAAAGGCTGAATGCCGCAAGAAGCGGTGTGCAATTTGTAGGGACGGGATTAGGAAATTACACTCTTGCCACCGATACCCTGGGCAATCCTTTTTACATTTATGCCGGCCCTAATCGAGGCGATTATAATGTCAGTTTTTCGTTTATAAGTACGAATGGAGGTTCATATAAATTTCTCGGCACCGGTATTTATCAATATGGTGGCAAACTTGCGGGCGACTACGAGCCGATTATTCTTATTCCTCTTCCACAAACAAAGCGGTATGCCTCGGTTGGTTCGTCATGGTCATCGGCCGACAGCAATTTAACAATCGAAGCCGAACTTGCGGGCTCAATGTTCGATAGAAACAGCTTGTCGGATAAGGATGCCTTGAATAAGGGTGTTTCGTCATTCGTAGCGGCGAATTATCGGAAAAAGCTTTACTCCGATGATGGTTCGCTTATGGTAAACGCCAAGGCAAGAAATATTGGCGGAAGTTCGATTTTCCCCGGGAGAATAGACGATGTCGAGCGATATCGAATTTATGATATCGATCCAAATTCATCCGCGAATGGCGAGAAAGTTCAGGAAATTGGAATCGTAAATTCATTTAATCGCACAAACAAAATCCAATATCTTATAGGTCATTTAAGCCGCCCATTGATCAGCGACAGGGTTCATCATTTGGGAGAGGCAAATTGGAATCTGTTCGATATGCTCGATCTTTATGGGCGAATAGAAAAAACTTCAGGCAGCAGGGATTGGTGGAAGCGTGGTGGCGCAATGACAGCCAACTTCGCCCGCCTTCAGCCTTCATTTCGAATAGATTATGAAAGACAAAATGGAGCCGGCGGTTTTAAATTCAATGAATTGACAGGGATAATTCCGGCCACGTATCTGCAATCAGTAACGGGCAGCACTGAAATCGTTTACAGAATAGAGCAAGCATTAGATAATCAAATCAATATCTGGAAGCCGAAATTCAAGTCGGGCTCATTCAGCCAGCAGATAAGTTTTTTGCCGGGGAAGGCGGGATTTTCAGGCGACTTATCCGGAGTATATTACAAAAAACACTATTCCGATTTTTCCGGGAGTAATGTCGAACAAAAAACAGGCTGGGGCAGGCTATCATTCAGCGACCCTCAAAGCAGGGGGAGTTTCAGCGTCAATGAACGATTGAGCTCATCCAACGAACGACTGCAAGCGCAAAACTATATCTTATGTGGGACAGGGCAAAGGGGAATATCGCTTTGAAGACGGTGAATATATTAAGGATCAGCAAGGAGACTATGTTCTCATTATAGAAGAATTAGGCGAAGGCTCGAAAATCAGCGATATTTCTACCGAGCTTAACGCGTCGATCGCGCCATTTTTGCTGGCGGGAGCTGGACAATCCTCCCGGAGCTCGATAGGAAAATTAAATATAGAAACCGATCTTTCTTACAGGCAGAAAAAATCATCCGATATCCTTGAGTGGCGCGATTTCTATCCATGGAGAACAACCACTCTCCAAAATATTGTCTATCGAAATGGTCAGCTGAATTTTAGAATATATTATTACCCGCCTTTTGAAAGACAACGATTCAAATACTCCGGTTCAAGATCATTTGAGGCCGGAAGTCCTTTTGCCAATGAAACTACAAACGGCAATTCTCGATCGGACGAAATTTCATGGGCATTTCCGGCGAGCGCGAAGATCGATATTATTGTCAATGGATCATTGTCATCAAGACAAAATTCTACGAATCTTTCCGTCTATTCCATTGATAGCCGGCTGGTTTCCATGTCTGCTGATTATCGTTTCGCAGATGGCTGGACTGTAAATTTAAAACCTTCATACGAAACGGCCAAGCAAAAGACTACCTCCGTTAAGTCGCAAATACCATCGATGGGATTGGGATTGGTTTGGAATCTAAAGAATCGGGGACAGGTATCCACGGTCCTCGAATATTCCCAAATTACTTCATCTCCCAAGGGCTCATATATCCCATTTCAACTGGCTCAGGGCAAAAACGAAGGTAATAATTATCTGGCAACCGTCTCGGCCAGAATGGAAATCACCAAAAACGGGCGACTTGATTTCAGCTACAGATACGAGAATTTTCCCAAAAGGCCGCTTCGCCAAATTATGCGGCTGGAGTTTACGGCGTTATTCAGATGAAAAGATCTTCTCACAATTATTTCGGCTATCTATTTTCTAACGTCTATTAGTATGGCCAAATCGGGATTTGAGATTGCGGGCAATAAGCTATATTCGAAAACCGAACTTGCCAGACTGTTAAATTACTCCGTGGGGAACGATTCGATTTTAGCTCAATTAAGATCGCTTTATGGTCAAGCAGGATATTTCTCGGCTGATTTTAGGTGGCAGAGCGAAAACAATGGAATCAAAACCCTGCATTTTTCCGAAGGAAGCCCGACATTGATCGGGAATTTGGATGTGCGATTAATACCAGAGAACAGCGAAATCAATTTTGAGGATATAATCAGGCAAGTGACTGGTGAAATTGCCTCGAAGAACTTCTTGAATTCCTTTTCCGCGGAATGCATCTCCCGCCTCGCTGATATCGGGATGCCATTTGCTCAAGGCACCTGGAGAGATTTTTCATTCGATGAATCCGGGCGACTTTCGGCTGTATTTGAAATACTGCCCGGGCCGGTGATTTTTATATCGGGCTTCGAGTTTGATGGTATTTCGAGAACTCGCCATCCGACCTTGGAAAGAGCTGCTGATATTAAAATAGGACAGCGATATTCCGAATCTATTGTGGTTCGATCGCAGGATGAATTGGATAAAATGCCGTTTATTGAAATTTCGTCACCGTTTATTCTGCAGCAGTCATCTGCCGGTGATTCTTGTAAGATCATATATCATCTGAAAGAACTCCCATCGACGAAATTTGACTTTTCATTGGGATTTCTAAATCAAGATAGAAAGGCGCAGGTGGCTGGCAGATTATTGCTCGATTTCGGCGATATTATGGGGTCGGGCAAAAGCGCGGGGCTTTTCTGGGAGAAAAAGGATAAATTTTCGAGCCAATTAAGAATCAGATATCATGACCCATTTGTATTGGGCACCAGATTCGGCTTAAGCCTCGAAGCATTTCAAAATGATCATGATAGCCTTTTTCTTGAAACAGGTGGATCTGCAGGTATTGGCCATAATTTCTCAGGCGGGCTCTACGCCGAGGCTCAATTAACAGTTCAAAGGACAGAACCCGAACCAGGGAGCATAGTTTCGTCGTCAAGCAGTAATAAAATAACGGCCGTATTTGGATATTCGAATTTGGATTTTAAGGATAATCCATCGGCGGGGTATGAAGCATTGACATCACTGAGCAATAAATACCGATCGAATGGCAGGGTAGTTTTAGGCAATCCGGCTACCCATTTAACTTCGGTCGAACTTAAGGGAAACTATTACTTGAGAATTATTGGTCGACTGGTACTCGAGTTGGGGCTAAACGGCTGGGGAATCGTGAATAATGACGGTGATATTTCAGCGGATGAGCTTCGTTATATAGGCGGCTCCGATGATTTACGAGGATATTCATTCCAACGTTTTCCCGCGTACCGATATTTTATTACCACATTCGAATCCAGATTATTATCGGGTCGTGCCGGAAGAGCCTATATCTTTATGGATATTGCCACCATAAAATCCTCGCCGAATTCTGGCTCGAGATATAAAATATATCCCGGATATGGAATAGGAATCGCGGCCCCAACCACATTGGGACAGGTCAAGGTGGAAGTAGGTTGGGGGAAAAGCGGATTCCCGAAAGAGGCGATAGTGAATTTCGGATTGGCCGGAGGATTTTGATGAATCGAATCTGGGGAGCTATTCTGATTTCCCGTCCGCTAAATTGCCTGATTACATTTCCTGGCAGTATGGTCGGGAGCGATAATAGCAAATAATATTTATTTTTCATGGAAGATTGTCTTTGCCGCAATTTCGGCATCATTGATAGCCGCGTTCGGGAATATCATTAATGATATTTGGGATATTGCTGTTGATAAGATAAATAAACCCTATAGACCATTGGTTAAGGGTTCACTGAGTGTTAGGATTGCCAAAATTCTTGCTATCATATTTGCGCTTTTGGGAGTAATACTGTCGTTAAAAATTAGCGTGACAGCGACAATTCTTGCTTCCGCCGTGACAGTATCACTCCTCGTGTACACACCAATTTTCAAGAGGATTCCATTTTTGGGCAATATATTGATAGCATTCATCTCGTCATTGGCGTTTGTATATGGCGGAATAGCTGTGGGCAAGCCCTTCGGTGCAATTATTATTGCAACTTTCTCATTTCTACATCATTTTGGACGCGAAATCGTAAAGGATATTCAAGATAGGGCGGCCGATGATGCAGTAGGTATTAGAACCGGGGCAACCGGATCTAATATCGTAATTGCCAGAAGCTGGCGCAGATCGTTTTCGCGGTTTTAATTATCGCTACATTTATACCTTATGCCACGAGTATCTATAATTTTGGATATCTGATTTTAGTGCTTATAGGTGTAGATTCAATTTTGGTATTTGCTATTTATATTATTTCCTCGACTGCCGATGAAGTTGCTATGCGAAATTTATCCGGATGGCTCAAGGCGGCCATGCCTTTCGGGATATTGGCTGTGTATATCGGCAGCCGCGGATATTAAAAATACCGGATTTGTTCGGCATTTCCGTCACGAATGATATTTCGATAATACCACGAGCCCTTGACATACAGTTTCGATCGATATATTTTGTAAAATTCGCCAAATTTGTGTTCGATTGAAGGCGGAGTTGGGGGGAACAAAGGTTGTCTTTTGAGTGTATAATCGACCTGAAATAGGAGGCTTAATAATGGATCAACAGATTACCGAAATTCAGGAATTTATCAAGCAAAAATCATTATTTATTAACCGTCTGACTACAGAAATATCCCAGGTCATTGTAGGTCAAAAATACTTAATCGATAGGTTAATAATTGGCCTTTTAGCAGACGGTCATATCTTGATCGAGGGCGTGCCCGGGCTGGCAAAAACATTATCAGTCAAGACCCTGTCCGATGCCATCCAAACCGGATTTCAGAGGATTCAATTTACACCTGACCTGCTCCCCGGCGATCTTGTAGGTACGCTCATATATTCCGCCAAAGATGGGAAGTTTTCGGTGCGCAAAGGACCGATATTCTCAAATTTAATATTGGCTGATGAAATCAACCGGGCACCCGCAAAAGTGCAATCGGCGTTGCTCGAATCGATGCAAGAACGTCAGGTGACAATCGGCGACGAGACATTCAAACTACCCGAACTCTTTTTGGTGTTGGCGACTCAAAACCCGATAGAGCAGGAAGGTACTTATCCGCTTCCGGAAGCCCAGGTCGACCGGTTTATGCTAAAACTGAAAGTGACCTACCCGACTCCGGACGAGGAGTTTTTGATTCAGGAAAGAATGACATCCGGCAGCAAATTTACCGTGAATAAAATAACTTCGCCGGGCGAAATTCTCGAGGCACGCAAGGCCATGCTGCAGATATATATCGACGACAAGGTCAAAAAATATATAGTCGATATTGTATGCGCAAGCCGCGAACCCAAAAAGTACGGGCTCGATTTCGAGGATTTAATCAGCTACGGCGCATCGCCGCGAGCGACGATATATCTGAATTTGGCCGCCAAAGCTCACGCATTTATGCGAGGCCGCGCTTATGTTACTCCGGACGATGTTAAGATTATAGGCCATGATGTGCTCCGTCATCGAATAATTCTATCCTACGAGGCCGAAGCTGAGGAACTAACCTCGGATGACATTATCACTAAGATTTTCAATGGGGTAGAGGTACCGTAGAATGCTCCCGCGGGAGATCCTTAAAAAAGTAAAAAAGATTGAGATTAGAACTTCGAGAATGGTCAACGAAGTATTCTCCGGGGAATATCATTCCATTTTCAAGGGTATCGGAATGGAATTTTCCGAGGTCCGCGAATACCAGCCGGGCGATGACATCCGTAATATCGATTGGAACGTTACCGCTCGTTACGGGCATCCATACTTGAAAATATACCGCGAAGAGCGCGAGCTTACAGTCATGTTGGTTGTCGATCTTTCCGCGTCGCAGCGATTCGGCACCGGCGAGAGATTTAAAACAGAAGCCGCGGCCGAAATTACGGCCGTACTTTCGCTAGCCGCAATCAAGAATAATGATAAGGTAGGCCTTTTGGCATTTACCGATCAGATTGAAATCTATATTCCTCCCAAAAAAGGCAAGAACCACGTCCTCCGGCTAATCCGTGAAATTCTCTATTTTAAGCCAAAGGGGAGGGGCACGAATACCGCCGCCGCGCTGGAATACCTTCTTGGAGTCGCGAAGAAAAAAAGCGTTATCTTTTTGATTTCAGATTTTCTCGATACCAAATTTGAAAAGCCGCTGGGAATTATCGCCAAAAAACATGATTTGATCGCTTTGAAGATAAATGATCGTTTGGAGATGTCGTTCCCTAAAGCCGGACTTGTCAGGTTTTATGATCTTGAAAGTGGCGCGGAGGAATTGATTGATACATCAAGCAAAGGCTTTAAAGAGCAGTTTACTGCCAGGGTACTGGCACGAAACCAGCAATTTGAACGAATGATGCTAAAAATGGGAATTGATAGAATTCACATTCCGGCAGGCGGTGATTATTCCAAACCATTGATTAGATTTTTTGAAATGAGAGCTAAAAGGATCAGACATTAATATCATGATTAAATTGCATCTCAGATGGCTTATTATAAATCCGTTAAAAATATTCTTTAGAATATTCGAGATAAGCTTATTGACATTAGCACTGGTCATTGGAATGTATCTGATGGCTCAGACGCAGGATGTCAGTATTAAGGCTTCGATCAAACCGGATAGCCTAACTGTCGGAGACAGGTTTTTGTATGTTAATAGAATCAGCAATATCGGGTCGAAATCGATAGTTCCAACGACTACAGGCGAGAGCCTTGGCGATGTGACCATTTTATCGAAAATATTTACACTCGATAAGCAGCCTGCAGGCACAATCGCTTATGCCTGCACCGCGGCGGTCTATAAACCCGGCCAAATTAATATACCGTCATTCAGTTTTGCTGTATCCGATTCTTCTGGAAAAATTCAGCAGATTCAAGGTGACTCACTCGCAGTTATGATACACAGTATCCTGCCCGCGGATACCGCAGGACTTGATATAGCCGATATCAGGGGGCCGAGAAAAATTCCAGGGCCGATATGGCCGTATATACTGGCGGTCGCGATTATTGCGCTCGGAATATTCGCCTATATCAAATTGAGAAAGTATTTTACGCGCAAAATTTCGACTCCGATAATCCCGGGGCGCCCGGCCTGGGATATCGCAATAGAGAAGTTGGATGAATTAAAAAAAGCTCGTCATCGGGATTTTGGGCGTTTCAAGGAATTTTATTTTGAATTAACCATGATATTGCGCGGTTATATAGAAGGCCGTTATGGAATCCAGGCTGTTGAAAGCACAACATATGAATTAGAAAATGATGCCAAATTGGCCGCGATAGAAAATGAGCTTTATAAACGGCTATTTGAGCTTTTCTATCACGCCGATCCTGTTAAATTCGCCAAATCGGTGCCAACTTCCGAGGAGGCACTTGCAGATATTGAATTCGCTTATGAATTTATATCTAAAACCAAACCAATTGTAGCGACTCAATCGATACAGCCGGAAGATCAGAAAGTGAATAAGATAGATGTTCAGGTTTAAAGATCCATTGTGGCTGCTGCTTTTAGTGATACCAGCGGCATATATCTACCTGCGGTATTTCACTAGATATCTGCGCGCGCCCTCGATGCCCTATCCTGATTTGAATATATTCGAGAAAATCGGCAAATCCTGGCGCACAAGGCTCGTATCGGTTCTTCCCATAATCAAGGCTGCGGGGCTTTCTATTTTGATAGTAGCCATGGCAAGACCTCAATCCGGTTATGGACAAAATAAGCAGTCGGTCGAAGGAGTCGATATCATGCTGGCGCTGGATATCTCCGGGAGTATGCGATCAGAGGATTTCAAGCCTAAGAATCGACTTTATGTATCCAAAGAAGTAATCAGAAAATTCATCGAAGGAAGAGAAACTGACCGGCTCGGACTGGTGGTTTTCGCGCGAAGGAGCTTTACCCAGTGTCCATTGACAACGGACTATGAACTTCTCAAGAGCCTGCTTGACCGCGTCGATTTTGGGATGGTTGAAGATAAAACGGCAATCGGTCTGGCGATAGCCAATGCCGCCAATCGTTTGAAAGATTCACAGGCGAAATCGAAAATTATAATTCTGCTAACTGACGGTGTTAATAATGTCGACGATCTCAGTCCGATAGACGCCGCCAAGGCCGCCGCGGCATTGGGTATCAAAATATATGCAGTGGGCGCAGGTCGGCCCGGCCTGGTTGATATTCCAATCGATAACGGCTTCGGGGGATTTCGCTATGTTCAGATGCAGTCCGAAATCGACGAAGAGACCTTAAATGAAATCGCGGATATCACTGGCGGGAAATTCTACCGTGCAAAAGACGAGACCGCACTGCAAAATATCTACGATGAAATATCGAAGCTTGAAAAAACGAAAATAGAAGTGCACAGATATTATCGCTATGATGAATTGTTCGGGCAATTCCTGATAGCGGGACTGTCATTATTGATGATAGAGTTTCTGCTATCAAAAACAATCCTCGGAGGTTTGCCGGAATGAGATTCGATAGTCCGCAATTTCTTTGGATATATTTTGCTATTCCGGCTCTATTCCTGATCCTGTTATTAGGCGGGAAGCTCAAAAAATCAGCCCAAAACAAATTTGGCCATTCGTCGACCGTTTCAAGATTATTCGGCCAATTGAATTTATCAACGCGGAATATATCTTTCATATTGCTTTTGGGCGGAATAGCTTTTGTTGTCACTGCCCTGGCTCGCCCGCAATACCCCGGGGGGGTTGAAAAAATCGAAGCTCGCGGCGGAAAAGTTGTCGTGGCCTTAGATATCTCGCTATCGATGCTGGCAAATGATTTTCAGCCCAACCGACTTGAGAAGGCCAAACGTGAGATAATCAGCTTAATCGAAAAGCTACAGGCCCAAACTCTTGGATTGGTCGTATTCGCCGGCGAGGCGTTTGTTCAATGTCCTCCGACTATCGATTATTCAGCATTCAGGATGTTTCTTGATGTCGCGGACGTAGGCATGATATCCGATACCGGGACCAATTTGGCTGACGCAATCGATGTTTCCGCCAAGCTTCTCGATGATGGCTCGCCGATGGATAAGGCCATAATTATCTTCACTGATGGCGAATCATTTCAAGGCGATGCCGAAAAATCTGCTGACGAAGCCGCTAAAAAAGGAATAAAAGTCTATGCTGTCGGAATAGGAAGTCAAACCGGACGTCCGATTCCTGATTACAAATCGAATGAAGGTTCATTAAAGAAGAATGACAGCGGCGAAATAGTCATATCACGCCTTGATGAAGCAAGCCTGACTAAAATCGCGGCTAATGGCAACGGAAAATACTTTACGGCTACTTCCGGCGAAAAAGAAATCGATGATCTTTTTGCGGATATTAAAGGATTAAAAGGGGAAGAGAAAGATAAGAAATTCAGAACCCTATATAATGAAAAATACCGCTGGCTATTATTGCCGGGTGTATTGCTGATATCCGCCGCAATGTTTTTGCCGTTAAGCAAGGATGACGACTATGAAAAATAGAATTCTATATGCCATAATTCTAATATTACCATTTACAAATGCGATAGCCGATGAATACCGCTCCAAAATCAATGATGGTTATGATTATTACAAAAACGGCGAATACGAAAAGGCCGCGGATAATTTCAAACAGGCGGCGATTTTAAAACCCGATCGCGCGCTGCCGTTATTCGATAAAGGAACCGCGCTTTATAAATCTAACGATTATGAAGGTGCCGCCAAGGAATTCGGCAGTACCAACGGCAAGATCGACAATAAGGATATCAAGAGCGATTCGTACTATAATATGGGCAATGCATTATTTAAGGCGGGAAAATACGATGACGCCATAAAATCATATGTAGACGCGTTAAAGTTGAATCCCAAGGATAAGGATTATAAACATAATCTCGAGACTGCTCTTATAAAAAAACAAATCCAGCAACAGCAACAACAGCAACAAAAACAAGACCAGAATAAAGACAAAAATAAAGATCAGCAGAAGCAGGATCAACAGAAACAAGATCAGCAAAAACAGGACCAGCAGAAGAAAGATCAACAGCAAAATCAGCAGGACCAAAAGAAAGACGAGCAAAAAGATCAGCAGCAGGCCGGCGCCCAGGATAAAAAGATGTCAAAAGAACAGGCGCAACGACTATTGGCTCAGTTCGCCGAAGACGAAAAAGAAATTCAAAAGCAGTTAAAACAGGTAAATCTGAGGAGCCGTTCTCGTAATGATTGGTAGAAAAATAAAATATCTTCTGATTGGATTAATATCGATCGCGGCTACCTCTGTTTTTGGAGCGACTATTACGGCTTCTGTCGACCGCAATGATGTCGGAGTTGGCGAACAGATTGTCTTATCTATTTCTATATCAGGAAAAGGCGGAAGCCTTCCCGATCCCACTCTACCGGATCTTTCGCCATTTGAAGTATATTCATCCGGAAGAAGTCAAAATATTTCGATCGGCATGGGCGGATATGTCTCATCGGTCGAAATAAATTACGTTCTTGTACCCAAAAAGGCCGGTGACTTCATGATCGGGCCGGTGACAGTCAAGGACAATGGTGGAATTGTATCGACGCAACCGATAAAGATAACCGTACGCCAACAAAACCAGAACGCTATCCCTCAACAGAAATCTTCCCAGGGAGCTAAATCCCAACCCGCGAGAAAAGGGGATGATTTCTTCATGGAACAATCGGTCGATAAGACAAACCCCTATATAGGCGAACAAGTCGTCATTAGCGCCCGTTTTTATCAAGGTGTGAATTTATGGAATGCCCCGCAATGGGTCCTGCCAAAATATAATGGTTCTATTGCCGAAGACCTTCCGCCCGTTCCTCGCTATTATGTGAATATCAACGGAAGAAGATATTTAGTCACGGAATATAAAAGGGCAATTTTCCCCATCTTATCCGGCCAGCTTACAATCGATTCCCCACAATTAACAATCAGGCCGGATGATTTCGGGGCCAATATGGATCCCTTCAGTTTTTTTAATCAAAACATGCGGGATCTTTTCAAACGGGGCCAACCGAAGCTTATTACCGCTCCGCCCATAACGCTGCGAATACGTCAGCTGCCCGAAGCTGGCAAGCCCATTGATTTCGCCGGCGCAGTAGGGAAATTTAAAATCAATGTCGAGGCCGATAAGGACTCAGTTGGAGTCGATGAGCCGATAACTCTTAAATTCACTTTGGCAGGAACGGGTAATATAAAATCGATATCGACTATCAAATTACCCGAATTGCCGGATTTCAGGGTTTACGAATCTGGCAACACCGAATCCATTTCTAATACCAGTGGAGTCATCTCCGGTACCAAGACCTTCGAGCAGGCGGTAATACCGAAAACATCCGGGAAATTTATATTACCATCCGTTAAATTCAGCTATTTCGACCCCGGAGTCGGAGCTTATAAGACTGTCCAGACTCAATCGCTGAACGTGGTGGCGAGCGGGCAGGGCTTATCGGATGTTGGAGGTGCTCCAAAAAATATTATAGGCACGGCGCAGAAATCATTTGGGTACATTATTACCGATTTCTCCAGGCCATCAAGTCGGCTGGAGCTGGCCGGCAGTTTTTGGTTTTGGATTCTACAGATATTACCTTTGGGTGGGATAGTTGCCGCTTTCATTTATAAATCCCACTATCGAAAATTGCTAACCGATAAAAACTATGCGCGCAAAATCAACGCCGGCAGGAATCTTAAAATATTATTTAAGAAAGCCGAGACCAGCAAGACTAACAGCCAGTTTGCGGAATTTTACGAAAATATAAATGATGCCATACTTGGCTTTGTGGCCGACCGATTAGGTTTTGAAAAATCAGGACTGACAATAGACAGCCTAAAAAGTGAAGATCGAATTGATATTGCGCTTCGAAATAATCTAACGTCGTTTCTGGAAATATGTCAGACGGCACGTTTCTCACCTCAGGGATTCAGCGCCATGAGAACCGGCGGAATATTAAATGATGCCCAAAATCTCATAAGCCGTCTGGAGAAATCATTATGAGAAAAACGCTATTGGGTATTTTCCTGTTTATAACGATATTCTCGATCTCAGGCTTTCGCGCAGGATAATAATACACTTTGGAAAAATGCTGCGGATGAATATGATAGAAGCCAATATGACCAGGCCATTGATAATTACAATCGTCTCCTTGAAAGGGGCTATATTAACCCTGAGATATACTATAATATTGGTAATTCGTATTTTAAGAATGGCGATGTCGGTCGGGCGATCTGGGCGTATCGGCGCGCCTTGATCATCAATCCCGATTTTAAACCGGCCAAGGCCAATCTCGCTTATGTTAGATCGTTCAATACTGATCAGATCGAAATCGGGAAAAAAGGATTTATCCTGGATATCTGGGATTTTTTGACGGGGCTTTTTTCCACAAATGGGTTCCTCATACTCTTTTGCATTGTATGGTGGACTCTGGTATTGTTATTGGCATATATTATTATTAGGCTGGATAGATCGTCGTGGCCATATTATTTCTTGATAGTCTCAATCATAGTTGTTATCTTTTCAGGCGCCTCCGCGGCCCGACGAATTCATGATGACAAACTTACAAGGTGGGGGGTGATTGTCGCGTTATCGGCCGATATCAGGGAAGGGCCCGGCGACGAATTCAATAAAATCGAAATTGGCCACGAAGGTCTGGAATGTATTATTCTGAGCGAACGTGAAAATAACTATTTAATAGAACTTGGAAACGGTCTCAAGGGATGGGTACAGAAAAAATCCGTGCTTGAAATTTGAAATCTTCTAAGATAAAAAAACTGCTCGGTCTATTGCTGGCAATAGCACTCCTTGTATATTGTTTTTATGATTTTGATTTTGACAGCGTCATAAAAGCAATCTCGAAAATAGACTATTACTATCTGATACCTCTAGTCTTCATGGAAGCGTTTATAGCCTTTGTTCGCGCAGTTCGGCTTAAATACATAATCGATCCTGTTAAGCATGTCTCTATAGTGGCGCTTTATCCGATTTACTGTATCGGTATGATGACAAATCTTATAATGCCGTATCTTACCGGACAGGTCGCAAGGATTTATCTCCTCAGTAAAAAGACTCGTTTAAAGAAGGCATTTTTGGTGACCAATACGGTTCTTGAAGTGCTGTTTGACGCTTTGACGTTGATCGGAATGGTAATGGTTATTTCGCTGTTTTTCGCGCTTCCTCAGAATTTTGGCGCCTGGTATATCATAATATTGGCCGGGGCGATATTATTGCTCTATATCGGATTATTCATATTATCCCGATCCCGCGGAAAAAGCAGTCGTCTTTATAGTTTCATTACTCTAAAATTGCCAGTGGCTGCCAAGAAGAAAATCGACGAAATCAGAAATTCGATCCTTTCCGGCCTTGAGACCTTAAAAAGCACCAGACACTTCATGCTGGTTTCCGCCTTATCCATATTGTCATGGCTGTGCCAGGCCGGGATTGTTTATCTACTTATATTGGCGTTCGGCTTTCCAATATCGATATGGGGAGCGGTAGTAATCACGATCGTGGTGACGCTGATGATGACCATAGTTATTTCCCCGGTCAATATCGGCACTTTCCAGGGTGCTACCGTTGCCGCACTGCATCCATTTGGAATAGATAAATCATCAGCGCTTGCATTTTCGTTTTTGCTCCATATTGCGGTCTATATTCCGCCGATAATTCTTGGAGCCCTTTTTTCATTCAAGGAAGGGCTGACTTTTAAGCAATTGCATGATGAAGGCGAAAAGGGGGTTGGCAGTATCGAGCTTCAACCATCTACTGTTCCTCATAAGGCCAAACGAAGCAGTTCCCATGACGAATAGATCGTTTATTATTTGCAGACTTTGAACAGTATTTTCCATAATATCACTACATAAATCCAGATGAATAAACTGCAGATTACTAAAAAGATTGTCTCGATTGACGGCGTTTTGGAGAGCATGTACGGTCCCAAGAAAAGGACAAAATTCACAGCGCCCGTAGATGAATTGATTTTAACTATCCTTTCACAGAATACCAACGATATCAATCGCGATAAAGCCTATAATTCATTAAGGGCAATATTCCCTGCATGGAGCGATGTGGCTGAGGCGAAAAAAACTGAAATAGCCAAAGCAATCAAGGTCGGCGGGCTGGCAAATATAAAATCGGGACGGATCAAGAGCATATTAGGGCAAATTGGCAAACTCTCACCGGATTACAGCCTGTCTTTTTTGAAAGATATGGGTGATAAAGCCATAATGGAATTTCTGCTTAAATTCGATGGAGTAGGTCCCAAAACCGCATCATGTGTCCTATTGTTTTCCCTCGGCCGAAAAGCGATGCCGGTTGATACGCATGTCTATAGAATTGGGCAGAGGTTAGGAATAATTCCTGATGATGCTGATGTGGAGAAGGCTCATCAATGGTTCCATGATTTGAATCCCGATGTTGATATTCTTAAGCTTCATCTGAATCTAATTCAACATGGCCGAATTCTTTGCCGCCCCAGGAATCCCAAATGCGGGAACTGCCAATTAAGAAAATATTGCCTTTATTTTAAGCAAATGGCGCCAAAACAGTCAAAATCATGATAATGATATTTAATTGACACATACGCACATGATTGCTATTTTAAGATAACATATGATAGTGGAGAAATAGAATGGACAACGTGAATGTAATCAGAACGGGGTTTTTTGCGCCGGATTTTTCGCTTCCCGATAGCGAAGGGCACATGGTGTCTCTAAAGGAAAATTTAGCGAATAGTTTCGTCTGCCTGTGCTTTTTCCCGGATGGCGACAATGACAAAATTAACGGCATTCTTAAGGATCTCAATTCAGATATGCCCAAAACAGCCGCCGGTTTGCTGGTGAATATACTCGCAGTCTCACCCGAAAAAGTATTCCGCCTTAAAGCGCTAAAGGATAAATTGAAAATAAATTTCCCGCTCCTTTCGGATCTAAAATTAAAAGCGGCCAAACAATATTATGTTGTTGACTCAAATAGCTTGAAACGAAATGTACACTTTTCCGTATTTATTATCGATGATGCCGGAATTGTTCGGCATCGTTTTAGTGAAGTAATTGGTGTTTCGAAATTTGCGATGGAGAATTTGAAGATAGAAATTGCTAAGCTGCTTTAAATTTCTGAAACGATAATCACAAAAAAGCGGTTTATACTCGATCCGGGCATCTGCCCGTTTTGATATAGGTAGGAAATGATGATGAAAAAAAGTATTTGGTCCCCGGGAATATATCTAATTCTAGCATTTTTAATACTATCTAATGGCCATGATGCCGTCAAGGCCGATGAAATATTGGCGGTGGATTTGAAGTCAGCTATCAATATGGCGGTCGAACATAATGAGAATTATCAGATCGCCAAAAAGGAAGTAGATAAAGCCGACGGCAAAGTGATGGAAGCTACATCAGGCGCGTTTCCGCAAATCACCAGCGGCATAACCTGGATGCATAACTGGGAAGTCCCTGTCGCGGTATTCAGCATGAATGGCGAACAAACTCGGATTAAATTTGGCACCGCCAATAATTATACCGCCGATCTGACTCTTACTCAGCCAATTTATGCCGGAGGCAGAACCTTCACTGCGCTGAGAATTGCCAAACTGTATAAGCGGCTTGCACATGAAATGTTGAGCCAGGCGAGACAGGATTTGAAGGTTCAAGTATATAATGGTTTCTATGGGGCTTTGCTGGCAAATGATGTACGGCTTGTCAACGAAGAATCAAAAAAAGTCGCGGACGAAAACCTCGATGTGGTCACAAAAATGTATAATCAGGGTATGGTGGCGGAGTATGATTTTTTGAGGGCGAAAGTAGAAGTTGCCAATCTTGAACCAGCAGTGATAAAAGCCAAAAATGACGCCGAAGTCGCCATGAACGCGTTCAAGAATTTGCTGGGATTGCCTTTGGATTCCCAAATTGAATTGAAGGCAGATTACGATTCATCACTATTTATTCTTCCGCCCGTTGATGATTCATCGGCACAGGCGGAGCTGCTAGCCAATCGACCCGAAATAAGGATGAGTGATTTGCAGTCTCAGATGCTAAAGCAGGCGGTCTCGATTTCAATGTCAGGCTATCGGCCCTCGCTGTATTTTTCCACCAGCCTGCAATATTCCGCTCAATTTGATTACGGCAGCGTATTTGATCAATCCTGGGCTCGGAGTATTACCAGTGTGTTGTCATTTACAATGCCGATATTCGATTCATGGAAAACACCAAGCCAGGTAAAGCAGGCTCGGATTGACTATAAACAAAGTCTGCTCCAAGAAGATGCAACAAAAAAAGCGATGATTCTGGCATTCCAACAAAGCCGCGGCAATTATCATGAAGCCAGAAACAGATTGTCGGCTCAGGGCAACGCTGTCGAATTGGCCAAAAGAGGCCTGAGCATTGCCAAAGTCAGGTATGAAAGCGGAGTCGGGACACAATTGGAATTTTCCGATGCCAGACTATCGCTTTCAATGGCTGAAATTAATAAGGCTGTCGCTTTTCATGATCTGGCTGTCAATTATGTTGCCTTGATGAGAGCGTTAGGAAGAGAATTAGAACCTGTGAATTAGAATATAGATGAAGGATTATTAAGATGAAAAAGACAGTTTTATCATTATTGATCATAGCGGTTATTGCATCAATTGTTGCTTGCGGGGGCAAGAAGCAGGAGATTGTTAAAGAAGAAAAGCCGGTGGCCGTGACAGTCGCTTTGGCACAGCCGCGCGATATTTCAATAGAAAAATCCTATAGCGGCTCGCTTGAGGGAATAAGGCAGGCCAATATATACGCTTCGATCCCCGAAGCCGTAGTGGAATTGCCGTATGGCAAGGGGAACAGGGTCGAGGCCGGTCAGCCGGTGATATTGCTCGATAAAAATGGAGTGGCATCACAATATAAACAGGCCTATGCCGGTTTTGTGAATGCGAAAGACAATTATGAAAAGATGGGCAAGCTATTCGCCCAGGGTGCAATTTCGGAGCAGACATATAACGGAGTTAAAACGGCATTCGAAGTAGCTCAGGCCAATTATGCCTCGGCGCGCCAGCAGGTCGAATTGACGACTCCAATCTCCGGAGTACTAACTGATCTATCGGTTAATGTTGGCGACTATGTTCATCTTGGTGTGCCGTTAGCCACGATAGCGCAAACCGATAAAATGAGAATGACTATTTTTGTTGAAAGCCGAGGCGCAAGCTATATCAATAAAGGCCAGGACGCCAGAGTATTAGTCGATCTCGCCGGTAGTACTCCTTATCAATCGGCAGGCGTTGTTTCCGAAGTATCCAAATCCGCCGATCCCGCTACTCGCATGTTCAGGGTTGAGATTCAAATTGATAATAAAGAAAATTTGCTGAGGCCTGGCATGTTTGCGAAGGCATCGATCATCGTAAATGAGCTTAAAGATGTCCTGGTGGTTCCTAAAGAATCAGTCTATTCCATAGAAGGAGTATTCAAGACATTTAAGCTTGAGGGGGATAGAGCCAAAGAGGTCACGGTCACTGTCGGAGAATCAACCAACGGTTACTATCAAATAACATCAGGCTTGAATATTAATGATAGCGTGATTGTGCTGGGCAGGACCGTGGTGATCGATGGTTCATTGGTAAAGGTTATCTCTGATTCATTGGGCGCGTCGTATAGCGACAGCAAGCAAGAAGGTTAGTCGATATGTATTTATCCAATACTTCCATCAAACGGCCCGTATTCACCACCATGGTCATATTGGCCCTGGTCGTCTTAGGCGTTGCTTCATACAACTTGATGAGCGTCGATCTGATGCCTGACGTCGATTTTCCATTTGTTGTCGTTACCATAGTATATCCGGGCGCTGGACCAGAAGCTGTCGCAAATGATGTCACGAAAAAAGTCGAGGACGCTGTCAATCCTATCAATGGAGTCAAGCATGTCACTTCGAACTCCATGGAAGGCTTCTCACAGGTCATGATCGAATTTTCACTGGAGACAAAATCACTCGATGCCGGGCAGGAAGTGCGCGAAAAGGTAGCCACAATCCGCGCCGATTTGCCCAGAGATATCGAAGCTCCAGTTATTCAGCGATTCGATCCCGCCAGCCAGCCCATTCTTTCGCTCGTAATGGCCAGCCCCCGTTCTTCGAAGGAATTGACTTCCATTGCAAAAAATATTTTAAAAAAGCGATTGGAATCGATCGAAGGAGTCGGCGCGGTTCAAATCATCGGCGGCAGTGAACGTGAATTCCAAGTCTTCCTCGATCTGGATGCGCTTAATGCTCGCCAGCTTACTTTCAATGAGGTTTCCAATGCCATCGCCGCCTCAAATTTCGAACTACCTGCCGGGCGTTTGGATCAAGGCCCCACAGAGATGCTGGTTCGTACAATGGGCCGGTTCCAGACAGTTAATGATATAAAAAATGTAGTCGTTAAAAATACTGAGGGAAAGGTAATTCGTCTCAGCGATATCGCCTCTGTAGCTGACACTATCAAAGAACAGCGCAGTATATCGCGCTATAATGGCAAAGAAGCGGTTACCCTTCAGATAACCAGGCAATCCGGCTCCAATACTGTCAAGGTCGCCGAAAGCATCAAAGCCCGGCTTCAGAAAATTCAAGCAGAATTGCCTGCCGATGTCAAGGTAGAGATAGCAACCGACGGCTCCGTATTTATCAGAGAATCGGTAGATGATGTTCAGGTTACTATTCTTTATGGTGGCCTCTTAGCTATAGTTTGTATATTCCTATTTCTTACCAATATACCTTCAACGGTAATATCAGCCATCGCGATTCCCACTTCAATCGTGGCCACTTTCACGGTCATGAAGGCGCTGGGATTCACTCTCAATCTAATCACTTTGATGGGACTTTCGCTGGCTGTAGGGCTTCTTATCGATGATGCCATTGTCGTAATCGAGAATATCTACCGGCATTTGGCACAAGGCGAATCATCGGAAGATGCGGCTCGAAACGGAACGTCTGAGATCGGCCTGGCCGTCATGGCAACGACCTTTTCGATTGTTGTAGTGTTTGTGCCTATTGCATTTATGTCGGGCATCGTAGGACGATTTTTCTATCAGTTCGGTTTGACTGTCGCGTTTGCGGTGATGGTTTCGCTCTTTGTCGCGTTTACATTGACTCCAATGCTTTCGGCCCGCTGGCTGCACAAAGAAGAAATGATTGAAAAGGGTTCTAAGAATCCCATAAAGATTATTTTGTATTATTGGAATCATGCCTTCGCAAGATTGAGCGATTTTTATAAGATCACTCTTCGCTGGGTCCTTCATCACAGGGCCATAACTCTTACCGCCGCAATTATCGGCTTTTTAGTATCCATGTATCTGGCAAAATATCTTGGAAGTACATTTACGCCTGACCAGGATAGATCGGAGCTCTATGTGTCCTTTGAGACTCGCCCCGGTTCGAGTATCGATAGAACCTCTCAGTTAGCCCAGGAACTCGAGCGCAAAATTGCGTCGCACAAGGATGTAGTTTATGCCCAGCTACTAACGGTCGGCGGTGAGAACATTCCAGTTAATCAAGGCAATATCTATGTAAAAATGGTGGAAAAAAACAAAAGAGATATTTCGGTTTTCAAATTCGTTACGATTCTGCGCAAGGAGTTGGCCGATATACCCGGGATGACACTTAATATCAGCTTGGAACAGGGCCATGGTGGAGAAATGGCTGTAGAATATTCTGTCTGTGGACCTGATTACGATAAGTTGATTGTCCTTGCCGATAAAGTGGAAAAAACAATAAAAAATGCCCCCGGCGCGGTAGATGTTGAAAATAGCGAAAAGCAGGCGCGGCCGGAGCTTCGAATAGCAATTGATCGCGATGTTGCCGATGATGCCGGCTTGAATTTGGCGGCAATAGGAACAACAGTGAGAAGCATGGTTGATGGCGCTGATGTCAGTCGTTTTAAAGAGGGCGAAGAGGAATATTATATCAACGTAAGGTTAGCCCCCAAGTTCAGAACCGATATCGATAATTTGAATAATATCTTTATTCCGTCCTTCAAGAAAGTTGCGGGCAATGATTATAGTGTTCCATTAAGACAAGTGGCTCAAATATATGAAGCCAGCGCTCCCCAACAGATAAATCGTTATGACCGCCAGAGAGAAATAAAAATCGGCTCCAACGTAGGTGAAGGATTCAGCATGGGCGATATAACCAAGCACCTCGAAAGCAAAAGGGCTGAGCTTAATATACCGACAGGATACAGCGTCCAGACATCGGGTATGACTCAGATTCAAGAGGAATCCTTTACCAGCATTTTCACCGCGCTCGCGCTGGCAATCATCTTCATATATATCCTGTTGGCGTCACAATTTGAATCCTTTGTCGATCCTTTTTCGATGGGAATGTCTCTCTTGATGGCTCCGGTCGGCGCCATTTTGGCGTTGCTCTTATTCGGTTCTCCGCTCTCGATAATGTCTTTGATAGGAATGGTGCTTCTTATGGGACTTGTGACTAAAAACGCCATCCTGCTTGTCGACTTTATAAAGCAGGCGCGGCGTAGAGGAGTTGAAAGGGAAGAGGCAATCTTACAGGCAGGACCGATCAGGCTGCGCCCGATCATGATGACTTCTCTCGCCATGATCTTCGCCATGACACCGCTCGCCTTTGCTATCGGTCCGGGAGCCGAAATGCGTGCGCCGATGGCGCAGGCAGTCATTGGTGGCCTGGTATCGTCAACTATGCTGACATTGATTGTTGTGCCTATCGTATATACTCTACTCGATGATTTAGTCGTGGCTCTTTCGGGAAAAGGCAAAAGTAAAAAGTAAGGAGACGCCGCAAATAGCAATAAGGGAACGCGGCGACTAAGCGGGGCATGAAAATGCGACCAGTAGATTTCAAAGAACTTGCCGGTTCCACCCGGCTATTCATTGATTTTATTGATTGCAACAAGCAAGGATTAGGTCTTTTTGATTGCGATTTCAGATCGATCGAATCTTATAAAAAAGCGGCTGTAGAGATTGATAAAAATTCCTACAGCCGTAATCTTTTGGTTTCCAGCATCGAAGCCGCGACATCTTCCATACATCTTTCGAATAAAACCAGAGACAATATAAAAAGGCTTTCTCAGCCCGATTCGCTTATCGTATTTGCCGGACAGCAGGTAGGCATGCTCCTGGGGCCGATGTATACAATGTATAAGGCATTGACAGCCTATAAACTGGCGAAATGGCTGGAATCAGAATTGCATCGTCCAGTTATACCCTGCTTTTGGATGGCAACAGACGATCATGATTTTGATGAAATAAAAAGCTCGAATTTCCTGAGTAGAGATGGCGATATTAATATATCGACCTATTCTCCATCCGTCCCCAAACCCGGTCTACCGATTGCTGAACTTAAAATTGATGATGGAATCCAGGGCTTTTTGCAGTCTATCAAAGAGAATTTGATCGAGACCGAATTTACCGGCCAAATCGTCAAATTGATCGAGGAATTTTATACTCCGGATAGGACATTGGTCGACTCATTCACCCTGCTTTTTGATCGATTGCTCGGCGATTACGGAATTGTCCCGGTCGATCCCAATTATCCTGGCATGAAAAAACTAATGGCCCCGGTATTTCAATCCGAAATCGAGAATCATAAAGAAGCGTTCGATCTCTTTGAAAGTAAATCCAGCGAGCTGCTGAAAGCCGGTTACCATAGGCAGGTTCACAAAACAGGTTCGACTCTTAATCTTTTTTACTTCGATGGCATCCGCCGCAATATCGTTTTTGCGGATGGTAAATTTCAGCTGGACGGGCATTCGGAAAAATTCGACAAAAATCGATTGCTGGAAATGCTGGCCTCGTCACCAGAGAAATTTTCTCCCAATGTCCTGCTTCGCCCCATAGCGCAATGCTGCGCGTTTCCTACCATAGCGCAAATTGTTGGGCCATCTGAGGCGGCTTATTTTGCCCAGATTGAGCCCCTATATCGGTTCTATAATATTCCGCTGCCGGTTGTCAGGCCGAGAATCTTCGCCTCGTTTGTAGAGCCCCATATTTCAAAAGTAATGAAAAAACTATCTATTGATTTTGCTTCGTTGCATAATGATCGAGAACATGAAATCAGCAGAGTGATCGAGGATAATTTTCTTACCGATCTGCAGGGTGATATCGAATCGTGAAAACTCGGATTGAGCAAGCATTCGATGATTTCGCCAGGCCTCTGGAAAATACTGATAAAGAAAGCTTTCAGGTAATTGATCGTCATAAAAAGAAAATAGATTACGAGTTGAATCATATGACTGAAAGACTGCTCGCCACTCACAAAAAAAGACATGATATGGTCAGGGGACAAATAGGCCGAACAGCATCATTCCTTTTTCCTGAAGGTAATTTTCAGGAGAGAGTACTTTCACCGATTTATTTCGTAAACAAATTCGGGCCGAATATTTTCCAAAATATGGAAATTGAACTTGATTTAAATTCATTTGGCCACCAACTGATCGAGGTTGAGCCGTGAAAGTCGGTATTGTGTGCTATCCGGTGAAGGGCGGCTCCGGCGTTGTCGCGTCGGAGCTTGGACTGGCGCTATCAACAATGGGAGTGGAGGTGCATTTCTTTTCTTACGCGCTGCCGTTTAGATTAACAGGATTTGACTCCAAATTTATTTTTCATGAAGTCGAAGTATCCCAATATCCATTATTTAAGCATCCTCCTTACACACTTACCCTGGCTTCAAGGCTGGCCGAGGAATCCAAGCGAAATGGTCTTGATATCATTCATGTGCACTATGCGATCCCCCATGCTATAAGCGGCTATATCGCCAAGCAAATACTCGGCACGAAAAAGCCTAAACTCATTACGACCCTCCATGGAACCGATATTACTTTGATCGGTCTTGATCCTTCATTTTTCGCGGTCACCAAATTTTCCATGGAATCATCCGATGCCTTAACAACGGTCAGCAAATATATTCATGATAAAACTTATTCGTCGTTCGGGATAAAGAAGCCAATCAAGGTTATTCCGAATTTTGTTGATAATGACCGTTTTAAACCGAACCAGGCAGGATGCGATCGGTCGATATTCGCTCTGCCGAATGAAAAAATTATCATGCATTTATCCAATTATAGGTCTGTCAAGAATTCCAGGGACGTTGTTCGGATATTCAAAATTGTAAATGAAAAAATGCCATCAAAATTAGTTCTCGTTGGGGATGGACCTGATGCGCCCAACGTTATGTCATTGGCCAATGATATGGGAATAGGAGATAGAACAATATTTCTGGGCGCGCAGGACGCTGTCGAATCGATTCTTTGCAAGGCTGATCTGTTTCTGCTGCCATCGGCTTCAGAAGCTTTCGGATTGGCGGCGCTGGAAGCATTGGCTTGCGGAGTACCGGTGGTTGGTACGATCGTTGGCGGATTACCCGAACTTATTAAGGATGGGGAAGTAGGATATCTCGAGCCGGTCGGCGATTATGAAGCGATGGCGAGACGATCATTGGAGATTTTATCAAATGACGGACTTCATGCAAAGATGTCTAAAAACGCAAGGACTTTAACGGTTGAAAAATATGACACAAAAGATATCGTCAAGCAATATTATAAATATTATCAAGAGGTGCTAAATGAAGCTTGATGTCTTAGCCATTGCGGCTCATCGCGATGATACCGAAATTGTCAGCGGCGGGACTATAATAAAAATGGTCGACCTGGGGTATTCTGTCGGCATTCTTGATCTAACCGCGGGCGAGGCTGGTTCTCGCGGCGATGCCAATACCCGCGCCGAAGAATCTGCCAATGCAACAAAGATCATGGGCCTGCAATATCGCTATAACCTCCAGTTGCCCGACGCCGGGTTATTTCTTACTCAGGAAAACGCTCTCAAGGTCGCGATGATTATCCGTGAAACCAGACCCGAAATGGTAATCTTGCCATATTGGAAGCAAAGACATCCAGATCATTCAACAGCAGGCGATATAGGATATCGAGGATGCTTTTTGGCAGGGCTTTCAAAAATGCGAATCCCGGGCGATGCTTATAGGCCCCGGAAAATCATTTATTCGACTTCATTCACCGAAACCGAACATGCGTTCATTGTCGATATCACCGAACAATACAAACGAAAATGCGAAGCCGTAGCCTGCTATAAAACTCAATTCGAAGAAAAACCCGGCCAGCGGGAAGTATACCCACCTGCCCGCGATATTTTCGATTACATGGAAATCCGTAATAGACAGTATGGATATATGATTGGTGTTCGTTATGGCGAGGCCTTCATTCAGAAGGAAATGCTATCCGTCGAAGACCCGCTAAAATTGCCCGGCAAATCGATATAGAATTTAGTGATTTATATTATGCAGAGACTTGCGTTCGCAAGTCTCTATGCTGTTTTCTTTTTTCTCAATAACAGCGATCGGCTTGGATCGCGGGTTTCGCCCGCCGATGTGATATAGACTCCCGGTTTCCCGGAGACCGGACAAACATTTTCGCAAACGCCGCAGCCGGTGCATTTGTCAGGATCAATATGCGGCAATTTTATTTTAGTCATGTTGCCGTTTCTATCCTTGATCTCGGTCTCTTCCAACCAGATAGCTTTGGGAGATGTTGGACACCATTCCTCGCAGACTATACATGGCACTCCCATTGCCCAGGGCAGACATCGACCCTTATCATAAAATGCGGTCCCGATCTTCGTGGCCGGATTATTTTGATCGCCGATTTTAGTTTTGACATCGATATTTGCAATCGCCCCGGTCGGACAGGTATTGCCGCAAAGCACGCAATAATGCTCACAATATCCTATTCTGGCAATCAATACAGGCGTGAAAATGCCTTCCCAGCCGGTTTCGAGTAGGGCGGGATGCAACGCATTATTAGGACATATCTTCATGCATTGGCCGCAACGAATGCATCGCTTCAGAAAATCCTCTTCTATCAAGGAGCCCGGCGGCCTGATAAATGACTCATCGCTTACGAATTTTTCGCTTGATCTTAAAATCGGATATGTGATAACCCCCGCAACGCTGGCGATAACTGCTCGGCGAGTTGTCAGATCAGGAATAGCTTTATATTGATCAGTCTTAGCCTGAAATCTAAATGAAATGACATTTTCGGGACAGATCGCCTGGCAATTCAGACACATATGACATTCAGCTCTGCGGTGAGGAACTAATCCCTGAGGATCATCGCCCCCCTGGCAATTCAAAAGACAAAGATTACATTCTGTGCATTTATCATTATCCTTATGAAGTCCAAATATCGAATAACGGCTTAGTAGCCCCAACGTCGCCCCCAACGGACACAGGCCTCTGCACCAGAATCGGGTGAAGACGCGATTGGCAGCTAAAATCGCCGCGAACATAATAGCCAACCAGAAAACTCCCTGGAAATGCGGCTGCTTAAAATAAATTATCGTGCCCGATCCAAGTGCATATATGCCTTTGCCGATCAGAGCCAGAATCTGAAAATGCGAGTTGCTCAACTGATTTGCCAGGCTGCTCAACCCGTAATTGAATGCCGGAATCAGCACCAATCCAATTGACCTGCCTGCAATTGTAATTGGGTCCAGCAATCCTGTTTGCAGCGAACCCATTAAGGCGAGGGCAATCAGCCCTAAAAGCAGATAATATTTCCAAGCCTGATACTTATGATATTTATTGGATTCGATAAGTTTTTTGCCGCGACGGCTTTCTCTTTCCGAGGAAAAACTCGAAAACAATTGATTGATTGTGCCGAGCGGGCAAATCCAGCCGCAAAAAAATCTACCGAAGAAGATTGTCGCGATTATTATAAATAGAGATAATAAAATCGAGCCATAAACTATCCGCGATGACAGACCGGTAGCAATCCCGGTAAGGGGATCAATATTAAAAAAGAGATTTAGCCACGGAGATATGGTTGTCGCAATTTCGGGGTTCTTAAACGATGTGAATGAAAATTCGGTCAAATACAGAAGGACTATAAAAAATGATAGAAATATACCTTGGATAATTCTACGTAATGATCTGATGCGCTTGATAGTCTGAGTTGGATATTGCTCGCTTGGCACTTATGAAAGTTCCTTTTCTGTCAGGCTATATCCGCTTAATTTCCCCAAGCCTCGTTTTTCACCCATCGATAAATATTCAAGGTCCTCCGGCTTTAATTTCAAAAATTTGCTCGAATATGAATCCGCGGCTACTTGATCTGTTGATGCTATTACCGTATCGTGAATTTCGACATCCGATGGACTTCCACCAACCGGGCCATTCCGCATCATCACTCGAGTCGCGTCGACTACTATCAACGATGGGCGGAAGAAATCAGATAAATCGACAATCGATGTGTCGATCTGTTGATGAAGCTTATTGCGCGCGCCCCCCAGAACACCAAACCAGTTTTTCATCCCGATAGTCGCTTTCGACATGCCATGGTGTTTGACTACCGGCATATTGATTAGCTTATCGCATTCGACAAAGGGCCTCAATACCTGCCATTCACCGAGAATCTCGCCGCCCAGGTCAATGTTGACATACATCCTATCCTCAGGCAAAATCAACTCTACTCCCAAGTCTTTCATAGCCGCCGTGATTCCAGAACGTGGAAAGCATCTGCGTGGGTCATTGCAGGAGATATCGGTAACAATGACTTTCTTGGCCCCGGCGTTTAGGCATTCCAAAGCAACCGCCTTTACCAATTCAGGGTGGGTATTGGCTCCCTGTTCGGGCGTCCTGTCCCATCCGATATTCGGCTTGATCGTGACTATGTCGCCTTTTGATATGAATCTGCCAATGCCTCCAATCAGGCCTATCGCGGCCAGCGTCGCCTTCGCGTAATCCGATGATTTTACTGACACGACATCGGGAAATCCGGTATCGACCGGAATCCTTCGATCCCCCTTATAAATACCCTTAGCTGTTTCAGTTGGTGTATATTCATTTTGAGCCAGGAGATAACCGCCCCCGCCGAAAACTGTGGCCATCAGAGCCGCCTTGCCGGTGAGAGTCATAAAATCGCGTCGCTTTAGTTTGTCATCGGACATCAAAGTCTCCTTTCAATGGTTAGCCCAATATCATCAAAATATCGCGGATAATCAAGGAAATGGTCGATTGATTCCCTAAATGGTTGATTCAAAAATAGCTTGTTTTTGTAGAAATGCATCCTAAATTAATGCGGTGAAGATATGAATGAAAGTAAGTCGAATTAGTTGAAGGATGGTTACAGGTAAGTTCTAAAAGAATATAGATTAAGCTGGATATTTAATTTCCGATATTTTATATTAGCCTTAACGGGAATGGTCCCGTTTTTGTTTTAGAATTATTTGAAGAGGTTTAGATAGTTTAGAAGCCATGAAAGAAATTCCAAAAGCTTACGAGCCGCAACTCGCTGAAGAGAAATGGTATCCCCGTTGGATTAAGTCCGGATTATTCCATGGACAGCCCAATTCAACGAAAAAGCCATATTCGATTGTAATCCCCCCGCCTAATGTCACTGATGTTTTGCATATTGGCCATGCGCTTAACACGACTCTGCAGGATATTCTGATACGTTGGAAGAGATCGCGAGGGTATGAGGCGGAATGGGTGCCAGGGGTTGATCATGCGGGTATCGCTACTCAGGTTGTAGTCGAAAAAAATCTGGCTAAAGAAGGGATATCCCGCCAAAAAATAGGGCGCGATAAATTTGTCAAACGTGTATGGGAATGGAAAGAGCAAAAATTTAATAGAATTATCGATCAGCTCAAACGAATCGGCTGCAGCTGCGACTGGGAAAGAACTCGTTTTACCATGGACGAGGGCCTCTCGCGGGCAGTGCTGGAAGTGTTCGTAACCCTGTATGAAGAGGGGTTGATTTACCGCGGCAACCGCCTGATTAATTGGTGTCCGCGATGCCTGACATCATTATCGGATGACGAACTCGAAAGAGAAGAAATCGATTCTCATTTATGGTATATCAAATACAAGATTAAAGGCCTCGATGAATACCTCGAAGTCGCCACCACTCGTCCAGAGACGATGCTCGGCGATACTGCTCTGGCGGTCAATCCCCACGATAGAAAATACCGAAAATTGGTGGGGAAAACGGCTATACTGCCCATCTTGGATCGTGATCTAATTATCGTCGCAGATGACTATGTCGATGTCGATTTCGGCACCGGCGTTGTTAAGATAACCCCGGCGCATGATCAAAACGATTTCGAAGTCGCGGAACGGCATTCATTGCCCAAGATTAATATTCTCAATCCCGATGGTTCATTAAATGAAAATGCCGGGAAATTCGCCAAAATGGATCGTTATGAAGCCCGCACAAAAATCGTGGCTGAGCTTAAAGAACGTGGTCTATTAGAAAAGGTCGAGGAATATAAGCTATCAGTATCGACATGCTATCGCTGTCATACAGTTATAGAACCATATCTTTCGGAGCAATGGTTTGTGAAGATGAAACCATTGGCCGAACCTGCAATTGCGGCGTTGAAAAATAACGAGCTCAAGTTCCATCCCGAACATTGGGGCAAAACCTATCTCTACTGGCTTGAGAATATTCGAGATTGGTGCATTTCCCGTCAGCTTTGGTGGGGCCATCGAATACCAGCATATTATTGCAAGGAATGCAATGAAATTGTTGTCGCGCGGCAGGCTCCCAAAGAATGTCCCAAATGCCATTCGACCAAAATCGAACAAGACCCCGATGTGCTCGATACCTGGTTTTCGTCATGGCTGTGGCCATTTTCGACTCTTGGATGGCCTGATAAAACTCCCGAATTCGAGAAATTTTTCCCGACCGGATCTCTTTTTACAGCCTCCGAAATAATTTATCTCTGGGTTGCCCGAATGATAATGGCGTCATACAAATTTACCGGTAAATTGCCATTTTCAGATGTCTATATTCACGGGACAGTCAGAGATGCCGACGGAATCAAGATGTCGAAAACCCTTGGTAATGGGATCGATCCTATCGAGATTATTAATAAATACGGAGCGGACGCTCTTAGAATATCATTGGTGCTCGCCACTCCCGAGGGACAGGATTCCTCAATCTCGGAAAAAAGCTTTGAATCCGGTAGAAACTTCGCAAATAAACTATGGAATGCCTCACGATTTGTAATATCGAATTTTGGCGATAATGCGCCGGATTTTACAAGCACTCCAAATCCAGAAGAATTCGAATTGGCAGACGCCTGGATTGTATCACGTCTTTCCAAGACTATCGGACAGATTGATAATTATCTTTCAGGTTTCAGATTTAATACAGCCGCCCACGCCGCATATGATTTTATTTGGAAGGATTATTGCGATTGGTATCTCGAAATGATCAAGCCGCGGCTGGCATATGATGCTCCCGAGGAAATGAAGCAGAAGGCTCGAAAGGTCTCTGGATACGTGCTAATGCAGATTTTGAAAATGCTTCATCCGGTCATGCCATTCGTGACCGAAGAAATCTACCATCTGATGCCTAATGTCAAAGACACTGATTTCCTGAATGATCTCGGGTGGCCGGAGCCGATTATCAAATTTATCAATGATAAACTCGAAAGAGATTTCGAAATTATCCAGAGTGTATTGGGGGCGATTCGCAATATCAGGGCGGAGATGGATGTTCCTCCGGGGAAAAAGGCCGATGTCTTTGTAAAAGTCAATGATGATAAGATCAATTCGATTCTAAATGAACAAAAAGCTCAGCTTGTCGCGTTAGGGAGGATCAACGAGTTAGTCATCGGGACAGATTTGAAAAAGCCCCCGTTATCGGCCTCATCTGTTATTCCCTTTGGCGAAATATTTATCCCCCTGCAAGGATTGATCGATCTTGATGCCGAGAAGAAAAGGCTGAATAAGGAACTCGAAAAACAATCGCAATTTCTCGAGCGTATCGCGAAGAAACTGTCCAATACCGATTTTCTTGACCGTGCACCCGCCGATGTTATTCAGACGGAGCGAGATAAACAGAAGCAGATTGAAGATAGTATCGAAAAACTGAATAAAAATCTTGAATCGCTCTCTGGTTGGTAGAAATATCCCCTCTAAAGTCATAACTATCATAATTTGGACTGGAAAAAACACTTGCTCGTTAAAAATATTTAGGATATGTTGGAATTTATTCGATCTTGGAACGTATTGTTAGTAAATGTTCTAAGACAGGAGGAACGTATGAAACGAACGGTGTTTTTTGTATTTATCGCAAGCATTGCAATTGCAGCCCAGGGAATTTGCGAAGAAGTAGCCTTGACCATTTATAATCAAAACCTTGGCCTCGTAAAACAAACACAAAGCCTCGATTTCAAAAAAGGTATTGCTCCGGTAAAATTTGACGATGTCGCATCATCGATTGATCCGACCTCCGTGCATATCAATGTCAAAAAAAGCGGCATATCGATTCTCGAACAAAATTACCAATATGACCTTGTCGGAACCCAGAAGATGATGCAGCGTTACCTGGGAACATCAATCAGCGTAATTACCAAGAGCGGAGATATTCGCAAAGGGAATCTGCTTTCATTCGATGGTAAATATATTATACTTGAAAATGAGTCTGGAGAAATTACGATAACTAATGCTGATCTTGTAGTTGATTACCGTTTTGGCTCGCTGCCCGAGGGACTTATCCTAAAACCGACTCTTGTATGGATGGCAGAGTCTGAAAGCAATCAAAAATCCGATTGTGAGGTTAGCTACCTTACTGATGGCCTCAACTGGCATGCCGAATACGTAGCGGTGGTCGATAAAGAGGACAAGAATCTTAATCTATCCGGCTGGGTGTCTATCGAAAATCTCAGCGGCGCCACATATAAAGACGCATCGCTAAAATTGGTAGCCGGGACAGTAAATAGAATTCAGCCGGATCAGCCTCATATCAGACTTGAAAGGGATTTGCTGATGTCCGCAAAGGCTGCTCCCCAATTTCAGGAAGAATCGTTCTTTGAATATCATTTATATACCCTAAATCGCCGGGCTACAGTTGCCAACAACGAGACCAAGCAGCTTTCGCTTTTCCCTGAAACCGGAACTCCGGCAACCAAAGTTTATACTGTAGAAAATCAGTCGTATTACTGGGATGATTCTCAGAACAAGCCTAAGGTTCGGGTCAATATGGAATTTACCAATTCCGAAAAACTCGGATTGGGAATGCCATTGCCAAAGGGAAAGATTCGTGTCTATAAGGCCGATAGCCAGGGCGACCTTCAATTTATTGGCGAGGATGAGATTGACCATACTCCTAAGGACGAAAAAGTGCGCGTATATCTCGGCGAGGCGTTCGATATAACCTGCGAAAGAACAAGGGCGAATGTCGAGACGATCGGGCCGAATCATCAAAAAATTAGTTATGAAATAAAATTGAAAAATCATAAGAATAATGACATTGTTGTCACGGTGATCGAGGATACGCCCGGTTGGTATGAATGGAAGATAGAAAAATCAAATCTCGAATATAAAAAGGTCAGCGCTTATAAAGTAGAATTTCAGGTACCCGTCAAATCAAATGGCGATAATACAATGACATATACAATAGAAAGCTGGTGGAGGTAAAATGAAAAGGTTATTTTTAATCATGGTGATGATGCTGGCGGTCGCTTTAATCATATCAGGATGCCAGAATAAATATATCACATCCGGCAAAATTGCCATGAATACCAAAAATTATGACAAAGCCATACAAGATTTTAACCTTGCGATTGGCCAGGATTCATTAAATGCTGAATCTCATTTTCTCTTAGGTACATGCTACAAGGAAAAAGGCAATACCGCTCAAATGCTGGCGGAATTTGACGCCGCCGCCCGTTTAAGTCCAAAATACAAAGAAGAAGCAACTAAATACCGAGGCGATGCTTGGACAGCGGCATTTAATAGCGGCGTAAAATTAGCAAAAGACGGCAAATTAGATTCTGCAATGGCTGATTTTCGGAGTTGCATCGTGTTGATGCCCGAACGGTATGAAGGATATACAAATACAGGTTTTGTATGGCAACAGCTCAAAAATGATGATTCAGCCTATGTATATTATACGAAAGCCTATTCCTTAGAGCCTAAGAATGTTAAACTCTTGGAAAATTACGCCGGACTCTGTTTTACTCTAAAGAAATACGATCAGGCAGATACAATTTATTCCAAGATCCTGGAAATGGACCCCTCCAACGCTGAGGCTATGGCCAGACGGGGAGCAATTGCAGAGGAAAATAAGGAATATGAAAAAGCCGCTGACTTCTATATCAGCGCCCTAAAAATTGTCCCTGATAATTGCGATATCTGGTTTAATCTCGGTATTGTCTATTTCCAGAAACTAAAACAAAATAATAAAGCTGAAGACGCATTCAATCAAGCTGTTCAGAAATGCCCAACAGATGTAAATGCTAAAGTAAACCTAAATGTCGTGCTTGTTTCTGAAGCCAAATATGATGAAGCCCTGAAAAATCTTTTGACCTTAACTCAGGAAAACCCCACCGAATGCACCGGCTGGGATCTTATTTCCCAGGTCTATACTCTTAAAGGCGACAAGAAATCGGCCGCAGAAGCATATAAAAAATATCAGGATTGCACTACTAATCAGCCGAAGTAACGGCGAATGAGTAATTTAAGGCAGTTTGTTCGCGGTTTTCGGCGGGCGAGCTGCCTTTACATTTTTAGGAACCATATCTAAATGTTCGCGAATGTCGCTCTGCCAGTGCCTCATCGAGATTATTTTACCTACATCATCCCGGAATCGATGAAAGGGATAATCGTTCGGGGCATGCTCGTAAATGTGCCATTTGGCAATCAGACAATTATTGGAATGGTCATTTCCGTAAGCGACAAAATTGATCATCCGGTTGAAAAAATTAAATCCATAATAGCGTTGGGCGATCCGGAATTAAGATTGTCCGATGAGATGATAGAGTTTGTCTCGATTGTCGCGGATTATTATATCACTACTCCCGGAATGGTGTTAAAAGCGGCCCTTCCGCCGAGCACCTTGCAACGGAAAAAAGCCTATTATTACCCGGGACTAATAAATTCAGATGCCGATTTCGGCGCAGGCATAATTGAATTTCTAAACGCCATCCGAGACAATCCCGGCAAAATCTCTCATGATGATTTAAGGCGTTACAAAGGAATTTCCCGCACCGAAGTTGACGACCTAATTCAAAGGGGTGCCATTTCGCTTTCAAGTCATATGGCCGGTTCTTCTCAATCGAAAAAGGGCAAGGAAAAATGGATCAGAGCGAAATTGGAGCCTGTGCCCGCAAGTATTAAATTTACGCCAAAGGCTGAGTTGTTATTGAATCATATTAAGGAATTTTCGGAAGGAATTAAGGTCTCATCGCTCGAAGAAGATGGTTTTTCGCTTTCTACAGTATCGACCCTTATTAAGAAGAATCTAGCTGAATTTTATTTAATAGATAAAAAGCTGGCAGATACCGGGCATTTGAGATCCATAAAAGACGGACCCGTAGTAGAATTAACATTATGGCAGCAAGCGGCTCTCCACAAAATAGAAACCGCCATCTATGAAAATAAATACAAAGGCTTTCTCCTTTACGGTGTGACATCATCGGGCAAGACACAGATATACCTGGAAGCGGCTCAAAGGGCGTTAGGACTGGGGAAATCGGTTCTCGTGTTAGTACCCGAAATATCATTGACCCCTCAGATAATCACCCGCTTCGAGAAATTCATCGGAGTGCCCCCATTAATATGGCATTCTCATCTAACAGCAACCGAACGGTTATCGATCTATAAGCAGGCCAATTCAGGGGAAAAATGTCTTATGATTGGCGCGCGATCCGCCATTTTTGCTCCCTTAAAGAATTTAGGCCTGATTGTCGTGGATGAAGAACAGGATCATTCATACAAGCAGGATGATCCCTCACCGCGGTATAACGCTCGCGATATGGCGTTGGAGCGAGGTCGACTATCTAATTGTGCAGTTTTGTTGGGTTCCGCCACGCCATCGCTTGAATCGTATCATAAGACTCGTAATGGCGAACTTGAACTTTTGACATTACCTCAAAGGATCGCGGGGAAGAGCAGTCCGAAAGTCGAGATAATTTCTACGGCCAGAAAACCGGAATTATCGCCTGCTGAAGTCCCGGTGATCCCCAAAGGATTTTGGCCTGTTACGGAGCGGCTGTACCAGGAAATTTCAATTAGACTGAAAAAGAAAGAGCAGGTAATAATTCTTCTAAATCGCCGTGGGTATTCTTCCGCGGTTGTCTGTTTCGAATGCGGCTGGGTAGGGAAATGTCCTGATTGCGAAATTGGATGGACCTATCACAAAACCAAAGACAGGATGATCTGCCATTTCTGCGGCAAAGAGCAAAAAGGTCTTTCGGCTTGCCCTAATTGCAATTCCACCCGCCTGAGCTTTAGAGGCGCGGGTACGCAGAGGCTTGAAGAAACTTTGAAAAAAATACTGCCATCAGCAAGGACAGTCCGACTCGATTCCGATGTAGCATCATCCAAATGGGAAAGCCGTGATATTCTCGATGATTTTGGACAGGGGAAATATCAGATCCTTTTAGGGACTCAGATGGTTGCCAAGGGGCATCATTTCCCCAGAGTCAGCCTCGTAGCCATAATTAATGCCGATATCGGTTTATCATTACCTGATTTCAGGGCTAGCGAACGAGTCCTTCAATTGCTCACTCAGGCATCCGGACGAGCGGGCCGTTCAATGGGAAAGGGCGATCCCGGGGCGGTCGTTGTGCAATGTTTCTCTTCGGACGACCCCGTCTTTGGTTATCTTACCGCCGATAATTACACGGGCTTTCTGGAAAATGAGGCAAAAATACGATCGGCGCTCGGCTATCCGCCGTTCAAGAGATTGGCACAGATAATGGTGTCGTCATCCAATTCCACGAGAGCTTCCAATGTTGCCTCCAGCCTGAAGGATGAATTACTTTCGAATATAGTCGATACTGGTATTGGCATATTGGGTCCGGCCCAGGCGTCAATATTCAAAAGAGGCAACCAATATAGATATCAGCTATTAATGAAAATTGATTTGGGCTTAAATCCTAATCTGATATTTAAAAAAATGGATAATTATATAAATAGTCTAAAAGGTGTGACCGTAAGAATCGATATCGACCCGGTATCTTTTGACTGATTTTCTTGATAATATCACCCAATGATGCTAAATTAAGTGATTGCTATGAATCGCCAGCATCACTGAAAGGAATAAAGATTAATGATCACAGTAGACGATGTCAAAAAAAACAAAACGGTTACCAGGCTTATTGAAAAGGCCGATGAAGTCCTGGCTGTCATAGGTTATACCGAGCATGGCCAAAGACATTGTTCGTTGGCGGCTAATATTGCCTATAATATCATGATAAGATTAGGCAAAGGTGAAAAAAAGGGACAATTGGCCGCAATTGCCGGATATATGCATGATATCGGAAATCTTATCAATCGCGATTTTCACGCCCAAACAGCAGCTGTCATGGCGTTTTCGCTCTTGAAGGATATGGGGATGGAAATATCCGACATTCTGGAAGTTATCGCCGCTATCGGAAATCACGATGAACGTGACGGCTATCCAGTTTCGGATGTCGCCGCCGCTGTAATACTTGCTGATAAATCCGACGTCCATAGCTCTCGAGTACGAAATCTTGACATGATCAATGTAGATATCCATGACCGCGTAAACTACGCCGCCAAATCATCATTTTTGCGTATCGATGAGGCCAATAAGAAGGCTGCATTGGAAATTACAATCGATACTTCGGTTTCGCAAGTTATGGAATATTTCGAGATATTTCTATCAAGAATGATTGTCTGCCGCCGCGCTGCGGATTTTCTCGGGCTGAAATTTGAGCTTGAGATTAACGGCAACAAACTATTATAGTAAGAATCATGAAAAGCAAAAATAGTTACGCCCAATCGGGGGTAGATATTGACCTGGCGGACAGGACAAAGATCCGTCTGGGCGACATAGTTCGTGAGACATTCACCGAGCGGGTTATCGGGGATTTCGGTAATTTCGGCTCTATGTTTTCATCAAAAGGTTTTGGTGGCAAAGACATGGTTTTGGTTTCATCTGCCGATGGTGTCGGCACCAAGCTCAAGGTGGCATTCCAGGCTAATCGCCACGATACTGTCGGACATGACCTGGTAAATCATCTTGCCAATGATATTCTATGTCTCGGAGCAAAGCCATTATTTTTCATGGATTATATTGGTCTGGGCAAAATGGACGACGAAGTGGTCGCGTCAATTGTGAACGGCATGGCGCAGGGTTGTAAAGAGAACGGATGCGCTCTGGTTGGCGGTGAAACTGCTGAAATGCCCGGATTTTATTCCCCCGGTGAATATGATCTTGCCGGGTTTATGGTTGGCTTGGCGGACAAGAAATTTATTCCGAAACCAAAATCACTCAAAGCGGGTGATGTTCTTATAGGGATGTCATCAAGCGGATTGCATACCAATGGTTACTCGCTTGCCAGAAAGGCGTTTTTTGAAATCGGGAATATGTCGCTCGATGATATTATACCTGAGACCAAAACTAAATTAGGCGATGAACTGCTAAAAATTCACAGGTCATATTCGAAGGATATATATCCATTCATAAAAAACAAACTATTCAAAAGCGTAGCGCATATTACCGGTGGAGGATTTGAGGGCAATATATCGAGGATATTGCCTCCAGATTTGGATGCTGTAATTGACACGTCATTTTGGAATCCGCCGGGCATATTTAGAGCGATCCAGAGATTGGCCAATGTTGAAACCGAGGAAATGCTTCGTGTGTTTAATATGGGGATAGGGTTGGTAGCGGTAGTCCGACCCAAGGATATTCCTTATATAAGAAAAATTATGAGAGCCCCGGATTTTGAAGTTGTCCCTGTAGGAGGGTTGATAGCGGGTACCGGCAAAGTCATGCTAAAAATATGAGTAATATTCCCCGCCCGATTGTCCTGATTGTAATGGATGGCTTTGGCCTTAACCCCGATATCAAGGGCAATGCTGTCGCAGCGGCTCATAAACCCAATTACGATCTTTATCTATCGAAATATCAACATACTATCCTGGAGACGTCTGGATTAGCCGTAGGCCTGCCAAAAGGACAAATGGGCAATTCCGAAGTAGGGCATTTGAATTTAGGCGCTGGAAGAGTCGTCTATCAAGAGGTCACACGAATTGATAAATCCATATCAGATGGCGATTTTTTCACTAATAAGGCGTTTATCGATCTTATGGCTAAAGTTAAGAGAAACTCAGGGAAATTACATCTGATGGGTCTGGCCTCCGACGGGCTCGTTCACTCATCGCTTGATCACCTATATGCTCTTATGGAAATGAGCAAAAAACAAGGCCTGAAAGATGTTGTTATTCACGCCTTTCTGGATGGCAGAGATACTTCTCCGACTTCTGGAGCGGAATATGTTAAGCAAATTCTGGATAAATGCAATAATATCGGTGTCGGGAAATTGGGTAGTATTGTCGGAAGGTACTATGCCATGGATCGCGATAAGCGCTGGGAACGAGTCAAAAAGGCCTATGATTTGATTGTTTCCGGAAAAGGTCAGGTATCCAGCAATCCAATTAGAACGATACAAGAATTTTATTCCAAGGATATCACTGATGAATTTATGGAGCCAATTGCAATCGATGGTTTTGATCATACTCTGGGTAAGAATGACGGCGTGATTTTTTATAATTTTCGGGCGGATCGCGCCAGAGAATTAAGCCAGGCTCTGACCGATCAGGCATTTGATGGGTTCGGCCGCGACGGGGGCCCGGTAGTTTCAATGGTCAGCATGACGCTTTATGATGTCAACCTCAATTCCAATGTGGCATTTCCTCAGAACCATTTAAGTGATCTTTTTGGAGAAATAATCAGCCAGCGGGGATTGAGTCAATTAAGGACTGCGGAAACAGAAAAATATCCTCACGTAACCTTCTTCTTCAATGGAGGTAATGAGAAGCCTTTCCAACGCGAAGATAGAATCATGATACCATCGCCCAAGGTTGCCACTTACGATTTGAAACCTGAAATGTCCGCGTATGAACTTACCGATTCGACTGTCGAAAAAATTAAACAGAAAACTTACGATATCATTATAATGAATTATGCCAACTGCGATATGGTAGGTCATACCGGAATATTTGAGGCTGCGAGAAAGGCGGTTGAAACTGTCGATAAATGCGTTGGAGAGATTGTAAACGCGGTCAGAAAAATTGGCGGGGTTTTGATGATTACCGCCGATCATGGTAATTCTGAAAAAATGATAGACGATGATGGCGGGCCGTTTACGGCCCATACGACATTTCCGGTGCCATTCATATTAGTGGATGATAATTGCAACGGAAAATTACGAGACACCGGGGTCTTAGCCGATGTCGCCCCCACAATGCTCGAATATTTGCAAATACCCAAGCCTCAGGCCATGACCGGGCAATGTCTCTTAAAATAAAATATTATTCGTTTCGGAATTAATACTAAATAATGCAAAATAGAAAAATCTTATTAGTTTTATTATCGGGGATAGTTAGTTTTATTTCATTTCCACCATTTCACTTTGGTCTTCTTATTTTTATCGCTCTGGTTCCTTTGCTTTACTCTATAGAGGACGTATCGCCGAAAAAGGCATTTAAGTACGGCTATATATGGGGGATGATTTTTTATTTGGGTCTTATCTACTATATTGCCTGGGTAACAGTCCCCGGAATGATTGCCACGGTGTTGGTATTATCATTAATTCCCGCATTTGGTAGTATGGTATTTGAAAGGCTTCTCGCTAGAAACAGGTGGATTGCGATAGTATTTGTGCCATTATTTTTTGTGGCGGTCAATTGGCTTTTCACTATGTCGGAATTGAATTATCCCTGGTGCGATTTCGGATATGCACTTGATTATTATCTGATAATGATTCAGGCTGCCGACCTGGGCGGAGTATATTTAATCTCAATTTTAATTCTATTCTTCAATATGATTATTTATGTGTCGATTTCGCCTAAATTCGAAATGACTTCAGGAACTCAGTGGAAACTACGATCCGGGTCTCTCTTAATTGTGGCATTCCTGTTAGTTTATGGAGGTTTCAGACTATCCGGTTCTAATGATAAATCTGCTGGAAATTCTCTGAAGGTCGGGATGATTCAGAGCAATATGACTGAGGATTTGAAATGGGATCCACAAAATCTCCAGATGAATTTCGACAGGCATTTTGCACTTTCGAGAAAAGCCGTATCGCAAGGCGCCAGCTTCCTCGTATGGCCCGAAACTGCTATCCCAGCATATATTCTTCAGGAAAAACAGAAATATTATAAAATTAAAGCTTTTGTAGACTCGCTGAATGTCCCCATCCTTACAGGCATCCCATATTATGAGACGGTTGGGCCCAATCAATATATTTACTTCAATTCGGCTGCGCTCCTCAAACCGTATAAAGAAGGATATACATTATATTCAAAAGTTCATTTAGTGCCGGTCAGTGAACGAATTCCATTTTCCGATAGATTCAAGATTCTGAAAGATATCCATTTAGGCCAGGCGGATTTTTCATCCGGTCGGGAACAGACTGTTTTCAGTCTTAATGGCTTTAAATTTGCCACATTGATTTGCTTTGAATCGGCGTTCCCGGGATATTGTCGCGATTTCGCCAAAAAAGGCGCGCAATTTTTTGTCGTAATCACCAACGATATGTGGTTTGGACGGACATCATTGATGGAACAACACGCTATGATGTCGGTATTCAGAGCCGTAGAAAATAGAATTCCAGTAGTTAGAGCTGGTAATACGGGAGTTTCGATGGCAGTTAATAAGTGGGGCAGGATTTTGACTAAAAGCGACATTTTTAAGGAGCTTTTTATTACTGCGGAAATCAGCCCAATCGATTCAAAGAGCATTTATGGAGTCATTGGCGATATAATACCCAAAATTGCAGCAATATTGACATTTCTCGCTTTGGTTATTGCCTTTTGGCCCGGATTTAAATATCTTTACCGGTAAGGCGCTATGTTAAAAAGCTTTTGTAAATTATTATTCTTGATTACAATTTTAAATGTCTCTCTATGGGGACAAAATTGGTCAAGTTATACAAATACCGATAATGTTCGTCGAATTTTGATTAATAATAATCAAATCTGGGGGGTGACTTCAGGCGGTATTGTTTCTTATCGGCCTTCAGATCAATCCATAACCAAATTGACCAATGTTGACGGATTGGGCGGGATCAATTATTACTGCATATCTTCCGATACCACCGGCAATATTTGGTGCGGTACATCAAATGGCTGGTTAACTAAATTATTAGTCAACGGAAATATCAAAAATTACTCAATTCGGGATAGCACCGGTTATATTGCCAGACCCGTATCGTTATTCGATTTGAAAACCGACGGACTAAAATTGTGGATTGCCAATGATCTAGGTGTCAGCAAATTTATGATGTATTCCAACGGCGGGGAAATCAAGGATACCGCCCGAAAGCTGGGCAATCTCCCCAACGAGGAAGATGTAACCAGTATAGCGATAGTTGGGGAGAATCTATGGGCCGGCACAGCCCGCGGAGTAGCGTTCATAAATAAGGATACTATAGATAATATTCAGTATTATGGTTTCTGGAGATCATTTAGCAAAGGCCAAAACGGATTAGGTAATACCGACAGTGATCAGAATATAAATTCCATAATTTCTTATCGCGATACTGTCGTGATCGGCACTCTAAATGGGGTTTACAAATTTACGACTGATCCTGATACATTATGGATTCCAATGGGTTTGCAGGGGACATCCATAGTCCGTCTGGCGATGATAGATACTCTTTTGATGGCGTCCGCAGGCGGCCAGCTTTTTAATTATAACGGTTCAAGCTGGGTTACATACCAATATTCTCCTGTACCTGATGTTTTGAATGATATTGTATCTGATTCCACCGGAATATTGTGGGGTGGAACTCGAAGTAAGGGATTGACGGGGTTGTCCGATTCAACTTGGAATTTATATTCAATTCCCGGCCCGGCCTCGAATATTATCAGAAATATCGCTATTGATTCTAGCGGATCAGTCTGGATGACTCATAGCAATAACTCGATCAGTATTTTGAGAGCTGGTACCTGGACCATAAATAATTCAGCCAATTCTCCGTATAGTGGACAGCAATCTTACTCCATCACCGTAACTTCAGATCACTCCGTGTGGATTGGAGATTGGGGAAGAGGACTTTTTAAATTTGATGGAGCCAATTGGTTTCATTGGGACTTTTCAAATAGCCCAATGTGGGGAGTGTATGATGTCCAATACCGTGATTCGTCCTATTGGGCAGTGACTGATATTGCAGAAGATTTCCGTGGAGATATTTGGATGAATGCGCTTGACGCGGTTCAGAATCTTACATTAGGTGTATTTTACCCGACGGATTCCTTATGGCATACTTTTTTCACTGGGCCCAATAGCTTCCCGGACAATGATGTTCATGAATTAAAGGCGCAGGGAAATGTATTATGGGTAGGTCGCGAGGCCGGACTCGATAGATTTCATTTTGGCGCTTCGCCTTTTGATTCATCCAGCTATTCCATTGAGCCCTTCATCAGCAGGGAATTTATTCTTGATCTGGCTCTTGATCCCGATAGCAATCTCTGGTTTGGATCATTGACCGGACTTTTCTATACGACAATTTATTCTGATTCGGCAGATAGAGTGGCACAACCGCTTGAATTATCCGGCAGAGTCAATGCCGTGGAATCCGATGGTGCTGGCAATATATGGGTTGGTACCGGCACAGGAATTGGTGTCCTAAACGCGGACAAGAGTTCATGGAGACATATCTATAATACTTCGAATAGCCCTCTTCTTAATAATTCGATTACCGATATCGCAGTTGATAAAGTAAAGGGTACAATTTATATCGGCACCGAAGGCGGATTATCTATATTTGAATCAGGTGTGGAACTTCCAAACATTAATCGAGTTGAAGCATATCCCAATCCTGTTATCGTATCTCAGGGGGAAAGTAGAGTCCGATTTAAGAGAATTCCTCCCGGCTCGACAATATTTATTTACAACGTGGCAGGCGAATTGGTGGCCCGGGTTGTTACGGATGAGTGGAATTTAAAAAATTCCAATAATCAGCCTGTCGCAGGCGGTATCTATATTTTCCAAGTGAGATCTGGGAATACTTCTGGCACTGGAAAACTTGCAATCATCAAATAAAATTTCATTCTCGCCTATTAGCACTTGTGATCCCCTATTGGGAACTACATGGGGTGGTATATTCTATCATCCAATTTTTGTAGATGCTGGCGCAGAATTTCTAAATTTAGCAGGACATTCATTTAATATAATATTGGACGAAAGGAATAGCGGCGCGCTAAATATATTAGCGAGAGAGAGGCCATTAATTCGAAGGGCCACAATCCCGCATTTATTTCAATACTGCGGGCCTCTTATTTATGGTAAAGATTTCGATTTAGCTTTGATTGCGAAATCAATTGACCATTATTTTTCGCTAAATTATGATTTTGCGTATTTGAGTATCCCCCCCCAAACCCCGCTGGATAAAAGCCATTTTAATGGCTGGAAAATAATTCAAACTTATACTGTTTCAATTGGCGGCGCGGATTTAAAAAATTGGGGCAGGGATTTTAAGGAACGCGTTGTCAGGAAGATAAAAAAGGCGCAAAAAGAAAAGATAGAAGTTAGAATTGTAGATAACCTCCCGTTAGGGCTTTGGCAAATGCCTTTTGAGCGGAAAGGAAAAAGACCGATAATACCGCCGTCGTCAGTTGAAAGTTGGGCGCGGAAATTAATTGATGCGTCTCTCTTGAAAGTTTATGCGGCTTTCTTTGAAAATGAACCAATCGCCTTCCGCGCAGAATTGATTTATGGGAATTTTGCATATGACTGGGTTGCGGGCTCTAATCCCGAATTTCATAATCTTGGATCAAATCAATTGCTGATGGCTGAGATCGGTTATGATATAATGAGGAACGGGATCGAGACTTGGGATATGGTCGCAGGACAGATCGAGAGTATTGCTGAATTCAAGAAATCATTTGGGGGAAAAGAAACACCTCATCTGCACATAAAGAAAAGTTTTAATTTAGCGGGACGACTGTTCGATATTCTCAGGGAAATAAAGCATGCAAGGCACTAATTTCGCTACGGAATTGCGTTATTTTTATAGCGATAATCTCTTATCCCCAAATTTAGTCAATCATTGTTTCGCCTATTTATCTGCCGTGATAGGCGTGAAATTCAAAATAGATAATGAAAATCCTCAAATTTATAAGAATAATAATATTAGTCCTCCCGATTCCGTCGTCCTTAATTATAATGAATTTGATAATGGCTCTTATGATATCATATCTATTCTTGCCGACAAGATGACATTATCACTGAAGCAAGGACCATTTGCTAATTCCGAAACTCCTGCCGATTATAAGTCCGGCCCCGGATTAAGCCGATTAATATGGGACTTCAAAAAGAAATTGTTTGAAGTCGGCGCGATAACAAAGCAAGAAAGTATGACAAAATTCTGGCCAAATGACTATAAATTTGGAGTAGCCCTGACTCATGATGTAGACATAGCCCGAAGAACAATTAAAGGCGGTATCCGTCTGCTATATAAAAAAAGTGTCAAGGGCGGCTTATCCGCTCTTGTCGATTCCTGCTTCGCGCCGATTAAAGGGCGAGGGAATCCCTATGACGCAATTGGCAAATGGATAACGATCGAAAAAGATCTGAAATTAAAATCCACATTTTATATATTTGCGGGAAATCGCCTATTCGAAAATGATCCAGTTTACAATCTTAATATATTGTCCGACCGCATAGCTGAGCTTAAAGAAAATGGTTTCGAAATTGCATTGCACAGCAGTGCCGGCTGCTATGATGGGAATCATATTCCGGAAGCTCAAGGACAATTATCAGATTATTGCGGAAATAGTATCGACGGAATTCGGCCGCATTACATGTCCGCATTTCTTCCTGAGTTTTGGCGTGCGATCGAAAAATCTGGGTTCTCGTATTCTTCATGCCTTGGCTCAGATCAGTCGATAGGTTTCTTTAGGGGAATAGATCTTCCTTTCGTTCCATTTGACAGAGAACGGGATCGGGCTCTGAATATTGTTGAAATCCCGCTGGCAATTATGGATTGCGGATTGATAGGGGGCACGACCGCGAATGAAGATAGCGTTTTCGACCGGGCGAAACTGCTGATTAATGATACATCGAATTCCGGAGGACTAATAGTATTGGATTGGCACCAGAGGACGTTGTATGAACGCGATTTCCCAGGCTGGGGAAATCTATTTATAAAAATTGTCGAATATATGAAGGATAATGGCGCATATTTTGGAACCATGAGCGAAATATCTAAGCTGGTAAAATCAAGAATGAGCGGCGAATTTTGAAAATAGTCTACTTTATATTAAATAGTTTTGATTTTGATTCTCGGGCAAGGCTTGAAGTGGAAGCGCTTAAGACTGCAGGGCATCAAGTCGAAATAATCGCCACTACCGGATGCGAATCAAATCATTACCTGGATTGCCCGATTCATCGAATTCCCCAATGGACATGGCCATCGAGAAAAATGCGTTTTATTCAATACAATATTTTGGCGGCCTTAAAAGCGATAAAAATTAAGCCGGATGCTTATCATGCGGTAGATTTGGATACGCTGCGCGCCGCAACTTGGGCCTGCTCTAGAACCGGTGGTAAGGTAATCTATGAATCCCGAGAATTGTATACCGAAATCGAAGCCCTGAATGGCAGGCCATTTATCAGAGGAATATGGCGAAGGCTCGAAACCCGATTGATAATAAAGGCGGCGAGGGTTATTACTGTTAACGATTCTATCGGCCGCGAATTGGTATCGAGATACTCGATAATATTCCCAAATATAATAAGAAATGTCGCTCCGAAGCCGGGCAGTCTCAGACCAATAAATTTGCATTCGAAATATAATATTCCCGCAGGGTGGAAAATATTGGTTTTCCAAGGTATATTAAGAAATGGACAGGGACTTTTAAAGCTACTCGAGATGATCAAGAGTATGGAGAGAGTATCGCTGGTAATTATTGGTGATGGGCCATTAATGAATGTTCTAAAAGACAGGGCCAGGAGTCTGAGCATTGAAAATAAAATTCGATTTACCGGGATGATTCCAGCAGCTGAGTTGCTTAATTACACGGCAGGTGCCGATGCTGGAATGCTGCTACTGGAAGATGTTTCCATAAATCACAGACTGGCGTTGCCGCAAAAATTGTTTCAGTATTTGATGGCCGGAATTCCACAAATTGTTTCGCCGCTGCCTGAGTTGGCAGGTTTTGTCAGTTCCGAGAAGACCGGGTTTGTAGCATCCTCTGCCAGTCCTGAAATAACCGCACACCAGATCGATAATTTCCTTTTTAGCCTCGATCAATATAATCAAGCAAAACGAAACTGTATCGAATCCGCGAAAAAACACAATTGGGAGAATGAATCAACTAAATTGATAAAAATGTATGAAGAAATGGCTGATTCTCAATGATTGAATATTCGATAGTAATTTCTACATTTAATCAAAAAAACACGCTTGCGAAGATTCTTGATAGTCTTGCCAGGCAGATCTCCAGCCCTAAGATATTTGAAGTTATTATTACCGATGATGGCTCGAACGACGGAACGGATCAATTTATAAAAGGACTCAGATTTCCGATTTTTCTAAAATATATCCGTTCTCAAAAAAGTGAAGGTCGTGCCAAAAACCGCAATAAAGGCTTTGAAAAAGCTGTTGGTGTTTGGGTTACATTTCTCGATGGCGATATGATTCCAGAGGCGAATTTTATTTCGACCTTGTGGGCGGCATGGAATAGCGACCTGGCTCCTGTTTACGTTGGAAATGTCAAATGGCCGAAAGAGTGGCGATCCGGTAGACTCGAAAAATATCTTTATTCAAGAGGCAGATTATCCAACACCGATAAAGGACAAATACCGGGCGTATATTTTACAAGTAATAATTTTTCGATCAGGAAAGAAGTCTTCGGAAAACTTGCCGGCTTTGACCCCAAGTTCGAAGGCTGGGGTGGTGAAGATACAGATTTTGGACTTCGCCTCGAAAAGAACATACATAAGATCTATTATTTGCCAGAGGCGATCTGCTATCATTACCATAAGAGGTCAATTACTGAAGTTGTCAATGATTACAAAAAATATGGCCAAAATGGGTATTCAAGGCTTATCGCATCCCATCCTGATACCGTAATTTTCAACAATGGATGGCTCCTTGGGCTTCCTGATTCAAAGTACAATTTTGGTAGAAGATTATTTTCGTTCATCTTATTCCCACTCAGAACAAGTGCATTTCTGGCATTTTTAAGGGCTATATTTATGATCACGGGATTTCCTCTGTGTACCAATTTTTGCTTCGACTGGCTATTCTACGGTAACCTTGCTATGGGGTACAGACAAGGCACAAAATGAAGAACATGATCCGCCTTTCGATGAAGGGGAAGTATTATTTTGATTTTATTTATGGAATCGGGATAATATATTCAAATCCAGATTTTGAAGCCGCGCTTTGTCTTGTGGCGATTTAGGATTCAGTTGCGACGACAGATGGGAGATTTAATAATATGAGCAAATTAATTATTCAAATACCCTGCTATAATGAAAGCGGGCAGCTTGAATCCACTATTAGAAATCTTCCCAAAAATATCCCGGGTTTCGAAAACGTGGAAATTCTCGTCATCGATGATGGCTCCACCGATAATAGTCACGAAATCGCCTTGAAATGCGGCGCAACAAGGGTGGTTCGCCTGAAAAAGCACCAGGGGCTTGCCAAGGTGTTTTCAATGGGTTTAAAGACTTCGCTCGAGATGAACGCTGATGTAATCGTGAATTATGACGCCGATGCGCAATTTCCGCCTGACCAGATTCAACAATTAATCGATCCCATAATCAATGCCAATGCTGATATGGTTATTGGCTGCCGCGATATGAAGAATACTGACCATTATGGAATAACCAAGAAATTGCTGCAACGATTTGGCAGCTGGGCAGTCAGGCAATTTTCAGGTACTGATATTCCCGATACTACGTCCGGATTCAGGGCATATTCAAGGGAAGCGGCGATCAAAATCAATATTTTATCTCAATATACCTATACGCTAGAGACAATAATTCAGGCCGGAAGAATCGGTCTTTCGATTGCGGCTGTGCCCGTTGATGTCAGGCCATCACCGCGGAAGTCACGGCTTATCTCAAGCAATTGGAATTATGTCGCCCGCTCGGCAGTGACAATATTGAGAGTATATATGATGTACAGCCCGCTAAAGACCTTCGGACTTTTAGGAGGAGTATTTTTTGCGGGAGGTGTATTCCTCGATTTGAGATACTTGTTTTTATATTTTCTTTATAATCAAAAAGGTCATCTGCAATCATTGATTTTATCGGCAATACTGATTCTAATAGGTTTTATGGTTTGGGTTCTTGGTTTATTGGCCGATTTAGTAAGCGCTAATCGTTTGCTGCTCGAAGAAACACTTATCAATATAAAAAAGTCTAATTCGAATTAATATCCGCAATGAAGCTATTAGTCATATCCTCAAGTTTTCCGAAAACCCCCGGAGACAGCCTGTCCCCATTTGTATGGGATTACTGCAAGGGCCTGAAAAAGCTCGGATGGGATATTACCGTTCTTGTTCCTCATAAAAATGGTTTCCCTGAAAATGAAATTTGGGATGATATCAAAATCAAGCGGTTTCGTTACCTGCCCGAGAGATTCGAGACCCTCGGATATGATGCCGGCGGAATTATCCCGAATCTCAAAAAGAAGCCATGGGTAATTATTAAAATAGCGTTCTATATTCTATCAATGTATAGAGAATCATTGAGACTTGCGGTAGATGAGGATTTCGATCTTGTTAATTTTCATTGGATTTATCCTAGCGCATTTTGGCTTAACAGCATTTTCTGGAAATGCAACGCGCCGATCGTGATTACGGGGCATGGTACCGATATCCATCTCTCACGAAAACCGATTCTGAAATATTTCGCGACAAAAGCTTTTGATAATTCAGCGGCAGTCACTGTTAATAGTGAATATATGAGTTCAATTTTGAAATCTAATTTTCCATCTGAAAAAATTAAAGTCATTCCCATGGGTATCGATACTTCGAAATTTACTCCGTCGGATATTCCGCCATTCTCAATCAAGAACAGTTCTGTACGTTGGGAGATTAATTAAGCAAAAAGGGATAAATCTTCTGGTGCAGGCATTTGTCGAAAACTTGCGGCATTATTCTGGCGCTAAGTTGAAGATTATCGGCTATGGCCCTGAACGAGACTCATTGAAGAAATTTATAGATGATAGCGAGATATCGGATTCCATTGAGATAATCGATTCTATAGAACATGATAAATTACCCGAAATTTATCGCCAGGCACGAGTACTCGCGTTGCCCAGCCTTATCCCCGAGGGTCTCGGATTGACAGTCGCGGAAGCCGCGGCCTGCTCGGTTCCTTCAATAACTTTTGGCCTTGGAGGCACCGCTGATTTGGTTATCAATGAAAAGACAGGGTTAATCGTTGATCCAGACGTCAAATCCCTTTCTGATGGTATCGCAAGATTGATGGGCGACAATAATCTCGTTGACACCATGGGGAAAGATGCCAGGAAATATGTCGTCGATAAATTTGGTTGGGATTCATTGGCCGGGAGATTCGATTTATTGTTTAGAGAAATCGTGTCCAATGCCAAAGCCATTAAAGATAAATCTTTTTCGAAATCAGCGAAAATTATGATTTCATCGATAATTGTCATTACAGTAGCAGCGTATTTAATTAAAACATTTGTCGATAGAATCGAAAAAATAATTCATATAATGAAATGATTATATTTGATATCGTAATTCCAATTATCTGGGCAGGAGGGCTGCTTTCACTGGGTCAGATTGCCGTATCCGGAGAAGGATCACGTTTCAAATTTGAAAATATATTCCCGTTGACTGCGTTTATGGGGACGATAATATTTGCTATCGGCCTGTTGGGATGGATTAACCACCAATTATTCTACATCATTACGCTACTACTCCTAATTCTATTTGCTTTTAAATTCAAGGTATTGCTAAGCCATCTTAAAGAATTTATTAAAAATCACCTGTTTGTATTCATAATAATGGTTTTAATCTCGGTATGGCTGTCATTGGCGGCGCTTTCTTATCCTGTTGGCCCGGATGCCTTATATTTCCATCTTGGTCTGCCGAAGATCTACGCCAGAGCGGGAGGAGTTACTTTTATTCCAGGAAATATTTTTTCGGCCTCGCCTCGCGCCATGGAAATGATGTCAACTGCATTTCTCTCGATGGGTTTGGAACGAGGCGCGCAGTTTTTTATTCTGCTTTTAGCTATAGCTTTAATTATTTCCGTCTGGAGAAAAGCCGATGAAATAGGCGGTTCTGGAATTATAGCCGCGTTAATTTTAGTTTCCGCCTCTATTTTTTCCACGCAGTTGGTTGATTCAAAAAATGATATACTTTTAACAGGAGTCATATTTTTTGCGGTTGTTCAATTTTTCGCTTTCAGGCAAAGTGACTCCATAAAAAGTTTGATTTTCGCCGGTATTGGAGCTGGGCTTGCGGCTGGAGTTAAGGCTACCGGTTTGAGCATTATTGGCGTTCTTGGTCTTATATTGCTATATGATTTTATAACCGGCCGAACCAAGTTTAAGCAATTTGCCCTGTTTCTATCAATATCGATAGTAGTTGCATCACCATGGTACGCGTATTCCTGGTTCGTAACCGGTAATCCATTGTACCCATTTTTCGGCAATTATTTTCATTCACCTTATTGGTATCAAATATTCGACGCTTTCAATAGAGCCATATCGGCTAAAACCGCCGACACCAATATATTAAATTTAATCGTCTCTCCCTTTAATTTAGTTTTCGATCCTGAGGCATTTCGCGGCAGGATCGGATATGCCGTGATACTCTTGCCATTGCTGTTGCTATTTATGAAGAAAATACCCACTGCTATCAGATGGATATCTTGCCTTTCATTAATCTATTATCTGTTCTGGTATTTCGGCTTTCCGTTGGCAAGGTACTTGATGCCGATATTGCCGCTTCTGGCGATCGCTGGGTCATATTTTGCAAAGGCGGCTATTGATGAGCGAGGGGTAATTAAATATACAATAATTATGGCACTTATTTTTGCTGTTCTAATCCCTATTCCAACTGTACTTAGTCAGACATCTTATAGGGTAATCTCTGTAATTAAGAATATGGGTAGGGATAGCTTTCTTGAGCAATATAAAACATTTGATCCCAATAGCCCCCGCAGCGGCGAAATGGCGAATCAATTTGAATATTTCAAATGTTGGCGGGCCATTGAGAGCAATACTTCTCCTGATGGTAAAATAGGGATTCTATCATCATTCTGGACAAGGGCAGATGGGTATTATCTGAATCGAAATTTCGTTTATCTCAATCCTTCTGAGCAAAACGCGTATGATTTTACGACTATAAGAGACTCCTCTGAAGTGTCGCATGCATTGTCGAATCTTGGAATCTCGATTGTCGTTGTCGATAGTCTGGTGCTGGCCGAATTCTCATCCAAATCGCCATGGAAAGATTCTCCGGGATTCCCTATATTTTCCTTGGGGGTCGGAGCCCTAAATAGATATTTAAAAACATCGGCCGAACTAATTTATTCTAATGACAGATTTTCTGTATATAAAATAAAAATCCTGCCTCCGAAATATTGACGAAGGCAGGATTATATTGAGGGGATGCACGCTATTTTATCATAACCATCTGTTTGACTATTTTTGTCGGTCCGGAATTAAATCTGTAGAAATATAATCCGCTCGAAACTTTATTCCCGTACTCGTTATCGCCATTCCATACAATCCGATTCGCTCCAGCCGGGAATTGGCCCGATACCAGATTTTTCACAATTCGTCCAGCGATATCGAATACTGTGATTTCAGCCTTCCCGGCGGACGGCATCTGAAAATCGATCGTTGTCGATGGATTAAATGGGTTCGGGAAATTCTGGCTGATTGTCGGATAAGCTGGCAACGGTAAATCTTCATTAGTGCCCGAAAGCGATCCGACCGTCACTAAATTTTGACCGGGAATATATCTGGGTTTGGTAGCAGTCACAGTCATTCTTCCGCTACCTAGCGGAGTAACGGTGAATTCTATATTTCCAGAATTATCAGTCACGCCTGTCTGGAAAATATCTCCAGACATATATAAACATACGTTAGCTCCGGCCGATGGCCCATTGCTATCAGAAACTTGGTAGCTTATAGTCTGAGTCTCATTATCATTTATGTGAGAAGGGCCCGTTATTGAAAGATTACCCTCTATGGAAAGCCACATACTCATCTCGGGGTCCCCGAAAAGATTGTGACCATAATTGATATCGCGATAGCTCGGATTGTCAATTTTTGACAACGCTTCCGCTACTGCAAGTCTGCTTGTGGAATCCTGAAGAATATATTGGATGAATTTGCTTTCGAGTCTATAGGATGATGATACCCATCCCCATCTGGTATTGCCAAGGAATGCTACACCGCCGCCAGGCTGTAAAACATAAGATTCTGCAAGGCAGTATGATGTGATCCATGGGCCCGGGTTAAAGATTCCTTTATCGAAATCATATGCGGCAACATCACAGCTAATCGAGTAATGTATCGCCGGCTTATCGACTGTGGTCAGGTGGTTAAAGCCTAATTCATCTGCATAATATAAGGTATCGCCCCATACTCGCGATCTGTCACTCCTGTTAAACCCTACCGAACGGACCACATAAAATGATATGGCGCCGTGATTGAGGTTGGAAATAAATCCCCATCCTTCATTCATAAGGTTGATTACATCAACCGCCGAAGGACCCGTAGGAGCAGATGAACCGCCGGTCGGCTGTTCAATTAGCGAAGTTGCGTTAACATTAAAATTCGATGGCATCAAAGCTGAAAGGACTACATGCTGATTGAAATCACGCATTTCGTCGGCACAGATAAACAAGGCTTTAGTCAAATAACTTGGATCGCCATTGCCGGGATTTTTCTCGTAGTTAACTGCTTTTGTAGTCCATAAAAGAGCCTGGTCTGCGGTTCTTGCCGGTACACGCCCAACATAAATTTCAGGATAATAATCCGGATGATCCTGAATTGATTCGCCCCAGACGCCATCATTATCAAAATCCCAATCGCCCGTGAGATCGGAATAGTATATATCGCCAACCTGCTGGCTGCCCAGTGCAGGTATGGAATTACTTATATTTCCAGGATATAAATATCTTATTGGAATTACGTCTTCGTCGCCGCCCAGTATAACCCATCTGACACCGTTATTGTATGCCTGAATAAGATAATTACGCAGCCTTTCAGCGTTATCTCTGCCCGATGACGTTCCCAAAACATCTTCAATAAAAACTAGATTCGCGGGAAGTCCCTTCTGATTTTTCCATTCTATATATGGACCGAATCCTGGCGCGATTGCGGCGGAAGTAATAATCAAAAACTGCGGTACATTTATATCAGTCGCAAATCCAACTTTTCCCATGGGAGGTAATGATGTGAACATCGGCAGATCGGCTTTATTATCTATAAGATTACTGACTTCCTTATAGGCAAATCGATCGCTGGCTAGCCGAAGATTATTGCCGGATGTTCTCGGAGATAAATTAAAATGCACCATGATTCTGGGATAGAAAATTATTTCCCTGGATAATGGTTTGAATGCGACCGGATAGACGGCGATACTGGCCAGATGAATATCACCCCAATAGCCGGAGCTGAGAATTTCAACGCGGGTATTTGGATAAATTTCATCTTTTCCATATATCTGCATGTCCGGTGCGTCGGCCGTATCGGGACCATCGAGATCTGTTCTTTGATCGCCCTTCACATAGTCAATATTATACCCCTGCCCAATTGACTGAGGCAATCCCAGTTCTACAGTAATACCGTCAACATCAGTTTCAGGTGGAAGTACGATTTTTACAATCTTATATCCTATGGATGGCGCCCCAGGGACAAGGTTTAGCTCGCCTTGTGCAATCGTCGCCTGACCATTCGATAGATCTATCGTGCTCCCATCCGTTTCGATAATATAATCGAAACTCTCTTGTGCTGACTGCCCGGAGTCAGCGTAACTCGCAGAAATCAATAAAGTTAGGATGAATATCAGCGTGCTTTTCATTTTCCCCTCCTTGAGTGAACTCAATACGATTAAGACTTGAGCAACATGGATGCCGGGGCAGTATTGCTTAGGTATCGGTCTGGAACGGCCCTGTAAGACATTAATAAATATACGGTTACAATAGAGGAGCATATTGCCTCGGTATAACCTTTTCCGATAGACAGGAGTTTTATATGGGATTCGGCCTATATTCATCGCTGTATTGCAATATCTTTAAATAATCTACAACTTTGTGAAAGTTTTTTCTTGACGATTGTGGGTCAAAATGGATATATAGTGGGTAAAAGTGGGAGGGGTTCCTAAGTTGGCGACATTTAAGGGTACTTATTACTATTCGATAGACCACAAAGGTCGAATTAACATTCCTTCAAAGTTTCGGGGCAAGTCCGAATCGCCCGCCGACGAAAGCTATGTTGTCGTTCGCGGTTTTGAAGGATGCCTTTATATTTACCCTTATGATTCCTGGTCCAAAATCGAGGAAAAACTCTCCGCTTTGAAAACCATTTCCGATGCTAAGGCTCGCTTGTTTGTCAGAACCATCATGGCCAACGCCGCCGATTTGAAAATCGACGGTCAGGGAAGAATATCAATTCCTCAAAGCCTGCTGGAATTGGCGAATATCAAAAAGGATGTTGTGATTAGAGGGGTTTTGGATAAGTTCGAGCTCTGGGATCCCGAGATATTAAAACAATATGAAACGAACCAGCCCAGTTCATACGAAGATGTGGCTGGCGAGCTACTGATTTAATGATTGACCATGTGCCTGTAATGGCACACGAAATTGTTGAAATTTTCGGCAGCGCCCCTGGTGGATATCTGGTGGATACCACTTTCGGGCTGGGTGGCCATTCAAAGGAAATAAATCGTGCGTTCGGGAAAAAATTCAAAATTATTGGCATTGATCGCGACCAGGAAATAATCAATAGATGGCAAACTAATTTGGTTGATGGGATAGAACTGCGGAAAATGAATTTCTCTAATGTAGCTTCGTTTCTAATTAAAGAAAATATTCAGCCAATCTCAGGGGTCCTTTTTGATCTCGGTCTTAATTCAGCGCAGCTTGATGAACCGGAACGCGGATTTTCATTTCAGCGCCCGGGTCCATTGGATATGAGATTCGATCGCAGTACAGGGCTCTCAGCTTTCGATGCAATAAAAAGTATGAACGAAAAAGAATTGATTTTCATTTTAAAGGAATACGGGCAGGAACGAAATTCCCGTTCGATCGCGCGGGCGATACTTCGAGATAAACCCGAACGCACCGAGCAGCTCGCCCAGATTATTCAGGACATAGTCGGTCATCAGAGATTTACCAAGACCGCCGCCAGAGTCTATCAAGCATTGAGAATTTATCTTAATAATGAATTGAATGAATTGCAGATCGCTTTGAAAAGCATCATCCCGCTGATCGTAACGGGTGGCAGGATAGTAGTATTATCTTATCATTCATTGGAAGACGGTATCACCAAAAGATTATTCCAACTCTATTCCGGGAAATGTTTTTGCGGGCCGAATGTGCCCCAATGTATATGCGGGGCCTCTAAAATGTTAAAAATTATGACCAAAAAACCTTTAATGGCTGGTGAAGATGAAGTGGCCCAAAATCCCAGGTCACGATCAGCAAGATTGAGATATGCCGAGAGGATATAAGAGAAAACGCGGAGGCAACCCCAGGAGGACAATGCTGGTCATAATGGTGCCGATTTTGGCGCTCGTTATTTGTATTGTCTGGATATGGAAAGCTGATATGGTCAAGGCCTATTATTCAAAGATGAAAAATCTTGAGGCTGAAAGAGATGAATTGGTCAACGAAATTTCCGGCAGAAGAGCGATTCTGTCCGAATTAAAATCCTGGACGGAAATTGAAAAAGTCGTGACAGTGCGTTTCGGGCTTACCCAGAAGGTCATGGACCGGATAATTATTTCAGATCCGGTTAAGGCAAGGAAAGTCGAACCTAAAAGCATGTATGTAGATAAGACCGGAGTATATGATTGGATTGAAGACGCCGTTTTCGGGGCGGGGAAGGTCTTGGCCGAGCCTCGACCAATGAAAGGTCCAAAAGACAAATGAGAATCCTTAATCGCGATACTGTCATGAATAGGGGCAAAGCTCTGATCTTAATACTAGCCCTAATGGGAATTATTTTTACTCTTCGCGCAGGTCAAATACAAATTATTGATCAGGAAAAATTCGCAAGCTACGCATTGTCGCAGCAGCAGTCGACCATGCCCTTGAAAGCCAAACGCGGATCGATATTTGATCGTAACGGCAAATTACTCGCCTATGATGTTGAATCCAAAACGTATGCTTTGAATCCGGCGAATATCACCGATCAAAATGATGCCGCAATCAAGCTTTCTCATATTACCAGCGAAAAGGCGCAATATTGGAAAGAGCAATTTCAAAAGCACCCCGGCTACTTGGTGGTCGCCAGAAAAGTGCTCATGGAGCAGCAGTCACTATATGAAAACTCCGGCATACCGACTTTGAAAGGCCGGACCGAAAGCACAAGAATATATCCGTTTGGCGATCTTGCAACTGAAGTTATTGGTAAAACCGGTGTAGACAATTATGGTCTTTCGGGTTTGGAGAAATTTTACGACAGCCAATTATCAGGGATCGACGGCAAATCCATTTATTTGCGCGATGCTCGCGGCAGAGAAATTACGGCTTGGGAGCATACCCTGGTTCTTCCCCAAAATGGGAACGATATATATCTCTCCATCGATGTCGACTTTCAGCAAATTGTCGAAAACGAGCTTCAGCGGATGCTCGACTCAAGTGGGGCGAAGTGGGGATCTGCCATATTTTTGGACGTTTTAGATGGCGGAATACTTGCCTGCGCAACCAACGAAGCGGACGAGCCAGACTTTCCTCGATGCCGAAGTATTGTTGATGTGAATGAACCCGGCTCAACCGCAAAATTGATTCCGCTCGCCACTGTTTTCCAGCAGCGATTGTATGAACCTTTTGATGTTATTAACGTAGAAGGTGGCAAATACAATCTCGGCGGCAAAGTCATCACAGACGATCATCCATTTGATCATCTTCAAGTAGATGAAATTGGTATCTTCTCATCTAATATAGGCGCGACAAAATTAGGGCTTCGTGCTGGTCCAACCTTAATTCATAATACATTATTAGAATTCGGATTTGGCGCCAAGACGGGTGTTGATTTCCCGGGCGAAATAAAAGGCGCGGTATACAGACCCGAAAAATGGACAAATCATTTTCTGGCCAATGTATGCTTCGGTTATGGGATTACGGCCAGCGCGATTCAAATTGCCTCCGCTTACGGAGTCGTCGCGTCGGGTGGCGATTTGTTAAAACCATATTTCGCCAACAAATTAGTTGCTCCCGATGGTAGTGAAAAAATCCTCAATTCAAAAGTCGTGTTGAGAAAAGTACTTGATGAACGAACTGTTAAAATTATGAACGATATTTTGAGAAAGGTAGTGCTATTGGGCACCGCCAAGAAGGCCATGAACGACCTCTGTCCAGTTTCGGGAAAAACCGGTACTGCTTTAAGAACCAACAAAGGGGGACGTGGCTACGATCGCCGAAGGGCACTGGCGTCATTCGCCGGATTTTTTCCGACAACCGCTCCAAGGGTGGTTGGGGTGGTCATGTTTGACGAGCCGCGGTTAAGCATATATGGAGGCGATATATCTGCGCCGGTACTAAGTAATATTGCCAGACGCTACAGCAGCCTGCCCGGAAATGATATGTTGGCAGAATCAAGCATTGATTCTTTAAAAGCTATTGAGAAGATTCTGGTGGCATCAGCCGGTGGAGCGAAAGCGGTTAATTTGGCATTTCAAAAACCCGCTAAGGATGAAATCACCATTGAAAAGATATATCCGCTGGGGACAGTGCCCGATTTCACCGGGCAAACCCTGCGCGATGCCATGCGGGAAGCTCATAATTTAGGATTGGATTGCACTATCAGCGGCTCTGGAATAGTAGTTTCACAATCACCTGAGCCCGGGACCGTAATTGACAGTGTTAGCATTGTCGTCCTTGTAGGTGAAGCCGAATGATATTACTTGTTGCTGATGATATAGCCAAATTTGATGCCGGCATGACAATTAAGCATCTTGTCAGGGGGCTTAAATTGGATTTGCCCTCCGAAGTCGCTGATATCAAGATTTCCGGTCTGACAGATGATTCGCGCAAGGTGAATCACGGAGATTTATTCCTGGCGATCCCGGGAAATTCAATTGATGGCAGAAATTATATAAATGAAGCGGCTTCCCTGGGCGCGTCGGCAATATTGACAACAACCGGCAAGAAATTCGATGCCACTATTCCGATTATATATGTCGAAAATATTCGAAACGTCGTCGCAGTCATTGCCAGCCAATTTTTCGGCCAGCCTTCGGCCAAGATGAAAGTCGCGGGAATAACCGGCACGAACGGTAAGACAACAGTCACGTTCATGCTAGCTCGAATTTTCGAAAGCCTCGGTAAAAAATGGGGGAAGATCGGCACAATCGGATATTATATAGGTGATCAGCTGATTCCGTCATCCAATACTACTCCAGGCTCTGTAGAGCTTCAACGTCACCTTGCGGAAATGGTTAAAATCGGCCTTGATGGCTGTGCCATGGAAGTATCGTCACATGCGCTCGATCAAAATAGATGCGATAGCGTGCAATTTGCGTCGGCGACATTTACCAATCTGACTCAGGATCATCTGGATTATCATCCTAATATGGAAGCATACTTCATAGCCAAAGCGAGATTATTCGAAAACGCGCCCGTCTCGATTGTCAATATCGACGATCAATACGGAGTAAAATTGCATAATAGGCTCACATCCAAATGCATCACCTACGGAACGGATTCACAAGCTGATTTGCATTTTGAATCTATAAAAGCTGACGTGAATAGATCTCTATTGAAATTCAAATATCAGGGACAGACCGCGGAGTTAGACCTGCATCTCCCCGGATGGTTTAATCATCAGAATGCCGCGGCCGCTATCGGTACCGCTATCGGATTGGGAGTACCATTCGCTCAGGCGGTTAACGGGTTATCTCAGGCACCAAGTGTCCCGGGCCGTCTCCAGCCCGTGAAGATGGGCCAGCCATTCGGAGTGTATGTTGATTATGCCCACACGCCCGACGCATTAGAAAAACTACTCATGAGCCTGAGACGATTTAATCCTAAAAGATTGATAGTCGTATTTGGTTGTGGCGGTGATCGCGATAAGAAGAAACGGCCGTTAATGGGAGAAGTTGTATCGAAAAACGCTGATGTCGCTTTCGTGACATCCGATAATCCCCGCTCGGAAGAGCCTTCGGCAATTTTGAAGGATATTGTCAAAGGAATAACTGATAAGAAAAAGTGTCAGGTTATCGAAGATAGATCCCAGGCGATCAAAGCCGCCCTGTCAGTCGCAGGCGCCGGAGATATTGTCGTAATTGCCGGTAAAGGGCATGAAGAATATCAGATCGTTGGAAATGTAAGAAAATATTTTTCCGATATTGAGGTTTCAAAATCGGCTTTGAAAAAACTTGGATATGCCAGTAATGATTGAAAGCTCTAAGGCTTTATTTACGATTCGTGAGGTTGGTGAAATCTTGGGGTCATCTTCGGAGGGGGATCCCGGATTTCACCAAACTCCTATATATGGAGTGAGTACAGATAGCAGGAATATCGAACCCGACGAGCTCTTCGTGGCATTGCATGGTGCAAACCATAATGGCCATGATCATATTGACGAGGCGCTCGAGCACGGGGCCTCTGCTGCAATTATCGAAAAGAAGGAAGCATCCAAACGAAATCTAAAGGGGCCGAAATATATAGTTGTTGAAAATTCGCTTTATGCTCTCGGACAGTTGGCAAAATATTATCGGAATAAAATTGACGCGAGGATTATCGGTGTCACCGGCTCCAATGGCAAGACAACTGTCAAAAATTTAGTTTATGAGATAATTTCAAATATCGCACCATCCTTAAAATCTCAAGGTAATTTCAATAATCTCATTGGATTGCCCAATTCGATTTTTTCATTAACTGAAAAGCATAAATACGCGGTTTTCGAACTTGGGATGAGCGCGAGGGGCGAAATCAGAAGATTGAGCGAAATTGCCTCACCCGATATTGCGGTGATTACCAATGTCGGCCCGGTTCATCTTGAATTTCTGAAGACTATCGAGGAAGTCGCGAAAGCCAAATTGGAGATTATCGAAAATCTAAAGTCAGGTTCTTACCTCGTCATCAATGGCGATGACAAACTCCTGACAAAAAATCTAAAGAAGGCCAATCTCAATATCATTAAATTTGGACTGGCGCCTTCGAATGATATTTTCCCTTCGGAACTCGAATACGATAATGATCAAAAACCGCATTTTAAGATTGATAAATATGATTTTCACCCAAATCTGCCCGGTATTCATAATGTTTATAATATCCTCGCTGCCATGGGTGTAGCAAAGGCGTTAAATACAGATATGAAAAAAGCCGCCGAGGCGATCAACGCTTTTGTCCCTGAGGGGATGAGATCCGAAATTGTGCATGTTGGCGGTATGACATTATTAATCGATTGCTATAATGCCAATCCAACTTCCATGAAATTCGCGTTAGAGACCTTATCAAAGATAAATACCTCCGGCCGGAAAATAGCGATTCTGGCTGACATGCTTGAACTTGGAGAGCATGCCTCAGACTATCACAAAGAAATTGGGTCGTTTGCAAAGAATAATGGCATCGATATCGTGCTTGCGTATGGGCCGTTATCGAAAGGTATTATCGAAGGATTTGGCAAGAGCGGGCGTCATTTTACGAGTAAACCCGAACTTATAAAAATACTTACAAATTATATCAAGCCCGATGATGCCATACTTTTCAAGGGGTCGCGCGGAATGGCATTGGAAGAAGTGGTCAAAGAGATAAGGGGAAAATTATAAAATGCTTTATGATCTCTTAGTCCCATTGAGCAAGTACATTTCAGGCTTCAATCTATTTAAATACATTACTTTCAGAACAGCCTATGCGACAGTTACCGCCATGCTTATCAGCTTTCTCTTTGGCAATCTCTTTATAGCCTACCTTAAAAAATATCAGGTGCAGGAAAATATCCGCAAAGACGGTCCCGATACGCATTTTAAGAAGGAAGGCACACCTACTATGGGAGGCCTTCTAATACTCGTATCGATAATAATCCCTTCACTGCTTTGGGCTGATCTCACCAATCGATATATTCACCTTGTCCTTTTCGTGACTCTATGGATGGGTTGTATCGGCTTTATGGATGATTATTTAAAAGCGAAGCGAAAAGAGCGAAAGGGACTTGTCGCCAGAAAGAAATTTGTGGGCCAGGTGCTTTTAGGACTTATTCTGGGCGCGGCGCTTTATTTCTTTCCACCGGATGCGGATTTTACTACCGCCACGGATTTGCCATTTTTTAAATCATATTATCTCGATTTTGGAGTGTTCTATATTCCATTTGTTGTTCTGGTAATTACCGGGGCATCCAATGCTGTAAATCTAACAGACGGTCTCGACGGACTTGCGATAGGACTGGTAGGCATTTGCGCGTTAGCATTTGCGGGGCTGTGCTATATTACAGGCAGAATAGACTTTTCGCGATATCTTGATATCCGCTATCTAAAAGGCGCGGGAGAATTGACCATCTTCTGTGGGGCCATGCTTGGGGCGTGTCTGGGATTTCTCTGGTTCAATTCCAATCCTGCAAAAGTATTTATGGGGGACACGGGCGCGCTCGCGTTGGGTGGCGCTTTAGGGGCCATATCGCTCCTTATAAAAAAGGAGTTCCTGCTGGTCGTAATGGGCGGCGTATTCGTGCTTGAAGCAGTCTCAGTCATAATACAGGTTTTATATTTCAAGGCGACCGGGAAACGGGTATTCAAGATGGCGCCCTTGCATCATCATTTCGAATTATTAGGATGGAAAGAGCAGCAGGTCGTTGTCCGTTTCTGGATATTGGGGATTATTTTCGCATTGGTAACCTTAAGCACATTGAAGATCAGGTGACATGTCTATCGATTTGAAAAATAAAAAAGTTTCGATAATCGGCGCCAAGAGATCGGGTATTGCCACGGCCGATGCTGTCAAATTATTGGGCGGAATACCATTCGTGAGCGATAACAGTCCGAAAAAAGACGAGCAGTCAGTTGCCCATTTCGAACAAAATGGTATTCAATATGAGTTCGGTCAGCATTCACAAAGAATTTATGATTGTGACTTAATGGTTGTCAGTCCCGGCGTGGCGGCCAACTCTGAAGTTGTAATCAATGCAAAATCGAAAAAAATAACGGTGCTGCCGGAAATAGAACTCGCATATCATCTCTGCAAAGGGAAGATAATCGGTATTACGGGCTCAAATGGTAAAACCACTACCACTGCACTAATAGGGGAGATCTTCAAAAACGCCGGTTTGCCAACATATATATGCGGCAATATCGGAAATCCCTTTATAGCCATTGCCCGCGATATTCCGGAAAATGGTTTTGCGATTGTCGAGCTTTCGAGCTTTCAACTGGAACTGACGGATAAATTTCATCCTCATGTCGCGATATTTTTGAATTTAACTCCGGATCATCTCGATCGTCATGGCAATCTGGAAACCTATATTAACGCCAAGATGAAAATATTCGCCAATCAGGGATCGAATGATTACGCCGTGCTCAATCTCGATGATAAGACGTTGCTGGAAAAAGGCTCATCTCTAAAATCAAAGACCATTTGGTTTTCGACAGTGAAATCAGTGCCTGATGGTATTTGGGCTAGTTCCGGGCGGCGGAATCTTTGTCGAGAATCAGGAATTGATGAAAGTCCGACAAAATGCAGATTAAGGGTGAACATAATTTATCCAATGCCTGCGCCTCGATCTCAGCGGCGTTGTGTGTTGGTATATCAAAGAATATTATTATAGATACGCTTAAGACATTTCCCGGGGTGGAACATCGACTGGAGCCTGTAAGGCTTATCGGAGGGGTAAGCTTTATAAATGACTCCAAGGGGACCAACGTAGATTCCGTATTTTGGGCATTGAAAGCGATTTCCACCCCGATCATTTTAATAGCAGGCGGTAAAGATAAGGCCGGCGATTTTACGGCACTGAATAGCCTGATATCTTCAAAGGTTAAAACTGTGATTGTTATCGGCCAGGCTGCCGCTAAAATTTCATCCGCATGGGATAAGCTCACCAGGTGCATCCCCGCCATTACAATGGATGATGCCGTTAATGTCGCGTTCGCCAACTCTGCCAAAGGAGACACCGTATTGCTTTCCCCGGGTTGCGCGTCATTCGACATGTTTGATAATTACGAACATAGAGGAAGGGTATTCAAAAAGGCCGTTGCCGATCTCGCTGAAAAGGTGGCTCACAAATGATGGCATTCTTGGATGATCATCCGGATAAAGTTCTCATGGCATCCTCAACCATTCTTATGATGTTGGGAATAATATTTATTTATTCGGCGTCGGGACCTTTTTGCCAATTCCAAAATCATCCGACATGGTATTTCCTGATGAGGCAATCAGCATGGGCCGCAGTTGCATTGATTGCTCTTCTGGTTGCTTATAGACTAGACTACGAAATTATAATAAAAATATCACCCTATCTTATGATGTTTTCATTACTGGCATTAATTGTGGTATTTCCTCTTTCGAGCGCGAAGATCAAACGATGGATCAATATCGGCGGGTTTACATTTCAGCCATCCGAATTATTCAAATTGGCTATGGTAGCATTCATGGCGCGTATTGCCGGCAAGAATATCGGAAAAGAAGAAGGCTACAAAAAACTATTCCCTACGTTGCTGATAGTGCTGTTTGGCACATTTCTCATTGTCAGAGAGCCTGATCTCGGCACATCATCATTGGTACTGGGTATCGCCGTAGCATTATTGTATCTGGCCGGCTTCCCCAAAAGATATCTTCTCGTTGTCGGGTTGATCGGAGTAATATTCGCGTCCATATTCGTCTTTGTAATAGGGTATGAAAAAAACAGGGTCTATGAATATACTGCCACTTTGGAGAATCCATTCGATTCCAAAGCCAGCTATCAGACCAGACAATCCCTTGTAAGCCTGGGTTCCGGTGGATTCATGGGCAAGGGATTAGCCAATGGAGGCCAGAAGCATCTGTTTCTTCCCGCGCGCCATACAGATTTTATACTGGCCTCATCCGCGGAGGAAGGCGGATTTCTCATCGTCGCGGTCATCTTAGCGCTTTTCGGGCTAATCGGATGGTCCGGATACAAGATAGCAGTCAACGCGGTTGATCTGGAAGGGACATTATTGGCTTGGGGTGTCATGCTGGCATTGATAATGCAGGCCACGATCAATATCGGGGTCGCGATTGGGTTATTTCCGATTACCGGAATGACATTGCCATTTATGAGCTATGGCGGCTCTTCATTGCTGATATGTAATTTTTGCATCGGAATGTTGGGATCTGTCGCGAGACGGTCGAGATCGCCGCGATATTATTTCAAACGGTTCAAGAGTTGAAAAAGGGCGATGGCAAAATAGTGATTTTGTTTGCTGGAGGCGGAACTGCCGGGCATCTGATGCCTGCGATTAATATCGCTCTTGAGATGACAAAAGATGATAGTCGAATCAGGCCGGTGTTTATCGGGAAAAAGGGTGGGATGGAAGCTGGAATCGTCGCGAATTTCGGATTCGAAATCAGAGAGATTGATGTTGTCGGATTCAAGCGAAGCATCAAAGGCGCATTTAATTTCATTTTTAAATGGCATAAAGGCGCGAAGCAAGCACAAAACGTTATGAAGGATTTAAATCCCGATGTCGTAGTCGGTACCGGTGGATATGTTTCCGCGCCTGTCATTAATGCCGCTTATAAACTTGGAAAACCGATCTTTCTTCAAGAACAAAATAGCTTACCCGGTCTGGCTACAAGGTCATTGGCAAAAAAGGCGAATTTAATTTTTACGGCATACGAAAGTGCTTCCAGGTATTTGCCGGCTGAAAAATGCAAATCAATTGGTAATCCATTGCGACCTGATATACTGGACGCCAATAAGAGCAAGGCTTATGAAATATTCGGCCTAAATCCTAACAAAAAGACGCTCCTTATTCTCGGCGGGAGCTCAGGGGCCAAGAGAATCAATCAAGCTATCCTGATGCTGCTCAATTCGAAATCGATACCTGACGATTGGCAAATCCTCTGGCAAACCGGCACGAAAGATTTTGATCAGATAAGCAAATTAATCGATGTCAATAAGATCATTGGCAAGGTTGTGCCGTTCATAAAGGAAATGCCGTCCGCGTACGCAATAACCAACCTTATAATATCGAGAGCGGGCGCCATGGCATTATCGGAAATAACGGTCGTCGGGATACCGTCGATCTTGATTCCGTTTCCATTTGCCACCGGCGATCATCAGACATTAAACGCCCGTCAGATCGAGATCGCAGGCGGCGCGATCGTTATTTTGGAAAAAGATATCGAGACGTATTTAATTACATCATTGAAAAGCCTTTTTTCTGATAGTAAAAAGAGAATGCAAATGGCGCAGTCGGCCAAAAGATTAGGTCGTCCTGAAGCGTCAAAATTGATAGCGGAAACGATAATGGAAAAAATAAATGAAGTTCAAGCGAATTAAAACCCTGCATTTCGTTGGTATTGGCGGAACCGGCATGTGCGGTATCGCCGAGATTCTACATAATAGCGGCTATAAAATATCAGGCTCCGACCAGAAAGAAACTGAAACCACCGACCATCTCGCGAGCCTTGGAATATCCATAAAATATTCGCATGAGGAAGCCAATATCAAAGGCAGCGATGTCGTAGTAATTTCTTCCGCTGTCAGCGATGATAATCCAGAAGTGATCGAGGCAAGACGGGAGAAAATACCGGTTATCAGAAGAGCCGAGATGCTGGGCGAGCTGATGAGAACAAAATTTTCGATTGCTGTTGCCGGTACTCACGGGAAGACAACCACGACATCTCTCATTGGCCACATTCTAAAGGCCGGCGGGCTCGATCCCACAGTTATTGTCGGCGGTAGGGTATTGGGAGTAGGCTCAAACGCTTATCTTGGCAAGAGCGAATACTTGGTCGCCGAGGCCGATGAATTCGATCGATCAATCCTCAAATTCTACGCGACTATCGCTGTTATCACCAATATTGAAGCGGAGCATATGGAATGCTATTCGGGTATTGAAGACCTCGAAAATTGCTTTGTCGAATTCGCCAACCGGGTGCCGTTCTTCGGCACTGTGATACTTTGCGCCGATGACGCTGGAATCAAACGAATTCATTCCAGAATTACTCGTCCAATTTTGACTTATGGGCTGGAATCCAGAGCGGATTACTCTGCTACAGAAATCCAGTTCACCGAAAATGGAGCCACTTTTACCTTAGTCCATAACGGTTCCAAAACACGCAAAGTTGAATCCCGTTTAATGGGTTACCATAATATTAGAAATCTTCTTGCGGGTTTCGCAGTTGCAGATGATCTTGAAATCCCGATCGACGTAGTTCTGGAAGCGGCTAAAACATTCACCGGTGTTGGCAGACGATTGGAACTGGCAGGGGAGGCTGGTGGCGCGAAGTTCTATGATGATTATGGCCATCATCCCACTGAAATCAGGGCGACCCTTGAAGGCGTGAGGTCGGTATTTGGCGGCCGCCTAGTGGCAGTGCTTCAGCCTCATCTGTTTTCGCGGACTCAAAAGCTATACAAGGAATTCGGCGCGGCATTTTTCGATGCCGACATGCTGGTGGTCCTCAATGTTTACCCATCCAGGGAAAAACCGATTGATGGAGTCAGCGGCAAATTGATAGCCGATGCCGCCAGACAGCTTGGCCATAAGAATGTCCTTTATGTGGAAAATAAAGACGAATTACCAAATATAATGCGAAATCAAATTAAGTCCGGCGACCGGGTCGTGCTTTTCGGGGCTGGAGATATTAATCGCTATACACAAAAAATATTGGAAAAGATAAGGGAATAATGCTAAAGATATTCTTGAGATTTTTGTTGTTGGTTCTTGCAGTGGCAGCAGGAAGGTTTGGATACGATAAAGCCGCGGATCTTTCAATTTTCTCCCTTAAGACCGTCAAGATTACGGGCAATTGGGGTATATCCGCCGATTCTATGCTCGCCATTACGGGTTTAGAGAAAGGGAAATCGATCTACAAGCAGGACTTGAATTTCGCAGCAGACAGACTAATGCAGCAGCCGGGAGTGATAGAGTGCACGATCAAACGCGATTATATTTCTACTGTATTTATTGATATTAAGGTCGCTGAGCCGACATTGCTTTTCAACACTGGCGAGCTCCTCGCTCTTTCACGTGAAGGAATGGTGTTACCGATTAGCCGAAAAATGCCGGTTCTTCCTCTGGTTTCCGGAAGAAAATTCGCGATGGCGAAATGCTATGACCAGGTCAAAGACCCTGATATCGCATATGCTATCAGGCTTTTTGATTCGCTTATGGGTATCGCGCCAGCATTATCTGCCCGTCTTTCGGAAATAAATTTCGGCAAGGATAATATTCTAAGATTATATTTTTCCCCTAAGGGAACTGAAGTATTAATAGATCGCGGTGATATCGCTAACAGTGTCCGGAGATTATCGGCTCTCGCCGATTCCGGGCATCTGAATGAAAAGAACATACTCGATCTTCGCTATGGGCCGGTGACTGTTGAGACGCCCGGGAAAAAAGGGAATTCATAAAATGAAAAAAAGCGAAATTATCGTCGGACTTGATATAGGAACCACTAAAATTGGCGTAGTTGTCGCCGAGCCATCCGAGAATGGGACATTTAAAATTCTCGGTATCGGCAATTCTCCGGCTGAGGGATTGAAAAAAGGCGTAATAGTCAATCTCGAGAAGGCAATCGAATCCGTCCGTCAGGCTCTCGACGACGCTGAAATGACATCAGGCCAAAAAATCGAATCAGCTTATGTCGGTATTGCGGGCGATCATATCAAAAGTATCAATAGTCGCGGCGTTATTGCAATCGGCAAAAGCAGCGCGGAGATAATTGATTCCGATATAGCCCGTGCGTTGGAAGCCGCTAAAGCGATAGCGATTCCATCTGACCGTGAAATTATCCATATCCTGCCCCAGGAATATACTGTAGATGATCAAAATGGCATCAAAGATCCTAAGGGATTTTCCGGAATCAGGCTCGAAGTAGATGTTCACATAGTGACCGGCTCAGTTTCGGCAGTGCAAAATATCCTTAGATGCATCGAAAAAGCCGGCGTGCACGTCGATGAACTCGTTCTTGAACCTCTGGCGTCAAGCTATGGTGTCCTGTCTAAAGATGAAATGGAATTAGGCTGCGTGGTTATCGATATGGGAGGCGGCACTACGGATTTGGCTGTCTTCCACGAAGGCGCGGTCAAACATACAGCGGTAATCGGAATCGGCGGAAAGAATGTCACCAACGATTTGGCCATAGGTCTGCGCACTCCGTTGGAGCAGGCAGAACAGCTTAAATGCAGCTATGGTTCTGCATTGGCCGCTTCTGTCGACGCTACTGAAATGATACAGGTGCCCGGCGTCGGTGGTCGAGAATCGAAAGAGGTTTCGCGCTCGGTCCTGGCTACCATAATCGAACCGAGGATCGAAGAGATATTTTCTCTTGTGGCCCGCGAAATGAAGAAAAACCAGCGAACCGAAATGCTGGCCGCAGGTGTAATTTTAACGGGCGGTGCCGCTCAACTTGATAGTGTCATAGAATTAGCCGAGCAGGTTTTCGATATGCCGGCCAAGATGGGAATACCCACGAATTTCGACAATAGCTCGGAATTGGCCCCGGGGCCTGCCTTTGCCACTGGAATAGGACTCGTTCAGTATGCGTTATCGAAAAATAAAATCGGTGTAAGAAGAGGAAAGCCGCGTAAATCGGCGAGAACTTTCGAAAAAATAAAGAGATGGTTAAATGAATATTTTTAATATAACCCGACCTTCTGTCGGAGGGGATCTAAGGAAGGGGACTTATGATTTTCGAGTATGATTTTAACGATGGTATCCGATCCAAGATGAAAGTCGTCGGTATCGGAGGCGCAGGCGGCAATGCCATCAATCGAATGGTTTCATCGGGGTATTCCGGAGTTGAATTTATTGCTATCAACACCGATGCCCAGGCGCTGGAAACTTCGATGGCCGATGTAAAAATCCAGATCGGAAGGAAGCTTACTCGCGGACTAGGCGCCGGAGCCGATCCCGATGTCGGCCGCAAGGCATTCGAGGAAGACGCAGAGCCTATTCGCGAAGCCCTGGAAGGAGCCAATATCGTTTTCATAACATGCGGTATGGGAGGCGGCACCGGAACCGGCGCGTCACCTTGTGTTGCTCGCATGGCGAAGGAGATGGGCGCACTCACGGTTTCCATCGTGACAAAGCCATTTTTATTCGAAGGTCATACCAGGATCGGCCAGGCGGAAAACGGCATTCGCAATATAAAGGATTTCGTTGATACGCTTATCACTATTCCAAATCAGCGCTTGCTTTCCCTTGTCGATAAAAACACTCGTTTGACTGAATCGTTCTTGAAAGCCGATGAAGTGCTTCTTTCGGCTACAAAAGGTATTTCAGATTTAATAACTGTCCCTGGACTCGTAAACCTTGATTTCGCCGATATCAGGACGATCATGTTTAACGCAGGCGATGCCCTGATGGGCAGAGGCGTGGGCTCCGGCGAAAATCGCGGCGAAATCGCGGCTCGCATGGCTCTTCATTCTCCGCTTCTAGATGATTTGACAATCGAAGGCGCCAAAGGCGTCCTGGTCAATATTACCGGCGGAAATGATATGACCCTGAATGATGTAAGCGAGGCAACCGAGACAGTCTATGAAGCCGCTGGCAGCGAGGCCAACATAATCTTCGGCGCGGTAATCGATGAGACCTTGAATGACAATATTTATGTCACTGTTATCGCAACCGGATTTAGCAGACCATCGGATGCCGGCGAAATGGCGGTCGAAGTCGATCTATTTGGTCGGAAATCGAATCGGACCCCGGCAAGATTTAAAAAGCCGAGTTCAAAACGGCCGATACTCGATAAAGTAATATCACCGGATTATGTGCCCGAGGATTTCAAAATCCCAACATTCATGAGAAATAAGGCCGATGGGATTTTCAGTTCAGTTAGCGAGGAAGTTTCTTAACTATAATTCAATTTATAGGTAAATTAAATAGGGGCGTCATTTGACGCCCCTTTCTATTTTGGCCAATTAATAATCGCTGATGTTTTATCCGGTTCGTCCAAGCCGCCGGATAAGACGAATCGCCGCCAGATGCTCCGCGTAGTTGTACGAAAATATATGGCTGCCATCTCCCTTTGCGACAAAGAATAAATATCCTGAATTGGCGGGATTTACCGCTGCTCTCAATGATGCCACCCCCGGATTTGAAATGGGTCCTGGCGGCAGGCCGTAGTTGAGATAGGTATTATAAGGTGATTGATAGCTGAGATCGTTATGCCCCAGCCTTCTATCTATTCCTCCCAGGGCGTAAATTACCGTGGGATCGCACTCCAGCCGCATCCCTTTTCGAAGCCGATTCAAATATACGGAGGCAATTATGGGCCGTTCGGAATCGAGCATGGCCTCCTTTTCGACAATAGATGCCAGGGCGACCGCTTCCTGCATTGTTAAACCCAGTTGGTTGGCCTTATCTTCAAATGAATCGGGCAGTGTCTCGAAAAAATGAGAAACCATCTTCTTGACGACATGCCCGGGATCTTCATTATAGTAGAGATTGTATGTACTTGGAGCCAGGTAACCCTCCAGATCGTCCGCTTCGATATCCAACGAATCAATCAATTTACGATCCAGGACCATTTCCCGAAAACTATCAATATCTATATCAATTGCCGAACTCAGCAGACGGCCAATTTGCGCAATCGTATATCCTTCGGGGATCAGAACATTAAAAGGTACTTGTTCGCCTCTCACGATCATTTTTATAATCGATGCTATCGAATTGCTCGGCTTTATCGAAAATCGCCCAACCTTAATATGCTTATCATATCCGAATATTCTCGAAAAAAAGACAAAATTGCTTTTGGAAGAGATCGCCCCCAAATCATAAAGCTTATCAGCGGCGTCATGAACTGTTTCGCCCTTTTTTATAAGAACAAATCCAGCCTTTTTAAATAATGCCCTGGGATGAGGTATGAAATATGCATAGACAAAAAATGCTCCTACAGCCAGGAGAATTATAATAAGTGTGCGAAATACGGCTTTAATGCTATCCATATAATTATATATCGGATTTTGAGTCGAAATATTCCTGCAAAATCAAAATCGCTGACATCATATCTATTTTATCTTTTGATTTATTGAATTTCCCTTTGCCCCTGTGAATTTCTCTGATAGCGCTATCTGTCGTAAGCGTCTCATCGGTCAGAGCGACTTTAATTCCCAGTTCATTCTGAATCGCTAATGATAAATTCCTTGATTTGATTGCCGCGTCGCCTTCGCTTCCATCCATATTTAGTGGAAGACCGATAACGATTTTATCGATCTCTTCAGTCTTCACGATCGCTTTTAGCCGTTCGATGAAGTCCTTTTTCCCTTTATACGCTATAGTATCGAAACCGGTTGCCATTTTATGAACTGAATCGCCAATCGCCAGGCCCGCACGCTTGGTCCCCAAATCAATTCCCAGAATTTTAATCGACTTATTCGCTCATTGCCTGTTTGGCATCTTGCCTGTACGCAAATACTTTCTGATATCGGCGATAGCTTCGATATGTGCCTGAAATGCTATATTGGGCGGTGTCATATCCAGCTCGAAATATTTGACTTCATCGGCATCGTCGCCTGGCGCCATCGTGCCACCAATAATATTTGCCAGGTAGAGCGCCAGCACCGCGTGTGAACGAGGGTCATCGTGCCCGGCATATACCCAGAAGAGTTTGTCAATTTTTATGTCGAGACCTGTTTCTTCCTTTAATTCGCGAATACAGCACCGCGCGGGCGATTCGTCATATTCCATAAAACCGGCGGGGAGACTCCAATCGCCGACTCTCGGCGGATATTTTCTCTTAACCAAAAGTATTTTATGATCCTGAATCAGAATAGCCCCGGCGGCGGGTATCGGATTTTTATACCAGATAAAATTGCAGGAGGGGCATCGGAGACGCGCCCTCCCGTCCAATTTCTTTTCAACTAATGACGCCGAACACCAGGGACAAAATTTGTAGTCCCTCCCGACAACAAGCTCATGTTCCTGAGAAGGCATTATTCTACCCTGGGCTCCTCAAGATTGATATAATCTACTTTTCCGAAATCGCTCAAATTGCCAACCTTGGATGTATCCGACAAAACCATAATAGTCATTTTATCCGGTTGCAGATACTTTTCGGCGATAGATTTAATATCGTTGATTGTGACCGCCTTGACATTATCGAGATATTTCTGATAATAGTCTTTAGGATAGCCATTGTATTCCAGCATCATAAGGCTATTGACAATCTTATCCGGAGAATCGAACTGGAAAACAAAATTATTCAAATAAGCATCCCGCGCTGTTTCAAATTCGGCCTGGCTTGGAAGCTCTTTGCGAATTTTATTTATCTCTTGAGTGAATAATTCGAGAGCTCTATGAGTCGAGGCTATCTTGGTCTGAGTATAGGCATAGAACAGGCCAAAATCCCTGCTGCTTGTCGAAAAACTTGATCCTACCGAATACGCCAACCCTTCGTCCGATCTTATTCGCGATGTCAGTCTCGATGTGAAGCTGCCGCCGCCCAGAATATAGTTCATCAATGAAATCGCGTATCTGTCGGGATTGTCGCGCTTTACCCCCAATTGACCAATATAAATATTTGACTGAGTCACCTGCTTATTAATCAGATAGACTCCCGGCTTGAATGAATAATCTACCGGCGGAATATTTGGAAGCTTTTGATCTGATTTGGCCCAATCACCGAAAAGACTTTTCAGTTTTTTAACCAGTTTATCAGAATTGAAATCGCCTGAAAATGCTATCATGATATTGTTGGGATAATAGTATTTGTCATGATAGGCTATCAAATCATCTCTCTTGATATCCTTAACATATTTCCAATCCACCATCCGTCCATAAGGATGATCGCCGTAGAGCAGATGGCTGAATTCGCGCGAAATAACCGAACCCGGCTGATCATTCCGACGACGAATAGATTCCCTGATCTGGGATTTGGCCAGATTTATCTTCGATGTATCAAACGATGGATAGCGAAGCACCTCTTCCAAAATCTTGAGTCCGATATCGAGGTCTTTCGACATCACAGACATCGATGCCGATCCTGATTCCGACCCGATACCGCTTTCGACCGATGCCGCCAGAAATTCCAATAGCGAATTCAATGAATCGGGCGTGAATGATTTCGTGCCGCCGGTTCGCATAACCGACCCGGTTATGCCGCCGATTGCCATCTCATTGATGGGATCATACGACGAACCGGTCCTTATCACGACCGACGCGCTGATTAACGGCAGTTCATGGTTTTCCATTAAAAATAGAATCATCCCGTTATCGAGCGTAATTCTCGCTACATCCTTGCCTATCTCCGGGAGCTTCCAATTGAGCTCATTGAATTTCATCCCGGCGATGACCTTGGAGCCGAGGGAGGCCTTGTCTTGAGCAATGACATTTCCCGCTATGACGATTCCAATTAGTATGAAAATAGCTAATTTCTTCATTTTGCCACCCCCTGAGCCGGATTCATTTTCTTGATATTCGAGGCTTCCGGTTTCGAATCGCCATTTTTTGGCTTAATTATGGTTGCGACTGTCCTATTTTTTTCGGTGAAATATTTGGCCATGACCCGCTTGATATCATCCGATGTGACTTTGCTCCGCAGTTCCTTTAGCTTCGTTATATATGTCCAGTCGCCAATCAACGCCTGCATGCTGGAAAGCCTGAACGCCATTCCCATATTTGATTGCATTCCGCGAATATATTCCGCTTCGAGTTGATTTCGTACACGAGTAAGTTCCCAATCGGTGGCGCCATCAGTTTGTAGTTTATTCATTTCCACGTATATCGCTTGTTCAACCTCGGCGACAGTGTGAGGCGCACGGGGAGACGCCGATATCGAAAACAGACTCGGCATTCTACCGAAATCGGATGACGCATAAATCGATGTCACGAGTTGTTGTTGCTCGACAAGGCTCTTGTATAGACGGCTTGTTCTTCCTCTTGAAAGAAGATAAGAAATAATATCGAACACTTCCTTATCCACCGCGCCGCCTGCCGGTTCGTGCCAGGCAATTACTAATTCGGGTTGAGCATCAAATTCGACTTCCACTCGCCGTTCGCCGGCTTGCTCCGGTTCAGCTGTCGTAATTGCGGGAGGGGGAACTTTCGATGGCGGGATATGCTCGAAATAACGTCCCATCAATTTCACTACATCATCAAAATTCACATCGCCAACGATAGCAATAATAGCGTTATTCGGTGAATAGTATTGATAATAAAATGATTCTACTTGTTCACGCAAAACAGTTTCGAGATCCGACGCCCATCCTACTACCGGCCATCGATATGGACTTGCGGTAAAAGCCGTTGATGACAATTGCTCTTCGAGTTTGCCGTCGGGATCGTTGTCCGTTCTCAGGCGACGCTCTTCATATACAACATCGCGCTCAGAATAAAACTCCCGGAATATCGGATGCTCCATGCGGTCAGATTCAAGATAGGCCCAGAGCTCGAGCTTATTTGATGGCAACGATACGAAATATTGAGTGCCATCGTTGCTGGTAGAGGCGTTAAGATTGTTGCCGCCGTTCTTTAGATATGTTTCCCAGAGTTCATCCTTAACAGTGTATTGCTTTTCGGTTTCCTGTATCTTGGCAATCAATGCCTTAAGCGAATCGACCTTCTCATTTCCGCCCCTGTACAATGGATTGCGGGTTTCCACGACTGCCGCGGTCAATTGATGGGCCAGCGTATCGATACGCGACATCAGCGGCACTTCGGCATCATAGTTGGTTGTGCCGATATTTTCCGTGCCCTTAAATAGCATATGCTCCAAAAGATGGGCGCTTCCGGTAATTCCCGGTTTTTCGTCCGCGCTTCCCACTTTAAATCGGACAAGGCAAGTCACGGTGGGGGAAAGGTGTCTTTCTACCACCAATAGCTGCAACCCGTTAGAATAAGTATGGGTTTTGACATTCAAATCAACCGATTTTGTCGGCTGAACTTTAGCGTTTCCGGCAGCAATCCAGATAAAAATAAAGAGCGTCGGAAAGATGATAAGACGTTTAAGCATCAATCGCCTCCTAAGGCTTTTTAAGAAAAAATTCATTGTGCGCTGATTATAACTAATGTAATTATCCAATTCAAGTGATTTGCCTGACGCCGAATCGATAAGCTCTAAAAAATGGACTTGAATACATCTTGCTTGACAAAACTCTATAAATGTTTTGTTTAGGTTCTCTGCGATGAATCACTTAACCAGCCAGGAACTCAGCCCTAAGGAAATGCGCCGAATTATCTACGCTCTGGCATTTCCGATAGTCGGTACCAATCTTCTGCTTCGAGGCGTGGGCATAGTCGATACGGCTATTGTAGGACATATATCCGCGCAAGCCCAATCGGCTGTTGGAATGTCTCAATGGATCACAAGCCTCATGCTTACGGTCATGCAGGGCATAGGTCTTGGCGGCACTATTAAGGTAGCCTTTTACACCGGTTCCACCGATGAAAAAAGCCGTGTCGCCGCTGCTGATACTACCTTCTGGATGGGGATAATCGGCGCGATTCTAATGACCGCAGTCGGTTTGTTGTTTACCCGCCCGCTGGCATTCGCCATGGGAGCCAGTGAAGAGCTTTATAAAGAAGTAAATTCCTATATGCTTATTATCAGTCTTTTCTTCATCGGAAAGGGCATAATTCAATCGGTCAGTGGCATCTTCCAGGGCTTCGGCGATACCAAAACACCATTTAGAGTGATAGTAGCCGTAAATATAGTTCATATATTTATCGCATATGCCTTTGCTTTTGGCGCTTGGGGATTTCCCCGTCTGGAAATAAAAGGCGTGGCATTGGCAACAGGCATTTCCGAAACTATGGGCGCAATCTTCCTGACATTCCTTGCCTACAAAAAGAATCTACTTAGCTTTAAATTCCATTCATTCGAGCATTTGAAGGATATCGTCAAATTGGGTTTGCCGGTTTTCGGTGAACGGGCTCTTACCACAACTATGCAAATGATCTATACCAGCATGGTGCTGACAACATCTATGAGCGCTTATGCCGCGCACTCGGTTGGCATGGTTATCGAATCTATTTCGTGGCTGCCCGGCTTTGGTTTCGCACAGTCAGTCACGACATTGGTGGGCCAGAATCTCGGCGCCAAGATGCCGCATAGGGCCAAGAAATTTTCCAACCAGGCGCTTTTAATCGTGGTAGTGATCATGGGGCTGGTCGGAACAACATTCTGGTTTTTTCCAAAGCTCTGGATGGGGATGTTCTCGAACGATCCCGAAGTAATTAGATATGGTACGCTTTATTGCAAAATCATCGCGTTCTCCCAGATTCCAACAAGCCTGACCATGATGCTTGCCGGCTCTCTCAGGGGAGCGGGACAAACTTCATGGGTCATGTACAGTACTCTGATCGGTGGATGGGTTATTCGCCTGCCGATGGCGTATATTCTCGGCCGCTATTTGAATCTTGGTATATTTTATATCTGGCTTGCAATGCCCATTGATTGGGGTGTGCGTACAATTGCGCTATATATAAAGTATACCAGCACCAAATGGCATGAAAAACGCTCGTCTTCTATATCGAACTGATTATAATTCAATGACTTGTCAGCAATAATGAATTTACGTAATTAATTTGAATTATTTGCCGATAACTTCAATGGAGACAATGATATGGGTACAAGAAAAATTCTAATAGTAGACGACAACCCCAATATGTCAACATTGTTATCGGATATTCTGGAGATATTCGATTATCGGGGTTTTCATGCTGGCGATGGCCGCGAAGCATTGGACAGTCTGAAAAAAGATAATTACGATCTTGTCTTTACCGACTTAAGAATGCCCAATATGGATGGCTACGATCTGCTGAAAGCAATCAAATCTGATCATCCCGAAATGCCGGTTGTAGTAGTAACCGGCTATAGTGTCGCCGACACCCAGGACGAAATGCTCTCCCAAAATGCTGATGGATTCCTGCATAAGCCATTTAAAGTAGACGAAATTCAATCGCTGCTGACAAGACTGCTCGGTTTACCCGGCTAAGGTTATTTAGCATTATACCCAAAAAACCTTTGCCTGCCAGTCAGGCTTTTTTTATAATTACGAGTTAAAATGGAATGGGAACGAATTGCCGCTAATCTTAATGCGGTCAAGGAGAGGGTAAATTTTCGTTGCCAGAAGAATGCGATCGACCCGGCGGGAATAGTAATAATTGGAATCTCCAAAGGATTTCCGGCGGAGGCGGCGTCGGCCGCAATAAAGGCGGGATTGAAGCAGTTGGGCGAGAATAAAGTACAGGAAGCCGAAATGAAGATTCCATTGGTGAAACCGAGGCCGCAATGGCACATGGTAGGGCATCTTCAAAAAAATAAGGTGAAAAAGGCGTTGGAAATATTTGATTGTATTCAATCGGTGGACAGCCTCGACCTTGCTAAAATGATATCGGATCATTCCCAGAGATCGAACAGGATTGCTGAAATCTATCTTCAGGTTAATTCGTCATTCGAAAAATCAAAAAGCGGATTTAATCCGGCAGAGATTCTATCAGAGGCCGATGAGATAAAAAAGCTTGGCGGGCTAAAAATTCGAGGCCTGATGACTATTGGCCCGTTGACCGAAAACACTCAAATAATTGAAAAAAGCTTTTCATTAACAAAGGAATTGTTCGATAATCTTAAAGGTATCGTTGGCGAGGGGTTTTCAAGGCTCAGCATGGGGATGTCGGCTGATTTCGAATTAGCCATTGACCATGGAGCCAATGTTTTAAGGATCGGCACCGCCATTTTCGGCGCCAGAAATTGATCGGATCAAAGGAGGCGAAATGAAAATTTCCCCTTTAGAAATTAAGAAGCAGGAATTTGCCAAAAAATTCAAGGGCTATGATCCTGAAGAGGTTCAGTCTTTTTTGGAAATGGTTTCCGGAGAGATGGAGGATGCCTTAAAACGCAACGTGGAATTGGAGGACAAGGTCAGATTCCTCGAAGAAAAACTTGCCCATTATTCCCGCATGGAAAATGTCATGCATGAGACTCTGATGACTACCAAGAAATCGGCCGAGGAAATAAAAGCGAATGCCGAAAAAATGGCTGAATCAATATTAATCGAAGCCAAATTAAAATCCGAGGAAGTATTGTCTCATGCCCGCGAAAAGCTAATTGATATTCGCCGCGAATTGGGCGATTTGAAAAATAAAAAGGAATCATTCCTCGCGGGTTTCAGGTCATTATTGGAAACTCAAAAATCTCTGCTTGATATTATTGAAAAAAAATCCGAAACTGAACCGAATGTCGGTTCGATCAAATTGAAGAGCGACATTTCCGACGAGGACCTTGATAAGGTAATAAACGATTTTGAGATAAAAATGAAAACGGAAGCTAATTCGCCTAATAATATCCCGGGCGGTTCTGACTGAGAGGAATTTTAAATGGATTTGCAGGCTAAGATCAAAGAGACAGTCAGTTATATTAGAACTCAAACTAAAGCGTCTTCGTCAATCGGCATCATATTAGGTACCGGATTAGGCGCGCTGGCTGACGAAATAAAAAAAGAAACGGTTATAACTTATGATAAAATCCCCAATTTCCCGGTAAGCACTGTTGAATCCCATGCCGGTAAATTGCTCTTCGGCAAACTTGGCGGCAAAGACGTCGTTGCCATGCAGGGCAGGTTCCATTACTATGAGGGATACGATCTTATACAGGTGACATTTCCAGTGCGAGTCATGAAGGAATTGGGAGTAAAAATATTGATAGTCTCGAATGCCTGCGGAGGTCTCAATCCCCAATTTACAGTCGGCGAATTGGTGCTGATAACCGATCACATTAATTTGCAGGGGAATAATCCGCTTATGGGTCGCAACGATGATAAAATGGGCTCCAGATTCCCGGATATGTTCAATTGCTACGATAAGGGACTTCGCGATCTGGCAGAGCAAACCGCGCTCGATGAAAAGGTACCGTTGCAAAAAGGTGTTTATGTGGGTGTTAGCGGTCCTAATCTCGAAACCGGCGCCGAATATCGCTTTCTGCGAATTATAGGCGGCGATATGGTCGGAATGTCGACTGTTCCTGAAGTTCTTGTTGCGCGCCATCAGGGTACCAAGGTTCTCGGATTTTCCATGGTCACCGATATGGGCTTACCCGACGCTCAAGAAGAATGCAGCCACGAAAAAATAGTTGCCGCTGCCAACAAAGCCGAACCGAAAATGACTAAACTTGTAAGTAAAATTGTTGAGAGGATGAAGATTTAACTATCATGTCAGAGCTTTACCGTCCAATCAATGGAGAATTCAATTTTCTCGCGAGAGAAGATGAAATAAATAAATTCTGGGAGAGTAACTCGATTTTCCAGAAATCGTTAAAAAACCGCGAATCATCGCCACGCTATATATTCTATGAAGGGCCGCCCACTGCCAACGGTCTTCCGCATATTGGTCATGCCCTGTCTCGTACTATCAAAGATGTAATCTGCCGCTACAAGACGATGAAAGGTTTCCTTGTAGATCGTAAGGCAGGATGGGATACCCACGGGCTGCCTGTTGAACTCGAAATAGAAAAGGTACTCGGCTTCAATACGAAGGACGAAATCGAAAAATACGGTATTGAGAAATTCAATGCCGAATGCAAGAAATCGGTCTTCAAGTACAAGACCGAATGGGATGACTTTACTCGAAAACTCGGCTACTGGCTCGATCTCTCGAATCCTTATATCACTTACACCAATGATTACATCGAGACAGTCTGGTGGATTTTGCGTCAATTCTGGGACAAAGAGCTTCTATATAAAGGGCATAAAATTCTTCCCTGGTGTCCTCGATGCGAGACCGCGCTGTCATCGCACGAAGTGGCTCAAGGATACAAAGAAGTTTCTGATCCATCGATATTCGTGACGATGAAGCTTATCGACAAGCCTGATACTTATTTTCTGGTATGGACTACTACACCTTGGACTTTGATTTCCAATGTTGCCATTGCTATGAGCCCCAATGAAACTTATGTCACCGTCAAGCATGGTGATAAAAAACTCATTCTGGCCGAAGCGAGGCTTAGTGTTTTGCCTGAGGCGTATGAGATAATCGATCGCAATTTAGGCAAGGAATATGACGGCGTAAAATACGAGCCATTATATAATTTCTATAAAGTCGAAAAAGGGCATTTCGCGGCTATGGCCGATTTTGTAACAATGGAAGATGGCTCTGGAATTGTCCATATGGCTCCCGCGTTTGGTGCTGATGACTACGAGCTCGGGCGGAAAGCAGGGCTTTCCATTATCCAGGCTGTGAATATCGAAGGCAATTTCCTTCCTGAAGTCAAGCCTTGGGCCGGATGGTTTGTTAAAAAAGCCGATCCTGAGATTATTAAAGATTTGCAGAAACGCGGCCTGTTACTTTTCGAACAAAGATATGTTCACAACTACCCATTCTGCTGGAGATGCGATTCACCTCTTCTATATTATGCGCGTTCATCATGGTTTATAAAGACGACTGCGTTCAAAGATCAGATGATTGCCGCCAATAACGAAATTAAATGGTATCCCGCTGAAATCGGCAAGGGGCGTTTCGGCGAATGGCTTGAAAATAATATAGATTGGGCATTGTCGCGTGAACGATATTGGGGGACACCCTTACCGGTCTGGATTTGCCCTAAATGCCAGAAACAGCATTGCGTAGGCTCAATCGACGAATTGCGCAAAATGGCTATTGATTTCCCGCGGGAACTCGACCTTCATCGCCCCTATATCGACAGAATACACATCAAGTGTCCTGCATGCGGCGAAAAAATGGAACGTGTAACCGAAGTAATTGATACCTGGTTTGATTCGGGCTCGATGCCATACGGGCAGGAGCATTATCCATTCGAACACAAAGATGAATTCGAAAGTCGATATTTCCCGGCGGATTTTATCGCCGAAGGTCTCGATCAGACTCGCGGCTGGTTTTATTCCATGCTGGCTATTTCGATATTTATTTCCGGCCGTTCCAGCTATAAGAGTTGTATCGTAAATAACATGGTGCTTGATTCTGAAGGCCGCAAGATGTCGAAAAGATTGGGAAATTCGGTTGACCCCAAAAAGCTCTTGATCGAATATGGGGCGGATGCTGTCAGATGGTATCTTATGAGTTCTTCGCAGGTTTGGCTTCCGAAAAAATTTGATAAGGAAGCATTGACGGAAATTATTAGACGTTTCTTCTCGACATTCCAAAATAGCTATTCATTCTATGCCTTATATGCCAATATCGATAATTTCAAACCCCAGGCAAATAATCCGCCTGTCAATCAGAGGCCGTCAATCGATCGTTGGATTATATCGCGGTTAAATGGATTGATCGCCGAGGTTGATGATTCTTACACCCAGAACGATATCACTCGCGGCGCGCGGGCCATCGCTGATTTTACAGTCGATGATCTTTCCAACTGGTATGTCAGACGCAACCGCCGACGTTACTGGGGCTCTAAAGACGATATCGATAAAAAGGCGGCCTATCAGACCCTCTATGATTGCTTGCTGACAGTCTGCAGACTCTCTGCGCCATTGGCGCCATTTATGTCCGATGATATCTATCGTCGCCTGACAGAAAATCTTGGCAATTACCCTGAATCGATTCACCTCAATGATTTCCCCATAGCGGATTCAAGTCTTCGCGATAAGGCTCTCGAAGATGAAATGGATATCGCACGACGAGTGGTGGAGTTGGGACGTGCCGCCAGAAAAGAATCCAAGATGAAAGTCCGTCAGCCTCTGGCCAGAATGGTTATCATGGGTCTTTCATCTACCGAATGCGATATGCTGAAGAAAATGGATTCCATCGTGCTGGAAGAAATAAATGTCAAAAAACTCGATTTCGATAAAAAAGAAGAAATCTATTTTACCATGCATGCCGAGCCAGATTTCAAGAAAATTGGTCCAAAATTCGGCGCAAGGGCTAAGGACATCGCAAATTCAATCAAGGCATTGGCAAGAGATCAGATAGTCCAACTCACCAAAGATGGAAAGCTATCCATTGGGTATGACGGCTCTGCCGCAACAATCGATCCTGAAGATGCTAGAATCAAGATTGTCTCTATGGACGGTTTCTCTGTCAGCTCCGATGGCCGTGTTAAAGTCGCATTGGACCTGGCGCTGAACGATAATCTTTTGGCCGAAGGTAACGCTCGCGAGCTGGTCAACAAAATTCAAAATTTGAGAAAGACCGCCGGTTTGCAGGTAACAGATAGAATATCGCTTGGTATATCTATCAATCCCGAATCCGAAAAGGCGCTTAAGATATATAAGGACTATATCAAACGCGAGACGCTGGCAGAGGGTATATCGGATAAGCCTGAACAGGCCCATACGCAGGAATGTGATCTTAATGGAGCCAAAACAATTATTGCGCTTCAGAAGATTTAGTAGTATATAGGCCGCGGAGGAAAGCCCGATGAAGAAAAAAGACCTCGATAAATACGAAAAGCTTCTTCTCGAGAAGCGCAGTAAACTCGTAGAAGAATTTGGCTTGTTGAAGAAAAACGCGCTGGATACTACTATCAAGGAAAACACAGGGGATCTATCCTCATATTCGTATCACATGGCTGATCTTGGTACAGATGCCATGGAACGTGAAAAAGCATTCCTCTTTGCCTCGAAATCCGGACGTTTGCTTTATCATATAGATGAAGCGCTTCGACGTGTCAGGAGTAAAACCTTCGGGAAATGCCTCGAATGCGGCGAACCGATTTCCGAAGAGAGACTTACAGCAGTTCCCCATGCCAGACTATGCATTAAATGCAAGGAGCTGGAGGAAATTAAAAAATCAAAATCAGGATAATCGATACCAATGCGAGCCCGTCAAATTATCCCCTATTCATTGGTATCATTAGCAATAATTCTTTTCGATCAAATTACAAAGATTCTCGTTCTCAACAATCTTCACGAAAATGAAGCTATATCCGTAATCGGAAATTTTCTTTATTTTCGATTCGTTTATAATCAAGGCGGCGCCTGGGGTACCAGTATAGGTCCATCCTGGGTCTATACGATTTTAAGCATTGTGGCTCTTATATTGATCATAAAGTATTTTATTGGCGCCAAGACTGCGGGCAAAATTGACAAAATTTCGCTTTCAATAATATTCGGCGGCGCAGTCGGAAATTTGATAGATCGGATAGTGTATGGCAAGGTTGTGGATTTTATCGATATGGATATTCCTGATATACCGTTTCTCAATCTCTATCGATGGTTTACATTCAATATCGCCGATGCCGCCATTACAATAGGATTGGTTATTTTCGCATTCAGCCTTTTTATGAAAAAAGATGATAAGACCGAGAATATAGAAGATTCTTCTGGACTTCCCTCCGGGGAGATCAAGAGTGACTCATCACAAGCTTAAATTAACTGTTCCGAATGACATGGCCGGGGAACGGCTGGATATATTTTGTTCGCGTAAGGTGACCGATCGCACGCGCAGCTACTTTACTAAATTAGCAACCGCGGGGCATATTGCCGCCGACGGGAAAATCGCAAAACCGTCTCTAAAAATAAAATCAGGGATGAAAATCGAAATCGAATTAGTCGCCTCGCCTCCCATCGAGGCCGAGCCTGAAAATATACCGCTTCAAATTATCTATGAAGATGATAGAATTATTATAATCGATAAACCGCCCGGCATGGTAGTCCATCCAGCGGCCGGCAATTATGAGGGCACTCTGGTGAATGCACTTTTATATCACCTTGGCAAACCTCTAGAAAATGAGTTGCCTGCGGAAAGGCTGGGGCTGGTTCATCGGCTCGATAAGGATACATCGGGGCTATTAGTAGTCGCTAAGGACGAACATGCCCTGGCATTCTTGCAGACAGAGTTGAAATTTCGAAGGATCAGCCGACAATATACGGCGATTGTTTGGGGGGAGATGGAGCAGTCAAACGGCACCATAGATTTGCCCATTGGCAGATCTGAACGTGATAGAAAAATAATGACCGTCAATGCTCGTCATGGGCGAGAAGCGGTAACTCATTTTACGGTATTAGAAAAATTTCGACTCGCGTCTTTATTATCGATTAAATTAGAGACCGGCCGCACACATCAAATCAGGGTACACCTATCTCATTTCGGCAATCCCGTGCTCGGCGATCCTACCTACGGGGGCCGTTCAAAATATGTCAAACGTCTGGCAAAGAATGATCTTGCGTTCGCGGCGAGTCTTCTTGGTATATTATCAAGGCAGGCGCTTCATGCCTGCAGGCTCGAATTGCCTCATCCCGATGACAAACGGATTTTGGCGTTCGAGTCTCCAATGCCGGATGATATAGTACAGGTCTTGGATTTGCTCCGATCAACACAATGAAGAAGAACGATAAATATGACTTAATATTTCCGATCATCATCGGCATTTTGGCATTGGCAGTAAGATTATCCAATGTTATCTCGATCGGCGCAGAATATTACGCCAATATCCTTTCCGATGCTTCCACTTATCGGCTCTGGGCGGCAAAATTAGCTGCAGGTTCTTCCTATGGCGACCCGGTATTTCAGATGGGCCCTTTGTACCCATATTTTCTTTCGCTCTTGCTGAAAATAGGATTAAGTTTCTATTCCATCCTGATATTGCAATCATTGATGGGTACTTTTGTTTCTATCGTATTTACTATTGTCGCCAAAAGATTGTTCGGGCGACCCGCCGGCTTCATTTCAGGAATTTATGACTGCGTTATTCGCGCCGCTTATCTTCTACGACGGCCTTTTTCTTTCGGAATCCCTACAGGTATTTCTACTTTCCTTGGGCCTCTTACTTCTGGTGAATAAAGACAAGAAAATTAAATATTATAAGATTATAATTTCCGGCGTATTGATTGGACTTGTAGCTCTTGGCCGAGGCACAATTTTATTTTTCCCATTGTTCGTAATCATGTTTTGGTTTTACGGCGGCTTAAGATTAAAGCGAGTAAAGGACAAAACCTATATTTCAAAATCTTTTGCGCTCATGGCCGGGCTGGTGATTGGAATCCTGCCCGCTACGATACACAATATCTCCCATGGCGATTTGGTGCTCATATCATCCAATAATGGCATTAATTTCTATATAGGGAATAATTCAGGTTCTACAGGCGAATATGATGAACCGCCTGGGCTTAATCTCGCCACAGATTTCACCGGCCGCAAAGTAGCTGAACAAGAAGAAGGACATGCGCTCAAAGGCTCTGAGGTGTCGTCATTTTGGGTGGAAAAGACTTTCGAGGATATTGCGTCGCATCCAGCGAGTTTTCTTAAAGGTCTTGTAAATAAATTATGGCTATATTTTTGGTATTTCGATATTCCTCAGGCAGAATCTATCCAACTCCAAAATTTGTTTTCGCCAGTTTTCAAATTGCCGCTGATAGGCTTCGGCCTAATCCTGATTCTCGGTGCGATCGGGATTTTTTCATCGAGATGGGATGATAACGCACGATTGCTGCTGCTGCTTCTTTTGTCCAGCATTATTGGGGTAATAATCTTCTTTGTCATAGGCAGATTTCGATTGGTTGGTTCTCTCGTTCTTTTGGTTTTTTCCGGCGCAGGATTGATATCATTATATCAATCGATCAAAAATCACGAAACAGATAGGATTATCAAATATAGCATACTGGGATTGCTAATTATCTTTATCCTTTTTCTACCTCGTTCGATAGATAAAAATATCAAGATGGCCTCGGCATATGATAATGTAGGGATATACTACTATTATAAGAATCAGCCCGACGAGGCAATCAAATGGTACCGCAAAGCAGTCGCGACTTCCCAATTGCATTCATCGGCCTATAATAATATAGGCGCTTATTTCTATTCAAAGGGCGCCATGGATTCATCGGCCTCGTATTTCCATCAATCCCTCGCTATTGATTCTACTCAAGACAAAACCTATATGAATCTTGGCAGAATTGCTCTGGATTCAGGACGGCGGGATTCGGCGCTATTTTACTATACAATGGCCAAACATTTCGCGCCCTTCGGTGTCGATGCCGATGCCGCAATCAGGCAGCTTAATAATTTGCCGTTAAATGATTCTACCGGAAAGTCTATTCCGCACGGGGAATCATTTGAAAGTCTTGTAAATTTGGCGGAGCAATTTTCCGGCAGAGGCCAATTCCAGCAGGCTGAGGCATTTTATAAAAAGGCGTTGACCATAAAACCAAATGACATTAAAGCGCTGAATAACCTCGGCTTTTCATATCAGGCTCAGAAGAAATTCAGCGATGCCTCTCAAATATTCAATAGAGTGGTCAATCTTTACCCCGATAATGCTATCGCAATAAATAATCTGGCGGGTACCATATACAGGATGGGCATGAATGATTCCGCGCTGGTTCTTTGGGAAAAAGCCCTGAAATTGGAGCCCAACAATACACAAATCAAAAATAATTACGACTTTGTCCGAAAACTGAAAAATAATCAATAGTCTTTTAAAACCAACATACGCTTGACTGGCAATATTCCCGACATTATATAAGCCCTATGTTTCGAATACTTAGATACGCCCTGACCGCCATTGCTGTTCTCTTGTTAGCTTGTTCAAATAAGGAATCGAACAGTCTATATCAGCTCATGCAGATGGAAGAACGGGGTCAAATCGATTCCCTGGCAATTACACGACTATTCCCGAGCGAAAATGCCCAAATCAGGAAAATGGCCGCCCATACCTGCGGTATCGTCAGGGATAATCGCTTCATGAAAAACTTGACGGAGCTTTGCAATGACAATGATTCCGAAGTGAGAATTGCCGCTATATTTGCCTTAGGCGAAATTAAAGACAGTTCAGCTACCAATAACTTCATGTCCTTACTTAATGAACAAAATGAAGATGTCAAAATTTATGCTATTCAGGCTCTTGGGAAAATTGGCGTTCAGTCAGGTGCGTTCAGGATTTTGCCGCTATTGCAGGATACCTCGACGGCTGTCGCGTCCGAAGCCTCCCTGGCGCTCTGGAGATTGGCCGATACATCTGCAATAAATGACATTAGGCCGCTAACATCATCAACGGATTCATATAAACGTTATTGCTCGGTCTACGCACTGTTTCGATTGGCGCCCGATTCAAGCATTAATGAATTTGTCCAAGTGCTAAAAACTTCAACTGATGATCAAACTCGTTCGATAGCGGCCCGCGGCCTGGGAGCCGCTCATAATATGCCCGCAGTTCTACAGGCCTTCGATGAATTTTTCTTTAACGCCGGCAAATTGACCAAGATTGAGCTTATTCGTGCCATGGGTAAACAAAAGACCGGCAGATTAAAACTCGAAGCGGTACTGTCTTCTATAAACGACAATGCTATAAAAAGCGAAATCTTGAACGCTCTCGGAGCCATAGGTGATAGATTAAGCATATTTGCAGTTTCCAAATATATGAATGATTATCCATTGGAAGTGAGACTGGCGGCTATTTCAGCGTTACCCGATATCGCGAAAGAAAAAGCAATCGAGCCGCTGTCGAGTTTAACATTTGATTCCGTTTGGCAGATCAGGGCCCAGGCGGCTCGATCATTGGGCAAAGTTGGTGGCAGGCTTGCCGAGAAAAAAATGCGACTGATGATCGAAGATAATGAAGATAGAGTCCGCGCCGCGGTCTTCGAGGGTTTGGGCAATTTCCCTATCGATAGAAATTTGGATTTATTTAAGGCCGCTTTGATGGGAAGTAAAGACCCTGTGATCAGGGCGATTGCAGCTGATATCTTAGGCTCATCGAAAATTGAACAGGCGTTTTCACTTTTGCATCAGGCATCAAATGACACGATTACCGATGTCACTGTCTTACGTTCAATAATTTCAGGGATTGGGAATTTTATCGATTCCACCGACAGCAGTCAAAGCGCCATTGAAATATTGACTCGATATCTGACGCATTCAAATAGAATCATCCGTCAGGATGCTGCGCAATCGCTTGCAAAATACACGCCTAAGGATTTTGCGCCTGGAGCTTTTGATATTAATCTGATTCCCAGCGATTACGATAATATGATTGCTTTAGGTCAAAAATCAATTTCCGCGATTATTAATACTCAGCGGGGCGATATCAAAGTAAAACTTGATCCTCTGAATGCCCCGCGAACCGCGGCTAATTTCGTACAATTGGCGAAGCAAAAATTTTATGATGGGCTAATATTTCATCGAGTGGTGCCTGATTTCGTTATTCAAGGCGGATGTCCTCGCGGCGACGGTTGGGGCGATGCCGGATATATGATTCGCGAGGAAATTAATCCCACGAGATTTAAAAGAGGCACAATCGGAATGGCCACATCCGGCCGAGACACGGGCGGTTCGCAATTTTTTATCTGCATTTCCGATCAGCCCCATCTCGATGGACGATATACGACGTTCGGCAATGTATCTGATGGCCTCGATGTAGTTGATAATATCGAAATCGGCGATACGATTATTTCGATTAGCATAGAAGAAGGGAGCCTTAAATGAATTTCGAAGAATATGATTTGAAGCTTCCAGACGGCTGCAACGTGATAATTGGTCATTCCCATTTTATTAAAACCGTCGAGGATATTTACGAAACCATGGTGTCGACTGGCCCTAACGTCAAATTCGGTGTAGCCTTTTCGGAAGCCTCGGGGCCGAGATTGGTGCGTATCGATGGCAATGACGAGGAGCTTATTAAGGCCGCCAGTAATACCCTCATGGATATCGGATGCGGGCATACTTTCCTGATTTATCTCAAAAACGGTTTTCCCATCAATTTTCTTCCGGCCCTGAGATCGGTACCCGAGATATGCAGAATTATCTGTGCCACCGCAAACCAATTGAAAATTCTTATTGCCAGAACCGAACTCGGCGGCTCTATTATAGGCGTTGTGGATGGTGCCGCTCCTGTCGGTATCGAAAATGAAAATGATATCAAAGCCAGGAAGAAATTTCTGCGGGATATTGGTTATAAGAGATAACTATGGTCAGTCTCAATGGCGGCATAAAATTCGGAGAGCATTTTAGTGTTGATGCCACTGTCAAGAGCCCCTTGGCGATTGTCAGCCATGCGCATTCAGATCATCTCCGCGGGCATGAAAAGATTATCGCGACTGCTCCGACTCTCGACCTGGCAAGGCTGCAATACAAACGATTTGAAGGGATAAAGCTCGATTATAATACTCCAATCGAAATAGGTCCCGCCAAAATCGAACTCGTGCCAGCTGGTCATATTTTGGGTTCTGCTCAGGTCATCATAGATTGGCGGGGTGAACGAGTAGTTTATACCGGCGATTTCAAACTCGAAGAAAATCTTACCTGTTTGAAGGCCGAAATTCATCATTGCGATGTTCTCTTAATCGATACTACCTATGGCAAGCCGAGATACAATTTCCCCTCGTTTGAAGTTTGCAGAGAAATGCTTCTTGAATTCGTTGATAAGAATCTCAAAGCCGGAATAACTCCCATCATCCTCGCGTATTCCATTGGTAAATCGCAGGAGGGAATGAAGATTCTATCCGACGAGGGATTCGAGATCGAAGCGCAAGAGAAGACATATGAAGCCGCCATGATTTATTCTAAACACGGCATTGAGATAAAAGGAATTCACAAATTTGAGGAAAAACCAACTCGCGGCAGAGTTTTATTTATGTCGCCGGGAAGTATGAGATATACAAATCCCTACGGCTGGGGCCGTTTCAAGACCTGCCTCTTATCAGGTTGGGCGCTCGATAGAGCATACGGTTCCCGTGGCGGCAATGGTTTCGGGATTCCATTTTCTGATCATGCTTCATTCGATGATATCGTGCGCTATGTCGAGACCGCAAAACCAAAAAAAATCTACACGCTTTTCGGCCCGCCCGATATTGCCGAATACCTAAAACGAATCGGATACAAGGCGGAAGAAGCCCATTTCAATTCCGGTCATTCATTCGGCAAAAAGAATGCGATTAATTTAGAACTATTTTCATGAATCCGATAATAATTGCAAAATCGCTTGTTAAAAAATTCGACGGTCTTACTGCAGTCGATAATATCGATTTTTCAATAAATGAAGGCGAGACATTCGGCTTCTTAGGTCCTAATGGCGCTGGTAAAACAACGACCATGAAAATGATCTATTGTTTTGTCCGTCCCACGTCCGGCAATCTTACTATCGATGGTCTCGACGTTATTCAATCGCCGCGACAAATCAAGGCCAGGCTCGGCGTTGTGCCGCAGGATGATTCCCTTGATCCCGATCTGACTGTATATGGAAATCTAATTACCTATTCTCGTTATCATGAGATTCCCAGAAAAACCGCCATTGAACGAGCCAATAAATTGCTCGAAATGCTTTCGCTTTCGGAGAAGAGGGACGTTGTAATTGAAGACCTATCCGGCGGCATGAAACGGCGGCTTCTAATTGCCAGAGGATTGATTAATAACCCTAAGATACTCATACTCGATGAACCGACTACCGGACTGGATCCACAGGCGCGGCATCTGGTTTGGGATAAGCTAAAAGAATTCAGGAATTCCGGTATTACTATAATAATTACCACACATTATATGGAAGAGGCCGCCCGGCTATGCGATCGGCTGATTATGATGGATAATGGCAAAATCATCGAACAAGGCATTCCGGGCGAATTGGTGAAAAAGCATATAGGCAACGAAGTCCTGGAAATTGATAATGTGAACGACAATCTATATAAGCAGATTGTTTCGCTCCTCGATAATTCCCAAAATTTTGAACGGCACGGCGATCGCTTATTCGTCTTTTCCGAATCAATCGGAGAATTATCAGTTAAGCTAAAACCTTTGGGGCTTTCGTCAATATTAGAGAGAAAGGCTGATCTGGAAGACGTATTTCTAAAACTTTCTGGGAGGACTCTAAAAGACTGAGCTTTTTAGAGAAATTGAAGTGAATTTAAATCCTTATCATAATGTCTCACATAGAGCTTTCTATGCCTTTTTGCGTCACCGCGATGTTTTCATGCAGACTATCAAGACTTCACTTATTCCGCCATTTCTCGATCCGCTTTTTTATCTGGTTGGTATGGGGTATGGTCTTGGCAGCCTGATAAGTCCGATCAAGGGAATGAGCTATGCTGAATTTATCGGCCCGGCGTTGGTAGCGTCGGTCATAATGACCGCGCCATTTTTCGAATGTACTATCGGCAGCTTCGTCAGAATGGAATTTCAAAAAACATTCGACGCCATGATTTCGACGCCTTTGTCGATAGAAGACGTAGTCGCGGGAGAAATACTCTACGGCGCGGGCAGAGCCACTTTGCAGGCCACGGCGATATTGATAGTCGTGACGGCATTCGGTCTGATAAAATCGCCGCTCGCGCTTCTGATTATACCGTTTGCCTTTATATTTGCGCTGGTTTTTGGTTCTATGGCGATGGTATATACTTCATTCATTCCTGCCATCAATTATGTCGATTTCTTTTTTACACTTGTCATGACTCCGATGTTTATTTTTGCGGGCACATTTTTCCCTGTAAGCCAGCTGCCGTTATGGGCCCAAAATGTGGCATATTTCATGCCTCTATATCATGTTGTAAATATTACCAGGGCATTATCGGCGGGAAATTTACTCATTATAGGCAAGGATATCATCTGGCTAATAATCTGCGGCTTATTATTCTTTTCGCTGGCATTATATAGAATGCGCATCCGTCTCATGAAATAATTTACCCGTTAACAAGTTATCGCTATTAATTCAATGTTATCAAATATAAAATTATGCCCGATTTAATAAAAATAGTTGACAATAACAAAATAGGCTATTATTATTGCGCTTGCTCCCCAGGCAATGATATATAGTCTATAGATATTGAGGGAATTTTGGAAAAATTACTGATTAGCGTGTCGGGTGTCAGAGGGGTAGTCGGGAAAGCATTAACAGCAGATATAGCGCTCCGTTACGCTTCCGCCTTTGGGACATTTTTAAAGACCGGCAAAGTTGTGATTGGAGGCGATACCCGCCGTACCCATGCGATGATCAAATCGGCCGCGATAGCCGGACTCCAGGGAACCGGCCATGATGTCGTAGATATTGGGATCGTACCGACTCCCACCGTAGAAATCGCCGTTCGCGATGGCGGTTTTGTTGGTGGAATCGCGGTGACGGCCAGCCATAATCCAGACCAATATAACGCCTTAAAGCTTATAGGCCCGGGTGGACTTTTCCTTTCAGAGACGCAAGGTTTGAAAGTCCGAAATATTTACGAAAAGAATCTCATAAAAAATGTCGGATGGGATAAGGTCGGCACATTGGCCTACGATTTGAGCTGGATCGATTCGCATATTGAGAAGATCATTTCTTTAGACATCATATCGATCGATCAGATAAAACAGAGCAATTTAAAAGTCGTGGCGGATTGTGTCGGAGGAACCGCCGCAATGATGGCCGCTCGATTTTTTGATAAAATCGGCGTCTCTCACGAATTGATACATTTCAGAATCGGAGATAAATTCCCCCGCGGCGCGGAGCCAACTCCCGAAAATTTGGTGGATTTATGCAAGGCCGTTAAGGAATCCGGCGCTGATATTGGGTTTGCATTCGATCCCGATGCCGACAGATTGGCCCTCGTTTCTGATAAAGGTGAGCCTCTCGGAGAGGAATTCACTCTGGCGCTCGGAGCACGATATATTCTCAGCCGCGTCAAGGGCCCAATCGCAGTAAATCTTTCGAGCTCGATGATAAATGATTTTGTTGCCAATGAAGCTGGTGTCAAGATTTACAGGACAAAGGTCGGCGAACGAAATGTCACCGAAAAAATGATGAAAATAGGAGCAGTTGTCGGCGGAGAAGGCAATGGTGGATTAATATATCCTCGGCTTCATTGGGGCCGAGATGGGTTTCTCGGTGCCGCAGTTATTCTCCAGTATCTTGCCAGCTCAGGGAAAAAAATCAGCGCACTCGCGGCGGAACTTCCTTTATATTCGATGGTTAAAAGGAAAATGAATATATCCAAAAAGGAAGTCGACAAAAAAAATAAATCGATAGAAAAGGTATTTCCTGACGACAAAATAGATAGGCAGGATGGTATCAAAATCGTCGGAAAAGATTGGTGGGTTCAGATCAGATCGTCTAATACGGAGCCAATCGCCCGGCTAATGGCCGAGGCCGCAGACAGTACGAAAGCCACCCAACTTATAGGCTCTATTCAGTCAGTTTTTAGAAAAAAGTAGGAGGATAATAATATGTGCGGAATAGTTGGATATGTCGGTCCCCAGCGGGCGTGTCCAATTCTTATCGAGGGTTTAAAACGGCAGGAATATAGAGGATATGATTCTGCCGGCGTGGCCTTGCTCGAGGATGGCAATATCGTCATCCAGAAGAGCGCGGGTAAAATTGCCGCTCTTGAAGAAAGCATGAAAGATTCCGATTTTCATGCAACCACCGGCATAGCCCACACCCGTTGGGCAACCCATGGCGCACCCACCGATTTGAATGCTCACCCGCATACAGGTAATTCCGGCAAAATTGCCGTAGTTCATAACGGTATCATCGAAAATTATGCGTCGCTGCGCGAAGTGCTAAAACAGCAAGGACATGTTTTTCGGACAGATACCGATACGGAGATCATTGCCCATCTTATTGAAGAATATTATGATGGCAATCTACTCCAAGCCGTGAGAAGAGCTCTAACGCAGGTTGAGGGCACATACGGCATAGCAGTCATGTGCGCCGATAATCCCGGCCTGATTGTCGCCGCCAGATCAGGTTCCCCATTGGTAATCGGTACTGGTGATGGCGAAAATCTAATTGCATCGGATGTCGCGGCTTTGCTCAGACACACAAATCGTGTTGTCTATCTTGAGGATGGTGAATTAGCCGAAGTCACCGCTAATAATTTTTCCATAACTACACTCGACGACGTAGTTGTGACGCCTCATTTGCAGGAAATCTCCTGGAGTCTCGATATGATCGAAAAGAGCGGTTTCGATCATTTCATGTTGAAAGAGATTTTCGAGCAGCCGGAAACCTTGAAAAACGCGATGAGAGGCCGACTCAATTTTGCCGAAGCTACTGCCCGCCTTAATGGGTTGAATCTTCAATACAATGAACTTCATCACATAAATAGAATAATTATAATCGCCTGCGGTACAAGCTGGCATGCTGCCTTGATTGGCGAATATCTGATTGAAGAATATGCCCGAATACCGGTCGAAGTCGAATATGCTTCCGAATTTCGATATCGAAGCCCGATTATTAACCCAGGGACTTTGGTATTTGTGATTTCTCAGTCGGGCGAGACGGCCGATACTTTGGCCGCAATGAGAGAAGCCAAGCGAAAAGGCGCGACATGCCTGGGTATCTGCAATGTCGTAGGCTCAACTATTGCAAGGGAATCCGATGGCGGAGTTTACATCCATGCCGGACCCGAAATTGGTGTAGCATCCACTAAAGCTTTTACATCACAGATAATGGTTTTGTCGCTGATTACGATTCTTTTGGCTCGAATGAGATCAATGTCATTCGAAAAGGGAGAAGAACTCATTCAAGCTCTTCATTCTTTGCCTGAGATCGTTAAAAAGGTTTTATCGTTGAATAATGAAATTAAAGAGCTGGCAAAGAAATTTTATAAAACTAATAATTTCTTATACCTTGGACGCGGCATAAATTTCCCTGTCGCTCTCGAGGGCGCCTTGAAACTAAAGGAAATCAGCTATATTCATGCCGAAGGTTATCCGGCCGCCGAAATGAAGCATGGCCCGATAGCGTTAATCGATGAAAATATGCCTGTCGTAGTTCTCGCGGCCAAGGACTCAGTCTACAATAAGATTGTCTCTAATGTTCAGGAGATAAAGGCCCGTAAGGGTATCGTAATAGCTATTGCAACTGAAGGCGATAATAGAATCAAAGACCTGGCGGACGAAGTTATCTATCTGCCGCCTGTTAATGACTATATACTGCCTATTATCGCGATCATTCCGCTTCAATTGCTCGCGTATCATATGGCCGTATTGCGCGGTTGCGATGTCGACCAGCCCAGAAATCTTGCGAAAAGTGTTACTGTTGAATAGATAAAATAGCATGGGATATTTCTGATGGGAGGAATTTAATGCCTGGAAAAATCAAATCCAAAATGATCTGGGATCGTGAAGGACTGGCGAATTTGTATCATAAGCAGGGAATGTCATTGACGGACATCGCGCAGAAGTATGGTTGTTCTCGTCAATATGTCCAGCTTGTGTTTAAAGAGCTCAATATCGAACGACGAACACGACAGGAAGCGTTGAAACAAAAACCGAGAAATCGGAAGAGCAAATATGATTTCAAGCCCTTTCATGATTCGTTTATAGCCAAAAATTATACCACAATGACTGACCACGAAATTGCTGATAAATTGAAAAAACCGCCAAGCAGTGTCACCTATAGAAGGTTGCTTGTATTAGGGAAAAAGAAAGTGAATCGGAGAAATTTCACTTCGGAAGAAAACGATTTTATTTTGGATAATTATAAAAATCTCACAGATTTGTCTATAGCTGAAAAATTGAATAGATCGCTGATTTCGGTTACCCATCATCGAAATCGTATTTTAGGCAGGCCTAAAAGAAATATTCGCTCATATTCGGATACGGAAAATGTATTTATCAAACAGAATTATAGAAAGCTGACAGATGGCCAACTGGCCGAAGCCTTAAATCGTTCTAAAGCTTCAATTGCTATCCATAGAAATGAAGTGCTTGGACTTGGCAAAATGAAAAGAAGTCAGCAAAAATAATTATCAAAAGGATCGCTCAGCATCAATATTCTTCATATACTCAGTATATAAATGCATAAAAAAGATTAGTTTTTAATACTTCCATATTTATATTGATTCAGTATGTGTAACTGTTGCCGGCAATCCTATCTAGATCCCGAATTTGGGACGAATGGATTTTCATTCGTTCGCCTCGCAGGCGTAAGCAATTCTGCGGCCGTGTATGTTTATTTATCAGGGATTAATTATGGCGGCTAATCAAGATGTAATATCTAAAATAAAGAGATTCTATCTTTTTTACGGGCCGAATAACTATAGGATTTCTGCAAGAGTCTCATCGCTTATAGCTACTGTGCTTCAGCCCGGAGCCGACGTATTTGACCTCGATAGATTCGATGGCAAAGGCTGCGATATCAACTTATTGATCAACAGTATTTCAACTCCCCCCGTTATGAGCCCGCTGCGCATCATTTTATTGAGTAATGCGGAAAAGCTTACGTCTTCCAACCAGGCTGCACTTGAAAAATTTCTCTCGAAAATCCCCGAATATTCGGTATTAGTAATGACTGCGGTAAAACCCGACGCCCGTTCAGCATTTTTTAAAAATCTTTTGGCGAAAAAGAAAGTCAATTCATTTGCGTTCGATGATTATGAGCCCAATGAAATGCTGGGGCTTGTAATTGATTTCGCCAAAAAGCGCAATAAATCGATATCCCCTGAAATAACTTCATCCGTTGTAGATATTTTCGGGAATGATTTATTCAGGTTGGAAAATGAAATTGATAAACTGTCTCTGTTCGTTGGTGATAAAGAGACCATTGAAAAGAAAGACCTCGCCTTTGGTTATGGATTTTCCAAGGTCGAAACCATAGATGATTTGCCCGAATTGCTACTAAATAACAAACCTAAAGCCGCACTAGAGCTTACGCGACGAGCCATTGCCGGCGGCATTAGTGAGATACAGATTTTATTTATGATAAGAGGTCTTCTGATGGCCTTAAATGCGGCCAAAATGACTTCCGATGTTAGAACTTTGATGTCAACGGCACGAGTCTCACCCAATGTGGCATTTATGGCCCAAAGAAAAGCACGTATTGTTGGCGAACAATATGTCCAACAAGGACTTATGCTTGTATTCAGGGCGGAATATGCGCTTAAATCGGCTCGATTCCCGGCAGAAGCGATTATTGACCAGCTGATTGTATCTATGTTTTCTTTGCCAACGGGGAATATTAACTCCGTTTAATGGTATAATAGATAGAACGATTGGAGGTAATAGTTCATGCAGGAGCTCAATGATCACGAATTAATTGATAGAGCCCTGAACGGCGATAAGGCAGCTTTTGGGATTTTGGTAGATAGATACAAAAAGAAAATCTACTATTTGGCCTATCGCATGACTCGTGATCATGATTGCGCCGATGAATTAGCGCAGGAAAGTTTCGTAAAAGCATATCAGGCCCTGGGTACATTTAAGAGGGGCTATAGCTTTTACACCTGGGTTTACAGAATTTGCATCAATATTACGATTAATTTTATCAAAAGAGAGAAATTTAGCGTTCCCATGGATTCACTCAATGAAACCGAAATCCGTGAAAATACGGCAATCGATAACAATCAGCTCGAAAGGCTTATTTCATCTGAGCAGGCTTCGTTAGTTAGAAAGACACTTGATACCCTGCCGCCGGAACAAAAGGCCGCTTTCCTTCTTAAAACATATGATGATTTGTCGTATGAACAGATTGCGGAAACTATGGGGACATCGATTGGCACGGTTATGTCGAGACTTTTCAGGGCTCGATTCAGGATTAAGCAGGCTCTGAAAGATATCGAATCTAAAAGGGATGTGTGGGATGAGTAAATGTAATAATACAAAGCTGATGCAGATATATCTTGATGGCTGGATGGGCGAAAGTGAAATCAAGAAATTTGAAGATCATCTGAAGGATTGCCCCGAATGTCAGATGGAGTTGGTGGATCTGGAAGAGGTTACGAGAGCGACTTTGGAGATCGTAGATCAGGCTCCGGAACGGGAATATTGGGATAATTTTGTCAATCGCGTCAACAATCGCATTGCCGCCCGCGACGTTAGTATGGAGATTTCGTCATCCAGGAAAAGTAAATCATTTTCAGTAAAATATTCTTTATACTCGGTTGCTGTTATGGCATTTGCTGCCTCATTACTGATAATTTTCGATATAGGCATCAATAAAAAACCGAATCCAAATCAAGCCGCAGACTCTAATCTTTATGCCCCAATTTCGGGAAATCTGCCGCTTATATTTTCCGGCGCGGAGCAGGCATTGCCTTCAAGCAATTCTAATATAAGCCAAACCCAAGAAGCGTCAATGTACCGCCAACTGAAAATTCCCGTTCGATTATGTCAAAGGCCGCGGAATCGTCGGATTCATCAGACGAGACAAGCACTCAGGGAGTTAATCCCCAGATAGTTGGCTATCAAAGAAATTTGCCGGGTGGCGTGGGAATAGTAAAGGACTTGAATACTTATATCAGAACAAGATCAATAATGCCAAGCGCCAGTATAATGTTGAGCGATATTTCGGTCTCGGATATGCAAACCAGATTGAATTCGGACGACAGGCTTGATTCATCATTAAAGTTAAGATTGTCGGTTATTGCCGATAGAATGCTCTCTGGTATCAATAATGTTTCGCGATTGTCCGGCAATGCAGGAAGCTCTTTGCTGAATCAGGATTATGCGTATGCCGATCTCAATGGCGGGCGGGCTAATGTCAATGATGCCATTAACACACGTTGGGGTTATTTGAGAATGCCTATTGACACTACGAAATCTGCCGACGCCGGAAAATACTTGATCGAACTCGAATTAATGCAAAATAAATAGTTGATTTGACTCAAACAGCTTGATTATCAAAATATAGTCTCATATATTAAGGAACTATCGTCGAAGCGACGATGGTTATTGAAATATGTGGGTAATTCTTACACTGATTTTAGGGCTAATTTTTTTAGGAATTTGGGAATTCCGATACCACCAGTATCATCTTGCTCAATTACCTATAAGAGTCCATGTTAATGGCACCAGGGGTAAGTCGTCTGTTACAAGGCTTATTGCAGGCGGGCTTCGTGGGGGCGGATACAAAGTATTTGCAAAAACGACAGGTACCAAGCCTCGAATGATCTATGATGATGGCAGCGAAGAACCCGTTCACAGGGTTGGCAAGCCCAATGTTATTGAGCAGAAAAAAATCGTTTCCAGAGCCACTCATTTGGGAGTGCAATATTTTGTTACGGAATGCATGGGTGTTCAGCCTCACTTGCAGGATATTCTCGAAAGGCAATTTATTAAAGCGCAAGTCGGCGTTATTACCAACGCGCGTGCCGATCATCTCGACATGATGGGTCCAACGGTTGAGGATGTCGCCGAATCACTCGCCAATACAGTGCCACGCAACGGCATTTTATTTACCGCGGAAAAACAATATTTCAATATATTGAAAGAAAGAGCGGAAAAGAGAAATTCCGGCATTCATCTGGCCGAAGGCCACGTGATTACTGATGATGAGATGCGCGGTTTTTCTTATCTTGAGCATAAAGACAATGTTGCCCTGGCACTAAAAGTCTGCGAGCATCTCGGGGTGGATAGAAAATCTGCGATTAAGGGGATGCAGGACGCCAATCCCGATCCGGGCGTATTGAGGCGTTACCAGATAATTTCGCAGGGAAAATCAATAGAGTTCGTCAATGCTTTTGCCGCCAATGATCCCGATAGTTTTAAGGTAATCTGGGAAATGCTAAAAATTCATCATGAGCCCAATAAGACATTGATTGTACTTGTAAATTCACGACAGGACAGGATTCAGCGGGCCGAACAATTGGGCGAATTTATAGCGTCTAATCTAAGCGCTGATTTTTATGTCATTACCGGCCAGAATACTCATCCGCTGGTTGCCAAGGCCATTGCCTGCGGATTACCTCATAATAAGATCGAGGACATGGGCGGGCGAACAATTGAATCTATCTTTAATAGTATTGTCAACCTATCCGCGGAAAAAGCGTTGGTTTTTGGAATCGGAAATATAGTCGGTTTCGGAGAACAGCTAGTGCAATTCTTTACTGAAAGGGGTAGCGAGATTGTCTGAAGTTGTAGTTATGATGCAATCTGTGGGGCTCGGACTGGTTGTCAGCCTCCTGTGTTCTGAGACTCTCGGACTTGCGGCAGGCGGAATGGTTGTGCCTGGCTATATGGCTTTAATGATACATGACCCTTTTAAGATCGCGGGTACTATCCTCGTAAGCCTCTTGACCTTTTTCTTAGTTAGAATTTTTTCGAATTATATTTTTATTTATGGTCGTAGAAGGACAGTGCTTGTCATATTGATCGGCTTTGGTCTGGGATGGCTGGCTCGTGAATATTTCGTATTTACTCTGCCATCAGGCAAGATTCTGGAATTTCAGGCTATAGGATTTATTATTCCCGGCCTGATCGCCAATTGGATGGAGCGCCAGGGCGTCATTCAGACATTGTCAACAATGATTATCGCCGCGGTAGTTGTCAGGCTGCTGCTCATGATCTTTACGGGCGGGAAGGTGATAGTATGAGACCGCGCCCGAATAATCCGTCGATAAGGCTTTTGGTATTATTGGCTCTCTTTTCGCTCGTGATTTTTTATTTGGCCGAAGGCACTCTGCAAAAAAAGCCGGCGCCGCATTGGGAACTAAAAAACAGAGCAGCGATTTTAGATCAACGAGCGCAGGACGTAATCAGAGAAGAGGTCAAAAAGCTCGGAATCGCCATTGATTATGAGAATGATCCTAATGGAACCGGCCTTATAGGCGAACAAAATACACTAATTACTACAGATGTTGGCGAACTCCGCAGCAAGCTGGCCGCGACAAATCCCAATTTTGCGGCAGTTTTTGTGCAGATGCTTAAGGATGCCAATGTTAAACGAGGCGACAAAATTGCAGTCTGTATGTCGGGCTCATTTCCCGGCGCGAATATTGCCTTGTTCAGCGCCTGCCAGGTGATGGGGATTGAACCAGTCGTTATTACTTCGCTTGGATCATCTACCTGGGGTGCGAATAGTCCCGCTCTGACCTGGATTGATATGGAAAGGCTATTATATAATGAAAAGATATTTTCATTCCATTCCGTGGCCGCGTCGTTCGGCGGCGGAAATGATAACGGGCGCGGGCTTTCCGTAAAAGGACGAATGCTTCTACATGAATCAATCAAACGGGATAACATGCCTCTGATTTTCAGCGGCAATCTCGATAGTCTTTTCCAATCCGGTGGAACACTCAGGCAAAATATCGATAAACGTATGGAGATATTCGATCAGTATAAAAAGGGAATAGAGTATGCCGCTTATGTTAATATAGGAGGCGGTCTGGCATCCCTGGGTTCGTCCCAAAATGGCAGGCTGATTCCGTCGGGCGTTAATTTCGATCTTTTCAATAAAAATTTCCCTGTTCGAGGCATTATCAATATGATGGCCGAACGGAAAATCCCGGTTATTCATGTTCTAAGACTGACCGAAATCGCTCACCAGTACGGTTTGTCTCGCGATATTGTTCCAGCGCCGATTGTTGGCGAAGACAAAATATTTTTCAAAGATGAATATTCCATAGTTCTGACAACCATCTATGCTTTTGTCTTGATAGCTTTTGTTGTGATCGCAATAAGATTCGATGTTAAATACTATATTAAAAAACAAACCAGAGTGTTTTTCCCCCCGCGGAAAGAAGAAGATCCGGAGATGTAATATGAAGCGATTTGTGTTGATGAATATTATTTTCCTGTTTTTGGCTGCAAGCCTATCTTTTGGCGCGCCTAAAAAGACTGTAAAGTATCACGCGTTTGCGCCTCGAGGTGTAGGAAAGGCCGTATTCTTGAAAGCGGGTGCCAAGAGCTATGGGTATTTCGAGGTTGTCAAGGGTAAGACCATTGATTTCGAATTAATGGGACCTACCAAGATCAAAATTACAAGCAGAGCCGAATTACGTCCCAATTCCAAAAATTCCGAATATCAGATGCAAATTTGGGAAGGTGATAGTCTTAGGGTAGGGCGTAAAGCTAAAACTGTGAAATCGGATGTGATAATCGAAGGGCAAAAACTTGAAATTGGGCTGGGCCGTTCAGTTGAATTAAGTGTCCCCAAAGGAAAGCATGTTTATCGTCTATGGTTTACCTCTGATAATACTGATAAGTACTATGTCCGTTTTTATCAGGAAGTGAAGACGAAAAAATCATCCAGCATGTTATCTTACAGGCCGCTTGAGTTTAAGAAAAAAGTTACCTTGCCGGTAAATAAAAAATCCACCACATATTATTTGGTCGATACAACAGGCGGAGTTTCGGTGACAGTTGTCGGGCCCACCGATCTTATCATATATTGCCGGGTGAATTTCGATCAGAATATGAAAGGCAATAGCAAATTTACTCTCGAAGTCCTCGAATCCGGAAAAACAGTTACCCAGTTCTCGGAAATCGGCGCACTGGCTCCAAAGCTTTCCTATAAGGAAATGACAGAAATTATTCCGTCTGACCTTCATAAATTCACATTCAATGTGCCATCTGGAAAGCATATTTATACATTTAGGGAAATCAATTCATCGGCTCCCAGCCTGGCCGTTAGGTTCAAAATATCGAAAAACGGTATTGGGAAAAAATTATGATTTGGAATTATTCGTTGAAAAAAATCGGCTTGTATGTGTTGTCGCCTTTTTGATGGTTGGTATATTAATTTCTCCGGCAAACGCTCAGAAGAAAAAGAAGAGCTCGGCGAAAGCCTCAACGACGAAATTATTTTCACTGAATACTGATATCGGATTAGCTTACGACGATAATGTTATCAATTATTCCGAAGCCGATCTGGGGCTTATTGGTGATTCAACAAAAGCCGGCAAATTTGCCATCAAGTCAAAAAATGACTGGATAACTACTATTAAAATTCAGCCTCAGATCAAGAGCAAGCTTTTATTTGGCCGTACCGCCTGGGTTGATGCTTCCTTCGAATATTTTTTCTATTTTCGAAATGATGTCAGACGCTATTCGAAGCTTTCAATTAGCGGCCGCCAGTATGTTATTCCAGGCGGCTATGTTGACCTGACTTATGCGTATGTGCCAAATTACTATTATCGCAATTACCTGAAAAACTCGATTTGGATGCAGGCAAAATTCAAGAAGCATTATATAAAGCTCGAAACAGGTTATCAGGTTACGAAAGAACTCAAGGCTGATTTGGCTTATATTTTCCAAAATAGAATATTCAACAGCGAATTTACCGAGCGAAATACCAAATCCAACTTAGTAACTGCCGGCATTGATTATTTATTCACCAAGCAATTTAAGGCGTCAATAATCTACGATTTCGAAAGCGCAATCGCGAATGGAGCCAACAATCCGGATCCGAATGTTATAGATGTCTCTTATGACGCCTGGGATATATCATTGGGATTGAGACATTACAGCCCGCTATTTGGCCATACCAATCCCGAGGTTTACGGCGTTTTCCAATATCGTAAAATAAAATTTCAATCGATAAAAGTCCGAGATGAATTTCGATTCGGACGCAATGACAATAATTATCAATTTCGATTGGGCGCTTCCGCTCAACTATTTTATGGTGTCCGAACCGGTTTGGAATACAAAGCTCAGAAAAAGAGAGCCGACATGTTTTTTTCGTCGCGCGAACCTGAAATCAATTATAATTCCAATACAATCTCGATCGATTTCAGCCGAACTTTCTAATTGCAGCTTGACCTTATCCTAATTCGCCTATATATTTTTCTTGGAGGGAATTACCCGTTTTATGATTCCATTTCTGATAATGTTTACCATGTTTTCCGAACCACTTGAATCGGGCAATTTTGAATTGCTCAGACTGAATATGGTGGCAAATCAATTAAAAAACCGCGGTATCATTAATATTCCGGTATTGAACGCCATGTCGAAAGTGCCCAGACATCTCTTTGTGCCAAAAAAGGAGATAGACCAGGCCTACGATGACTGCCCTTTACCTATCGGATTTGATCAGACAATCAGCCAGCCTTATATAGTTGCCCTTATGACCGAAATGCTCGATCCGGAATCGGGACAGAAAATTCTCGAAATTGGCACTGGATCGGGATATCAAGCGGCAATACTGGCAGAGATAGTCGAATCAGTTTATTCAATTGAGATTATCTGTCCGCTTCTGGAGGTCGCTGATTCCACATTGAAATCATTAGGTTATTCGAATATTTATACTCGTTGCGGCGATGGATACGATGGCTGGTCTGAACATGCTCCTTTTGACGGCATCATAGTAACCGCCGCTCCTGAAAAAGTACCTCAACCTTTGCTCGATCAATTGAAAGAAGGCGGCAGATTGATCGTGCCTGTCGGTGATAGATTCCAATATCTCGAAATATATACTAAGAAGAACGGCAAAATATACAGGGAACGTGACATCGCTGTGCGATTCGTTCCCATGACCGGGAAGGCCGAAGAAGAGAAGGAAAAATGAGAAATCTAATTTACGGGCTGATTGTACTATCGCTCGTTGCTTTAGGCTGTATTAATGAAGAAGTTGAATTTAACGGCAAGACTACGATCTTCGAAGATGGCAAAATATCAAGACAGGGGCAAATTGCCATCATGCTTTCGGGCGAAAGAACAACCGCAAATGATTCCTTGACCGCGCTCGAATTTTTCAATGCCAACTTTATTAGTCCCGACAGCGCCGCTTATTCATATAGTCAGTCAATGAGTGATAGCACACTTCTGATCAATTGGAATGCGGATTTTAAGCCGAATTCAAGAATTATTCAGGATTACTCGCATGTTGGTACAAATGGTTCCAAGGCTGTTAATTCGATATCGCTGATTCCCAGCGATAAATGGTTTTTTAAAGATTACTCATATGAGGAAGCATATTCAGATCCTATCGATACCATTAAAGTATTCTCTCTTATTGATAGCGGTTTTACATCTGCGACCAAAGCGTTAAAGGCAGAACAAGCAATCAAGACGATCGATGATTCTTCTAACGTAAGCAGAATATTGAACCACGCCCAGATGTCGGCTGGTATTAATCTATACAGGTTGTTTTTGCAGAAACCGGATTCTGCTGAATATTTGCTTCATTTTCTTGAAGTGGATTTGCATTCGCTTGCCGACAGCCTGGCCGACCTCTCGGGCAGCCGGTCGAATATTGGATTAATAGATAGCTTGTTGCTCTATTATTATGGGGCTTCAGCCGATGGCGTTTGGGACAAGATATTCGCCAACACCACCTGGCTTTTCGGTAGCTACGGTCTTGATGAAGGTGCGAAGAATAGATTTGCCATAGAACTTATATTTCCCGGCATCCTATTAAAATCAAATGCTGATGAAGTTAAAGGCAATTTATGCCACTGGCAATTTGGCAGTCAATCATTTCTTGGTAAAAAGAAACCTCTTGAAGCGTCTTTTCGAATTTGGTCTATCCCCAAGACGATTTTGGGTCTCATGATATTATTGATGGCGGTATATTTGGCGTTCAAGCCCGGCAAAAAGTGATATTTAAAATAAGATAATGGTCAATTATCGAAATAATGTAACCAATAGCTCCACTTTTCGTAGTATACAGTGATGATAAAAGCCGGGAGGAAAAATGGCAAAAAAAATGTACTTATCAACAACGGATAAAAAAATAGGCGGAGTCTGCGGCGGCCTGGCAGAATATTTCGATATTGATTCAACATTAGTCCGATTGCTTTGGGTTATTGCCGTACTATGTGCCGGAACGGGGCTACTGGCCTATATCATTTTCTGGATCGTGCTTCCCAAGAAACCTGTTTGAGAATGGAGGCTTGAGATGGCCAAAAAGCTTTATAGGTCACGTACTGAATGCATGATTGCCGGCGTCTGCGGAGGATTGGCCGAATATTTTAATATCGATCCGACATTAGTAAGATTGATTGCGGTTGCCCTCGTTCTCGCGGGCGGGTCCGGCATACTTGCTTATATTATCTTCTGGTTTGTCGTGCCTCAAAAACCACTAAATCTAAATCAGGTTGAACCCCAGCCGGAAACTCCTGATTCTGATGATTCGCACGAAAACGCGACTAATGAGAGAGATACCGGGATTCTTTTTCTGGGGATAATTATTACGGTTCTCGGATTTGTGTTTTTGATGAATAATTTTATCTCGTTTTCATGGCTGTCATTTCATAAACTTTGGCCATTAATACTGATTGCAGTAGGTGTCGCGGTCATTCTTAAGGGATCGGGGAGCAAAACAGATGAGGGTTAGTTCGGTACGATGGGGAGTGATATGGCTCGGTATCGGCTTGTTTTTCCTGGCAATTAATTTTGAAGTATTGGACAAATTTGTTTTTCCAAAGCTATTTTCGCTTTGGCCGATTCTTTTGATCGCCATAGGAATTGAGATAATTTTTAGAAGAACCCGTTTCTATTTCCTTGCCTTCATTTCTCCTATATTAATCGCCCTGGCCTTTGTTTTAGCCGCGTCATCCAGTGATAGCTGGCCATGGAAGGCAGATCGATTCTGGCACGAATGGGGATGGAATCATACAGCCAGCCAGCTTAATGTTTTTGAAATGCCGCCGGATAGCTCGGTTAAATCAATAGATCTGGTTATCAATGATAATGAGTCGACAATCGATTTTCGCGGCACTGCCGATTTTCTTGTTAAAGCAAACGCCGAATATTTTAAGCGAAGTCCCTGGATCACAAATGAAGTTAATAATGGTATCGCGAGGATCCAATACGATAGCAGGGAAAAATTCCATTTCTTTCTATTCGGTCTGCATCTTTCAGAGCCAAGGATTGAATTTAACATCAACGATTCAATCGCGACAAGGATAAGCCTGACCTCAAAGGCGAAGAACCTCAGATTGAATTTCTCCCAAATACATCTTACTAATTTTAATCTGGAAACTAAGTCCGACGATTGCTCGTTGCGTTTCGGAATTTTAGAGGATAGCATCAATGTCGCTATAAGCGGTTCCGCGGATAGGATCGATATCCAAGTTCCGCCGCAATTTGGCATTTTGATTACCGATCGAAGCGGTGATTTGGAAACGATGCTGAAAAATTCCAAGCTCGAACATATTGCGGATTCATATCGATCCGCGGATTTGGAAACGGCAAAGGGAAAGATAATTATCGAGATTCGCGCGAAGGCTAAATCAATTTCTATAAATTAAATTCCTCCGATTGATTCTCGTCAACTGCCCAGGGCTTTAAATTAGCAGAGCATATTATCCATACAACTAAATTATTGACCTTGCCTAAAAGTCATAGTATTTATCCAATGTGAATTTGAGCTTATTTTATTTCCTCTCGCGAATCTTTCGGATTAAATTTCTAACAATCATAATTCTTATAGCATTGTTGTCCCTCTTAAATACTCCCGTCATTTCATTTGCCGACAGCCTGGATGACATCAAGGCGCGGGGCGTTATGAGGATCGGGACCGACGCTACTTACCCGCCATTCGAGTATTTCGATGATCAAACTCGTGAAATAAGCGGTTTCGATATCGATCTAATGAGGGAGATATGCAAGACATTGAATGTCAAAGCCGAATTTATCGGGGTGCCATTCGATGCTATCATATCCGGTTTAAATAATGATAAGTATGATTGCCTGATTTCATCAATGACGATTACTCCAGAACGGTCGCAGGCTGTATTGTTCAGCCAGCCATATTATGACGCTGGACAGTCGATCGCTGTTCCATTGGAAGATAAGACTACAAAGAGTGTTGACGATCTGTCCGGAAAAAGAATCGGCTCTCAGCTCGGAACTACCGGCGAAATGATGGCCAAAAAAATCCCCAATGCCACCGTTAAATCATTTGATAATATCGGTGAGGCCTTCCGCGATATGGCCAATGGCAATCTCGACGCCATAATTAACGACAAGCCTGTTTCCCAGCGAATCATTATGACGCGAGGCAAAGCCAAGCTTGTCGGCCCGATTCTTAATTCGGAGCAATATGGCATCGCAATTAGAAAAGATGAAATCAGATTGAAGAAGGCTATCGATGACGCTCTTTCTGATATGAAAGAGCGAGGTATCTATTCGAAAATTAATGAGAAATGGTTTGGAGCTCCAATAACCGCTGAGGTTCAAAAGTCGTTTCTGAGTACGCTCTGGAATATATTGAAATATCTCGCCCCCGCAGTTCCCATGACCATCTTCATAACTTTATTCTCGTTTTTACTTTCGATTATCCTCGGAATTTTCGCGGCGCTGGGACGAATATCCGTTAGTCGTATTCTCAATTTCATCTCCAAGCTATATTCCGATGTCATCCGAGGCGTGCCGCTGATAGTGCAGATATTTTTTATCTATTTCGGGCTCGGTTCAATATTTCATCTGGGTGAATTTTGGGCCGGCGTTACGGCCATTGGAATCTGCTACGGAGCCTATCTGGCGGAAATCTTCAGGGCCGGGATTCAGGCTATTCCCAGGGGCCAGAATGAAGCCGCGTTATCATTGGGAATGACTCAATGGCAGGTTGATAGACACATTATAATCCCTCAAGCGGCGAGGCTTGTCATCCCGCCGGTTGCCAATGAATTTATCGCATGTCTAAAGGATTCATCATTGGTATCTATCATAGGAATCCGTGAGCTGACCCGTGCAGGCAGAGAATACCTTTCCTGGTCATACATCGATTTTGCCACTTGGCTGATGGTCGGTTTGCTCTATCTTGATAATGACAATGGCCCTTGCCCGCTTTTCGAGAAAAATTGAAAAACGATATAAAATCCCAGGACTGGGTACGAGCAATTAGATGTCTATCGTAGAAGCAAAAAATGTAGTCAAGTATTTCGGCCAGATAAAGGCCGTAGACGATGTTTCATTGAATGTCGAAAAGGGCGAAACTATCGTTGTAATCGGGCCATCCGGCTCGGGCAAATCTACTTTTTTAAGATGCATCAATGCGCTTGAAAAGATCGACAGCGGTCAAATTACTATTGATAGCGATGTGCTCGATAGCGCCGGCAAAAATATCGATAAGGTCCGTCTCGAAGTCGGAATGGTTTTCCAACAATTCGATCTCTTCATGCATCTAAATGTCATGGACAACCTGACGCTGGCTCAAAAAATCGTCAGAAAGAGGTCGAAGGAAGGTGCAATAAAAATCGCGGAAGAATATCTGGCAAAAGTCGGTTTATCCGATAAGTCTTCGGCATTCCCGGCCCATCTTTCAGGGGGACAAAAGCAGCGAGTGGCAATTGCCAGGGCGTTATGCATGAATCCAAAAATCATGCTTTTCGATGAACCGACATCGGCCTTAGATCCCGAGATGATAGGGGAAGTGTTGGATGTCATGAAAAATCTTGCTAAAGCTGGTATGACAATGATTGTCGTCACGCATGAAATTGGTTTCGCGCGCGAGGTCGCGGATAAGATTATATTTTACGATTTCGGGAAAATTGTGGAATCAGGTCCCGCTAATGACATACTCGATTCGGCGGCCCATCCCCGTACTAAAGAATTCTTGTCAAAGGTGTTGCGATGAAAAGAAGTCTAATAATTTGCTTAATTTTACTTTCAGGGATCACGGCGCGCGCAGAAAAGCCATATTTCCAACAAAAAATCAATTACAGAATTAACGTCGATCTCGATCCTGAGACATCGACTCTGGCCGGTTCGGAATCAATTTTATATTTCAATAATTCCCCCGACTCGCTTAAGGAAATTTATTTTCATCTTTACTACAATGCGTTCCAGCCCGGAAGCTATATGGAAATAGTGGGGCGGAAACGGCATTATTACCGACAAGTATTCAGCAATCCAAAAAGCATGGGATATGACAAAATCGATAGAATCAAAATCAACGGAATCGAGACAACTGATTATCAGATTGATAATACGATAATGAAAACTCCTTTGAAGACTCCAATAGCGCCGGGAGATTCGCTTTATTTTTATATCGAATTCAGGGCTCAAATACCGGCTCGGGGCAGTCGTACAGCCAGGCGCGGCGAACATTTCGATGTCGGCCAGTGGTTTCCAAAGCCCGCGGTCTACGATCGTTATGGTTGGCATGTTCACCAATATCTGCTTGAGGGTGAATTCTACGCTGATTTCGGCAATTTCGATGTCGAGATATCATTGCCGCCAAAATATATTGTCGCGCATACCGGCGAGCTCTTAAATGAGGAAGAGATATTTGGGCGAAAACTCCCTGTCCCCGAAGGTGATTCGATTCTTATCGACGCCCTCGCATTTTATAAATCCGATTCGCTTTCCATTAAGAATAAGGATTCGTTAGCGGCCTCATTAAATTTAAAACAGTTGCTTGCTGCTGATTCCCTTCCGTCGCCATTAAATCCCAACGATACTCTGAATCTCGTCGATTCATCCAAGACCGGAATCGATACGGTTTCGATGGCCAAAAATCTCAAAACATGGAAAATAAGAGCTGAAAATATTCACGATTTCGCGTTTAGCGCGGATCCGGAATTTATAGTCGATATCTGCAGATACAATAATACTATTATCAAATCATACTATACAAAATCGACAAAAGATCGATGGCAATTCAAAGCCGCCGATCAAACCCGCAAAGCCATAAAACTATTTTCCGAAAAGTATTATGCTTATCCCTATCGCCAGTTTTCCAATGTCGCGTCACTGGTAGATGGCGGTATGGAGTATCCTCAGCTTGTGATGATATCCGGCCATTACGGCGAGAATAATAAATACGATCGCGGCCTCGAATCGACTATCGCCCACGAAGTCGCCCACAATTGGTTTTATGGGCTTCTGGGTTTCAATGAAACAGAGCAGGCCTATCTCGATGAGGGCATGGCGTCATTTGCCACTATCCAATATATGGAAAATTATCACGGACGTTTCGCTAACGATTATTCCTATGACAAAAAATGGCAAAAGCTATTATTGCCTAATAGCAATGAACGCGATGAAAATTATAAAACCTATATCGAAAATGCTATTGTCGGGGAGGAAGACCCCTTACTGACTCCAGCCGATCAATATGCGGACGCCGGTAGATATTTCGTAGCCTCATATCAAAAGGCTTCCGCTGTCTATTTCATGCTCCAATATACGATTGGTACAGAAAAATTCGACCAGATGATGAAATCATTTTGCGGGAAATGGGCATATAAGCATCCGTATCTTTCAGACTTTCAAAATATGGCCGATTCCACGAACGGTCAGAGCCTCGAGTGGTTCTTTCGCCAATGGTTCACTACAACCTGGACGCTCGATTATGGGATTTCCAGATTACATTATGAGAAGGCTATAGTCGAAAAACAGCAAGGCTATATGACGGATTTTACATTGATGAATAATAGCCGCTGCCTTTCGCCCTTGGATGTGGAATTGTATTTTAAGGATGGTTCGATAGATACAGTCGAGATAGCCGAATCAGTCTGGGAAAAGGGGCAGATAAATTATGACACCTCGATATTTTTCCCAACCAAACCATATAAGGCAATTCTCAATCCGGATTTGAGGCTGGCCGATATCAATCGATTGGATAATTATTCCGGCATACCGAAGATTCACTGGCAATTCGTGGTGCCAAAATTTATTTACCGCCATAATGAGGTACAGGATTATGTGGAGTCTTATACTATCTCTCATAAGCCGAATTTTTGGTATAATTCAGTCGACGGCCTTAAAATCGGTTATCATCTCAAGGGCTCATATTTGGATATCTCAAAAAAACTGGCTCTCAATTTGGAGTATGGGCTTCAAAGCAATAAGACTGACTATGAAGTTTCCTATGAAGATCGATTTTATTCATTTAATCCGCAGCTGCATTATTATGGCAGATCCAGGGAGCTGGAAGGACGTGGACAGCATGAAATCGGAATTAAATATGGATATGATTCCTACTTTAACGCCGGAACAGTCGCGGACCTTTCACTCAAGAGGACATATCTTTACTCTTCAAAATATATTAGCGGCCATCCCTGGTCTAAGGGCTCCGTGAATACATTCGATTTGAGTGTCGGCCGATCGATGGAAGTAAAATCGACCGAAATTATTCTTCAGGCGAGCATGTCAACCTCAGCCCCAGGCAGTAACTACGATTTCACTCGAATGGCGTTTGGTGCGCAATTCAATATCTACGATTCGTTTTCAGGGCAAAGCTCGATATTGTTCAAGGCCGGACGCGCCGATGGCAACGTACCTTTTCAGAGGAGATTCTTCCTCTCATCCGCCGATCCTTACGATACTTGGGATGCGCCCCTATATAGAAGCCGCGGCACATTGCCCGAGAAAGCAATCAATAATGGCCACCTGTTTCTGCCCGGAGGAGCTGGACTATACGGTTACTACGACCGCAAGATTTCTGGCAATAAGCTAATTGCAGTCAATGTGCTGAAAGATTTGCCCGAATTCAATTTGCCTTACTCAATACCGATACTGAGCGGCGAAATAGCGAAAATTCAGACACAGATATATCTCAATGGCGGCCATACCTGGGATAGTGGTACCAAATTCAAAACCAACAATATGCTGTGGGAGTCGGGATTAATTTTCAAATACCGCATACCATATCTTGATCTTTTTATGGATCAGAGCCGAATGTCCTTGTATTTGCCGCTCTGGATTTCGAATCCGGCAAATGGCGAACATAATTTCAAATGGCGCTGGTTGATTAGCATAACGGGCTAAAAATCAAAATGGAGTTTATCGCTCTATTTAAACAGAGATAATTTTGGTTTTTTTCTTGACAGCTTGCGAAACCGATATGATATTTAGTATATGAAACAAATAATGAACCCTTTTGATGGAGGTGGGTTAGTGAAGAAACTTATTGCCGTTCTAACAATGTTGGGCCTTCTCGTTTTTGTGTTTTCTATTTGCATGGCTCAGGACAAGGCAGCGGAATCCGCGGCGGCTAAAGCGCCCGAAAAGGCTGCTCACAAATTTGTCGGTGCCAGCAAATGCAAAATGTGCCATAATTCCCCAGCAAACGGCGAGCAATTCAAGAAGTGGACAGAATCAAAGCATTCCAAGGCTTTCGAAATGTTGGCCTCTGAAGAAGCGATCGCGGTTGGAAAGAAATTGGGAGTTGATAAACCGCAGGCAAGTGATAAATGCCTTGGTTGCCATCTTACTGGTTATGCCGCCCCTGCTGAAGACAAAGCCGCAAGCTACGTCGCTACTGAAGGCGTCGGATGCGAAGCATGCCACGGCGCAGGTGCTGATTATATGAAGATGCAGGTCATGAAGGACAAGACGGCTTCAATTGCTGCCGGCCTGGTACTTCCTGATGAAAAACTTTGTGTCACCTGCCACAATGAAAAGAGCCCGACCTATAAGAAATTCGTATTTGCGGATGCCGCAAAAATAATTGCGCACCCGATTCCGCCAAAGAAGTAAAAAACTTCTCAGGTAAAAAATTAGGGAGGTCGTCGACGGCCTCCCTTTATATTTTCACCAAATTAAATTTATCAATCGAGGTGGCTAAGCTGTCTCAATATCTTTTCTTTTAATAACGACGGAGCTCTGTCCTGAAAACAATTTTCGTGAATTAGATTTTTCATTGAAAGCTCAAATTCGAATCGACTGCAGCATAATCTGCATAAATCAAGATGTTTATCTATTTGGGCAGAGGAAGATGGGTCTAATTCCTTATCCAGATATTCATATAACTGCTTCACAGCTTCTTCACAAGTCATGCCTTTGTACCTCTAAGGATTCCTCTCTCTTTTGCAAAATCCCATAATAGCTTTTGCAATATTTTTCGTCCCCTGAAAATCCGTGACTTTACCGTTCCGACACTTATCCCGAGAATTTCCGAAATCTCCTGATAACTGAATCCCTCCACATCTGATAACAACACTGCCATGCGGAATTGTTCCGGTACACTCTCCAGAGCCTTGACTACATCGTCGGAAACATAGTCTTTTAGTATTTCGGTAACATTGGAACCCTTAGCTTCTGATTTATCTTTGGCCGTGATTTCTTTGACAATTTCATCAGCCAGACAGAAATTTTCGACCGTTTCGAAATCGATCATATCCGGCTCTTGTTTTTTCTTTCTGTATCTCGTCCGGAAAGTGTTGGTCAAAATTGTCAATATCCAGGCTCTCGCATTTGTGCCGCGTTCGAAACTATGGAAGAAGCGAAACGCTTTTAAATAAGACTCCTGAACTAAATCTTCGGCATCCTTGTCATTTCGAGTCATCCTGATAGCCACATTATAGAGATTGTCTATAAGTGGCAGGAATATCTGCTCGAATTCTTTCTTTTTATCTTGATTGTGGTTATCTTGAGTCATAATTTTACACCATGTTCACTTTCTTCAAAAAGGGTAATATTGCGAGAAGGCTTTGTCAAGTTATTATCTACCCATTTTTACTATATTTTGTCCTGCTTTCTTTAATCTCTTCCAAAGTGTCCATCGCAGCCGATAATCCTTCAAAAGCTTATTGGGTCTTTTTTGATAATAAGGAGTCCGACCCTCTTGTTTCCATTTCTACCCGCGCGGTTCAAAGACGGCAACTAAGATCGGGTATAAATTCATCCTCGTTGTACGATCTACCCGTATCGAAAGATTATATCCTCGCCATAAAAAACAGTGGTGCGAAGATTAGGACTATTTCCAGATGGCTGAATGGAGTTAGCGTTGAAGCCTCTGATTCAGTAATACAAGTCATTGCGGGATTGCCATTTATTACAAATATATCGCGAGTGTCATCCTATTATAGCCGACCGCTTCCAGAATTAGTTCCCGGCGGTAATCTTGCTTCCAATACGACGGCGTTTAATTATGGACCATCATTTGCTCAGATTTCAATGCTATCGATCGACTCGCTCCACAATCAAGGTCTCAGTGGCGCGGGAGTAATGATAGGTATTATGGATACGGGCTTTGATACGAGTCTTTCCGTTTTCGGCAGGATGAGAGCTCAAAATCACGTAATTTATACTTATGACTTCATCAATGGCGATAGCAATGTCGTCGATCAATTTAATATTCAAAGGCAGCATGGGACTGCCGTCTTATCGGTTATAGGCGGTTTTTCGGAAGGTGATCTCATCGGCCCGGCATTCAATTCAGAATTTATTTTAGCAAAAACAGAAATCGTAAACTCCGAACAACATGTTGAGGAGGATCATTGGGTCGCTGCGTGCGAATGGATGGAGTCTCTTGGTGTCGATATTATATCATCGTCTTTGGGCTATATTGATTGGTACGATACAACCCAGCTCGACGGTCAAACTGCAGTTATTACGCGGGCGGCCAATATCGCATACTCCCTTGGCGTGATTGTCGTAAATTCGGCAGGCAACGAACGTGGTTCTCTATGGGAAAAAATTATTCCACCGGCCGATGGCGATTCGGTCATAGCAGTTGGAGCAGTCGATTTCGCTGGAAATATCGCGGCTTTCTCGTCCAGGGGACCGACCGCCGATGGTAGAATTAAGCCGAATTTTTGTGCTATGGGCGTCTCGGATTATGCCGCGAATTATCAGGGCGGTTATGGATATTACAGCGGCACTTCTTTCTCTGCTCCATTGATCGCGGGTGGAATCGCGTTGCTGCTTGAAGGGCATCCAGAATGGAAACTGTCGGATATTTTCAGCGTGCTTAAGAATGCGTCTTCCAAGAAATTTCTGCCTGATAATTTGTATGGCTGGGGCATTCCGAATTTCGTAGATGCTTTTTACAGTCAGCCCTACCAGCCGAATGAACCTTTATCTCTATTGATCGCGCCTCATCCTGCCGAAGATTCGACTATATTTTATATCACCTCGACAATTACCGGCGGGGCTTATATCGATATTTTTGACGTCTCAGGAGTGCAAGTAAAGTCCATAAAATTTCAGATATATGAGCCTACCACCATTAAAAGCGTCTGGGATGGCAAAAATGAGGCAGGAAAGAAAGTGGCGTCGGGAATTTATCTTGTCGCCATATCAATTGGAAATGATATTTTAAGAGATAAGTTTTTCCTTAAATCGCGTTGATTCGCATTATTACACAATAACCATTTATACTTGACATTCACTATTTCGGGGATAAATTTGTGGCATGTTAATCGACTTGCCAATAATTGGGGAAAAGGAATTAGATGTAAATTGTGATTAAAATACTATTAAAAATGAATAGGGTTTGTACAAAAATCAATTCAAGGATTATGTAAATGGGCTCTGAGAAAAAGGAACATAGATTGAAGAAATTGGCGTTGATTGCGATTTTGCTTATAATTGTCAGCTGTTTCGGGCCGATCCGCAGCGGCAGGCATATTCCGGACGGCCCCGTATCCTATCAGACAATTCTTGGTGGTTCTCATAGCCTGGTTGATACTTCTTTGGTAGAGCTTATCACCAATGAAGATGATTGGGAAAATACATGGCTTTTGGCCTGCGGCGGCATCGAACCATTGCCCGCCAGGCCTGAAGTTGATTTCGGCCATCAATATGTAATAGCCGCCTATATGGGGAAAAGATTTAGCTCCGGCTACAAAATCGAGATATCATCGATTCTGAAACAAGGCAATGATCTATTGGTCACAGTGAAAAGATATGAGACGGCGGGAATGCTGCCGGTTGTGACGACACCATTCAGCCTTGTCAGGATTCCCCGGGGCAGCTATAAGCTAAAAGTAATTGAAGAATCCGTTAGATGAAAAGACAGCTGAATCTTCTCGTCAGTGTTACTCGCGATGAGAGCATTCATCGAATTCTCGAATCGAACATTTTGTCGCACAAGAATGTTGCTTCAATGTTTAAACGAAAATATGTTAAAAACCGTTTGGAGATGATTCAAGGCATTGAGAATGCTGACGTGTTATTTTCATTCGCTGTGCCGGAAGAAGCAATCGCGAACGCGAAAAACCTGAAATGGATTCATTTTGCTTCCGCCGGAGTGGACAAATCGTTAAATGAATCACTTAGAAGAAAAAGAATTAAATTGAGTTGTTCGCGGGGTATTCATGCTAATACTATCGCGGAACACGTCATAATGCAGATTCTCGCGTTTTCTAAAAACTTGAAAAAATCATTTGAATATCAGCAAAAGAAAGAATGGCGTTTCGACGAACTTGTCGAAGGCAGGTTTGATCTCGAAAATAAGACTATCGCCATTATCGGTCTCGGTTCAATTGGCAGGCGCATCGCGCAACTCGCAAGCGCATTCGATATGAATGTCACGGGAACCGTTAACAATGTCCGACCAATTAAGCACGTCGACAAAGTTTATTCTAGGAAGGAATTGCACAAATGCCTTTCAGACGCTGATTTTGTAGTGCTTTCCACGCCATTAACAGATGAAACCAGAAATATCATTAGTGCCCGGGAATTCAAAGCTATGAAAAAAAATGCTTTTCTGGTAAATATCGGACGCGGTTCACTTATAAATGAAAACGATCTTGTTCAGGCATTGACTTCGCACAAAATCGCCGGCGCGGCGCTCGATGTCTTTGAACGAGAGCCATTGCCTCCCCAATCTCCATTATGGTCATTCGACAATGTCTTCATTACGCCGCATTATTCCGGCATGGCGGAAAAACTTTGGGAAAAAGTTGCCAATCTATTCTGTGAAAATGCGATTCGGTTTAGGGACGGTAAGAGGCTTATTGGACGAGTAAGTATCGAAAAAGGATATTAGCTGAAACTTGGATAATGATTTAGTTTTTGAATATTAATAAACATGAGAGGTCGCAAAAATATACTATGAGCTATTATTCAGAACCTGTCGCGCATATTTTTAGAGCGGACGCAATTGAATCGATCCATTACGGATCTGCGGTCGTGGTCGACTCTAATGGCCACTTGCTTTACCGAATCGGCGATCCCTACATGGTCACATATTTTCGTTCATCCAGCAAGCCGTTCCAGGCAATTCCAGTGATTGAATCGGGAGCGGCCAAAAGATTTAATTTTACGCCGAAAGAAATTGCAATCATGGCGGGATCGCATTCCGGCGAAGATTTTCATATCGAAACAGTAAAACAGATTCTTGATAAGATCGGTTTGACTCCGGACCATCTCCAATGCGGAGTCCATGTGCCTCATCGTTACACGGCCCTGAATCTCGTTCCTGAGCCGGGCCGCGAATTTACGCAACTTGAGCACAATTGCTCCGGTAAACATGCCGGTATGCTTGCCGCCGCTGTCCATAAAGGATTAACTGTGGAAGATTACCTTTCGCCGGAACACCTCATACAGCAGATGATAAAAAAAGCGTTATCTGATCTTTGCGTCTACCCTGAAGAAAAAATCACTGTCGGCATCGACGGCTGTTCCGCCCCTAATTTTGCCATGCCGATTTATAATATGGCATTGGGATTTGCTCGTTTCATAAGTCCGAATTCTGTCGCAAAAGATAAAGCCAAGGTTTATAGCGCAATCAGTCAGGCCATGATGGAATATCCCGAAATGGTTGCTGGAACTCAAAGGTTTGATACCGTAGCAGCCAGGACTCCAGGCGAATCAATGATCTCTAAGGCTGGCGCTGAAGCAATCGAAAGCTTTGGCTTTGTAGGTCGAAAAGCAGGGGCTACTTTAAAGATCACCGACGGCGGCACCCGCGCGCTATTCCCGGTTGCGACTGAACTTTTATATAAACTTGGCGCCAGGTCCAAATGCGATGAGCTTGAAAAATTCCATCGGCCTCCGATAACCAATTTCCGCAATATCGAAGTCGGAAGAATTGAACCGGTTTTTTCATTGCATAAAATAGAAGAAGAATAGATGCCTGTTGTGATTTTATGATAAGGGATACAATATTTATTGGTAATTTGGAATAGAGGAGTACACATGTTAGATTTTCCCCCAGAACCATATCGAATTAAATCAGTGGAGTCCATAAAAAGGATTTCAAAGGATGATAGAGAGAAAGCCATAAAAAAGGCCAAGTTCAATATTTTCCAGGTGCCCGCGGAAGATATCTATATTGATTTTCTGACCGATTCCGGTACCTCGGCTATGTCCGACAATCAATGGGCCGGGATTCTCACCGGAGACGAATCATACGCAGGCTGCCGCAATTATTTTCATTTTGAAGAGACTATCCAATCGATAACCGGATTCAAGTATGTTATTCCTGTTCACCAGGGACGGGCGGCGGAGCATCTGTTGTTTTCCAACATGTTGAAAAAAGGCGATTCGGTTCCTTCAAATACTCATTTCGATACGACCCGCGCCAATATCGAATATGTCGGGGCCGATGGTGTTGACCTTGTTATTGAAGAAGGCAAAGATCCCAAACTAATACATCCATTCAAGGGAAATATAGATTTAAAGAAGCTCGAAGATTTTCTAAAGAAACATGATACCAAAAAGATCCCGCTCGGTATGATAACCGTCACCAATAATTCGGGGGGCGGTCAGCCCGTATCATTGGAGAATATCAAAGCGACCTCGGAAATTTTGCACGCGCACGGAATACCATTCTTTATCGATGCCTGCCGCTATGCCGAGAATTGCTATTTCATCAAAATGCGCGAAAAAGGACAGGAAAATAGGACTGTCCGAGAAATAGCTCGTGAAATATTTTCCTATGCCGATGGCTGTACTATGTCAGCCAAGAAGGACGGTCTGGCTAATATCGGCGGTTTTATCGGATGCAATGATGAGAAGATGTATAGGAAATTATTAAATTCGCTGATTCTATTCGAGGGATTTCGAACTTACGGCGGTCTCGCTGGACGTGATTTGGAAGCTATAGCGCGGGGCTTGGTCGAAGCGTTGGACGAAAATTATTTGAGCCATCGTATAGGTCAGATAGAAAGCTTTGGCAATTTGCTATTAAAAGAAAATATCCCGATAGTTCAACCTACCGGCGGCCATGCTGTCTTTATCGATGCGGCAGGTATGTTGCCCAATATTCCACGCGAACATTATCCCGGATGGGCATTAACTGTAGCGCTCTATCGTGAAGGTGGCATAAGGGCGGTGGAAATTGGTGGCGTGATGTTTGGCAAGAAAGATGAAGATGGCAAATCCCTTTTCCCGCCGATGGAGCTCGTAAGGCTGGCAATTCCTCGAAGAGTATATACAGAATCGCATTTCAAATTTGTTGTCGGCGTATTTAAAGAGATCGCGGCCAAAAAAGATAAAATCCGCGGGATTAAAATAACATATGAGCCCGAATTTTTACGTCACTTTACGGCGGAATTTGCGGAGATCTAGCGATTGAGTTTTGGAATCATTATGGCAAGCCATAATAGATTGACAACAAGGAGCTGAATAGCTATCATTTTATGAGTTAGCCTGGCGTGGTAACTATGCAAGTTATCACCCGGAGGAGGTTGAAATGGCGCGACTTAATAATTCGATAGACCAGTTAAAAGAAAAAGCCCTCATTATTCGGCGGGATATAATTACGATGCTAATTGAGGCTCAAAGCGGGCACTCCGGCGGGCCGTTATCCTGCGCCGATTTTTGTTCGGTATTGGCATTTTATGAAGCCAATTATAACCCCAAAAATCCCAAATGGCCTGAAAGAGATATGTGGTTTTTCTCAATCGGCCATGTCACGCCGGTTCATTATTCGATGCTGGCTGAAGCGGGATATTTTCCGTTAAAGGATTTAATGGGGTTCAGAAAATTCGGCAAGCACTGTCAGGGTCATCCGAGCTGTCTCGATACTCCTGGCGTTGAAGTGTCGTCGGGCTCATTGGGGCAGGGGCTTTCGATTGCAGTCGGTGCCGCTATCGCCGCCAAAATGGACAAAATTCCTCGCCGTGTTTATACTATTATGGGCGATGGTGAACAGCAGGAGGGAAGCATCTGGGAAGCCGCGATGGCGGCGGCCCATTATAAGCTGGATAATCTTTGCGGTATCATTGATTTCAATAAGGCCCAGATAGATGGTTTTGTCGAAAATGTCATGAATATCGAATCGCTCGCTGATAAATACAAAGCGTTTAACTGGAATGTCATCGAAATCGATGGACACAATATCCTCGAAATAGTCGGTGCCTTTGATAAAGCCAGAACCCTCAAAGGCCGTCCAACCGCAATCCTCGCCCACACCATAATGGGCAAAGGGGTCAGCTTCATGGAGAATGATCCCGCCTGGCATGGAAAGCCTCCGACTCCCGATCAGGGTAAGAAAGCTCTCGTGGAATTGGGCACAACGTGGGAAGAATGGTCGTCCAGGCTTCTGAATAATTAGGCCGGGTGATTGGAGATTAATAGATGGCAAATACTGAATACAAACTGACTCGTGAAGGCTGGGGCAAAGCCCTGGTCGAGTTGGGTAAAGAAAACCCTAATGTTGTAGTATTAGTGGGTGATCTTTCGGGCTCCACTATGGTCAATTTCTTTCAGGAAGCATTTCCCGAAAGATTTATCGAATGTGGTATCGCCGAACAAAATATGACAACAATCGCGGCCGGGCTTTGCATCGCCGGAAAGATTCCGTTTTATGCGACTTACGGGGCCTTTGCGTCATGCCGCGCCGCCGACCAGTTAAGGGTGACAGTCTGCTACTCCAATCTCAATGTTAAAATCGGGGGCGCTCACGGTGGAATTTCTGTTGGCCCTGATGGCGCCACTCATCAGGCGATGGAAGAGATTGCCATACTTCGTTCGCTGCCAAATATGAAAATGATAATACCCGCCGACTATTACGAAGCTTTCAAGGCGACCAAGGCCGCCGCCGAAATCTACGGACCTGTCTACATTAGATTTGGACGCGAAAAAGTACCGGTTGTTACAAATCCCGATTCGCCTTTCGTATTTGGAAAAGCCAATATCCTGCGCGATGGCAATGATGTCGCGATTATTGCCTGCGGTGTGCTTGTCAATGAAGCCTTGATTGCCGCCGAGGAACTCGCCAAGAAAGGTATCGAAGCGCGAGTTATTAATATGCACACTTTGAAGCCGCTTGATGACGAATGTATTATAAAAGCCGCGAAGGATTGTGGAGCGATTGTCACCGCCGAGGAACATCAGATTTTTGGGGGCCTTGGCTCATCCTGCGCGCATGTGGTAAGCCGCGAATATCCGGTCCCGATGGATTATGTTGCTGTCATGGACAGATTCGGGGAATCAGGGAAACCCGATGAATTGCTGACAGCATTCGGGCTGCGTAGTGTGAATATTGTTGATAAAGTAAATAAGGTTTTAGCGAGAAAAAAGAAATCAGTCGATGTTGGTCGTAAATGATGATTGTGCTTTGACTGACTGATTTAGTGCAACTTTGAAATCCTTAGAGGTATAAATGTCAATCGTTCGTCCGTTTAGAGGATTGAGGCCGAAGCCGGAATATGCATCAAAATTGGCTTCGCCGCCTTATGATGTTCTCAGTAGCAAAGAAGCCAGGATTATGGCGCAAGGCAATCCGTATTCATTTCTAAGAGTAAACAAATCCGAAATTGAATTCGATGACAAAGTAAATCCCTACAGCAACGAAGTATATCTTCGCGCCAGACTGAATTTGGAGAATTTCGAAAAAGACGGCATCATGATTCGCGATCCGAGGCCTTGCTTTTATATATATCGATTAACAATGGATAATCGGAGCCAAACCGGATTGGTCGCCCTGACTTCTGTAGAAGAATACGATAATAAGAAGATAAAGAAGCATGAAAATACCAGACCTGAAAAAGTTAATGATCGAGCCAATCATATCGATACGGTCGGCGCGCAGGTGGGCCCAATTTTCTCAACATTCAGGTACGATAATGCCATCGATCAGATTTTTAAATCTATTACCAATAATTCAGCCGAAATTAATTTCACCAGCGATGATGGAATACGGCACGAACTCTGGGTTGTTTCAGATCAAAAAATAATAGATAAAATCGTCGTGGCTTTTGGGCAATTAGATTGTCTCTATATCGCCGATGGTCACCATAGAAGCGAATCAGCCGCTGAATTGTGCCATCGATATAAAGCGAAAAACAAGAATCATACCGGAAACGAAATTTACAATTTCTTTTTGAATGTTCTTTTTCCAGATAACGAACTCAAGATAATGTCATACAATCGAGTCGTGAAAGACTTGAATGGATTATCGTTATCCGAATACTATGGAAAAAGCTTCAGGGAAATTTAAAGTTACCAATTCATTGAAGGAAGCGACTCCGCAGAAAGTCCATCAATTCGGCGTTTATTGCGAGAAAAAATGGTATCTACTCGAAGCGATAGCCGGCAGCTTCGATGCAGGGCATCCTACGCAATCCATCGACGCTTCAATTCTTGCCAATAATTTTATAGCCCCGATTTTAGGAATTACCGATCCCAGAACCGATAAACGGATAGACTTTGTCGGCGGAATACGAGGAGTAAAAGAACTTGTCAAGTTGGTCGATTCCGGCGATTTTAAAATAGCGTTTTCATTATATCCAACGTCCGTGGAGCAATTGCTCAATGTGGCCGATCGCGGCGAAGTCATGCCGCCAAAATCCACATGGTTCGAGCCAAAACTTCGCGACGGGATGGTTGTAAATCTTCTGAGTGAATGAATATTTGATGAAGGAGCTGTGTGATGTTGATCTTAATTTCCGATTCTTTTGATGGGGGGCTGGCGGCCAGGTTGGCCAAATTTGGTGAAGTGACGGTTGATAAGAATCGTTTGCCCGAGGTGGATATTGTCCTCGTGCGAAGCAAGACCAAGGTGACAAAGGAATATATGCAATCGGCTCCCAAGCTGAAAATGGTGCTCAGGGGGGGTGTCGGCCTTGATAATATCGATTTATCAACCGCCGCTGAGCGCGGAATAATTGTCCGCAATACAGCAGATGCCTCTACAACCGCTGTAGCCGAACTAGCTTTTGCTATGATGATTGCCTTGCCTAATCATTTAGTAACTGGGACAAATTCCGTGCGCGAAGGCAAATGGCTTAAAAAAGAACTGAAGAGAACCGAGCTTTTCGGCAAAACTCTTGGCGTCCTGGGTCTGGGAAGAATTGGCATCGCGCTTGCGCAACGAGCCAACGCATTTAGGATGAAAGTCCTTGGATGGCATCCCGATGTCAATTTCACGGATTTTGCTGAAATTCGACATTCTTTCAAAGAAGTATTGAATGAATCTGACTATGTCTCACTCCATATGCCGCTAGTTGAGGATACCAGAGGAATGATAAATAAAAATACTCTTAAGGAATTTAAAGACGGCGCATACCTGATTAATACAGGCAGAGGCAAATGTGTGATCGAAGAAGATGTGGTGGAAGCCCTAAAAAGCGGAAAGCTGGCCGGATATGCCACGGATGTTTATTACTCAGATCCGCCGGAAAATTCACCGCTTTTGTCGGCCCCGAATGTTATCCTGACTCCTCACATCGGCGCGGAGACAGAAGAGAATTTGCATAGAATAAGTGTTGTCATGGAAAGAATAATCGGCGAGTATGTCGCCGGAAGACATTAATAAAAATTTTGGTACAAGGGACTAATTTTTAGGAAGGTTTATTATGGCGCATAGAGTGTACAATTTTAATCCCGGCCCGGCAGTGCTTCCATTGGAAGTTTTGCAGATAATCAAAGAGGATATACCGGATTATCGTGGAACGGGAATGTCAATTTTTGAGATTTCTCATCGTTCCGCCGAATATGAAGAAATCAACAATACCGCGATGGCATTAGCCCGCGAATTAATGGGACTGAGCGATAATTACAAAATTCTGTTTGTCGGAGGAGGAGCTTCCACCCAATTCGCGATGATCCCGATGAATTTTCTCCAGGCGGGTAAAACAGCCGCTTATGTCGATACCGGCTCCTGGGCTAATAAGGCAATCAAAGAAGCCAAGTTATTCGGTAATGTTCACGTCGCCGCGTCGACTAAAGCCGAAAATTACAAACGGATACCCAAGTCCGAGGAAATCAAGTATCCATCTGATGCCGCATATATGCATTTAACATCGAACAACACGATTTTCGGATCGCAATATCAGGAATTTCCAAATATAAATGACATTCCTCTCTTCTGCGACATGTCTTCGGATATATTGTCTCGGCGACGCGATTTCAAAAAATTCGCGCTGATTTATGCCGGGGCGCAAAAGAATCTGGGACCGGCGGGAGTTACCGTAGTAATTATTCGCGATGACATGTTGGAAAAATGTCCTCAGACTCTACCGACCATGTTTAATTATCAAACCCACGCGAAAGATAATTCGCTTTATAACACTCCTCCCGTATTTGCTGTTTATACCGTAAAACTGGTGCTTGAATGGATCAAGAAAAGCGGCGGACTCGAGGCAGTCGAAAAAAATAATCGCGCTAAGAAAGATTGCATCTATGGCCTGATGGATAGAAATCCTGATTATTTTCGCGGTACTGTCGATTCCGATAGCCGTAGCTGGATGAACTTGACTCTTCGTCTGCCGTCCGAGGACCTTGAAAAGAAATTCTTAGGTGAGGCGAAATCCGCCGGATTTATCGGCTTGAAAGGCCATAGAAGTGTCGGCGGCATACGAGTTTCTTTATACAATGCCTTGACACTTGAGGGAGCACAGAAATTAGCCGATTTCATGGAGGCGTTCAGAAAGGCAAATTAAATCGTTTAATTTTACCGAGGGAAGCAACTTAGGATGAATCTAGCTGTGAGAATGTCCCGATTGGGGACTGAGACTGCATTTGTAGTGCTGGCAAAGGCAAGGGCGCTTGAAGCTCAAGGCAAAAATATAGTTCACCTGGAAATTGGAGAGCCTGACTTCGACACGCCTAAAAATATTGTTGAAGCAGGCATAAAAGCCCTGCGGGATGGCTGGACTCATTACGGGCCATCGGCCGGGTTGCCAAGCTTGCGCGAAGTAATCGCAAATGAGATAACCTCGACTCGAAATGTAAAAACAGAACCGTCACAAATAGTAATAACCCCGGGTGGCAAGCCCATCATGTTTTTCACTATGATGGCGCTCCTTAACGAGGGTGACGAAGTGATTTATCCTAATCCGGGATTTCCTATTTATGAATCGGTGATCAATTTTATTTCTGCCCGTCCGGTTCCGATAAGCCTTCGTAAAGAAAATCAATTCCGCCTCGATATCGGCGAATTGAGAGAATTGGTGACCCCTCGAACCAGGATGATCGTATTGAATTCGCCGCAAAACCCAACCGGTTCTATTCTGACCAAAAACGATCTCGATGCGATAGCCGAAATATCATTGAAGAATAATATCTTCATACTTTCCGATGAAATCTATTCGAGGATTATCTATGATGGTCAGCATCATTCGATTTATAGTATCGATGGAATGCCTGAAAGGACCATAATTCTAGACGGTTTTTCTAAGACATACGCGATGACTGGATGGCGTTTAGGGTACGGAGTAATGCCCGAATACCTCGCCGACCAAGTCGCGAAACTCCAGACCAACTGCAACTCATGCACGTCAAGTTTTTCGCAAGTTGCTGGAATAGAAGCGATTACCGGCCCTCAAACAGCGGTGGAAAGCATGGTAAAGGAGTTTAGAAAACGCAGGGACTTTATCATTGCGGGGCTAAACGATATAAAAAGCATCTCGTGCAGTGTCCCCGATGGGGCATTTTATGTATTCCCTGATATATCAAAAACCGGCCTGACATCATCTGTAATTGCCGATAGAATACTGAAAGAAGCGGGAGTGGCCGTATTATCTGGGACATCTTTTGGTACTGGCGGCGAAGGCTTTATAAGGCTTTCATATGCCAATTCCATTGAAAATATCGAAAAAGCCTTATCAAGGTTGCGTGAATTTTTTGATAATATATAGCGGCATCCAGAATTAATAAAAAACATCTTTTTTATTAAGGAATATGATTAATTGCCGAATTGTATATATATGCTATATATAGTTTTTCCCGACAAATTATTGCAGAAATTTTAATCAAAAAAGTGTTGAAAAAGCTTGACTTAAAATGGCTCTACTCCTATAGTTTTTTCAAGGATGGGATGTTCCCAGGTCATAGAGCGTTTAAAGGACTCAACTTAATAGGCAATACAACGGACAGGAATTATCGAGAAAGAACAACTAAAGGGAGGTTACTAGAGACCAAAAGTATTTTTACTTCGTACCTAGTTCGCAATTAATCTATAACCTATCTCAAGGAGGGATGAGATTTGTTAGTAAAGCCTCTAATCAGGCTGGCCACGGTCATGCTAATCTTACTGGTTGCAGCGTCAACATGGGCTGGAACAACCGGAAAGATCGCAGGTAAAGTTACTGACAAAACGACAGGCGAGCCCCTTCCGGGCGTTAATGTCATTATTGTTGGTACTACCGTTGGAGCGGCTACAAACATCCAAGGTGAATTTTTCATAATCAACGTCAGACCCGAAGTTTATACTTTGAAGGCTAGTCTTATCGGCTACAGGCCCGTCGAGGTAAAGAATGTTCAGGTCTCAGTGGATCTCACTACTACAGTTGATTTCCAATTGGGCACCGAGACAATCGAAATGGGCACTGTCACTGTTGAAGCGGTCAGACCGTTGATAGAAAAAGATATCACCTCTTCAAGAACCACTATTACCCCGTCACAGATTACCGATTCTGCCGTCAACGGCATTATCGCTCAATCAAACTTATCCGCGAGTTCAGTACTCGGATCGTTCAGGGGCGGACGCCAGGACAACGGCGAAGTAGTCTATATGCTTGATGGCGTCAATCTTTCTAATCCGCTCGGCGAATCGCGCGTCGGAAATAACCCTGGCTCAGGGACTACCGCTCTGGCAACTATTATTCCAAATGAATCGATTGCCGAAGCCGAAGTCTTATCGGGCGGGTTCGGGGCTGAGTACCCCAGCGTTCAGTCTGGTGTCATTAATATTGTCACCAAAGAAGGCAGCGATAAGTTTACCGGCAAGATAAAATCCAAATCTTCGCCGGAAGTGCTATTCAAAGGCACATCGAAACTGGACAAGTACAATAGAAATAAATTGTACGATATGAGACAGCATGAATTTGGTTTGAGCGGTCCCATACCGATTTCCAATGTCGATGTTCCCGGAAAACTGTCGTTTTCGGCTTCGGGCGTTTATACTTATGTTCGTAGCTATCAAGATGAAAGAGCCTGGGAAAAAAGCCAGTCGATGCAGGGTAAGCTGATTTATCAGATTACATCTTCAAAGAAACTGACTTTTTCCGGTCTCAAATCGTTCGACAACTTTAAGGGCGCGAATAGAAGCAGAATGCTTTATCTCACTTGGGGATCGCCCACGTACTATACAAAGACCAATGTAAATACAGCTAACAATCAGTTGTATGATACGACGGTCTCATTTACTCCATATGCCTGGATTCTGGCTCCCAATCATACACAGGCTGAAGCCGATACGCTATATTTCCGCTGGCTGGCCGGTTATACCAATGATACCACCTGGAATCATAGGATTGGCGCCTATACATCAGTGCCGGATAGTTTGTTGAATTTGGGCAGAGATTATATTGATAGTCTCTATAATGCCGGTACCGGCTTTGCAAGAAGCTACAGCAATTATGATATGACCCAGACCCTCGGTATGCCCGAAACATGGTCATATTCATTCGCGGTCAATTTTAATAGCACGATTAGTTCGAAGAGCTATTACGAACTTAGCTTCTCTCGATTCCTGACCGCCCAGAGAGCAAGGGTATACGACCCGTGGGACAGACACCCGATGTCGGCGGATCAATTCCTTGATGCGCGCATCGCGGCTCCCCCAGTTTCATCAATCGAATCAAGTCTCCTGTTTGCCAACCCGATGTATATTTCCAGATACAGTCAGGATGACCATTCGATTATTAATACCCTCAAGGGTGATTTCACAAGTCAGGTTAATTCATACAACCAGATGAAGATGGGCGCGGAAGTAAAGTTCTTTGATCTGCTTTATGATTATCGCTCATATGCATCGGGCAACAATGAATACAATTCTCAGTACAACGTGTCGCCTTATCAGATTGGCGCTTATGCCCAGGATAAGATCGAGACTCAAGGGATGATTGTTAATGTCGGTATGAGATACGATTTCTTCAATCCGAAAACAGTCGTACCATTTAATCCTCTACAGCCTTTGAATCCTGGCTTCAGCGATGTTAATGATCCTCGCTACGGCCAGACCTCAGATCTAAATGCCAGATTGAAAGATCCAGTGCCGGCTAAGAAGAAACAGCAGATTTCTCCGAGAGTGGGAGTCAGCTTCCCGATAACCGAAAATGACGTATTGCACGTCACTTACGGCCACTATTTCCAGTTGCCGGTATTTGATGATTTCTACACCAACCATGCATTTGATCTTCGTGGCGCATTCAAATACATCGGAAATCCCAATCTTACCGAGGAAAAAACCGTGTCGTACGAAGCAGGTATCGAGCATGGCTTTAATGATTACCTGAAATTGGCTGTCACGGGATATTTCAAGGATATTGCCGATTTGGTGAACCACAAGAGATTCATCAATAATCAGACTGGCGATATTTTCTGGATTAATACCAATTCCGATTATGCTCGCGTAAAAGGTTTCGAGATTACTTTTACACAGCGTCCATGGCATAATTTCTCAGGTGTTTTAACCTATACTTACCAGAATGCTATGGGTAAGGCGTCGAATAAGACTCAGGGATTTTTGGACGCCTATTACCAGAGAAAGCCACGTACTGAAGATTTCCCTCTTGACTGGGATCAACGCAATACTGCGAAGGCCGATATCAATTACAGAATTCCACCTTCAGAAAATGTTATTACTGGAGACTGGGGTCTTGATGTCGTGTTTACATTCGGATCCGGTGGACCATACTCTAGCGCTACTAACGTCACGCCTCCCAATCTACCTCCTATCAACGACAAGAGAATGCCGAATACATGGCAAATCGATCTTCGAGTCGATAAGGGCGTCAAAGTATATAAGAACTATACAGTTGATGCTTTCCTTGAGGTTACAAACCTTACTGATCGCGCCAACATCATCAATATACTTGACGTACTTAAATACGATATTACCGGATACCCTGCCGGTGCCATCGGAGATCCTTCAGCTTACTCAGCACCAAGAAGAGTACTCTTGGGATTGCAGATGACCTTTTAATTAATGGCTAAGATTCGAATGATTAGTAATGTTAGGGAGGATTTAAATAAGATGCGAAAAGCAATTTATTGGGGAATAGGCGGCATCCTGATAACTTTATTTTTATGTATTGTTATCAGTCAGCCTGCCTTGGCCTATGATAAGAGAGTGGCCGAAAATCCCCTTCTGCGTCACAATGGAAATGCGCGGCCGACAGTGGTGGAGGATGTCGTATGTAATGTCGGTTACGTTTATAATAGAGTAACCAACACCACCGTGGAAAGCTCGACCGGTACCAATGACTGGACCATCCTCATGGGGGATGATGCTTTGATTTTTCCCTCTATGAGAAGGCAGACACCGGCTCAATATGCTGCAATCAATGATTATTTATACTTCGCCAGTCTTCGTATGGGAAGAGGCGATAAGCTGGTAAAATTCTCGTCCGATACGTCGCCCGGAATTACGGTGACATCCACTTCTACCGACACTACTGCTATCAGCCTCTTCGATACCTATTTCAAAATATCAGATCAATCGCCTAATGTTTCCGATGCTGATAAAATGGGTATCGAGGTTCATAGCACAACTCATGCCTGGTCAGAGTCCTACCGTCGTAATTTTATTATTTACGACTACTGGATTCTGAATCTCAACTCGACGCCAATGGATTCATTCTTCGTCGGATTTCACGCCGACTGCGATATTTCCGTTGCAGAGGGCGGTTCAGGCGTACAGGCCTATAGTATCGACGACTTGGTTGACTATTACCGCGACGATGTTACCGGGGAATATATTTCCTACATGTTGGATGGTGACAACCCCAACGTTCCCGGCGATGACACCGGTGGCAATAAGATTCCCAAGGAATCCACTGGCTACATAGGTTCCAGGCTTCTCTATTGTCCCCCTGTTATGGGAAGCTCAACCCCGTCGGTTCAATCGGGTCATGCATGGTGGGATTGGAACTCAGATCCAGCCGCTGATGCCGATTGGATGCGTATCTTGACAGACGGTCAATGGCTGTCAAGGCCGCCGTCGGTCCACGATTATCGCTTCTTCCAGAAGCTCGGACCGTTTTCAATACCTGGTAACGACTCCATCAGATGCCTCTATGCTTTCGGCGTAGGTGAAGGCCTGGCCGGATTGAGAACTGACCTGGGATGGGCTGCTACCCTTTTCCAACATAATTGGGTTGGCCCGTCTGCTCCGACTCCGCCCGGATACACATTAGCCCCAGGTGATCGACAGGTTGAAATCACTTGGAATACGATAGCCGAAACAACTCCCGACCAGGCAACTGGCGTGATCGATTTTGAAGGCTATAGGGTATGGCGCGCTACTGGCGCTTCCGGAAACTGGACATTGCTTATGGAATGCGATCTGGTTGATGACGTCGGTCATAATACTGGTCTTGTCCATTCTTATCTCGATAACGATGTCAACAATGGATTCCAATACAGATACGTTGTTACCGCCTATGATAAGGGCGATCCGGCAAACAATATCGAATCGTTTGAATCCGGAAAGGGCAACTTTCAGTTAGCAGAGCCTGGCCGTTTGGATTATACTCCGAATGCTGCCAAGACCGGAATTCATGTCGCGCCCAATCCCTTTGTAATGTCTTCGCCGCTCGGCTATGGCTTTACGCCTTCTATTACCAATCCGTCGCAGGAGAGAATCTCATTCGTGAACCTGCCGAAGGATGCCGACGCTACCGTCACAATCTACACTTTGACTGGTGATGAAATTATAAAGCTGACCAAGATATTCAACGAAACACGCGTCGATTGGGATCTGATTACTAAGAAGACACAGAAGGTTGTGGCAGGCGTTTATCTATACGTTGTCGAATCGCCGGCCCTTAGTAAGAATCACATCGACAAATTTATGATTGTCCGCTAATTGTGGAGGTAAGAGATAAAATGAGAAAGATTCTAATACCAGCGGTTCTGTTGGCCATTCTGGGTCTCTGCCTTCCGGCTAATGCTCAGTTTGCCAAGGTCGGCACCGTCGGTTTAAAATTCCTTGATATTGGTGTCGGCGGCAGGGCCCTTGCCATGGGCGAAGCCTATGCGGCAGTCGCCAACGACGCTTCGGCTATTTTCTGGAATCCGGCTGGCATCGCCAACGTTAAGTCGGGCGATTTCTTCGCTGGATATACAAAATGGCCGGCTGAAATAAATCTATATTCCGCAGCATTCGTAAAGAAGACGAGTTTTGGCCATTTAGGTGGTTCATTTACGATCCTAAATACCGGCTTGATGAATCGCACATCTTTTTATGATAATGATGGCGATTTCGGAGGCACTTTCGCATACGAAGATTGGGCCGCGGGCTTGTCTTATGCCACCTATTTGACCGACAAATTCGCCTTCGGAGCGACCTTTAAGCTTCTTAAGGAGAAATTGGCCGAATTCGATAAGACCGGATGGGCAGTTGATATCGGTACCTATTACGATACCGGATTTAAATCGCTCCGCATCGGATTTGCGATTCTCAATTTCGGCCCTGATATGAAATATGACATTCCCAATGTCGACGGCGATCCTAACGGCTACGCCGATGGGCTGGATAATAACGGCGATGGCTTCGTGGATAATAAAGTCCCGGGCACTGCTGTTCCGCTGCCTTTGACTTTCAGGGCAGGTGCTGCATTTGAAGTTTTGCAGACCGAAAACTCCAAAGCCACTATTTCCGCTGAGCTTATGCATCCTTCCGATAATAAGGAAAGATACAATTTCGGCGGCGAATACTGGTTCCAGAATATGCTCGCTATCAGAGCAGGCTGGAAGCTTAACGCCGATGAAGGCGGATTCACAGCAGGCGCCGGATTCAAGCTACCTGTGGGGACATTTGGCGATGCCTCTATAGATTATGCTTTTAGTGATCTCGGTAAACTCAAAGGAGTACATCGCGGCTCCTTTAGCATAGCATTTTAACAACAACGCCAATTAAGGAGGAAATGAAGTGAACTCTTTTAAAATTCCGATCCTGTTCTTGGTGGGATTGTTGGCGTTGGGACTCATCATGGTTGGCGGATGTGCCAAAAAAGCTCAGGCGCCCAATGAAAACGTGGCCGCCGAAACTTTTATCACAACCTACCATGTTGATATCGCACCCGATTCCGCTACGTACTACTTTGTTACCGTCTTTTGGAAATATTCCGATAAGGATGGTGAAGCATTAGAATATCGATATTGGACTAATGTCGACACGGCAAAAGTCAGAACATTCGATACAACAGTACGCCTCAGGTTTAATTTCCCTGATGCCAATACTGTAGATACATTCTATGTAGAAGCCCGCGATAATCGCGGAGTCTACGACTCGTCACCGGCCTATACCGCTATTTCCCCTGGTGGAGATAGAAATCTTGCCGAATTTTCGCCAGAAACCAATGTGATCAATTTTACCAATGGTATTCTCACGTCGGCCGGAATCAACGTAACATTCTCAGGCAGCGATATTGATGGTATAGTGCGCACTTATCAATATATGCTTGACACCGATACCCTTTGGAGAAGCGTAGACAATGACCCTGTTTCGAATACCGCGACTTTGGTCATTGATAGCATCCCACTGGGTGCGCGCACTCTGGCCGTAAGGGCGACAGATAATCTCGGACAATTAGATCGTTCACCGGCTGAAGTTAGCTTCGTGGTGGTCGATACATTGCGTCCGGATTTGTCAGTCACAGCCGGTGCAATTCCTAATGCGTTCTATTTCCTGCCGCAGGGTGGTACAAGCACCAGCGTCGCGACTACCTGGTCGGCCGACGCATCCTGGTATTACAGCACTTTGACCTATCATTTTGCGGTAGACGACACATCCACATGGTCGGCATGGCAGGAAGCTACTTCCACAGTGTTGGAGGGCCTGGGATCAGGCACGCACAACTTCTATATCGAAGCCAGGGACCTCGCCGGAAATAAGACACTCTATTCTACCACATTTGGAGTTGGAGCGTTCGTCGGTGATAGAGGCATCCTGTTAATTAATGGAATTGATTGGCCTACCTATCCTGAAGCCGTTACGATGTACGAAAATCATGCCTTATGGGGCAGCCATAACGTTAAGTTTTGGGATTTAATGCCTCATAGTGGAGCATATCCGCCGGTTCTTGATTCGATTAAAGTAGGCACCAATGGTGCGGTTCCCGGTGATTCGCTCAAATATTATAGCACGGCACTGTTTGCAATGAATGGTTATGGCGGCGACGACGCTGTATGGAATTCAATGCAACCATTGATTGAGTCGTACCTCAACGCAGGCGGCAAAGTGCTTTTGGCTTCCCGCTACGCGACTTTATTCATCAAAGGCAATTTGCTGACTTATGGCCTGACTGGCGGATCCTTGGAATTTAATGAAGTTGGAGTCAATCCAGCCGGTTTGATAGCTGTAGCTCCCGGCTTAATCAATCAACCTAGGACGTCTAGCATTTCATTAACCGATCTTCTGGCAATTCCAACTGACCCTAATGTCACCATACTATTCAATGCCACTGGCTATTCAAATTCCGTTGGCGGGATTCTTATTACACCAGCCTCAGGTGGCAAATTCGGATTTGTGGCCGGAAGAACCTATAGATTTAATTTTACCGCCGAAGCCGCGAACTACGATACGTTGTTGGCACGGTACTTCGGGGAAACAAATTAATTTAGCGAGTGAACTATGTCGGTGAATTCGCTTTTATACCGAAATAGTAAAAGGAGAAAAATAGAAATGATTAAAAAAACTCCTCTGACATGGTTAATAGCCGGCTTACTGATAGCGGCCCTCGCGATCATTATGTCTGGTTGTTCGACCGAGAAGCCATGGGGTACAAATCCCTCAAGGCCTCTCGTATTAACCGTTGTCTCTGGTCCGGGCTCTGCCGATACAATCGGTATCGGCGCTCCCGTAGGCTTCTCTTGGGTAGCTAAGGGAGGAACGGGCGATGCCCAATATCAATACAGAGTCGATTCGGGTGCGTATACGGCTCTTTCGCGGATAACGAGCATTTCGCTCACAGATCTTACGGCCGGATCCCATACGGTGACCGTTAGAGCCGAAGATACTGCAGCTAATGTCGATACTACATCGCGTACATTCCATATTGCCGCTGATACGCAGGCCCCGTTTGTCTGGATTACCGAGGCGCCCACCGCCGGCACTTCCGCAGCAGTCGGAAGCGTCCTGGTGTTTTCGTGGGCTGGTTATGATTCCCTTGGAAACAGAAATAACATCAAGTTTTATTATGATTTCAACGGAACCGTATCCGATACGACAATTGATAGAACCGTAACTTTTGCAAATGTGTCCGCTGCCGATCCCGCGATCTTCAAGGTTTGGGCAGTCGACCTGACCGGAAATGTTTCCACTCATCCTGATTCGGTTGTATTTGTAATTAAGACAGCGTCGATTCTCTATATCGATGACTATCGATGGCTGGATAATTATGGCAATATTAATCGATTAAAAGAGCGGGAGCAAAAGGCCTTCTACGCCAGTACTCTTCAGGGCTATGCTTTTGCCGAGTGGGACAACAATGTCTCCGGTACACCAACAGCAGGCAATGTCGCAGGCTATACGACAATCCTCTGGGCCGCCGACTCCGATGTTGGCAGTGCAGACCCCGATTACAGACTTTGGTATGATGTTGGAGCTCTTGGTGGTGGAGTGTTGAAGACATTTATCGATGGCGGCGGGAAATTGATCCTCACTGGATCAGAAGCGCTGGCTTATGTATTCAATACCAATCCTCCTGTTGCAGGTGATTTTGATGCTGCATACCTCGGCACTTCTGATACTCTCATAATCGCCTCAATAGATACGACTGTTACGCCATGGGATACTACCTATGCGGAGACCTGGGTGCATTCTACAGATTTCACCTGGGCTATCAAGGCTTCTGCCGCGACCGGTTATCCTGATTCCATGAAGATCGACGTAGGCAAAAATGGCAATCAGTTGGCCAATTGCGCATCGTTGGTTTACATTAAAGCTGGAGTAACAAGGATATTCAATGTCGGTCTCGATGTTGATGGTGCTGAACCTGATAATTACGGTGCAGCGTGTGCATGGACCTATGCACCCGGCGGAAATTATAGGTCGGCGATAATCTCCTTCGATACATTCTCAATGGGCGAACCAGCCATGAGACAGACTTTCGGGAGAATTCTAACACTTTTCGGCGAGCATTAGACCTTCGCCGATTCCGAGAAACAAGCCCGCCCGCCACAACGGCGGACGGGCTTTATTTTAAAATGAAAAAACTGCTCTTTGTAATTCTCATTATTATATTTGCGGCGAATAAGGCGTATCCAATATCGGCTACATTAACCGCCAAATTAGATTCGTTGGTTGCGGATACCTTGCTATGTAGTGCAACTATCGGGCTTGCAGTATATGATCTCAACACCGATTCAACCATCTACTCCCTCAATTCCGAAAAATTGTCAACTCCTGCTTCTAATCTTAAGCTCTTCACCAGCGCCGCCGCCCTTCATTATTTGAAATCAGGCTATCGGTTCAAAACGTCTTTTTTTACTAGCGGAAAGCTTAATAAAAAAGGCACTCTCAAAGGCGATCTGATAATTGTCGGTGGCGGAGATCCATTGATTTCCGGGCGATTCCGACAAAACGTCACCGAAATCCTTGAATTCTGGGCTGATAGTATTAGGGCCAAAGGCATCAATAATATCGATGGCCGTATAATTATTGATAATACTTTTTTCGATGGTCCCGAACTTGGAAATGGCTGGTCCTGGGATGATTTATCATATTGGTATGCCTGTCCGACATCGGCGCTGTCATTTAATGATAATTGCGTCGACCTCCGATTATTGCCTGGCATCAAAATAGGGGATAAGGCCAAAATTCAGATTGATCCTCAATCCGATTATATTACTATCACAAATAATTCGACAACCCTATCTGCCGATAGCCAGTTTACCTTAGATTATTATCGTATTCCGAATACTAACGATATTACTTTTTTCGGTGGAATCTCTATAGATGACACGCTGGGCCATGTCGATTATGTCTCTGTCGACAGCCCCGGAATTTATTGCGCTTATATATTCGACGATATACTAAAATCAAAAGGCATCAAAACCCGCAAGAATAATATTTCGAGTATAGATAAATCAGCAATTATCGAACAAAATCATCTATTTGATTGGTATTCCGATACGCTCGGAGTAGTTATCTCGGTCATCAACAAGAACAGCCAGAATTTCTTTGCCGAACAAGCCCTAAAGACTATTGGCAAAATTGTGACCGGTAACGGTAGTTTTAACGGCGGAATCAAAGCCGCTACGGCATTCTTTGATTCAATTGGCATAAGTAAAAATGACTTGATCATGGCCGATGGCTCGGGGCTTTCATATATGAATCTCGTGAAGCCGAATGCCATTTTGAATTTATTAAAATATCAATTTCATAGCATGGATTTTGCCGCGTATTATGCGTCATTGCCGATTGCCGGGGTCGATAGATCCTTAAGAAATCGATTGTCCGGAATCGAAAACCGCGATCATTTAAGAGCCAAAACCGGTTTTATTTCAGGCGTATCCAGTTTTTCCGGGTATATCGATGGCCCCCAAAGCGGCCGCATGATAGCATTCTCGATTATCATTAATAACTACTCTTGTCCGACATCATATGCCGAAGATTGGGAAGATAAAATCGGCACTGCTTTGCTGATGGAGTATTGATTGGACTATTTTCATTACCGAAAAGGCGAGCTCTATTGCGAAGATATTAAAGTCGCCGATATTGTTAAAAAATATTCTACACCGCTATTTATTTATAGTCTGAAAACACTCGTAAGGCATTTTCATGTGACCTCGGAGGCATTCGGAAGTATTCCGCATATAATATGCTACGCCGCCAAGGCCAATCCGAATCTCGCCATACTAAAGGTGGCATCTCTATGCGATTCCGGCGCCGATGTAGTTTCAGAGGGTGAACTTCGCGCCGCTCTAAAAGCCGGAATTCCGGCCAATAAGATCGTTTTTTCAGGAGTCGGCAAGACCGATTCCGAAATCGAATTTGCCGCCCGAACCGGAATACTTTTTATTTGTGCCGAATCTCTTCAGGAAATTGATACGATCGGCAAAATTGCCAAGAAGCTAAAAACCAAGATTCCAGTCGCAATCCGGGTAAATCCGGAAATCGATCCGAAAACCCATCCTTATATCGCCACCGGTCTGAGAAACACGAAATTCGGCTTAAGCGAGGATTTAGCGAAAGAAGCCTATAAGAGATGTCGGAAATTCGAATGGGTGGAGCCAGTAGGGATTTCTATGCATATCGGCTCGCAAGTTGAGACTGTGAAGCCTTATGTTGACGCTACGAAAAAAATTGTCAAGCTCTACAAATATTTATGGAAACAAAATATCCGTTTAAGATATATAGATATTGGGGGAGGATGGGCCGCTCATTTTAATTCGCGGAAGCGACTGCCACACCCCGACGATTATATCTCGGCCGTTAAAGATCTTTTTGCCGATCTACCGATCACTGTTGTGGTAGAGCCCGGAAGGTCGCTTATTGGCAATGCCGGTATTCTTGTCATGAGTGTCTTAGCATCCAAGAAGACGCCCTCGAAAAATTTCTGTATCGTGGATGCCGGCATGAATGATTTTATTCGGCCTCCATTATATGGAGCCCGGCATCGCGTCGAACCTGTCAAATATTCGCATAGAATATCTATTTTACAGGATGTTGTCGGCCCGGTTTGCGAAAGCAGTGATTTTTTCGCGAAGAAGATAAAATTGCCATTGATGAAAAAAAATGAACTGCTTGCGCTTTTCACCGCGGGCGCTTATGGTTCATCGATGAGCTCAAATTACAATAGCCGCAGAAAAGCGGCTGAAGTGGCAGTAGCAAAAAATAAAGTATTTTTAATAAAGAAGAGGGAAACTTACGATAATCTAATCAGGAACCAAAATTTCGCTGGTATAGATTTAAAATTGGTTGGTAAATTATTATGATAAATAAACTCGCGCGACCATCAAGAATAGAAATAGATATCAAAGCGCTCAAGCACAATATTTCTGTCATCAAATCCTGGATCGGACCCAAATCGACTCTAATGGGAGTTGTCAAGGCCGATGCCTATGGACATGGTGCGGTCAAAATATCTCAAGCCGCCTCCGAAGAAGGCGTAGATTTCCTGGGCGTGGCTTTTCTCGAAGAAGCAATTGAATTACAGGAAGCCGGTATTAATACTCCGAAAGTTATCCTGTATCCGGAATCGATCGAAAGAAGCATTGAGGCGGTCAAGCGGAATATATTCATTACGATTTCCAATACTGCCCAGTATACGACAATCAAGAACGGGCTCAATGGCAACAGCAACTCGATCAGATATTTTATCAAAGCCGAGACTGGAATGAATCGCTATGGCATGAAATCCGACGAGATTGAGCAAAATATCGTCTTGCATATTAATTCACCGACCAAAGAATTGTATGGCATCACGACTAATTTAGCCGACCCCGGTATGAATAACAAAATTCTTGCTGAAAAACAGGTGCGCAATTTTGTGGAAACTGTTAAGCACATAAGCGAAAATTCATCCAACGGCATATTCTATTCAATCGATTCTTCCGGCTCTGTTTGGAAAAATAAATCATCCAACGGTTCGTTAGTTAGAATAGGACATCTGCTTTATGGTCTTGTGCCTAATGGATCCCGCTCAGATGAATTAAAACCGGTAATGTCGGTCAAAAGTAGGATTGCTGAAATTCATCATGTTAAAGAAGGTGATGGTGTCGGCTACGGCTTTTCATTCATTGCCAGGAGAAATTCGATCGTGGCGACTGTGCCGGCGGGCTACGCCGACGGCTATCCATGGAATCTTTCGAATAAAGGCCAGGTGATAGTGCGAGGCAAGAAGGCTCCGATAGCGGGCAAAATTTGCATGGACGCCTTTATGATCGATATCACCGATATTCCCGAATGCCAGCAGGGGGATGATGTGATTCTGCTGGGGTCAATGGGTGATCAGAGAATCGACGCTCATGATATCGGTTCCTGGGCCGGGACTTTTTCATATGAAATACTCTCCGGATGGAGCAAGAGGATGCCGCGGATATATCTATGATGGTGAGAATTAACATTAATGTTGCTGATATTCGCAAGGAACCTCAAGATAATTCTGAAAGGATTACTCAGGGATTATTCAACGAGATTGCAGAGGTTATGACCGACAGCGATTCCTGGAGTAGAATCAAATTTCTCGATGGTTACGAAGGCTGGATCAGAAAAGCATTTATCAGTACTTATTGCAAACCATATGGCGAGGATTCATTCGTTGTCGCTTTAAATCTCTCGCCCGGTTATATACAACCAAATATTCTATCCAGAGTTAATGGCTATTTCCCATATGGATGTTTAGTTGAAGGCATAGATAATGGTCAATTTCTGGAGATTAAGACTGAACGATACGGCATATGTTTTTTGAACAAGACTGACCTTATAGAAAAGAGCTCTCTCGTAACGCCTCCCCAAAAAGACGAGGGGCGAATTGTATTGGAAGCAGAGAAATTTCTCGGCGTGCCATATCTTTGGGGCGGAAGATCATTTTTTGGTATCGATTGCTCCGGATTTTCGCAGGCCATCATGAAACGTTTTGGAATAAAATTGCCACGAGATTCAAAGGATCAAATTCATGAGGGAAGTGAAATCAACCGCAAGGATATTCGTACGGGAGATTTGCTCTTTTTCCCGAGGCATGTGGCGATTTCAACTTCTGGCGATATGCTTATTCACTCCAGCAGCTCCAATGGAGGAGTGGCATATAATAGCCTTGATCCCAAGAGCCCAATGTACTCTGAAAATCTCGATAAAACATTCATCACTGCCCGACGATTTTTTTAATGAATAATATTTATAAATACCTCGTTTTGATTTTAATAATGATATTGTCATTTATGGCATTGACTGCAATTAAAGGCTCGACCTTATCAGGAGCAAAAGTGAATAATATGATTTTCATAGAAAATGATGATGATTGGCAAAAATGCAAATTTGTCAACTGTGCTCCCAATGTTCAGGACCATTCGATTGATTTTAACTGCGCGGGCGGTCCGTCATCGCTGACTACCGATATTATTGATCCTGGATTTCGAATTTGATCAGATAATTCTTTCCTGGAATATTAACCGACTGGATTCATTATCTTCGATGTCATTCGAATTAGAGGTTTCTCCGGATCAGGAAGAATGGTACCGATTTGGGTATCTCGCCTGGGGTGCATCCGATTCCGCCAAAATGGCCGCGTTAATGATCTCGCCGAGAACAATAGATGGAATTGGTTATATGGATACCGATGTTCTTAAGCTGAAGAAACCGATGAGATTCGCACGTGTAATTGCAGCCGCGAGTTGCGATACATCATCATCGCATATATCATTAAGAAGACTGGCTCTTGCATTTTCTTCCAAAAACTCAAGTTGGCGCGAATACCTCAAAACAACAAAAGGTGAAAAGAAACCAATCTACGGCATTTCCAAACTCGCTGTCCCATATTTTAGCCAGAGAAATCTGCCGGAAGAAATCTCCGGCTCCTGTTGTTCGCCAACATCGGTTAGTATGGTGCTCAATTATTATAATCTGAATATCAATCCCGAAAAGCTTGCTTGGCAAATTTACGACCCTTTCAATAAAATGTTTGGCGATTGGCCATTTAATGTTCAGGCCGCTTACATGAATGGTCTCGGCAAAGCCTGGGTTGAAATACATAGCGGTTTCGACGAAATCTACGACGAAGTCGTTGGCGGAAGACCGGTGATTATAAGTATTGCCTATGGCTATAACGAATTACCCAAATCCCCGATCCATGAAGCAACTGTCGGCCATCTAATTGTGGTCGTCGGTTTTGAGGGTCCCGATACCGTAATCTGCAATGATCCCGCAGGCCATGATGCATCGGATGGAATAATCAAATATCCAAGGCTTGAGCTCGAAAAAATCTGGATAAATCACGGCGGCGTTGCCTATCATCTATGGCCAGAATAATAAAACCGCGCAAATTAAATCCGGGCGATACCATCGCGCTGATAGCGCCATCATGGATCGTGCCCCCGGAACAGCTTAATAAGGGTATCGAATTCCTTAGAAACCGCGGTTACAAGGTAAAGGAATATCCACAGATTCGTAGCCGATACGCTTACTTCTCCGGAAATGATAAAATGCGCGCCGATGCCTTGATGCACGCATTCTCCGATAAAAAAGTCGATGCCATATTCTGTGTCGCGCGGCGGTTTCGGTGCGCAGAGAATACTTCAGTATATCGATTACAATGTGATCCGAAAAAATCCCAAACCATTTCTTGGTTACTCGGATATTACGGTCTTATTACTTTCGATATTCGCAAAAACCGGACTGGTCACATTCCATGGCCCCATGGTATCGACATCATTCGCGAGAAAGAAAAAACCATATACGATAGAATATTTTAAGAAAGCTTTGGAGGATTCATCTCCAATAGGCTTGGTGGCCAAGCCAAAAGAGTATAAAATAGAATGCCTCATTCCCGGGCGAGCTTCCGGCAGAATCGTCGGCGGGAATCTTTCCCTGATCACAAAGTTAATCGGCACCGGATTATTGCCATCATTTAAAAATAAGATAGTTTTTCTCGAAGATACCGACGAGGCTGCTTATCGTGTTGACGGCTACTTGTCTCATCTTTTTCAGGCCACTGATATTAGCCAAAGCACGAGGTTTCGTCATCGGTGAATTTACCAAAACCCCTCGACCAAAAGGCGGCGCTAAAGGCTGGACTCTAAAGCAGGTTATTCAGGATTATTTCTCGAAAGTCAAAAAGCCTACAATCAGCGGTTTCCCCTGCGGGCATGGCCACGAAAAAATCACTATACCAATCGGCGTAAATGTGGTAATTGATGCTGACAAGAAAACTCTGGAATTTACTGAGGCGGGGGTGTGGTAATGAAAATTAATATAAAAGAACACGAAATCCATCTAAAGACAACCTTCAGGACAACCCATGGAGCCAGCGACTCCAAACGAGTTATTATCACCGATATCGATGGCGGCCTCGGCGAGGCATCGCCGGTTCATTATTACGGCGAAAATCTTGATACGGTAAAGATATTCCTCCATCAGGCATCCAATATTCTGAGCGATGATCCGTTCCAATTGGAATCGCTGGGCAAAAAGCTTGATAGCATTGCTGCATTCAATTATAGCGCCAAAGCGGCCATCGACATGTCAATGCATGATCTGGTCTGCAAAAAACTCGGCATTCCTCTATATAAATTTTTCGGCATTACTCCACGTACAGATCTTCCCACATCCTATACAATCTCAATCTCCGATCCTGACAGTATGAAGAAAGAAACCGAAAAATCGCCGGGCTATCAGGTCTACAAGGTAAAAGTCGGCGTACCAGGCGATATCGAAATGGTTGCCGCAGTCAGAGACGCTACCAAGGCGCGAATCAGGGTCGATGCCAACGAAGGATGGTCAGTCAAAGAGGCCATCTGGCGAATCAAAGAGCTTGAGAAGCTTGATGTCGAATTCATCGAACAGCCTCTTAATAGAGATGATTTCGATGGTTTCAAAATCCTCCGCTCCAGGGTCGATATGCCGATTCTTGCTGATGAAGGAATTTTCCGCGCAAGCGATATCCCCAAGTATGTGGGCTTAGTCGACGGTATCAATATCAAGCTCTCCAAATCCGGCGGCCTGAGAGAGGCGTTCAAAATGATCGCAGTCGCCAGGGCTCATAAAATGAAAATAATGATCGGCTGTATGATCGAGACCTCAGTTGGTATCACTGCCGCCGCTCACCTTGCGATGCTATTAGACTATGCCGATCTCGATGGCAATGTCTTGATAAAAGACGATCCCTATCGCGGAGTCACTCTCAAAAATGGCTGTCTCATTTTACCTGACAGCCCTGGCATCGGTGTAGTTCCAGCAAAATGAAGAAGCTTATACTCTGCATTTGGATCTTATTCATAGTCGATATAGCGTCGGCCGGCTTGGAAATCAATGTCATCTATCCCAGGCCCGGGCAGGAAATCGCAATTGTCGATTCGACATTTATATTCGGCAATATCACTTCAGGCGCATCTCTCTTTATTAATGATGAACTCATTCCTGTCTATAAATCCGGTGGCTGGATTGCGTTCCAGAAAGTGCAACGCGGCGATTTTGTCTTTCATTTGGTGGCTTTCAAAGATGGCGATTCTACATCACTCGATTGGCCTGTCAGAATCGGCCCAATTATCGAATTCGATTCCACTGGTGGAGGTATCGTAAAAGGCTCTATTCGCCCGACATCGAAAGCAATTTACTCGGTCGGCGATCTTCTTGAATTTTCATTCGAAGCGCCATCCAATGGCTGCGCGTATTTCAAAATCAATAATAGGCAGCCTGTCGAGATGATCGAATCCGATTCATCAATAAAGATCGAAAATCTATCTATGTATCGCGGCTATTATCAATTCACAGAATCCGACACTGGATCACATCGTATCTCATACGAATTCTCTGCCAACCGTTGGGAAGCATTGACAGGCAATTTTATTACAATCGATACTCTGCTTAGCGTTTTGCCCGATTATCCGCCAGTTATCGGTGTCTTTAAAGGCACATCACAAATCGTCAGAACCGGTCCATACATGGGATATAAATTGCTCTATCAACCGCCAGGCATCAATGTTCTTGTCACCGGAATGGTTGATGGCTTTTATAAAATTGCCCTGGCCGAAAATATCAACGCCTATGTCAATGTCGATAGCGTGAGCATCTTGAGTCCCGAAACATCTTTGCCTGCAGCTTCCTGTTCCGGTATTACGATCGACAAGGTATCCGATGGAGTCATAATTTCGGCCGAAATTGGAGCAAAGATGCCCTTTGAGGTTAATGAAAATCTCAATCCGCAAGTAATGGATATCGATATTTTCGGAGTTAAAGGCGATGTCGATAGAATTCGGTATAATTCCGATGATAAATTTATCAAAATGGCAAGATGGTCCCAGCCTCAGGATGATCTTTTCCGAATATCGATCGATTTCGGCGAAGGGAAAATCAAGGGATATACCGCTGGTTACCAGGATAAAAAATTTGTAATTCATATTAAAAAGAAATCAAATAAACATGGGATGTTCTCCAAATCATTAAAAGGCGTGCGAATCGTAGTCGACCCCGGGCATTCACACGACGCCGGAGCAGTCGGCCCGACCGGGCTGAGAGAAGAAGACCCCAATCTCTGGATCGGGCAGGAATTGAGAACCATGCTCGAACGAAAAGGCGCGAAAGTGCTTATGACGCGCTATGGTCACGAAGACGTCCCTTTGTATGACCGCCCCGCGATGGCGGAAAAATTCAATGCCGATATTCTTGTCTCTATACACAATAACGCTCTTCCCGATGGCAAAAACCCATTCACCGATAATGGCACGTCTACATATTATTATCATCCGCATTCCAAGCCGCTCGCAGAAGCTATTCAGAAACGACTGCTCCATGCCACGGGTCTTCCCGATTACGGTCTCTATTATGGCAATTTGGCGCTTACCAGGCCGAGTTCATTTCCTGCTGTCCTTGTCGAATGCGCATTCATGATGATCCCCGAACAGGAAGCTATGCTGAAGAATGAGAAATTCAGAAAGAAATGTGCCAGGGCCATCATGGAAGGTATAGAAGATTATCTCGACGAATAAATAATAATTGTACTACTGCTTAAGCGCTCCGGCAGTGATTCCTTCAGTAATCTGTTTCTGGAAAATCAAAAATACTATAATAACCGGCATCGAGGCAATCACCGAACCGGCCATTGTCACTGGCCAATCGCTTGAACGGGGGTCCTGCATCAACGCCAATCCCACCGGCAATGTGTACATCTGATTGGAATTAGTCAGTATTTTCTGGAAAAGAAATGAATTCCAGGTTGTCAAAAATATCTGTACTGCCAGCACGGCCATTGCGGGTTTGCACATTGGAAGCACTATCTTGAAAAAAATCGAAAGCTCGCCTGCCCCATCGACTCTGGCGGCGTCCTCTAAATCCTGAGGCAATCCGTCGATATACTGCTTCATTAAGAATATCCCCAATGGTGATATCAGCCACGGTACAATCAACGCCCAATATGAATCAAACCATCCGAATTTCAGCATCATCTGAAAAATAGGCAATATAAGCACGTGGGCCGGTATCATTAGCATCGCGATAGCCGATACGAAAATCGGCCAGGCTATCTTTTGAAACCCTCTCGAAAGGCCATATCCGACCATTCCGCAAAAAAGCATATTCCCCAATGTTACCACTATCGCAACAAATGTTGAATTGAAAAAGTACCAGCCAAAATTATTGGATTTGAATACTGTTGTATAGCTTTCGAGACTGAATGACAGCTTGCTCAGATCGACAGCAAATGTGCCCGGCTTTTGAAACGATAGCACGATCATATATATCATCGGAAATACCATGATAAATAATATCAGCCCCAGGAATACCGAAACTGTCCATTTAATGATCTTATTCATTTCGATGTGCTCCGCAAATTGATCAGCCTGAATTGAATCAATGAGAACAGCAGTATTATCATGAATAATATATATGCCGCCGCTGAGCCATAGCCGATATCGCCCCGTTGTATACCCTTATCGAATATATAATATACCGTGGTCAATGTAGAATTGAACGGTCTTCCTGAAGTCATCACGAAAATCTCCACAAATACCTGGAATGATCTTATCGTATTTAAAACTATTACGAAAACAAATGTCGATTTCAATAATGGTATTGTAATACTTTTGCTTCTTCTGAAAAAACCGGCACCATCGACTTTTGCTGCTTCGAAAAGCTCGGTCGGTATGGATTTAATTCCCGCGAGAAATATAAGCACATAATATCCTATGGCGACCCAGATATCCATCGCCATTATCGCTAAAAGCGCAGTCTTCTCAGATTGCAGAAAGCCATTGGCAGGAGGAGTTAGTCCGGCCAGCTTATACAAAGAAAAGATATAACCGTCTCTGGAATAAAGATTATAAAACACTAATGCCACCACTACCATGGCCGTGATCGACGGTATAAAATATGTGGCTTGAAATATCCGATGTCCCGGTATTTTCTCGGCAATTATCAATGCTAATACCAGCGCCGCGATTGTGGTTATCGGTATCGTGCCAAAAATAAAGTAGAATGTATTCTTTAATGATGTGACAAATACAGGATCATTAATTAGCCTTAAGTAATTGGCGAATCCTATGAATTTTCCGCTTCCTCTCAATAGCTGGAAGTCAGTGAGAGATAGATAGAATGAATAGACCATCGGATAAAGCCAGAAGACTATCAGGAAAACTACCCAGGGCAAGGTGAAGAGTAGTACTTTATTTTGCTGTCTCATTTTCCAAATTTCTCAATTTAGTATTTATATCGACCGACGCCTTCGTCAATACTTCCCGCGCTGTCCCATGGCCGTACATGGCAGCTTCGATCGCATCCTCGATATCTTGTTCGATATCGATCCATATCGGCGTTGGCGGAGTTGCTCTCGAATTCCGAAGCTGCTGCGCCATTATTCGCTGCTCAGGATCGCTGATTGTGAGATCATTATATGGCGGAAATCCGAACCCGGCGGCATCGCATAACCTTTGCGAATTTTCTTTCGATGTCAGAAATTCGGCCAATTTTTTCGCCATCTCCATCTTTTTTGATTTTGCGTAAACCGCGATATATTCGCCGCCGAAGAACGATGTTCCTGTTCCGCCGCCTGAACGAAAAATCGGAACCAATCGATATTTAAAATCAGGAGGTGTCTTTTTCAATCTCCTCAGAAGCCATCCACCGGAGATTACGAATCCGACCTTCCCTTCACGAAAATATTCTTCTATTCTCGATTGACTCTCAATTATTCCGCAGTGACATAGATCAAGGTAAAAATCAAGCGCGCCCACCGACTCTTTGGTATCGAGTGCGGATATTTTATTATCTTCGCTCAATATCTGGCCGCCATTGCACCATAGAAACGGTAAAAACTTTTTATACAACCTGTGTTTTTCGGCAGAATTGCTTCCAAAACCAAAACATTCATCTCCCAAAAGATCAATTTTACGGCAAGCCTTGAGCAATTCCGGCCAATCGTTAGGAGTCTTAATTTTCGCTTTCTGAAGCAGATCAATATTGAAATAGAATATTCTCGAATCAAGCATCCAGGGCAGCGCATAAAGCTTTTCATTCCAAACTGCGGGGTAGAGATAGTTTTCCGGCAAATCCGATTCAAATTCGGTCAAAAGTCCGTTCGATGAAAATTGCGCGATCCAATCTGAACCCAATTCCATCACATCTGGCGGAGCCTTGGCCGCGAATGATATTACAAGCTTGTCTTGTCCGTTGGCCCATGTTAAGTCGGTTATCTCTACTTTTGTGCCGGGGTTTGCCAATTCAAATTCCGCTATCAACTGCTCAATTACCGGTTTTGTGTTGATATCCGACCAGAATTGCCAGAACCTGATGGCATTCTCATCCTTTCTCGGAATCGAACAGCTTAATAGCAAAACCGCGAGGACAAAAAATACCTTTCGCATAGATTTGATTTTATCTTCAATACATATCGCTTGTCAAGCGCAAGCTCAGGATTTGTAGGTCGGGTTCCGAGTCAGCTATGCTGACGAGAAACCCGACAAACTGCTAATTCTCCAAAATATATTAACCTTGACATAAATTTATACTACGCCTACAATCGATTTTAATGAAGAAACTCTGGCTGATATCCTGTTTTTGTCTTCTTATATGCAATTCCATCATGGCATTCGATCTTCATATCTCCGATCAGCCCAACGATGATGGCTCCGCGCTGATAATAAAATGGGATAAACTTCCGCCCGCCGATTTGAAAGACAAAAATCCGCCAATCTACAATCTCGAACGAAGCCTTAGACCCGATTCAGGATTCTCATTTGCCTCATCAATATTAAGAGATGATTCTTCGCTGACAACAACTGACAAGGGCCTATCCAACAAGCTGAAATATTATTATAGACTGTCTTATATTGATTCAACAATTTCCTGGCATTCGAACACAGCCGGGCCAGTCACTCCAAAGGAAAATTGGTATAATACCGACCGCTCTAACGTCCTTATAGGGATTATTATAACCGGGGCATTGGTGGCCTTTTTTATTGCGCTCGGCAAAAGAGGCAAGATGCTTTACCTGAGGCCAATCGCCGGACTCCTTGCGGTCGATGAGGCCATTGGCCGTGCTACTGAGATGGGCAAGCCGATTCTATATTCGTCCGGCCGCGGCGGTATGCAACGTCCCGCCTCTATTGCCAGCATGAATATATTCGGCTCAGTCGCCGAGAAGGTCGCTACCTATGGGACACCTTTGATATTCCCCAACAACGACCCGGTAGTCATGGCAGTGGCGCAGGAAGTCGCCCGAGAGGGGTATACTCGAGCCGGTCATCCCGATGCCTACAATCCTGAAAATATCTATTTTGTCACTGATAGTCAGTTCGGTTATGCCGCCGCTGTAGATGGTATAATGATGCGTGAAAAACCTGCCACGAATCTTTTCTTCGGGACTTTCGAAGCCGAATCATTGATTCTCGCCGAAACCGGGAACTCCATTGGAGCTATCCAGATCGCCGGAACCGATTCATCTATTCAAATGGCGTTTTTTATGGTGGCGTGCGATTATGTTTTGATAGGGGAGGAGCTCTTTGCGGCGTCTGCATATCTTTCCGGCGATCCGCAGGTTGTTGGCTCTCTCAAAGGTTCCGATATATCGAAAATAATAATCATCGCATTGCTGATAATTGGTACGATTTTGGCATTCATCGGGATTGCCTGGTTCGTGAATCTATTTATTACGGTTTAGAGAATGAGAAGATCTGTTCCGATAATTGTTTGTCTTGGAGTCGGCCTCGCTATGCTGATCCAGTTTTTTATTCCCTCCAAGTTATCGCGCAATGTTTATAATGAAGTCACCGATTGGGCGCAGATAGTCTATGCATTTGCATTAATTGTAGGTGTTTTCGGCTTGATGAAATATCATTCGGGCAAGATTACCCGACGCGATAACGGTTGGATTTATAATCTTATCACGCTTCTGGCCTTGTTCATGATGGCCTTTCTCGGATTTGCCTTAGGCAGGAAAGACAATAGCCCATTTATGTGGATATTCAATTTTGTACAATCACCGATGCAGGCGTCAGTCTTTTCGCTTTTGGCATTCTTTGTGGCATCGGCTGCGTATCGGGGATTCATGGCGCGCAATACCGAAGCTGTTTTATTGCTATTATCCGCCGTATTCATAATGTTTGGAATCGCTTCGGTTGGCAATTCGATACCTCCATTTTCAGATATCGCCAATTGGATTCTGATGAATCCCTCGATGACTGCTCGCCGCGGTATATATATAGGTATTGGATTAGGCACAATTGCCACCGCTCTCAGGGTTATCCTCGGTGTCGAACGGACCTATCTGGGGAAAGAATAAATGAATTTCTGGGATAAAATTCGGCATTTGGATCGACGAATCATTTTCATCCTTATGGCGTTGGGTGTTACTCTTCCGCTTCTTGTAAATATAGGCCTGCCGGTTCGCATCACCCCCGATGTTCAAAATATTTATGATTATATTAATGGCTTAAAGCCGGGGGATGTTCTGATAATTTCATACGATCATGATACCGGAACACTTCCCGAGATGGTCCCTATGTCCACCGCTATCTTGCGTCACGCCTTTTCCAAAAATTTGCGCCTAATAGGCATGGCTCTCAATGCCGAGGGTGCTGCAATCGGCAGACAGGCTTTCAGACGAGTCGGAGCCGAATTCAATAAGGAAGAGGGGATTGATTTCGCCTTTCTCGGTTACCGTCCGGAGATTACCGCCGCAGTTATGGGGATGGGAACTTCAATTCAACGAGTCTTCCCCAAGGATGATCGCGGTATTCCCGTGGATGAAATACCTCTAATGAAGACAGTCCACAACTACAATGATATCTCATTGGTTGTATCAGTCGCTGACGCCGATGCGCCCGTTTATTGGGTTAATTATGGCAATGCCCGTTTTCAGGTCAAGGTTGCCCCTGCTGTGACTGCGGTGATGGCCACTACTTTCTTTCCATTCATTGATTCACATCAGGTGATAGGAATGATAGCCGGTCTCAAGGGCGCCGCTGAATATGAAAGATTGATTAAAAAGACGGAAGCCGCCAGCAGAGGCATGGATGCTCAGTCGATTGCCCATCTTGTCGTAATAGGATTTATTCTTGTCGGCAATATAGCATTCTTCATGGGGCGAAAGCAGGGGAAGGGATAAGAAATGGATTTTCATTTCATATTCGATTACTTGATCGCCTCTGAAAGACTGGGAATCTGGATCGCGGCCTTAATGACGCTGGCGATCTATTCCTTCCTATATAAAGACAACCCCATCTACCGATTTGCCGAAAGCATTTTAGTGGGAATATCGGTAGGATATCTTCTCGTCACGACATTCCAGACCACCATTATGCCCCAGGCTATGGATCCGCTTGTCTTCAGTTTCAAAAATATATTCACGCCCGGAGAATCAGGTGGCATCGGGCTTTTCGTAATGGCCGCCCTGCCGATTATCCTCGGGCTTTTGATGTTCGCTCGATTTGTGCCCAAATTCACCTGGCTTTCCAGGGTTGCGCTTGCATTCTATATAGGCTTCGGCGCGGGCGCCTCGATTCCCGCCAATATGCAGTCCCAGATATTAAAGCAAATCGAGGCTACTATACGCCCATTCCTTGGCATTCACGGCTTTATGCCGATTCTAAATGCAATCTTAATCCTGGTTGGGCTGATTACGACACTATTCTATTTCTATTTTTCCAAAGCCCATACCGGCCTATTCGGCAAGGCCGCCAAATTGGGCACATTTTACCTGATGATATTCTTTGGTGCGACGTTCGGATATACCGTCATGGCCCGTATCTCGCTTCTCATTGGCAGAGTCACATTTCTGCTGAGAGATTGGTTGGGTCTGATTTCGTAGATTTCTATTAATCTATTTTATGATAGAAAGACAAAATATAATAGGAGGTTGGTCGTGAAATTAGGATTTTTGACCATTATTCTTTTGGTCTTAACTATAGCATGTGAAAAGGTTGAAATGAACGCATGGGATCAAGTTAAGTTGCCCGGAAGCTATTCTGATTCTCACATATTATCGATCGACATCAAAGATAAGGAAATTTTATTGGGCACATATGGTCGAGGGGCATTATTCACCACGGATAATGGCCAAAACTGGGTATCTTATGACACAACCAAAGGTCTATCGTGGGATTTCATAATGGGTGGGGCATGGGACAAGAACTACTTCATTCTGGCTACCCTCGGAGATGGTGTCAATATTTCCGAAGATAAGGGCAAAACCTGGAAACGATACGGCTTCGATTTCTTCAAGCTCGAATATCTCTACACAGTCGGCGTAAAAATCCAAAATGGCAAAAGATATGTCCCCACTGCCGACGGCCTCGTCGTATTTGATAATATCCAAAACTGGCAAGGCTTGACCGAAAAAAATGGTTTGCCGTCTCAGTATATTTATAAAATGAAAATATCCGGCGATACTATCGCCATCGGTACGCTTCATGGCTTTTCTATCTCCACCGATTTAGGCGCGAATTGGAAAAATTCCTCTCCAAATGGCAAATACACAGCCGAAAAATCCTCCGCCTGCAAGGTGCGGGCGGTGGAATTTGCCGGCAATAATATCTATGCCGGATGCGATGACGGCCTCTATTATTCTCCGGATTTTGGCTCGACCTGGCAGCAAATCGGCCAGAATAATCTGAAAAGCAATTTTATTCATGATCTTGTCTGGGATCAGGATGGCAATCTTATGGATTGCGACATACAAAGAAATCACCAAATATAACCCAGCTAATTCGCAATGGCAGATATTCGATGAAAAAAGTGGCCTTCCCGGCGGAAGCATCAATTGTCTGGCATTGGGCAGAAAAGGTGTCGTTTACGCCGGTACCAATTACGGTCTTTATAAGCTCAACCACGGCCCTGCGATCGAACCGAAATCCGAGCCTGTCGATGCCGAATTCACCGAGACAGAGACTCCAATTCACCAATGGCTCCTGCGCCCTGTTGCCCCCGAAGAACAGAATTGCAAAGACCAAACCTACCTTTACGGTTCAACCATGGGCGGCAATTTCCGCCAGCATCAGGGAAATGAATACAATAATCCAGAGGGAGTACCGCTACTCGCGGTTGATGATGGCGAGATAATCTATACCGAACCACCAATCGGCTTTACGATTCTTAAATGCAATACGAAAATGGAAGGCAAAGATATCTACGCCCACTACCATCATCAATTTGAAATCCTTAAAAAAGTCGGAGATAAAGTCAAAAGGGGAGATATAATCGGCTCAGTCGGCAAGAAGGGCAATGTAACCAATGAGCACCTTCATTTCGAAATCGGCATGTCTGCCAACGATTCCCAGAAGGAAGTCCCGACTCAAACCCGCAATTCCGAGCTTTGGGTCGCGCCGTTGGCGGGATGCGGCACGATTGTCGGCAATCTTGTTGATAAGGATGGCAATCCGGTTCAGGGCGCTCGCATTTACGGAGTCACCAAACCGGTGCCCTCAGAGACTCCTTTCTCGTTCGCTGAGACTTACAAAGATAAAGCCCATCCCGATAATTGGTACAATGAAAACTTCGCCATTGGCGATGTTCCCGAAGGCGATTACGTGTTGTATTGTCATAATGGCGACTTGAAATCGCGGATCAAGGTCCATGTCGATGCCGGCAAATTCACGAAAGTGAAAATGATCTTGAAATGATTTGGAACCGTATTTGACCATTACCTGTTAATCATGGACAGAAAGTGTCTTCATTTATTAGATGTTTTGCCGAAAATGTAAAAAGAAGATGGAAGAAGAGAAGCGAAGCTTCCATAAAAGACGAAAATGGATTTGCCCGAAATGCGGTTCTGTAAGATTCCAACAGGCTAAGATCGATGTTGGCAAACGCAGGTAAAATCATAGTGGGAACATCCGGTTATTCATTCGATGATTGGGCTGGCGTCTTTTATCCGCCAGATCTTCCAAAGGGGAAACGTCTTGATTTCTATAAAGAGCATTTCAATGTCACCGAAATCAATTCGACCTATTATCGCATTCCACATCCGGCGGTATTCTATAATATCGCGAAAAAAGTTGGTGATAATTTCGAATTCATGATCAAGACTCATCGCAGCTTCACTCATGACCGAAGGGATCTCAAAAAGCAATGCCAGCTTTTTAATGATTCCATCAGACCGATGACAGATTCGGGCAAATTAAAGGGACTCATGGCTCAATTCCCATTCAGCATAAAATTTACAAAGGCCAATCTTGATTACATTATCAATGGCAAGGATTTTTTCCCCGGCCATAATCTTTTCGTCGAATTTCGCCACGATAGCTGGGATATCCCCGAAGTCTATGATTCATTGGCGAAAAATGACATCGGGGTTTGTTCGGTCGATGAGCCACAGCTGCCCGGCCTTTTTCCTCCGAAACCGATTGCGACCACAAATATCGGCTATGTCCGGCTTCATGGACGTAATTCTGCCAACTGGTGGGGCGGCGAAGGCGATCGATATGACTACATGTATTCGGAAAATGAATTAAAAGAGTGGAAAGATAAAATTGATCTCTTGAAAAAAAATACGGATAAGTTATATTTGTTCTTTAACAACTGCCATTTGGGGCAGGCTGTTAGAAATGCTAAAATGTTTTTGGACATGATTCAAACGGAAATGACGCAATGAAAAAATTCTGGAAAAAAATACTGTTCTATGTGTTGGCCATCTGGACTGTCACCGCGGTTTATACTGCGATAGCCAATAATCGCCGCTCTGAAAGCATTCGCTTTCAAGAGAAACCGGCGACCTTCCAACTGCTTCTTGATAGCGTCAATCCATCCAAACTTCCCAAAATAAGCGCCAAATCGGCAATATTAGTTGATCTCGATAGCGGCAATGTTCTTATGAAAAAAGATGAACTGGAAACAAGACCGATAGCCAGCCTTACCAAGCTCGCGACTGCGCTTGTTTTCCTTAATACCGCTCCCGATTTTCTTAAAGTCGAAACTGTAACTCAGGAAGATCGCGAAGGCGCTGGAAGGTCTCGTTTGTATAAAGGCGAAAAAGTTACTGTTTATGATCTTTTCCACTTGATGCTGATATGCTCTGACAATGTCGCCGCGCGTGTCGTCGCCAGATCGACCGGCATGACCACCGAGCAATTCGTCGCCAAAATGAATGAGCTTGCGTCAAGCCTGAATCTTGCCAATACCCATTTTGCCGATCCCACCGGCCTCGATCCCAATAATGTTTCCACAGCCGCAGAACTTGCTATCATCTTTAAATCCGCTCTCGAACAAAATTTCATTGCTGAGGCTATCTCGAAAAAGAATTTCTCATATAGGGCTGTCAACGGCGAACGGCTCTTCACAATATATAATACCAATCGCCTGCTCTTCGGACGAAATGAAATCATCGGCGGCAAAACCGGATACATCAAAGAATCCGGCTACTGCCTGGCTCTCGGTATTGAGGATGTCGATGGCAGAAAATTAGCCGCAGTCCTCCTCGGTGCCCCTACCAGCGGATATCGTTTCCGCGACGCCGCCAAACTCATGGCCTCAGTAGAGTAATATAAGATAAATAATTTTGAATACATGTGGCGTCGGGTCTCCGCACCCGACGCTTGTTCAGCGCGGCAGAAATCCCGCCTGTCCCGTCATGCCTGTCATTCCGGCCCCCGAGCCGGAATCCATCTTGCTCCTGCGTGTCAGGGCTCGCCCTGACCGCATCAAGAGTGTCGTCAGGTCGCCTGACCTGACGACTTAATCTCAATCAGATTAAGTCATGAATTCTCATTTTTCATCTTGTCTCTTAATCCTCGCTCCGACGCGAAGTAATGACGCACCTGTAGGTATTTGATTTATCAAACCCGCCAGCAATTAGAACGAATGCCGCCGTAAGGGTTCAAAATTTTGAACCATCACCTGAATCATTATTGATAGAATCTTTTGTAGGGGCGAACCCAAGTGTTCGCCCTCCTCTTTTGGGCCGACACGCGGGTCGGCCCCTACAATGTAAACCCGCAGTAGGTCGGCGTTCCGAGTCCGGCCACTGCCGGACGAGAAACCCGACATCTTGCCGGATGGGTGAAATAAACGATACCATTTCCCCAAAAATCTGTTATACTAAAGCAAGTAGTTTCGAGTAAAGACAATGGGGTGCAGAATGACCAGACCGTGGTTTTTGGCAGCAATAACTATAGCATCAATCAGCACCGCAACATTCGCCCAGGACGATTGGCATTTCGTTGACGAAACCAGTACTCGGCTCCCCGATACAATGGCGGTCGGCATCGGGTTGGATGGCGGCGATGTAAATGGCGATGGCGCCCTTGATATATTAGTTGGGTGTATTGAAGGAGTATGGCCTCAAGGGCCGGGATTTGAGCAACTTTACTTCAATGACCGTAATGGATATTTCAGCCTGGGCGATTCCTCAATGTTTCCTCAAATTGATGACGGAACCAACAGTGTTCTACTTTTCGATTGCGACAATAATGGAACTTTGGATGCCTATGTGATTAATGCAGGTCGCGATACGGACTATCTTGCCATAAATGATGGCGCAGGCAGGTTTACGATAGACTGGAGCAGAATTCCTCCTGACTCCTCCACTGGGTTGGGCGCCGATTATGGCGATATCAATGGTGATGGAAACATTGATATCTGTATGCTGGGTAATGCAGTTACTAATGGCTATCATCATAAGGTTTGGGTAAATGATGGGACTGGTCATTTTACTAATCAGTTAAATCGTTTACCAACACTAAACGAAGCTTATCTTACTGTTAGATTTGCTGATATCGATGGGGATTTAGACCTGGATTTGCTTGTTATGGATTATGGTAATATCTTTCAGCCACGGATTTTGATTAATGACGGTAATGGATATTTTACCGATGAAACCGCAGAAAGACTACCTCCGGTCGAACGGAGTTATACTGGCGAATTTGTCGACATAGACGGGGATGGTGATTTTGATATAGTCCTTAGTTATATTGAAAGATGCGGATTTCTGATTAATGACGGCACTGGGCATTTTGTCGATGAAACGGAGCTTCGGGGACCATTATTTTCGGACCCATCGCATCCAACTTCGATAAGATCGTTTGATGCCGATAACGACGGACAGGAAGATATAGTTTTGGGCACCTATTTCTACGGAAGGCCAGATTTGATCTTTATGAATAGCGGCGGCGGTTTCTATGGGGATCAAACCGCTCTGAGATGGCCGAATCAGGCTCAAAGCACGCAGAGAGTCTTTTTAGGGGATTTTGATGGAGACGGAGTTTGTGATATTTTCAGGGTGGGTGACGGTTATTGCAGAAATAGCATATTTATAAATACTCTCGAAATGCCTGATTGGATTGCACCAGCCATAAAGAATGTTTCGATAATTCCAAATATCAATCCGAATCCAGGTCCATATGCTGTTAAATTGGTGGCCAAAGATGGTGTTTCCATAGAATACCAATTAGCGGTTTCCGTTTATTATTCGATAGACGGTTTTAATTATCTGGAAAGCCATATGCATTATGTTGGCGGATATATGTTTTACGGAAATATCCCTGCTGTGGACAGTGGCTCTACTGTAAGATATTACTACACAGCAGCGGATAAGGACGGGAATATAAGGCGATTCCCGTCAAATGCGCCCGATTCAGTTTTATCGTTTGTTTATTTACCGGATTATACTGGGATTTCTGAGAATGGTGATGGAATAAATCCCGGAAGGATTGGAATAAGAGCATTTCCCAATCCATTTAATTCCTCAACGATAATAACAATATTCAGGCATGGAAGGAGGTGAGTATCGAGATATACAATATCAACGGCCAATTAATCAGATCATTGGGGACCGAACAAAATTTGGAGGGACAAATAAAATGGGACGCCCAGGATGCTATGGGAAATAAAGTCACGTCAGGCATCTATTTCGCCAGAGCAAGAACTGCTGCAAGCTCGACGGCAATCAAACTAATTTATCTAAAATAATCATATTATAAGAAAATATATATTTTGCGTGTCAAAGCTTGCTTTGACCGCAAGATGCTTTTGCGATCGCAGTAAACTGCGACACGCAATTATCGATGTAGGGGCGGGTTTCAAACCCGCCCTCTTTGTATTCTACCTGCCATTCCTGCCCCCGAGCCCGAATTAAGAGTGTCGTCAGGTCGCCTGACCTGACGACTTAATCTCAATCAGATTAAGTCATGAAACCTCATTTTTTATATTGTCTCTTAATCCTCGCTCCAGCTATTCCCTTGACCTGGAAACCTGACCCCAATAATTATTCCAAATATTATTCAATCAACTTTCTTGACTATCCGATACATCAAATATATATTGCCGACCGACTCGAATGTGTGCCCTTGGGCGGTAGGCGTCCCGCCTGCCCCTTCCTGATAGGTTTGAGTCAGATGTGTTCTTTGAAAGTGTGCCGGAGTAGCTCAGCTGGTAGAGCAGCTGATTTGTAATCAGCTGGTCGGGGGTTCGATTCCCTTCTCCGGCTTATTCTAAAATAAATGGTGGGGTTCCCGAGTGGTCAAAGGGAACAGACTGTAAATCTGTCGCCGCAGGCTTCGGAGGTTCGAATCCTCCCCCCACCATTAATACTTACATCGATTTAATATGCCCGCGAAAAGCAAAAAATCATTTTTCATCATCCATTCCAAGGGCCTCACCGATAAGGCCGGCAAATTGGCGGATCAGCTTCGAGCCGAGGGACATACTGTTTATGTTCCCGGCACTCAGACAAAGCAAGACACCGACGAGCTGACAATCTGTACTGCCAACCGCGATGCTATGATGAAGGCCGATGAAGTTCGTGTCATTTGGGACGGCACTTCGCATGGAGTGATCTTCGATCTTGGAATGGCCTTCGCTCTCAATAAGCCTGTCAAATTGGAATATGTCATTCCGAAATCGATGAAGGGCCTGATGGAACGGCTCAGCGCTCTCGATAATTCCTGATTTTATTTTTCGTCCTTGACAAGTTCTTATAGCCGCATATAATTGTATGCTTGCTGCGGGAGTAACTCAGTTGGTAGAGTCACAGCCTTCCAAGCTGTTGGTCGCGAGTTCGAACCTCGTCTCCCGCTAATGATTTCATCCGCCGATTCTGATAATCAAGTTCCATTCTGAAACAAAAATCCAATTTAACGTCGGATATAATTACCGATATGGCTATCCATGAATTTCTAACCTATTGTGAGGCAATAAAATTATCATTTAAGCAAGCCGCCTGCCAATCCGATAAAAAATATAGTGCGGCGGTAAAAAAATGCTTGACATGAAATCTCAGGGTTTTATATTGCAAGTCTGTTATTTACGGGGAATTAACCCGTTTAAGCTATTTGTGTCAAATGGCCCAAGTAGCTCAGTTGGTAGAGCACATCCTTGGTAAGGATGAGGTCACCGGTTCAATCCCGGTCTTGGGCTTAAAGAAAAACGTGAAGAAGATGAAGACCGAAAAACATAAGGGAGAGTCCTGATGTCGAAGGAGAAGTTTGATAGGACGAAGCCGCACGTTAATGTAGGCACGATAGGTCATGTGGATCATGGCAAGACGACATTGACGGCGGCGATCACGATGGTGCTATCGAGGAAGTATTCGAAGGTAGCGATCCGGGATTTTGACAGTATTGACAACGCTCCGGAGGAGAAGGAACGTGGTATAACGATAGCGACGGCGCATGTCGAGTATGAGACAGCCAAGCGTCACTACGCCCACGTTGATTGTCCGGGTCACGCGGATTACATCAAGAACATGATCACGGGAGCGGCCCAGATGGATGGAGCTATCCTGGTGGTCAGCGCTTCGGATGGTCCGATGCCTCAGACGCGCGAGCATATCTTGCTGGCCCGTCAGGTTGGAGTGCCGTTCATCATCGTGTATATGAATAAGGTAGACATGGTAGACGATCCCGAGTTATTGGATTTGGTGGAGTTGGAAGTTCGGGACCTGCTCAATAAGTATCAGTTCCCCGGCGACGAGATACCGGTGATAAGAGGCTCGGCTTTGCAGGCGATGACCAAGGGTTCTGATAAGTCGGTATCGATCGACGCGCCGGAGTTTAAGAGCATATTGGAATTGATGGATGCGGTGGATAGCTACATACCGGAACCTGTCAGGGATACCGACAAGCCGTTTTTGATGCCGGTCGAGGATGTGTTCTCGATTACCGGCCGTGGCACGGTAGGCACCGGCAGGGTAGACCGCGGCAAGATCAGACAGGGCGACGAAGTCGAGATAGTGGGCATCAAGGATACCCGCAAGTCGGTAGTCACCGGTGTTGAGATGTTTAGAAAGCTATTGGATTTTGCTCAGGCAGGCGACAACGTTGGTCTTCTTATTGAGGGGTGTCGATAAGGAAGAGTTGGAACGCGGCATGGTAGTAGCCAAGCCGGGTTCGATCACGCCGCACAAGAAGTTTAAGGGTCAGGTCTACGTCTTGAAGAAAGAGGAGGGTGGTCGTCACACGCCGTTCTTCAATGGTTATCGTCCGCAGTTTTATTTTAGGACGACGGACGTTACGGGCAACGTGAATTTGCCGGCGGGGACGGAGATGGTAATGCCGGGTGACAACGTGGTTATGGATTGTGAGTTATTGACTCCGATAGCGATGGAGAAGGAGCTTCGATTCGCCATCCGAGAAGGCGGCCACACAGTCGGCGCCGGAGTCGTCACCGAAATAATTGAATGAGGATTTGAGTTATGCCGAGAGAGATTATTATTTTGGCTTGCGGCGATTGTAAACGGCGCAACTATTCAGATACAAAGAATAAACGGAACCAGCCTGACCGGGTTGAATACAAAAAATACTGTCCTTTCTGTAATAAGCACACTGCGCACAAGGAAACCAGATAGGTAATACAGGACAGTAGCTCAACTGGCAGAGCTTTGGTCTCCAAAACCAAGGGTTGGGGGTTCAAGTCCCTCCTGTCCTGCTTAAGCTAAAGAGAGATGGTGGATGTTTAACAAAATTAAGGGCTTCTTCAATGAAGTGTATCAGGAACTCCAGAAAGTTGCCTGGCCCTCACGCGATGAGCTGGTTGGCTCTACAGCGGTAGTAATCATCATGTCGTTGATTGTTTCGATTTTCATCGGAGCGGTAGATCTGATCCTCAGGGAATCCATTAACGCGTTGATTCGCATAGCCGGTTGACGGAAAAAATCATTATGGCAAAAAAGTGGTATGTGGCCCATACATATTCGGGTCATGAAAATAAAGCCAAAAAGTACCTCGAATCAGCCGCTGAGGCGGAAGGTCTGAAAGAACAATTCGGACAGATTTTGGTTCCAACCGAGGAAATAGTTGAAATGAAGCAGGGAAAACGGCACACTGCCGTCAAAAAATTCTTGCCCAGCTATATTCTTGTCGAGATGGAGCTGAATAAAGAAACTCAGCATCTCGTTACATCCACGCCGGGCATCACTAATTTTGTTGGAGCATCCGGAAAACCTGTTGCCCTCCGCGAAAATGAAGTCAAGAGAATCCTTGCGCAAATAGACAGATCTAAAAACAGGGAAGCCCTCGATATCCCATACAAAATCGGCGAAGCGGTCAAGGTTGTCGATGGACCATTCTCCGAATTCGCGGGCACTGTCAGCGAAGTTAATCCGGAAAAACGCAAGCTCAAAGTCATGGTTTCTATCTTTGGACGGCCCACACCGGTCGAGCTCGATTATTTGCAGGTAAAAAGTCTTTAATAATAGATTCATCAAGGAGTAATTGTGGCTAAAAAAATTACAGGAATGGTCAAGTTGCAGATACCCGCTGGTAATGCCACACCGGCGCCGCCAGTCGGACCTGCTTTGGGTCAGCAAGGTGTCAATATCATGGAATTCTGCAAATCATTCAATTCCAGAACCCAATCGCAAGCCGGAATGATTATTCCAGTCGTCATTACCGTGTATGTGGACAAGACATTTACATTCATCACCAAAACGCCGCCAGCATCTATTCTCTTGAAGAAAGCTGCCAAATTGGAAAAGGGTTCAGGCGAACCCAATCGTAATAAAGTCGGCAAGGTATCAAAGCAGCAAGTCCGCGAAATCGCCCAGCTTAAGATGCCCGATCTTAATGCCAATGACCTGGAAATGGCTGAAAGAATGGTAGCTGGAACCGCTCGCAGCATGGGAATTGACGTCGAAGGTAGTGAAATTTAGATATCGCTTCAATTTTATCTTCGGATTTAAACAAAGCGAATGAATTGAAATAATATTATCTAACGGTCGATACGGGGAGACCATTAACAGTTCGGAGTATTAAAAATCATGAAACGTGGAAAGCTTTACAAAGCAGGCGCAACCAAGATAGAACAAGGCAAAGCCTATACCCTGGCCGATGCCGTGAAGGCTATCCGTTCCGCCGCGCACGCCAAATTTAATGAGACCATCGAGGCCACCGTGCGTTTGGGTGTAGATCCCAAAAAAGCCGATCAGATGGTTCGTGGCACTACAGTTCTGCCTCATGGCACTGGCAAAACTATCAAAGTCCTTGTTCTCACAAAAGGTGAAAAAGTCAAGGAAGCCGAAGACGCCGGAGCCGATTTAGTCGGTGGCGATGAATACGTCGAAAAAATTCAAGGCGGATGGGCTGATGTTGATGTCATTATCGCTACTCCCGATATGATGGGACAGGTGGGAAAATTGGGAAAAATTCTCGGTCCAAAAAAACTGATGCCCAATCCCAAATCCGGTACCGTAACTATGGAATTAGCTAAGGCCATTAAATCAGTAAAGGCCGGCAAAATTGAATATAGACTTGATAAAACTGGCAATGTTCAGGTCGGTCTCGGGAAATTATCCTTTTCCGATGAGCAGCTCTTCGAAAATGCCAAGACATTCTTTTCCGCGATCGTAAAAGCTAAACCGTCGTCCGCCAAAGGCACATACCTAAAAAATGCGACACTATGCTCGACGATGGGCCCTGGAATCAAGCTGGACGTTAATGAACTTCTGGCGATGAGTAAGTAAAGGCAGGTATAAAGTGACAAAAGACGAAAAAAATAAAGAAATCGCTGCTCTCAAAGATAGAATCGCCAGAGCAAACGAGATTATAGTCGCGGATCATACCGGCATTAATGTCGAAGATCTTACTATTCTTCGTCGCAAGCTGAGAGCCGCCAAGAGTGAATTTAAGGTATCGAAGAATACCTTATTGAAAATAGCCGCTAAAGACACAGGAATTGAAGCGCTTGAAAAGCATTTCACCGGTCCAACTGCTATTATTTACGGATACGACGATCCTTCGGTGCCCGCCAAGATAATCTATGAGGCAATCAAGGAGAAAGAGCGACCGAAATTTAAGGCATTCTATCTTGAAGGTAATATTCTCGGATATGAAGATCTCAAGAAGATCGCCGAATTGCCTCCAAGAAATGTCGTCATAGCCAATTTAATGGGTACGATTGTCGGGCCAATAGCCCAGTTCGTGACACTACTTAACGCCGCGTCAAGCGAGTTTATCGCCACGCTGGATGCCTTAGCTGAAAGTAAAAAAGGATAGTGATGGCCCAAGCCTCGTATCGGAGCTTCTAAGTCGCTTTGGGAAAGGCGATTTCCGTGACGAGAAAGTGGAAACCATCAATAGATTATTAAAGTATTTAATTAAATAGCCCCGGTTTTAACCGGTTTAAACGAGGATTTGAAAATGAGTGACAGAGTACAACAAGCATTCGATATCATAAAAGAAATGACTGTGGTCGAGCTTTCCGATCTTTCGAAGAAAATGCAAACCGAATTTGGTATTACACCGATGGCGGCTGCCCCAGTAGCAGCGGCCGGTGGCGCGGCAGGCGGAGCAGCCCCAGCCGAAGAAAAGACTGAATTTGACGTTATTCTCGAAAATGCCGGAGCCAAAAAGATTCAAGTAATTAAGGTCGTACGCGAGCTTACAAGCCTCGGCTTGAAAGAAGCCAAAGATCTCGTGGAAGGTGCGCCAAAGCCACTTAAAGAGGGGGTTTCTAAGGAAGAGGCGGCAGACGCCAAGGCTAAATTAGAAGAAGTCGGTGCCACGGTAGTCCTGAAGTAGTTTTTTATATCTGGCATCGTGCCAGCATAATCTTAAATTTTTAGAATCTTCCCATTAGGAGGTTCTTTTGAGACCATTTTTGAAGGTCGAAAGAAAAAGTTTCGCTAAGTTGAAAGAGCATGTCGAGATGCCCAATCTTCTCGATGTCCAGCTTTCATCTTACGAAAGTTTCCTGCAACGCGAAGTCCCGCCGGAAAAAAGAGAAAACGTCGGGCTTCAAGGAGTGTTTACTTCTATTTTCCCAATTACGGATGTCCACGAACTGTTTTCGCTGGAATTCGTAAGATATTCGCTCGGAGAGCCGCGCTATTCTATTCGCGAATGCCGCGAAAGAAATATGACCTTTGGCGCGCCGCTTAAAGCCACCTTACGTCTTGTCGTAAGAGAACAAGTAGGCGAATCAACCGAAAAAGTTGTCAAAGACATCATCGAACGAGACGTCTTCCTCGGCGAATTCCCTCTGCTTACCGAAAACGGTACTTTCATTATCAACGGTGCGGAACGAGTAATCGTTAGCCAGTTGCACCGTTCTCCAGGTGTCTTTTTCGATGAAGAAATTCATCCCAATGGCAAACGTCTATTTTCCGCAAGAATTATTCCTTATCGCGGTTCCTGGGTTGAATTCTCTCTCGATGTCAACGACATCATGTTCGTTCATATTGATTCCCGTCGTAAGATGGCCGCTACTACATTATTGAGGGCATTGGGTTATTCCACCAACGAAGATTTGTTGAAGACATTCTACAAAATTTCAAACGAACAGGTATCCACTCGTCGCGGAAATAAATTCATTGGCGCGATTTCCGCGCAAACTATAGTCGATCCTTCTACTGGGGAAGTTGTTCTCAAGGCCAATGAAGAGATAACCGACGAACTCTTTAAGAAAGTATGCGATCTGAAAATCGAGACTCTTGATGTTCTCGATATCGACCTCGCGACGGACGCGGGAATTATAAGAAACACTATCGTAAAGGATACGACTACCTCCTTAGAGGAAGCGCTATTCAAAATATACGCGTTGATTCGGCCGGGCGACGCTCCGACTCTTGATCTCGCGCAAGATTTGCTCGAAAAGCTGTTCTTCAATCCCAAGCGATATGATCTCGGCGAAGTTGGCCGGTATATGATTAACCAGAGACTTAATCTTGATGTCCCGCTTGAGGAAACAGTTCTTAATAGAAAAGATTTCCTGGCCATAATCAAATATCTTATTAATCTGCGAAATGGCGCCGGCGATGTCGATGATATCGATCATCTTGGCAATAGAAGAGCGCGCTCAGTTGGCGAGCTTCTGTCAAATCAATTCTCGGTCGGTTTATCGAGAATGGCCCGGACTATTCGCGAAAGAATGAGTCTCAAGGATAATGAACAAATATCTCCGCATGATTTGGTTAATGCCCGCACTGTCTCCGCCGTAATCGATAGCTTCTTTGGCTCGTCTCAGCTTTCGCAATTCATGGATCAGACTAATCCTCTGGCGGAATTGACTCATAAGAGAAGGCTGTCGGCATTGGGTCCGGGAGGACTTACTCGTGAGAGAGCGGGATTTAAGGTCAGGGACGTTCACCATACGCATTATGGTCGAATCTGTCCTATTGAGACGCCTGAAGGTCCGAACATTGGTCTTATCGCTTCTTTATCGACTTATGCGAGAATCAATCGCTACGGTTTCTTGGAAGCCCCATATCGCGTGGTAAAGAATGGCAAAGTCACAGCTGAAATCCATTTTCTTACTGCCGACATGGAAGATCGTTATGTGGTGGCGCAGGCTAATGCTCCTCTTACCAAAGATGGTCATTTTGAATCTTCGCTAATCAAGTGCAGAGAAAAAGGCGAATACATATTGGCTCGGCCCGAGCAGATACACTTCATGGATGTTTCCCCGAAACAGATGGTCTCGGTAGCTGCGGCTTTGATTCCCTTCTTAGAGCATGATGACGCCAACAGAGCTTTGATGGGCTCAAACATGCAACGTCAAGCCGTGCCGCTTTTGATCACTGAACCACCGGTAGTTGGTACAGGTATCGAAGGCAAGGTTGCTGTCGATTCTGGCGCCGCTCTTATTGCAAAAAGGCCGGGAGTCGTGGAATTTGTCGATGCCGATAAAATCCTCATTCGACCTGTCCGCCGCGGCAAAGAGAAATTACTTGAGTTGGTGGAATTCGATGAATACGAGCTTACGAAATTCAACCGATCCAACCAGGATACTTGTTTGAATCAAAGGCCGCTCGTGAACGTCGGAGATAAACTTGAAGTCGGTGACGTCATTGCTGATGGTCCCGGAACCTCGGATGGCGAACTTGCGCTTGGTGCTAATGTCCTTGTTGGATTTATGCCCTGGAGAGGATATAATTTTGAGGATGCTATTATCGTTTCCGAACGATTAGTGTCTGACGATGTATTTACATCAATTCATATAGAAGAATTCGAACTTCAGGTTCGCGATACCAAACGCGGTCCAGAAGAAATTACAAGAGAAATTCCTAACGTTTCCGAAGAAGCTTTGTTGAATCTTGATGAACGTGGAATTATTCGCACCGGAGCCGAAGTCGAAGCCGGCGATATTCTTGTCGGAAAAGTTACTCCGAAGGGTGAAACCGAGCTTTCTCCGGAAGAGAGACTTTTGAGAGCCATATTCGGCGAAAAGGCCGGCGATGTTCGTGACGCTTCTTTGAAGGCGCCGCCCGGAATGAAGGGCATTGTAATTGATACCAAAGTATTTTCGCGTAAAGAGCGCTCTGAAGCCGCCAAAAAGCAGGAGCGTACTGATATTACTCGAGTGAAGAAAAATTTCTCCAAGCAGATCGAGTATATCGTTAATATGCGAAATAAGAACCTGGGTATCATCCTCGATGGCACGACCGCCAGAACCATCAAAGACGAAAACGGCGAGGTTGTCATTAAGGCCGGTACTAAATTCAAAGAAGATAGTTTCGAACATTGCAATGCACAGGATTTGGTAGCTGAAAATGGCTTCACTGGCGACGATAAAGCCAATCAGAAAGTCGATCAGCTTCTCCAGCAGGCCAAGGCCCTGATCGACAATAAAAAAATAGTGCAGGAAATTGAAATTGAGAAAGTGGTTCGCGGCGCGGAATTGCCTCCCGGTGTAGTACAGCTTGTAAAAGTCGCGATAGCTACAAAGAGAGTGCTTTCGGTCGGCGATAAAATGGCAGGACGTCACGGTAATAAAGGCGTTCTGGCTAAAGTAGTGCCAATTGAGGATATGCCATATATGCCTGATGGCACGCCGCTTGATATTATATTGAATCCGCTCGGCGTTCCTTCAAGAATGAATGTTGGTCAGATACTTGAAACGCATCTTGGATGGGCCGCAAAGCTTCTCGGTTTCAAGGTGGCAACGCCTGTTTTTGATGGTGCCTCTGTCACCGAAATTAAAGAACTGCTCAAAAAGGCTGGACTTCCCGAAGATGGCAAATCCGAGCTTTACGATGGACGTACCGGTCAACCGTTTCATAATAAAATCACTGTCGGATATATGTACATGATGAAGCTTTCGCATCTCGTCGACGACAAAATTCATGCCCGTTCTATCGGACCTTACTCTTTGGTTACTCAGCAGCCTCTGGGCGGTAAAGCCCAATTCGGCGGCCAGAGATTCGGCGAAATGGAAGTCTGGGCTCTTGAAGCGTACGGCGCCGCTTACACCTTGCAGGAAATGCTGACAGTTAAATCCGACGATGTTTCAGGAAGATCGCGCATCTATGAGGCGATCGTTAAGGGAGAAAATCCTCCTGAACCGGGTATTCCGGAATCATTCAACGTGCTTGTTAAGGAGCTCCAATCCCTGGGTTTGGATGTTGATTTGATTGAGAAGTAATGTCATCCGTTAACGGATATTTAAATTAAGGAGACTTTCGTGGTCGATCCTTTTGCCAAAAATCAAAGAAGACTTTCGGACCTATCAGCTATGCGAATCAAAATCGCATCGCCCGAAGTCATTAGATCATGGTCTTTCGGCGAAGTAACAAAGCCGGAAACCATAAACTATCGCAGTTTCAAGCCTGAAAAAGACGGCTTGTTCTGCGAACGAATTTTCGGACCCGTAAAGGACTGGGAATGCAATTGCGGCAAATACAAGCGCATTAGATTCCGCGGCATTGTCTGCGATCGTTGCGGAGTTGAAGTCACTCAATCCAAGGTGCGCCGCGAACGAATGGGTCATATTGATCTCGCCGTACCTGTTACTCATATTTGGTATACCCATTCCCTGCCATCGAGAATCGGCTATCTTCTTGATCTTACTGTCCGCGAACTCGAACGGATTATTTACTATCAGTCGTATATCGTAATTGATCCAGGTAATACGTCTCTAAAGAAAATGGACATTATTTCTGAAGACGAATATTATGAGCTTGAAGAATCCGGAAAAGAATTAGTCGCCAGAATGGGTGCGGAGGCTATCCGCGAACTTTTACGGCAAACAGATATCGAGGAATTGGCTGTGTCTTTGCGCGCTCAGGTCAAAGTTGAGACTTCAGTCCAGCGCAAGAAAGATACACTAAAGAGACTTCGCGTAATCGAAGCCTTCCGCCAATCTCAGAATAAACCGGAGTGGATGGTTCTTGAAGTTATTCCAGTTATTCCTCCGGATCTGCGTCCATTAGTGCCGCTCGAGGGTGGAAGATTCGCTACATCGGATTTGAATGATCTTTATCGAAGAGTTATCAATAGAAATAACCGATTGAAAAAGCTGATCGAAATCAAGGCTCCCGAAGTCATTCTTCGAAACGAAAAAAGAATGCTCCAGGAAGCCGTCGACGCGCTCTTCGATAATGGTCGTCGGTCACGATCGGTTCGTGGCGATTCCAAACGGCCGCTAAAATCCCTTTCCGATTTACTTAAGGGAAAGCAGGGTCGTTTCCGCCAGAATCTATTGGGCAAGAGAGTCGATTACTCCGGACGTTCCGTAATCGTAGTGGGACCTGAACTTAAGCTAAATCAATGCGGCTTGCCTAAGAATATGGCACTTGAATTATTCAAGCCATTTATAATTCACAAGCTTGAAGAAAAAGGGTATGTTCAAACCGTCAAATCTGCGAAGAGACTGGTTGAACGTGAAAGACCGGAAGTCTGGGATATTCTCGAAGAAATCATTCGCGATCATCCCGTGCTTCTAAACCGCGCTCCAACCCTGCATCTTCTCGGTATTCAGGCGTTCTATCCGGTTCTGGTGGAAGGTAAGGCCATTCGGCTTCATCCGCTGGTATGCGCCGCGTTCAATGCCGATTTCGACGGTGATCAGATGGCGGTCCATGTGCCGTTATCATTCGAGTCACAGCTTGAAGCCCGTTTGCTCATGCTTTCTACTCATAATCTGCTTCAGCCGTCTTCCGGCAAGCCGGTTGCGATTCCTTCTCAGGATATGGTCATTGGGTGCTATTACTTGACCAAGGATAGAGTGGGTGTTAAGGGCGAAGAGATGATTTTCGGAAGTCAAAGCGAAGTAATATTCGCTTACTCATCCGGCATAATCGATCTTCATGCTTGGGTCGCGATCCCCGGAAAATCAAGAAAGCTCAGTGAATATTCGGGAAAACAACGCGAAAAATACTACGAAGATTACAGCGGTATTGTCCCTGATTCTATGAAAAAACTTAAGGGCTTTTTGAAACAACGCCAGGAATTGCTTGAAAAGAAAATCAAGGACTCCAAAAACCGCAAGGGCAAAGATGAAGATAGTTTTCAGGAATTTTTCGCCACTACAGTCGGAAGAGTCATTTTCAACGAAATAATTCCGGCGGGCCAGGATTATTTTAATAAAGTAGCGGTAAAATCCGCTATTGAAAAAGTTGTTTCGGATGTTCATCGAATTTCGGGAAATGAGCCGACAGCTACATTTCTCGATGATCTCAAAAATATCGGTTTCGAGTATGCCACTATCGGCGGCGTAACCGTCGGTATCGACGATATCGTCGTTCCTCAGGAAAAAGAAGGCATGCTTAAGAACGCCGAAAAAGAAGTCGAGAAAATCCATCGTCAATACGAAAAAGGCGCCATCACCAACGGTGAACGGTACAATAAGGTTATCGATACCTGGACACGTACTACAAGCGATGTCGCGGAAATTCTTTTCAAACGGCTGAAAGATGTTGATCAGGGATTCAACCCCATCTTCATGATGACTGATTCCGGAGCCAGAGGCTCGCGCGATCAGGTTAGACAGTTAGCCGGTATGCGTGGTCTAATGGCCAAGCCTCAAAAGAGAATGACCGGTCAGATCGGCGAAATTATCGAATCACCGATTACCGCCAATTTCCGCGAAGGATTAACGGTACTTGAATACTTTATATCTACTCACGGCGCTAGAAAAGGTCTCGCGGATACGGCGTTGAAGACCGCCGACGCTGGATACTTGACACGCCGACTGGTAGATGTCGCCCAGGACGTCATCATCAACGAAGACGATTGCGGCACAATTCTCGGCATCGAAGTTTCCGCCTTAAAAGAAGGCGAAGAAATTATTGAATCCTTGCATGATCGTGTCCTCGGGCGAGTAGCTCTAATGGATGTTTATGACCCAATCACTCAGGAAGTTATCGCTGAGGCCGGTACTGAAATCGGTGAAGAAGCTTCGACTCTCATCGATGAGTCTGGCATCGAAACTGTTTCCATTAGATCGGTGCTTACTTGCGAATCTCGCAGAGGTGTCTGTGCCAAATGCTATGGCCGTAATTTGTCCACCGGAAGAATGGTCAATCTCGGCGAGGCCGTAGGTGTTATTGCCGCGCAATCCATCGGCGAGCCCGGCACTCAGCTGACCTTAAGAACATTCCATATCGGCGGTACGGCGGCAGTTATCACAGAGCAATCCAAAATCACCGCAAAATCCGCAGGTAAAATTGCATTCTCCGGAGTCAAAATGGTTCCCGGTGAAAATCCCGAAGACCATATAGTCTTGACCCGCGAAGGTGAAATTAGGATTGTCGATGATCAGGAACGGATTCGTCAACGGTACGCGACCCCCTATGGCTGTACCCTCAAGGTACGCGATGGCCAGCAAGTCGAAAAAGACGATGTCTTGTTTGAATGGGATCCGCATACCAATATGATTCTTACGGACAAAACCGGTACGATCGAATATGTCGACGTCATCGAAAATGTCACTTATCGTGAAGAGCTCGATGAATCCACGGGTCTTTCCGCCAGAGTTATTATAGAACAGCGCGAAAAGACATTGCGTCCCCATATCGCCATAATCGATTCCAAGGGTAAACGTTTGGCCAACTACTCAATACCTACAGGGGCGCATCTTGTAGTCAAGGACGGTGACGCGATCAAGGCCGGTCAGATGCTGGTCAAGATTCCTCGCGAGATTTACAAAACAAAGGATATTACCGGCGGCTTGCCAAGGGTTGCCGAGCTTTTTGAAGCCAGACATCCCAAGGACCCCGCGGTTGTGACGGAAATTGATGGTACCATTGAATACGGCAAAGTCGTTAGAGGAAATCAGCAGATGATCGTGCATGGCGAGCATGGCGAGGACAAGGAATACTTGATTCCCCATGGTAAGCATATGCTTGTACATGAAAGCGATGCGGTCAAGGCCGGTAGCCGTCTCAGCGAGGGACCAATTGATCCGCACGATATTTTGAGAATTAAGGGCCCTAATTCGGTGCAGGAATACCTGGTAAATGAAATCCAGGGAGTCTATCGTCTCCAGGGTGTTAAAATCAACGACAAGCACATCGAAGTTATTATCCGCCAAGTGCTTCAGAAAGTCCGAATTCTCGATCCCGGCGATAGTAATTTCCTCGAAGGCGAACAAGTCGACAAAATCCGATTCCAGGACGAACGAGACAGGGTATTGCAGGATGGCGGAAATCCAGCTACTTACGAGCCCCTGCTACTTGGTATCACCAAAGCGTCGTTGTCTACGGAAAGCTTCCTCTCGGCGGCATCCTTCCAGGAGACAACCAGGGTTCTCACGGAGGCTTCAATTCAGGGAAAAGTGGATCTTCTGCTTGGCCTGAAGGAAAACGTAATTATCGGTCGTTTGATACCTGCGGGCACGGGCATTCCGTACTACAACAGTGTCGAACTAGTCAATGAGCAGGAAACAACCGAGCCTGAGAAAAAGATTGAAGCAATTGGATGAAAAGCGCTTGACAAAACATTTTTTGGGATTATCTTAGTTATCTGTATTTTTTTGAATAGGAGGTTTTTTGCCAACGATCAATCAGCTGATAAGAAAAGGAAGAAAGAAAGTTCTAAGCAAGCCTAATACGCCTGCGCTGAAGAGCTGTCCTCAAAAAAGAGGAGTCTGCACGAGAGTATATACATCCACTCCAAAGAAGCCGAATTCGGCTCTACGTAAAGTCGCTCGCGTCAGATTGACAAATGGTATCGAGGTCACAGCGTACATTCCAGGTGAAGGTCACAACTTGCAGGAACACTCTATCGTGCTTATCAGAGGTGGAAGGGTGAAAGACCTGCCGGGAGTAAGGTATCACATTATCCGCGGAACTCTTGATACCGCGGGTGTTGCAGATAGAAAACAGGGAAGATCTAAATACGGGGCCAAGCGTCCCAAGAAATAATTCGGAGATATCGTGCCGAGAAGAAGAAAAATAATTAAAAGAGAAAAAGCGCCGGATCCAAGATACGGTTCGCCTGTGGTTACCCAGTTCATCAATAACCTGATGAAGGCTGGCAAGAAATCTACCGCAGAGGCAATCTTCTATGACGCTATTGATTCCTTAGCAGAAAAATCGAATCAAAATGGCATGGAATTATTCCAGAAGGCTTTAAACAATGTCAAGCCCGTGCTGGAAGTCCGTTCACGAAGGGTCGGGGGCGCCAATTACCAGGTTCCAGTCGAAGTCAGAGCAGGTCGCAGGACAGCCCTTGCCATTCGCTGGATCATCGGATACTCCATGGATCGTCCGGAACATACAATGGCCGAAAAATTGGCCGCAGAATTGACAGCCGCCGCTCGTAATGAAGGGGCTGCTGTAAAGAAGAAGGAGGATACCCACAAGATGGCCGAGGCCAATAAGGCCTTTGCTCATTTCCGTTGGTAATTGCATCGAAACTTATTGCTTTGGAGAATAATGAAGATTAGATCCAGAGAATAACCGAAATACCAGGGTTGATCCGCTATTCAATAGCGCCTGGATTTTCGGGGCGCTGATTTCTAAGGGATAGTGGATTTTTTTATGTCAGTCGACAGTCAGTTAGGACAAACAAGAAACATCGGAATCATGGCTCATATCGATGCCGGTAAGACCACAACTACCGAACGCATACTATTTTATGCAGGTAAGACCCATCGCATTGGCGAGGTCGATGATGGCGCGGCAACCATGGATTGGATGGAACAGGAGAAAGAACGCGGTATTACTATTACCTCGGCCGCTACTACTATCTTCTGGAATGATAATCGCATCAATATTATAGATACTCCCGGTCATGTCGATTTCACGATGGAAGTCGAACGGTCGCTGAGAGTGCTTGATGGCGCCGTAGCATTGTTTTGCTCTGTTGGCGGTGTCGAGCCTCAATCCGAAACCGTCTGGAGACAGGCCGATAAATATAAAGTACCTCGTATAGCCTATATTAATAAAATGGATCGCGTCGGCGCGAATTTTCTTGCCGCCGTCGAAATGATGAAAAAGAGATTGGGCGCCAACGCCGTGCCTATTCAGCTCCCTGTTGGTGAAGGCGATATGTTCGCCGGTATTATCGATCTCATTCGTATGTGCTATAGAACTTATGTTGACGAGACTCAAGGCACCGAATTTATTGAAAATGAAATTCCTAAGGATCTTTTGGAATTGGCCAAAACCAAACGCGAAGAGCTTCTCGAAAATCTCTCCGATTACGATGAAGGCCTGCTTGATAAATTCGTTCATGATCAGCCAATTGAGACTTCGGAAATTAAAGTTGCCCTCAGAAAAGCAGTTTTAGACTTAAAATTAATCCCCGTATTATGTGGATCCTCTTATAAAAATAAAGGCGTTCAGGCCCTATTGGATGCCATAGTCGATTACTTGCCATCGCCTCTTGATCTGCCCCCTGTAAAGGGTACGGATCCCGATACTGGCGAGGAAATTGTCAGATATCCGTCGGCCGACGAACCGCTCGCGGCGCTTATTTTCAAGATTATCAGCGATCCTTATGTCGGCAGATTAACTTATATCAGAATTTACGCGGGCACATTGAAATCCGGAGATACGGTTTATAATCCCACAAAACAGCGTGAAGAAAGAATCAGTCGCTTATTGGCAATGCATGCCAATAAAAGGGCAGATCTGAAATCAGCTCAAGCCGGCGATATTATTGCGGTCGTGGGTCTCAAAAACTCTACCACCGGCAGTACCATGTGCCGTAGAGATAAGCCGATTATTCTCGAACAAATGACATTCCCGAATCCCGTAATTTATGTCGCTATTGAGCCTAAGACTAAGGCTGACCAGGACAAATTATCCGATTCCTTAACCCGATTGACCGAGGAAGACCCGACCTTCCAGGTGAAAACAGATACTGAAACGGGTCAGACCATCATTTCCGGTATGGGTGAACTTCATCTGGAAATCATTGTCGATCGTATGCGACGCGAATTCAATGTCACTGCCAATGTCGGCAAGCCTCAGGTTGCCTATAGAGAGACAATCAAATCGACCGCCGAGGCCGAAGGCAGATTTGTCAGGCAAACGGGCGGTCATGGTCAATATGGGCATGTAAAGCTAAGAGTTGGCCCCAATGGCAAGGGCAAAGGCTACGAATTTAAGGATCTTACCAAAAATGGTGTAATTCCCCGCGAATTTATTCAGCCGGTCTCCGATGGCATCAAAGAAGCGCTCGAAAACGGCGTACTTGGCGGCTATCCAATGGTTGATATCGTGGCTGAATTAATTGACGGATCATTCCACGATGTCGATTCCTCTGAATTGGCATTCAAAATAGCGGGCTCGCTAGCGTTTCAGGAGGCTGCCAGAAAAGCGAATCCTACGATACTCGAGCCTATAATGGATATCGAAGTTGTCGTGCCGGAAGAATACATGGGAGTGGTTATTGGCGATTTAAATTCGAGAAGAGGAAAAATCGCTGGCATGTTCCACCGTCCGGATGCTATAATAATAGCTTCTCAGGTACCGTTATCTGAGATGTTTGGATATGCAACCTCGTTGCGGTCTTTATCGCAGGGTAGAGCAGTATATTCAATGCAATTTTCACATTATGCGCCCGTTCCGGAAAGTGTCCAGGACACGATGGTCCAGTCGATTCGGGGCGTGCTTGTTGGGCAAAGAAGATAAAATAATGTTGGATTTGATAATCAAGGGAGAGTCCTGATGTCGAAGGAGAAGTTTGATAGGACGAAGCCGCACGTTAATGTAGGCACGATAGGTCATGTGGATCATGGCAAGACGACATTGACGGCGGCGATCACGATGGTGCTATCGAGGAAGTATTCGAAGGTAGCGATCCGGGATTTTGACAGTATTGACAACGCTCCGGAGGAGAAGGAACGTGGTATAACGATAGCGACGGCGCATGTCGAGTATGAGACAGCCAAGCGTCACTACGCCCACGTTGATTGTCCGGGTCACGCGGATTACATCAAGAACATGATCACGGGAGCGGCCCAGATGGATGGAGCGATCCTGGTGGTCAGCGCTTCGGATGGTCCGATGCCTCAGACGCGCGAGCATATCTTGCTGGCCCGTCAGGTTGGAGTGCCGTTCATCATCGTGTATATGAATAAGGTAGACATGGTAGACGATCCCGAGTTATTGGATTTGGTTGAGTTGGAAGTTCGGGACCTGCTCAATAAGTATCAGTTCCCCGGCGACGAGATACCGGTGATAAGAGGCTCGGCTTTGCAGGCGATGACCAAGGGTTCTGATAAGTCGGTATCGATCGACGCGCCGGAGTTTAAGAGCATATTGGAATTGATGGATGCGGTGGATAGCTACATACCGGAACCTGTCAGGGATACCGACAAGCCGTTTTTGATGCCGGTCGAGGATGTGTTCTCGATCACCGGCCGTGGCACGGTAGGCACCGGCCGGGTAGACCGCGGCAAGATCAGACAGGGCGACGAAGTCGAGATAGTGGGCATCAAGGATACCCGCAAGTCGGTGGTCACCGGAGTCGAGATGTTCCGAAAGCTATTGGATTTTGCTCAGGCAGGCGACAACGTTGGCTTGTTATTGAGGGGTGTCGATAAGGAAGAGTTGGAACGCGGCATGGTAGTAGCCAAGCCGGGTTCGATCACGCCGCACAAGAAGTTTAAGGGTCAGGTCTACGTCTTGAAGAAAGAGGAGGGTGGTCGTCACACGCCGTTCTTCAATGGTTATCGTCCGCAGTTTTATTTTAGGACGACTGACGTTACGGGCAACGTGAATTTGCCGGCGGGCGACGGAGATGGTAATGCCGGGTGACAACGTGGTTATGGATTGTGAGTTATTGACTCCGATAGCGATGGAGAAGGAGCTTCGATTCGCCATCCGAGAAGGCGGCCACACAGTCGGCGCCGGAGTCGTCACCGAAATAATTGAATAATACCAGAGAGCGGGAAATAAATGGACAAACAAAAAATTAGGATCAGACTCAAGGCTTACGACCATGGTGCGCTTGATCGTTCGACTAAAGAAATAGTCCGTACTGTCACTCGCACCGGCGCCAGAATCGCCGGGCCAGTGCCGCTGCCGACCAAGAAAACTGTCTATACGGTTCTTCGCTCGCCTCATGTTGATAAGAAATCTCGCGAACAATTCGAAATGAGAATACACAAGCGTCTAATTGATATCTACGATTCCAGTCAGCAGACAATCGATTCATTAATGAAGTTAGATTTGCCGGCAGGGGTTGACGTGGAGATAAAAGTTTAATATATTAAGAAGTTTTTGGTTAGAATATGAAATTGATCTACGGAAAAAAATTAGGGATGACGAGAGTCTTCAAGGAAAACGGCGATATGGTCGGCGTATCAGTTATCGAAGTCGAGCCCGCTACTGTAATGCGTGTCAAGACTACCGGTACCGATGGCTATGACGCTGTTGTAATTGGATTCGGCAGCATCCGACAGAAACTCGTGAATAAGCCCCTCAAGGGCCAATTCGAAAAAGCCGGCATAGAGCAGAAACGGTATCTCAGGGAAATCCGAAGCGATAAGGCTGATTTGCCCGCCAAAGGTGAAGTGCTCACTGTTGAAGTTTTTAAAGTTGGTGAGACTGTTCATGTCACCAGTATTTCGCGCGGACTTGGTTTCCAGGGCGCGGTCAAAAGACATCATTTTCGCGGCGGCCCGAAGTCACATGGCCAATCTGATAGAATGAGAGCTCCCGGTTCAGTGGGTGCATCGAGCTATCCCTCCAGGACATTCAAAGGTCAGAGAATGGCCGGGCATATGGGTAACGCTCAAGTGACAGTCAAAAATTTGAAAATCGTCGATGTCAAGCCGGAATTGAATCTGCTTCTCGTCAGCGGCGTCATACCAGGTCATAAGAATTCATTGGTGACCGTTAGAAAGGCCAGGTAGAGATAAGATGCCAGATGCAAAATTCTATCAAAAGAACGGTTCGGAATCCAAGACTGTCAATCTCGATGGGCCATTGTTTAATAGCGAGCCGAAAGAGAGTATCATTCATGAGTACATTAAGGGATTCATGAATAATCAAAGGCAGGGCACATCTTCTACTCTGAATCGCAGCCGCATGCAGGGTGGCGGCAAAAAGCCGTTTCGCCAAAAAGGCACCGGCCGCGCTCGCGCTGGCAGTAATACCTCGCCTTTATGGTCAGGTGGTGCAGTTATTTGGGGCCCGACTCCAAGAAGCTTTTATGCAGAAATGCCCAAGAAGCTCAAGAGAAATGCCCTGGTTTCCGCCTTTTCACTTAAGGCTAAAGAAGGAAGCATTAGAGTTGTGGAATTGCCTGATTTGGGTGAGGCCAAGACCAAACTGGTCGCGGGATTTTTAAAGGGTGTTGGCGTGTACGGTGATAGCACTATTCTCCTATTCGAAGGCAAGAATGAGAATCTTACTACCGCTTCCCGAAACATCGCCAATTTCACCGCCAAGAGAGCCGAATTGGTCAACCCTTACGATCTGATTACTCATCGCAATATTCTAATCACTGAAGATGGTCTCGCGAGAATAAAGGAGCTGTTTAATCAATGATTAAAGAACACAAAATATTGTTTAAGGCTCTTATCTCCGAAAAAGCCACAACTCTTCAGGAAGATAGCAATTGCTATGTCTTCAAAGTTGCCACGAGCGCTAATAAAATGCAGATAAAGAATGCCGTGGAAAGCGCTTTCCATGTTAAAGTAGTGCATGTCACCACCGCCAATGTTATGGGCAAAAATAAAAGGCTCGGACGATTCCAGGGTAAAAGATCCGATTGGAAAAAAGCCTTTATATGGCTCAAAGAGGGCGATAAAATCGAGCTTTTCGAAAGCGTCTGAGGAATAGAATATGGGAATTAAGAAATTTAAACCGATTACTCCTGGCAGACGATTCATGACAGTCTCGGACTTTGCCGAGATCACACATGATAAGCCTGAAAAATCGCTCCTTAAGCCACTAAAGAAATCAGGCGGCAGAGGCAATACCGGCCGCGTGACTTCGAGACATCGCGGCGGCGGCCATAAGAGAGCTTATAGAATTATCGATTTCAAACGTGATAAGATCGGTATCCCCGCTCGTGTCGCGTCGATTGAATATGATCCTAATCGCACAGCGAGAATCGCTCTGCTTTATTATGCCGATGGTGAGAAGCGATATGTAATCGCGCCCGAAGGCATGAAAGTCGATGATATCATCAATTCCGGAGTGGATCTTGATATCAAGCCGGGTAATACAATGGAGCTTGGCAAAGTTCCGCTGGGCACCAATATTCATAATATCGAACTTCGCGCCGGAAAAGGCGGGCAGGTTGCCCGTTCGGCAGGCACCATGTGTCAATTGCTGGCTCGTGAAGGCGAAAATGCCCACGTCAAAATGCCATCCGGTGAAGTCAGATTATTCAAACTTAATTGCAAAGCGACTATTGGCCAGGTGGGCAATATAGACCATGAAAATATTTCGCTGGGTAAGGCCGGAAGATCCCGATGGATGGGCATCAGACCGCATGTCAGAGGCGTTGCTATGAATCCTGTTGACCATCCGATGGGCGGCGGTGAAGGCAAATCCTCTGGTGGACGGCATCCTTGTAGCCCTTGGGGTCAATTGTCAAAAGGTCTTAAAACCGGCAACCGCAAGAGAGCGGCAAAATTAATTGTTAAGAGAAGAGATTAGTTCGGGAGGATAATATGGCTCGTTCCTTGAAAAAGGGACCGTTTATCGATCAGAATCTGCTGAGAAAATTGAATGCCCTTAATGTTACTGGCGAGAAAAAGGTCGTTAAGACCTGGGCCCGCAGAACCACAATTTCTCCCGAATTTGTCGGCCACACTTTGGCCGTGCATAATGGCAATAAATTCATCCCGATTTACATTACTGAAAATATGGTCGGTCACAAACTCGGTGAGTTCGCGCCAACCAGAATTTTCAGAGGACACTCGGGCAAAATAACCGAAAAGACTACGGCCCTTAAATAGGATGGAATCAATGGAAGTCAGAGCCGTTTCAAAATACGTAAGAATGTCGCCGCGCAAGCTGAGACGAGTCGCCGATTTGATTAAAGGCGAATCTGTTGACAAAGCTCTCGGCATTCTGGAATTCACCCACAAGGCTGCCAGCAAGGCTATCTACAAAACTCTGAAGTCCGCGGCTTCCAATGCCATCGCTTCCGAGGGATCTGCCAAGGTCAAAGTGGAAAATCTGTTTATCAAGCACATCAGAATTGATGGCGGTCCAAGCTGGAAAAGAATCCGGCCGGTTGGTATGGGCAGGGCATATGTTGTTCGCAAAAGAACTGCGCATATCGGGATTATTCTTGGCGAAAAAGTAGTGAAAATTAAACTTGGCGATAAAGATACCAAATCCAAAACCAAGACTGAAGATGCAAAACCTAAGGCTAAGGCCGCTGATAAAAAAGCCGCTGCCGATGCCGGGCAATCAAAGGAATAAGGAGGCCGATTGGGACAGAAGACCCATCCGTACGGTCTAAGACTCGGAATAATAAAGAGTTGGAAATCGAAATGGTTTACGACCCGCAATTTTGCAGATCTACTTCATGAAGATTTGCTTATAAGGCGTTATACATACAAACGACTTGAACACGCCGGCATTGCCGAGGTCGAAATTCTGAGAGCGCCCAAAAAGGTTACTATCGATATCCATACCGCTAGACCCGGAATCGTTATTGGTCGCAAAGGCGCGGAAGTAGACACACTAAAAGAAGAATTACAGCTTTTGACCGGCAAGGAAATCCTCTTGAATGTTATCGAAATAAAGAAGCCGGAAATATCTGCCAGTCTCGTGGCTCAGTCAATTGCCAAACAGCTCGAGGGCCGCGTCAGTTTTAGACGTGCCATGAAAAAAGCTATGGCCGCTGCCATGAAATCCGGCGCCGAAGGTATCAAGATTTCCTGCGGCGGACGGTTGGGTGGTGCGGAAATTGCCCGTACTGAAAAGTATCATGATGGCCGAGTACCGCTTCATACCCTTAGAGCCGATATCGATTACTCTACCGCCACTGCTCATACTACTTATGGCACGATTGGTGTTAAAGTATGGATTTGCAAAGGCGAAATTCTTGGTGAAGGTATGGCCAGCACCGAAACCCCGAGAGAAGCGGCAGTGATTACCGATGAGAGACCTGCCGATTCCAGAAGAAAACGTCCGCATCACAAGAGACCATCGGGTCCCGGCGGCCGCAGAGATGGTGATAGAAAACCGTCAGCCAGAGATCTCAATAGAGCCCCAGGGCAGGGCCCAATTCGTCCTCCCGACCAGGCTCCACCGAGACCCCGTCCGGAAGGTCAGCATGATCAGCCGCGCAAGGATAAGCCCCATCAAGGTCCGTCAAAAAATGAAGGCGGAGGTAAAAGCTAATGTTAATGCCGAAAAGGGTAAAATTTAGAAAACAGCAGAGGGGTCGCAGGTCGGGTAAAGCTTACCGCGGTTCTGAAGTCGATTTCGGCGAATTTGGCTTGAAGGCTATGGAGCCGGCTTGGATTAGCAATAAGCAACTCGAAGCCGCCCGTGTGGCTCTCACCAGACATATCAAACGTGGCGGTAAGGTTTGGATCAGAATTTTCCCCGACAAGCCTGTTACCAAAAAGCCTGCCGAAACAAGAATGGGAAAGGGCAAAGGCGCCCCGGAATTTTGGGTTGCTGTCGTAAAGCCTGGAAGAATATTATTTGAACTTGAAGGTATTACTGAAGCCCTCGCGAAAGAGGCAATGAGTTTGGCTGCCGCAAAATTACCGCTTAGAACTAAATTTGTCGGACGCCATGATTTTGGCAAGGATTAATATATGAAACCGCGCGATTTAAGAGACATGACAAGAGAAGAAATTCTCGTCCAAAAAGAAGATCTCGATAAAGAGATGTTCAATTTAAAAATACGCCAGGCGACCAAACAGGTGGATAATCCTCTTAAAATTAGAACCCTTAGACGCGAACTGGCCAGAATTGTTACCATTTTGCACGAAGATGAAATGAAATTAAGACCGCTGTCTTCCAAGGGAGAAGTAACTAATGGATAGAAAAATGCGAAAAGTCAGAACGGGAGTAGTGGTCTCTAATAAAATGAATAAGACCATCGTGGTCAATGTCGAACGATTATTCAGACATCCCGTTTTCGGGAAGACTGTGCGAATAAGCAAAAATCTTTATGTTCACGATGATGAAAATAAGGCCAAGCCGGGCGATAAGGTCAAGGTTATGGAATCAAGACCCCTCTCGAAAACCAAAAGATGGCGGCTGGTGGAAATCCTGGAGACCGCCAAGTAATTTGGCCGGAGGGTAGTTATGATACAAGAATATTCCAATTTAAATGTAGCCGATAATTCCGGCGCGAGAATCGTCCAATGTTTTCGCGTGCTCGGCGGGACCAGAAAACGTTATGCAAAAATCGGTGATATTATCGTAGTCGCCGTAAAAGATGCCATTCCCGGAGCGGCTGTCAAAAAGAGCGATGTCGTGAAGGCCGTTGTCGTACGAACCACCCGTGAAACACGACGCAAGGATGGCTCTTATATAAGATTTTCAGATAATGCGGCCGTTATTATTAATGATCAAAATGAACCGCGCGGAACGCGTATTTTTGGACCGGTTGCCCGAGAATTGCGCGATAAGCAGTTTATGAAAATAATCTCCTTGGCCCCGGAAGTATTGTAGGAGAATCAATTATGAAAATACGAAAAGGCGATACAGTCAAAATCATTTCCGGCAATGATAAGGGAAAGACAGGCAAAGTGCTTAAGGTGATTCCGGATACCGAAAGAATCATCATCGAAGGTGTCAATCTGGTTAAGAAGCACTCGCGCCCCACTCAAAAAAATCGTAAGGGTGGAATTGTCGAAAAGGAAGGCGCTATCCACGCCTCCAAAGTCATTTATTTTGATGCTCGTTCGAATACTGTCTCCAGAATCGGTCATAGAATTCTGGCCGACGGCAATAAAGTAAGAATTAATAAGAAAACCGGAGAGATCATAGAATAAAATGGCCAGATTAAGAAAAAATTATACGGATAGTATCAGGCCCACTCTGATGAAAAACTTCGGTTATAAGAATGTCAATCAGGTACCGAAGATTGAAAAAATAGTCGTCAATATGGGTGTGGGCGAATCGATTGGCGACCCCAAGAAGCTCGAAAGCGCGATCACTGACCTCACCACTATTACTGGACAAAAGCCGGTGACCAGGAGAGCGAAAAAATCGATCTCTAATTTCAAGCTTCGCGCCGGAATGCCCATCGGGTGTTCCGTTACTTTGAGAGGCGATAAAATGTATGAATTTCTCGATAGGTTCATCAATGTCGCCGTCCCGCGTATTAGAGATTTCCGCGGAGTCCCGTCAAAATCATTTGATGGCCGCGGCAATTATACGTTGGGTATTACAGAGCAGATTATCTTCCCCGAAATCGAATACGACAAAATCGACAAAATTCGGGGCATGAATATATCGATTGTTACTACTGCTAAGAATGATAAGGAAGGCATCGAATTGCTCCAGGCGTTCGGCATGCCATTCAAGAGGAATTAATATATGGCGAAAAAATGTAAAATTGCCGCTTCCAGGAAAACTCCAAAATTCCATGTCAGAGTGCATAACCGTTGCAGACGATGTGGAAGGCCCCGTGGCTACTTGAGGAAATTCGGTCTCTGCAGGCTTTGCTTCAGAGAATTGGCCCTGGCGGGAGAAATCCCCGGCATTACAAAGGCGAGCTGGTAGGTATTATATGAAAACCACTGATCCGATTGCAGATTTCCTAACACGAATTAGAAACGCCTTTAGGGCTAAATTGAGACGGGTCGATATTCCCGCCTCCAATATCAAAATGAAAATGGCCGAGCTTTTGGTAGAATTAAATTATCTTAGAAGCGTCGATTTTATTGAGGATGGCAAGCAGGGAATCCTCCGCATTCGACTCAAATATACGCCGGATTCAAAAAGCGTTATTACCGGAATACAACGAGTCTCCAAACCCGGACTGAGGAAGTATCTGGCCAAAGATGAACTATCAAAAAATTCGCGCAAAATGGGCATGGTAATTCTCTCCACTTCCAGCGGCCTTCTTACAGATAAGATGGCCATGGAAAAAGGCGTCGGCGGCGAAGCCATGTTTAAGGTCTGGTAAAGGGGAAATAGTTTTATGTCACGAGTAGGCAAACGGCCAATTGCAATCCCTAAGGGAGTCAAGATATCACACTCCGGTGATACGGTTACTGTCGAAGGACCCAAGGGAAAATTGAGCCAGAAAATGATTAATATCATCTCTTTGGAAATTAAAGGGGAAGAGGCAATCCTTACCAGGCCGTCGGATTCAAAACAGAATCGAGCCTATCATGGCCTGTATAGAGCCCTGATCGCAAATATGGTTAAGGGTGTCACTCAGGGCTTTGTGCGCGATCTGGAATTACAGGGTGTAGGGTACAAAGTGGAGCAGACCGGTAAATCCGTTACTTTCGCCTTGGGATTTTCACATCCCATAAGCTTATTGCCCCCGGCAGGAATAAAGATAGACATTCAAAGCCCAATCAAGTTGTCAATATCTGGAATAGATAAACAACTCGTCGGGCAGGTTGCAGCGAAAATACGCTCGCTTAAACCGCCGGAGCCATACAAAGGCAAAGGCATACGTTACGTTGGCGAGCATGTCAGGCACAAAGCCGGCAAGACCGCAGGAGCATAATATGGCAGATAAAAATACTATTAATCGCGCGGCGCGAATTAAACGAGCTCAAAGGGCCAGGACATATTTAAAAGGCACAGCCGAACGGCCGAGACTTGTGATTTTCAAAAGTCTTAACCATGTTTACGCTCAACTGGTCAATGATTTGGATCAAAAGACTATTACTGGAGTCTCCAGTCTTAAGGGTAGTGTCAATGCCAAGGGCAATATGACCCAAAAAGCCCAGTCTGTCGGATCCGCCATAGCCAAAAAAGCGATCGACCTCGGAATCAAAAAAGCCGTTTTTGATCGTTCTGGATATATTTATCACGGTCGCGTAAAGGCATTTGCCGATGCGGCGCGAAAAGCGGGATTGGAATTTTAGCACTTTTCATATGAGAGGTTAAATTGGCAAGATTTTCTGACGACCAATTCGAGTTTTTGGAAAAGGTTATCCATGTAAATAGGGTCGCCAAAGTCGTGAAGGGTGGACGCCGTTTCAGTTTCACTGCGCTCGTGGCGACTGGCGATAAAAATGGCAAAGTCGGAATTGGCCTTGGCAAGGCCTCTGAAGTATCCGAAGCCATCCGCAAGGGCAGCGAAGCTGCCAGGAAAAATATGGTTTTGATACCCCTGACTGCCGGCACTATTTCAAAAGAAATTACCGGTAGATTCGGTGCCGCCTGCGTTATGCTGAAACCGGCCGCTCCAGGCACTGGTGTCATCGCGGGCGGACCTGTTCGTGCCGTACTCGAATCTGCGGGCATACAGGATATTTTAACCAAATCGTTGGGTTCCGCCAACCCGCATAATGTCGTCAGAGCTACAATGAATGGTCTGCTTAGTCTCGGACATATTGAAGACCTGGCAACTTTCAGAGAAGCGGAGTTGAAGTAATATGGCTGGCAAATTAGAAATTCAACAAATAAGATCAGTCGCGGGCACAAGCGCACATCAGCGCAGGGTAATTAAATCCCTCGGCCTGAGACGTCGCGAGCAAACAGTCGTCCACGATGATACCCCGACAATCAGGGGAATGATCGATAAGGTTTTTCACCTGGTAAAGGTCACGAAACGGTAGGATATAAATGGATCTTTCAAATCTAAAACCCAGTCCCGGATCGACAAAAAAAGTCAAGCGGCTTGGTCGCGGCCCCGGTTGCGGACACGGCAAGAATTCAGGTAAAGGAAATAAGGGTCAGAGAAAACAATCGGGTTTCAAGAGCAAATCATGGTCTGAAGGCGGCCAGATGCCGTTACAGAGACGTTTGCCTAAAAGAGGTTTTACCAATATTTTCCGTGTCGATTACCAGGAAGTTAATATCGGCTCATTCGACGAAATAACTTCAGCCGAGATCAATCCCGAAATTCTCCGCAAGAGCGGATTAGTGAAGGGAAAAGGCCGTCCGATTAAGGTTCTTGGCGATGGTGATTTGGCAAAGGCTGTTGCAGTTACCGCCCACGCCTTTTCGAAAACCGCTAAAGAGAAAATTGAAAAAGCAGGCGGCAAAGCTATTCAAATCGTGTTCAGAACCGCTACCCAGGTAGCGAAAGCCGCCAACGATGCCAAAAAGAATTAATGATGTTTGCAAACTGTTAGCGAGGAGCAATAGTGCTTGAAAGCGTAAGAAATATATTCAAGATACATGAGCTGCGCCAGAGAATTCTATTCACACTGGGGCTTTTGGTAGTTTATCGTATTGGTGGCCATATTCCCACCCCGGGTGTCGACCTCAAAGCTATTGAGCAGTTCAATCCCGGCGGCCTCCTGAATTTATTCGATCTGTTCGTCGGAGGCGCTTTTACCAAGGTCACCATATTCTCGCTTGGTATTATGCCTTATATTTCTTCATCGATTATTATCCAGCTTTTGGGCGCCGTGATTCCTTTCTTCCAGAAATTGCAAAAGGAAGGCGAAGAAGGTAGACGCAAGATCACTCAGTACACCCGTTACGGAACAGTGCTTATTGCAGCCATGCAATCAATGGCGACCGCGTTCTATCTGGCGGAGCAAACCGCTCCATCTCTGCTTTTGCCCGGCATATCTAAATTGAATTTTGTCCTTATCACAATGCTTACATTCACATCGGGCACAATTTTCATAATGTGGCTTGGAGAAAGAATTACCGAGAGGGGCATCGGCAACGGTATTTCATTAATCATCTTTATCGGTATTATCGCTCGATTCCCTCGCGCTGTAATGGATGAAATCGAGAAATTCTTCCCCGGATTATTCGGCATGACAGGTGCTGCTCGTGGCAATATTGTCAAAGAGGTCCTGATCATTGCCTTTATGATAATAATAGTTGCTGCTGTAGTGCTGGTCACGAGAGCGCAGCGAAAGATTCCCGTTCAGTATGCGAAACGAGTGGTCGGTCGGAAAGTCTACGGCGGAACCAGTACCCACATTCCGCTATCAGTTAACGCCGCCGGCGTTATCCCGATTATTTTCGCGCAGTCGATTATGTTCGCTCCGCAGACGATCTTATCGTTCTTCCCCGAAAATGATTTCATGCTTACCATATCTGGTTGGTTCGATCCGCGCAGCATTGTCTATATCTCGCTTTATGCGCTGATGATCATATTCTTCGCGTATTTTTATACTGCCATCGTATTCAACCCTGTCGACCTCGCTGACAATATGAAAAAGCAAGGCGGATTCATTCCGGGTATTAGGCCCGGCCAGCGAACGGCGGAATATATAGATAGAGTCCTGACCCGTATTACACTGCCTGGTGCCTTCTTCTTCGCGTTAATCGCGATATTGCCGAATATTATGTCCAATATTGCGGATGTGCAATTTTATTTCGGCGGCACGGGCCTTCTGATCGTCGTAGGAGTCGCCCTCGACACATTACAGCAGATCGAATCCCATCTCCTTATGAGACATTATGATGGTTTCATAAAGAAGGGCAGAATGAAAGGCAGATATAGTTGATAGGTCTGATTTTCTTGGGCGCGCCGGGTTCCGGAAAGGGAACTCAGGCCAAAAGACTTGCCCAGAAATTCACTCTTGAACATATATCGACCGGCGACATGCTTCGAAATGCGATAAAGGATGAGACCGAATTGGGATTAAAAGCCAAGACATTCATGGATGCCGGACAACTTGTTCCTGATAATATAATATTGGAAATGATTAAGGAAGAGTTGACTGGATTGAAAAAAGGCTTTATATTTGATGGCTTTCCGAGAACAGTCGCTCAGGCCGAGGGCCTCGACAAAATTCTCGGCGAGCTCGATAGAAAAGTCGATGCGGCCATTAATTTGACCGTCGATGATTCCGTGCTTATTGATCGCCTGTCCGCTCGCAGGATATGCAAATCATGCGGCACCGAATATAATTTGAAGACAAAACCGCCACGCAAAGAAAACATCTGCGATCTCTGCGGCGGCGAGCTTTACAGGCGGTCAGATGATGCCGCTGATGTAATAAATAAACGGCTTCAGGTCTATTATGAGAAGACCAAGCCGATGGAAGATTATTACCGTTCAAAAGACCTGATGGTCGAGATTGACGGCAATAGAAATTTTGACGAGGTTTTTGGTTCCATCACCGACGCGATCGGTGAGGGAAAATGATCTTTTATAAATCATCCCGCGAAATAGAAAAAATGAAAAAAGCGGGAAGGATTGTTGCCGAAGCCCTCGACTTGCTCTCTGAAAACATAAGACCCGGGATTACTACCCGAAAACTGGATTCGATTACGGCGGAGTTCTTTAAAAAGAGCAATGCAAAATCCGCCTTCCTCGGCTACCAGGGCTATCCTGCCAATATCTGCGTCTCGATCGACGACGAAGTCGTTCACGGCATACCCAATGACAGGAAAATCGTCGAAGGCCAAATAGTCAGCGTGGATTTGGGAGCTATCGTAGACGGATACTTTGGCGACTCTGCGAAAACCTTCGCTGTCGGCAAGATCAGTGACGACGCTGAAAAGCTTATGAATGCCACCGAGGAATCACTTTACGAAGGAATTAAGATGTGCGTTGTTGGAAAGAAGCTCGGCGATCTTTCGGCGACGATTCAGCGGTATGTTGAATCAAGAGGGTATTCGGTAGTAAGGGATTTGGTTGGTCATGGCATCGGCAGAAAAATGCATGAAGAGCCACAAGTGCCGAATTTCGGCGAGCCAAATACCGGGATTGATTTTAAGGAAGGACTGGTCATGGCAATTGAGCCGATGATCAACATCGGCGGCTACAAAGTCCAGATAATGTCGGATGGATGGACAATAGTCACAGCTGACGGCTCACTATCCGCGCATTTCGAACATACAGTGGCAATCACTGCCAATGGACCGGAGATTTTAACGAAAAGATAGTATGGCAAAAGAAGATGTAATCGAGGTTGAGGGAAAGGTTGTTGAACCTTTACCAAACGCAATGTTCAAGGTAGAACTTGATAATGGTCATCAGGTGCTTGCTCATATTTCGGGCAAGATGCGGATGCATTTTATCAAGATTCTCCCGGGCGATAAGGTGACCCTTGAATTATCACCTTATGACCTCAATCGCGGTCGAATAATATACCGACATAAATGATTCGGAGATTGTCATGAAAGTCCGTTCAAGTGTGAAAGTTCGTTGTGAAAAATGCAAAATTGTAAGACGCCAGGGCGTGGTTAGAGTAATCTGCTCTAATCCAAAACATAAACAGCGTCAGGGCTAAAAGGAGGTTGGTTTGGCACGTATCGCTGGTATAGACCTGCCTCGCGATAAAAGAATCGAAGCGGCATTAACTTATATCTATGGTATAGGACAACCGTCCGCTAAGGAAATTTTGCGCAAGTCCGGAGTAAGTCCTGATGTCAGAGTCAAGGACTTGACCGAAGATCATATTTCGAAAATCCGCGGCGTCATTGAGCAGGATTATAAGGTCGAAGGCGCCCTGAGGACCGATGTCAATATGAGCATCAAACGGCTTATCGATATCGGCTCTTATAGAGGCTTGAGACATAGAAGAGGCCTTCCGGTTCGCGGGCAGAGGACCAAGACCAATGCCAGAACCAGAAAAGGCCCCAAGAAGACTATAGGCAGGAAAGTAAAAGCTGAGTAATAAAAAGGATGGAGTAATTGGCGGAACCGACTAAAAGAAAAAAAGTTAAGAAAAAAGGTGTTAAGGTAGAATCTACCGGAGTGGCTCATATCAGAGCTACATTCAATAATACGATAGTTTCTATCACCGATACACATGGTAATGTTGTTTCTTGGGCTACCTCCGGCAAATCCGGGTTCAAGGGTTCCAAGAAGTCAACGCCTTTCGCTGCACAGATGGCTGCCCAATCAGCGGCAAAGGAAGCCATTGAGCAGGGCATGAGAAGAGTCGAAGTCTGGGTGAAGGGCCCCGGCTCCGGTCGTGAAGCAGCTATAAGGTCGCTTCAGGCTGCTGGACTCGAAATTAGCGCAATCCGCGACGTTACTCCTATTCCCCATAATGGCTGCCGTGCACCCAAAAGACGCAGAGTATAACCAGGAGTATTATGGCAAGATATAGAGATCCAAATTGCAAATTATGTCGCCGTGAAGGCATGAAGCTCTTTCTGAAAGGTAGTCGTTGTACTACCGATAAATGCGCATTTGAGCGTCGCGGCTATGCCCCCGGCCAACATGGTCAATCCGGACGAAGAAAAGGTTCCGAATACGGATTCCAGCTTCGTGAAAAACAGAAAATCCGCCGCATTTATGGCGTGCTCGAACGGCAGTTCCACAATTACTTCGAAAAAGCCTCGCGGTTAAAGGGTGTCACAGGTGAAAACCTGCTCGTCCTCCTTGAATGTCGTTTCGATAATATGGTTTATCGCCTTGGCTTCGCGCCTTCAAGGAAGGCTGCTAGGCAGTTAATTATACATAGACATTTTACTGTTAATGATAAAATCGTCGACATACCATCATATCAGCTCAAGCCCGGCAATATTGTCAAAGTCAGAGAAAACAGCCGTAATCTTGATATTATCCATATGGCCATGAAGGACGCCGGGAAAGGATTCGATCTTCCCTGGGTGCGTTTGGACAAAGCCAAAATGGAAGGCGAGCTCCTGGAACGGCCCAAGAGACTCGATATTCCAACAACGGTGCAGGAGCAAATGGTTGTCGAACTGTACTCCAAGTAATGTGAGTTCCCGGAGGAAATATAGATGAAGTGGAAAAGCATGCAAATGCCAAAAGAGGTGGTTCTTGATGAAAGTGCCGCCACTAATCAGTACGGTAAGTTCGTTATCGAGCCCCTCGAAAGAGGCTTTGGCCATACTCTTGGCAATGCGTTAAGAAGAGTATTGCTCTCTTCAATCCAGGGAGCGGCCGTCGTTGCTATCAGAATTGACGGCGTTCTACATGAATTCACAACTGTACCTGGAGTTCTCGAAGACATGACCGAGATAGTCTTAAACATCAAACGGCTTAAATTAAAATTCATCGGTGATGAGCCTAAAACGATTACATTGTCGGTCAGTTCAAAGGGAAGCTATAAAGCGGCTGATATTGAAACCGATGCTGACATTGAAATTGTCAATCCCGATCTGCATCTCGTCACTCTCAATGATGACATCAAATTCAGAATGGAAATGGATGTCGATGTAGGTAGAGGATTTGTCACTGCTGATCAAAATAAAAAGACCGGCGTCCCGGTCGGAACCATTTTCCTCGATACCCGTTTTTCGCCGGTAGTTAAGGTCAATTACCTGGTCGAAGATACGAGGGTTGGTCAGAGAACAGATTACGATAAACTTACCGTAGAAATCTGGACCGACGCCACGATTTCGCCCGAAGACGCGATCAGCTTTTCGGCGAAGCTCATCCGCGACCATCTTGGGATTTTCGCCAAGGTCGATCAAGAGATGGAAATGGCTGAAGAAGAAGTAGTCGATGAAGAAGTCATGAGAATTCGAAATCTACTCAAGATGAGAGTTGATGAACTCGAGCTTTCGGTGCGTTCATCCAATTGTCTTCATGCTGCCAATATCGTAACTCTTGAAGATCTCGTTCGCAAGACCGAGGGTGAAATGCTAAAGTACCGCAATTTTGGCCGGAAATCGCTGAATGAACTTAATGCGATTCTTGGAGAACTTGGACTCTCATTCGGCATGGATGTTGATAAATATAAAGAAACCGAAGAACTAAAGGCTTCATAGATGCGTCACAAAAGATATGTCAAAAAACTCGGCGTAAAAACGCCCCATCGCAAAGCCATGATGACCAACATGGCCGATTCCCTGCTCGCTCATGGTAAAATCAAAACTACCACCGCCCGCGCCAAAGTTGTGCAAAGCAAAGTAGAACGGCTCATTACTCTTGCCAAACGGGGCGGCTTACATGCCCGCCGTCAGGCGGTTGCCGCGTTGGCCAATGGTGCCACCGTCAAAAAACTTTTCGACGAGATCGCTCCCGAATTCAAGAATGTCAATGGGGGCTACACTCGCCGGGCATTTTTTGGAAGACGTTTAGGCGATGGCGCTTCATTGACAGTCGTTGAGCTCAATATCCAGAAAAAGGTAGTCGCTGAGCCTAAGAAGGGCAAAGAAGGTGCCGAGGCCGAAGTAAAAGAAGAACCTAAGAAGGCCAAAGCCGCTGCCAAAGAGCCAAAAGCCAAAAAGGAAAAATCAGCCGAAGCCAAAAAGCCCAAGGCTAAAAAGGCCAATGACAAGAAGGCTCCAGCCAAAGCGTAGATCAAAAAATAAAATTTATCATTTTCTTGTAGAGACATGCTATAGCATGTCTCTCTTTATTTTATATATCCTTCAGGATGGAGCTCCTGCGACATCCTGAGGGGCAAGGATGATATATCATGGGTGGCACCCATCCCCGTCCGTCCTGCCTCCGGCACTGTCATTCCGCACTTGATGCGGAATCTTGCGAGTGGTTCGCGTTAACAAATCTCCGACGCAAGAAGGCAGCCGTAGGTCGCGGTTCCGAACGAGCGTAGCGAGTTTACAATCCGGCAACTGACGGATGAGAAACCCGACATCATGTCATTGCGAGAAGTCCGGCGACTGCCGGACTTCGAAGCAATCTGCGGGAAGCATCCTTAAGATTGCTTCATCCGTCCAAAACCTGTTCAACCAGCATTTGTTTTGAAAACCCCCGATAGGTGGAAGGACGGGGGCCCCGCTTTCTAATCCGGCGACAGCCGGATAATGTGACGATTTGGATCCTGGGATCCAGCGCCACATTTTTTCGCCGAAAACGAAAAATGTGGTGCCGGAAAAATCTGAAAGGTTTGACGGACAAATTCAAAAGTAGCGCGAAATGAAAAATTAACAAAACCCAATATATAGAAAATAATTATCAAATAATTCCAATAAATAGTATTTGTATCCAAATATCGGCTAATACTACTTGACACACCGCCCTTGTTGGAATATTTTATGACGCTAAGGCAACTGGGCCCATAGCTCAGCTGGTTAGAGCAACTGACTCATAATCAGTGGGTCCCAGGTTCAAGTCCTGGTGGGCCCATTATGATTATGCTGAGCGTGGGCGATTAGCTCAGCTGGTTAGAGCGTTCGGTTCACATCCGAGAGGTCACTGGTTCAAGTCCAGTATCGCCCACCATTTGATAATATGATGACGAACTTTCCCAAAGCACTGGATTATTCGGGTGGCTATCCACCAGCCTTTATCGCCCGCATTAAATCCGGTGACACGCTGAATATGAGAATGAGATTGTGCGCCTCCAAAGGGCGCATTTTTTATTTATAGATCGGAGGAGAAATTGCAAAAAGACCTTTCATTATTATTGGATCTTCAGGAGATCGACGATCAACTCGGAGAGTTGGAACGATCGAAAATATATTTGCCGGAAATGATACACAACCTCGAAAATGAAATTTCGGAGTTGGTTAAGGCTATGGATGAAAATGATCAATCCCTGCAGAATAGCCTAAAAGAACAAAAGATGATTGAACTCGAAATTGAGACGTTCAAAGATGAACTCGATAGGTATCAGAAACAAATGAAAGTCATCAAAACCAACAAGGAATACGACGCCCTTTCAGCCGAAATCGATTCCAAAAAACTCGGCATTTCCGATAAGGAAGAGCGCATGCTCGCTTTGATGGCCACCGCGGATGAATGTCGTGAAAAGGCGGTAAGTCTCAAAAATAGCCTGTCCGAGGTCAAAGACAAAAATACCGAGCAGTTGGAAATGCTAAAATCCCAGTCGTTAACACTGCAGGCCAAGATCGATGACAAATATGAAAAAAGAAAAGTTTTAGCCAAGGATATTAATAAGCAAATCGTGGGTGTCTATGAGAGAGTCCGCAAGGGAAAAGGCGGCATGGTCGTGGTGCCTATTCGTAAACGTGCTTGCAGCGGATGTTTCAGCCAGATCCCGCCGCAACGAATCCAGGAGATTCGACGTGGCGATCGCATCTTCGCCTGCGACAGCTGCGGAAGAATATTAATATGGTCGGATGATGACAGTAATTAGCTCTTTATAATAATGATTCAAATGAAGCCGTGCTTTTCGTCCACCTGACGATTTAGCGCGGCCTCTTGTTATAAAAGGGGAGTCCTTTATGAATACAATAAAAATCGGGTTAACATTCGACGATGTCCTCCTCGTTCCCGCCAAATCGGCCGTGCTGCCCGGGAATGTCGATATCAGAGCAAAGTTGACTCGAAACATTACGGTGAATATTCCGCTCGTATCTGCCGCCATGGATACTGTCACCGAATCGGCATTGGCGATATCATTGGCCAGACAGGGCGGACTCGGGTTTATCCATAAAAATCTTTCCGTTGCGGATCAGGCCACTGAAGTCGATAAGGTCAAGCGTTCCGAATCAGGTATGATTGTCGATCCCATAACATTATCGCCCGATGCTCTCGTCGGCGACGCGCTCGATACAATGAGAAAGTTCTCAATTTCGGGAATTCCAATCACCAGAAATAATAAACTTGTGGGAATTCTTACGAATCGCGATCTGAGATTCCATCGCGATCCATCGGTGCCTATTGAGCAAGTCATGACCAAAGATAATCTGATTACAGTGCCTGAGGGGACCGACCTCGAATCCGCCAAGGAATTACTTCACAAGCACAGAATTGAAAAATTGCTCATGGTCGATTCCGATGGCAATTTGAAGGGCATGATTACTGTCAAAGATATCATGAAGCAAATTCAGTATCCCCAGGCATGCAAGGATCAAAGAGGCAGACTGCGTGTCGGTGCCGCTGTAGGAATTTCTTCGGATATGATCGAACGAACTTCGGAATTAATAAAGGCCGGTGTCGATGTCATTACGCTGGATTCCTCGCACGGTCATTCTGAAGGCGTACTTAAGGCTGTTGAGCAATTGCGAAATAAATTCCCCGACCTCGAGCTTGTCGCGGGCAATGTCGCCACCGCCGATGGCGCATCTGATCTCATCTCGGCCGGTGCCGATGCTGTCAAAGTCGGAGTTGGCCCTGGTTCGATTTGCACTACGAGAGTAGTTACTGGAGCGGGCATGCCGCAAATTACTGCTATTATCGAATGCGCTTCAGTATGTGAGAAAAAAGGCATCCCTTTAATTGCGGATGGCGGCGTAAAGTATTCTGGAGATATCACCAAAGCCCTGGCCGCAGGAGCTGATTCAGTCATGATCGGCTCGCTCTTTGCAGGCACCGCTGAATCGCCCGGTGAGAGTATTCTCTTTGAAGGCAGGTCCTATAAAGTCTATCGCGGCATGGGCTCAATTGAATCCATGAAAAGAGGAAGCGCCGATCGTTACTTTCAGCAGACTGAATCCGGCAAAATGGTACCTGAAGGCGTTGTCGGACGGGTGCCATTCAAGGGCTCGCTTGAGGACTCGGTGTTCCAGTTGGTCGGAGGCCTCAGGTCTGGTATGGGGATTTGTGGAGCCAAGGATATTTCAACATTGAAAAAGACCGCTAAATTCATTCAGATTACCAATGCGGGATTGCGTGAAAGCCATCCGCACGATGTCAAAATCATCAAGGAGTCGCCAAACTACAGCGCCCCGGAATAATATTCGCCAATAATACTTGACAGCCTGCGGCCAAATTCGTATATCTGATTTTGAAATTCAATCTCAGATGGAGATGTCGGCGATGAGGATGGCATAATAAATAACGAAAAAGATGCAACAACTAAGAGCAAGAATAGGTTAATCTTATAGAACAAGGACAATACAGTCCTGTAAATAATGACGATATGAAAAAAGAACAAGAAATTCTGGCAGGGTATCTCAGACAAAAGGGTCTGAAGCATACTGGCCAGCGCGATAAAATACTCGATTCATTCTTATCGGCCTCCAAACATATATCCGCCGACGAGCTGCACTCATCGATAAGAAAATCCGATCCGCAGATCGGTTTTTCCACAGTCTATAGAACTCTAAAATTGCTAACCGAATGCGGCCTTGCGACAGAAGTCAATTTTGGCGATGGTAGAGCCAGATTCGAAAAATCGTTCGATAAATCACAGCATGGTCACTTGATTTGCACCGGATGCGGCAAAACCGAGGAATTCGATAGCAAGAATATCGAAAAGAGCCTGAAGAAGATATCGATCGACCACGATGTAAAGCCCCATGGTTATAGAATAGAGGTCTACGGTTTATGTAAGAAGTGCCAGTAGTTTTTTTAACTTTGTGTTGAATATGAAAGTCATAATCATTATAAATAGATAAATGAATCCAGATAAAAGATGCCCAAGATAATCGACGAAATCGATACACTGCCGCCGATAATTCTCATCGGCAATCCCAATGTTGGAAAGTCCGCGCTTTTCGGCGCTCTCTCCGGACGATATGTCGAAGTGTCCAACTATCCCGGCACCACTGTCGATTTTTCATCGGGATGGATCGATCAGGGCGGTGTTCGCAGACGGATATTCGATTCGCCCGGAGCCGATACTCTTTCGCCAATTACCGAAGATGAGATGGTTACACGAGATCTCCTATTGTCGTATCCCGATTCTCCCGTAATTTGTGTGATAGACGCCAAGAATCTCAAACGAGGCTTGACACTTCTTACCCAATTGGCTGAATTTGAGAGGGAAGCAGTAGTGGCCCTCAATATGTACGATGAGCTCGAATCTCAGGGTATCAGTATCGATATCGAAATTCTCCAAAATATGCTCGGAGTTCCTGTGACTCCCACAATTGCCATTAAGTCATCCGGAATTGAAAATCTGCTCGACAGCCTAAGTCATGCGGCAATTCCTAAGTTAAGGATTGAATTTGCGCAGTTAATAGAAAACTCAACTCAGGCTATTCAGCAAATTCTTGATGGCACTCGGATAAATTCTCGCGGCGTTGTACTCGGAATCTTAAGCGGTGTTAACGGTATTTCATCCACAATGAAAGATAGTATTTCAATCGCTCAATTGGCGAGCATCGAACATATCAAAGAAAGCCTTCAGACCGCCATTCCCGAACCGGTAGCTTTTGTCATAGCAAAATCAAGAAACAACTTTATTCAAAAAATCTATACTAAGGCGGTACTGAGTAAAAAAAATACGGGACGAGATATCTGGAAAAAAATCGGTGAAATTTCAATTCATCCATATCTTGGTATTCCAATTCTATTGGCTGTAGTGATTGGCCTATATCTATTTGTTGGTGTACTCGGCGCGCAGGTATTGGTTGGAGTCTTGGAAAATTCATTGTTTGCCAGATATATTAATCCCTTTTTTGTCAGGACTTTTTCCGAAATCCCATCAAATTTCATTTTCGATCTTTTTGTCGGCCAGTATGGCATAATAACGATGGCGCTTACTTACGCCTTCGCTCTCATTCTTCCTATAGTAAGCACATTCTTTATCGCCTTCGGGGCATTGGAGGATTCCGGTTATCTCCCCAGATTGGCATTCATGGTGGATCGAGTATTCAAAAAGATCGGTCTCAATGGGCGGGCTGTACTTCCGATGATTCTCGGGCTCGGATGCGATACCATGGCTATCTTAACCACCAGAATTCTCTCGACCAAAAAAGAAAAGATAATGGTCACATTTCTTCTGGCGCTTGCTGTACCTTGCTCCGCGCAGCTCGGTGTTACCCTTGGTATTTTAGGCGCAATTTCGCCGTTGGCGTTGGGGATATGGATAACCGTAGTTCTCGGCATATTATTTTTGGTTGGATATTTATCGTCGAAAGTAATACCGGGCAGATCGTCAGATTTCATTCTCGAAATACCACCGCTGAGATTGCCTCGCCTCGATAATATTATCATGAAAACCTTGATGCGTCTCGAGTGGTATTTAAAAGAAGCCGTTCCGTTATTTGTTTTAGGTACTTTGATTTTATTTATTCTCGATAAATTATCTTTGCTCGGGCGAATCGAAAAATTATTCCAGCCCATTGCAAGCGGCTGGCTGGGCCTGCCTCCTCATTCCGCCGATGCCTTTATAATGGGATTCCTGAGGCGTGATTACGGTGCCGCTGGCTTTAAGACCATGTTCGACGGCGGCCAGCTTGATCCGGTTGGCGCGATTGTCGCATTGACTGTAATTACATTGTTTGTCCCCTGTGTAGCCAATTTCTTTATTATGATCAAAGAACGCGGCATGAAAACAACTCTTGGAATGGTGGCATTCATATTCCCATTCGCCATACTCGTGGGTGGGATTCTAAATATAATTCTTCGGGGGTTAGCTTTATGGTCGTAAACTGTCCTCTATGCGGCTATCGCTTCGATTCATGCTCTATGCATGCCTGCGAAGGGTGCCCGCTTAATCCCAATTGCCAAAAAATCTGCTGTCCTAATTGCAGCTATAGCTGGGTCGCTTCTTCCTCTCTTCTTAATATTTATCGCAAACTCATTAAAAAGGAAATTTCCCCTGGAAAAACATAAAGGACATATTATCGATGAGCTTCTGGAAGCTCTATATAAAGCCAATGAGGACGGGCATTCCCTCGTAAAATTATCCGATCTTAATCTCGAAGATATCCCCGGCGATGATGATATTGAATCATTGACCAAAGAAAAGCTGATCTCAATTAGCGATGGGAAGATAAATTTACTCGATGATGGCTATTCCAGAGCGCAATTGCTTGTACGACGTCATCGTCTCGCCGAACGACTTTTCAATGACATTCTCGGCCTTAACGACGACGGGCTTAATCTCACCAGCTGTTCCTTCGAGCATATAGTAGAGCCATCAGTAACCGAGACTATTTGCATAATTCTCGGTCATCCGCCAACCTGCCCTCATGGCAAACGAATCCCCCCCGGCGAATGCTGTAAAGATGGCAGGAAAAATGCAACTCCGATAGTAGTTCCCCTGAGCGAGTTAGATGATAAAGCCAACGCAAAAGTCGCCTTTATAACTTCGGCGTTTCGCCAAAGGCTTGATAGGCTGGTCAATCTCGGCCTTATTCCCGGAGCGGAAGTAAGTCTATATCAGAAAAAGCCGTCTTATCTGCTTCGAATTGGCGCCACTGAAATTGCTATCGATAAAGAAATCGCCTCGGGAATATTCGTCAGAAAAATATAAAATATTAGTAGAGACATGCCATGGCATGTCTCTACCGGTTCATATCATCTATTTCTTGTCTCTTTAAGTTTTATCGAAATACTCAGCGACATCGCTGTCGTGATGAATACGATAACAAACAATATCCGCAATGAAAATATCTGTGCCAGCAATCCCCCCAACGCCGAAAAAAATACAGTCGGTGCCAAGAATGTATTCATGACTCCTATCGATAACAGCCGTCCTTTTTCATGGGCGATTTCCAAAAGATAACTGATGTACCCCATTCCAATTCCAGCCTCCGCCATTCCAATCAGAAAAAATACCACCGAAAAATGCAGATAATTAATCGAAATGAAATATCCGATGAATGCAAGTAACGGTGGCAATACTGATATTAGGCCCGCGATAATAATAACTAGTCTGTTCGATACCTTATTGGAAAGCCAGGCCCAGAGCAGATTAGTCGAAAGAAATCCGACCATCTGGGCCGCCAGATAAGTTCCGGCTATCCAGTTGGGCGCATCTAATCTATCTATCGCAAATACAATATAAAATGGTGTCGCCATATAATATGTATTCACCCATGCCCTCGACCAGAAAAGCCTTCTGAAATTGCTGTCATTAGTATAAATCTTTAACGCCTCTTTAAGATGCATAACCGGGGGAGCCTTGGGCAGCCGCTCTTTAGCCGACGGTTCCTTGATATAAGCAAAAACCAATAGTCCAAAAAACATCATGACCCAGGCCGCGATAAATAATATGCCAAAATTCTGAGGGTATGGATATACTTCCAATATCTTGGTGACAGCGATACCCTCAATCGCCGCGATACTTCCTCCCAGAAACATCCTCAACCCAAAATAACTTCCCCGCTTATTGACAGGAATAGTCTTCCCGACTATTTCCGTAAATGCTATTCCGGCAATTCCCGACGCGATCGCGTAAATCGTAAAGCTTATCGCGAATGACAAAAGTATCAACGAATGATTTTGGCTGAATATAAAAACTGTTGCAGTCGCGATTCCGAAAAAGAATAACCGCGCGAATGATAAATTATTATAAAATCCCAGTACTTTATCCCTATGCGCTATAAAAAGCGCCGTGAAAAGCTGCGGCGCGAACCAGCCAAACGATTCCAAAGTCGAAAATAATCCGATCAATATCTTGGAGTCGGTTAATTGCGAAATAAAAACCGGTATAACTGTCGATCCGGAAAGAAATGCCAGCGCACCATTGAAGAATGTCCCATTTATCACTCCCAACGAAAAATTGCGACGGAAATCTTTATCATTTGCGGGCATAGAGCATATAATATGATAGGTACGCTAACGTCGCAATAACCTTCTCACGCATAATCGACAGGCTTGAATAATTGAACAAAATAACGTAAATTGACATATGGAATTGAATAAAAATTCAAACGCCAGAGATAATTCGCCGCGGCCCGGTTCAGCCGCCTTGTTTATATTCGGGCTCAGCGCGGCCTTGGGAGCGACAATCTCAAATAACCTGACTTACCTTTGTCTTTTAACTGTCATAGTTGTTTTCACCTTTCTTATCTTCGACGGCAGGTTCAGAGACATATTTAAGACATTGGTGTATATTCAATGGCTTTTCGCGTTTATATTTTTATTCCACCTGTTTTCGCATCCGGGCCAGATATTATTTCGCATTTGGATTCTAAATGCCACGCGCGAAGGTCTTGATGCCGGATTCAACTACGGCATGAAACTGATATCGTTTGGATATATTGGTCTCTTGATGTTTAAAATGGTTAATCCGTTTGAATTGGTTTCGCCGCTGGAACGTTTAGCGCGGCATTTAGGAAAAGCCGGCAGACCTTTGGCCAATTTCTCGCTGGCGATATTTCTCGCGCTTCGTTTCTTGCCGGAGATGGTCGAACAGGGCAAAACCACTTCGCTGGCTCTGAAGACCAGAGGAGTCAGCTCGGAAGGAAACCTAAAAAATAAAGCCCGTTTCGCGTCCTTATTAATCGCGCCACTCTTCGTAAATTCATTCAAACGCGCCGAGCTCGCCGGAATCGCCTTGGAAACCAAAGGTTATGCTCAGCGTCATCTCCATGCCGCCCTGCCGCCAGCCAGAATCAATCTTTCGAGCGTAATAGCCATATTTATTTCCGCCGGTGTCATCTATCTTGGAGCGCATCTGAAATGAGAAATATCCTGCTCAAATTAGAATATAGAGGCGGGGGCTTTCTCGGATGGCAACAGCAGGCGCGGGGGAGAACCGTACAAGGGGTATTACGCGAAAGCCTCGAGAAATTTTTACGTCATAAAGTGAAATTAACCGGCTCCGGCAGGACTGATACCGGTGTTCACGCGCTCGCTCAATACGCCAATTTTCAGTCGGATCGAGATATTCCGCCAAAAGAAATTCTATATCGCCTTAATCGAATTCTGCCTGATGACATAGTAGTGCTGTCGTGCAAACATGTCCCCTTAAATTTCGATTCCCGGCGCCACGCCTTGTCGCGCAGTTATCGTTATCTGATTTCCGAAAAATTGACCGCGATCGACTCCGAATTTTGCTGGGTTGCGGGAAGGAAATTCGATATATTGAAGTTGAAACAGATGGCGGGCATGGTGGCAGGAGCGAAGCATTTTGAAAATTTCTGCAAGGTAAAATCCCGCAAGATCGATAATGCTTGCGCTATACTCGATGCCAAATGGTCACGACAGGGAGGCTTTCTGCGTTTCGATATCACTGCCAACCGTTTCCTCCACAATATGGTGCGGCTATTGGTCGGTTCGATGGTAGCCGTTCATGATGGCAAAATGGAGTTGGATTTTTTTAAGAAAATGTTGGAAAATAAAATAGATGCCAAGGCGAAATATATCGCCCCGGCCCAAGGCCTGTATCTGGCCGAAGTAAACTATAAAAGGAGTTAGATATGAAATTCTTCATCGATACCGCCAATTTAAATGAAATTAAAGCGGCCAATGAAATGGGTATTCTCGATGGCGTGACTACCAATCCATCGCTCGCCGCCAAGGAAAAGCGGCAATTCAAAGAATTGCTGGTCGATATCTGCAAAATCGTAGATGGCCCGGTTTCCGCGGAAGTCACGGCCACCGATACGGCAGGTATGCTGAAAGAAGGCCATGAGCTTGCCAAAATTGCCGACAATATTGTGGTCAAAATACCCATTATCCGCGACGGCGTAGCCGCAATCAAGAAGCTCTCATCCGAGGGTATCAAGGTCAACGTCACGCTCTGTTTTTCGCCAACACAGGCGCTTATCGCCGCCAAGGCAGGCGCGGCATTTATATCGCCCTTCGTCGGCCGGCTCGATGATGTCTCTACTTCGGGCATGCAGTTAATAGAAGAAATCGTGACTATTTATGACAACTATGGCTATGACACTGAGGTGCTGGTGGCCTCGGTAAGACATCCTTTGCATGTTGTCGAGGCCGCCATGATAGGCGCCGATATCGTCACCATGCCGTTTAATGTGATAGACAAATTGCTAAATCACCCGTTAACCGATGTTGGCTTAAAGAAATTTCTCGAGGATTGGGAAAAGGTTAAGAATCTATGATCTCTCGATATACTCTTCCTGAAATGGCGGCCCTGTGGTCCGATGAAAACAAATTCGCTACCTGGCTGAAAGTTGAAATAGCTGTTTGCGAAGCCCAGGCGCAACAGGGAGTGATTCCTCGAAACGCGGTCGCCAGAATTAAGAAGAAAGCCAAAATCAATGCCCGGCGCATCGATGCTATCGAGGCTAAAACCAATCACGATGTAATCGCGTTCCTGACTAATCTTGCTGAGAACGTCGGGCCGGAAGCAAAGTATATTCATGTAGGATTGACTTCCTCAGACGTTCTCGATACTTCACTTGGCTACCTGATGAAGGACGCTGGTCTTCTCATTAAGGAAAAACTTGTAGATATCTCAAAACTTCTTCGCCGCATGGCCCCCAAATATAAAGACGCTGTTTGTATAGGCAGAACTCACGGTGTCCATGCCGAGCCAACCGTCTTTGGTCTCAAGTTAGCATTATGGTATACCGAAAGTGTTCGCAATATTAAACGGCTCGATGACGCTATTGCGGATGCCGCTGTCGGCAAGCTTTCGGGGGCGGTCGGCAATTTCGCCCATATCGATCCTCGAGTTGAAAAGATTGTTTGTGCCAAATTGGGGCTTAAGCCGGCCTTAGTATCGACTCAGGTGACTCAAAGAGATCGCCATGCATATTATCTATCAGTATTGGCTATAATCGGAGGCATGATCGAGAAAATTGCGACCGAAATTCGAAGCCTTCAAAGAACCGAAATTCTCGAATTAGAAGAAAGCTTTTCTAAAGGCCAAAAAGGCTCGTCGGCAATGCCGCATAAGAAAAACCCCATCACCTGCGAACGGCTTGCCGGTTTGGCCCGGGTGTTGCGTGCCAATGCTCATGCGGGGATGGAGAACATGGCTCTCTGGCATGAACGAGATATTACTCATTCGTCGGTCGAACGAATAATCATTCCCGATTCCACGATATTGCTCCATTATATGCTGGATAAGCTTAATGTCATTTTATCGAATCTCAGGATCAATACCGGCAACATGAGGCGGAATATCGAAGTAACGCGCGGTCTGGTCTATTCACAAAGGGTGCTGCTGGCATTGACTGATAAAATGCCCAGCCGCGAGGCCGCTTATGCCGTTGTCCAAACACTGGCTATGCGAAGCTGGGAAAATGGAGAGGATTTTAGAGGTTTGATCAAATCCTCAGCCGAGGTTCAAAAATACCTCAAGCCAAAAGAGATTGACACCTTATTCGATATTTCCTACTATACCCGCAGGGCAAATATGATAATTAAAAGGGCTACGGCGATATGACAAAAGAAGGTTTCATCTTCCCACTACCATTTATTTTTATTGCGGTGCTGTTTTTCTATATTTCCCTAAGCCATTTTTCGATGACTTTTATCTATGTTTCAGTCGGATTCTTCTTTTTGGGTCTGCTCGTAATGCTGTTCTTCCGTGACCCTGTAAGAAAATCCCCGAAAGGGGGAAATCTCATAATTTCGCCCGCCGATGGCAAAATCATTCGTATTAACGATGATGCCAATCAGCCGTCGCTTTCGATTTTTCTTTCGGTTACTAATGTCCACGTCAACAGGGCCCCGGTTTCAGGAGTGGTCCAATCGGTGCAATTTATCCCGGGGAAATTTCATATCGCGTCCGCTGATTCCGCCCAGAGCGAAAATCAGCGCAATGAGATCGAAATAAAAACCGATCAGGGCCTGGTGAAAATGCATCAGGTTTCCGGCTCTATCGCGCGCCGCTGTATCTTTTACAAAAAGCCGGGAGACGCTATAACAGCAGGCGAAAGAGTCGGGCTTATTAGATTCGGAAGCAGGGTGGATCTGTTTTTGCCATCGAGCGCCAAAATTGATATCACTCTAAAACGTCGGGTAGTTGCCGGAGAGACTATATTAGGAAGATTCCAATGAAAAATATTAAAGGCATACTGCCCGGAATGTTTACAATGGGCAATCTGGCTTGCGGCTTTATTTCAATTATCTTATCCGGCGGGGCGAGCAGCCTTGCAGGGGAATCTTTAAATCGAAATCTGAGCGAGGCCGCCTGGCTTATTATTATGGCCGCATTTCTTGATTTTCTCGATGGACTTGTCGCCCGCTTTTCAAATACGTCTTCTCGTTTCGGAGTTGAATTGGATTCTCTGGCCGATATAGTGTCATTTGGGGTGGCTCCGGCTGTAATGGTCGTGAGTTTTTCACTTATCCATCAAACGATATTTTCCTGGCTATTGGCTTTCGTGTTTCTCATGGCCGGCAGTTTCAGGTTAGCTCGATTTAATCTTTCGGCAAAATTAGAGCAGAAAGTTAATTTTCTGGGTTTGCCGATACCATCCGCGGCCATTGCTATCGTCTCATATGTGCTTTTCTCTATTGAATTGTGGGGCTCGGTTAGAATGGAGAAATTTTTCATCATTCTCATAATGTCATCAGCGGTTCTGATGGTATCGACTATCGAATTCGAGACGATGCCCCGCTTCGATTTTTCAAAGCCGAAGAATATTGTTAAGGTAATGGGAATATTGGTTATGGCGGCGGGACTTACGATTAACGCTTCACTCGTGATTTTCCCGTTTACGATGCTTTATATAATTTATTCCGTCGCGAAAATGATAGTCTCCATGTTTTCGGCCGGTTCTTTTCGCCCCCGCGCGAAGCTTGAACATAAAGCGTGATTGGTTATTCGATAAATATAAAAAGGTGAGTAGATGAAATTCAATGTTGACATAAAGGTGTCACTCAAGGACGGCGTGCTCGATCCTCAGGGGAAGACAATAGCCCATGCCTTGATAAATCTCGGATTCAAGAATATTGTCAATGTCAATACCGGCAAGATTTTCAAAGTTGAGATCGATGCCGAATCTGAATCCAACGCCAAAAAGGTTGCGGAAGAAATCGCGAACAAATTGCTGGCTAATTCAGTAATAGAAAAATATGATATTCAGGTTCAAAGATGAAAATTGGAGTTGTCATATTCCCCGGTTCTAATTGCGATTACGATGCCTATCAAGCCTTCAAGATGGTCGAAGGCACATCGGTAGAGTATCTCTGGCATGGCTCCGAGGATTTAATGGGGTCTGATCTTATTGTGTTGCCTGGCGGATTTTCCTATGGCGATTACCTTCGTTCAGGGGGTATTGCCAGATTTTCGCCCATAATGAAAAAGGTCGTCGAATTTGCCAATGATGGCGGATCAGTTATGGGTATATGCAATGGTTTTCAGATTCTTGTCGAGACCGGTTTGCTTCCGGGCGCGATGCTGAAAAATGCGAATATGAGATTTGTCTGCAGACAGGTGAATCTGAGAGTCGAAAATAATCATACTCAATTTACGTCGGAACTCAACAAGGGCGATTTGATAAATGTGCCGGTAGCTCATGGCGAAGGCAACTACTACGCGGATCCCAGGACTCTGTCGGAATTGGAGCAGAATGATCGAATCGTCTTTAGATACGCCGATGAAAATGGTGTCGTGACTGCCGATTCCAATCCCAATGGTTCGATGAATAATATCGCGGGTATTATAAATAATAACGGAAATGTTCTGGGTATGATGCCCCATCCTGAGCGAGCCTGCGAGAAGCTACTTGGCTCCGAAAGCGGTTTGGCATTGATAAAATCTATTTGCAATCGAAATTAGCGAGGGATTCATGAAAGATAGAGAAATATCTTTTTTGGTTGTAGCACTGGTTTTGGCGACTATAATTGGAGGATTTATTGGTCAATTCGTTGGCGATTTGTTGCCCGATGGGGCAGTTAAGACGTTGTTTCAAAAGAACTTAGAGGTAGGTATTGGCCGCGGCGGCGTGACAATTAATGAGGTTAGGGAGCCTATCTATATTAATCTTTATTCCATATCAATGGCATTTGGGCTGCTTATAAAAATAAATTTTGTTTCCGTTTTAATGGTAATATTGGTTATAATATATTTCAAATGGTGGTATCTGTAAACCTAGAGGTGAAATAATATGAATGAGATGATCCTTCTTTCAATGCCCGGCGGAGGAGAGCTAATTATTATCCTTGTGATAGTTCTGCTTCTCTTTGGCGCCAACCGTATCCCTGAAGTCGCTAAGGGATTAGGAAAGGGCATTAGAGAATTTAAAAGTGCTATGCGGGATGTCCAATCTGAAATAGATAATTCCGATAAGCCCAAAGCGCAGATTGACAAACCGAAACAGGACGACTCGACAAAGGCCGAGAAAAAAGAATGACTAAGACGATATTTTCAAGAGAAGATATCAATAAAATTGCGTCATGTCTTGGCGTACCCGAGATAAATGATCATAAGGATCATTTCCATCTCAAGCTCGTTAATCATGCTGAGAAACGGCAATTATCATTGGAAATCTATCCCGAAGTATCACTTGGTGAAAAGGCCAAGGGCGCGATGATAGTTATCTACACTCAGAATTGTCATTTGCAATTGCACGACTGTTCGGGATATGTTTTATCGGAAGAGCTTGGCGAGGTCACATTTGTATCGGAGGCGACGGGTAAAATCTCCGGACTTGTTGTTGAACGAGAGGCTGCATGCTCGCTCTACTCCAATGCTGAACGAAGTCTTATTTCCGATGATTTTACGGCATTTGGGGTCGAGGTCATGCTATCCGGTGTGGCTTTGTCGCTTGCTGAAGACATTTTGACTTCTGGCGGCTTAAATCAGAAAAAGGATAAATAATTTTTTTGGCGATTTAATAGACTAAAACGACCGATAAAGGTGTCTTATGCAATTTACGCGAAAGGGCGATTACGCATTGAGGGCGATGGCCTATCTTGCAAATTCCGAAAGCCAAAATCCTCATACCATAAATGAAATCTCAGAAAAAAGCGGAGTCCCCAGGCATTTCCTCGCAAAAATTTTAAAGGATTTGACTGAAGCCGGTCTTCTCATAGCTATAAAGGGGGCCAGGGGCGGGTATTCATTGGCCAAAAATCCGGCTGAAATTAATCTATTGGATATCATGGAAGGTACTCTCGGACCGATGGCGTTAAATATCTGCCTGGAAGGTGAGAATCGATGTCCGGACTTAAAGGGTTGCGGTTTTTATCCAATTTGGCAAAGGGCTTCTGAAGCCATGCTCAATGTTTTCCGTGAAACAAATCTCCAGTCCCTTCATCATTAATTATTATTTTGTATGGCAGAAAAAAATATTTATTTCGACAATATCAATACGACATTTCCGGACCCTGAGGCTGTAAAGGCGATGCTTGATGTACTGCAGTCGCATCATGGGAATCCGTCATCACATATTCATCAGGCAGGGATAAAGGCGGGATTAATTCTCGATGATGCCCGCTTGAAGGTCGCTAATTTTCTACATGCGGCGCCGGAGAATATTGTTTTTACATCGGGAGCTACTGAATCCAATAATCTGGCCATATCAGGTTTTCTATCTGCTAATCAAGAATATCAACTTGCCGTCTCGGAAATCGAGCATTACTCAATAATAAATCAGGCAAGACGATTGAGCCAGAATGGTATCAATGTTGTCTTTTTGGATGTTGAAAAATCCGGCTTGCTCGATCTCGCGAATTTCGAAAAAGCCATCAAGGCAAGACCGACATTGGTTTCAGTGGGGTTGGCCAATCCTGAGATCGGTACTATCCAAGATTATGATTCGATCTCCGGCATCTGTAAAAAGCATGGAGCCATATTTCATTGCGATGCCACCAGCGCGGCCTCATCAATCCCAATTGATATTCAAAAATCTGGATTCGATCTCTTGACTCTTTCAGGTCATAATTTATACGGCCCAATGGGAGTGGGAGCCTTATACATTGCACCTAAAATCAGAATATCGCCATTATGGGATGGTGGTAATCAAGAATACGGCATCCGTCCAGGCACCGAAGACCTGCCCGGTATCGCGGCCATGGGCGAGGCCTGCAATCAGCTTCAAGGCAAGATGACTCAAATCAATGAGCATTTAACAAAGCTGGGAAAGAAATTGTGGAATGGATTAGAGTCCAAAATCCCATTCATTCATTTTACGGGCCATCCCGTTAAACGGCTTCCCGGTCATGTCTCATTCTGGGTTGAACATATAGAGGGGGAATCGCTTCTCCTTCTTCTCAATATGAATGGCGTGATGGCGTCATCCGGATCATCATGCAGTTCCAATATCAAAGGGAAAGACGAGAATGATTTGGTAGCGTCGCATGTGTTAAGAGCGGTAGGAGTGCCATCGGATATATGCGCTGGATCGATCACATTCTCATTGGGAAAATATAATACTATCGATGAAGTTGAATTCGTAATTTCTATCATGCCGGGGATTGTCGAGAAGCTTCTGGCAATGTCTCCAAGCTATGATGATTATTTGAAAAAAAAGGAGCTTTCTAATGGATAAGGCATTTCCCTATTCTGATAAAGTAATGGATCATTTCGCAAATCCCCGCAATATGGGTGAGATCGATAATGCGTCCGGTGTCGGCAATGTTGGCAATCCCACATGCGGCGATATGATGCGGCTATACCTTAAAATCGAAAATGGGATCATTATAGACGCTAAATTCAAGACCTTTGGATGCGGCGCGGCTATAGCGTCGTCATCGATACTTACCGAAATGCTCAAGGGCAAGCCGATAGAAGAGGCATTGAAGATCTCCAATGAAGCGGTTGCGGAAGCTCTTGGCGGGCTGCCTCCTGTGAAAATCCATTGCTCCGTAATGGCGGAGGAAGCGTTGCGGGCCGCCCTGGATGATTATGAAAAACGTCAAGAATCGAATTAGCTTTCCACAGCCGGGTTCCGCCGACCTTCGGTCGTAGAAACCCGACTTGCACATAAAATGCCCAATATGATTAGTATTTTCCGGCGTCGTAACGTATTTTTATAATTAACACTTTTGTCGGGTTTCACCCTGAACAAAGTTCAGGGGCGGAACCCGGCGATAGTGTAAGAATATCCTTGACTTATATTCCTGTAAGCGATTAAATAACTGGTAATAAATATGGGAGGAAATGTGAAAAAATTCATTCTTATTGCGATTTTGGGACTTGGCGCCATTGTAGTGAGTTGTGACAAGCAGAAGGCATTGGATCGTATAATGGCTGAACCGCAGACAAAGACTTATATTCTCGGGCAATTATTATCGAATCCGGCGACTAAGGCTGAGTTGGCCGATTCAATTTTCGCTGACAGGGCTATAGCCGATGCTTATTTGAATAAGCTTTTGAGCAATGAATATTCGCGTAATGATGTTCTGAGCCGCATGATTAAGAACGATCCGACAGGCGAGTGGATTGTGACAAGGCTCGCCGATATTCCCGATATCAAGGCTAAGATGAAAGCTGTAAGCAAGTAATTAAACTCTACAGAAATCTATTTTAATGGGCGAGTAATATCGCTCATTTTTTTTATTCGGTTTGTTCTTTAATGCCGGTTATTGAGAATGTCCACAGCGAAATTGCTATTCCCGCCAAAATTAACAAAAAAAGAGGGGATGAAATCAGTAGCGTGAAAAGTGATTTTAGTCCGGGGATTAATGACAAGAATGAATTACTGATATTCGATAAATGAGAATATTCATTTTTTGAAATTAATGTATTCAGCGTAGAGAACAATGATTTGGAGTTGGATAATATAGCCCCGACCAATATGAATATACAGATTGCCGCGGATGCCCAACTGATCATAATACCTTTTGCGAGATATTTCTTTTCGGATTCAATCAAAGCGGTTTTCGCCATTACTTGTTCCGAAAATGATATTAGCGCGGTTTCTCTCATTTTCAGGCTCAATATATCTTCCAATTGTGAATCAAGCTGAAATCTGGCTCCGCATTGAGGGCATGATTCAATATGACCAATCAGCGATTCCTGGTCGAAATCGTCCCGGAAATCGCGCTCGATAATTTTATCGATATCTCGACAGCTATACCGCATATTTTACCCAGAGCTTTTTCAATTCGAGTTTCGCTCTGAAAAGCCAGATTTTGACAGTCCCGACCGGACAATTCATAATATCAGCAATCTCCTCATATTTTAGATCATCATAATAATGAAAAATAATGACAGCTTTCAATTCCGGCTTCAGTAATTTCATCAATTTCTGAACAGTCAATTTCAATGTATGATTATTATTTTCAGCGGCTCTCAATACATAATCTAATTCAATCGGCGCATGTTCCTTTTTTTCTTTGTTGATATGGCTTAACGCTGTATTATAGGAAATCCTGTAAAGCCAGGTTTTGAAGCTCGAACGTTTCTCGAAACGTCTTATTGAACGATATGCTCTTAAAAAAACTTCCTGGGCAATATCGGCTGCCTGATCATCAGAATGTACAAGACCATTTATCAACGTAAAGACGAAATCCTCGTATCGCTTGACTAAAACTCTAAACGCGTCAGTATCACCGTTTCTGACAAGTTCGATAATCGTGTCATCATCTTGCGCCGCTAAGACAGCCCTAGCCTGTCTTCTGACAAATACTCCGCTTAATGATGATACAATGGCCGATTGGTTGATTTTGCCTTCCATAATTTTCGTCTCACATTTGAATACGTAAAATATTGTGTTCAGATTCATTTTTTTGAAACAAAAGGCTCATCTTCTTAAGTCTAATGGCCAAAACTAAGGAGGCAACAATGTGGCAAGCAGACCCGAATTTCAACGTAGTTCTTTTGGTGGGATTGATATTTGGCATTATAGGTGCCGTACCGGTGCTTATCGCCGTATTAGCATCCAACAATTCCCAAAAGAAAAGAGAAGCTGAACTAATCCGCCTGGCAATCGAAAAGGGACAGCCATTGCCGTCATTCCCAAGGGCCGCAAAGAGCCATCTCAGCTCAATAAAGGCCGCGTTAATTTGGGCGGCGGTAGGGCTTGGCGTTATCCTGATGTCGGTAACCGAAGGAATGCATCAATGGCAGGGTGTATCATTCGGCATGATGTTTATTCTTATTGGCCTGGCAGTAGGTATTGGCGGATGGATTGTTGGCAGACAGATAGCCAGGGACGAAGGCAGGGCGAATTAGTAGACTCTCTTTTGCCAGCGTACCGAACGGAACCAAAACATGATTGTAGTGCCCTTGATAATTGTCGATATCGTAATCGCCCAAAAGATACCGACAGGTCCCATGCCGAGCGTAATGGCAAAATAATAGGCTAACGGAATTCTCAATAGCGTGCCGGGAATCGATACAGCCATCGGCGGAAATGTATTCCCGGCTCCGGCGAATGCGCCCTCAAGGACTATTTCAAATCCCATGAATACTTGCGAAATAGCCAATATTCTTAAATAGGAGCCGGCATTCTTGATTACTTCAGGATCAGTTGTAAATATCGACGTTATGTGCTGATTGAAAAAATAAAATATTGATCCGAAAAATAAAGTGACTATAGATATAATACCTAATGATGTCCAGGCGGCCTTCTTGGCTCGCTCGGGCTGATTTCCTCCAAGATTTTGGCCTACCATCGCGGATGTCGCCATATAGAATCCAAAGCATGTCATAAATGATATCGATTCAGCTCGGTTGCCCACTGGAATCGAGGCCACCGCCGATGTTCCGAATTCCGACATTATTCTTGTCATTACAAGATATACCGCCGCGAATACTCCGCCCGATAATGAAACGGGAGCCCCGATTTTCGTCATTCGCCAGATTATTCCGAAATCGATCTTTTTCGAAATGCTCGGTAATATTCTGAATGGTATTTTCCCCTTAAGGACAAATGCCAGTCCCATGAATGTGCCAAGTGTATGAGCCGTCGCGGTCGCAATTGCCGAACCCATGGTCTCCAATCGAGGGAAGATCCAAACTCCGTATACCAGAAATATGTTCAGAATAATATTCACGCCTACGACTGTAAACATGATGATCATTGGAGTCGTGGTATCGCCGATCGCTCTGAATATTGCGCCACCGACTTCGCCAACAAAAATAAATGGCACGGCCATGAATATAATCATTAGATATACTCGCCCCATCTTCTCCACTTCGGGCGCAAGGTTCAATGCCCCGATTATTACGCTTGAAAGAAAAATTCCCGCGATTCCCAGAAAGATGGAAAAAATAAATGCGAATCGGAGAATATGCATCGCCTTTTCCGATGCGCCCGCCAGGTTCTTTGCGCCGTAATCCTGCGCTATCAATGCTACCGTCCCGACCGAGAAGACATCGATGATCGAAAGCAATATCCAGATGACAAACCCCGCCGATCCAACAGCTGCCAATTGCGAATCGCCAAGATGCCCGACCAGCGCCGTATCGACAATATTATTGGTAACCAGGGCAAACATAGAAAATACGGCAGGCACTGCCAGAATCACTATCTGCCTTGGAATCGAACCTATTGTTAAATCTCGTGCCATAATTACTAAAATACCCCGATCACAGACCGGGGCATTGTTACCGATCCTTTTTTTCTATACTACGATTTCATTAAGAACAGGTTGCGCAATATTAATGAAAGCGGAGCCAGTGTCGCTCCGATATAAAATAAGTGCCAATTGAAAAACGTTACTATTAACATGATCACTAATAATGTCAGAATTTGCGCCGACGATTGCCCTAATGAGAATTTAGAACCGATCGATAATTTGCCGGATAAAATTCCTTGAAAGTTCTTGTACAATCTCCCGACAATTATCGATTCTAAATGACGTAGATCGATTATCAGAAATAACGATAATGAAAACCCCAAAATCATCCAGTAGAGCGCCAACGATATCGGTGATGACGATGAATTCGCGGTTAACCAAATGATCAGAATCAGTATTGCCGGAATAATTTTCAATAAAACCTTATAGAATGTTATCGTCTGCGATGTTTTGAACAGGTTCGCTGACTGGTATTCGATATATTTCGAAGTGTAATTCTTATATTGATTCGATGCTATCTTGCCCAACAATATATCGCCTAAACTTAAGACCAGTAGAATTCCGCTGGCTATAATCGGTGTTCCTAAAATCGTGTCGGCAATCATCTCTCATCCTCCTTGAAAAAGGTGGTCACCGGATAAAATGATCTTCTGTGAATAGGGCAGGGGCCTAATTTCATGAGACAGTCGATATGGCTCTTTGTCGGATATCCCTTATGCTTTTCGAATCCATATCCGGGATATCGCTGACTCATAGACTGCATTATCTCATCTCTATGTGTCTTGGCCAGGATCGATGCCGCCATTATCGATGGCACAATTGAATCTCCCTTTATGATTGCCCTCTGCTCAATATCAAAATTCGGTATTCTACAATTACCATCGACCAAAACTAGTTCCGGCTTTACGTTTAACCCTTCAATAGCCTTGCGCATGGCCAGTAGAGATGCCTGAAGAATATTGATCTCATCCACTAATTCCGGCCCTATCGCGGCAATACTCCACGCCGCACCCGAGGCAATTATTCGTTCCTTCTGATAAGTCCGCTGTGTCGGCGAAAGAGCCTTGGAATCATCGAGACCATCAATATCAAAATCAGAAGGAAGTATCACGGCCGCCGCTACGACCGGCCCCGCCAACGGCCCGCGCCCGGCCTCATCGACTCCGCAAGTAAAAGGCTCGGTGAAATCACCGAGCCCGAATTTTCCATCAGACCTTATCAAGCCTCTTTTTTCTCAGCTATCCTGGCCTTTTTGCCCTTGAGGTCTCTGAGGTAATACAGCTTGGAACGGCGAATTCTGCCCTGTTTGATAAGCTGAATCTTATCGACATTCGGCGAATGCAGGGGGAAGACACGTTCCACGCCTACGCCAGCCGATATTTTGCGCACCGTGAATGATGCCGATAATCCGCCGCCGTTACGAGCGATAACAGTGCCTTGAAATATCTGAATTCTTTCCTTATCGCCTTCTTTGATTCTGACGTGTACTTTGATAGTATCGCCAGGCGCGAAATTCGGGATATCCGATTTAAGGGATTTGCCATCCAGCGCTTTTATCACTGACATTGTCCTAACTCCATTCGTTTTAAATTATTTTCATATTCATCTAATATCTTTTTTTCATCATTATTTAAAGCTTTTTTTTCAAAAAGCTCGGGACGTCTATATTTTGTCCGGTAAAGAGCGTTACCGATGCGCCATTTGCGGATATTTTCGTGATGCCCCGATATCAGTACTTCCGGCGCGCGATGACCCTCGAATTCCTCCGGACGAGTATACTCTTCCGAGCCCAAAAGCCCCGCGAAATGAGAATCGTTTTCCGCCGAGCCAAAATCCTTCATCGTACCGGGCAAAAGCCTCAAGATGGCATCGGTGATTACCATAGCGGCATATTCGCCGCCGGTGACTACATAATCGCCGATCGAAACTTCGCGCAAGCCCGCGATATCTACCGCTCTTTGATCGACTCCTTTATAATGTCCGCAAATAATTAATATTCGTTCAATCTTTGATAACTCAATCGCCATCTGCTGGGTGAAAAGCTCCCCCGATGCCGATGTCAGTATACGAGTTGCCTGATTATCGGGATCGAGAGCCCTTATCGCGGCTATAATCGGTTCGGGCTTCATCACCATGCCTGGCCCGCCGCCATAGGGGATATCATCGACAACTTTATGCTTATCAAGTGTATAATCGCGCAGATTATGCACCTTAATATCGAAAAGGTTGTTTTCCCTGCCGCGGCCGATAAGGCTTTCGCGAAGAGGAGCATCGACCATCTCAGGGAAAATTGTGATAATATCAATCCGCATACTCAATAAAGCCCGTCGATCTTGCTAATTACTATTTTCTTTGCTTCCAAATCTATTGTTTTGATTATCGATTTCACGAACGGTACCATGATTGTTTTGTCACCGTTTTTAATATTCAACATATCATTCGCCGCGATTTGATCGATTCTTTCTACAGTCCCTACAATATTTCCATTTTCGTCGGATACTTCGGCCCCTTCGAGCTCATAATGATAAAATTCATTTTCTGCCAATGGGGGAAGGTCGTCTTTTTCGACAAAAACTTCGGCGCCTTTCCATCGTTTGGCATTGTCTTCATCGTCGATACCAATGAATTTTACAGCGATTCTTCCCTTTAATAATTTGACGTATTCTACCGTCGCGGAGAGTGAATTCTCTCCCTTGGCCATGAGCACCTTCGCGCCCTGATGGATACTTTGAGAATCAGCATTATAAAGGACAGCCGCCAGCTCCCCTTTGAAACCTCGTGGCCCTTTAATGTATGCCACTGCAATCTTCATATAGAAACCGGCGGCATGTCTGAGCTAACGCTAACCGACGTCGCTATTCTAATATTTCCAGAAGAGCCCGTTTACCCTTTTTCGCGGAAACCGCCGAAATAATGGTTCTAATGGCCTTCGCAGTTTGTCCTTTCCGACCGATTACTTTACCAAGATCGTCTTGATAAACTCTCAGTTCGTAGACTGTGGTTTTCTCGCCTTCGACCTCAGTAACTGCTACTGATTCGGGGTGGTCAACCAGTGCCTTTGCTATGTACTCGATGAACTCCTTCACGTTTCCTCCTTGCTTGTAGTGGAATAAGAGGTTCTATTGGAACACTTCTATTCAGGTTTAGGGGTCCTTTTCTTCTTTTTGGTTTTTTCCTTGATTTCGCCCTTAATCTGCATTTCGGAAATATCCTCGCCCTTTTTGTGCTTGGACCATTTCTTGAGCAGGCCTATTTCCTTAAATAACGAATTGACCGTATCCGAAATCACGGCGCCATTATCCATCCAGTAGAAGATTCTGTCTTCGTTGAGGAAAATCTTGGCTGGTTTTTCAATCGGCTGGTAATGACCCAGGGCTTCTATGAAACGCCCGTCGCGTGGCATTCTCATATCGGTTGCTACTAATCTGTAGAAGGGCCTCTTTTTGGCGCCCATTCGACGTAATCTGATTGTTACTGACACTGCACCTCCTGATGACCTAAACCGCCAGGCTTAGGCCGAGTTATTATATTGGAAATCCTTTTGGAATATTCATTTTTGAAAACTTCTTTATCATTTTCTGCATTTCGTAAAATTGCTTCAAGAGCTGGTTGACATCCTGCACCGATGTCCCCGAACCTGTCGCGATCCGTTTGCGGCGAGATCCATCGATAATGGAAGGCTGAACCCGTTCTTTAACCGTCATGCTGTTGATAATCGCTTCAACCTTGACCAGCCCGGATTCATCCACCTGAACACCCTTCATCTGCTTGCTCATTCCGGGGATCATCTCGAGTATATTTTGCAACGGCCCCATCTTTTTCAACTGCTTTAATTGAGAAAGAAAATCCTCGAATGTAAAACTCTCTTTTAATAACTTCTTTTCTAACCGCTCGGCTTCAGCGAAATCAACAGTCTCCTGCGCCTTCTCTACTAATGATACGATATCACCCATGCCAAGGATTCGCGACGCGATCCGTTCCGGGTAAAATTCTTCCAAATCCGTCAGCTTTTCGCCGGTCCCGATAAATTTTACAGGTATCCCCAATGCCGCCCTGATTGACATCGCCGCTCCGCCTCGGGCATCGCCATCCATCTTGGTGAGAATTGCTCCGGTAAGGCCGATACGATTATTAAATTCCTGCGCGACATTGAGGGCTTCCTGGCCTGTCATGGCATCGGCTACGAAGAGAATCTCCTTGGCGCCGGATGATTTCTTGACATCGGCCAGCTCTGACATGAGCTCGTCATCTATCTGCAAACGGCCTGCTGTATCGACAATCACGACATCGAGCATCTTCTCGCGGGCGTGCGCTATCGATGATTCGGCGATCTTCGGCGCGGAATCTTCCGCAGTGTAAAACGGCATATTTATCGACGTCGCCAAAACTTCGAGCTGCTTTTTTGCGGCCGGTCTGTGAATATCAGCGGCAACCATAAGCGGCCTGTGGCCTCGTTTCCGAAGATATAGGGCTAATTTGCCAGCGAATGTTGTCTTGCCTGAGCCCTGTAAACCTGCCAATAGCACGACCGATGGGGGAGTTCCTGATAGGCTAATTTCAGCCTTGCCGCCCCCGAGCATTTCGATCATCTCGTCATGCACGATCTTGACAATCTGCTGGCCGGGAGTGATAGACTTGGTGACTTCCTTGCCGATCGCTTTTTTCTCGATCTCTGCCACGAAGTTTTTGACAACCTTGTAGTTGACATCGGCCTCGAGGAGAGCCATGCGGATCTCCTTGGCGGCCTCGCCGATATTTTTTTCCGAAAGATGACCTCGTCCGGTCAGCTTACGGAAAATGCCATCAAGCCTGTCGCTGATCTGCTCAAACATTCGAAAATCTTCCCATAATCATATACTCATCGACTTCGAAAATCGCCATGCCTCTAAATAGGCATACTCCAGCCCTCAAAGTCAAGCTACTAAAATAGCAATTTTAATAAATTACGCAACAACAATTTGACTCGATTTTGGGGGTGATTTTTTGGGCATAAATAACCCTCTCGTGCGGTGTCAGGAACCCTTTCCTGACACTTTTACGATGTTTTTTTGTAGAGACGCAAGATTTTGCGTCTCTACCGAAAGATAACACACCAGTAGGGGTTTGATTCATCAAACGCCTATTTTGATTTTGGAGTGCGGTCGGGTGGCCTCACCCGAACGCTTCCTCTGTGTCGGGTCAGGCGACCCGACACCACAAAAAGCCGGGGATAAGGTTGAGACAAAAAAAATGACGCTGATGAAATGAGGCGATTTTTAGCATTGCATGGGTGCGAAATAATAAATCCGATTAAATAATACGATCCTATGTCCATCTTTGCTATGGGTATGTAACTACGTACTTATAAATGATTTAGGATAGCTACGGCTAATTGTGACCACAAAATATTAGCGCTTGCCTATTTTTGATATTAATATATATTGTCATTAGCGTCTCCGCAATTCCCCAGATTGCGGTTTTTGAATAATTAACCAGTTAAAATTATTAGTTGTTTTGCAGATTACATTGTATTTAGACAACCCAAAATAATTGAGGAAGAGATGAAAAAGACTTACAGTTTACTGACCGCCCTCCCAATTTTAATAAGCGTTTTGATGATGCCTGTGCCTGCGCGAGCGCAGAATGTCGATTATGTTGGCTCAACGCTTTGGAGTGGAGCGAATGATGTCAAAGTCGTGGATAATTTCGCATATTGCGCGCTCAATAACGGTTTGGCCATAATAAATATCTCAATCCCGGCTTCTCCAACATTCGTAAGTCAACTGTATCTTCGGGGCGGCGCGCTAGACATCGATGTTGTTGCCGATTACGCCTATGTGGCGGATGGGCGTTCCGGCCTTCAGATAATAAATGTATCAGATCCTGCAAATCCTGTCTTATCCGGAAGCTATGAAACGCCAGGCGATTTTTCAGGCGTTTGTGTTCTGGGCAATTACGCTTATGTGACAGATTACGGGGCGGGCCTTCAGATAATAAATGTATCAAATCCTGCAAGCCCAGTTTTAGCTGGAAGCATTGATACTCCGGGCTATGCTTGGAGCGTATTTGTCCTGGGCAGTTACGCTTATGTGGCGGATTTTGAGTCTGGCCTCGAGATAATAAACGTTTCCAATCCCGCAAATCCAGTTTTCGCCGGAAGTTTTAATACACCGGGCTTTGCGCTTGGCGTTAATGTTTTGGGCAATTATGCATATGTAGCGGATGGCGATGGATCAGGACTTCAGATCATAAACATTTCTAATCCTGAGAATCCAGTTTTAGCCGGTAGCTTTGAAACTTATGGTATTGCATCTGTCGTTTTTGCGAGGGGCAATTACGCATATTTGACCGATGGAAGCTATGGACTTCAGATAATAAACGTAGCTGATCCTGCCAATCCAGTTTTAGCCGGAAACTATGAAACTCCTGGCGATGCTTTAGGCATTTTTATTTTGGGCAATTATGCTTATGTGACGGACGTGGCCGATGATCTTGCAGGCCTTCAGATAATAAACGTATCCAATCCTGCTAATCCAGTCTTAGCCGGAAGCTATGAAACGCCGGACTATGCTTATGACGTTTTTGTTTTGGGCGATTACGCTTATGTGGCGGATTATTTATTTGGTCTTCAAATAGTAAACGTATCTAATCCAGCTAATCCGGTCTTAGTCGGAAGTTTTGACACGGAAGGTATTGCTTATAGTGTTTTTGCCCAAGGGAATTACGCCTTTGTGGCAGATGCAACTCGCGGTCTGCAGATAATAAATGTAACTAATCCCGCTGTTCCTGTTTTGACCGGATCCTACGACACGCCGGGCACAGCTCATGACGTATTTGTCAAAGACAGTTGCGCCTATGTGGCGTCATGGAACCGCGGCCTTCAAATAATTGACATATCTAACCCGGCTAATCCCGGTCTGGCAGGAAGCTATCAAACTGAGGGTGTTGCTTATGGCGTTTATGTCCTGGGCAATTATGCTTACGTGTCAGATGGGGAAGCCGGCCTCCAGATAATAAACATATCTAATCGCGCTAATCCGGTTTTGACTGGAAGCTATGATACACCGGGCGAAGCCTTTGGCGTTTTTGTGCTTGGCAACTATGCTTACGTGGCAGATTATGAGGGGTCTGGTCTTCAAATAATAAACGTTTCTAATCCCGCTAATCCGGTTTTAGCCGGAAGCTATGAAACACCAGGTGATGCTATCGGTGTTTTTGTACTTGGCAATTACGCTTACGTGGCGGATTATTTTTCTGGCCTTCAGATTTTAAACGTATCTAATCCTGCTAATCCGGTTTTAGCTGGAAGCTATGCTACTCCCGGCGAATCTCAAGGAGTTTTTGTTCTTGGCAATTATGCATATGTGGCTGATCAATCTTCATTAATGATTCTTCATTTCCAAAACCAAACCGGGATTAATGAAAATGAAAATCTGCCAGTCAAATTCTCCATTTCCCAAAACTACCCCAATCCGTTCAATGCCCAGACTATGATTCAATACACTCTGCCAACTCAATCAGAAATTTCCATCGACATCTTCGATATTCTCGGCCGCAACGTAGAAAAAATTGCTGAAGGTATAAAGCCCGCGGGCAATCATCAGGCGATCTGGGATGCAAGCAATCAAGCATCGGGGATGTATTTCTATCGAATCAAAGCCGGGGATAGGGTCGAGACGAAAAAGATGACGCTGATGAATAATAGGCCTGTGTAAGTCGTCGTTCCGAATGTAATGAGGAACGCGACAAAATGGGGCTGTCGGGTTTTCGTCCGGCGGCTGCCGGACTCAAAGCGGGACCTACAACTCGCTTTATCGAATTAATAGCCGGGGCTTTCAACCCGGATTTGCGGCCTTAGAAAAGGCCGCCTATTAAGGAAGCTGTATCAGTCGGTGGCTCACGACCCGACCGAACTGATATGGCCGCGGAATTAAGCATCGGCTTGACACGCTGTAGAAGATGTGGTAACGGGACATGTTTATATATCAGGATTGTGTTCATGTTTGATTACGCACAAAAAATTTACTTCGTAATATTGTGGAGGAGAAATGGAAAATAAGCCGCAGATGCTATCGCATGCCGAGCTAAAAAAGCTGCGCACGCCGGTGAGAGAACGCAAATGTCGAGCATAAAGAGACGCTAACCAAACTTGAGAGATTTTCGCTAATTGTCACTGATCATATTGGCACAATGGGATTTTTCTTTGTGATTTTAGCATGGACCGGCCTCTGGCTGGGCTGGAACACCCTGGCCCCACATGGATTTCGCTTCGATCCTTTTCCGGCGTTTGTCCTTTGGCTATTTATATCCAATATGCTACAGATCTTCCTGATGCCGTTAATAATGATCGGCCAGAATCTCCAAGGGCGTCATGCGGAAATTCGAGCTGAATCCGATTTTGAGGTAAATGTTAAGGCTGAAAGAGAAATAGAAGCAATTTTGCTTCACCTGGAACATCAGAATGAACTAATGCTCAAAATTCTCGCCAATTTGGAATCAAAAAAGAGCGGCTGATCCAGCTCTGGTAAGTCGGCGTTCCCGATTACGAGAGATATTCGACCAAATCAAGCTGTCGGGTTTTCGTCCGGCAGCCGCCGGACTCAAACCGCGACCTACTGCCTGAGTGCAACAAAGAACCCGACAAAATCGGGCTATCGGGTTTTTCAAACCCGATCTACGGCTGGCAGGAATCTCCCCGCACTACTTCCCTGATTGACAAACCGAATCTATTCACCTATATTGACCACCTGTTAATATGGAGGCTTGTCCGCATTTGGGCCTTCAATCGAATGGCTTTTTAAAGGGGTGTGAAATTGGCTCTATCTAAAGGCGCGTTAATAGGCATTATTATCGGGGCGGTCGTGATTTTTGGCATTATAATTATCGCCCTGAGCATCATAGTTCCGTATAATTCCATGACCAGCAAGCAAATACTGGTCGATAAATCATGGTCGGATGTCGATAACCAGCTCCAGAGGCGAAACGATCTAATCCCCAATCTGGTTGAGACAGTCAAAGGTTATGCTACCCATGAGAATACGCTTTTTACCAATATTGCCAATGCCCGCGCCAAATTGGCCGGGGCAGGCTCGGTGCAAGATAAAATCAACGCCTCCAATGAGCTCAGCGGATTCCTGTCGCGCTTATTGATGGTAGTAGAAAATTATCCGCAGTTAAAAGCCAACGAAAGCTTCATGAAGCTCCAGGACGAATTAGCCGGGACCGAAAACCGTATCTCGGTTGCCAGAGTCCGCTACAATGAAGCAGTTACAAGCTACAATACTCAAATCCGAGTATTTCCCTCCAATCTGATCGCCGGAATGTTTAACTTCAAAGAAAAAGCATTCTTCGTGGCGCCCGAATCAGCCAAGGCAGTACCGCAGGTTAAATTTTAGTTTACCTGCGATTTGAAATATTTTGGGATAGCATCGGGCTATTCAGCAGTTCTTTAAGATAGCAGGTCGGGCGGTCGCTTCCGGTTAATCCCGGGAGAGGAAAGTCCGAGCTTTCAAGGGCGAAGATGCCTCGTAACGCGAGGGGGCCGGGCTCGAAAGATACCGGCTACGGACAGCGCCACAGAAAATATACCGTCCGGCGCAAGTTGGATAAGGGTGAAATGGCGGTGTAAGAGACCACCGGGTCGGCCGCAAGGCTGATCGCATGGCAAGCCCCATCGGAAAGAAAGGCCAAATAAGAGGAGAGAGGCTGCCCGTCTCATTCGATCCTCGGGTAGGCCGCATGATCCTCGTGGCGACACTGGGACAAGATAGATGGCCGCCGCTTTCGGAGTAAAATCCGCGAGTACAGAACTCGGCTTACAGACCTGCTTGATTTTGGGAATTATTATTGGAGTGGAGATAAATGGAGTTAAAATGGGTTGTCCAACCCGATCCCGAATACAGTTCAGTTCGCAGATTAGCTCAAGAAGTTAATGTCCCTGAAATAGCCGCCAGAATTTTGGCCGCCAGAGGACTTTCCGATTCGACGGCGGCTCGGAAATTCCTCAATCCCAGTTTATCAGATTTATTTGATCCATTTCGCATGGGCGGGATGGATAAAGCTGTCGAACGGGTCATCAGAGCGTTAAAAAATAACGAACGAATGATGATATATGGCGATTACGATGTCGATGGCATCACCGGCACGGCCTTGACATTTTCCGTACTTAATCGTCTCGGCGCCAATGTCTCTTACTATCTCCCCAATCGTCTTCTTGAAGGATACGGTATCTCCGAAGATGGTCTGCAGGAAGCCGAAAAGCGAAAAATCCAGCTACTGATTTCAGTCGATTGCGGTATTACGGCAGTCTCCGAAGTCGAATACGCCCGCGGCAAAGGTATCGATTGTATTATCACCGACCATCACGAGCCGGGCGATAAAATTCCTGATGCCAATGCTATCGTGAATGCCAAGATCGATGGCCCCGACAGCCCCGGTTTTGAGCTTTCCGCTGTTGGAGTGGCATACAAGTTTTCGCAGGCATTATATCGTCAGCTCGGGCAGGATGAAGTCGAACTCGAACAGCATCTCGATTTGGTCGCGCTCGGCACCGCGGCTGATATTGTCCCCATGATTGGCGAAAATAGAATATTGACAAAATTTGGTCTCGATCAAATCGCGCGGACCACCAAGCCCGGCCTGAAAGCATTGATTTTTATCGCTGGTCTTATGGGACAAAAAATCGGCACCGGACAGGTCGTGTTTATACTCGCTCCGCGTATCAACGCCATCGGCCGCCTGGGTGATGCACAGCAGGCGATCAAGCTTTTAACCACCAAAGATGAATCAAAAGCCAACGCCATCGCTCGTGTGCTTAACGCTGAAAATAAACGCCGCAAAGATATCGACGAGCAAACATTGAATGAGGCTTTGGAGCTTATCGAAACCGAAGTCGATATGAACCGCGATAAGGCCATAGTGCTGGCGTCGAGGGGATGGCATCAGGGAGTGATCGGAATTGTCGCGTCGAGGCTTGTCGAACGGTATCATCGCCCGACAGTCATGATCGCTATCGACGGCAATGAAGGCAAGGGCTCGGCTCGTTCGATACCAGGATTCCATCTGTATGAAGCGTTGAAGGCTTGCGAAGGTGAATTGCTTCGCTACGGCGGACACAAATACGCCGCGGGACTTTCAATTGCCCCGGAAAAAATCGATTCATTCAGGAAGATGCTCAATGAGGTATCATCACGCATGCTCACCGAGGAAGACCTGGTGCCGAAGCTCGATATCGATGCTGAATTGGAATTGGATAAGATCGATGATAACCTTGTTGTCTATCTGGAAAAATTCGCGCCATTCGGGCCGATGAATATGAGGCCGGTATTTGTAAGCTACGCGATAGAAATTATCGGGGCTCCGCATATAGTCGGTCACAACCATCTGAAATTCCGTGTCCGCAAGGGCGACAAGATAATAGATTGTATTGGGTTCAATTACGGCGAATTTTTGAAGCAGCTAAGCTATCGCCCAATGCTGGTTGATATGGCATACGTGATTGAGCATAACTATTGGAACGGCGCCAATCGGATTCAGTTGCGAATCAAGGCTATTCGCCTGGCAGGCCAGACCAACCAATTGCAATAATAATTTCATAAGAAAATAATCTATAAAATTTGGTGGCATGCTTGTCCGCCATAGGCGGATCAGCATGTAACGCGATTTCGCTACTGCTTGTCATTCCGCACTCGCCGGGAATTAGCAGATTGGACACGCAAGATTCCCGCTTTCGCGGGAATGACAGGGTAGATTTAGGTCGTGGTCTGAGTCCCGCGAGCGCCGGACGAAAACCCGGCATCCCTCTAGAATCTTTCCTTCTTGCCCTTTTCTATTCGGAATCTTCTCTGGGTCTCGTCGGTCGAACGTTTATAGCGATGGTCGAGATGGCATTGCGTCTTGGGCAAGGTCATATCAGTAAAGAGATCGGTAACTGTTCGCGGGCAGTCTTCCTTGGCTAATTCACCCGAATCGAGACATATCGTGGCCGTATAAATTCCAGGCGGAACAGGGAAATCTCTGGGCGGCATTTTCGCGGTCGCCTTCAGCATGAAATTAGTCCATACCGGCAATGCCGTTGTCGCGCCTACTTCGCCCTTGCCGATACCGATTTTCGTTTTGTCATCGAATCCAACCCAAACCCCGGCAGTTATCTGCGGAATAAACCCGATAAACCAGGTGTCGGTGTTGCTATTCGAGGTGCCGGTCTTGCCTCCGGCCGGACGATCAAATCCCCTGAGTCTCGCGCCAACTCCCGTGCCATGATCTACTACAGTCTGAAGCATGCTGGTAATGATATATGAAGTCTGCGGCGAGAGCACTTCTTCCTGATCAGCGCGCGGCTTGTCATATTTGATATGGCCATCGCGATCGACAATTTTCGTAATATAAAATGGCTCTTTGCGAATTCCGCCATTAGGGAATATCGAAAAGGCCGGGACTATATCCCACATGGTAACTTCTGATGAACCAATCGCCAATGACGGCACCGGATTCAAATGCTCCTTGATTCCCATCCGTTGAGCGAAATCAACAACCTGTTGAGCTGTCACCAAAGGATCCATCATCAGTTTTATTGAGATCAGGTTTCGCGATTCTTTTAGTCCGTCACGCAACGTCATTTCACCCTTGAATTTCTCATCAAAATTGGAGGGGCGCCATTCCTCGCCGCCTGCCATCAGGACTATAGGCGAGTCAAGCATTAGATCAGATGGCGAAAAGCCGTTGTCGATTGCCGTAGTATATACAAATGGCTTAAACGCCGAGCCGGGCTGCCTTAATGCTTGTGTCACTCGAATGAATTTACTTTGATTGAAATCCCGGCCGCCGATAAAAACCAGCACTCCGCCAGTCTCATTATCAACCGCCATCATCATTCCCTGAAGCTGCTTATAGACTCTCTTGAATCCATATCCTTTTTCCGTATCTGCGGTCAGGTAGGTATAATTGACATCATAGGGTCTATAGAATGATTCAATCTGGCGTTGTAGGGTATCAATTTCAGAGTATAACGCTTGCTCAGCTTCCACCTGCATATCCAAATCGAGTGTTGTATATATATTCATCCCCGATGAATACAGCGCTTCTTCGCCGTATGTCTCATAGAGATATTGCCTGATCAATTCCGTGAAATATGGCGCCTGGCCAATATTCCCCTGATTTAGATTTATCTCCAACGGCAATTGCTTCAGGCTATCGGCCATGGCTTTCGATAATCTGCCGGTATCAACCAGCGAGTCGAATACGATGTTGCGTCTCTTAGTAGCACGATCAGGATGATCGACAGGAGAATAACGATTCGGAGCTTTCAATAAACCGATTAGAACAGCGCAATCATTCAAAGTCAATTGTGAGGCATCCTTGGAGAAATAAGTCTGCGCCGCCGCCTGGATACCATACGCGCCCCTGCCGAAATAATTATGATTAATATACATCTGCAGGATTTCATTCTTGGAATACATCCGCTCAATTTTTATCGCAGTCAACGCTTCTTTTATTTTACGAATGTAGGTTTTCTCGGGCGTTAAGAAAAGCGATCTCGATAGCTGCTGAGTAATTGTCGATGCCCCTTCGGCGGTGAGGTCGAATTTTATCAAGTTATTGAATGTTGCTCCGGCTATCCGGCGGATATCAATTCCCCAATGACTATAAAATTTTCTATCTTCGGTTGCCAGGAGGCAATCAATCAAATACGGCGGAATCTTGTCATAAGGAATCAATATGCGCCGTTCATTGTAAAATTCCTTTATGACTTTGCCGTTTCGGTCATAGACGCGCGTTATCAGGCTCGGCTGAATGTTATGCAGCTGCGCCAGCGACGGCAAATCCTTCTGCAGTGAATTTATTATGAGCAGGCCAATCACAACGATGGCCAGTATTAATGCCAGTCCGAAGTACACATACCTCGATCGGCCCGGGAATTTCAGCGTAAAGTATTTTGACATAAGCGCTAATTTAGTTTCGCCGGCTTTACTGTCAAGCCATATTCTTAGTATTTGCTTGCAATAATTGCCTTACGACGTTAATTTTACGTTCTGTTTGAAAAGGAGTTCCAGGCGATGAAATTAAGACCGGAAGAGCAATTAGAATTAATTAAACGCGGCACAGTAGAAATTATCAGAGAAGAAGAGCTTCTCCAAAAGCTCACCAAATCATTCAATACCGGCAAGCCCCTGATTATAAAGCAGGGATTTGATCCCACCGCGCCGGATATACATATTGGGCATATGGTATCAATTAATAAACTCAAGACTTTTCAGGAGCTTGGACATACGGTCGTATTTCTAATAGGAGATTTTACTGGCATGATCGGCGATCCATCGGGAAGGACCGCTACACGAAAACAGCTTACCAGAGAAGAAGTCCTTATTAATGCCGAGACTTACAAAAAGCAGATCTTTAAGGTGCTCGATCCCAAATCCACGGTAATCGATTTTAATTCTCGCTGGAGCCTGCCAATGACATTTCAGGACGTGTTGGAATTGACATCTCGTTATACGGTGGCCCGGATTCTCGAACGAGACGATTTCTCAAAACGATATTCCGAAGGCCGTCCGATCAGCATGCTGGAATTCATGTATCCATTGGTGCAGGGATATGACTCGGTCGCGCTCAAAGCCGATGTCGAGCTTGGCGGGACCGATCAAAAATTCAATCTATTGGTCGGACGCGATCTCCAGCGCGAATATGGCATGGAACCTCAGGTGGTAATCACCATGCCGCTGCTGGTCGGCACCGATGGTGTCGAGAAGATGTCGAAATCGCTTGGCAATTATATCGGCATCAACGATCCGCCCGAACAGATATTCGGGAAGACCATGTCGATTTCCGATAATATGATTTACGATTATTTTGTATTGGCTACAGATGTTTCCACCGACGAACTCGCTGAAATAAAGAAACAGCTCGATACCCCCGGCGTAAATCCAATGACATTGAAGAAACGTCTGGGTTGGAAATTGGTTGAAATCTATCACGGCAAAGAAGAAGCCGACAAAGCTCAGGGCGGATTCGAGAAACAATTCTCCAAACGGGAAGTGCCGGATGAAATACCCGAACTGCTGATAGAATCCAATGATGATACCGCTTGGCTACCGGCCGTGATTACCGCCTCAGGGGTAACAAGCTCCAATAGCGAATCGATTCGCCTTATCAAACAGGGCGGCATAAAGAAGGACGATGAGGTATTAAAAGATAAAGATTATCGCGTATCTTTGGTTGACAATGTCGTATTGAAAATTGGCAAAAAAAATTACTTCAGAATAGGTAAGAAGAGATAATATGGAAATAGCTGTAAATATCGAAGATCTCAAGTCCCGTCTGGAAAAACTCCGGAGGTATCTTTGAGATCGATAATCTTCAAATCCAGGTCGAGAAGCTTGATAAGGAATCGCAAGCCGGCGATTTTTGGAATGACAATCAGAAGGCTCAAGGAATTCTAAAAAGGCTTAATTTCCTTAAAAAGACAATTGCCGACTGGGAATCGTTAAAAAAAGATATTAATGACACTGCCGAATTGATCACGCTTTCGCAATCGGAGAGCGATGAATCGATGGTGCAGGAGATCATCTCGCACGCCGAGAAGATCACGCTCCATCTGGAAGATTTCGAGCTCCGCAGTTTTCTATCAAACGAAGAAGATTCCAAGAACGCCATATTATCGATTCATCCTGGCGCGGGCGGCACCGAATCGCAGGACTGGGCTTCGATGCTTCTGCGCATGTATCTCCGTTGGGCGGAGAAACGAGGCTTCGTTACGGAAATGATGGATTATCAGGATGGCGAAGAGGCTGGGATCAAATCGGCGACTCTCGAAATCAAAGGCGAATATGTCTACGGCTATCTGAAATCAGAATCCGGCGTGCATCGGCTGGTGCGCATATCGCCATTCGATGCCAACAAACGGCGTCATACGTCATTCGCGTCGGTATTCGTATTTCCCGAAACCGACGAGGATATCAATATCGAAATAAATCCAGATGATCTCAAGATCGATACTTATCGCGCATCCGGCGCAGGCGGCCAGCATGTCAACAAAACATCATCTGCGGTAAGGATTACACATGAGCCGACCGGGATAGTTGTTCAATGCCAGACCGAACGATCTCAGCATAAAAACCGAGAGTCGGCCATGAAGGTTTTGAAGGCCCGTCTCTATCAAAGAGCGTTGGAAGAAGAACGGGCCAAAATGGCGGTAGTCGAGGCAACCAAGAAAAAGATCGAATGGGGTTCGCAGATCAGATCGTATGTATTCCAGCCGTATAATCTGGTCAAGGATCACCGCACTGATCACGAAACTTCCAATACGGGTGCCGTTATGGATGGCGCCATAGATGAATTCATTCACGCGTTTTTGGCTCATAAAGATGAAGGGTAGGGTAAGATGAGGATTATCGATGAGATTCAAGGCAAAGCCCGAAAATTAAAGGCGAAAATTGTCCTTCCGGAAGGCACGGAGGAGAGGACAGTCCAGGCGGCGGGGAAATTAGCCGCCAATGATATCAGTTTTCCCATACTATTGGGGAACGAAGCAGAAATAAAGAAGCTCTGCGATAAATTCAAAATTGATACCGGTAAAATCGGCATTGTCCAGCCTGACAAAGATTCTGATTACGAATCATATATCAATGAATATTGTGAGATGCGCAAGGCCAAGGGGATGACTCTCGATCAGGCCAGGCAGGCGTTCAAGAGCACATTATTCTATGGCGCCATGATGGTTCGTCACGGTCGCGCCGATGGCTCTGTGGCGGGGGCGTTGAGCGCTACCGGCGATGTGCTGCGCGCGGCCATCCATTGTATCGGATTGGCCAAGGGGATCGATGTCGTATCGTCATCATTCCTGATGGTGATACCGGAATTTCGCGGCGAAAAAGAGAAGCTGTTCGTATTCGCTGATTGCGCCGTAATTCCCGATCCGACAATCGAGCAACTGGCATCGATAACAATATCATCCGCGGAGACCATGCGCAAACTTGGCGGACAGGAGCCGAAGGTTGCCATGCTGTCATTCTCAACGAAAGGTTCAGCCAAACATGAGAAGGTCGACAAAGTCCTCGCGGCGATGGAATTGGTTAAGCAAAAAGCCCCGAATCTCGCTATTGATGGCGAATTGCAGCTTGATGCCGCCATCATTCCCGATATCGGCAAACGGAAAGCCCCTGGCTCTGCTATCGCGGGCAACGCCAATGTTTTGATATTCCCCGATCTTGGCTCAGGCAATATCGGCTATAAGCTTACACAACGATTAGCAGGCGCAGAGGCAATCGGCCCGATTATTCAGGGATTGGCAAAACCCGCCAATGATCTCTCGCGCGGCTGTTCGGTCGATGACATCGTCAATGTCGCCGCCATCGCCTCGGTCTTAGCCAAAGGCATGTAAAAATATTTAGTCTTATCTCGTGGGGCGTCGACTACACGCCCCTTTTTTATTTATCTCGAATCTTCGGTAGGGGCGGGTTTCAAACCCGCCCTCTTTTTGTTTTTACAGTCATTGCGAGTCCGCCGCAGGCGGACGAAGCAATCTGAAGGCGGCGTATAGATTGCTTCGTCGTCCGTCAAAAGCCGGACTCCTCGCAATGACTTCGGGAATATAGCCGTAGGTCGGCGTTCCGAGTCCGGCATCTGCCGGACGAGAAACCCGACATCCTGTATGCCCCGGCTATTAACTTTCAATCCCTCCTTGACATCATGGGCATCGCTGTATATTATTTCTGCGGTCAGTAATTGAAATCAGATTTGGCTTTATTCCGCCTCGCGCTATACGGGGCCAGAGGACTTATGCCAGACGAAAATAGTAATAATGCTCCCGATACGGTAATGAATTGCAGTTATCCAGGTTGTAGGCGATTTGCATTGGCGCGTTTTCAAAATAAATACTGTAATTTCCATTCCCCGGTAAAGGATAAACGAATAGATATTCCGCAATTTTATGAAGAGATAATGAAGATTATTAATGAAGCCGGGCATAATCAAAGACCCTGCAATTTTGAAGGTTTTATATTTCCTGGGGACATAACCTTATCGCGAAGAAATTTCAATGCGCAAGTTAATTTTAAAAAAGCCGAATTTGCGGGAAAAGTAAATTTCAGTGATACGATATTTTCAGAAAAAGTATCATTTGAAGAAGCGCAATTTAGAAAAAAAGCAAATTTCGAGAAAGTAAAATTTTCGGGAACTGCGGATTTCAATTCAGCACACTTTCGTGATCTTGCCATATTTCAGAATGTACAATTCCAGAGAAATGAACTATTTCCTATCACACGATTCGAGGGGTCAGCGGATTTTGGCAATTCTAAATTTGATGCTAATGTAATATTTGCCTTTGCGAAATTTGAATATAAAGTTTCATTTCTTAATGCAAAAATTTTAGGCAAAGCACATTTTGAAGAAGTTGAATTTGGTCAGGATGCAATATTTGGATTGTGGAAAGAAAATGATAATACATTATTAAACGAAGAGCCTAGCGAATTCAATGATGAATCCTATTTCAATAACGCGAAATTTATTGGCAACGCGTCATTTAGATCTGTAAAATTTGCTAAAAAACCTGATTTTACTGGTACAGTCTTCAAGAAGATTGCTGATTTTAGTAGATCGAAATTATGCAATGGCGCATTATTCAATCTTTCGGAATTCTATGATATGATTTTCTTTACTACAATGACAATTGGAGGTGATATTGATTTTGTCAAAATTAGGTTAGGGGAAAATGCCGATTTTCTATTTCAACGAAACAATTTTATTTTTGCCTTCAAAGCGGGAGAAAAAATACGCATAATTTTCGATTCAGTCAAATTTAGACCATTTAATGCCAAATTTGAGAATGTACGAATTTCGGAAGAGAATAAGCAAAATCAGTTATATATGCTTTTTAGATATTGCGATTTAACAGATATATTTTTCGTCGATAATGAAATGTATTGGTTTTCGTTTCTGACTAGTTCTTTTGATAAAGCGCGAATTACTTCTTCCGAATGGGGGGAAACCCATGATGGACGAAAAAACGTTTTGCCGGAAGAAGTGTTTTTTGATCAACTGCTTAATAATAAAGACTTTAATGATAAGAAAAGTCAATTTAGGGAATATAGACAAATATATAATCTTGTTAGTCGGAGTGAAGTCGAAGCATTGTACCGCCGCATGAAATCTGCTTAGATCGTTCTAAGGATTTTCCAGAGGCCGGATGGTTTTACTACAATGAATTTGAAATGAAAAGAAAAGGATTGGCGGAGAAGATAGAAGCGGATGCTACCTAATCTAAGATTATTGACGGATTGTTAAGAAAAATATTCAGCAGACATGGTCTTTATTATGCTTATAAAACTTTTGCCGGATATGGCGAAAAGCCACTTTGGAGTTTTTATTGGTTTCTATTCTTTGCGATTGGTGTATTCCCTCCATTGCACTTGTTCGCAGGACTTTATAAAAATAATGGTGATACAATTGGCTGGTTGGATGCATTAGTATTTTCGCTTTATCGCGTAATCCCCGTCAGCTATTTACCATATATGAGAAATGAATTGTCTCCCGACGGAATTGCTTGGTCTATTTTTGTCGTTTCTCAATTCCCTTGTCCTGATCATTCTTGTCACCTTCATCGCCATCGGCCTCAAGCGGCATTTCCGGCGGTTTTAATCAAATTTTCCGTAAGGCATTTGTAGAGACTTGCCATGGCAAGTCTCTACCCGTTATCGTCGGGCGCGTCGATTCGGCGATCACATATCCCCCAAAAAAATCCCATAAATCACCACTTGCATTTTCCGATAAACCTATGGTAAGATTGATATGAGGGTCTTTGTATATTGATAAATCAATTTCTTAGGTAGAAATATCGGAAAGGAGAGCTCTCGTGGAGGGCCAACAAAAATGCAGCAATTGCGGTCAACCGCGCGATCCTGAGGATCGTTTTTGCAAAAATTGCGGGAAACCATTCGAGGCGCCGCCGCCTCCTGAGCCGCCGCCCGCCGGACCATCAGACCAGATGGGACAATCACCATTGCTATCGCAGACAACCTCTTCATCAGAAGAGAAGCATGTCCCCTGGGAGCAACGAGAAAAATACGGATTTTTCGGAGGATTATGGGAGACCTGGAAAGAATCGGTTTTTTACCCCAATAGATTTTTCAGTAAGCTGCCCTTTACCGGCGGCCTAGCCAGCCCCTTGCTCTATGCATTAATCACAAGCTGGTTCGGTTATGCAGTGTACTATATTTACGAGATAATATTCGCCAGCTTCTGGCTGGGACTGGTCTCGTCATTGGTAAAAGAGCCTCAGATCATGTCGGTGATGGGTTTGCAGGGCGGTTTGACCATTTTAAAGCTCATTATCATACCGGGCATGATCGTCGTCAGTTTGTTTATAATGAGCGGAATATATCATTTGCTCTTCATGCTGTTCGGTTGGGCCAAACGAGACTTCGAGGCTACATTCCGAGCACTCGCTTATAGCTACGGAACTGCGCTCTTTATGATAGTTCCGCTTTGCGGAAGTGTGGTCGGACTTGTATGGTATATTGTCATCGCCATCACAGGCCTAAAACATGCGCAGCAAACGACCGGCGGCAAAGCGGCGTTAGTGTTTTTTATACCGCTAATTCTTTTCTGCTGCTGTGTCGCCATCATGATGGCCTTATTCTGGACGGCGATTATCGGCATGATCGGCGCGGCCAGTCATTTCGGAGTAGATTGAGATATTGAAGCGGCGCTGTCGGGTCATTGAACTCGATAGTAGGGCAGGAGTCGCAGACTCCTTTTTTGGGTGGCAGTCGTCACCGACTGCCCCTAAAATATCAAATCAAAGGGGCAGCTGTGGACAGCTGCCGCCCAAGAAAGAACGGTGCTGTCGGGTCCCCGACCCGACAAAGACGCCGTCGTAGGTCGGGTTCAGAATGAGCGTAGCGAATTTACAATCCGGCAACTGACGGATGAAAAACCCGACAACATTGTAGGGGTTTGATTCATCAAACCCCAAGGCAAATCGAATACCAAATGCCTTGGCAGGAGTGTTCCACTCCTGCCCTACATAGCGTCTTTAAATGAAAATTAAAATCGAAAATACTCCGCCGAAATCATCGGTGCATATTATCTGGGGACCGATTGTAATAGCCCTTTTGATTGTCGGCTGGTTGTTTCGCGATTTTTGGGGATTATTGCCGCCATGTTTTTTCCATCGCCTCACTGGCATTCCCTGCGCCACCTGCGGTGGAACTCGTTCGATTGTTTCTCTGGCCGGAATGCATCCATTATTATCATTCTGGTATAATCCCGCTGTGATGCTGACCGCCTGCGTTCTGATTTTATTTTCATTGGGCTATTTTGTGGCATTAGTTACAAAACGACGCCTGAAATTCGAGCTAACCCAGACTGAAAAAACAGTATCGAGAATCGCTATTGTATTCTTGCTCGTTGCCAATTGGGCATTCTTGATAATCGCAGGAAGATAAATTTATCTTTTCTGGGCGGCAGTCGTCATCGACTGCCCTAAAATAGCTAAATCGAAGGGGCAGCTGTGGACAGCTGCCGCCCAAGAAATACAATTATGTTCGCATGCTGTCGGGTTGTCTGACCCGACAAAAATAGGGAATGCCCCATCATTTTTATTGATAATTATTTCCAAATTTACTATACTTCGGTTTGTCTTTTGGGAAATTGAGGAGTCTACTTTGAACGATAATTTAAAAGATGTGAAGAAGATTTTTATTTCGGGAGTCATCCAGGGCTCATCGACAAATAATGATATCCACTCTCAGGATTACCGCCAACGGATAACTGAAATATTACAGGACGCTTTCCCTGGAGCTCAAATATACGATCCATTTGCAGGCCATGAAAACTCGATTGAATATGATGACGAAAAAGGCAAAAAAACATTTCTTGAACATATCAGCTATGTGCACAAATCCGATCTGGTAATAGCCTATCTGCCCCACGCTTCTTTGGGCACCGCGATTGAAGTATGGGAAGCCTACCAAAAGGGGATACCGGTTTGGATTATCTCCCCGATGCAAACCAACTGGGTCGTGAGATTTTGCTCTCAAAAAATTTTCGAAAGCATCGAGGCCTTTGCGGCGTATTTTGTAGATTCGACAACAACCTTATTAAGCGAGAATTAATTTGCCTACTTACGAGTATAAATGTAAAAGCTGCCAGGAAAAATTCGAAGAACTCCAGAAGATCACCGATCCCGCGATAGATAAATGTCCCCATTGCGGCGGGCCGGTCGAAAGAATAATTTCGGGCGGCGCCGGGATGGTATTCAAAGGCTCCGGATTTTATATTACTGATAATCGCTCTGATAAATATAAAAAAGCCGCCAATAATGATAAGTTTCCGACTACGGTATCGACATCAGATTCAACCAAAGACAAAAAGAACTCGGATACAAAACCGACCAAAAAAGATTAACCCGTCGTTCGTCCAGCCAATTGCCCGCAAGCTCCATTGATATCGATTCCCCTGCTCTCGCGAATAGTAACCGCGTAAGTCCGCGGATATAGATATTCCTTGAATGCCTGAACTGCTTCGTTGTCAGGTTTTTTGAATGGCAGATTATTGATCGGATTATACAATATCAGGTTAATTTTGCATGGCAGGCCATGTATCAGCTTAACGAGCTTTTTAGCGTCCGCAATGGAATCGTTGAGCCCTCCAAGCAGCAGATATTCGATGCTGACCCGACGTTTGGCTATATGAGTATATCGTTTCGCCTCTTCGATTATTTCAGCAAGACTGTTATTTTGTGCTATGGGAATTATTTTGCCTCGAATTTCCTCATCCGCCGAATGAAGCGAGATGGCCAGACCCAGCTTGTCCGCTAATGGTATAAATCGTCTCATGCCATTGAGAACACCGACAGTCGATATCGTGATTTTCTTTCTCGAGAGCGATGGCCCGTAATCATCCGAGAGGATCGCACAGGCCTTGATAACATTATCGAGATTGAGCATCGGCTCGCCCATTCCCATAAAGACAATATTCGATATCCGATTTCTCGAATGTTTTTGCGCAATCAGGTATTGATCGACAATTTCGCCGGCGCTGAGATTGTGCTTATACCCCAACAATCCGGTAGCGCAAAATTTACATCCAATCGGGCATCCCACCTGGCTGGAAACACACAATGTCGTTCGTTTTTGCTCCGGTATCAAAACAGATTCTATCTTATTGTTGTCCGTTAATTCGAATAGAAACTTGGTCGAGCCATCGCGCGATTTAACATGCTGGATAGTCTTTATTGATGATACAGACGCTATCTCTTTCAATTTCGCCCTTATCATCTTGGCGATATCGGTCATCTTCTCGAAATCGGCGACCCCTTCCTGATATATCCAGCGGAAAATCTGGCGTGCCTGATATGGCTTTAAGCCGTATTGGGGCAGGATCGCTTCCATTTCGGCTTTTGTCATTCCCTTAAGCTCTATAATATCCACATCCCGAATTTAAGCTAAAGTTAATATTATACAACATATTTTATCTTGCTACTTCAGGCCGTGTTTCTTAATTTTTAACCATAATGAGAGTTGCCGCCGTGCAATTTGAGCCGAAATTCGGCCAAATTAAAGAGAATATTGGAATTGCTTCTGAGCTTATAAAGAGCACCGAAGCCGATTTATATGTATTACCAGAGCTTTGCTTTAGCGGTTATACATTTATATCTAGGGCTGAGGCCGAATCATTGTCGGAAAGCACTCAAAATGGCTATTCGATCGGCGAAATGTCAAAATTATCCTCTGAGAAGCAGGCAGCAATCAGTATTCGGATTTCCAGAAAACTCAAACGGCAAACTCTATAATTCATGTGCCTTAGTTACGCCAAATGGCCAAACTTACATCTATAGAAAACTGCATCTTTTCATGCACGAAAAATTATGGTTTTCTCCGGGCGATCTGCAGTTGCGGGCTTATGATTACAATAACGCGAAAATAGGAATGATGATCTGTTTCGATTGGATTTTCCCGGAGGTAGCGCGCACTTTGGCTCTTTCCGGCGCGCAGATATTATGTCACCCTGCGAATTTGGTCATGCCATTTTGCCAGAATGCCATGATAACCCGCTCCTTAGAAAATCGTGTATTCTCCATAACTGCCAATAGGATAGGCAGAGAGGCACGGGGCGAATTTGACTTTCACTTTACCGGCCAAAGTCAGATAGTCTCAAATAAGGGAGAATTATTAAACAGAGCCTCAAATAATAAAGTAGAGGTTATAATTGCCGATATTAAAAATGACACGAGCGACGACAAATGGTTAAATAAGATAAATAACCTCTGGGGCGATCGGCGCCCTGACTTCTACTCGAAGGTGACTGATGGCGAAGAAAAATCATCGAATACTGGTAATTGACGACGAACCCGAAATTACCGATATTATCAAAGCCTTCCTTGGCAATGCCGGCTATGAAGTCATGATAGAAAATTCATCTGTCATGGGTGTCGAAAAAGCCAAAAGCTTCAAGCCGGAATTGATATTGCTCGACATCATGATGCCCTTCATGGATGGCTATGAGGTTTGCAGTACATTGAAAAAAGATCCCGAATTAGCCGGAATCCCCGTGCTGTTTCTCACAGGCAAAGATGCCAATGACGATGCTGGTCAGAGCTTCAAATCCGGCGCGGACCTTTTTATTAAGAAACCATTTTCCTGCGAACGACTCCTTGAAATGGTCAGGATGGTTCTAATTTCGGTATCCAGATAATTTGAATTCAAGTCGTAAAATTAATACCGCGGACTATCCGCGGTTTTTTATTTGACCCAACCCTGCTTTAACGGTATACTCCATCGATGAGACTTATCCGGCAAACATTGATATTGATGCTTCTGATGGCGTCGATTGGGATTGCGGCACTTCCTCGCCCGATAGGGTACGTATCGGATTTTGCGCATATATTCGATCAGGGTAGCATCGATAAGATAGTCGGCACCATTCAGGCGATCAAAGCGAGCACCGGCGCGGAAATAGCGGTCGTATCCGAGGATTCCCTCGGCCGCTATGGCTCAATCGAGGAGATGTCGTTGGCGTTTCTGCATGACTGGAAGGTCGGCGAGCAAGGAAAAGACAACGGTTTGGTGCTATTGATTGTCATTGATAAGTTTAATAATTATAAAGCATATAGATTCGCAACCGGATATGGTCTCGAAGGCCAGCTGCCAGATGGGCTTTTGGGGCAGATAGGCCGTGAAGAGATGGTGCCGAATTTTCGCTCTGAGGATTATGGCGGCGGGGTTTTGGCGGCAACAATAAGAATCGGCAATATCTTGGGCGCGAATCTGCAGGCCGCTCCGAGAAGGTCGCATAAGACAAAGTCCCAGGGGCTGGGATTTATTATATTCCTGATAATCATGGGCATCTTCCTTTTCTCCGGCAAGGGCCGGGGCGGCGGGGGATTGCTCTGGCTCCTGATGATGAGCGGTGGCGGATTTAGGAATGGTGGCGGTTTCGGCGGCGGCAGCTTCGGAGGCGGTGGAGGCGGCGGTTTTGGTGGATTTGGCGGCGGCGGCGGAGGCGGCGGCGGTGGAGCTACCGGAAGCTGGTAGAAAGACTGATTTTTTTGAACTTTTTATGGTGCATTGCACTATAATATGGTATGAGACTTATCAAGAAATATAAGAATCGACGGCTATACGACACCGATTTGAAGAAGAATATAACTTTCGACGATATAAAAAAGTACGTCATGAATGATATCGATTTGAAAATAATCGATAATACAACCGGCGAGGACATCACAATTTCAGTGCTGGCCAATATAATGGGAGAGCAGTCCCACGATTTTAAAAATTCAGGTCTGAAAATTGCCAATACGATATTAAAAAAAGGAGGAGTAGCAGCCATGGATATTTTCAAAAAATTAACGTTGGCCTCTATCGGAGCCGCCAACATGACTAAGGAAAGGCTCGAAGAATTGTTCGATGAAATGGTCAAAAAAGGCGAGATGACCAATGACGAAAAAGCCCAGGCCATAAAAGGCTTCGTTGATAAATCGGTTGAAATGAGCGAAAAGGCCAAAGTCTACGCCGACGATATTGCCAAGAAAGTCTCTGAGAAATTTTCAGCCAAATTTGACCAGCAAATTTCCCAGTTGGCAATAAAATTGGAAGAGGTCAATACCAGGATCGCCGAGCTTGAAAAAAAGCTGAATATTGATAAATAATTACTGCGCTTATAGCCAAATTATTGCATCGTAGGGGCGTTTGAAAAAACGCCCTTCTTCATGTGGCATGCTTATTCGCCGGCGGATGCGAGATTTCTGTGAGGTCGGGTCGCCTGACCCGACCGATTATATGCAGGAGAAAATGGCTGAGTGGCAAGCCTGTCCATCCTTGACGGAAAAGCATGTGCGCAATCGATATATTCGATTTTAAAAAGCGATTGTTATTGACCTTGAGGGATTCTGCCGATAAAATAATTCAGATGATATTGGATATATTAATTCAGTGCATAGTCTGAAAAGGTTGCTTTAATGGGTATACCCCGTCCAGATGTGACATTGCGCCATCTTAAACGGTACAAAGAGATCGCCGGCGTATTCATGAAATACGGCTTCGGCGAGGTTTTTGACCGTCTGAATATTTCGGCGGCCTATCGATTAGGAAATAGAGTGCTGCGAAGGGAGCTTCCGCCTCAGACCACCTATGCCGAACGAATCAGAATGTCATTGGAAGAGCTTGGGCCGACTTTTATCAAACTCGGGCAGGTGCTTTCCATGAGGCCATTCCTGGTGCCGCTCGATCTGGTAATCGAATTGATCAAGCTACAGGATAAGGTTCCGCCCATGAAGCCTGAAATCGCGGTCAGGACAGTCGAAGACTGAACTGAAAATGAAATTATCCGATGCTTACTCGAGCTTCGATCCCAATCCTGTGGCTTCGGCGTCACTTTCTCAAGTCCATAAAGCTACATTGATTGATGGCACTTCTGTCGCTGTCAAAATTCAAAGGCCGGGAATCAAAAAAATAATCGAATCCGATATGGAAATATTAAGGGATATAGCGGCTCTTTTTGAAAAGCATATCCCCGAAAGCAGACAATACGAACCTATCGGCCTTGTCGATGAATTAGCCAAATCCACCCGAAAAGAAATCAATTTTCTGCTGGAAGCGAGGAATATTGAAGTCTTCGCGCGCAATTTCGAAAATGATAAACGGATATTCATACCCAAAGTGTATTGGGATTTTTCGACTCGCCACATGATTACAATGGATTGGATCGATGGCATTAAAATAAATGATGTCGAAAAGCTCAAATCATTAGGCCTGAATACATCGGAAATCTGTAAAGCGGGCGGCGAAATGGTTTTCAAGATGATTTTCGATCATGGATTCTTCCATGCCGACCCGCATCCCGGCAATTTATTTGTCACCAGGGAAGGGCTGATAGCGCCAGTCGATTATGGTATGATGGGGACATTGTCAACCACCCAGCTTTCAGAGATCGGCGATATTTTAGCCGCGATTGTCAGCAAAGATTCGGCATTAATGGCCTACTCATTTTCAAAGGCAGAATTTCTTCCGGAAGATATAAATTTGAAGTCATTCGAGGCTGATATCAATGAAATGATGAGTCGTTACCATAAGACCCCGCTCGCTCAGATCGACATGGCGACGATTTCCGAAGAATTTTTCGATATAGTGCATCGCTATCATTTTCAGGTGCGATCGGAATTCATGGTATTCGGCAAGGCGATGGTTACCTATGAAGAGGTCGCCCGTCAGCTCGATCCCGATTATGATTTCATCAAGAGCGCGGCGCCATTTGTCAAAAAACTTGTATTCAGGAAATTTAATGTCGACGAAATATCGAGAGACCTGAAGATCGGAATTTCTGAGATGAGGGATTTCATGATAAAATTCCCCATCGAGGCCCGCCAATTCACGACCAAGCTCAATAAAGGGAAAATTAAATTCGGACTGGATATAATCGGCCTGGAACGGCTGATAGTGGAGCTCGATAGATCATCGAACCGTCTCGCATTTGCGTTGGTGATCGCCGCCATAATCATCGGATCATCATTCATAATGACACTTGATATCGGGCTGAAAGTCTGGGGTGTACCGGTGGTAGGATTACTCGGCTATTCGATCGCAGGTATCCTTGGACTGGGATTAGCGCTCTCCATATTGCGTTCTGGTAAGCTTTAAAAATCATCTATAATAATATTTAGTAGGGCATGGGCTCAAAATTACGGAGTGTCGTCGGGTCTCCTGACCCGACGACATTTATAGTGTTATTGGCAATCTTTGAATTACAAATATCATAATTCCTCCGGCATCCAACTCCACACTCCTGAACCCTATTTAGCTTGACGCAGTATAATACGCAGGTATATTTATGCCGGAGGAAAAAGGGAAAATGCTTTTTGGTGATCTTTCCGAACGAGAAAAGAAAATACTCAAGGTACTGATAGACCATTATATCGAGTCGGCGGAGCCCGTGGCGTCGAGGGCAATCGCGAAAAAATTCGATTTGGGATTGTCTCCCGCGACGATCAGAAATACGATACAAGACCTTGAAGGGATGGATTTGGTTCATCAGCCGCATACCTCTGCCGGTCGAATTCCCACATCCAAAGGCTATCGCTTATACGTAGATTACCTTCTCCATCCTGATAAACTTTCCAAGCATGACATGGAAAAGATTGGAAAGAATCTTTCCAAAGAATATACGGGGATTGATCAGGTCCTGGAGCAGACATCGAGGGTTCTCGGCAATGTATCACGGCAACTTGGAATCGCCATATCGCCCCATTTTGAATCCGGCATTCTGACCAGATTAGAATTGATACCAGTGGCCGAACGAAGAGTCTTGGTAGTATTGGCTATGAAATCTGGCCTTGCACGGACAATTTTGCTTGAAGTCGAGACCGACTTAAAGGAAATGGCCTTATCGGAAACGGCTGCAATTCTCAATGAACGTCTTTGCGGGCTTTCGGTAGGCGAAATCAAGAAAACAATCAAGGCGCGGCTTGAAAAACCAACCTTAGGCGACCCCAGATTGATAAAGATGTTCATAGATTCATCCGAAGAAATGCTGTCATTCGCAGAGGATGAAAATGTGCATCTTGGTGGAGCACAGCATATTCTTGCCCAACCCGAGTTCAATAACCCTGCCAGAGTGCGGGAATTGATTAATCTTCTCGAAGAGCGGCAGACTGTCTATGAATTGGTATCAAATGCCGGAATCGATCAGGGAATAACAATTACCATAGGAGTGGGGAGTAAAAAGAATTCTATAAAAGGCGATAAGGGAGAGGAGCTCTCGCTGCTTTCGACAACCTATTCGGCCGGGAAGGTCAAGGGCAAAATAGGGATAATCGGCCCCATGAGGATGCCTTATTCTAAATTGGTAGGTATTGTCGATTACACCGCAAAACGTCTTTCTAAGATTTTATCTGAATAGTCGCTTGACAGAAATATCAAAATCTCCTATATACCCCGCCCTATGAAATTCTTGGAGTACAAAAAATGGTAAGAAAGTTACATGCGGCCGCAGAGCTGGCGGCATATAAGACAGGTCTATTAAAATCCACGGCTTTAGAGGAAAAGGAAGATAAATATATCAGATTGGCAGCGGAATTTGATAATTATAAAAAGAGGACATCCAGACAATACGCGGACGTAATCAGAAATGCCAACGAGGAATTGTTGCAAGACTTGCTCGATGTTATCAATGATTTTCAACGAGCCCTCGAGACGCTTTCGAACTCGGCGCCAGATAACAAAAATGCGAGTGCCGAAGCATTTCAAGCGGGCATAAAAATGGTGTATGACAAAATGATGGCCGTGCTAAAGGGTCGGGGCGTCAGTCAGCTGCAGGTAATGGGACAGCCGTTCGACCCGCAATTCCACGACGCGGTCATGCAGATGCCATCCGATGCTGAAGAAGGAACCATCATCGGTGTAGTTTCTCCAGGTTATTTATTGAATGAAAAGGTAATCCGCCACGCTAAGGTCATAGTGGCTTCTTCGAAATAGATTGAGATAGAATTTAAGATACAATTTAAGATGAAAGGGTGTTTGTATGACAAAGGTTATTGCTGTATTAAACCAAAAGGGAGGGGTTGGAAAAACTACGACATGTGTAAATCTGGGCGCCGCATTATCTGAAAAGGGATTCAATGTGCTTTTGCTCGATTTGGATCCATTGGGCAATATGACCGGATGGTTGGCCGATGATTCCGGCGATTATCCCGTGGGTATCGGCGAATTGCTATGTGGAGAATCAGCTTTTGAAGAGACAGTCAAGAAAGCCAGCAATTTCAATATAGATTTCGTCCCCGCCGGGAAAAACCTTAGAGTAATACTTGCGAAACGGTATATCGACTCATATGCTCTTAAGGAACGATTGAGCGCTTCTATCGAAAAGTATCAATTTGTGATTATCGATTGCCCCCCGTCGTCCGACGCTCTTGTCAAGAACGCGCTATTATTGGCCAGCTCGCTGATTATCCCGATACAGACTGAGACACTCCCACTTCAAAGCGGCATCAAATTTTTAGAATGGCTTGAAGAGTTTAAGAAAGATTTCAATAGCTCGATAGATATCATGGGCATACTACCATGCATGTTTGATTCCCGTACCCGGCTCTCCAATCAGATATTGGATGCCATGCGGGGCAGCGAACATTTAGGCCCGATGGTCTTCAATACGATTATAAGAAAAAATATCCGTTTGGCGGAAACTCCCGGTTCGGGCAAATCGATTTTTAAATCGGCATCCACGAGCTACGGCGCCAATGACTATATTAATCTGGCTTTGGAAGTGATCACCAAATCCGGTTACGAGATTCCTCAAAATGGGGACAAGCCATATGCCCATTCCGGTTCGGGCGAAGAGATCAGCCACGAGAGCATGGAGTTTCAGGCTCATCGATAATTGATACCGGAACCTGACTTCTCTTGATCGCGTTAGATTTTCCAATGAGGCATATACAGCGAAAATGCCGATAGGAGGATTTTTAGATGAATATCTCAATAGAATATTGCGGGCTCTGACATTACAAGCCCCAGGCGGTCAGCCTGGCAAACACATTGGAAAAGAAATTCGGAATAAAATCTGAATTGATCGAATCGGGTGGGGGAGTATTTGAAGTTGTCGTCGATGGCAACAAGATATTCTCCAAGAAGCAATTAGGCCGATTTCCCGAAGATAGCGAGATCATCAAGGCAATCGAAAAAATATAAGAAGCCAGTTTTAATTAAACTTCTGTTTTGATGTCCGTTGAAACATCCCCGATTTCTTAATATTGATTTTTTATATTTTTTTCTCTGTATCAAGTCTTGAAAACTTACTGATAATTACATATAATTGCGTCAAGTTGATGAGCCATTTAGTATTTGTGGCCCCAATTCTTTAATGGAGGGTTTGTGCTGACATTAGTGAAATATGCGATTAGTGTTTTTATCTGGGCCGCAATCGCTTCCTTTTTCATACTGACGGGAAATATTGTTTATCTTGTATTCTGGTCGATATTGGGGCTGGGATTAATTATTGTCTGGATTGGGCACATGACCTATCATGTGATGTGTTGGTTTAATCCGTTATTCAAGCCGATCAAGCTGATAGTGTTCTTCATCTTCCTCGTGGTCGGCGGACTTATTGTCTTCAAAGTATTTATCACTCCCAAATGGAATACCTATGGTTCAACCAAAGAAGAAATCGACCGAGAATACAAGGTCGATGAATTCTGCAAGGAATCGGATATTCGAATTGTCAGAACAGTTGAAATCAACGCGCCGCCCGATTATATTTTCCGTTGGGTGCGCCAGATGCCGGAAGTTGGCACCTATACCTGGAGCGTTCCCGGGCTCTTCAAAATGAAATCGGTCGAACGGCTGGTGGAAAACTTGCCGGATTTGCGCGAAGGGGACGATTTCCTTAATCGGCAAAGTTGTTGATGTAGATAAAGGCAAAAGCCTGACATTGAATCTGGGCGAAGATCCCAGAATGCCTAAACTCGGCATCAAATGTCTCTACAGCGGATATTATTTTAAAAAGGCGGATGACGGCAAAACCAGGGTCAGCATGGTGGTACGGGCGGATTACGATGGCACGATGGGATGGTTCTATTCGCAGATGATAATCGAGATCGGCGATTTCTTCTTTGCCTCGAAACAGCTTTCGAAGCTGAAAGAATTATCGGAAAAGCATTTTGGCGAAAAATCTTGAGCATTTCTAAACAATATTGACAGGTTAGGGTAAAAGATAGGGGCAGTGACAGGCGATATGATAAAAATCGATAAATTACCATTCTGGATGGCGACCGGAGCATTCACTCTTGGCAGTATAATCATTACCGGCATCATGCGATTGATCGAAAAGAACATAAATAGTTCCGATTACGCGCTTTTGAAGAATTATTTTTCTACAACACAATCGCAATACTACCCCGTGATTTACCTCATAATGTCATTTTTGGCCGCGGTGGCTGTGGTATATGTCTACCAATTACTCAGACCAAATTTGCCATCGACCGTAATTCGCAGCGGACTTCTTATCGGCGGATTTCTATTCTTAGTAGGGGCATTGCCCAATGCTATTTATACCGGATTTAATACGGTTGTAACATCGGCCATTGGCTGGGGTAATTTCTGGGCGGCATTATTCGGCAGTCTTATCAACGGATGTATATTGACATATACTTATTATCGTTTTTCGCCTGAATGGAAAGAGAAACATGACAAATAGAACTCGAATTTTAATTTTACAATATAGTAAATGCTTATAAGCGGAGGTTTGATATAAAATGGCTAAAGTAATTGGAATAGATTTAGGGACTACCAACTCCTGTGTGGCTGTTATGGAGGGCGGCGATCCGGTAGTTATCCCCAATCCCGAGGGTGGACGAACCACGCCATCGGTTGTGGGCTTCACCAAGGATGGTCAACGATTGGTTGGCATGGTTGCCAAAAGACAGGCGATCACCAATCCCGAAAATACAATTTTCTCCATCAAACGATTCATGGGACGACGTCATTCGGAAGTGGCGTCAGGAAGAAAAGCTGGTGCCATACAAGGTAGTCGGCGCCTCAAGCGATGATTGCCGTGTCAGCGCCATGGGCAGCGAATATGCGCCGCCCGAAATATCAGCAATGATTCTGCAGTATCTCAAGAAGACCGCAGAAGATTATCTCGGCGGCGAAGTCAAGCAGGCCGTGATAACCGTGCCCGCCTACTTCAATGACTCACAACGTCAGGCGACCAAGGACGCCGGCCGAATCGCCGGCCTTGAAGTGCTTGCGAATTATCAATGAGCCGACCGCGGCATCATTGGCGTATGGGCTTGATAAGAAGAAAGACGAGAAGATTGCCGTCTTCGATCTCGGCGGCGGCACATTCGATATTTCAATCCTCGAGCTCGGCGATGGCGTCTTCGAGGTCCGTTCCACCAATGGCGATACGCATCTCGGCGGCGATGATTTCGATCAGACGAATAATCGATTGGATGGCCGACGAGTTCAAGAAATCCAACGGCATCGATCTTCGTCTGGATCGAATGGCGTTACAGCGTCTCAAAGAAGCCGCCGAAAAAGCCAAATGCGAGCTTTCGACCACCATGCAGACCTCGCTGAATCTGCCATTCATCACAGCCGATCAAAATGGTCCCAAGCATCTCGACCTGACATTATCGCGCGCCAAGCTCGAACAGTTGGTCGATGATCTTATTCAACGTACTATCGGCCCCTGCAAGAAAGCTATCGAGGATGCCAAGCTGACTACTTCGCAAATCGACGAAGTTATCCTTGTCGGCGGTATGACCAGAATGCCGAAAGTCCAGCAGATCGTCAAAGAGCTATTCGGCAGGGAGCCGCATAAGGGTGTCAATCCCGATGAAGTCGTGGCAGTCGGCGCGGCGATTCAGGGCGGTGTGCTTGCCGGCGATGTCAAGGACGTACTTCTATTGGATGTCACACCGTTGTCATTGGGTATCGAAACACTCGGCGGTGTGTTCACCAGATTGATAGACCGAAATACGACTATTCCCACCAAGAAATCGCAGATATTTTCGACCGCATCGGATAATCAGCCCGCGGTCTCGATTAATGTCCTGCAGGGCGAACGAGAGATGGCGGCCTATAACAGGACATTGGGACGATTCGATCTGGTCGGAATACCACCGGCTCCGCGGGGCATGCCGCAGATCGAGGTAACTTTCGATATCGATGCCAACGGCATAGTGCATGTATCGGCCAAGGACCTGGGCACGGGCAAAGAGCAATCAATTAAGATCGAGGCGTCATCGGGCTTATCCGAAGAAGAGATTAAGAAGATGGTCCGCGATTCCGAGGCCAACGCCGCCGATGATAAGAAAAATCGCGAATTGGCCGAGGCCCGCAACAAGGCCGATACGGCCATATATTCTGTCGAGAAAAGCCTGAAAGAATACGGCGACAAATTATCCGCTGAGGAGAAAACCAAAATTCAGGAAGCGATCGACAAAGCCACCAAAGCCAAAAATCTCTCCGACCCGGCCGAGATAGACAAGGCAGTCGAGGAGATGATGACCGCTTCGCATAAAATGGCGGAAGAGCTGTATAAGCAACAAGCCGCGCAACAACAACAGCATCAGGCATCAGGCGGCGCGGGCCCTCAAGGCGGACAGCAAGCCGACCCCGGCGCGCAGCAGCAGGGCAAGAAGCCCGATGACGGCGCTGTCGATGCCGACTTCGAAGTTGTCGACGATAAATAAAAATTCAATCGAAAAGTAGAGACGCAAAATCTTGCGTCTCTACTAATATATTAAAATCTATTCGTGCTGTCGGGTGGCCTCACCCGACCGAAATAATCCGTACTTCCCGTAGGGGCGAACCCATGTGTTCGCCCTCTTTTTTTCGGGCCGACACGCAGGTCGGCCCCTACAGCAGAATACTTACGTAGGGGCGTTCAACTGAACGCCCGCGATGCCAATGGGCGTTTTTTCAAACGCCCCTACAGAATCTTGTACCGCCCAACCCCACGGTAGGTCGGCGTTCCGAATCGCCAAAGGCGAATTTACAATCCGGCAGCTGCCGGAAGAGAAACCCGACATCCTGTAATGTCGCCGCTAATTAAAAAAAACATACTATTTCCCCAAAAATCTGTTATACTATAGCAAGTAGTTTCGACCGAAAACAATGAGGCTTTTCATGCCCCGACCTTTAATTTTAATAATCTTATTCTTAGCCCTGAGCGCCGGGGCCACCCTTGCCGGCTGGTCCGAGCCGGTGAGGATATCGGAGCATGGGGGTTATCAATATCCCCAGATGATAGCAAATGGGGATACATTGCATATAGTATATGAAGATACCAGAATATACGATAAGATTAGCTATCAAAGGAGCACGGATGGGGGGTTGTCATGGAGTTCTCATCAAGTGATATCGGATCGCTCCGATGAAACCCTTTTTCCGCGGATAATATCCAGCGGAACCAGGCTAATGGTCCTTTGGAAAAAGGCTCTTACGGGATATTACAGATATACTATCTCTTACAGCGTTTCGACCAACATTGGTGTCACGTGGTCAGCTCCCGACGTTGTTATAAATCCGGGCTGGCCCTATGCTCTCAATTTTGCGGCATCCGGCGGAACCGGCCTGAATATCAATGTGGTAGCCTGCACTAATGTAAGTGGGAGCCTAGTGTTTTACAGTATCCGAAGCACCAATTTCGGGCAAACATGGTTGGAGCCTGTGGAGATATTCAGTGCCAATCAATCAGGATTGCCTGATCAGGCTGGCATTGGCGATTTCGTGCATTTTACCTGGGACGGGCGTTTTCAAAATTCTGGACCGTGGGACATTTATTATCTCAGAAGTACGGATGCGGGAATAACCTGGTCAACCAGTTCTCTACTAAGCTCGTTAGATAATCATGGTTCTGACCGCCCTTCTATTTGTATTGATGAATTTGATCAAGTACATGTGGCCTGGGTTGACGGCAAATATTCCCCCTATATGCTCACAGGAGATGTCGTGACTCGTCAAAGCGAGGATACAGGTCGAACCTGGGAAGCCGAAAGGCAGGTTTCGTTAAACCACTATGCTTTAGGCAATAATGATATTGCTTCCATTGGAGATACAATTCATGTCGCCTGGGAAGATGCGAGTTCCGGCCTTGCCCACAGGAGCATCTATTACACAAAAAGCACGGATAATGGAGTTACCTGGGATGATCCTTATTGGCTGGATAGGACGTTTGATGATTCCTGGACTCCTGTTTTAGCAACTTCCAATGGCAGGGTTTATGCGGCTTGGGGGGATGGAACATACGACCCTGATACCAACAGCCACTGGGGGCTGTACTTTTCCCGCTGGGACCCCGATCCAAGCGGCATCGGCAATGGGAATATCGAAAATATCCCTGATAAGATAAGCTTAGCGGCCTACCCTAATCCGTTTAATTCAAATGTAACCATAACCTATTCTAATTTGGAAGGAGGTGATATAGGAATTTACGATGTCCAGGGCAAATTGGTCAAAATCTTAAAAACAGAAGCAGGCAAGGGTGGAAAAATAAAATGGGACGCCCAGGATGCTATGGGAAATAAAGTCACTTCAGGAATCTATTTCGCCAAGGCAAGAACCTTGTCAAGCTCAACTGCTATCAAACTAATTTTTTTAAAATAATTCATCTCACCCTTATCACTAGATCCACCACTGAGGTATCATTCTCGTTTTCGGCGGGGAAGCCGCGGAAGACTTCGATACCGGGATAAATCGGCGTATACCCCTTGAGCTTCATATATCCCGCCAAATATCCCCAGCAGGAATCAAGCTTATCAAAGCTGCAGCGGCATTCGAAAAACAACGCCTGCCCGCCTTTGACATTGCCCATAAAGAAATCTTCCGACAGTTTCAACTTGGGATCGTCGAGAATCAGTCCTAATCGGCGGCTGACCGGCTTCATATCCAATGAATCATTGAAGCTATCGATAATCGCAATCGGGTCGCCGAACTGCTCGGGGTTTTCGGAATATTGTTCGAGACTGTAGGCGAGCCCTTCGTTGATATCAGTAAATGTATCAGCGAATGCCGGAAATGAGTAGTATAAATCCGGCATTATCTTTTTCTGTGGTTGTCCCGATATTTTGGTCTTTCCACATCCGGTAATTAACAAAAAAGCCATAATTGAAATGATCGCCATTAATTCAAAAGGCGACAAAATCATTGCCGCCCTTTTATGTCTTGATGATAATTCGAAGTTTCATGACTCCATCACAAATACGATGGATATTCTACTTTCTCGAACCATTCGGCCTTGAGATCGGGGAAGAGGTCGTCCCGTTTTTCGAGATCGTAAAGGTATGTCAATTCGCCCTCGTTTAGATCTTCGGCCTTATCCAATAATTCTGCCAGCCGTGTGAATGCTTCATGATGAGCCGCGATTCTGGTTTCGGCGTAATCTCTGGCCGCCCAGGTGGAGATCAGGAATTGCCAGTCCGATGCCGAAAGCAACATCAGCTCTCTGGCGGCCTGAGTAATTATCCGTTTGCCGATATCGCCTGACTGTTTGTATTTGCCGGCCATTTCTGTCATCTTCAATTCGTCGGTGTAGACATGTTTCCATGTCCAGTCATTCCACTTGTTCAGCCATATATAATGATAGCCGCCCTCGCCCCAGGAGCCTTCGGGCACTGAAATCACTTTCGATGGTTTCACCATATCATAATATTCGCTGGCGGTGCAAAGGTCATATTCAGCCGATTTATGTACTTTCTCAACAACCTTTTCAAGGAAGTAGGGACCCTCAAACCACCAATGCCCGAAAAGCTCGGCATCGAATGGCGATACAGCTATGCCGGGATTATTGTTTGTCTTGTAATGCTCTGCTAAAATAGCGGTGACAAGTCCTGTAAAATGAGCCGAATTTTCCTCGATCCTGCCTTTGATAACATCGGGATTATAAATAAGCTTTTCGGCTAAGTCACTTTTGGCGGATGTTACCCTCCAATAGCGATGGCCGCCCGGATATCGTTTTTTATGGAAATCGAGATAGTTGCCATCACCGGGATAGCCCCATTCGCCCGACCAAACCTGCAGGCTTGTCTCCGGATGGCGCGTAAATACCGCCACGGGTTTTTTGCCTTCGGTCGCGCCGACCAGATAGACATTGAGCGCCGTCTTGGCTTGGTCTTCAGTACGGGGATGATATTGCTGTTCGAACTGGTTCCATAATGTCTTAAGCGCATCGAATCTATCGACATAGACTCCGATCGCGCGGCCGCCCTTGAGCATGGCGTTATCTATGAAGAAATAATCTAAACCATTTTCGGATAGAAATTCCTCGATCCCTTTTCGTCTTGTAATGCTCCGGTAAACCGTCGACCTTGACCGGCGGGCTCCAATCGTAGGCCGGGCGATAGGCACATTCCGGCAGCCAGATACCGCGCGGTTTTCTCCCGAAATTACGGTCATAAGATGCTACGGCCTGCTTAATCTGGGCCTGGCACGATGTATCTTGAGATAATAATGGTAGATAGCCATGCGTCGCGCCGCATGTGATAATCTCGATATGACCCTCATCCTGAAGCCTGCGGAAATGATCGACTATATTTCCGCCGTAAACATTATTGAATGTATCATTGATAAGGTTATAATAATCTTCCCAATTATGAGCCAGCCTGAGATATTCATGCTGTCCGGTTCGATAAAATTCGGTGGCGTCGGCCCCTGCGGCATCGACTTTCTGCTTAAGATATTCTCGGAATTCGCTTCGGAATGAATCATGCGCCAATTGCTCGCATAATACCGGCGAAATGCCAATCGTAAATTTGGGCGATATCCCTTTGGCCACCAACCTGTCGCAGACTAATAGTATCGGTATATATGTTTCGGCAGCCGCTTCGTTGAGCCAATCGGTTCCATGCGGCCATTTCCCATGCCCCAGCACATACGGAAGATGAGAATGTAATACGAATGAAAAATATCCTTTTTTCATTTGCCTGCCTGGAACCCGATGTTCTTGTCCGATTCGCCCTGAATTTTGATTACGCCATATTGGGCTTCGAACTTCTTAATATTGTCCTCCAATGCCTTCGATAGCATCTTGGCATGGGCGGGAGTCATTATTATCCGCGAATAAATTCTGGTCTTCTGAACTCCTGGCATTACCCGCGCGAAGTCTATTATTATTTCCTGTGGGGAATGGACTATTAACGCCAGATTGGAATAAATCCCTTCCGATTCTTTTTCTCCAAGCTCCACGTCAAGCTGTCTTGGTTTCTGATCCATCTCTATCTCCTTTAGATTAAATATCTTGGGTCAAACAGAATGTTGTTGCCCCAATCCCTGAATTTTAGTATAATTGACCCCCATGTCAAGGTAATTAATCGCAGGATATTTATGGATAAAAAAAGAATTTCAAAATTAATCAAAAGTTTCTCGAAAAGCAAAATCCTCGTTTTAGGGGATTTAATGTTAGATCGCTACCTCTGGGGTAATGTTGAACGGATATCGCCGGAAGCCCCGGTCCCGGTCGTAACTGTCACCAAAGAGACAGTCAATCTCGGCGGAGCGGCCAATGTCGCCGCCAATGTCCAGGCGCTTGGAGCCAAAGTCACGCTGTTTGGAGTCATCGGTAATGATCCGTTGGCGGAGTTATTCAGAGAGAATTTGGAGGGCTTCGAACTGCAGACTTCAGGATTGTTAGTCGATCCTGAAAGGCCAACCACGGTAAAGACTCGTATTGTCGCTCACAATCAGCAGATTGTCAGAATCGATCGCGAGCATTCCAAAGAGATCAATAGCGACCTGGTCGATGCGATGCTTTCCAAGATCAAGAAAATCATTCCCAAAATCGATGGCATCATTATCTCCGATTACGGCAAAGGTGTGATTACCTACGATCTTCTAACCGAGCTCATCTCAATGGCTAATCAATCCGGGCTATTCATCGCAGTCGATCCCAAGGAAGTTCATTTCATGAATTATCGCAATGTATCGGTAATCACTCCCAATCACCACGAGGCCGGCTTTATTTCCGGCAAAAAGATAATCGATGATACAATTCTGGCCGAAGTCGGGTGGAATCTTATCGATCTATTGAATCTGGAATCCATTCTGATTACCCGCGGCGAAAAAGGCATGAGCCTATTTGAAAAGGATGGGGAAATGACTCATATCCCAGCCATGGCCAAGACCGTATTCGATGTTACGGGAGCCGGGGATACAGTTATCGCGGCGCTTACTGTGGCAAGGACTGCGGGAGCGACAATGAAAGAAGCCGCCTTCATGGCCAATGTCGCCGCCAGCCTGGCAGTTGCCCAATTCGGAACCGCAAGAATAACATCAGGCGAACTCAAAGACGCCATAAATCGCAATAAATGACCCGAAAAATAGTGTCCTTAAAAAAGGCAATGGAGATTCGCAAGAGACTCCGCGGCCAGGGGAAAAAAGTGGTCTTTACCAATGGATGCTTTGATCTCATTCATGCGGGTCATGCCAGCTATCTAAATTCAGCACGTAAATTAGGCGATTTTTTGATTGTCGGATTAAATTCTGACGCTTCCGTGCGCCGCCTAAAAGGACCCAATCGTCCAATAATGCCGTTCAAAGAAAGGGCGACATTGCTTTCATTTCTTATCCCGGTGGATTTGGTGGTAGGATTTGGAGAAGATACACCGATTAAGCTGATAAACTCATTACAGCCCGATTGCCTCGCCAAAGGCGCTGATTATAAAGAAAGCGAGATCGTAGGAGCGAGGGAAGTGAAATCCTGGGGTGGTAAAGTTCGTAGAATTAAGCTAATCAAAGGAAAATCATCCTCTAAGCTGATAGGAAAACTTATTGAGTTGAACAGCTAAGACATTGTATCCCAATTACTTACGCTTTCGATTGTCTCCATTTGCCCCAAAAAAATGTTGACATTGGAGCATGCTGAATACTATGATTGGCGCTTTGGATGGCAGGGTAACCCCGATTGAATTGATTGGAATATAGGTCAAATTCAAGATAGAAGAAAATGGACGAGAAGAATAAAATAGAGGCCTTCGATATCGATCAGGTCGGCAAACGAGGTCAGATGCGGGAAGCGTTGGAGACGGCCCTTGATTGTATCAGGACCGGCGCGGATAGCCCCGATTTATACTATGTTGCCGCCAAGATAGCGTTCCAGTTGAATGATATAGAAAAGGCCCAGCAATTAATCGACAAGCTTCTGGTGCTTGATCCTGATCATATCAATGGCTGGCTGCTTTTCGGCGAGATACATGCCATGAAGGCCGATTTTGCGAGGGCACTCTATGGCCATAAAATGGCAGAGGAGCTGTTCCCGGCATTGGAAGAGTTCGGTATCTTGATCAATTATAAGCCTACTTTGGATTCCGAGAACGAAAGGGAAGATGTGACAGCAGGTTCGATTTTTGATGATTCTGTATTCGATACCATTACATTCGCGGAAATTTGTGTCAAACAAGGCTATTACAATAAGGCCCTGAAGATTTACACCGATCTTTTGGAAAAAAATCCTGACAATAATGAGCTTCGCAAAAAGATAGAGGAATTGAAAAAGAAAATGGGAAAATATGCTTAGCGAAAGACTAAAACAGGCATTTAATTTACTTTCCAAAAATGATTTGGATTACCTCCTTATTAGTGAAATCCATCATGTTCGATATCTTACCGGTTTTTCCGGCTCCAACGGCATGTTGCTTATCGCGCCCCCCAAGGCGTTCTTCCTGACCGACTTCCGCTACACGGTCCAGGCTCAAAAAGAAGTAAAAAATTGTCAGATAATTATCGCGGAACGAGATCTTGTCATCGGAATTGCCCAAGCTTCAGGTTTCATGGAAAAACCCGGTGGTTGGTCTGGAATCATCATTTGTATCATTGAAACTTTACGAGAAATTCAAGGATCTTCTTCCCACGGCCACATTCAAAAATACCGAAAATCTAATTGAGTCATTGTCTGTGAGAAAAGACCCGCTGGAAATCAGCAAAATCCGAAAGGCTGTGAGAATAGCAGATAAAGCGTTTTCGGAAATCCTGAAAATGCTCAAGCCCGGAGTCCGGGAAAAAGATATCGCGCTGGAACTTGAAAATCGTATGCGCAAGTTGGGAGCCGATGGCCCATCATTTGATACGATTGTAGCATCCGGTCAGCGTTCATCAATGCCGCATGGTCGGGCATCCGACAAGAAGCTGAAAAAGGGTGATTTTATCACTATAGATTTCGGATGTTATTTTCAGGGATATTCGTCGGATATAACCCGGACTGTAGTTCTTGGGAAAGCCACCGAGAAACAAAAGAAGATTTACAGCGTTGTATTGAATACCCAAAAGGCGGCATGCAAGGCTGTCAAGCCCGGTCTGGCATGCAGTCATGTGGATGCGGTTGCCCGTGATATGATCATGAAAGCCGGATATGGCGATTATTTCGGGCATGGCCTGGGTCATGGCATAGGACTTTTGGTGCATGACGGCCCAGTCTTAAGTCCGCGCTCGAATGATATCCTCGAGCCGGGAAATGTAATAACGATTGAACCGGGGATTTATCTGCCTAATTGGGGCGGGGTAAGAATCGAAGACGATGTTCTGGTGACATCGGACGGCGCCCAAATCCTCAGCAAATCGCCAAAGGAATTATTAGAGCTCTAAAGGATAGAGCCAAACCTGTTTTTAACGGGGGAGATTAAATGAGACCATCGAAAATAAGAGCGCTTATAAAATTGGTTGAGGAATCGAATATCGGCGAATTAGAAGTTTCGAGCTGGGGCCGCAAGGTCTGTATTCGAAAGAAGATCGAAAACAACAATCACGATAGTCGACATAATCCAACCGGCAATATCGTGATGTCGCAGCCTCAACCGATAATCCAGCAAGCGCGTTTGGAAGTCGCTACGCAGGAGCCCAAGGCGCCTGTGAATAAGACCGAGCTTATTGAAGTAAAATCCCCGATGGTGGGCACATTTTATCGCGCTCCCGCCCCGGATGCCAAGCCTTATGTCGAAGTCGGTCAACTTATAGGCCCGGGACAGGTGGTTTGCATTGTCGAGGCGATGAAGCTAATGAATGAAATCGAAGCCGAAGTTTCCGGAAGAGTTGTCGAAGTGCTTATCGAAAATGCCAAACCGGTGCAGTTCGGCCAAGCCCTATTTCTCTTGGAGCCAGCTTCCTAATTGTTGCAATATAGAAAGTTAGGCGGCTTGAATCTCTCAGGCCGCCATTTTTTTGCCTAATTTTTATAACTAATTCCCTTTTTAATTATGTCGATATGAAATATAGAAGTTTTCTTATTTTATTTCTGTGAGAGTCGCAGAGAATATCGATAATTCTACGAGGTAGCGAATATGACATTTAAACAAATGATGCAGGAAATGCTCAACCATCGCGCTTCAGATTTACATCTGCGTGTCGGATTGCGTCCGACTGTCAGGGTCGATGGTAAACTTGTTTTTATCGATGACCAGATATTGATGCCTCCGGATATGGAAAAAATATTAGACCAGATTCTCAACGAAGAACAGAAGAACCGTTTTCATGCCAAAAGAGAGATGGATCTGGCACTATCGATATCAAAGATGGGTCGATTCAGGATCAATCTCTATAAACAGCGCGGGACTATCGGAGTCGCGATCAGGCAGGTCAATACCAAAGTCCCCAACTTTGAGGAATTGAATCTTCCCGGTGTAGTAAAGGATATCGCTAATTACAGGCGCGGAATGGTGATTGTCACCGGAACAACCGGATCAGGCAAGTCAACCTCGTTGGCCGCCATGGTCGAATATATCAATAGCAATAGAGCCGAAAATATTTTAACGATCGAAGACCCTATCGAATACATTTACCGTGATAAGAAATCGATTATCTCTCAGCGCGAAGTGGGTGGAGATACTGAAACCTTTGCTACAGCGTTAAAATCGGCGTTCAGGCAGGACCCTGATATCATCCTCATTGGTGAAATTCGAGACGCCGATACCATGGGAATCGCCCTAACAGCGGCCGATACCGGCCACCTTGTTTTGACAACTCTGCATACCCTCAACGTTGTAGAAACTATTTCGCGAACAATCTCATTTTTCCCTCCCCATCAGCATCAGCAAATCAGGCTCTTGCTCGCAGGCACATTGAAGGCGGTTCTTTGTCAACGGTTATTGCCAAGGGCCGACGGCCCCGGCCGTGTTCCCGCAGTCGAGGCTATGGTCTCAACCGCATCGATCCGCGAAGCCATCACTGACCCAATGAAGACATCAACAATTCTCGATCTGGTCGAGCAGGGACAGATTCAGTACGGCATGCAGAGTTTCGATCAATCGATCATGAAGCTCTATCGCTCGGGACATATCAGCTTCGAGGAAGCTATGAGCCAATGCTCCAACCCCGATGATTTCGATTTGCGAGTTAAAGGTATTACATCTGCATCCGATCGCGGCTGGAAGGAATTCGAAGGTCAGACGAATACCAAGACCGACGCTGGATTTTAGCCAATAATAATTTATAGATTTTTGAATGGCCGGTTTTCACCGGCCTTTTTTTATTTGAAATTCCCGCCACATTTTGTTGGAGAATAGAGTTTAAATATGAGATTTTAAAATTGAGGGAAACAAGTTGTTTAACTGAGGATTTGCGCTTGACATTAATTACTATGAAAACTATTATCGCCCTGCTTTGCCGCACCATAATTTTGATTGATTGGTGCGGTGGCAGTCAAAGGGGCAGAGGTATTTTCGATGTGATAATTTCATCGGATTAAGGTTTATTTCGTGTATTGGATTAGTAAATCAATTCATCGGCTCAATCGATTTAATCGACGCTTTTTTATTCTATTGGCAGTGATCGGCCCGGGCGTCATTACCATGATCGCAGATAATGACGCCGGCGGCATTTCCACTTATTCGGTCACCGGCTCGAAATACGGCTTTAATCTGCTCTGGGTGTTTTTCCTTCTAATCCCGATGGCTTACTTTGTGCAGGAGATGACTGTCCGTCTCGGGGCTGTCACCAAACGAGGCCACGCCGAAGCGATATTCGATGGATTCGGCAAATTCTGGGGATGGTTTTCAATATTTGATTTATCGGTAGTCAATTGGCTGACTCTAATAACTGAATATATTGGCATGACCGCTGCCATGTCGATATTCGGAGTCCCGCCGTTAATCACCTGCATTTTTGTGACCGCGATATTGATGATTGTAGTAGTTTCAGGGAAATACTGGACATTCGAGAAATTAACCTTAGCTTTCTGCGCTTTCAATTTGGTGTATATACCGGCGGCGATCTGGGCAATGAATGCACCATCGGCACCAGCATGGGGAGAGGTAGCAAAAGGCTTCTATAATCCTGTATTTCCAAGCGGACTTACCGGTGATTTGATATTTATAATCATGGCCAATATCGGCACGACTATAACGCCTTGGCAGATCTTCTTTCAGCAAAGCGCTGTTGTTGATAAGGGAATGGATATTCGAGATATCAAGTACGGCAAGATCGATACATTTGCCGGTTCCTTTTTTACCGGAGTAGTTGCAGTTTTTATTATAATCGCGACCGGCGCCGCCTTTTATTATCACAATCCTCCAATCGTAGTACAGGATGCCGCTCAGACCGCCAACGCTCTCGTACCATTATTGCCTCATGGCGAAGGACAATGGGCGCGAATATTATTCGGCATAGGTCTATTCGACGCCGGATTTCTCGGAGCATTATGTATATCTCTTTCTACATCATGGGCTGTCGGCGAGGTTTTCGGCTGGGCACATTCACTGAATAAAGGTGTTAAGGATGCCCCCTGGTTTTATGTCATATACTTCCTGACATTGGCAACCGCTGCAATTGTCGTATTGATTCCTGGCGCGCCATTAATTACAATAACCATGTTTGTGCAGGTAGTGGCGGTGACTCTCCTGCCGGCAGCTTTGATGTTTTTGATTCTCTTGCTTAACGATAAACAACTCATGGGACAATATGTGAATACCCGCACCCAGAATATCGCGAACTGGAGCATTGTAATCTTTGTTATTCTAATGTCAACTGTATTCGCAGTCTCGGTGCTTTTCCCGGGGCTTTTCGCATAGGATTTTAAAGATGAATTCACCGGCCAATCCAATTTCCCAGACCGATCCAAGAGCGGAAGGTAAAGACTACCGATTTCTTTTCTTCTCGGAGCTCTTGGGGCGAAAAGTCTATGTCGGCAAGATCGACAATAAGATCGGCGCAATTAATGATATCGTATTTAATCTAAGCGAGCACTACCCCGAGGCGGTCGGAATATATATGGAATTCGGTTGGGGTCAGCCCACCCAATTTATACCGTGGGAGAATGTTGTCAAAATCGAAGACGATGCCGTTTTCGTCAAGCCGCCCGAAAGCGAAAAGTATCCGCCGTTTGTCGATCAAAAAGGCTGGATACTAATCGACCAGCATCTCATGGGTCGCACGATCCTTGATCTCGATGGAAGAAAAATCGAAGTTGTCAATGATGTTCATCTACTCGAATCAAAGGGCCGTATGATTATCGTCCATGTCGATGTCTCATTCAATGGCTTTCTGCGCAAATGGCATCTGGGCAGATTGCATTTGGTGAAAGATCGATTGATATCATGGAAATATGTCCAGCCGCTGTCGTTGGAAGATGCTTCGGCGGGCGATACCGTATCGCTTTCACAGACCAAACAGATGGTTAAGAATCTCCCCAGCGAGGACCTGGCCGACGCTCTGGAGCAGCTTAGTGGACGAGAACAGCAGGCGTTCTTCTCCGCGCTCGATAGCGAAACCGCCGCCGATGCCCTGGTCGAGGCCGAACCCAGAGCTCAAAGACAGATTATCGCCAGCCTCCGTTCAGAGAGAGCCAGAACGATTCTTTCCGAAATGTCGGTTCCGCAATTGGCCGATCTATTCTCGGTGTTGCCGCGTGAGCATATAATCGGAATGATGGCGCTATTGCCCGCAGATATTGTCGAAAGAATCAATACCATATTGGCGGAACGAGAAGGCAACGCCAGCGCGCTGGTTTCCACTGAATATGTGGTTGCGTATCCCAATGACAAGGTCGGCGATATCGTGTCGAAGGTTCGAAAATCGGGATTGGATCACGAGATTATTTCATACATCTATATCATAAATGAAGAGAATCGAGCGTTGGTGGGAGTCGTGGATATTCGTGAATTGATAGTCGCACCGGATGAGGCCGCTATCGGCAATATCATGACGACATCTCTTGTCACGGCCGAGGCCGATGATACGCGCGAAGACCTCGCCGATCTTTTCGCGAAATATCATTTTCGAATGATCCCGGTAGTATCCGATGACCAATTGCTCGGTGTTGTATATTATAAAGATATTATGAAGGGTCTGATAACCAGAGCCAAGACTTGAGCTGATTATGCCGCGCGTAGAGATGACAAAGACCGTCAAGGTAGCCTTATTTTCGCTTCGAATATATCTGATATTAATGCTCTTGCTTATTGTTTTCAAATTCCTCAAGATAATCAAAATCGGCTGATACTTTTTGCGAGTCGTAGGGTGGAACGCCCGTGGTTCCGCCCATAACAAGCTTGTCATTCCGCACTTGATGCGGAATCCAGCAAGTAGGACAGGAATAGATGGCCATGCCGGATATTCAAAAATAAATAATCCTTGACACATTTTATAGTATTGTATATCTATATTATCAAATGATTAAAAGATACCTTATGCTTGTTGCATTTGCTGTATTCATTGCTTCCGTAGTATTAAATTATCATGTGGTAGCCGCATATAGCGACGGTGTAACAAATACAACTTATGATGCTGTTTATAATAAATCAGGGGATTTTAATACCCAATACGGCGAATGGCTTAGATATTATTATACATTTCCCCCGGGTCAAATAGAGCCGCCCGGTGATCTGCCAGGTTTATATAATCACCCTGTCGGCGAAAATCCGTTACCATTATGGGGAAATTTTACAGTACGAAAGATATACCATGATGACTTAATTCATCCGCCTTATCCTCTATTAACAGTGGGCGCTGGATCAATTTTATTAAACGGTAATTTAGAATATTCTTCGGATGGTGCTGATTCCTTTAGAACTGTGGTAGCGCCTTGGGACCGGGACTATATGATGTTTCTAAAGATGTTTGCGAGCGAAAAATTGGGGAATCGTTATTTATATCCTGCTATTGATATTCCCGGCGAGAGTCTTGAGAGATCATCCAATAAAAAGGCTCCGGGTGATTATATGGTTGAAACATCTACTTTATCCCCAATTGTATCCTTGGATATGGCTGATAATAAATGGTTTGATAATTGTCTCAAGACGATATTGACTCCAAATTATTACGATAGAAATATCAGTGGCTTTATTAAAAAATATGATGATGTGTTAGGTGATTCTTCGAGACATGAGTTTTATGGCAAATACCAATTTAATGGTATTAAATTTTCTACAGGCGGCTGGTTCGGGAAATTTACGGATATCGGTGTTTATTCTAATTATAGCAGCGTAGTTGAGTTTTTAAAGCTAGCTCGCCAATACTTTCAACTGCCCGAAATATCGCAGGACAAGGTCGATATCTATAATGAAGGTGATGATTTTTTCTATTCCGTTCTTGACCGAGATAATATGTTTTGGCTAAGAGGTTATAATGTTGTGCTTGATAATCAAAACGATTTAAAAGATATGATTAAAACCAATATTATCCAACTGGCTAAATACTATGACAAGGATTTTGTGCCATGAGATACTTATTGGCACTGATTGCATTGCTGATATGCTTTAATATCGCTTCCGCTGAACGATTCGTTTATTGGCTTTCTCCGAACCTTCCTATCCCCCCTGATACTACGGTTGGAGTTAGAGACACGATGTTTATACCGGATAGCATCCTTATAGAGGATTTGAATGTTTATATAGGTATTGACGCTCAAGGTTGGGGCGATCTTCTTGTAATCCCCATAAAATCGCCTTGGCATCATCAAGTATTTTTGGCTAATAGAAATCTGGATCGCCCCTATTTTAATATCTGGTTTGACACGCAAACCGAGGAAGACGGCCCCGGTCAATTGGAAGATTATAATGGGCATTATTCTAACGGCAACTGGATTATTAATCCCTCCCAACCTATGGGCCATTTTGATTTTATCTTTTCGACATGGGCCATCGAGATTTATGGCCAGCTAATGACAGATGTCAAAGATGAAATAAATCAACCGCTCAAATTCGGCATATCGTCCGGCTATCCGAATCCATTCAATGACAAAACTCAAATCAAATTTTCCCTTAAAGATCCGGGTCAAACGACACTGAAAATCTATAATATTATCGGGCAGGAAGTTTGCACGCTATTAGATGGCCAACTTCAGCCAGGTACCCATTTCATTGATTGGGATGCCTCCGGGTTAGCTTCCGGCGTATATTTGTTCGTCTTGAAATCATCAGATCAAGATTCCCATCTCCGCCTTACGCTGTTAAAATAAAGACTATTATTATTCTTCAAAACAGCAGGGTGAAATCCGCCGCTGACCGGTGGTTTTAGAGATTTAACTTAAATTCCAGTTGATAATCAACCCCGAAATACTATATTAACTGGCTGAATTGAGGAATAATGATTGGGGGATTTTTTGTTCAATAAAATTCTAATAGCTAATCGAGGCGAAATCGCCCTCAGAATAATCCGTACATGCCGTGAAATGGGCATAAAGACCGTCGCGGTCTATTCCTCGGCTGATATCAACTCCTTGCATGTCCGTTTTGCCGATGAAAATGTCTGTATCGGCCCGCCCCCGCCCGGCGAAAGCTATCTCGATCCCAGGCGGATTATCTCAGCTGCCGAAATTACTAATGCCGATGCTATCCATCCGGGATATGGCTTTTTGGCCGAAAATCCCGATTTCGCGGAAATCTGCCAATCCTGCCAATTGACATTCATAGGGCCCCATCAGGATGTTATTCGAGCTCTGGGCGATAAGTCGTTGGCCAAAAAGACTATGGCAAGCGCCGGAGTCCCTGTAATTCCCGGCGCGCATGGCGTAATACCCGATTTCAAGGCCGCCGAAGAGGCTGCCGAGAAGACCGGATATCCGATCATGATAAAAGCCGCTGCCGGTGGCGGTGGACGAGGCATGCGGCTGGTCAATTCAGCCGCGGACTTGAAAAAGCATTTTCGATATGGCCAGATCCGAGGCCAGCGCGTCCTTTGGCAATCCCAGATGTTTATATCGAGAAATTTATCGATAAGCCGCGCCATGTCGAGATTCAAATTATGGCGGATTCTTTCGGCAATGTGATCCACCTTGGCGAGAGAGATTGCACTGTCCAGAGACGCCATCAGAAGCTTATCGAAGAATCGCCATCGCCCATAATGACAGCTCCATTGCGTGAACAAATGGGATCGGCCGCAGTGGCAGGCGCCAAGGCCGCCGGTTATGTCGGCGCATGCACATTTGAATTTTTAGTTGATCCCGATGGCAACTACTATTTTATGGAAGTCAATACTCGAATCCAGGTCGAGCATCCTGTAACCGAGCAGGTAACCGGTCTGGATTTAATCAAAGAACAGATAAGAGTCGCGGCAGGGGAGAAACTCGAGTTCGCGCAAAAGGATATCACATTCAGCGGCCACACTATCGAATGCCGCATCAACGCCGAAAATCCCGAGAAGAACTTCGCTCCTTCTCCCGGCAAGATTAATATGCTGGTGCTTCCCGGCGGATTCGGTGTACGAGTCGATACTCATGCCTATAGCGGATATGTGATTCCGCCCAATTACGATTCCCTGATTGCGAAACTGATTGTTACCGGCAAGAATCGATTGGACGCAATTAATCGGAAACTAAACGCATGCCTCGATGAATTTGTAATCGAAGGCATCCATACTACCAAGGATTTTTATAAACGTGTATTTAATGATAGCAACTTTGTTTTGGGACGATACGATAATTCCTTTGTGGAAAAACTTCATAGCGTCGGAAACAGCGGGTTTAGAGTCGGAAGAAGGCCAGTTGGCCAAGGAGGAAATGTGATTCCCGATGATTTAAAATATACCAAAGAACATGAGTGGGTAAAAGTTCAGGGACAAACAGCAACTGTCGGTATCACCGATTTCGCGTCAGGCGAGCTTGGTGATATCGTTTATGTCGAGTTGCCCAAGGTCGGCTTCAAGGCACAACAAATGAAACCATTCGGAACAATCGAGGCGGTGAAAGCCATATCGGATCTTTTCAGCCCCGTGTCCGGAGAAATTACCGAAGTCAATTCCGGCCTAGCGGATGACGCATCTGTTATCAATAAAGACCCCTATGGCGGTGGATGGATTATCAAATTAAAATTATCATCGCCGAAGGAATTGGATTCATTGCTCTCGGCGGCTGATTATAAGGCACTGTTGGGAAAGTAATGAGTTACATTCCAAATTCGCGGGAAATCCGCAAGAAGATGCTCGATGAAATCGGCGTGTCGGATTTCGATGAGCTAATTAAATCAGTCCCTGCCAGTCTGCGGCTTCAACGTCCGCTAAATTTGCCCAGAGCTCTTTCCGAGCCCGAGCTTGAAGACGAATTGAACAATCTTGCCGGAATGAATACGTCTGCCAAATCGAGCTTTGCGGGCGGCGGCGCGTATGATCATTTCTCGCCGGCGGCAGTAGATCATATTATTCAACGGCCGGAATTTTTTACGGCATATACTCCATATCAGGCCGAGGTCGCGCAGGGGACTCTGCAATCGATCTATGAATTCCAGACATTCATCAGCCGTCTGACCGGGATGCCGGTTACCAACGCCTCTATGTACGATGGCGCGACCGCATTGGCCGAGGCGATAATGATGGCATTGGCGCATACCGGACGAAAAGAAGTTCTGATCTCAGGTGGAGTCAATCCGACATTATATTGAAACCGTCAAAACCTATCTTGCCGGACAAAACTGCAAGATTAAAATAATATCCTCGAATGGTGTTACTGATTACAAGGATTTCAAAGCCAAGCTTTCTATCGAAGACGGCGGCCGTTGTTATGCAGAGCCCTAATTTCTATGGCCAGATCGACAAGATAAATGAATTTACCGGTGATACCAAAGAGGCCGGCGCGCTTTTCATTCATGTATACGATCCGTTGTCCTTGGGAATACTTGCTTCGTCCGGGAGATTACGGTGTTGATGTGGCTGTGGCAGAAGGTCAGCCATTGGGACTGCCGTTGAATTTCGGTGGTCCTTTTCTTGGATTGCTTTCCGCTCGCAAGCGAATTTATTCGCCGGATACCGGGACGACTTTCCGGCAGAACTAAAGACAAAAATGGCAATCAGGGTTTCGTTCTGACTCTTCAGACACGTGAACAGCATATCCGCCGTGAACGAGCCACATCGAATATCTGCACCAATCAGGCGTTATGTGCGCTTGCCGCGACAGTATATTTATCGCTTCTCGGCAAGTCGGGACTTGAAAAGGTCGGCAAACTTTGCCTATCCAAATCCCATTACGCCGCCGAGCAAATTTCGAAAATCAACGGATTCTCGTTGAAATATAAAGGTCCGTTTTTTAAAGAGTTTGTTATCGAAACCCCAGTTGCCCCGCAACGCTTGATTACCAAGCTGCTCAAATCGGGAATCAATCCCGGTATCGATATGAGCAAATTCAAACTCAAGGGCTGTCTTATGATAGCCGTCACTGAAAAACGAACTAAAGAACAGATCGATAACCTGGTATTTGAACTTTCGAAGGCTGTTTAAATTCGATGCTTTTCAATAAGACAAAGAAGATTTCCGAAGACGTTTCCGAAGAACTTATCGCTGATTCTGACTACTCGAAGTCAGATTTATCTGGATATGGTCAAAGCAGCGTTGGAGGAGGAAAATATTCCTGTTTTACTGAAATCTATAACTGGTTACCATAATCGCGGCATGTTGCCATTTGAACAAGGTTTCTTCGATTATAGGCTCTATGTTGTTAAGCAATTTGAACAGACGAGGCCGGGAAATTGTCGAGACGATAGTTCCACCGGAGGAGATTTTATGAAATATATGATGAAATTTACAGTATTTACATTAATACTTATCGCGCTTAGTTGCAGCACACAGAAAAGACCTATTCCAACGAAAATTGAATTCAAAGACTAATTTCGAGGCTGCCAAGGCATTGGCATTGGAAACCAATCGGCCAATGATAATCGATTTCTATACCGATTGGTGCAAATGGTGCAAGACTCTTGATACCCTCACATATAAAGACTCACTTGTAATCGGTTTGTCATTGGATAATGTTTTCGTGAAAATCAACGCCGAAGTCGATACGGCATTGGCGAGAAAATATGCTGTTTCGGGTTATCCGACAATCGTGCTGACCAAATCCAATGGTGAAGAGATCGATCGAATCTGGGGGTATATGCCGCCGGCCGATTTCTACAATCAAATCCAGCTTTATATGCAGGGCAAAGAAACAATGACCGATTATCAGAATCGCTTGCAGGATGAGCCCGAAAATCTCGAATATCTCTCGATCGTAGCTGAAAAATATGCCGGCAAATCCCAATACGCGAAAGCGATTGAAATCAATAACAAGATCATTCAGCTCGATCCTGAAAATCAGCAGGGATACGGCTATAAGGCCTGGGAATCGCTTGTATGATACTTACGGCAGAGCAAAAGACTTCAAAAATGCCGTCAAGACCTGCCAGGAAATAATCAGTAAATATCCCAATACCCCGAATGTCGGATGATGCCTTCGCGATGTCCGCGTATTATACCGCCCAGGATAGTGATTCCAGCGGAGCCCTGGCGCTTTACCGCGAATATCTGGTGAAATACCCGCAAGGCGGCAATCTTGAATGGGTCAAAAAACGATTAGCGGATATGGAAGGGAATCAATAGATATGACTGCATTTTACGATAAATTAATATTCGATTTTTCTACCGAAGGTACAGAAGGGATATCGCTTCCCGAATGCGATGTACCCTCTGTTTCGCCGGGCGATGTTATTCCGTCTGAATATTTGCGAAAAGAACTGCCAAATCTTCCTTCGGTTTCCGAGCCGGAAGTGATTCGACATTTCGTATCGCTTTCGCTGAAAAATCACCACATCGATAAGGGATTTTATCCACTGGGCTCATGCACAATGAAATATAACCCTCGAGTCAATGAAAAACTCTCGAGGCTGTCGGGATTCACCGACGCGCATCCTCATTCGCCCGATGAGGCCTTGCAAGGGACTTTAGCGCTGTATTACAAAATGCAGGAAATGCTCGCTGAAATCTGCGGCATGGATGCCGTAACTCTTCAACCTGTAGCCGGAGCGCATGGTGAATTTACGGCGCTATTGATGATTCGCGCCTATCATGAGAGTCAAAAAAGAAAACCGACCAAAGTCGTATTGCCCGATTCGGCGCATGGCACCAATCCTGCCTCGGTCGTAATGGCAGGATATGAAGTTGTTCAGATACCTTCCAACTCCAATGGCTTTGTCGATCTCGATAAATTAATGGCAGTCTGCAATGATGACATGGCGGCATTCATGCTCACCAATCCGAATACCTTAGGCTTATTCGAGCCGGAAATTCAGAAGATCGCGCATTTTGTTCATCAATGCGGGGCCATGCTCTACATGGATGGAGCCAATCTCAACGCCCTGCTTGGCATCACTCGTCCCGGCGATATGGGATTCGATGTTGTTCATTTTAATATGCATAAGACATTCTCGACACCTCACGGCGGAGGCGGCCCGGGCGCGGGAGCCCTCGGAGTAAAATCCAATCTGGAACCGTTCATGCCGAGCCCTATTGTGGCCAAAAAGCAGGATCGCAAGGGGAATGATCTCTATTATCATGATTACAAAAGATCCTTATCGATAGGCAGAGTGCATGGTTTCAATGGCAATGCCGCTAATGTAATCCGAGCGTATTGCTATATTCTGCAGAATGGCGCGCAAGGACTTTCCGAAATTTCTGAAGCCGCCATTACCAATGCCACCTATCTTCGCGAAAAACTCCGCAAGAGATTCGATCTGCCATACGATGGGCATACCATGCATGAATTCGTCCTTTCCGGCAATCGCCAAAAGAATCTCGGTATTCGTACTGCAGATATGGCTAAACGAATTCTCGATTTTGGGATTCACGCTCCGACAGTCTATTTTCCATTGATAGTGCCGGAAGCAATGATGATCGAGCCGACCGAGAGCGAAAGCAAAGCCACTCTTGATAATTTCATTGAAGTGATGAATCAGATCGCCGATGAAGTTGAGAATAACCCGGAATTGGTTCATTCCGCGCCCCATAACACTCCCGTGCTTCGTTTAGATGAAGCGTTGGCGGCCCGTGAACCCGATATCTGTTATCAGGGATAGTATAAGTCAAGTAGGGGCGAGGTTTCTCGCCCCTGCAATTTGTCAGATGATAATATCAAATAATATCACCCCCAACAATCTGGGGGCTTTTTTATGATTGAAATTCAAGACCTAAGCGTCAAATACAGGCACGACGGCAAAACGTTCGAAGCCTTGTCGTCACTCAATTTAAAAATTGAATACGGCGACTATCTGGCTATCATAGGTCCCAATGGCTCCGGCAAATCGACATTGGTAAAAGCCCTTTGCGGACTTATTGTCCCTGATAGCGGGTCAATTACTATCATGGGTCAGAAGGTCATCCCGGGAAATTTCGGGCGCGACTTTTTCGCTAAAGTCGCACTTGTTTTTCAAGAGCCTCAGGGGCAATTCCTGATGCCATCCGTGGAAATCGAAATCAAAACCGTTCTGGAAAATCTCGGACTAACTATAGAAAAGCAAAGATTGAAGTTTAATGAAATCGTACATGATTTTTCGTTATCGGAAATAATCTATTCCAAACCCGATGAGCTATCGGGCGGGCAGATGCAGATAGTCAACCTTGCGTGCGCGCTGGCGGTTAGCCCTCAAGTATTAATTCTCGATGAGCCGACCACATTTTTGGATCCCTCATATCGAAAGCAGCTGCTTGATTTTCTCGAAAAATTCCATCATGACGGTCTGACAGTAATTCATGTCACACAATATCCCGATGAAGCCCTGCGTGCCGATAAAGTCTGCATCATTGACAGAGGCATTCTGGCGATTGCCGGTAAATCGGCCGAAATTCTTTCATCCGAACAAGTCCTATCGGCTCATGGTATCTCAATACCCCAGAAGATTAGCTGTCGAAAGTATCTTGGTATTAATCTTGAAAGTGATGAAGAGCTGGCGTCATTTGAGAAATCATTAAAGACTGCCGAAGCCGTAAAATCTAAATCAGGTGTTCTGTCAAATGCAGGGGTAGCTGAAGTAATCTCGATTCAGGATCTTAAATTCTCATATCGCAAAAACGGATTCCTGCTCGATATCCCGGAATTAAAATTGCGCAAAAATGAAATTACCGCTCTTATCGGCCCTACCGGCTGCGGCAAATCTACATTGGCATGGCTGATTTCGGGTTTGATAAAGCCGCATTCCGGACAATTAGCACTATCTGGCAAGCCGCTTACGACTTATTCAAATATCGATTTGCGTAAGATGATTGGTCTAACATGGCAGCTTCCCGATCTGGCATTGATTGGGCCGACAATCGAGGATGACTTAATATTCAGCCTTGAAAATCTTGGTATCGATAATGCCGATATTTCTGATATTTTATCGCGGGTTAGGCTGTCTGGATTCGAAAATCGTATTGTCGATTCACTTTCGGGCGGGGAGAAGCGAAAACTCCAAATCGCCAATATCCTCGCGACTAACCCCCAAATAATCATCCTCGATGAGCCATCGGCATTTCTCGATCCAATGTCCCAGGCAGAGCTCGCAGACATTATTAAATCATTTAAATCAGTTGACCGCAGTTTGCTGGTCATAGGTCATGATCTTCATTTTATTTCGGATGTGGCGGATAGAGTTATCGGAATGCAGGCCGGCTTGATTAAATATGATGTTCCTTCTAACGAGTTTTTTGATAACCCGGAATATTTATCGAAAATTGATATGCCGGTAGATCCAGCTATTAAATTAAGACAGGCCATAATGAAGAAAAATATTCTGCTGCCATTCTCATCGCTCAATATCTCAAAAATCGCGGATTATCTGAAAAACAATGGGTTTATCTCGACTGATTTTTCTTGACAATATATGATACTGAAATTAAATAATTCCAGCCTGAACGTTTAATATGACTGGGGCATTTTTCATGACAAATTTCAGAGAGAATAGAATCCGCCGGACAGGCGGTTTTTTTCAATAATAATGTCAATATTAATGATAAAATAAAAACGGAGGTTCAATGCCTAAAAATAGCGCGGTTGTAATCATGAATGAGATGTCGATCAGCCTGGCAATCAGCAGGATCGCCCATGAAATTATCGAGCGCAATCAGGGCACTGAGAATGTCGCCATTATCGGCATCCGCACCCGAGGCGCGATAATTGCCGAACGGTTGGCCGATGCCTTAACCAAAATCGGCAAAATCGCCGTGCCTGTGGGTATTCTCGATATCACTCTCTATAGAGACGATGTCCAGGATAAGCTCGATCAGCCGATTTTGCAAAAAACCGAAATTCTCTTCGATATCGCCGATAGAACTGTCGTCTTAGTTGACGACGTATTATTTACCGGACGAACCATTCGCGCCGCTCTCGATGGCATAATCGATCTCGGCAGACCCCGTTCAATTCAATTGGCCGTTCTCGTAGATAGGGGTCATAGAGAGCTTCCGATTGGCGCGGATTATGTCGGCAAGATCGTGCCAACATCGCATAAGGAGCGGGTCGAGGTTCATCTCAAAGAGCAGGACGGCATGGATGATGTGATTATCGATAGAAGCGGAAGGGGAGGAGCATGAGCCTTAAATCCCGCCATCTTCTCGGACTCGAAGGCGTGCCCGAAGAAGATATTACACTTATTCTGAATACGGCCATGTCGTTCAAGGAGATATTAACCCGCAAAATTCCAAAGGTTCCGACATTGCGCGGTATCACGGTTGTGAATCTTTTTTACGAGGCCTCCACCCGCACCAGAATCTCATTCGAACTGGCTGAAAAGAGACTTTCAGCCGATACGATCAATTTCTCGGCGTCCGGCTCGTCTGTTTCCAAAGGTGAAAGTCTTAAAGACACTATACAGAATATCGAGGCCATGAAAATCGATATGGTTGTTATTCGACATCAATCATCGGGCGCGCCGCATTACCTTACAACTTGTTGCGAGTCTGCGGTCATCAATGCCGGCGACGGCACTCATGAGCATCCTACACAAGGGCTTCTTGATATGTACACTATCAGGGAAAAATACGGCCGCCTCGAAGGGCTGAAAGTAGTCATTGTAGGTGATATCAAGCATTCCCGCGTAGCCCGCTCCAATATCTGGGGACTGCTCACGATGGGTGCCAAAGTCGCCATCTGCGGCCCGCCGACCCTATTGCCTATGGAAGTAGAAAAGTTCGGTGTTGATGTCTACGACAATCTCGATGAGGCGATTGAGGGCGCCGATGTCATCAACGTGCTTCGTCTCCAAAAAGAAAGACAAAAAGCTGGTTTGCTGCCATCGCTGACGAGAATACAGTCGTTATTACGGTATCACTGAAGAACGATTGAAAAAACTCAATGACAACTTCACAATAATGCACCCCGGGCCGATGAACAGGGGAGTCGAAATATCATCCGAAGTGGCCGAGGGCCCTTATTCATTAATTCTGCGCCAGGTCACCAATGGTGTCGCGGTTCGCATGGCAATATTATACCTGCTCTCGGGCGGAAAGGGGAAAGTCGATGAAGAATGATCTCATACTAACCGGCGGGCGAATGATCGATCCCCATTCCGGATTTGTTGGAACTGCAACTATCCATGTCGCCGATGGCAAAATAACGAAAGTCGAGAAGCGGAAAAAAGAAACGGCCACGGGTAAGAATGTTATCGATCTCGATGGATTGATATTATGCCCGGGATTTATCGATATGCATGTTCACCTGCGCGAGCCGGGTCGAGAAGACGAAGAGACTATCATATCAGGCGCGCAGGCCGCGGCAGCCGGTGGATTTACTTCGATCGCCTGCATGCCCAATACAACGCCTGCACTGGATAACGCTGAATCGATCAAGTATGTAATCGAAAAAGCTAAATTAGCGTGTATTCGTGTTTACCCTGTCGGGGCGATTACAGTCGGACGAAAGGGAGAATCCCTGACCGAAATGATGGAGATGAAGGACACCGGCGCGGTAGCTTTTTCGGATGACGGCTCACGGGCTTCAAAATAATGAACTCATGCGCCGCTCCTTAGAATATATCCGCACCTGCAATGTCCCGATTATTTCTCATTGCGAATATTCCGATCTCGCCGCCGATGGTGTCATGAATGAAGGATATATTTCTTCTCTGCTCGGCTTGCGTGGGATTCCTTCGATCGCCGAAGAGCTCATGGTTGCCCGCGATATTATGCTGGCCGAATATACAAAGAGCCGCATCCATATCGCCCATGTATCCACTGCCGGATCGGTGGATTTAATCCGTCGAGCAAAGAAGGCCAAGCTCAATGTTACCGCCGAGGCGACACCGCATCATTTCACCCTTACTGATGATCTGATAAAATCATACGACACCAATCTCAAAGTCAATCCTCCACTCCGCACGAAGAAGGATGTCGATGCGATTAAGAAAGGGCTTAAAGAAGGTATCATCGATGCCATCGCCACAGACCATGCGCCGCATTCGATCGAAGAAAAGGAATTGGAATTCGATTATGCACCATTCGGAATGATCGGTCTTGAGACTGCAGTCGGGCTTGTAATAACAGAACTGATCGAAACCGAGATTCTCACATGGCCGGAGGCGGTTGCGGCGTTATCATTGGCCCCTGCCGCGATTTTGAATCTCCCCGGCGGGACATTCGAAAAAGGCGCGCCTGCTGATTTTACGGTAATTAATCCCGATATGGAATGGACAGTCCGAGTCGGCGAATTCAAATCGCTTGCGAAAAATTCGCCATTCAACGGCCGCAAGCTCAAGGGCCGCGCGGTCATGACCATAGTCGGCGGCAAAATCGTCCATTCTTGCTTGTTGTAGACGCTGGAAAGCTGTAGGGCGGAACCCCCGTGGTTCCGCCTGCATGTAAAAAACGAGTCAGATTCACAAGAATTCATAATTACCAGGAGCGATCAAAATTGAGAAATGTAAGACGTTATTTCAAGCGAGGCCAAATTTGCTTTGTCACTCACGTAACATATGGCCGACTCCCCTTGCTTGTGGATAACTTTGATTTGCTATGGCAATCTTTTGAAACCCATATGCAGAAACTGGAATTTGAATTGATTGCTTGGGTCGTATTGCCTGATCATTGGCACGCCATAATCGATCCACAAATGAATGATATGCCTTCTTTGATGAAAAAAATTAAATTAAGCTTTTCGGCTTTATATCGCAAACGAGTTGAAGCCCGATCAATGAGGATATGGCAAAGCCGATATTGGGATCATATTATCAGAGATCAAAATGATTTTAATCGGCATATTGATTATATTCATTATAATCCAATAAAACATAAAATCGCAACAATGCCATTGGAGTATGAATATTCGTCTTTTCGCGAATATTACGACGACGGCATTTATAATGAAGATTGGGCTGTATTTAAGAAAGTTGAATTGAATGGTGATTTTGGAGAAAGCTTGAAATGAAGTAGGGCGGAACTCCTGTAGTTCCGCCTGTATACAAATAATAGTCCGAACCACAGGGGTTCGGACCTACTTAAGACAAACCAAGCAATGGATATTCAATCAAAACTCGGATTTACTCCCATCCGCTGGGAGGATAATGGCATTATCATTCTTGACCAGCGCCTGCTGCCTGTCAAAGAGGAATATCGCCGATTATCATCTGTCAGGGATGTCGTCGCGGCCATTCGCGATCTATCTGTCCGCGGCGCGCCGCTTATTGGAATTGCGGCCGCCTATGGCATTTGCCTTGTTCAAGACCCAAATGACGAAAATGAATTACGCTCATCATGCGAATTACTAAGGAATTGCCGTCCGACCGCCGCCAATCTCGCCTGGGCAATTTACCGAATGACCAAAATCCGCAAGTCCAATCTAGCCGATAAAAACCTGCGCGAGATTCTGTTAAATGAAGCCCGCCTGATTCTTTCCGAGGATGCTCTCATGTGTGAGAGTATCGGCCACAATGGCAATGCGCTAATTCCGCAATCATGCCGTATTCTCACCCACTGCAATACCGGCGCGCTGGCTACCGGCGGGATAGGCACTGCCCTCGGAATTATCTATACAGCGTTTTGGTCGGGCAAAGATATAAATGTTTGGGTTGATGAGACCCGTCCAATCCTGCAAGGCTCGCGGCTGACTTCCTGGGAACTGTCAAAAGCCAAAATCCCCTATACGTTGATTTCAGACAATATGGCGGCATCGCTCATGGCTAAGGGACAAGTTGATATCGTCATCACAGGCGCGGATCGAATCGCGGCTAATGGCGATGTCGCCAATAAAATTGGCACATATAATCTCGCTGTTCTTTGCAAATATCACAAAATCCCATTTTACGTAGCGGCTCCATCGAGTACTATCGATTCCGCTTGCCCCGACGGCAATTCCATCATCATAGAAGAACGTTCACCTGATGAGATCAAATCAATAGGCGGATATCAAATTGCGCCCGATGACGCCGGCGTCTTTAACCCCTCTTTCGACATCACTTCACGCGATCTCATTACCGCCATAATCACCGAAAAAGGCGTATCTTAATTATTACTTGTGGGGGTGTTTAATACTTTAAATCCTGTCATCCGCAAACAATGCAGAATTTAGCTCGCGGCACGCTATAAAAAACTATTTGAAAAATCGTACATTTCCTATATATTAAATCGGATACGGCATCGTATGTGATTGCGAGCAAAATCAGTTTCATGACATGGGGGTTTCTCTATGTGGCGAATAATATTTATAGTCGGATTGATAAGCTCAACGCAGTTGTCGTTCGCGCAGAATGATATTCTAAAAGATAATCTTCCCACTATCCTCCAGGGCGGCGATAATATTTCAAATGCCTTTCCGATACCGTCAATCCCATTCTCTGATATTGGCACAACAGTGGGATATACCAATGATTACTCAGGCAATTGCGGAACCGATAATGGCGCGCCTGATGTCGTATATTCATTTACACCCGATTCCGATCAAATCCTAATGATATCGCTATGCCAAGCCTCGAATTTCGACACCAGGCTGTATATCTTCGATGGATTGCCGTCAGATATCGTCGCTTGTAATGACGATTACTGTTCCAATGAATTTTCGGATTTATTATCGGGAATCAATTGTGTTCTATTCTTATCCGGGCATACCTATTATATTGTTGTAGATGGAAATGGGACAGCGTCAGGGGAATATTCCATAGATATCGGCCCTCCCACACCGGGCGCGTCAATTTTCGGCTTGGTTCGCGAATTCAATAGTGTCCCGATCTGTGGCGCGCAAATCCGGATTCTGCTTGACGGCATTCCCGTTTGGAGTGATACCTCTAACTACAACGGTTTTTTTACGGCGTTCGGACTTAATGATGGCTCTTACATGGTCGAGGCATCGAAGCCAGAATTTATCACGCAAACTCAGGGACCGTTCAATGTAATCGCCTGCCTTCCGGTTTTCGTAGATTTTTATCTCCAACGAGTCAATCCGCCGCCCGTCGGAGCAATCGCCGGAATTGTCAGGGATTCAATCAGTCTTTCACCGATCGAAGGAGTTTTGGTTCGCGCCTTGCTGGGAAATCAGGAGATATTTAGAGATACTACTTTAAGCGGTGGGCTTTTTTTGATGCCCGATATGCAATTGGATTTTTATGATATTGAAGCGTCGAAACTGGGATATTTGACCAAGCTGCAACCCAATATCGAAGTCGTCATGAATGAAACGACGAATGTAGATATTTTACTGCTGGCGGTTTTTGCGCCCTGCGCCTATGTTGTCGGGGATGCCAATTGTAATAATGTCTTCAATGGCATGGATGTTACCTATAGCGTTAATTATTTCAGGGGTGGCCCTCCGCCTCCCTGGACTTGCGAATGCCCTATAGGCCATAACTGGTTTACGTCAGGCGATGTTAATGGCAGCTGCACATTTGATGGTCTCGATGTCACCTACATGGTCAATTATTTCAGGGGTGGCGCAACACCAATACCTTGTCCCGAATGCCCATTACCAAACTATCGTACCCGATAGCCCCGCTGGATCGGAAAACATCCGCGGGGATTTGATTCATCTTACCCATCTGAAAAATCGCGAAAATTCTGTAGGACTGTTTGATAAGACGCCCATTATATGCTCCCCAATATTATTCGAGAGAATCGCTATCCTTATCCCCATAGCTATTTATAATTTGAATGGCCGGAACTATTCATTGGACGAGTGCGTATCCTTAGCATGATGTTGACAATGGTAATCAATTTCAACAATTATCTAAGGAGACCTCAAATGGCAAATTATGCCTTCGCAATGCCGATTCTTCCCGGTAAGACTGAATTATGGAAGAAATATGTATATGAGATGAAAAACGCCCGCGGTGAGGAATTCAAAAGATCACGCGAAAAGGGCGGTATCCGACTGGAGCAGGTATGGCTTCAAAACACGCCCATGGGGGATTTCGCGATTGTCTATTGGGATGTCGATAACCCCAAAAAGGTATTCGATTATTTCATGAGATCGACCGACTCATTTGACATGTGGTTCAAGGATAAGATCCTCACTGAATGCCACGGAATGAAAACTGGCGACCCAATCCCGCCTATAAATGAGCAAGTGCTCGACAACAAAACCTTTGTCGGCGAGAAGACCTATGAGGAAAGCCGCAAGAGATAACCGGCTGTAATTAGATATTGGCGTCTTGCAATCGCAGGACGCCTTTTTTATTGTGTCGCATGTATGTCTCAGCTGGGGTTGGGTTCGGAATGAGTGGCAGCGATTGAAAAAACCGACAACATATTTCAGCATAATCTTGGAGTGGCCATTTCCCCCTTTCACTTGACTTTCAGACTTAATATTCCATATTTATGATATGTGTGGAATAGGAGTTCCTGGGGCATTCAAGCAATATTAGTAAAGTGAGGCGATCATGGATATTCAAAATATGAAGATGGAAGATATTTTAGGGCTGGCGGTAAGAACTGAGATTCTGGGACGAAATTTCTATCTCAAATTCGCCGAGAAAATTACGCATCCTGAAGTGAAAAAACGCATTTTAGCGTTAGCAGACGACGAAAAACGCCATCAAGCTCTAATGGAAAATTTGTATCGCACCATGGTTGGCAAAGAGCCTGCTGAACTGCCGCAAAAAGGCGTGCCGGATATCCTCCGCGCCATAGCGTCATTGGAAGTTGGCGATAAAACACAGGTTATCGAAGTAATCGATATGGCTATCGAGGCCGAGGCGACATCCACGAAATTCTATCAGCGGGGAGCGGCAATCGCCACTGAGCCCAAGCTTCGCAGGATATTCGAGGAATTGGAAAAGGAAGAGGAAGGTCATTATAATTATCTGCAATCTGAAAAAGCTGCCCTGTCAGGCGACTTATATTGGTTCTCGATTTCAGATACGGCTGCGTTGGAGGAATAATGAAGACTTGGATATGTTCGATATGCGGATATATGCACTCGGGAGAGGATCCGCCCGATAGATGTCCGAATTGCGATGCTCCCAGAGACGATTTTATCGAAGTAGATGACGAATAGTTTATTCGAATTTTCTTCCAGTCCATTTTCAAGTTCAATTTTGTGATTTTTGGCTTCTTGTGTCTTTTAAAATTGATTTCCGATTTAAGCTCTATATATTAGTGTCATGGAAAATATGACGACAGCAAATCCGTTTGATATCTCGATCATTGGCGGGGGCCCGATCGGGCTCTACGCCGCGTCTCTTGCCGGCGAAAAGGGCGCCAAATGCAATCTAATCGATTCCCGCCTCCAGCTTGGCGGCTTGATGCGTTCCGTATATCCCAACAGAATTGTCCATGATTTTGCCGATTTTCCGCCGATGACCGGCAGAGAATTGTCTGACATACTCATATCGAAAACTGACGAGTACGGCCATTCGATTAGTCTCGGACAATATGTACAATTCCTTTCTCTTGTTGATAATGATATAATCAAAATAGAGACTAACCGGGGCGAAATTTATTCAAGGGCCGTTATTATCGCGTCGGGCTTAAAGGCGTACTGCCCAAGCATTCTGGATTATATCAAAATTGATAATTGGGATGGCCGCGGCATTCAGGAACATTGGGATGACAATAACAAATTTGAAAATAAATCGATTGCCGTGATATATGACTCTCTGGCGTTTGCTCAATCGATAATAGCCCAGCAAGGCGATAAAAACCGCTACTATTTCATTATCAATGCTGAAAATGATTTGATGGCCGACGATGGCGGGGAGATGTGTCAATTAGGCAATCATGAAGTCTATAAACATCCCTGGACTATTAAGGCTGTTACCGGAAATCGCAAACCCGAGGCGATAATTTTGATCGATGAAATTACGCAAAAAGAGAAATCCATCAAAATCGACTTAATCTTCGAATGCTCTACCAAGCACGCTCGCCAAACATTATTCTCGCTCTGGGGTATAAATACATTCGGATTGGGCATTGTGGTGGATCAAAGAATGATGACGAATATAAATAAAGTTTATGCCGTCGGCGATATTGCAATCTATCCGGGTAAAATAAAATTGCTTTCCAATGGAGTCGATGAGGCTCAAAAGGCAGTCAAAAGCGCGTTGAAGATTCTCAAAATTAATAATAAGACGAATTGATTCAGGGGAATAACCATGGCAAAAGAAAAAAATCCCGAAGGAAGTTTCGAACTTAAAGTCGACAGGAATACGTCTCCCGGCGAGGCCGCGCGGATAGCATTGGCGCAGGAAGTAAGGGCTCGCAATTTCTATGAAGAATGCTCCAAAATAATGACTCATCCGGGTGCAAAGAAGATGTTCGAATTTCTCGCCAAAGAAGAGGCAAAGCACGAAGCCCTGATCCAGAAGGAAATAGATCTCTATTTTCAGCAGGAGATGTAATGAGTTTTCGCTCGGCCGAGTTGCCGGATGAATATAGGGTGGCTTCGGATGACGAGCTTAAAAAGCGAATCACCGAGCAGAAAAATCGGCTGGGGAATCGTCTTGTCTTACTGACCCATCATTATCAACGATATGAAATCGTAAAATTCGGCGATCACATCGGCGATTCATATCAATTGGCCCGGATAGCTTCACAATCTCCAACAGCGGAATATATAGTATTTTGTGGCGTTCATTTCATGGCCGAGGCCGCTGATATTCTCAGTAAGCCAAATCAGAAAGTCTATCTGCCGAATCCAACTGCCGGATGCCCTATGGCTGAAATGGCGCCATCGGAGGAGGTCTATTCTGCATGGGACGAGATCGAGAATTCTCTCGGCAAGGGCAGAGTCGTTCCGATATCATATATGAATTCCACTGCCGAATTGAAAGCATTCACTGGCATAAATGGCGGCCTAATATGCACATCATCCAATGCCGATGCCGCCTTTCGTTGGGCCTACGCGAAATTTGACAAATTATTCTTTTTCCCTGATCAACATCTTGGACGTTACACAGCAAAAAAATACGGGATAGGACGAGATAAAATAATTCTCTTCAAACCCAACGAGCCTCTCGGCGGTAATAGCGCCGCCGCCCTCGAAAATGCGAAGGTAATTCTCTGGGATGGTTACTGCCATGTTCATACCAAATTCAAAGCCGAACATATCGATCAATGGCGCGCCAGAGATCCGAAAGTCAAAATCGTGGTTCATCCCGAATGCCCCGAAGAGGTGACAGACAAAGCGGATGCTGTCGGTTCAACTTCATTTATTGTAGATTATGTGGATAAAGCTCCTGCCGGTTCAATCATAGCAATTGGCACGGAGCTTAATTTAGTTCATCGTTTAAAAGAGATATATAAGGATAAAGGGATTTTTGAATTATCTGGAGACACTTGCGCGATTTGCTCTAATATGTTTCGAACTACGTTAGCTGACCTTTGCTTTACGTTGGAAAATTTCGACAAGGCAAAACAGATCATTGTCCCTGATGATATTAAGGTTCAGGCGAAAATTGCCTTAGAGCGGATGCTTGAAGTAGGAAAATAGACCAGCAGCTTCCATTTAATCCATAAAATAGCCCATAATTATTGGATTTCGGCCACATTATGATGGGCAGATCCCACAGTTTTTATTCATTTTTCAATATCGCAATTTATAAGTCGTTGAACCATATACTTGAAAATATTACTGTTCAAGGGCATGCCCTTTGCACATTACATTGACAGAATTTGAGCAGAAATTATAAACATTAACATTTATAAAAAAGAGGAGGAGATTTATGAGTAGACAGCTGAAAGCTTTATGGTGGTTAGCAGGATCGATTGCTTTAACGGCTATTCTTATCTTCTCGGGATGCTCTAATAATTCACCGGTTAGCAGCCAGATACCTGAAGTCAGCAATTTGACTTTGTCATCTGTCGCGCCGACTACTGTTGAAGTCTCCTCGACAATTATGGCTTCGACCGGCGGTACTATCAATATAGCTGCTGATAAGTACCTGCATTCATTCTCGGTGCCAGCGGGATCAATTCCTTCGGATACGCTTATCGATATACTTTCTAAGAAGGATCTGGTTCTCGGCAAGTCCGCAATCGTATTCGAATTTGGTCCTGAAGGGCTTGTATTCGGCAAGGCTGCGGTTCTTAATGTCGATATAACCGAAATTAACAGCAAGGCTTCATCCGGAAAGCTATATTACTTTGATCCAGCTAAATCCAGTTGGGTACTTATCGCATCGACTGCTGTAAAAAGTGGGCGGGTTTCATTCAATATCTATCACTTCAGCAAGTATGCTATCGGCGATTAGCTGATCAGGCATCAATCGGAAGTTCAGAAAAGGCCGGCTACCAGTTAGCCGGCCTTTTATATTTTGCGTCCTGACCGTTAAATTATCTATAGGTATTTCCCCTTAGTCTATGGGGTAATTCCTATTATTTTTATCCCTTGCTGCGCAGTTCGAAGTCTCTAAATTGTTATCATTCAATGGAATAATTAATTGCTGTCGGGGGCACAGAATTTGCACAGTTATATGTAAAATGATGACGGCAATACTAAAAGGAGACGACGGCATGAGAAAATATTCGCGCATAGTGGAGCTGCTAACAGGGATAATCATTCTTTCTTCATTAGTATTGTTTGTTGGATGCTCGAATAAAAATCCTCTGGAATCCAAAACACCGAACTCAAATGCCCTCCCTTCAAGCTCTATTTCACTAAATCCAATCTCGGAATTAGTACAGGAACTTGATGTCTTGGTTAGCGCTCCAATCAATGCTATCGGCGGAGGCCAAATCGACATCAAGAATGGTGAGAAGCGCCACAAGTTTGATGTCCAGCCTGGATCCATGTCTCGAAATGCCGTGATCTCTGTCAAATTAGAAATAGATCTGCTTAAAGGAAGAAATGCGCTCATATTCGAATTCGGTCCTGATGGATTGAGTTTCAGAAAGCCCGCAAAGCTTACTGTTGATATGAGAGATGTTGATACTGCTGCCGTCAATGCCAACCTTTATTACTACGATTCATCGATGAAAGACTGGATTTTGATCGAAAAAGCTGCAGTAAAGAACGGCAAAGCAACATTTAACATTTTTCATTTCAGCAAGTATGCAATTGAAAATTAAGCAACCCCAGTCACCCTCAGCCAGCTGAAAGAAGGCCGGTCATAAGCGGACCGGCCTTTGATTTTTTCACCAATGCAATTCAGTAGAAGGAAAATTCCCATATACTTGGGCAATATCCAATAAAGCTCATCAGATAATTTTTGACTGCAAGATTATATTAATACAATACAGCAGGTTACGAAATGGATTCCAGGGCACATTTATTGCTTATTATTAATTAGATAAATCCAAAGAGGGAGGGTATATGACAGCGAAGTATTCATCCTTAATGCTTTTCTCCGCGGCGGTATTGGTATTGGGTCTGGTGCTCGTTGGATGCTCCACAAACGTGGCGACATCTGATCAGATACTTAATCCTCCTGACAATCAAAATGCCACCACAATCACTACTACATTCGAACAGCCGTCAAATGGTACCTCGACAACCCCTGCCACAGTTACCGATTCCAGTCCGAATACCGAATCAGGTAAGTACTAGAAAGCAGGCTGATTCCGCTTCGGGCGTCATTGTCCGCCAAAGAAATGGGGCTATCAACACGATAGCCCATTTTTATTTGTGAAATCCATTTCAAAGTAGTTGAGAATCCGGATACTATTCGATATATTCCGCCCCGGAGAGGTGCCGGAGTGGTCGAACGGGGCGGTCTCGAAAACCGTTGAGCCTTCGGGTTCCCAGGGTTCGAATCCCTGCCTCTCCGCCATTTATGAACGCTTGCTCGATGATTGATATTAGAGATTTTTCAATTCCGATATTAAGCACAAAATTGAAACCGCGAGAGTTCTTGATTTATTGAGAGTTAAGGTCAACAAGGATACCTCATTCTAAGTGGAATTAAAATTACGTAATAAAGCGGTCTTATTATCCTATTTTACGGTGGGTTATAATCTGATAGAAGGAATTGTCTCCGTGATTTTTGGCGCCTCGGCTGGGAGCTTCGCATTATTGGGATTCGGTCTGGATAGTTTTATAGAGTCTTTTTCGGGCGGAGTCATGATCTGGCGATTCAGCAGTCGAAGAGAATTATCGCATATAGAAGAAGAACGGATCGAAGAGCGAGCAATAAAATTAGTTGCCTATGCCTTCTTCATACTCGGTGCTTATATATTTTATGGTTCGCTTAAGAATTTATATTTGCATGAGCAGCCGGAACATAGTCTACCTGGAATCCTGATCGCAATCGCTTCTCTAATTGTTATGCCGGTCTTATTCTGGCTTAAGCATAAAACAGGCAAGTCAATAAAAAGCAAAAGCTTGATCGCAGATTCCAAACAAACTTTAGGTTGCGTATCGCTATCCGCGGTCCTATTGATCGGCCTTGGCTTGAATTATCATTGGGGCTTATGGTGGGCCGATCCTGTAGCCAGCATTATTATAGCCCTCTTGCTTTTGCGGGAAGGATACTATACTTACCGTGAGCATAAATTTTGCTCGTGCTCTTAGGCAGCTGTTCCGGCAACTTTATACACGCAATATTGGTCTATATGAATTATGTGGAATTCCTTTTATAAAATGATGTAGTTTATTATTGAAAATGAAATCGAAGCATGGCACGTTTTGGGGAATTTAACCAATATGAATATCGGTAAAACCATATATGTCACCGAGCGCAAACAATGGCGCGCCTGGTTAAAGAAAAATTACAAAATTGAAAAAGAGATCTGGCTGATTTATCCAAAAAAATCAACCGGCAAAGCGCGAATCTCATATAATGACGCTGTCGAAGAGGCCTTGTGCTTTGGATGGATCGATAGCACCGCGAAAAAATACGATGATGACAATATGGCACAGAGATTTTCCCCGCGCAATCCGAATTCGAAATACTCTCAGGCGAATAAAGAACGTCTCAAAGAGCTAGCTCGAAAAAAGAGGATAGTGCCCTCAGTCCTTTTGAATGTTCAGGATGTTCTTAAGGAAAAATTCATTTTCCCCGAAGATATAAGGAAGGAAATTAATTCGAATAAGCAGGCTCGGCAGAATTTCGCCAGGTTTTCGCAGGCCTATCAACGAATACGTATCGCATTCATAGATGGCGCCAGGAATCGTCCGGACGAGTTTAGAAAGCGACTGGAATATTTCTTAAAGATGACCGCGGCCAATAAGCAGTTCGGATTTGGCGGGATTGACAAATACTATAGATAGTTATCATCAAACAGATATGAATCCGATTATTCGCATTTTCGATGGCCATAATGACACGCTTACCAAATTGTATTCGTCAGCCGAAAAAGGTAT
>CAWFQL010000018.1:0-114964 GCA_963817915.1 uncultured candidate division Zixibacteria bacterium
CCCTTTCAACTCAGCCACCAAGATCAGCTATGTCCTGCCGCAATCCGGCAATATAAGGCTTTCGATATATAATTTACTCGGCCAGCATATAACCACGCTATTCGACGGCATTCAGCCCGCCGGTGTTTATTCTCAGAATTGGGACGCTTCAGCTTACCCATCCGGCCTCTACTTCGCGCGATTATCAACTGCAAATGAAGTTCGAAATATAAAGATGATGCTGATGAAATGATTGTGGTGCTGCTGGTTCCCGGTCGCCCGACCCGACACGATACGCGGCTCAATCATATATATTAATACTTCCTTATATTTTTCGGAGCAAAACGATTTGCGCCATAATATACCAACAACGCTACTGCCACTCCATAAATCGCCCCGGCAAGGACATCAGTCGGATAATGAACTCCGAGATAAACCCGGCCAATTGCCACCAATACCGCCAACGGATACATATAATAACGCGATGATTTATAGAATGCCCCGATAATCACCGCCTGCCCGAAAAAATTAGCGGCATGCGACGATGGAAATCCGTATCGTCCTCCGCACCCATCAATCAATCTCAGCCAGGCCAATGACTCCACATGGCAGGGGCGGAGCCTGCCGAACCCCGGTTTTAATAGATAATGTATCGTAAGATCAATAATTACCGCCGTCAGAATTGCCAGTAGAACTACCCATCTACCTTTAGCGCCGCCTTTCCAGAGCATTATCACTATTATCGCGGCGACCGGCCAACGCCAGATCGAAAAATCGCAAATGGTTTTGAAAATGAAATCAAACGCTGAGTAAGCCAGCGTCTGATTGAAAAAATGTAATATCGCGATATCAAAAGGCAAGGGTGTCTCCTCCATTAAGACCGACAAATTGAATTATAGAAAATTTTCTCCGGATAATAAATAGGAATCTAACTTTTTATTTCTGGCATTTGGCTAAAAAGCTTTCAACCGCTTTCAATTCAGGAATTCCGTTGCGCCCGCCAAGCCATTGGCATTTGAGCGCCGCCGTAGCCGAGGCGAATTTCAATATTTTCGGCAGCTCCCAGTTCTTGATAAGGCCGTAAATATACGCCCCGTGAAATACATCGCCTGCGCCGGTCGTATCGACGACCTCAACCTCAAAGGCTTTTTGTCGGAATATCTCACCCTTTAAATTGGCAGCCACGCATCCATCGGGGCCGCTTGTAATCACGACACTTTTGAATCCTCGTATCGCGAGCATTAGAATTGCCTTCTCGTTGTCAGATTCCTTAGTGAAATCACTCGAAAATCGCTCTGAGACAACCAGATGATCGACATAAGGCAAAATTGTATCGATATCTTTGCGCGGCGACCCGGCATCGAGCACAACTTCTCCACCCGAGTTCTTGCAGACAATCGCGGCGGCCCGCGCGGTCGCGGCCTCTCTTCCGTCTATCAAAAGGTACTTCGCCGATTTAATCAAATCGATATTAATTTGATCCGGCATAATCGCCGCTGTCTCCGTGCGATCCAGGATGACTGTACGTTTGCCGGATTTCCGCTCTACTACAATGAATGCGCGTGGAGTCCTTGTATTCCCATCGATTAGCAATCCTTCAATGCCGACTCCGAATTTCACTAGCTCTTCCGCGATTAATTTTCCATCGTGATCTGAGCCGCATTTTCCTATGAATGATGTAGTCACACCGAATTTTGAAAGAGCACAAAGCGCGGTGGGTACCGGCCCGCCGCCCTGACATGAAAAATCTAAAGCGTCTATTTTGTCGTCGAGTTTAGGATATGATTCTACCTGGAAAATATAATCGAGCGCGCATAAACCCAGGCCAATACAGATCGGCCTAATTGAACTGGATCTGGCCATTCGTGGCTTCGGTTAATTTGCTCCGGAATGATGCCATGTGAGCAGATCTTACTTCCACAAAAAATGTTACCCGGTCGCTATATACAGAATCTTTCAATTCCGCCTCGAATGCCCCGATTACGCTATGGGCGACATTCACGAAATCAAAACTGACCGAAAATTTTATGTTTTCCATAAAATGCTTCTTTTCGATTTCGCAATCTTTCAGAAGCTCTGTCGCCAAACGGCCGTATGCCCTCATCAATCCGCCAGTGCCTAATTTGACACCTCCGAAATATCTGGTAACTACCACGCAAATATTAGAAAGCCTCCGGCCGTCAATAGCCTTCATGATCGGCAGCCCCGCAGTGCCCGATGGTTCACCGTTATCGCTATATCGGAATTTTTGACCCCGTCCGGCGCCGATCTTCCAGCAAAAACAATTATGGGATGCGTCGTGGAATTCCTTCTTGATCTCATCCAAAAAATCGGTTGCCTCATTTTCGGTGGCAACAACTTTCATAGAAGCGATAAATTTGCTTCCTTTGATATTTTCCTCGATGCGGCGAGGCTCCTTAACCTGGAAGAATGAATCCGAAGGTTGTTTATGATCCATCGAAGCCCCTTGAAAGATACTGGCCGCAAAGCCGCGAAATTCGGCTCTGGTATATCATTCTGAAAAGTTCGATATCATTCATATAATTCATAGAATACTCTTCTTCTATCATACGATATTCCTGCAATGCCGTTTCCGAATTTATTTCATGGCACTTGATACGTTGGCAGAGATAATCAATTCTTGTTCGCAAGGCCAGGTAAATATTATCACGGTCAGTATTATCTGTTCCTAAATTCAATCTTAAGCTCAAACCATGTATCTTATTATTTCGTCCACGGATTCGGTTCCTTTGATTAAAACTCCCTGGGCGCTGCTGATTGTTTCATCGTTAAGTATTTTCTCAGGGTCGGCGAAGAATACCGGCTTTGCTTGTTTATTTGCGTAATTGACCGTTCTCAATTCACCTTTTCGTTCAACTCCCACTTGAACTACCACGACACCCTTCGATAGCGCCGATATCAATCGATTTCTAAGTATCAATGAAGGAGATCGAACCTTCTTAAACGGATCCTGCTCTGAAATAACTAATCCGTCGCGGGCGATATTCTCGGCCAGCGGCAAATTTTCTTTCGGATAAATGTTAAAATGGCCGCATCCCAAAATTGCGATAGTCTTGCCATTTTCTTTTAGGGCTCCCAAATGCGCCGCGCTGTCTATTCCAATCGCTAAGCCGGAGACTATCCCCAAACCTCTTTGAACAAATTCCTTCGCCAGGTCAACCGCCAGTCTTATTCCGGTTTCTGATGCTCTGGTTGTCCCAACCATCGCGACATATTCAAATTCTAGGGCCTTTTTATTTCCCTTCATATACAAAATAGGTGGTGGGTCGTCGATTTTTCGTAGCATTTCCGGATAGTCATCATCAAAATACGATGCCACATTAATACCATGGCCTTCAAATCCGTTTAATCTACTCTCGAATTCCGCGATCGATTCCAACGCCTCAAACATCCGGTCGGCGCCTTTTTCTCCAATACGAGGAATTTCTTCAAAATCCGCGCGAGATGCTTTTATAAGATTCTCCGGGGGCCCGATCGCCAAGAGCAAATGTTGAAATGTCTTAGGACCGACACCAGCCATTTCCATGATTGCCATTATGATGGATTTTCTGTTTTTTGAAATATTATCCATAATTACGGGCTGATATTAATTAAATAGCATTAGCGGCCGGTCGTAAAATTCCAGATAAATTCCTCGGCAGGATTACCCGAAAGATCTTTGAAGCCCATTGACCTGTTGCTATTGACTTGGAATTCATATTTTATTTCGGGATACAAATGAAGTTTTATTTTAAATGAGAAAGCTACCGGATCATAGATGACTTCTCCGTAGCGGCTCCACATTTTTTCAGGCTTCGCGTGAATAGAAAATGTAGAGGGATTCATTGGCTTGGAGAATTTAATAACCATTTCGACAAATTGGCCGACTCCGGTCGTATCTGGAGGAGGAAATACCGAGATTACCCTTGGAGTTGCTTTATCAGGTGATATTATTAATCTCGAGAGTTCGGGAATTGCGGCAAGAAGCTCATTCATGCTTGAAAAAATATAAGAATTATAGAGAACTGCTTGTGCCGAATCGGCGGCGTCCAGATATTTCAGATCAAGAGTCAAAAGGCCGTCCGATGAAGAAACATGCCCGAAAACCGCACCCTTGGCGCCGAGCGCATTCGTTACCGTCTTGAGGTCCTTCAACATGTAATTCAGATCGCTTTCGTCAAATTTCTTGGCCTGTATCAATTTATTGAAAAGGTCGCGCGATACCAATTCGCCGCCGTCATGGCTGACACGCATTCTCAACGAATCCCCGATTATTCCAGACTTAGATGATGCCGTACCACTGCAATCAAAATTGAGAATCAGCAGTTTCCCCGTCTGCTGGGCAAATAGATTTCCTTGCGTTATGGAAATGCCAAGCGCCAGTAAAATCTTTAATAAGGTGGATTTCATATCTGTAATATAGGAAATTACTTGTTAAACGTCAATTGGTCTGAGCGACCATTCCTTCCTGATATGGATAGTCAAGGTATTGAAGATATTCCGAGACTATCTGATTGAATTCTGCCCGATATATTTCATTTACCGGCAATGCCGCCGGCAATATCATCCTAAGAGGATCTACAAACCTGCCATTTTTCTCCATTCGATAGTCCAGATGAGGCCCAGTCGCATCTCCGGTCATTCCCACATATCCAAGCACCTGTCCCTGCAGTATCTTTTCGCCTCTTTTAATATCTTTCGAAAATCCCCTCAAGTGCCCATAACCTGTTATCAATCCGAATGAATGTTTTACTTCGACATAATTTCCGAAGCCGCTTTTCCAGCCCTTATAGGTTACTGTACCGTCGCCTGCCGAAACAACCGGCGTTCCAAATGGTGCGGCATAATCGACTCCGAGATGCGGTCTATATACTTTGTAAATAGGGTGGAGTCTTCTAAATGAAAAGCGCGATGATATCCGTCGATAATTCAATGGCGACTTTAATAAAGCCTTTCTTAACGAATATCCCTTTTCATCGTAGTAATCCTTATGTCCGGCCGAGTCGATATACAAAAAAGCCCTGTGCGTGATTTTATCCGCTATATATTCGGCCGCCAGTATATTTCCTGTTTTTATAAACTGACCATCCTTTACGAAGACTTCGTATATAAGCTTAAATCCATCGCCCGCCTTGGATTCAGTCAAAAAATCAACTTCCCAGCCGAAAATATCAACCATATCGCTTATCAGACTCTGATCCGGTAATAATGGCGACATAGCTTCCCAAAGGTTGCTTTTTATTATGCCGCTGGATATCTGAATACTTCGTTCATATCCCAGCGAATCTATTGTCTCAATAAAATCGCTTCCTTCTCGATCAAGCCTGTATTTTTTCCAATCCTTCGTGACATATTCAAACGCAAGCACGGAATCGTCGCGACCCACGAATAGCTGGAAGCTATCTCCCGGATGCGAATTGGTTAGATTAAACAAATGGGAGAAGCGATCTGTAAGGTTGGCTATCAATGCTCCCGGCAAATCCAAATTCAACAATTCCGCATACAAATTCGAGTTCCTGGTAATGCTTCCTTTATATATGGTTTTTACACTCAATGTCTCAGGCGGCGCGATTAGCTCGCCATCCGTTTCATTTTGAACCAATACCGGTTGCCCCGCCTGATAAAGGATTCCCGCGAAAACGATTACCAGAATTATCGATAGGGCAGAAGCTATCTTCGCCTTAATCCTGGGCCAGTCGCCCGGCTTACGATATAATATTCCCATTATTTTCCCTCTCCAAAAATCTCCGCTTGAAATACATAAATTTCGGTTTTTTCATCTTTCCAAGCGTCCTTCGAAAGTCCCGCCTTGAGGCAGGTCTGTTCCAGAAATTGCTTTCTTTCCCAACCCCATTCAACCGGTACTTGCGGCAGAAGCACTCCCGAATTATAACCCTGCTTCATATATAGGCCATCTCTCCCTACCACCACGGAATCGGGATTATATACCCTCTTCATCGGCGATAAAACCGAAATCTCAATATTCAAATTAATTATTTCCTTTGGCGTGACCGGCGAGAAACGGGGGTCGGAAAACGCCGCTTCGCGCGCCATATTGGCTATAGTCTTGTAAAGAGGCTCGCTCGCCACGAATGTCCCTATGCATCCCCGCAGTTCCTCGAATTCGGTCAGGGTCACAAATGCCCCTAATTTCAGGCCCAATGCCTTGGAAATTGAATCTGGATAATACGGGCTCTTATTCTCAAAATATGTCTGAATCGATTTTCTTGCGATCTCAAGTAACGTAAACTTGTCATTAGATGATAGTCCGAATTCCACGCCACTTGCCATATTATTATGTAAATCAGCGTCTTTTGCTGGGGCGGCTGCAGGCTTCGACCCTAAAGTATCTTCGATTTCGTATGTTTTAGCTTCATTTGAATCGTAAATGACTGCCGATAGATAGCCAACTACATTCGATTTATCACCGGTAACATCGCCGGAATTTTTCAGGTCCGTTATTTTTATCGAATTCGCTCCTAATTCCTTGGATGCAATCATTGCCGCTATAATTGGTCCGCCGCCGCATGCTTCGGCTTTGCCATCCGCTAAATCTTCGGCCAATCTTGCGTAATCGAATCCGCCCAAATCCTTAGCTATTACCGAATCAAGATGCCCGGCAGTCTTGGAATCATGAAAATGAGAAAGATCGCTTGAGGCTACAATCAATATATCATTACGCCCGATAATCGAACTCGATATCGCCCTGCCCAATGATTCACATGTACTATAATCCTGATCGCCCATTATTAAGGCTACCAGCTTGAATTTGCCCAACGTCGTCTGCAAAAATGGCAGTTGAACCTCGAGGGCATGCTCCGACCCGCTATTGCTTTTGTAATGACCATCGCGGGAAAATGAAATAATGTCGCTTGATGATACTATTTTCTCGGTCAAATCTCGATCTATCGGGATTTCGCCGAACGGTGTCGCGTAAGCTTTACCATCAAATGCCGAGACACCTCTAAAATAAAGCGTATGAGAAGGGGAAATTACGATTACTGTCCCGTATTCCTCACCCTCCAATATTTTATAACCCTTTGCAGCTATCTGACCTGAATAAATATATCCGGCGTGCGGCGAGATTATGGCGACCGGCCGTCCAGATATCTGCGGTTTTGGAGCCGAATGAAAGAATTCGGCGATCATCTTGGCCAGCTCGTTGGGCGCGCCCGGATAAAATTTCCCGGCTACGGCCGGCGGCCTTACATACGTCGTATCGGCGTTATTCACATTCCCCTCCTTTCTGGCATTTGCACATGAGAATGACGCGATTATTAATATAGCGGTCAATAACAATCGATTCATTAATTCATCACTCCTTTTTGATGATAATTTTCCTGGTAATGGCTGTCAAGGTTTTTTGCCTTCATTTTTATCCAAAAGTGAATATTAATAATTTGAAAAATCAATAAAGTGCGCAAGATTTCGCAACTAATCCTGGATTTCAACTTTGTTCTGCATCTTCAGAAAATGAAATTGCATCTGTTAATAAAAAATACTTGCAGGGTTATTAATTCTCTGCTATTATCAATCAACGATATGAATGCTTCGCTTTAATGATTTGATTTGGGATAAAATTAAATGAAGAAATCGTTAGTCGGTGATCCGATACTATGGCCTGGTTTGGTGTATTCGCCTTTGAATGAAGCCGGCCTCATATTTGCATTAGGAACTGTGGCAGATTCACTGGGGCTTAAATTTGAAGAGTTCCCCCAAGATGGTACTGCTATTTGTAGAAGAAGAACCGAATCGGGATGGGAAAAAATCAAGATTGCGCTTGCCATCAAGAGTTCCGATTTCAAAGATTGGGTGGATGACATCGATCTTCTGATTTGCTGGGAGGACGATCTGCCCGATAGCGAGCGTCAACCGAGAATTGTGCTTTCTCAAATCGCGCTTAATAATATCGAAAAAAAATCTCCATCCGAGGGAGAATCCAAACTACTTGATGATATAATGCCGCCTGAGGCCGCTGAATCGCTCTACTTGCGCGGTAAGAGTCGTGAGAATTTCGAAGAAACCGTCAGACAGTTGGACCGACAGATAAAAAAGATGAAGAGCGGCGAATAATCGCTTGCTTTTGATGGTTTCGTTTATAATATTGACACTGGACTAATTAGTACTAGTCCCTGCATTTTATCTTAAAACGGCGCGTTCTTTTTAAAAACGACTACAATTATGATGTTTTGGGTATTGGATAACAAAATCTATAAAAACCATAAGACTGGAGATCTTTTATGCTGAGGGGCAGAACAATCATGACATTGTCTGTGCTTGTCCTGGGCGGAATGTTAAGTCTGTGTTGGTTTTCTAATGTCTTTGCGCAGGACCCGGGAGTCCCCGATTCATTAATTATCGGAAATCTCAATCGAACTCCGATTCTCGCTGGACTGAATTCTCGTGTCGTCGTCCCGGTTTACGCCAAGACCGATGACTCCGTTACTTTCGCCCATATCCCTGTGGCTACCGATAATAATTATGTGGCCACTCGAGATAGTGGAGCGTTTTTCCCGCCAATGTCTCTCTGGGATTTGAAATTGTTTATGCAGCCCGATCAGAACAGCCCAACAGTAGGATATACAAGTCAAAGTATCGTAGGGTTCGCCTATCTTTCCGATCCCCGAGATCCTCAAAATTTCCTCATGACCAATGGTCAATGGGTACATATCGCCAATTTCTTTTTGTATACTACTAATGATATCAACGCCCTCGGAGATACCATGCATTTCGCGGCCGGCTTTAATCCTGCGAATGGTGGCTTACTAATGGGGCTGTCAGATGGAACCTCGGAAATCCATCCATTGGTAGTATGGGGCTCGCTCTATTTCCCGCCCAATACCCCGCCGGTTTTTACAGAGCCCGTTGCCGATACCATCCCGCTTAATGAGCAGTTCGGCATATGCTTTAATGTTACCGCTACCGATGCTGACACGAATAATCTCGTTCTGACCGCCGATTTCGGCCCGACAGATTACACATTCACTCAAATTCAGAATATCCCGGGACGAATTTCCTATAGATTCTGCTGGTCGCCATCCGCGGGAAGCGCCGGGACTTATCCATTATCATTTACTGTTAATGATGGTAACGGCGGTGTGGTTACAAGGGACATCGTCTTTGTTGTCAGTCCTGCCGGTCTATCCATCGGCAATATAAGCGCTCTACCCGGTTCGACTATTTCGCTTCCTGTCTCTCTCGAAAATCCGGGAAGGACATCAACAGTCGGAGGATTTGAGATTCTGGTCAATTGGAATACGACCGCGCTCACTCTCAACGGGATCACCAGGGGAGGGAGAACCGGTAGTTTCGAATACTTCCGCGTTAATAACGGCGATGCCGGAGAAGGCACTTCAAGAATCACGGGGATTGCCGATATCAGAAATGGCGTTGTTTCGCCACCATTACAGCCAGGTAATGGCCCGATTTTCTTCCTGGAATTCTCAGTTTCACCTGATGAATCAATGATTGGAGTCGATCTTCCAGTGATCTTCCTGAATCTCGATCAAACTGATAATACTCTCTCGGATTCTACCGGCTATCTGCTTGTGCATCCCAATCTTACTAATGGTTTGGTTTCCATCATCGGCCCGGATGATTTTATTACTGGTGATATCAACCTTAATGGAGTACCATACGAGATTGCCGACGTAGTTTTATATGTCAATCACCTCACCGATAATATAGGATTTCCGTTCAACCCAATCCAGGTTGAAGCTTCAGACGTCAACGCCGATGGTATTCCTGAGACTGTTGCCGATCTTGTATATCTTATTAATATAGTCGCCGGAATTATTCAGCCGCCTGGAAAATTAGAGCCAATTGATGCTAACGCTATTGTCGCTTTAATTGATCAGAACGGTTCGACCGATTTCCGATTAGACTCACCTGTTGAAATGGGCGCTGTATTGTTGTCGATCTCTCATCCTCAGGGTCGGGAGATAATCCCCACGTCAGATGGCCCCTTCACTTTGTCTTACCATGATAACGGCAATACGCTGACCGTTTTGGCCTATCTGCCGCAGGGTGGGGGAGTATCTTCGGGAAATACCAAATTATTCACCCTTACCGGCAATTATACCGATCAGTCTATATCCGAAATGTCTTCATCGGATTCCAGAGGTCATCTTGTTAATATATCAAGCCGCCTGGAAGCTCCGATTCCCTCCAGCTTTGAATTATCGCAAAACTATCCCAATCCTTTTAATTCGTCTACGTTCATAAAATTCGGCTTGCCGACTGAGGGCGATGTTAGATTGGATGTGTTCAATCTGGTCGGGCAGAAGGTTACGACTCTGATAGATTCCCGTCTAAGCCCGGGCTGGCATAATCTTATCTGGAACGGCACGAACGATCGAGGTGAAATTGTTACATCGGGTATATATTATTATCGACTCGTGACCGCGGATAATACTCAAATCATGAAAATGACTTTGTTGAAATAGAACTAAAGGAAGATTGCCATGAAAAAAGGGCTGCTGTTATTTTTCGCGATTGCAGCCCTGATGATTGCGGGGGATGCATCGGGGCAAGGATTCGGAGCTTTGGGAGTGGTGCCCCAGGCTCGTATGGCTTTAGTATCATTGACTATCGGCTCGCCGCCGCATTTTGTGGCTCCCGGCGCTGGTGATACGTTAAAAGTCAATTTGGGCTATGGCATTAGGGAAAGTGTCATCGCCACAGATTCCGATAATGACCCGATATCAATTTCAGCTGAGTTCCCGTTTCCCAATTTCAGTTTACATGCCGATTCTGTCGCTCCCGGCTATTCACGGTATGTTTTCCAATGGACACCTGCACCCGGTGATAGCGGTATATTTGCGATTACATTCAGTGCCAACGACGGCCACGATAATACCGTCAATCTTCACGCTTACGTTGCTTCCACTCCAACGAGGCTGATTGCCGGTCGGGTCTATGGCATTCCCGATATGGAAGTCTCTGTCCCGATTAATTTTGTAAATGAAGGTTCATCGTCATATGCCGCTGGATTCACGGTTCTGATTCAGTTTACCGGCGATATAATTCATCTGAGTTCGGTCACTCGCGGCGATAGGGTAAGTCAATGGCAATATTTCAATGTCGAACATCCCGATTCAGGAACTGTCCGAATCGTTGGGCTGGCGAGAACTTTCGGTTATCGTCCATACATGGCGCCGGGGGATGGCCCGATTGCATGGCTTAATTTCCATGTCGATCCGGATCCGATCTGGATAGGACAATATTCAAACGTTGATTTTCTGACGATTGAAGATAACGATAACACATTTTCCGATACGACCGGATATGTCCTTATTCATCCCACCTTAACCAATGGCTGGATCTACGATATGAATCCCGCCTTAATCGTTATAGGTGACATCAATTTCAATCAAATACCCTGGGAAATTTCCGACGCCGTGCTGTTTGCCAATCACCTTATTGATATAACACATTATCCCTTTAATCTCATGCAACGCCGCGCGTCTGACTGCAATGGCGACGGTTATTATGAGACTATCCCAGACCTGGTCTATCTTATCAATGTCATCAATGGCTATATAGTGCCGCGCAAAATATCGTACGGTCTCGAAACAACGGCAATGGTAAACCTTCAGCCGCTAAATGGCCAATCAGAGACTTACTCCGCGAGATACGAATCGGAAATTCCTTCGGGCGGAATCCTTATACGAATCAATCACGGCCGAAACTCAATCGATTCACCTATTATCTCCAATGATATGACGATGCTGTCCAACGATATCGATGGTATCATGTCTGTAATAATTTATGACCTGGGTGGGAAAACCATTTCGCCAAATTCTGAATTATTCCGATTCAGTTCGGGCGTGCCGATTTCAAATTCCGATGTAACCGAGATTCAAATTTCCGATATTTTTGGCAATTTTATTCCGTTAGGACACAAATCCGAATCAGCAATTCCAAATTCATTCAATTTGTCCGGCTCCTATCCCAATCCATTTAATTCAACTGCCGCGATCAGATTCTATCTGCCTTCGCACTCTAAAGTCGATCTGGATATTTATAATATTACCGGGCAGGTTGTGCGTCATTATCAAGAGGTTCTTCCTGCCGGTGAATCGACCATCTTGTGGGACGGTAATGACTCCAATGGAAACGCGGCTTCTTCGGGTGTCTATTTCTACAGATTGGATGCGGGTAAGTACTCCGCATCATCTAAAATGACATTGCTTAAATAGACATCGACCAGTATCGAGCATCACTGACATCTTAAATAGATTGGCCGGCTCCATTATACTGCTTAAAGCATATCCCGCCATATTTGCTGTTTCAATGTGAATCAAAAAAACGAGTATTATCCGCAATGACTTCATAATTCATTTCCTGTTCCCGATTTAACTAAAGAAAACAATATCTTATAAGGAGTAAGGTGAGCAATATAAAGCTTATCATCTCTATTTTCATAGCGGCAATTGCGATAATTGGCTGCCAGCGCAAGACGACAAAAGCGCCAGATTATAATGTCGAACTCCGGCTGATTATTCCCAATGATCCGTTATCAGCCGATATCGATTCGGCGCGCCTGATTATTTCCGCTATCGATATCACAGTGCCTGAAACATTGCTATTCGATATTAACCCCACGAATCAAAGCGTAATCCCTATCTATCTAAATCTTGAAACCGGCTCTTCCAGGGAATTTGACTTTTCATTTATGAATTCTATTGGCCAGAGCTTGTTTCTTTCATCGAATTCGGGGAATATTATCAATGGAGAGATTCTCTATCTTGATTTTGCATTTATTCAGACAGGCTTCGGTATCGCGTCCCATATTGTTATATTCCGAGATAGTCTGCCATGGGATAGCTACGCGATGGATTCAACTTTGATAAGCCTGGGCTTGACATATGGCCACGGAAACCTGCAATATCTGATATACACCTCAAATGAAATGGATACCGTCACGCTCAATTCTGTTTCTGACATGGTAATTATCAGCAATGATCAACCGCAGGAATTTTATGATAACTATGCGCGCAATCAAACCAAGTTCAATAATTTTCTCGAAAATGGCGGCTCGATTTTCTGGGAGGCATGCGATATGGGATGGAATTATGGAAGCATCGCTTCATCTAATATCACACTCCCGGGGAGGGTTCAGATAAATTATTCTTTGGACAATATCAATTTAAAATCCTCAATTCAATATGGCTTGCTATCCGGTTTACCGGACTCCTTAAATGGGAATTACGCCAGCGTGGAATCATTCGCGAATCTTCCTTCTGGCGCAATCATATATATGGTTAATTCTCAAGGTCATCCGACTCTGGCGGGTTTCGAATCCGGGCAGGGATGGGCTATTATTTCCGGCCAGCCGCTGGAATATAATTATGACCGCAGAGAATTATACAATATGGGTGTAATGCTGCCGCGCGTCATCCGCTATTTTTTGGGAATGGATGCCGGAGGTATTTTTCTCCACTTTCCTGGTAGAGGGGCAAATATGACCATGCCTGACGAGAGGCAACGCTTCTCAAATGACATGGCTTGTGAGGGGATGCCCCGCCAGTAACCATATATTTTCGGTCCGGATGGCGGCGACATGGATGTCCTGTCGGAAGGAAAATACCGGCCTTGATAATAATATATCAGGGCCGGTAATATTTTTGTTATGATTTGAAATAATGGCTATAGCCAGGCAAAAAGCTTTTACATTATAACTCCGACAAAAATTCAAATATATTATATTTTGCCAGTTATTTTGCTTGACATCCATTCCTTAACGGTTATTTTATATCAGTTCATAACAAGGATATTTTGATGAATGCCCGTACAGGGTCATTAAAATTTAATAGCCTCGCTACGATAGACCATTCTCTCCGTAATTGCATTTTGCGGGGGGGGGGGGCGGAGTCCGCCATCCATGATTCGGGGACTGAATTTCCTGTCCGAACGTTGCGCGTACCGACAGAGAATTCAATCACAATCTAAAGGAGGATTCCAATGAGGAAGATACCCCTCATTCTGATAGCCATATTTCTGCTCATCATGAGCGGCAATATTAGTGCCTTTGCTCAATGCAAGGGTGGAGTTACCATTTCGGCCAATTCAGATTATGACCTCGATGTCACTTCAGGCCCTTATGACCCTTGCTATAATTATGTCAGTTGGGCGATTTCATTTCATAGAACCACTAATACTATGGGCACTGAGACTCTTCAATTTCGAATTGCCGGCACTTCAATGAATCAATATGTAAGCTCATTGGATTTTCATGAAGGAGGCGATTATTATCTTCATAATACTCAATATGTCGGCCCCAGCACCAGTCATGAGATGATTATTCATGCTGCCGGCAGTTCAAGAGGTTTTTTCACCAATATAGTCTTCAGCACAGTGTATTCAAATGGATCCCCTACGGGACCCCAGGGAGAATAAGAGCAATTATGCCCCCCGAATTTATTCGGGGGGCAGCAAAAAAGGATTTGAAATGAAATTAATAAATAGATTAGTAACGATGGCGCTCTTATTCTTTGGGTTTCATTCGTTTCTCAATAATTTATTGCTCGCCGGTGAGAATCAGTGGTCCACAAATGGTCCCAATGGTGGTAATACTAAATGCATTACTATTAATCCGCTTAATCATAATAACATATTCATTGGCACAATTGCAGGAGGAATGTTTGAGACAACTGACGCTGGACTTAATTGGCGCCATATAGAGTCCCAGGTAGTTGAACCGACAATGCGTGTGATAGCTATGAATCCGTGGCATCCTGATTCTATTTATGCGGCTACAGCAAAGGGGTTATTTTTAAGTTCCGATGGTGGGAATAGCTGGAATTCTATCGGGCCTCTTTATCATGAGAGCGACGAATACTGGACAGTCGTAATAAATCCGCATTTAACTAATATTATTCTTATATCGGGTCCATTTATCGCGTATATATCGACCAATTGCGGGCTTGATTGGATTGAGATGACCATTCCGGGAGAACGTAGTTTTGATGATATTTCGGTGGACCCCCAAAACGCTAATATTGCTTATGCTTCCGCTCAATCCAACGAATTTGGCAAAGGTGTTTATAAAAGCTCGGATTTCGGGGCGACGTGGTTCAATATTCAGCATAATATGGACAGTACCGGCTATGGGACCAGTATTTCAGTCGATCCCGTCAATTCGAATATTGTATATTATATCAAAGCCGATCCTTTCAGAACGTCGGGCGGGAAATTCGTTTGGAAATCGATAGATGCCGGTGAAAATTGGCTCGAAATCAGCCCGGAAGGAACGGTTGAATGGTCGGCCCGACATATTCGAATCAGCCCATTTGATCATAATACTATTTATCTCTGTTCCTGGACAGATGGAGTTTTTAAGAGCACCGATGGCGGACGATCCTGGGTAAGAAAAAACAACGGATTGATTGATTGGACTATAAGAGATATGGCCATTGATCCGATTGATGGTTCCCTTTACATAGGAACAGTGGCAGAAGGTGTTTACAAATCGATCGATGAAGGCGAAAGCTGGCAAAAAATAAGCGAAAATATAAATTTAATGGAATGCCATGATCTGGCATTCGTGCCGCCCGAGAATAATCAAATTATTGTTGGCGCCGGGAGGCAACCTTATAGGGCGAATTTAGCTGATATGTCGTGGGGAATCTGGGACGTTGGCATTTCGCCATATCAGATTCCTGTCTTTTTAAAAATAGATAAATTCAATCCAACTGATTACTATCTTTTCACTATCGATTATTTTTGGGATCCTTACGACGGCTATCCCGGATTTTTCTTCTCCACGAACAGCGGCTCCACCTGGGAACAAAGAAATAACGGCCTTCCAGAACGGCCTTACTTCGTAGGGATAAAAATTGCCTACCCCAATCAGAATGACAGATTGATTTTCATGGCATCTTACGGGTTATATAGAACCAGGGACCAGGGGCTTAGTTGGTCCTTATGCGACAATGGTATTCCATCTGCTCGGGCGTATTGGTCTATAGGCGTCTGTCCAACCAACCAAAACCTGGTAGCGGTTGGAGACGGAAATAATAATTTATATCTATCAACCAATGGCGGCGATAGCTGGAATTTGACAGCGGCAAATGTTCCGTCTCGGCCATATTCGTTCATCTATGAAATCCTATTCCATCCCACTGACGAAAATCATATATATGTTTCCGGCCTTTTCTCCGGGCTCTTTGAGACCACCGACGGCGGCCACAGTTGGAATAATCTCACTACCATGCCGGTTGATTCCAGCTTCCTTCAACTGACTGGCATAACCATCAATCCCCAAAATTACTCCAATATGTTCATCGCCTCCAATCATTGCGGTGTCTATCAATCTCATGATGCCGGCCATAACTGGGAGCCATTCAATACCGGTCTCGATACCACCGACGGCTCAGGCAATTTATATTTCGCCCCCAATGATACCAATACCCTGTATTTCGCCACCGGGATGCGGTCTGTATGGTCTATCACTCGCACTACTACCGGTATTCCGGCTGACGTCACTCCTCCGCGATCATTCGACCTCGCCTTGTCCAATTATCCCAACCCATTTAATTCAAAAACTATGATCAATTACAGTCTGCCGTTGCCGGGTTCAATAAAGATAGAAATCTATAATATTTCCGGCCAACTCGTAAAAAAATATGATTTCGCCGACCGCCCGGCCGGTCATGGCTATATTGTCTGGGATGCTACCAATGACGCCGGCAAGGATGTCGGCTCAGGCGTTTATTTTGCCAGATTAACAACCAACATGAATTCGATTTCGAGGAATATTGTATTGATGAAATGAATATTAAAACAATTTTTTAGCTCGATACAATCTGGCTCTTGTCTTTTCGCTCCCAGATACTCATAGCCAGCCCGCCCAGGCCTATCATTATTACCAATAAGGCTATTAGGTATCCCAGATACGGTAAAAACATCAATCCTATGACCACAAACATGCCGATCGTATAGCAAAGATTGCCAGGCGTATACGAGGAATTGGGACTAAAAATAGAGCATATCTTCCTGCCAATGAAAATACAGGCATAGATCAATCCGGCAAACGACGCTACGCCAAAAAGCATTATTAGCATAATGCCCAACGGCGCGCCGATAAATGTGAATAGAAGAACGGTAGATATCATCGGAGCCAGCAGCATAATTACAAATCCAAGTCCAAGGCTCGGAAATGGTCTTTTTACGATGGAGTTTTCTGCATCAGTAGCGATTTTTCTCCCCAAAATTATCAATATATTTCCAGATACTGCCAGCATTATCCACATGAATATCAACGACAGCACGGGGGGGAAAGGTATCGTGGCAAATACTAGCACTATTGTCGAAATCAAGATGTTGAAAAGAAGGTATCCTTTTAATGATACCAGCCATTTGACAACCTGCCCAAATCCGCCAAAGATTCCCTCGCCATCCTTATGATGTTTTTGATATGCCTCTTCGGCCTCGGCCTTTTCCCAATTGATATCACCTTTAATAACCGCGCCCGGCGAAATTATTACCTGGTTTATCGATCTATTTGTAATATTGCCCAATATGAGCGAAGAAGGATTTATTGTCAGTGTATCTCCATCAAACTGCAAATCCCCCATAATAGTACCTGATATGATTGCGGTCCGCGCGTGAATCTTGGTTGTTCCGTGGATTACACCCTGGAAGAGAAATTCATCGCAGGAAATATCGGCATTCTGGCCAATCTCACATCGCGGCCCCACTGTCAATGATCGGCAAAACACCAAAAGATTACGTCCGATGGGCGCATTCGATGTGATCGTATAGGCAAATCCTCTAAAACTGCCTCCGATCGCCCCGAGATTTTGTATCGAATATGCCCAGCCATTGAAGCTTTGCTCTATCGAATCTGTTTGAACAATCTCATAGCAAAACGCGAACAGATCGCCTCTGACCTTGCTGTCGAACTTGATATTGCTTCCCGAAAGGAAGAGATCATCATTATATACAGTATCTGCCTGGAAATCGGCGCTCTTGGGTGATAACCATTTTGATGCATTCGCTGACACTGCCATCAGCATCAGCCCTATTAATATTTTTGTAAAGATTGTCTTATTCATTATTTCTCCGCCTGATTAGTCTACGAATCCATTTGTTTATTTTGTTACCGCAATTATTATGGAACGTCAAGAGAATTCTTGCCTTAATCGATTCCCTTTAGTATCATATACTTAATGGCGCCAAATCCGCAAAGACACCTTAAAAATAGTGTAGAATCTTATTCCAATGCGATCATTCTAATTCGTTGGATTATGGTCGCCGCTGAGATGATTTTAGCGACGAAAATTGTCATATCCTTCCAATTTTATATTGGCTTATTGTTTATCTCTTATGGAGTTATCTCCATCTTTCTTCTCCTTCCGGTAATCAGATGCGTTAGATGCTATTATTACGGCAAACGATGCAATTTCGGATGGGGCACTTGGGTTTCCAAGGTTTATTCCAAAGCCGAAAATAGCCCATATCCTTCGGCTTATGGCTATTCATTCCTCTTTTGGCCAATTAGGCTTCTGCCAATATTCATAGGCCTCACAAGTATTCCAACAATGATCATCGAAGGCTTTGATTTTTCCAGCGATGGATTTTTCGCGATCTATCTCCTGATTATTATTCTCCATCGTATTTTCTACCGTAGCCAGGCCTGTACTCGATGCTTACAGAGACCAACTTGTCCGGTTTATAAATTAGAGGCCATGACCGGGAAAATTTCGGAATAGATTCCACAAATTCAATAGAATTCAATAAAATTTATAGTTATTAGGCCTTACCGATTCGGGCATACTAATGTTTTATGCCTTTTTGCGTCAAGGCATTGCCCAATCAGCCGATAACATTCGTAGTGGGGCAAGTATTTTCAGGCCATGGATTAGCGCATGGGAATCGTGGTCAAATGATATTCTAAATATTGTCGGCGATAATCTCAGAGGGCAACTATGTCAGGTAAGACAATTTCGGGAAAATCTCGGTATGATGAATCCGAGAAATTGAATTTAGCATCAGAACTTAAAAAATTCTCCACGTCATCGAATATTCCTCAATCAGAAAATCCCAAGAATCAACCCCATGCCTTGGGAAGCGAGGATTTGCAGGCACTTTACGAGGTTTCTCGCGCCGTAAATTCTACTCTAATTCTCGATGAAATTCTCAATATCGTCATGAAAAAATCCATCGAGCTGCTCAAGGCGGAACGAGGCTTCCTGATGCTGCTTGATTCTAACGGCAAACTCCAATTTAAAACCGCCCATAATATCAAAAAGCAGGAAATCGACAAAAAAGACCTTCAGATATCGACCACCATCGCCGAGGGAGTGGTAAAAAGCGGCAAATCGCTCTATACCTCCGATGCTCTCAGCGACCAGCGATTTTTCCAGAAGAAATCAATCCTCGAAATGAATATCCGTTCGGCAATGTGTGTTCCGCTTAAAATAAAGAATCAAATCATCGGCGTCGTCTATCTGGATAATTCATCCAAGGCCAATATCTTCCTGCAGTCCGATCTCCACTTATTCGAAATGTTTGCCGATCAGGCCGCCCTTGCAATCCAAAATGCCCAATTATATACCGAGCTCTATGCTCTTCAAAGATTCCAGGAAGCTATTTTAGATAAGACTCCGGTCGGCATAATTGTAATCGAGGATAATGGCGAGATAATATCCTTCAATAACGCGGCATTCGAATTATTCAAGAAGACCAAAATTCTTAACGGTGCCAAAAGCGATTCCGCGCTTGGCAGAAATTTGATTGAGCTACTGCCAAAAACCGAACAAAATTTCTGGCGCGAAAATATAGCCAATTCAAAACTGAATTCCGTCGAAATCGGTTCGAGACGTTTTAAAGTGGGCGAGGACGATATCGTTTTAAGACTACATTTTTCTCTGTTCGATCATCACGACGACAAAAAGGCGGGCAGGATAATCGTGGTGGAAGATATTACTGAACGAGTCATTATAGAACAGCATTTGGTTCTTTCCGAAAAGCTAATTGCGCGGGGTGAAATGGCTGCCGCTATTGGGCATGAACTTAATAACTATCTCGCGACCATATCTTCCAACGCGCAGTTGCTTGCCATCAATGTCACCAATCATCAGTATGATAAAATTGACCAGAAAGTCGAAAACATCGTTAGTCATGTAGATAAAATGAAAAGATTCACGTCGGGTCTTATGGATTTTTCCAGCCTCGATACGAAGAAAGCCCCGGGCGATATCATTTCCCTGATCGATGAAGTAATATTTTTCGCGAAGCCACAGCAAAAATTCCGAGGAATCAAAATCGAAACTCGATATTCAACTGATAATGCCACAATCGATATGGATAGCGGCCAAATCCATCAGGTTTTGCTCAATCTTCTTATGAACTCCGCCGACGCTATCAATGAGAAAAAAATCGAAAATGGTTTTATCAAGATAGAGACTAAGTCCGATGACAAGAAATTTCATCATCGAGATTAGCGATAATGGCCCCGGAATCCCTAAAGAAATTCTGCAAAAAATATTTGAACCTCATGTAACTTCAAAAAATACCGGCCATGGTCTTGGCCTTTCAATAAGCCATAGGATAATGTTGAGCCACACGGGAAAATTAAAGGCTGGCAATAATCCCAATGGCGGAGCGATATTCACAATAGAATTACCGTTGAGGTAGCCCCATGAACCCTCAATTGATTCGAGGGCGTTTTCAGATTATAAAAAAAATAGGCGAGGGCGGAGTTGCCCAAATTTACCTTGCTGAAGATAGACTGACCAAAAGAAAAGTCGCCTTAAAGATAGCATTGGCCGACGAACCTATATATATCGATGCGCTAAAACGAGAATATAAATATGCCTCGATTCATCGCCATCCGACAATAGTCTCGCCATATTCGCTGCTATACGATAACAATATCCCGATAATAGTCATGCCGTTTATAGATGGCCAATCATTATCAGATTTTATATCGCAGGCGGCGGCAAATAATGATAATAAAAATACGGACGAAGTCTTCCGCTCAATTTTATCGCAGATGCTGGAGGTTGCCGCATTCATACATTATTCCGGATATATTTATGGAGATTTCAAGCCCGACAATTTCATGATCAGAAACAATCCGGAGTCTCAGAATATTTACCCGTCGCTGGCTCTTTTTGATTTTAACCTCGTATCGAAAATAGGGGAGAATCCATTCAAGAGTGGTACTATCGAATATGTCGCTCCGGAAGTGCTGACAGGTCGTAATCCCGTGGCGTCTTCTGACCTCTATTCTATAGGCATTACAATGTATGAGCTCATCACGGGCAATTTGCCATATTCATCGAATGAGTATTCAAGCTTGATAAAAGAGATCACAGAGGTCCCTCATTTTGACATGTCGAATATCCCGCCACAATTCAGGGATGGGTTAACTTCGCTTTTATCGCTTGATCCTGGTCAACGTCCCCTGAACGCCCGCGACGCATCCAGGATTTTTGGTCTGGGCGATGAATTCGATAATATTGTCAATGAGAGAATTGATTATTACTTTTCAAGCGGCATTCCGCCATTCGCAAAGACATTGCAAAACGGGTTCAATGATTCCTTAAAAAGCGGAAATGGGAAAATATTTATACTGCAAGGCCTGGATTTCAATTCAGCCGCGTCAGAATATCTCGCCGTCGAATCAGAGCTATCCAACCATGAGATTGAACGAATTCCATGTTCATATACCAATGACGAAATTGCCGGAATCTTTGATAATATTTCCGAAAATATCCAAAAAGATCGGAATAATCGGCCTATTATGTTTATTGATAACCTCAACACATTAGATTCCAATAATATTTCAAAATTAAGGGCGCTATTGAGAGAACCATCTCTATTGCCTGTCGTCTCGGCGAACCTTCGATCCAAATTGAGCGATCTGCCTTATACGGTTATCGATCCTTTGGCAGGGCAGTCATCATCCTCGCTTGGTAAGGCTATACTCGATTCATATCTAAAACTTGATTCCACAAGCCTTCAAACAGAAGCCCTGACTGAATCCTGCGGCAGCGATCCGATACTCATCAAAATCTATCTAAAGGACAATATCAGAAATGATAAATATGATATTTTCTTAAAAGAGGGTAACCTTGATCAAAACCTTTGCCCCGAATCTTTGATAGAAATCAATAATATCATTGGTCGAAAAGCTGGAATACTTGACGATAGCCAGAAATTATTACTCGCAAGGCTTTCCGCATGGAACGGTACAATTCCCATGATTCTTCTTACAGACTTCAGCGACACCGATCACGATATTTTGGATAGTCTCATTCAACTGGGTTATCTGGCTCGAAACAAAGAATCGCTCCATTTTTCGTCGGGGTATTCAAGAGATTACTTTTATCAATCCCTTTCAGATAATAACAGGAAGGCAATCCATCGCTCTTGGGCGAAAGCCTCCGAAATATACCTGGATAGTGAAGACGATAAAATTGAATCATGTGCCTATCATTGGGGAGAGGCCGATGACCCCCAAAAATCTTATGATTCCAATCTGCATGCGGCCAGATTTTTCTTTAACAAGGGTGCATTATCTAAGGCCAGGAAATCCGCCGAAAAATTGCTATCACTGTTAAAGGAAAACATAGGCTCACCGATTGACTCTCTCATGATCTTTGCGGATATCGCTAAGCAGGAGGGGGATTATCAACCTGCCAGAGCAAAATACCTGGAACTGCTGGCTATTCTCCATCATGAAAAGAAAATCGATATCAAGGCCGAAACATTCAAAGATATGGGTGATTTATACCGGTCTCTCAAGAAATCATCAAAAGCGCTATATTATACACGCAAAGCTCTCGCCTTATATACCAAATTGAACAATATCCAGCAAATAGCCAATTGTCATAATAATATCGGACTCGCCTTTTGGGTAGATGAGCAATATTCAAAAGCGCTGGAATCATTTATGTTAGCCCTTAAAATCAATATAGACTTGAAAAATTATAAGGAATCCGCTAAGATCCATTCCAATATCGCTATTATCAAAGATATATCCGGCGCAACCTCTGAAGTCGTTGATCAATTCGAAACTGCGTTGAAATATTCACAAATGGCTTCGGATCCCTGGCTCGAGGCCTTGATCTCGAACAATCTCGGATTTTTTCATCAGAAAATCGGCGAATATAAAAGCGCGATTCCGTACATTGAATATTCACTCCAGCTATCAAGAAAAATCGGATATACTGAAAATACCTTAAATTGCCTTTCCAACTTGGGGCTTTGCAAACTAAAGACCGGTGAATTATTCAGCGCTATTCAGCATCACCAGGATTGCAGTGAAATGGCGGAAACATTTGGTAATCGTTTTCTTGTGGCCGATTCAACTCGTCATATCGCCGAGGCGAGTTTGCTGATGGGGAATTATTTATTGGCTGATAAGGCGCTTAGGTCAATCGAAGAAACTAAGATATTCAGGGACAATATTCAGCTTAAAATGGATACTGAAATCCTCAGGTGTCAATGGTATTATGCTACGGGAAATTACAAATCAAGTTCCGATACCGTAAATCGAGTCATTTCGGAGGCAAATCGCATCGGAAATCCCGGAATGAAATTGGAAGCGGAATTGATATTGGCCTCGATAATACTGGAAAATGAGCCTCAAACTATTTTTGAATTGCTCAAAACTATCCTGAATGAATCGAATCGGCTGGGTTATGGTGAATTGGGAGATAAAGCAGGGCTTTTAGCCGCGCAGGCATACTTGAAGTCAAATGATTTCTTTAATGCCGAAGGATGGATCGAAAAAATCCTCTCCAATTCCAAAATCACCAGGAAAAATTATCTCGAAGCCCGATCGATATTTGGCTATTTGAAGTATTTGCTTAATAAATTCGATGAGGCTATTGAGATACTTATCGAAAACGAGAGCTCGTCGGCGGGTTCGGGGTATCTGCCATCGGCTCTGAATGCGGCCTTGATGCAAATAGAAATTTTTATCGCTTGCGGGAAAATTTCCCGAACCCGGGAATCATTGAACCGCGCCAAAGCCTACGCGGAAAAAATGCTTTCGACACTTCCCGATGATGTGTCGCTGAAATTCTATCTCAATTCAAAGGCGCTGGTTTATCTTAAAAAAGCGGAAGCAACTGTAGGTGACAAGGAACTTATTCAGATTTAGGAATGGATCGTCTCTAAAAAAAGGGGCCGCTCGTGGCGGCCCGCAAACAGAACTAATTGGAAGTGGCTCAGGAACCTGCTCCAATGTACCCGGATGGGACGATCCTTTCCTCTAGTTCTTCGATTTCAAGGATAAGATCTGCCATGCTTCACCTCCTTTGGGAGAATCATTAAGGATATGGTAATTGAAAGCCCCTTCATAGGGCAATTGCAATTAGCATCCTATCATCTTTCCGCTGCGTTCAAATAAAACCAACATATCCATGATTGTCAAGTTAAAAATAACGAATGTAACGTATGGTTTACATGTGTAATTAAAATGAATTATTAATATATTACCTTTTCTTTATTCCGCCCATATTGTTTCCGTGAGCATAAGATTGAACCCGCTTCGCCGCCCCACAAATATTGATATTTTTTTCTTAAAAAAAGTCTTGACAGCCAATTTATTTGGCCTATATTTACACTTGCCTAATGTAGCACCGCGATGACTTAAAAAGTCGTACACTTCTTTGCGGTAGCAGGTCACTTAAAGAAAACTCAACAACGTTGAGGTAAAAGCCAGACGATGGGCATCACTGCCAACATGCATAAAGGTGATTAGCATCAAGAATCCTGGCATTCTATAATCAAGAGTCAACACATTGATCGACCGAGAAATGACGTCTTTGAACCGACAATCCAATCTTAAGAGGTTTAAAGCAAGCGATCCGACAAGGAGCGTTATTTAACAAAATCTTTTTTGGCAAGCATTGTTTTCAAATATCCCAAAGCGTAATTGACAATAAACCAATAATCGGGGATGCAGTGAGAAGCAAAATGATTATTAGGCCAATGACCAAAAGCGCCGCGCATAAGCGCCAATCGAAAAAAAGCATTATCCTTATAAGGGGGAATTTATAGTAATGAAAAAGTCCATCATGACTTTATCGTTTGTGGTTTTGATGGTTGTGGCAAATGCCGGATTGGCGTTAAGTGATCCTTGTGATGTTATTTTGGCAGTCAGCGGGGCAACTGTAAATCCTTGTGAACCCCGAAGAGTAAATCTACCAGTTTATATAGTTAACCCATGCAGCGTCGGCGGATTTACGATCGACATTGCCGTTCCTGATTCGGGGTGGATAGCATTTAATCCCGATGATACCCTTGCGGCCGATACTATCGGAAGCCGCATCAGCGATTGGGATTATTTTCATTTTTCCGTCTTTGACCATTCCCCCGGACATATTCGCGTAATGGGCGTGGCCAATCTCGATTCAGTTCCTAATTACCTTCCCCCGGGAAACGGTTTATTATGTACTCTTCACCTCGATTTTAACAATTACTTTGTCACCGACACCTGTCAGATGCTTAACTTCGAGAGGGGAAATGTTTCGGATCCAACCGGGTATATTTTATATAATGATACTTTGGAGGAAAACCAGCTCTGTATTCGGGCGTGTCCCTGCGAAGGAATTAGAGGCGACGCAAATTGCAGCGCCGCTCTAAATGGTCTTGACGTTATCTTCCTGGTTGCTTATTTTAGAGGCGGTCCTTCTTATTGCGGCCTTTGCGGCGGCGATGCCAACAATTCGGGCAATGTAAATGGAATTGATGTGACATTTCTTGTTAATTATTTCAAAGGCGGCCCAGGTCCTGTGGGATGCCAATATTAAGAAAGCTTTGGTATAATGATTATTTTTTATTTTGATAATCCTGATTTCCTTGAAGGAGGTGAGAAACCAAAGAGAAGAAACTTCATAGAGGGGTTCTAGGTGAAAAACGTGGAAACGGAATTCTACGTGTGGCTTTTACTAAGGAGTATTTAACTCTAAACGCCCATGCAATGTTTTAAGGAGTAAAAAAGTATGAAGAAATTGTTGCTGTTGACATTAGCGCTTTGCTTGACATTCGGTCTGGCTATGGCTCAAGATCCGGCGTAGCCGATTCCTTGTGCTTTGGCAATCCGGCCGCAACTGAAATGAATGTAGGCATTAACGCTTCAATCTCAGTTCCAGTATTTGTTTGGACAGATGATGATATCGATTTCCTTCACATGCCATTGGCTTCAGATAATGCTATCATCGTTTCCCGTGACAACCCGGTTGGCCCGACCAACTTTGGCTATCCGTTGAATCAATGGGCAGTCCATACCTTCTTGGCATCAGAAGCCAATAGCGGAAACCGTACCAACCAGTCAATCCTCGGATTCATGGATACCGGCTCCGGCCCGATTCTTCCAATGAATACCGGTGGCGCTTGGTTACAAGTCGCAACATTCCTTATGCACACTGATACTGCCACTTCCTTAATTGGCACGACAGTTTGCCCGTTCACCGAAGGTACCAATGGTGCTAATGGTGGACAGCTTTGGGGTATCGGCGGAACCATTAACGTGTTCCCAGTAACCCGTTACACCTGCTTGTTCTTCAGCCCAAACCAAGCCCCGACCTTCACTGATTGCCCAGCAACAGTGAATAGCAATGGCTCACCAGTATCAGTGGCTATCACCGGTACCGATGTCGACGCACTCGATAACGTTACATTAGCCCAGATCTCCGGTCCTGGCGCCTTCACAGTGACTGCTGACGGCACAGACCGCCCAGTCTCCGGCACATGGACATATACACCTCCAATAGGCCCAGGCTCTTATGTTGCTACATTCGTAATTAGCGACGGCTTAGCCGCGGATACCTGCGAAGTCACACTCGTCGTGACCCCTGGCGATCTCGGCACAAACCCAGCTCTTGGTATCGGTTATGTTCCAGGACAGTGCATTGGAGCAGTTCCAGGCGCCGATGTATGGGTTCCGATCAGCCTCACTTCCGAAGGCTATTGCGGTGGTGTTGATATTCTTATTCAAACCGACCCGACCGTATTGACCGCTTTCGAAGTAGTCTACACAGGCCGTCTCAATGGCGGAAGCGAATATCATCAGTGGACACACAACGCTGAAGGCCAGGGCACAGACAGGATCGTCTGGGCGGCCAATATGCCAGATGGCAATTACACTCCTCCAGCGCTTCCTGGCGATGGCCCGATTCTCTGGATTCATTATCAAGTTGCAGCAGGCGACTTCCTATTTGATACCGAAGTGCCGATCAACTTTGATAGCACCGATTTCAGAGACAACACCATTTCCGACGAAACAGGTTTCGAATTTGTTCGTCCTCCGCTCTCCAATGGTTGCGTTCACATTCAGAATCCCGCTTCCTTTAAGGGTGACCCGAACATGAACTGCCAGCTTTATGAAATCGCGGATGCGGTTCTCGTAGCTCGCAGACTCATCGAAGGCGTCTCTGCTTGGAACGGTGACGAAGCACTACCGAACGTTGGCGGTTGCAACAGACACTATGTTGGCAATAATGCCGTTCAGGAAGCTTCTGCTGATCTTAATAACAACCATTACGTTGACGTCGCAGACTTAGTCCGCTTCATCAACATTCTTAATGGCACCGTTGAGCCCCCACCTGCTAAGATTAACCCGGGTGACTACAATGTTTCCATCGCCATGGACAACAATGCCGTGAAGATCAATTCCAGCATCGAAATCGGTGGCGTGCTTGTTCAGATCAACCATACCGGAACAATCGAAGCCCCAGTAGCAGCTAATGGCATGCAGATCATGTCAAATGATGCTAATGGCGTTCTTTCCGTACTGGTTTATTCAATTGAAGGCAAGAGAGTTGCAGCTGGTACCCAGACATTGTTCACAATCGCCGGTGAAGGCATGACCCTCGGTCAAGTTTCTTCTTCTGACTCATACGGCACATTGCTGCCGACAGCAGTAAGAGAAATCGCCCCAGTTCCGACAACTTTCTCAGTTTCGCAGAACTATCCGAATCCGTTCAATGCTCAAACCCGCATTAACTTTGCTATACCGCAGAGTGGCGATGTTGCAATCAACATCTACAGCATTACCGGACAGTTGGTCGAGACATTAGGTGGTAATTATGCCGCCGGTTCGTATTCCATTATGTGGGATGCGTCCAAGGTTGCTTCTGGCGTATACTTCTACAAAGTGAATGCCGGCAGCTACAGCCAGACAATGAAGATGACCTTGTTGAAGTAATTCAACATAGCTTCTTCGAATTGCGGGATAAGAGAGGGTTCGCCCTCTCTTATCCTCTAATTAGGAACCATTAAAACCAAGAAAGAGAGAGGGGGTGGTTGACGGGAAGTGTGCAAAAAATTTGTTAAATGTTGCAGGAGTAGTATGTGATTTTTAAATTATGTCTTATTTTAGTAGTTTCTCAAATATCTCAATTCCACTATCTATCAAACCAAAATTTTATTATATTTTGTAGGTATGATGTCTGATAAGGGCTTAATAGTCAACTTTTTGCAATTAACCGAGTTATGTATAATAGGGCACATATTTTGCTTCATTTCGGTAGTGGTGGTTCTATGTCTAATTTGATTGAAAATTTCTTTCGAAGGGGGTCTATGCCTAAGTCCCGGTTGGTATTAACGATATTGACTTTTGCCATATTGGCTGTTTCCGCTATTGCTCAAACACCTGATAGCCTGATAATCTCCAGCATGGCGATCCCGCCTGGCGATTCAAACATAGTGCCGATTTATCTCTCGAACCATAATTTCTCCGTCGGCGGATTCTCGCTTAGAGTTATTCTTAAAGACTCGCTTTATACCTCAATCAGCAGGATTGAAAGAGGCAGCGCCGCCGCCAATTTCGACTATTTTAATGTAAGAGTGTCACGGGGAGTCTGCAAAATTGTAGCGATTGCCAATATGCCAGGAGGCGGCGATCCGCCCCCCCTGCCCTTGGGAATTCATGAAATTGTCAAGATGCATATAGTAGTGGGAAATGACGCACCTTGGGGCGCGTGGGATTCTCTTCTTTTTAGGGAAGATTCTATTCCCCCCTATACTGATAACGCAATATCTGACAGCACGGGTTATATATATACGATTCCAGTTTTCAAAAACGGTAAAGTCCTGTTCGACGTTTTCAGTGGGGTTGGTGAAAATCCTGCCAGCCTTCCCCGTCAAATCGAGCTTTCACAAAATTATCCAAATCCTTTCAACGCCGAAACGACGATCAAGTTTGTTTTGCCTTTTGATTCCAATGATATTTCGCTGAATATCTATGACCTTCTCGGGAGAGAAATCAGGAAATATCAATGGAATGGGCTTTCGGCCGGCGCCCATAATGTAATTTGGAACGGCAAAAATTATGACAACTCACCGGTAGCGTCGGGCGTTTATTTTTACCGTTTGACCGCCCCAGATTATCATAGCGATGCGATGAGAATGACTCTTTTGAAATAATTTTTAATTCAATGATAATGATGTAAAGAATAATATTGAAGAATTTATTAAACAAAATTGGAGGAATAAAACTGCGGATACAGCTATTCGTTGTAATTATATTGGTGTTTGTTTTCCTTGCCGGAACAAGTGTCAACGCTCAGTATTTTTCTAATGCTGACACTCTCAAAATTTTATCATCGAATGTTTCCGGCGGAGATACTCTTACTTTGCCCATATATTTGGCGAATTCCTTTGCTGTAGGCGCATTCTTTCTTCGAATCAGCTTCGATAGCGCTGGTTTTGTGCCGATTTCCGCGTCATTGACAGAGAGATCAGCGCAATTTGATTTGAATGGCTCGAATTTTTCAGTACCGGGAATAGTCAGAATTTTGGGATCTTCATGGGATCCTTTGAATCACGCGATTCAAATTGGCTCTGGCCCTATAGAAATTGTTAAATTCCTGGTTTCGCAGAATATTGCTCCGGGTATTTACGATTTTCGTCTCCAAGATACTGATTCTACATCCTACGAGAATTCACTAGCCAACTCCATAGGCGATTCGCTCGTAATCCCTATACTTATTCATGGCCAGATTCAGGTAAATTCGACCGGAATTGAAGGTGAGATTCCATCGCCCATTAATTTTGAGCTTTCTCAAAATTACCCCAATCCATTCAATAATGAAACCAGCCTTTCATTTAATCTAAAGGAATCAGCGACGGTCGATCTAACCGTTTATGATGTTCTTGGAAAATCGGTTAGGCGGCTTTTCAATGGATTAGCCCCGGCCGGTAGAATGCAATTACATTGGAATGGCATAAGTGACGACGGCGCATATGTAGCGTCGGGTATCTATTTTTATAAGTTAGAAATAATCGGGGGGAATTCTGTAACTAAGAGTATGACGCTCTTAAAATAAAGAGGCCATCGTTATGAAAAGGCTCATTTTAATAGTAATTTTGCTGGGCTTCATTTGGGGGGGGAATAGTATCCTCTATGCCCAGGAAAGAGAATTGTTTTCTGACACCATGGCTATAGGCAACATTTATGGTCGCGCGGGCGACACAGTTGATGTAAGCCTCTATTGTGCTAACCCTACGGTAGCTATTGGAGGATTTCTCGCGGTAATTACATATAATGATACGCTCTTGACTCCCTTGGGAGCCGTCTGCGCTGAGCGAGGATGTGTTCTCGAAAACTTTGCAGTACAGCAGCACGGAACCAGGATTTTTTATGTCCTGGGATACACATTTACGCCTGCTGATTCTTTTATCGCACGCGGATACGGAAATGTCGGCACATTAAGTTTTCGAATAAATCCGGGCGCAGCACCTGGAAGGGTAGCCCATGTCGGATTTACGACTCTCGGCACCGATACAACATCCTGGACTGATAGCATGGGAGCGGAACTCCTATTTCCGCGAACCAGAGATGGTAGCATAACAATCAGGGATATCAACTCGAACTTCCCACCAGTTGTCGGCGGAGTCAGCAATCAGACTGTTTCCGAGGGGCAGACGATTCAATTCAATGTTACCGCCAGTGATCCCGAGGGCGATCCAATCACGCTATCTGCTCAAAATCTTCCCGCGAACGCCACATTCCCGATGGTTCAGGGGGATTCGGTCGTCTCAGGTACGTTTACCTTCCATCCCGATTTCAATCAAGGCGGTGATACCTTTTATGTGGACTTTGTGGCAATGGATGATCACAACAATACGACCACCCAACAATCCAGAATAATTGTCTTCGAACAACCTAATGATTTTGTCTTTGTAGCTACCGATCAGGGTGGAGTGCCAGGAGCAACAAACCGAGCCGTTAATGTTTCTCTTTTTAATTCGATACCGGTTTATGGTGTCCAATTCCAATACCATTATGACCCGGCGCTGGTTTCGGTTAGCCAGGTTACTCAGACGGAAAGAGTCGGCGAAATGTGGTTTAATTACAATGAACCACGCCCGGGCACAATCATCGTGCTGATTTTCTCGCCGGGACTTGACTTTATAGCATCCGGATCAGCTCCACTGGCACAATTTTTTGTCGACGTTAGAGCCGATGCCATATTCGGCCCCACGCCGGTTGTCATAGATTCAGCTATCGAAGTCATCGATTCTATTGGAACATCCAAAAATATGCTCATGGAAGATGGCTTTTTCACGGTTGATAGATTCGGTGACGGCAACCTTGACGGCCTCATTAATGTCGGCGATTGTATTACCGTCGTCTCCTACATTATCGGCCGAATGGATCTTGGTGTCAGGCAATTTGACGCGGCCGACATTAACCGCGATACCAGAGTCAATATCGGTGACCTTCAAAACGTTATTGATATAATTCTTCAATTTGAGACTATCAGGGGCGAAATCCCGGGTTCACCTCAAGTATCGGTAGAGCTGCTTAAAGATTCCGCGCCGTTCAATAATGTCCTTACTGTACCTATGTGGGCTGAGCTTGATGCCGAGGCTGCCGGTCTCCAATTTGATGTAACATTTAATCCTGACCAGGTTCAACCGATGGAAATTGAGCAGGGCGATATGATTTCCGGGATGCGCATGGACTATAATATTGAAAACAATCGTATTCACGGCGTCGTTTATGACCTCGGCGGTTCGACATTCGGACCGGATAACGGGGCATTGCTCAATTTAAATTTTGGAATGGTCGGAAATGACTTCGACAAAGTCAACGATATTCAATTGACTGATTTCCTGATCGTAAACAAGGGAGCCCAGTTTATTCCCGCCGAAGTAAAGGGACAGCTTCCAAAGCGGTTCAGCTTGAATCAGAACTATCCAAACCCATTCAACGCCAGCACCAATATCAGCTTTGATATGCCCCAGGGCGGTGTCGTTGAATTGCTGGTTTTCGATCTTTTAGGTAGACAGGTCGCTACTCTTCATAATGGCTATTTGCCAGCCGGTAACCATATTATTAACTGGAATGGGAATTCTTCTAACGGCGAACAATTAGCGTCAGGCATTTACTTCTATAGCCTGAGGGCTGGTGACTACAGCCAGTCTTTGAAGATGTTGTTAATGAAATAACTCTGGCTTCACTTTTCCTCGCCGAGGATTTGTTTCAACTCTGAGGGGATTTTATGGAAGTGAGGATTAATAAGGAGCCGCGATGAAAATAGGATTTATCGTGAAAACGGCAATTTTAGCTATTTTAATTCTATCTGCCGTGTCCTATGCACAAAACCTGCCACCGGTAATTAATCCGATCGGGCCACAGGTTGTTGACGAGGGCGTTCAACTCGATGTCCGGATTGTAGCTACCGATCCCGATATCGGTGATATTATAACATTAACCGCCGACCAACTGCCACTCAATTCCATTTTCAACGATTCAACCGGCGGTGTCGGAGGCCTTGTTTTTACTCCAGATTATACTCAATCTGGCGTATATCAAGTTCGCGTGTTCGCTGCAGATACTGCCGGTCTGGTAGATACTGCCTTAATTGATATAACAGTTAATAACGTCGATCGCGCTCCGGTGATTTCACCGGTCGCGCCGCAGACAGTCGCCGAGGGTGGCAATCTCAATGTTCGCGTAACCGCCGCCGATCCCGATGGTGATCCGATTACGCTGGTTGCCCAGCAATTGCCGCTTAATGCGACATTTACGGATTCAACCGGCGGAGTTGGTCATTTGGTATTTAATCCCAGCTTCACACAGGCCGGGTCATATACAGTTAGAATAATTGCCAATTCGACAACACTGGTTGATACCGAGCTCGTAAATATAACAGTCACCGGCACTGATCGTCCGCCGGTGATTACGCCAGTCGCGCCGCAGACAGTTGCCGAGGGTGGCAATCTCAATGTTCGCGTAACCGCCGCTGACCCCGATGGTGATCCGATAACATTGATCGCTCAGCAGCTTCCGCCTAATGCCACATTTACGGATTCAACCGGCGGAGTTGGTCATTTGGTATTCAATCCCAACTACACCCAGGCGGGATCGTATACAGTAAGAATAATAGCCAATTCGACAACATTGGTTGATACCGAGCTTGTCAGCATAACAGTCACCAATACCGATCGTGCGCCGGTGATTACACCGGTCGCGCCGCAGACAGTTGCCGAGGGTGGCAATCTCAATGTTCGCGTAACCGCCGCTGACCCCGATGGTGATCCGATAACATTGATCGCTCAGCAGCTTCCGCTTAATGCGACATTTACGGATTCGACCGGCGGAGTTGGTCATTTGGTATTCAATCCCAACTACACTCAGGCCGGGTCATATACGGTTAGAATAATAGCCAATTCAACGACTCTCGTTGATACTGAGCTCGTCAGCATAACAGTCACCAATACCGATCGCGCTCCAGCGATCACCCCTGTCGCACCGCAGACAGTCGCCGAGGGCGGCAATCTCAATGTTCGAGTTTCAGCTATCGATCCCGATGGTGATCCGATAACATTGATCGCTCAGCAGCTTCCGCCTAATGCGACATTTACCGATTCAACCGGCGGAGTTGGCAGGTTAGTATTCAATCCCGACTTCACTCAGGCCGGGTCATATACGGTTAGAATAATAGCCAATTCGACAACATTGGTTGATACCGAGCTTGTCAGCATAACAGTCACCAATACCGATCGCGCGCCGGTGATAACGCCAGTCGCTCCGCAGACAGTCGCCGAGGGTGGCAATCTCAATGTTCGCGTAACCGCCGCTGACCCCGATGGCGATCCGATAACGTTGATCGCTCAGCAGCTTCCGCTTAATGCCACATTTACGGATTCGACCGGCGGAGTTGGCAGGTTGGTATTCAATCCCAGCTACACCGAGGCCGGGTCATATACGGTTAGAATAATAGCCAATTCAACAACGTTGGTTGATACTGAATTAGTCAGTATAACCGTGACCAATACCGATCGTGCGCCGGTAATTACGCCAGTCGCACCGCAGACAGTTGCTGAGGGTGGTAATCTCAATGTTCGCATGACTGCTGCCGATCCCGATGGCGATCCGATAACGTTGATCGCTCAGCAGCTTCCGCTTAATGCGACATTTACGGATTCGACCGGCGGAGTTGGTCATTTGGTATTCAATCCCAACTACACTCAGGCCGGGTCATATACGGTTAGAATAATAGCCAATTCGACAACATTGGTTGATACCGAGCTAGTAAGTATAACAGTCACCGGCACCGATCGTCCACCAGTGATTACACCGGTCGCGCCGCAGACAGTCGCCGAGGGTGGCAATCTCAATGTTCGCGTAACCGCCGCCGATCCCGATGGCGATCCGATTACGCTGATTGCCCAGCAATTGCCGCCAATGCGACATTTACGGATTCGACCGGCGGAGTTGGCAGGTTGGTATTCAATCCCGACTTCACTCAGGCCGGTTCATATACAGTTAGAATAATTGCCAATTCGACAACACTGGTTGATACCGAGCTCGTAAGTATAACAGTCACCGGCACCGATCGTCCGCCGGTGATTACGCCAGTCGCGCCGCAGACAGTTGCCGAGGGTGGCAATCTCAATGTTCGCGTAACCGCCGCTGACCCCGATGGTGATCCGATAACATTGATTGCTCAGCAGCTTCCGCCTAATGCCACATTTACGGATTCAACCGGCGGAGTTGGTCATTTGGTATTCAATCCCAACTACACCCAGGCCGGATCATATACAGTAAGAATAATAGCCAATTCGACAACATTGGTTGATACCGAGCTTGTCAGCATAACAGTCACCAATACCGATCGTGCGCCGGTGATTACACCAGTCGCGCCGCAGACAGTCGCCGAGGGTGGCAATCTCAATGTTCGCGTAACCGCCGCCGATCCCGATGGTGATCCGATTACATTGATTGCTCAGCAGCTTCCGCTTAATGCCACATTTACGGATTCGACCGGCGGAGTTGGTCATTTGGTATTCAATCCCGACTTCACCCAAGCCGGATCATATACAGTAAGAATAATAGCCAATTCGACAACATTGGTTGATACCGAGCTTGTCAGCATAACGGTCACCAATACTGATCGCGCGCCGGTGATTACGCCAGTCGCTCCGCAGACAGTCGCCGAGGGTGGCAATCTCAATGTTCGGGTAACTGCCGCCGATCCCGATGGTGATCCAATTACGTTGATTGCCCAGCAATTACCGCTTAATGCGACATTTACGGATTCAACCGGCGGAGTTGGCAGGTTAGTATTCAATCCCGATTTCACTCAAGCCGGATCATATACAGTAAGAATCATAGCCAATTCGACAACATTGGTTGATACCGAGCTTGTTAGCATAACAGTCACCAATGTCGATCTCCCGCCTGTCTTTGGATCAATTCTTCCTCAATCCGTCTATGAAAATAGCGTACTTAATTTCAGTGTTGCCGCTACGGATACTGACGGCAATCTCATTACCCTTACTAGCGGCGCCTTGCCGGCCAATGCCACTTTCACTGATCTCGGCGGCGGCAATGGAAGCTTCCATTTCGCGCCTAATCTTACGCAGGAAGGTAATTATTCAATCTCATTTTATGCTAATTCGGGAAGCCCCTCCATCAGCGATACACTCATTGTGCCAGTCACCGTATTACATACAAATGCTGCGCCGGTGCTGAATCCAATCGGGCCTCAAAGCGTTAATGAAAACCAGTCTTTGCAGTTTAGAATTATCTCCAGTGATATCGACGGTACATTCCCAACATTAACAGCTCTAAATTTACCGGCCAATGCGGTTCTCACTGATAGTTTGAATGGACGCGGCCTGTTAGTATTCAATCCTAATTTCAGCCAGGCCGGTACTTATAATGTAATATTCATTGCCAGCGATGGCTTGCTTGCCGATTCCGAGAATGTTGCCATAACAGTTAATAATGTCAATAGACCTCCTGTGCTTAATCCCATTGGCAATCGTTCGGTTATCGAATCGGCGACTCTCAGCTTCAGGGTATCATCCAGCGATCCTGATCTGCAGACTCCGTCTTTGATCGCTCTTAATCTTCCGATAAATTCTACATTTGTCGATTCCACCAACGGAGCTGGATTGTTCAGGTTTACGCCCGGATATACACAAGCAGGAACCTACAATATTCTTTTTATAGCTTCAGATGGCACCTTGTCGGATTCGGAAATGGTCCGGATTACAGTATTCGATGCTGGAAACCAACCTCCTGTAATCGATCCGATTTTGCCCCAGTCCATTATCGAGGGCCAGCATCTGCAATTTATAGTTAGAACCAGCGATCCCGATAGCACAATTCCGATTGTTCAAGCATTTAATCTTCCGCTCCATGCCGTTTATGCAGACTCCGGCAATGGACGCGGGCTTTTTGCATTCGACCCCGATTTTACTCAAAGCGGAAATTATAACGTTCTTTTCAGAGCCTTTGATGGATCTCTATATGATTCCCTTTGGGTACAAATTACGGTGATTGATTTTGGCCGTCCGCCGGTCTTGAACCCGATCGGACCCAGAACTATGACTGAGGGGGATACTCTACGAATCGTTGTCACATCCACTGACCCCGATGGCACCTATCCGCGGCTTTTTGCCGCCCCATTGCCGAATCACGCGACCTTTGCTGATTCGCTAAACGGTCACGGATTGTTTACGTTTACACCTGACTTTACGCAATCTGGCATCTATACAATATTATTCAGAGCATCCGATGGAGCGTTGGTCGATTCAGAATATGTCCAGATAACTGTCAATGATTGGGGAAACCATGCCCCTGTCCTGGCGCCTATTGGACCTCGGAGCGTTAATGAGGGCCAGTTGCTTAGCATACATTTTTCAGCTTCAGATATTGACGGCACTATCCCGCAGCTTAATGTTATGAATATGCCCGCCAATGCGGCATTTACGGATAGCCTTAATGGCCGAGGCGCGTTCACATTCGCGCCCGATTATTCCCAATCGGGGGGCCATAATGTTTTGTTTATAGCATCCGATGGCACCGCCGCCGATTCGGAGCTTGTCGTCATAACCGTGATTAATACAGATCGTCCGCCGGTGATTACGCCTGTTCCCGCTCAGACTGTGGCCGAAGGCGGCGCTCTCCGGGTTCGAATTTCATCATCTGATCCCGATGCCGATCCAATTACCCTCATAGCTCAGCAGCTTCCGCTCAATGCCACTTTTGTTGATTCAACCGGTGGAATCGGTGGATTAGTATTCAATCCCGATTATACTCAGGCAGGATCATATCAGGTGAGGATTATAGCCAATTCATTGACTCTCGCCGACACCGAGCTTGTTAATATAGCTGTAACCGGAAGCGATCTGCCTCCTGTAATCACTCCGGTCCCGCCGCAGACAATAGCCGAGGGCGGGACTCTCGGGGTTCGCGTGACAGCAACCGATCCCAATGGCGACGCGATAACATTAATAGCGCAGCAATTGCCGCCTAATGCTTCATTTGTTGATTCTACCGGTGGAAGAGGTGGATTGGTATTCAATCCCGACTTCACTCAAGCCGGTTCATATACTGTCAGGATAATTGCCAATTCGACTACATTGGTTGATACCGAGCTTGTCAGTATAACAGTCACCAATACAGACCGCGCGCCGGTGATTACTCCTGTCGCTCCGCAGACAGTGGTCGAAGGTGGTAATCTTAATGTTCGAATAACCGCAAGCGATCCCGATGGCGATTTAATTACGCTAATCGCTCAGCAATTACCGCTTAATGCCACCTTTACGGATTCGACCGGCGGGAGTCGGCCATTTGGTTTTCAATCCCGATTACACCCAGGCCGGGTCATATACAGTCAGAATCATAGCCAACTCAACTACATCTGGTTGATACCGAGCTTGTCAGTATAACCGTAACAAATTCAGACCGCGCACCGGTGATTACGCCGGTCGCTCCACAGACCGTAGCAGAGGGCGGCAATCTCAATGTTCGAGTGACCGCTAGCGATCCCGATGGCGATCCGATAACATTAGTTGCCCAGCAGCTTCCGCCGAACGCCACCTTTACAGATTCGACAGGTGGAGTTGGCCGGTTGGTATTCAATCCCGATTTCACTCAGGCCGGTTCGTATACGGTTAGGATAATAGCTCACTCGACAACTTTGGTAGATACCGAGCTTGTTAGCATAACCGTAACGAATATAGATCGCCCGCCGGCAATTACCCCAATCACTCCGCAGACCGTGGCGGAGGGAGCCCGACTAAATGTCCGAGTGACTGCAATCGATCCCGATAATGATTCATTATCCCTGACTGCCGAACAGTTACCTATTAACGCTGTATTTGCAGATTCGGGAAAGGGTATAGGCGGATTAGCTTTCAATCCCGATTTTACCCAGGCCGGTTCTTACAGTGTGAGGATAATAGCTAGATCAACAACCCTTGTTGATACTGAATTAGTCAGTATAACTGTGACCAATACCGATCGTGCCCCTGTGATTACACCTGTCACTCCCCAGACAGTGGCCGAGGGTGGCCATCTCGCGGTTAGGGTGACAGCTTCCGACCCTGACGGCGATTTAATAACCTTGATCGCCCAGCAGCTTCCGCTCAATGCTTCTTTCGTTGATTCGACTGGCGGAAGAGGTGGATTGGTATTCAATCCCGATTTCACTCAAGCAGGATCATATACGGTTAGGATAATAGCTAATTCAACTACATTAGTAGACACCGAGCTTGTTAGTATCACTGTCACAGGAAGCGATCGTCCGCCAGTGATTACACCTGTCACTCCACAGACTGTGGCCGAGGGCGGGAATCTAACGGTTCGAATCACAGCTACCGACCCCGATGGCGATCCAATAACTTTCATCGCCCAGCAGCTGCCTCTTAATGCCACGTTTACGGATTCTACCGGCGGAGTTGGCAGATTAGTTTTCAATCCCGACTTCACTCAGGCAGGATCATACACTGTAAGGATAATAGCGAATTCAACTACATTAGCAGATACCGAGCTGGTCAGCATTACAGTGACCAACACCGATCGTCCTCCAGTGATAACACCTATCACTCCGCGGACAGTGGCCGAAGGCGGTCATCTTGCTGTTCGAGTAACTGCCACCGACCCCGATGGTGATTTGATTACACTCGTGGCGCAGCAGCTTCCGCTAAATGCGACATTCGTAGATTCTACCGGCGGAATAGGTGGATTAGTATTCAATCCCGACTTTACGCAGGCCGGATCATACGCTGTGCGAATAATAGCAAACTCCACAACTTTGGTTGATACTGAATTTGTCAGCATAACCGTTACTGGCAGCGATCGTCCGCCGGTGATTACACCAGTAGCTCCGCAGACAGTGGCCGAGGGAGGGAGCCTCTACGTTCAGAGTAACCGCCACCGATCCCGATGGCGATCCGATTCTTCTTTCCGCACAGCAATTGCCGCTCAATGCCACATTTACGGATTCGACCGGTGGAGTCGGCCATTTGGTATTTAATCCCGACTTTGCTCAGGCCGGATCTTATACAGTAAGGATATTGGCCAATTCCACAACCTTGGTCGATACCGAACTTGTCAGCATAACTGTTACGAACGTTGATAGACCGCCGGTTCTTTCACCGATCGCGCCTCAGGTCGTGGCTGAAGGAGCTAATCTCAATGTCAGAATTACGGCTGCTGATCCCGATGGCGAGCCCATTACATTAATTGCCCAGCAGCTTCCTCTCAACTCTACCTTCACCGATTCTACCGGCGGAGTCGGCAGATTAGTATTCAATCCTGACTTTACGCAGGCCGGCGCCTACACTGTAAGAATTATTGCTAATTCGACAACTCTGGCTGATACCGAGCTTGTCAATATAACAGTGAATAATATCGACAGACCTCCTGTCATTACACCTGTAGCGCCGCAAACTGTTGCCGAAGGTGCAAATCTTAATGTCAGAATAACGTCTATTGATCCTGACGGCGAGCCAATAATATTAACGGCCCTTCAACTGCCGCTAAATTCATCATTTTCAGATTCAACAGGAGGCGTGGGTCATCTGATATTTAATCCTGATTACTCTCAAGCCGGACCATATCAGGTAATTATTATTGCCTCTTCGACCACTTTGACAGATACAGAATTTGTAAATATTACGGTGACCAATACCGATCGACCGCCTCTCTTCGTAGCCGTACCACCTCAATCAGTCTACGAGGACAGCGTACTCAATTTCAGTGTCAGCGCATCGGATCCTGATAACGACCTAATTACATTGACTCATGACGCGCTGCCTCCCAATGCTACTTTCACTGATCTGGGCGGAGGGAATGGAACACTTCATTTCGCTCCCAACCTAACCCAGGAAGGGAATTATACCCTGGCATTCTATGCCAATTCGGGAACCCCGGTAATTCGAGATACCTTGCAGGTTTTCGTTGTAGTACTTCATACCAATGCGCCCCCTATTCTAAACCCCATAGGGCCGCAGAATGTCAATGAGAATCAGCGTCTCCAGATTCATGTCACCTCAAGCGACATCGATGGTACCTTCCCGGTATTATCGGCCCTAAATTTGCCGATCAATGCGGTCTTTACCGATAGTCTAAATGGACGCGGCCTGTTCGTATTTAATCCCGATTTTGTCCAGGCGGGCACATACAATGTCTTATTCATAGCGAATGACGGTCTGATTGCTGATTCTGAAAATGTTGCCATAACCGTAAATAATGTCGACAGACCCCCTGTCCTCACTAATATAGGCAGTCGTTCAATTGTTGAAGGTGCAGCGCTCAGCTTCCGAGTGACATCTACCGACCCCGACCTGCAGATTCCAGTCTTGACCGCTCTGAATCTGCCCGTTAATGCATCCTTCATAGATTCTACGAACGGCAATGGATTATTCAGGTTCAATCCGGGCTACACTCAAGCAGGCATGTACAATGTTCTTTTTATAGCATCTGATGGTGTTCTTGCTGATTCCGAATTAGTACGAATAACTGTCTTTGAAGCCGGAAATCAGCCACCTGTTATTGAACCTATAGCGCCTCAATCAATAGTAGAAGGACAGCATCTGAGCTTCCCTGTGAGATCAAGCGATCCCGACAGCACTATCCCAGTTGTTCAGGCGTTCAATTTGCCGCTTCATGCTGTCTATGCCGATTCCGGCAACGGCCGCGGTGTTTTCAGCTTTGATCCGGATTTTACACAAAGTGGCGTTTATAATGTACTTTTCAGAGCCTTCGATGGCTCGCTATATGATTCCTTGTGGGTTCAGATTACCGTCATAGATTATGGCCGCCCGCCGGTTCTCAATCCTATCGGGCCTCATTCTGTGACCGAGGGTAATTTGCTCAGCTTCATCGTTACCTCCACCGACCCCGATGGTACGTTCCCGCATTTATTCGCAGGGCCGCTACCGCTTCATGCCGCCTTTGTCGATTCGCTCAATGGCCACGGGCTTTTCTCATTCACCCCTGACTTATTCTCAGGCTGGAGTTTATTCAATATTGTTTACAGCCTCCGATGGTGCCATGACAGATTCGGAATATGTCCAGATAACTGTCATTGATTGGGGAAATCATCCACCTGTCTTATCCGCAATCGGACCGCAGACCCTTAATGAAGGCCAGTCACTCAGCATTCATGTTATAGGTACGGACTTGGATGGCACGATCCCGTCATTATATTCAATGAATTTGCCGGCCAATGCCATATTTACTGATAGCCTTAATGGCAGAGGCGCCTTCATGTTTTCGCCGAATTATTTCCAGGCGGGAGCGTATTCAGTGTTATTTATAGCCTCCGATGGCCTTTTGGCCGACTCGGAACTTGTGGCGATAACCGTTAATAACATTAACAGACCGCCGGCCATTACTCCAATAGCATCTCCGATAAATATCGCCGAGGGGGATACTGCTCGGTTCGTAGTTATCTCATCAGATCCCGACGCGGAAATACCTATTTTAACCGCTCAGAATTTGCCATTGAGCAATTATATGTTCTTCCCTAACGGCGACGGCACCGCTGATTTCGCGTTCTATCCCGACTATACTCAGTCCGGTACCTACAATATAAGATTTATCGCCACTGATCCATTTGCGGCTGCCGATACGGAAATGGTCACTATAAATGTTTCAAATGTCAATCAACCTCCGATCCTGGCTCCAATCGGGCCTCTATCGGTGATTGAGGGTCATACTCTTAACGTTGTCATCAGAGCCGCCGATCCCGATAGCACATTGCCCACTTTCGCGGCCCGCAATTTGCCCCGCAATTCCGCCTTTGCCGATTCCCTGAACGGTCGAGGTCTTTTCACATTTTCTCCCGACTTTGTACAAGCGGGGATTATCGATTCAGTTCTCTTTGTCGCCACCGATGGCGTATTAAGGGATTCCGAATTCGTCAGAATAACAGTCATCGATGCGGGCAATCAGCCGCCTGTGCTAAATCCGATTGGACCTTATACCGTAAATGAAAATGAAGTACTTGCATTCCCGGTTAGTGCATACGACCTTGACAATACCACTCCTATTCTATCCGCAAATCATCTGCCTCTTAATGCGACATTCGTCGACAATATGAACGGCACAGGGAATTTCGAATTCAGGCCGAATGCTAATCAGGCCGGTTCCGATACAGTCCATTTCTTCGCCAGCGATGGAAGTCTAATTGATTCTGAATATGTCGTCATAACCGTGCTCAATGTAAATCAAGCGCCGATATTGAATCCAATTGGAAACAGAGTAATGACCGAGGGCGATTCGCTTGGAATTATAATCACAGCGTTCGACCCCGATGCCAATCCGATCATAATGACAACAGGGGCTCTTTCACCTAATATGGTATTCAGCCATATTAGCTCCGATTCAGCTTATTTCGGATTCAAACCGACTTATATTCAAAGCGGCACCTATAATGTTCTATTTAGAGTCTCGGACAGCCTTCTTGTCGATTCGGAAATGGTTCAAATTATCGTAAATGACGCCGGCAACCAACGTCCTCATATGGCGACAATTGATACGGCTTATTACGTGACTGAAGGCGATACGTTGATAATCAATGTCAGTGTCACCGATCCCGATGGAAATACCGTTGTGCTTTCCGCTTCGCCGCTCGCGACCAATATGACCTTTGTAGACAATCTTAATAATACCGGTTTGTTTACATTCATGCCCAACTATGTACAATTCGGGACATATCCATTAACTGTACGAGCGTTCGATGGCAGCCTGTGGGATTCGCTTTCTACCGTCATCCATGTAGCCGAACAAGGCAACCAACCGCCGATTCTCAGCCCAATAGGACCCAGGACTGTTCCGGAAGGCGATAGCCTGGTAATCAACGTCAGCGCTATCGACCCTGAAGGCGCAACACCATTCCTGTTTGTGACATCGATTCCGCCCTTCTCGAATTTTACGGATAATCATAACGGAACAGGAAGATTCGCGTTCCACCCCGACTATTATTCAGCAGGAGTAAGAACTGTCAGATTTAATGCCATGGATAATGGTGGATTGATTGATTTTGAAGACGTGCAGATAACCATTACCGATGTCAACAGGCCGCCAATTATAGTGTTCGTCGGCGATACACTTGTATATGAAGGTGATTCGCTTAGAGTGAATGTGATTGTCACGGATTCTACCGATGCCGTCCCTGGTCAACTAAATCTTTCAAATGGCTATATGCCTCGCAACTCGACATTCACAATTACCGGAAATGGCACCGGAGTTTATATGATCAGGCCCGATTATAATCAGGCCGGTGTTGACTCCGCGTTATTCTATGCCAGTGATAATGATTCTCCTCCGTTGGGAGATCAGAAATGGTTTAGGATACACATCAGGGAAGCTAACCGCCGACCAATTTTCCTGCAGCCGCCCCCTGGAATAGTTAATCAAGGTGAAACTTTGATAATGAATCTTTCTGCCACGGACCCCGATAATGATTCGCTCAGATTCTTTATTAACTGCTCGTCCTGTAATCCTCTTATCCCTGCCCGTTCGAGCTTTGTTGATAATGGAAACGGTACCGCTCAATTCATTTTCAATCCTGATTTCACTCAAACCGGAATATTCCTGATATATTTCGCAGTTACGGATGGACGGGCAACAGTCACGAGACCGACAATGATTCAGGTAATAGATATGGGTAATCAGATTCCCGTATTAAATCCGATAGGCCCTCTGTCGGTGATCGAGGGTGAAAGTCTTTCCGTTCATATTACATCATCCGACCCTGACTCCACACCGCCTGCCATCACCCTGCGGGGAGCCCCTGTTAACGCTGTTTTGCATGATTCCACCAATGGTAGAGCATCGTTTTTCTATGTGCCGTTGTATAATCAATCCGGCTCTTATGGGTTAACATTCAGAGCCACTGATCCGCAGGGCGCTATAGATTCTGAAATTGTGAGCCTTAACGTCATTGAAGCCGGTAATCAACGGCCCCAATTGAGCTTCATGACTAATAGGACAATCACCGAAGGCCAGACTCTCATGTTCAATGTCTTTGCATCCGATCCTGATTCTACATACCCCCGTCTGGCTGCTCTTAATTTGCCTCTAAATGCCACATTCGTTGATTCTTTACACGGAGTTGGATATTTTACATTTACACCGGATTTCACTCAATCGGGAGATTATCAGATTACATTTATGGCAATCGATTCTATGGATTCGACTCTAACCGATAATCAGATAGTAGTGATCCACGTTCTGAATTACAATCGAAGACCTGTCTTTTTGCCGGCTGGACCGTTCACTGTCAACGAAGGCGAAATTCTTGATTTCAACATAGTCGCCGCCGATCCTGATGGCCAGACTCCTCGGCTGGTTTCAATCCGATTGCCGCGAAACACAATTTTCACCGACAATCATAACGGCACCGGCAGCATTAACTTTGCCCCTGATTTCAATCAGGCTGGTCTGGATTCAATCATGATATCGGCTATCGATAGTCTCGATCCCACTATGAATTCGATGCTCAACGTCAGACTGAACATTCTCGATGTCAATCGCCCGCCTGTTCTTGCGCAAATACCGGATACCACAATTGGTGACGGATTCCTGCTGAATTTGCCGATTGTCGCAACCGATCCCGATTCAACCGTGCCTCTTTTATTCCATCGGGCGTTGCCGGATTCCTCACAATTTATTAACAACAATAATGGCACTGCCACCTTTAGATGGCGTCCGAGATTCCAGGATATTGGGATTTATCAGATCACCTTCGGGTGTATAGATCGAAATAATTCATCGCTGGTTGATTCTCAAGTTGTCACTATCCAGGTTCTTACCGCGGGAAATCACCCGCCTGTGTTTAATCCAATCGCTAATCAGCAATTGCGAGTGCCGGATACCCTAAGTCTCCGAATTATGGCCAGTGATCTGGAAAATGATCCTCTGACAATCTCATATGAAGGAGTTTTGCCGATTGGCATGGTCTTCTTCGATTCGGGTTCGGGCGCCGCTTCGCTTACATGGATTCCTACTATGGACCAGGGCGGCAACTATGAAATCACTCTGGTGGCTTCTGATCCCGCAGGTCTAACCGACACGGCAAGGGCAAATATTCAAGTCATCGCCTATATCAGGGGAGATGCCAATGGCAGCGGAACCCTCAATGGTCTCGATGTCGTCTATCTGGTCAATTATTTTAAGGGAACAGGCGATCCGCCGGTTCCATTCGAGGCCGGCGATGCCAATGGAGATTCGCATGTCAATGGACTTGACGTTGTATATTTGGTTAACTACTTTAAAGGCGGTCCTCCTCCTCCACCGATTATGCGCGTGGGGCCGGGATTGAAACCGGGGATGACCACTTTAGGTTCGAGAAATTAGGAATGTTTTTATGAAGATGGCTCGAACGATTCTTATCATTGCGATGACCTGCTATTCGATGCTCCATTCCGGAGTTGCGAATGCTGATCAGGCCACCGACGTATATGAGATATCGTTCGGGCCATCGACTATTGAAGCGGATCCCGGTAATCCCGCTCTATTAGTTCCGATAGCTATAAGTACCACTCAACCCGTGGTCAGGATCAATCTGCTTCTGATTTACGATCCAATTCTAGTCACTCCTACAACTATTGCGCCCAGTATGTTCTTTCAGAGTTTCATTTACGACATAAGTATTCCTGGCCGCATCAAGATTAGTATCATTACGGACATGCCCGCCCCACCGGAAGTTCCGCCCATATCCGGAGATACAACATTTGCCTGGATATCGTTTCGAATAGCTAATGAAGATATAGGTTATGACTATATGACTCATATCTTCTACTACGAAGATCCCTTTACGCCATTACCTGATAACTATATCATCCTCCAAAATAGCAATTTTATCGCTATTCCGGATTTGTCTCTGCTGCCCGCCGATATTATCATAATCCATCCTATCTACGGGGATATCAATGCAAATGGATATGCTTATGAAATTGGAGACGCCGTTACTTTCTTCAATTATTTCATCGGCGATATCCATTTTACTCGCCGGCAATATGCCAATTCCGACTGCAATCGCGACGGCCTGCAGGCGACTATTTCAGACCTGGTCTATCTCTTGAGAATGATCAATGGCGATATAATTTCATCGATTTCGGATTCAGCCCGATACGGGGCCAATACAAATAGTTCAACCAATCGCATTTCCTCTGATTTCTTGGATTTAGACGAGCTTAATAAATCTGAAATATATATCGAGAGCGATAAAATGCTCGGAGGCGCTCATATTCAATGCTCGTACGATAATAGCGCTATTACCCCAATGGCAATTGTATTAGGCGATGAATCAAATGATCTGGAATTAAACTATGCTATTTCTCCACAGGGAAAGATTGACGTTGTCCTTCTAAATAAGAACTCTTCCGATTTGCCAGGCTCTCTAAAATCGATAACGATATTCTACAAGGGCCAATTTAGCCAAAATGCGATCAGTATTTCTAATACCGATTACTCCGATTTTAATGGCCGACGAATCGACGCTTCCATCAGAATCGATAACTTAAAGGGCTCTAGCCCTAATGCGACTATACCATCTGCGATATCGCTTTCCGGCTATCCCAACCCCTTTAATGCTGACGTCATGATTGATTATAATCTGCCGAATCCGGGCAACTATCAAATCTGCATTTACGATGTGCTCGGCAGGAAGGTGGCCACCCTCTTCGATGGTTATAAGGAAGCTGGCCGTAATTCTGTTCACTGGAACGCGCATAATGCCAATTCGGGCAGTCTCTCGAGCGGAATCTACTTTGTGCGCTTATCAGGAGAAAATTCATCGAAAAACCTAAAGTTGTTTTATCTTAAATAACGATTAGCCGCATTTGTCTTTGTGGGGAGGAGAGAATCATTGAAATATTCTAAAGAGGGGGTTGTCGCCGGATTATTTCTGGCATTGATTTGTATTTCAACCGCAAACGCCAATTATCTTCAGCCAGGCGTTCAATACGCCCAAAATAAAATTATTATTGCTATTCAGCCCCCGTTGGCTCCGATAACGCCAAATTTAATCAATGGTGTTATCTCTACCGGCTTGAATGATATTGATCAGTTAAATCGCCAATATGCGGTCTCTGTAATGTGGCCGCTTTTCCCAAAGGCAGAAAAGCACGGCGAACCGGCCATGGCAGGTTATTACTCCATAACATTCAATAATACCGCAGACCTTGAATCAGTCCTCGCTGAATATGCCAAACTCACATCAATTGAGCATGTGGAACCTGTGGGCATTCATCGAACTAATTTTAATCCTAATGACCCGCTGATCAGCAATCAATGGGCAATAAATAAAATTGCAGCAAGACAAGCTTGGGATATTACACAAGGCAGCGCCGATATAGCACTTGGAATTGCTGATACCGGCGTCGATTGGGATCATCCTGACCTGAACGACAATATCTGGGTCAATTCAGGAGATCCCTCCAATGGCGTCGATGACGACGGCAACGGCTATGTCGACGATTTTCACGGCTGGGATTGGGTAAATGGTGTCGATGGGGCGCCGGGCGAAGATGACCAGACTCCTGATAATAACCCTATGGATTTTAATGGCCACGGCACTCATGTTTCCGGAATAGCCTCGGCGGAAACAAATAACGCGTTGGGCGTAGCAGGAATTGGTTTTAATTGTAAAATAATGGCTCTTAGAATCGGCTGGGAGGCAACCGACGGTCTGGGATATGTCCAGATGGATTTTGCAGCCGCGGCCCTCTATTATGCCGCCAATGAAGGTGCCAGGGCGGTAAATTGCTCCTGGAGTTCCTCAAACTCCGGCGGTATTGCTACCGCGGCCAATTATGCTACTAGTCATAATGTTGTTCTTGTCTCGGCCGCAGGCAACGATGGCAACACTGTTGCGTCCTACTTATGCGGAAGAAGCGATGTTATCGCGGTTGCCGCGACCGATCAATACGATCACAAGGCAACATTCTCCAACTATGGTAGCTGGGTTGATGTTTCTGCTCCCGGTGTGACTATTTATTCTACTATTTTTAATAATACGTATGATTACATGGATGGCACCTCGATGGCCGCCCCTTATGTTACCGGGCTCGTGGGGCTCATAGCTTCGGTTAGCCCCGGAATGTCTCGCTCTGCGATTCAGACTAGAATAATTAATACAACTGTCGATATAGACGCGCTTAATCCAGGCTATGCAAATCTTTTGGGTAGCGGCAGGATAAACGCTTATAACGCAGTCAATGGACTGATACCTGCCCCGCCGGTTCCGACACCTTATTCACCAATAGGCAGTGTTTTTGTCAGCCAGCGCTTTCCCGTTTTTTATTGGAGCAGTGTCTCGGGAGCAATCGGATACAATATTCAGATTGATCAGGATTCTCAATTCAATTCTCCCGACGTTGACAATTCATCGATTACCGATACGACATTCACATCCAATGTCAGCCTGGCAGATGGTAATTGGTATTGGAGAATACGTTCAGGAAATGGTGCCTGGTCTAATTTTTCAAGCACTCAAAGCTTCCGGGTTGACGCCAGTCCCCCTCAGACAACGACCCTTTTAACTCCGCCCCATGGACATTGGATGACAACCAGAGTGCCTTATTTCAGTTGGCAAACAGTGTCTGACCCGGGCGGCTCAGGTCTGGCAAAATATTATTTTCAAATTGATACAGATTCAATTTTCGCCAACCCGATTTACCTTTCCGATTCGACCACATTTGCAAATTATGCCCCGCAAACTGAGCTTGATGACAATCAGCGTTACTATTGGAGAGTTAGGGCGCGTGACAATGCCGGTAATTACTCGAACTATGCTTCGAGCGTTTTCGGGATTGATAATTCGGCTCCGCTTTCGCCAATTGGTTTTTCGGTTTCACCATCCGGCTGGAGCAATAATTCCAATTTCAACCTTCAGTGGACCAATCCGGTTGAATTATCTGGAGTCGCTAAAGGATTGTACAAAATCGGCAATTTACCAATTTCTAACATGGACACGACCGGAAGTGTCGATCGAAATCCGCCCCAAACGATTTCTATTGCCAATAACGGGCCGAATCGCGTGAGTTTCTGGTTGCAGGATTCTGTTGGTAATGTGGATTATAGCACATATCGGCAGGATACAATATACTTCGATAATATCCCGCCGTCCGGTTGCATGGCAAGCTCGCCCGGAACATCAGGGAATCTGCTTTTCACTGTCGCCTGGTCTGCGGGATCGGATGATCTCTCGGGCCCGGCTATTCTATTTGATGTCAATTATAAAGATGGGGCAGGCGCCTGGACCCCCTGGCTTGACCATTTCCCGGGCTCTTCCAGCCAGTTTACAGGCGTTCACAACCACACATATTATTTTGAGGCAAGGGTTTATGATAATGCCGGTAACGCCGAACCATTTACCGGTATCGCTGAATCCCAAACCCTGATTGATACCTTTTTTGTCGGACCGTCTTTCATACCAGGCGATGCCAACAATGACGGTGCCCTTAATGGTATCGATGTGATTTACCTCGTGAATTATTTCAAAGGGCTTGTCCCGCCGCCCGACCCATATTTGGCGGCAGATGCCAACGGTTCCTGTGCCGTCAATGGTCTTGACGTTACCTATCTTGTCAATTATTTCAGGGGGGCAGGCCCGGCACCTTTCGCCGGAAATTGCCGGTAATTGGCAAAATGAAGGCGACTTTCGTTGGATTTTGGACCCCGGAAAATCAAGTTTTCCCCATGATTATTATCTTGACACTTGGGGCCCTGATATTTATATTTGGGTTAGCATTTATGGCAGGGATCGAAGCTAAAAAAATATACGAGATCCCCGTCAAATGTATCAACATCGTGCTTTTCTAAAATGCTTCGCTTGAGGAGTAAAACGCTCCGTTAAGTCATGTTAAATTAAAAAATTGAATGATGCGTACAGCGTTCTTTGTAAAATTCAAACATCAGATAAGGAGGTGCTTCAGGGCAATTGTTTTGTAATTTGCCTTTTTAACTTCAAACCATAGAAACAAGGAAATCAGGAAATCTTCGTTTTGAAAGTTTGATATTCCTAAATATCATTTAGGAGAAAGGCGATATGAAAAAAATCTTAGTTTTAAGCTTGTCATTAATGTTGCTTTGTTGTTGGATTGCTGCATACGCGGCGCCGACTAAAAACAACCAAAATCCATTAGTTACGAACAATCCGATTGTAACTAAATCGATTGAAAAACAAGCCGTACAGCCGGTGCTTTCACAAGCTCCAAAGAGCAACGTGGAAAGAGTAGCTGCCGACAAAGCAGTAAAGGATGAGAACTCAAACGCACCAGTTCCTCCTCCAGATCCCAATGTAATTCTTCAGGGCGGAGATGACTTCGCAAGTGCGACCGTCATCGGCGCGCTGCCATATATGGATAATGGAACTACTACCGGCATGACCCCCAATTATACGGTTTGCGGATATACAGTAGCTCCTGACGTCGTGTACTCTTATACTCCGGCCTCAAATATTTCCATAAAGGTTACCTTGTGCACCGGCACAACTTGGGATACGGCTATCGGCGTAAATACTGATCCTACAACTCAAATCGCCTGCAATGACGATTTCTGCGGATTAGTATCTGAGTTAAGCTCCGTTAGTCTCACTGGCGGAGTCACCTACTACATCATCATTAAGGGTTATAGTACTTATAATGGTCCTTACCAGATCAACGTGACCGAAGTGGTCGCACTCACTCCCGATGTTAGCGTGACTTTACCTGCGGAATTGCCATATTCCAACACCAATACCAATTGCGGTCTTGGCAATAGACAGAGCACTACCTGCCTTGGTAGCTATGATGGTGGTGAAGACATCACTTATCAAGTCACTTTAACCGCTCCATTGTCTCTGAATATCGTACTGGATCCTGGAGCATCCGATTATACCGGTATGGCTATCAGCGACGCATTCCCGCTCGGCGCAACTTGTATCGCGACTTCCACCAATTCCGGCGTCGGTGCCCATGGTTTCTACGGCCTAAGCTTGGCCGCAGGTACCTATTACATCATGATCGATACTTGGCCAACCCCCAATTGCATCCCATCATTTACATTGTCTATTCAAGAGAATACTACAATTCCTCCGCCTAATGATGCATGCGCTGATGTCACTCCGGTCGGAATAACTGTCAATGTTCCAACAACAGTGACAGGCACAACCGATGGAGCAACTTCCAACGATTGCGCTACATTCCCTGGCTACCCGCTGGTATGGGAAGCCTTCACTACTACTGAAGCCATGGATATTACCATTGATATGTGCGGCTCCGGTTCCCAGTATGGATTGATGTACTTCTACCTGACAACTGATTGCGCTTGCACAGCCATCATTCCAAATAATGGTTATAATTGGACTACTTGCGCAGATCTTAACCCCACATGGGTATTCTACAACGTTCCTGCTGGCACATATTATGTGCCGATCATTTATGATCCGGCCAACGGCAATCAGGGACCCTACCAGATGACCTTCCTCGGCACTCCCCCCCCTGGGCCGCCAGCTAATGACGCTTGCGCTACCGCGGAAGCTATTGGCGATGTGACCGGCTTAGCTTGGAGCACGCTAGCCGCTACAGCCGATGGTATCGGTACTTGCATTACAACCCCTGACATTTGGTACGTTTACACCGCGTCAACTACCGGACTCATTCGTGCCAGCTTATGCGGTTCAGCATTCGATACCAAATTGGCGGTATACGATGGTAATAGCTGCAGCCCATTGCCGACCGAATTAGGTTGCAATGACGATTTCTGCGGTTTACAATCTCAGCTCGATTTCCAGGGTGTTCTTGGAGAAGAGTATTTGATTCAAGTCGGTGGCTATTCTGGTTCTGGAACCGGCGTATTGACAGTCGGTCCTCCTCCTCCTCCTCCGCCAAACGATCTCTGCACAGACGTTACCCCCGTTCCGCTGCCGCTCGGCTCAACTCTTACATTCAACGGTACAACAGTAAATTCCAACAATGATTGCGCTTTGTTAGGTACATATAACCAGGTTTGGGAAGCTTTTACAATTTCCTCACCTGCGAATGTTACCGTCGATTTCTGCACAACAGTTGGCTTTACAAATTATTATTGGGTACTGGTTCAGGGTTGTCCTTGCGGAAGTTATATCCTTCGCACCAACTACGATTACACAACTTGCGGCGATGGTCAAATAACTTTCTGGTTTGATAACCTACCTTCCGGAACCTACTATCTGCCCGTACTGGGTCTAGCCGGATCAGCCGATGGCCCATATACGGTTCATATTTCCGCGGCCGCGTCTCCGCAGCCGGTTTTTGGAGTAGATCCTACTTCGATTACTGCGACTGTGGATCCCGGATGATATTGCCACCCAGGCATTATCAGTTACAAATAGCGGCACATCCCCATTGACATTCACAGCCGGCATTTCGATTGATGCTCCTCCAGTTCCAGGTTCAGTACCTCGCAACGATTATTCTAATCCATCTTCTGCTATTCGCTCAATCGATAAGAACTTTATTACCACCCCAACCGGTCCGAGTGGATGGTTACCATCATCTGCGACTGATTATTTCACAGAAACATTCTCTGATGGCGATTACACCACCAATCCGGCTTGGACAGCAAACAATGCCAGCACAAACCCGGCGTCTTATTGGACAGTCGTAACCGATCCATGGACATACATGACTCCTCCGATGACAAATCATGGAACCGGTTTCTTCGCGGCATCTAACGCTGATGCCGGCGGTTCCGGCTCAATTACCGATGAAAGACTTTCTGCTTCATTCACCGGTAACGGCGCGGGATACCTCGGATTGTCATTCTGGCTCGGCTACAGAGCTTTAGGCGATTATTTTGAGGTCTTGATTGACGGTGCCCAGGTTGCGATATACACCACAACTACAACGGGACCGCAGCTCATTGATGTTTCCGCCTATAATGACGGAGCTCCTCACACATTAACTATGCATTTCTATTCTGAGTGGGGCTGGTGGGCCGCGTTTGACGACGTAGTTATCACCGATGTCGCACCCATGGGAAAATGCTGTTATGGCGATCCAGGTGCGCCTTCTTGTGCTGATAATTCACAGGCAGAGTGCAATGCTCTACAGGGTCTCTGGACAATGGGCGAAACCTGCGCAGGCAATCCGTGCCCGTCGGTTCAAGGTTGCGCTCCCGGTACCAACGTATTCGGTCAGCCTCCAATGCCGTCTGATGGCGCTTGGACATTCGTGACAACTGATATCGAATCTCCTGGTCCATACCTCGCATACGATAATTTTGCCGGCGCATACGGCGAAGTTACCGCGGTCAAATTCTGGATTGCGGATCTATTCTACAGCGGCGGATGGGGAGAATGCGATAAGCCAGATCCAGCTGCATTCCAAATTAAGTTCTATGAAGATGCAGCCGGAATGCCCGGTACTGAAGTCGCTTCGTATGATGTCTCAGTTTCCCCAGTTCTCGGAGAAATGTATTCTGGCGTTTACCAGCAGAAAGAGTACACAGCTACTCTTCCGACACCAGTCTCCTTGTCTAATGGTTGGATTTCCATTCAGGGTGCCGATATTGGCGCCAGCTGCTGGATGTTGTGGCTTAATTCCTCTGAAGCCGGTACTGCGGTACAATGGGATGGCACAGCCTTCGTCCAGCTCGCTTACAATCTGGCGTTCTGCTTGATCGGTACACCGGTCCAGCCATGGCTTGCTATTGATGTCAACTCTGGCACAATCAACCCTGGCGATCCAGCCGTAGTAGTTACTGCCACCATGAATTCCACTGGCTTGGCTAATGGAACCTATCATGGTAGAGTTAACTTTAACACCAACGAAGTTGGCCTGTTAATTCACGAAGTTCCTGTTACCTTCACAGTCGGTGGCGGCGGATGCGAGTATATCATTGGCGATGCTAATGGTAGCAATAGCTTCAACGGCCTCGACGTTACTTACAGCGTTAACTACTTCAAGGGTGGCGCTGCTCCGCCGTTCTCTTGCGAGTGCACTCCAGGCAACATCTGGTTTGTTACTGGCGACGTTAACGGCAGCTGTTCGTTCAATGGTCTCGATGTGACCTACATGGTCAACTACTTCAAGGGCGGCGCGAATCCTATTCCTTGCGCTTCCTGCCCGCCTGCAGGTGTAGCCGCATCCACACCGCATACCAATACGAGCAACAGCGGTCAATAAGACTTAAATAGCAAGACTGTAAAGTCTTGGTATTAAGCAATAATCGGGTCTTCCAAACGGAAGGCCCGATTTTTTTGATGCCTATCGCCATATGCCATTTTGGCAGTGGTCTGTCAATCGTCAATAGCGCCCCGTAACCATTTAATATACAAGCAGATACCTTTTTTTATTTGACATTGCAGGTCAATTAAGGTATTATAGACGGTCGATTTATGGGATATTCAAACCATTAAAGAAGGTTTTAAGGTAGATAATGCTTGGAGTCATTGAGAACAAATTTGTGATTGGAAGAGATGAGTTTTTCCCGTTTTCTGCGGAGATTCACTACTTCAGGGTGGAAAAACGTTACTGGTCAATCTGTTTCGAAAGAATTAGGCGCGCCGGATTTCGTATTATTTCAACTTATGTGCCGTGGAATCTTCATGAAGAGCGGCCGGGCAATTTCGATTTTCGCGGAGTCACCGGTAGCCAGAAGGACCTTATAGTATTTCTCGAGCTCGCTCGCGAATTCGGTTTTAAGGTTATTCTTAAGCCGGGCCCATGGATCAAGGCTGAATGGTCAAATGGTGGACTGCCTAAATACTTATTTCAGGATGAGGCCATTGTCGCGCGCGATTTTAAATCCGAATTGGTAATGGCCAAAAATGGTCCCGGAATCGTCGAAAACTATCAACCGAGTTATCTCCACCCGAAATATATCGGACACGTCAAAAGATATCTGGGGGGACTGGTTGAGGTTATTCAAAATTATATCTTCCCCAAAGGTCCGGTCTTCATTATACAATTGGATGAAGAGCTTAGCTTCGGCGGCAACCTGGGCGCGTTTGATGCCGATTACAATAATTTCATCATTACCGAATATTACTTCCAATTTCTGGAAGAAAAATATAAGGACCCGTCCAAGCTTCCCGCGTGCTATGGCAAGAAGCTCAAGAGCTTCAATGTTGTCGAGCCGCCGATTGCCATCGACGCCAAAAGCCCCGTTGACATGGTCAGGTATTTCGATTGGATCGAGTTCAAGGGCACCATTCTTTCAAAATATATCATCACTATCAGGGAAAGATTGGAAGCCCTTGGTGTTGGATGTCTGTTCTCGCTGAATTTGCCCTGGACCGATGACTTCAGCCTTCCGGCCAATTTAGATAGTTTCGGACACGATAAAATGGTAATCGGAATGCAAGTTCCCGATTCGGTCGATTATTGCCGCCTCGGAAGAAATCTCCGCTATCTTACCGGCAAGACAGGTTTCTGCTGGTCGTCCCAATTATATGGCGGAAGACCCACCGAAACATCAGTACCGGTAGCCCACGCTGAAAAACAATCCTGGCAGGTAGGCGCACGTTATCACAAGTATCATATGATCTGCTCTCTCGCCGCCGGCTTGAAGGGTATGAATCACTACATGTTTGTTGGACGGGATCACTGGCAGGGCTCACCGCTGGGGCATGATGGTACGGTCAATGAAAATTACGAAATAATCCGAAAAAGCAACGCCGCCCTTGAAGCCATAGATATCAATACGGCAAAATCGGTGTCGAAAATCGGTATCGCCTATTATAGAAATTACCTCGTTCAGCATCATCTCATGCTTCAACAGCAATTTCCCTATGTTGTAGATCTGGTCTCGCAGACACTAAATCCACTTGGCCAGGACCTCATGAATCTTAAATATGATTACTCTGTGGTCGATATCGAATCGCAGGATTCACTCGCAGAAAAAGACCTCTATTTTATACCTGTCGCCGAATATATGTCTCAGACCGCGCAAAAGCAGATTCTTGAAGCTGTCAAAAAGGGGAAAAATGTCGTTCTATTCGGATTGATGCCGAAATTCGATGAAAAATTCGAAAACTGCAAAATCCTTTCCAAAGGCTTGGGGCTGAGCACCAATTACGATTGGGCGCCTGCCAATATTGTATGGGAAAAAGCAAATATCAAATCCATTCGTTATGGATTCATAGCCTCCACCGGCTCTTCCAAAGTACTGGCCAAATCAGGGACAAAACCCGTAGGCGTCTGCAAAAAGGTTGGTTCGGGTAATGTTTATTTATTCACATTCGATGTCTCTCCGAAATTCGACCCCTCAAAATTCGAGCTTCTACGTTCCGTCTTCGAAGCTCTCAAGATCGATTCGCCTGTGTCAACCTCCGATCCCCAGGTCGATCTGATTGCCCAGGTTAATGAAAAGGGCATCATTCTCTATCTCATCAATACTGATACGACCTTTGCCACTCCGGATAGCACATTCGCCAAGAAGGTGGTACTATCGATTGATATCGCCGAATTGGGAGTTAAGATGGCCAAAGTAAAGATGATCGATATTCTCGACGAGCAGACTTTCACCTTTACTGCCAAAGAACTCAAAGAAGGAATCGTATTCCCTGTTCGTTTCCACGAAGCCAGGATATTCTTTATTCCGAAAAAATAGTTTCCAAAGATATTGAAAATAAAAAAAGGCGGCCATCTATTAGCCGCCTTTTTGATATATATTAAATCTATCTTAGCATTTCGAGTATCCGCAGTCGGGGCAGTAAATACATCCTGATTCGGTATTCAGCTTATTTCCGCAATCGGGGCAGATCAACGCTGATAGATCTGTTTGCGCCTTGAGCGTCTTGCCGTTGCCGAAATGCTTATGCAACGTCTTCGCGATAGCATCGGGCACCGAACGAACCAAGCCACCTGATCCGAAGACCGGCGTATCGCCGCCGATTCCTCGCAATTGCTCTATAATCTCCTCGACTGATACTCCTGTTCTCAACGCCAGCGAAATCAGCCTGCAAACAGCCTCGGTATCGGCCATTGTGTCATGGCCCGATTTACCAATCTGGGCGAATACCTCGAATGGTTTGCCGTTGAGCGTATTTATAGTGACATAAAGATTGCCGAATCCGGTCTTGATCTTGTTGGTGATTCCCTGCAATGTCTCCGGGCGATCCCTTACCTCGCCTTTCCCGTCCTCTAATTCCTTCTTATCGCTTTTCTTGGTGGAAAGAACCTGATAAGCCCTTGAGCCGTCGCGATAAATAGTCACGCCTTTGCAACCCGAATTATAGGCAAGCTCGTATGCGGTCTTGACATCATCGGCGGTCGCGGAGTTGGGTAGATTTATTGTTTTTGATACAGCGTTTTCGGTATGCTTCTGGAATGCAGCCTGCATCCTGACATGCCATTCAGGTGAGATATCGTGAGCAGTCACGAACACTTGCTTGATTGCTTCAGGGATTTCTTCGAATTCGGAGATCGAATTCTTTTCAGCAATCCGCTCCATAAGACGATCCGAATATATCCCCATCTCCTTGGCGCGAGATTCAAACAACGGGTTTACTTCGACAAGTCGTGTATTATCCATGACATTGCGAATATAGCTGATCGCGAAGATCGGTTCTATTCCCGACGAACATCCAGCTATAATCGAAATAGTTCCGGTTGGCGCGATTGTCGTTACTGTCGAATTTCTCCGCGAATGACCCGATCCAAGCTTTTCATTATAGAATGACGATTTTTTCCAGTTTGGAAATTCTCCGCGCTTTTTGGCGAGCTCATTACTGGCGGCATCCGCGGCGCCCTGAATAAAGCTCATCACTTGCTCCGATAACTTCAGCGCCTCTTCAGAATTGTATGGCACATCGAGCATGATAAGCAAATCCGCCCAGCCCATAACTCCGAGTCCGATTCGGCGATTATTCTTGGTGGATTTGTCTATTTCCGGAAGTGGATAGCGATTTTCCTCTATGACATTATCGAGGAAATGAATTGCCTGCTCTACAAGCTCTTTCAATTTATCCCAGTCGATTTCGTTGCGAAACATTTTGGAGGTATCCGATGAATCGACAACTGCCTTCACGACCTTGGATAAATTAATCGATCCTAAATTGCAGCTTTCATAGGGGAGAAGCGGCTGTTCGCCGCAGGGATTAGTAGCTTCGACCAACCCGACTGCATTGGTTTTTTCTTTGGAATTGATTCTGTCGATAAATATTACACCCGGCTCGCCGGTTCTGTGAGCGTGATCTATAATTGCCTGGAACACTTCGTTGGCATCGAGACTCAACGGCTTATTGTCTCTGATAAAATGCTGGCCGTCTTTCGGATTCAGCAGGGGATAGGTCGTATGATTTTTTACTGCCCGCATGAATTCATCTGTGATCGCCACGGAAATATTGAAATTCGTCAGTTCATTCAAATCATCTTTGCATTTGATAAAATCCAATATATCAGGATGATCCACCCGTAGTATGCCCATGTTGGCGCCGCGCCGCGTGCCGCCCTGCTTAACAGCCTCGGTTGCCGCGTTAATTACCTTCATGAAACTCACAGGCCCCGATGCTACTCCCGAGGTCGAGGCTACCATCGAATTCTTGGGCCTTAGACGAGAAAACGAAAATCCGGTGCCACCGCCCGATTTATGAATCAATGCGGTATGTTTAACAGTATCGAAAATTGAATCCATGGAATCTTCGATTGGCAATACGAAGCACGCCGAAAGCTGTCCCAATTTTCTGCCGGCATTCATGAGAGTAGGAGAATTAGGCAAAAATTCCAGGCGGGCCATCATACGATAAAAATCCGAAGTCGCCTTTTCGACATCCTCAGCGGTGGCTCCGAATTTTAAATCGGCATCCGCGATTGTCCGTGCTACTCGTAAGAATAGCTCGCCTGGAGTTTCAACTACTTGCCCGAGATCGTTCTTGATCAGGTAACGCCTTTTTAAGACGGCAAGTGAATTTGCTGTCAATTGTGGCGTCATCTCTGTCTGTTGTTTTTGCACCTGGCCGCCCTCCTGCTAATGGAAACTACATAGCCTCTATGTATAAAATTCATAAGTTGCCGATTTTGTTTCTTCATCTATCTTGAAGTCTCCGAATACGATAGGAGCTTCCTTCTTCATCGTTTTCAGCATTTCCAACGCTATTGATCTTATCTCCCAATGAGCCCTCGGGTGAGTGCGAAGGCAGAAAAAATGCCTCAATTCGCGGAAGTTCGCCGTGATTACTATTTCCGATACGGTCGCGTTTGGCAGTAAGTATCTGGCATCCTCGGGCGGCACTCCGGCATCAAGCAGTTTTTCATATAGCTCGTAACTCACCAAAATCGCCTTTTCGTATAGCTTTACAAAATCCTCTTTTTTGTCTGGATATGAAGCGTTAACTATTGTCTCAGGAATTACGACCTGAAAATCAGTGGTTTTCTTTCTGTCTTTTTTATCCGCATAGCAGACATAGCGCTGGCTTTCCTGCGATGGCGAGATAAGCCTATGGCGCACAAGCTCATGCGTGAATACCCTCGATGCCCCTTTTATCCTGAAGGTAGCCGAGGCATGTTCCATCACCGAATGATGCCCTTTATTTAATATCTTTTCGATAAGTTCTTTGGTCGATGTTGGTGGATCATAACGATGGAATGAAAGATAGCAGGTTCTGCACGCCTTCTCAATAATATCTTCTCCATTGGGAGTGATTGACATAAGCTCAATACTGCTTTGGGCAAAATATGGACTCAGTCGGTCTCCGCGGAAAGTCTTGTTCGAACTATTTAACAACAAATCAATAACCTCTCCCCCCGGCATTGCTTTTTTATGTAAAAACTACCACAAAATACTTCTAACTTCTCAACCATTTATCTTCAAATGGCGAGGAGCATTGTAGCGACCAGCCAAAATACTGTCAAGAAAAAATTGTTATTTTTTTTCGATTTAACACAACATGTTGTGTATCAACATACTTCAAAATACCATATATCGTGTCTGGCCTATTTTTTTGTGTCATATTCAGGCTTGACTTTTTGCCGATTTTTGTTAAATTATTGTTAATTAACAAGAAAGGAGCTTTAATGTTTAGAAAGCTTTTAATAGTAATAATAATGATAGCAAGCTTCACCACGATCGCTATCGCTTCTGATAACTATATTATCGTTGTAGAAAACCCCCAAAGCGGAGCTCCGGCTGATTTAAATAGCTATCCGGGAGGGGTATGGGGAAAGACAATTGACAAAATTTATCTGGCCGGCGATGACAACGATATAGCTTGGCTCGATGATCATTACATTCAGTATAAAAAAATTCCATTCGATGGGGAATGCTCCAATCTTTATCTGATTCAATCAGACGGTCGGGGGTCTTTGATGAATTCCAATATTCTTGATTCCGGCCCCGGATACATTTTAAGCCTTGATAAGCCCATCGGAAATCATGAATATCAAATTCTCACTCAGCGAAGACTGCCATTAGGAAATCGCGATTTTCAGCCCGAAATGATCCTGACATACAATAATGCCGTGGCAAACATGATCGGCCAGGTCAATCAGGACACTATCATTAATGGTCTTTCGAGATTGTCGGGCGCTTCTCCGATCATGTTTAATGGCCATCAGGATACGATCAAAACCAGATTCTCAGGCACCGATGATAATTCCATGGCCGCGGAATATATTTCCCAGATTTTAAATTCGTATGGATACGATGTCGAATACGATGGTTTCTTCTCGGGAAATTTACGGCACGTCGCCGCATATAATAATAATTTCGCCTGGGCCGTCGCGGAAAATTCTACGGCATACAGAACTACCAATGGCGGCAATACCTGGAATATCATGGCCGATAATTCGGCTTATTCTCTATGGGGTGTTTCCAATATTGGCCCGGATTCGATATGGATTACCGGCGATATCGGGACGATCAGATTTTCATCCGATGGCGGATTAAATTTCGCGACACAAAATGCTAATACGCAGGAATTTCCTATTCGGATCGAGTTTCATAAATTCATCCGAAGGCTGGGTGGCCTGCGATAACGGCCATGTTCTGTATACTACTAATTCCGGACTAAACTGGACTCAGCAAACTACTCCGGTCGGCTCCCGATTTTACGATATCAAATTTGTCGATTCCCAATATGGTTGGGCTGTCGGTAGGGACGGTTCGATAGTCAGTACCACAAATGGAGGCGCTAATTGGGTTCGGCAGACATCCAACACTATTGAACGATTATATGGCGTCGATTTCACTGATCGCAATAACGGCTGGGTGGTTGGATGGAATGGTGTCGTGTTGCATACCACCAATGGCGGCGCCAACTGGCAAAATGTATCTCTTGGAACTGCGGTCGAAAAATACCAGGTCAATTTCAGCGATGCTTCACACGGCTGCATAGTCGGCTGGAACGGCGAAGTATTTATAACATCGAATGCGGGCGGCAACTGGACACAAATCCAGGCGGGAACTCTCAAGAATTTCTACGGCGTTGATTTTGCCAGTACCCAAATCGGGTACGCTGTTGGCGATGGCGCAATATATAAGACCGCCGATGGTGGCACAACCTGGATCAGCCAGAATGCAGGCGTAGAGGGGGCGTGGCGCAATGTCATCGCGACAAAACCGGGGACGGTCAATCCTAATCATCAGGTTATTGTCTGTGGTCACTTCGATAACACATCCCAGCAGCCGCAAATTACCGCTACTGGTGCCGATGATAACGGCTCGGGGACAATAGGCGTAATTGAAGCGGCCAGAATTTTCGCGAATAGGCATTTTGAAAAGACTATCAAATTCTGCCTTTGGACAGGCGAGGAGCAGGGGTTGCTTGGTTCGGCTTCATACGCAGAAGCGGCCAGTTTCAGGGGCGATAGCATAGACGGTGTTTTTAACTACGATATGATTTCATATGATGGTAACGCCGACAATCATGGCGAGCTGCATTGCGGCACGCAGGCGGCGTCTATTGCTCTCGGTAATCTTACACAAACCGTCATCGAGGATTATACCATTGATTTGAATACCACTATCCTTACCTGGAATGCCACAAATCGTTCTGACCATGCGTCCTTCTGGAATTACAATTATCCCGCAATGCTCAGCATTGAGGATTTCTCCAGCGATTTCAATCCATTCTATCATACTACCGGTGATAACATGAGTATCATTGTGCCGACATACTTTACGAGTTATGTCAAAACATTGGTTGGCGGCTCAGCGTCGCTCGCTATTCCCGATACAATTAATACCGGTATCGATAATAACGAAATATTGCCTGAAAATATCGCGCTAATCCAGAGCTATCCCAACCCATTCAATCCATCTGCCACTATATCTTTCACACTTAAGGCGCCATCAGATATGGATCTTTCAATATTTGATATTCTCGGACGTAAGGTTGCGACAGTGTATAGTGGCCGTGCCGAAGCGGGCACTCATAATATCACCTGGAATGCCGGAGATAATTCATCCGGCATCTATTTGTATCGTCTGTCGTCGAAAGACGGCCTTAATGCCTCCGGCCGAATGACATTGTTGAAATGATCATGAATATTAAAATGCTCTGTAGGGGCGAGGTTACCTCGCCCTGATCGCGCCTTCAGAAACCCTTCCTGACGGCATTTTTTTTGGCGCTGGCTTTTATCATATTATCGGGTCGCCTGATCCGACACAAAAAGAATCGCCAAATGAGGGCACTCTGTTTCATTTTTAATAGTTTTTCTAAGCATAAAAGAAATGCTGATTGATTAAAAGGAGCAATATGAAAACCAAAACTATCGTAATCACAGGGGCCAGCGGCGGTATCGGAGCCGAATTGGCCAGACAACTTGGAGCTCAAGGTCATAACATTATCCTGGCCGCCCGCAGGGAAATTGAACTAACCAATGTTGCCAATCAGATCGGCAAGAACGCCATTACAGTCATCGCCGATGTCAGACAGCGCTCAAATGTCGATAATATTAAATCCAAAGCCCTACAAAAATTCCCGGCGATCGATGTCTGGGTAAATAATGCGGGCAGGGGCATTCGCAAAAATGTCCTCGATCTCACCGATGATGATATCGACGAAATCATCGCAGTCAATATCAAATCTGCCATCTACGGCATGCAAGCCATTATTCCATATTTCATGCAAAGGGGAGAAGGCCATCTTCTCAATATCTCGTCCTTTCTCGGCAAAGTCCCCATTGTACCATTCCGCTCGATCTATAGCGCCGCCAAAGCAGCCCTAAATTCATTAACATCGAACCTCCGGATGGACCTGGGTGATCGATATCCGAATATCCATGTAACTACAGTCATGCCGGGCGGAGTCGCTACCGATTTTTCGAAAAATGCTCTGGGTGGCCCGCCGCCAACTCCACCTCCAGCCGGCGCTATGAGGGCCCAAACCGCCGCTGAGGCCGCCGCCGCTATCGTATCGGTGATCGAAAATCCACGCCCAGAAATATTCACCATTCCCGCCTTAGCCGATATCGCCAAACGATACCACAACGACATCGCCGCCTTCGAAGAAGGATTGCGAAAAATGGGATAGGATTTTTTGAGGTTTGATAAATCAAACCCCTACCCTTGCCTATTGAAGATGGTTGAAAAATTAACAAAATTACGGTAGGGGTTCAAAATTTTGAACCCCTCTTATCATGCGCTAAATCGATCCATATTACTGGCCGACCTGCGAAATCTCCTTTCTTATTGAATCTCAACAACTTAATCCTGTTTACCCAAAATCTTGCCTAAATAGTACACAAAAAAATGGGCCAGACACAATCTATGGTATTTTGAAATATGTTGATACACAACATGTTGTGTTAAATTGAAAAAAAATATCAATTTTTTCTTGACAGTTTTTTGCTTGCTCGCTAACATGGGCGCGATTTCGGGATGCTTTTGAGCATCTACCGCCTTGGTTGGCCAGTAATGCCTTAAGTTTCAAGATGTTAAGGCGGCGAGTACAAAACAATTAAATCGGAGGGGGATAATGAAAAAAAATTAAGCGAGCAATGTTGTTTGAGCAACATTACTCGCTCGGAATCAAAGTAATAGAAATCTATCCTATTACCTCAGATATCTTAGGATAAGATTTCTATAAAGAAAAAACAATATAATTTTGAAAGGTGAAAAATGAACCTTGATCATCAAACGTTAAAACAAATCTGGAATAAAGCCACTCCAATTTCCGGTTACACTCCTGAAGTGTGGCGGCGAGATTATTTCGGGTCCGCGATAAATTGGGGCGATTACGGAAACAGAAATTCCGAATATGGTTGGGAAGTAGACCATTATATTCCCACTCATAAGGGTGGCAGTGACGCCTTAGAAAATCTTCGCCCACTAAATTGGAAGAACAATGCAAAAAAGCAAGATAACTTGCTTTCGCAACTTTTGAACCTTAAACATTAATTTTACTATTTCACCGGCGGCCATAACTCATTATGGTCGCCATTATTTATTCATTTAATAAAGATAAAAACAATATACTACTTCTTCACAAACACAATATAATCTCTGGCCACTTTATGAATATCATATTTGTCGCAGCCAGCATCCTTCATCAGCCGCTTGACTCGCCCCAATGAATAGAATCGCACAGGGCAATTGTTCAACGACAGTCGAACCTTTCTAATAGGTGTCATTGGATGGCAGAGCTTGGGGAATGACATAAATAAATTGCCATTGTTGATCTCGAGCATCTTCTTAATATGCGGTAATGGCTCTAAAATATAATCGAAATATCCCACCGCCAAAATTATATCGTATTTTTTCTCAGCCTTGAAATCCATGAAATCGTTCATCTGGAATTTCATCTTATCCGCTAAGCCCGCTTCCTTGGCAAGCGTCCGAGCCGATACCAGCGCGCCCTCGGCGGCATCGATCCCCAATATATCGGTCGCGCCATGCTTCGCGGCCTCGAACATATATCGTCCGGTGCCGCATCCGATATCGAGCACCGATTTGCCCGACATGTCCTTCATCAGATCGAATGCCAGATTAAATCTCATCCTTACCGATGCTCTTACAGTTCGGTCGAGCCAGCCGGAGAATCCTTTTCTCTCCTGGTAAATTTTATCGAATACTTCTATACGTCTGTCAAAATAGTCAATTGCTCCGGGATTTCGTCTGTCGGTCATTTTTCCTCCATAATTGCCTCATTATAACCATATTCCGATTTTGAGGCAAAGATATTATGCGCGCTTAGGCTTAAAATAGGCTTTGAAAGATAAAATAAATCTGCCAACGGTTCAAAATCGCTCCCCAAAAATCTCCTTTGATTTACACTGGAATCTTTCTATCTTTAATTCAATAGGATGATCTTCGAAATGGCTGTCAAAATTCTTGAGGCCACATTACCGGGATCAAGCGTATAAATAGTATGTTGAAAAAGCTTCTTTTGGTACCAGTAATTCTAATGTCCCTGATTGCCATAACCGATGGCCAGGAAAAGAGTTCGCAGGACCCTTCGGCGGTGACTATCGCCCGCCTTCATTATTCTGGCGGGGGCAATTGGTACTGGGGTCAGTCCGCGCTACCCAATCTGCTAAAATTCATGAAAGAAAATACCACGATTGAAACCGCCGATCAGGAAGTCAATGTCATTCCTACCGATCCGAATCTGTTCAAATACCCGTTTCTCTATCTTACCGGACATGGCGATTTACGTTTCTCCGACGATGACGCCGCGGCCCTGCGTGCCTATCTCGAAAATGGCGGTTTTCTTTTCGCCAATGATAGCTATGGCCTGAATGCCGATTTCAGAAAAGCGATGAAGCAGGTTTTCCCCGATAGAGAGCTGGTCGAATTGCCATTCGCTCACCCCGTATATCATTCGAGATATGATTTTCCCAACGGCGTTCCGAAAATTCATAAGCATGATGGAAAACCGCCGCAGGGATTTGGAATTATTATCGATGGCAGGCTTGTGGTCTTTTTCGACTTTGAATCGGATATCGGCGATGGCCTGGAAGATTCTGAAGTATATAACGATCCGCCGGAAAAACATATCGCCGCCCTACAAATGGCAACAAACCTTGTCACTTACGCGTTGACACATTAGGAGTGATGGGCCGATTTCATGGATAATCAAAGCAATTACACTGGGATAGTAGCCAGACTAAAGAACCTTCAGGCGAAATTAGCTTACCTCAGGGCATTTCAAGGCCTGCTAACCAGTATTGGTATCGCTGTTCTGCTTTTTGGGATATTAATCGGAATTACATCTATAACCTGGCTTGATATTCCAATTAGGATCATTGTCGATATCGTGCTGGCTATCGGCTTGGTAGCCATAATCTATTTTCTTTGCATCCGGCCGCTGATCAATCGAATTGGACTCCTGCCGATCGCCCGAACATTAGAAAAAAAATATGGGCAATTTCAATCACGCCTTATCGCCGCCTTGGAGCTGTACGACAAGGCGAAGGAAAATCGCGAAAATTATTCAATCGAACTAATCGAAAAAACTATCGAGGAAGCCGGCGGTGTAGTAGGTGAAATCGATACCGATGCGGCGATCAATTATAAGCCGTTAAAAGGGACATCGATCAAAATCGGAATTCTTGTCATGGCCGCGGTTGCGGGAATAATAATTAACCCGCCTCTGGTCGGAAGGACATGGCAATTATATTCAAATCCGGCATCTGATTTCTCCAAGCCTCCAGCCTTTTCATTAAAAATTACTCCTTCAGGCGGCGAATATTATCGAAACAAAGATTTGGCGGTTTTGGCTATTCCCGAGGGAATCCCGCCGCGAAATATCGATATCAATTTCAAATTCGAAGATGGCGAATGGGCCAGCGAGCCAATGAATAAACCTCAAAATGACACCGCCCAATCATTCGCATATACATTCAAGAACATTAAGCGCTCAGTCGACGTCTATGCCCGTTCGGGAAATATCGAATCGCAGAAAATGCATTATGAAATAGTTGATCCGCCACGTTTAATCGACCTCAAGCTCTTGATGGATTATCCATCTTATTCGCGGCTGCCATCGTCCAATGGCGCTCCCAATGACGGCAACGTAGCGGCCCTGAAGGGAACGGCTGTATCAATAGCGGCTAAAGCAAATAAACCGTTGTCTGGTAGCTATCTTTTGTTCAGCGATTCAACAAAAATTAATCTCAAGACCGACGGTGACCTGATAAGTGGAAAATTCTCCGTGAAAAATTCCATGCGATATACAATCGCAATGCGCGACCAGGCTAACCGCGAAAATCCCGAGCCGATCTGGTATGATATTCAGCCGCTCGATGATTATCCGCCTTCTATTGAAGTAGTCTTTCCAGGTGTCGATGTCGATCTCAATGATCAAATGGCAGTGCCGCTCAATATCGCGATCAGCGACGATTATGGTTTTGATAAACTTAATCTCGTATGGTGGCTGATGTCGCAAGGCCAACAAGGCCAACCGTCGAAAATCAACATTAGATTAGATGATCTAAAGACACTCCAGCAGCTTATCAGTCATAAATGGGATGTCAGTAATCTCGGTATGGAGCCGGGCGATCTGCTCTATTACTATTGCGAGGTCAGCGACAACGATGCGATTTCCGGCCCCAAATGGTCCAAAAGCAAAACCTATGCCGCCAGGCTCCCAAGCCTTGACGAGATTTTGGCCGATGTTGGAGATGCCGGCGAACATCAAGTGGAAAAACTTGAAGAAGTATTGAAGAACCAAAAGGAATTGCAGGAGCAGATTAACGATATCGCCCGCGAGATGATGAAAGCCAATGATGTTTCCTGGGAACAACAGCAAAAGGCCTCGAAAGCTCTCGAAAAACAGAAAGAGCTTGCCAAAGAATTAAGCAATCTTGCGGACCAGATGCAGGATAATCTGAATAAGCTCGAAGAGAATAATCTTGTGGGTGAGCAGATCGCCGAAAAGATGCAGGAAATTCAGAAGCTCATGGACGAAGTCGCGCCGCCGGAACTCAAAGACGCCATGAAAAAACTCGAGGAAGCGTTGAAAAATATGAATCCCGAGGATATGAAAAAAGCCCTTGATCAAATGAATATGAGCACCGAGCAGCTTCTGGAAAATCTCGATCGCACTCTTGCACTTCTCCAAAAACTCGCGGTCGAACAAAAATTGGATATGCTCGCGCAGATGGCCGATCAGTTAGTTCAAGATCAAAATAAAATAAATGAAAATGTCGATAAGGCGTCGGATTCATTATCGCTCTGCAAACAAAGCGGGCCGCAAAAAAATAATTCCGACAATTTCGATCTTTTGAAAAAGCAATTCAATGACCTAAAACAGATGGACGATACCACCAGAATGATTCCGCCGCAGGAAAAGGAAGAAGCCAACCAGCAGGTAAATAATCCCGAAATTCCCCAGGATTTTAAGCAGAATCAGGAATCGATGTGCAAGAATAGCCAGGGAGCATGCCAGAATAAGGGAAAGAAACTCGCGGGCAATCTCTCCAAAATGGCGGAATCATTGAAAAAAGCCCAGAAGGCGATGCAGGAACAGCAAAAAGCCGATATCACCAAAAAATTGGATAGAGCCGCCGAAGATTTGCTTTACGTTTCCGGCCGTCAGGAGATTCTCCTCGATACGACAAGAGCCTATGCTCAAACCGGCGATCAGCTTCGTAAAATAGCTGGCGATCAAATCCAACTCACCGCGGCTTCATCGCGGGTCGCCGATGCCATCTCCGAAATATCCAAAGAAACCATATTCATTAATATTTCCCTTATGAAAATGCTCGGTCAGGTATTGGCGGGAATGAATGACGCGTCAAATAAGCTCGATGGCCGTATGTCACAGGCCGCGATTCAAAGCGAACAGGGTGCCATGGCCAGCCTGAATCTTGCCGTGATGATGATACTGCAGGCCCGTAATAATGCCTCAAATTCCAGCTCAGGCTCCGGAATGCAGGAGATGATGAAACAGTTGCAGCAGATGTCGCAATCGCAATCGAGCCTGAATCAGGAGACCATGAATATAATGCCTAAACCCGGCATGAGGCTATCCTATAGCCAGCAGCAATCCATGCAACGATTAGCGGGCCAGCAGGAGATGCTCAGAAGGCAATTGGAGCAGATGAACGATCAGTTTGGTAAACGAGGCGAGATGCTCGGCAGGCTCGATCAGCTCGGCGAAGAAATGAAAAAAGTAGCTGAAGACCTCGCTAAATCAAATGTTGATCAAAAGACTATCGAACGGCAACAACAGATTCTCAATAAACTGCTCGATACCCAGAAATCGGTGAATCAGAGGGACTATTCGCAAAAACGAAAAGCCGAGGAAGGTTTTGATGTCGCCAGAAAATCGCCGAATTTGCCCGATGAAAATACTATCGGAAAAAGCTGGCTTTCCAACGCCGCCAAGAAGGCCCTTGAGGAACGATATCCCCGGCAATATGAGAAACTGATTAAGGCATATTTCAAATCCTTCCAGGGACAGGAAAATACCAGTGAAAAATAGTATCCGGAAATTTACATTTTCTACTCTATCGCTGCTACTGATCTTGACCGCCTTAGCATATAGCCAGTCGGCCGATCAAAATTCCAAAGACTAATGATAAATTATCATCAGATTTGAGGACTGTCGGAAATCTTATCCAGCTTGGTGATATTGAAAAAGCCTCTGGTTATCTCGACTTTATGAAGAAAATGTATGGCGATAACCCGGCTATCAATTCGATGTATAAGCAAATTTACCGCGCAGGAAAGCAATATGATTTACTGGAAAATGCCATAAAAAATCAACTCGCGGCCGACCCCAACAACCCATCGCTAATGATTGAGCTTGGCGAAGCACGATACCTTCAAAATGATACGACGAGCGCCGATTCGCTTTGGAATCATGTACTCGCAAATTACAGTCAGGATGAATTTATATATCGCTTATTGGCTACTTGCAAGCTTCGCTATGGGCTATATGATGATGCCATCGATTTATTTGCAAAAGGACGAAAGACATTGGCCAAACCGGATCTGTTTTCCGAAGATCTATCTGCCATTTACGAAGCCCAGCGAAATTATCCCGCCGCGGTCGGCGAATATCTTTCCCAGCTAAAAGCAAATCCGGGATTATTCGGCATTATAACGATAAAGATTCGCGGCCTGGCCGCCGATTCCGATCAGCCGGATGCCATAGTGGATGTTTTGAAAAGACAAATTAAGGAAAATCCCAAACAGCAATTTCTCCGTGAAATCCTCGGTGATATTTATATCAAGCTTGGAAAGATGCCCGATGCGCTGGAATGCTATCGTGCGATGGGAGCCGACAATGACGATGACGGGCAGTCTCTGGTAAGTTTCGCCAGCAGATGCTACGATTCAAAGGCATTTGGCACCGCTATAAGCGCGATCGATGAGTATTTTAAGATATCGAAAAAAGTTAATTTCAGGGAAAGGGCGATATTCGTCAAGGCAATGGCCCAACAGAACCTTGGGCAGGCCGATTCAGCGTTACAGAATTTTCTGGTTTTATCCCGAGACGCCTTAGATTATAGAATTAAGGATCAATCGGGATTTCTTGCGGGCGAGATTTACTTCCAATCGATGAAAAATTGCGACTCGGCGCTTTTCGTATGGAATAGCACGTTAAAATCCGCCAGAGATCAGGAATCATCCAATAAAATTAAAACCGAAATAGCTCTATGCTACCTCTCTCAGAATAATATCAAATCCGCTAAAGGCGCCCTTGATCCATTCAATGACGGCAGCGCCGTAAATTCCATCAATGAAAAGGCAAGATTTTTGATCGGGGAGATCGCGCTGATCACCGGCGATTATGGTCTTGCCGTAAATACATTCAAGAGTATGGCATTTCAAAATCCTGGCGGCGATTATTGCAATGAAGCGGTTCAGCAATTCAATTTCCTGAGCTTGCTTATGGATGATTCCAGCAATTTCGGCTATATCAAAATCTACGCGGAGGCCATGAAAGCCCAGCTTTTAAATAATTATCAAAGTGCCGGCGATCTGCTTTCAGATGAATCACTGCAAAAATCACCGGTCGCCGAGCAGGCGCTATTTTACTCGGCTTATTATTATTTCCTGGGGGGCGAAAGCCAGAAGGCATTGGATGGATTTAATAAATATATAGTCAAATATGCTGATGGACTATTCGCGGATAGAGCTTATCTCGGGTTGGGTGATATTTATTCTGCAAGCAAGGAAAATATTCCTCAGGCCAAAGACTCGTATAATAAAATCCTGGAGTCTTTTCCAAGCGGACCAGTAACGGAGCAGGCCAGAGAACGGCTATTGAGGCTCGAACCGCCGGAAAGATAGGCTGATTTCTACCTTCTATTTCGCTCATATTCCCTTTGCGACTGGGATTTTGTCATCATCGTTATCTTGTTTTCCAAGTCTTCGACCCGGCTCAAAAGATTCTCGATCCTTTTCAATTCTCATCTTCATGCTGGTTCTTATTAAAAGCCCAAGCGAAATGAGCATAAATATAACCGAATTTACTTTGCGAAAAATATCACCGTAATTGAATATCGTGTCCGAAAATGCCAATAAGCCGAGCATAAATAAGATTGTACACCATGCCAACATTTTGCCTCCTTTTCAAAATGCTTTATATGTCAAATATCGACATCTCGTTGAGAAGCTTTATCTTAATATGAAATTGACAAACGTGGCCGATATTACTATTTTGCCGGTCTGTAATAAAGGAGGCAAATGATTACGGAAATGGAAAATAACCAAAAAAGACTAAAGACTGATAAGCATCCTTCTCGGAATTCTTAGCGGCATAATACCTTTCATAGTGTATTTCAAGACGATGGCTCCTACATTGTCCTTCTGGGACTGCGGAGAGTTCATCGCCTGTGCCTATACATTGGGTATTCCCCATCCTCCGGGCACTCCCTTCTTTGTAGTCATTGCCAGGTTTTTTACTATCTTTGCCCCCTTTGGCAATATAGCCGCCCGCACCAATATAATCTCCGTTATCTCCTCAGCCATAACCTGCTGGTTGGTATATATCGTTATCATCCGTGTAGCGCGCCGATTGCCATTTAGTAGCGAAAAATCACCATCGTTTCTAACTCAAATCGGAATTCGAATTGCCGGGCTGGCTGGCGCGTTGATTCTGGCCTTCTCCGATACTTTCTGGTTCAACGGTGTCGAAACCGAGGTCTTTGCGATTGCCATGCTTTTGATGATGCTGATCATATACCTGGCAATCCGTTGGGCCGACGAAAAGGAAAATGGTGGTTCAGACAGATTGATTATTTTAATCGGTTATCTTCTACTGCTTTCAGTTGGCGTTCACTTGACAGTATTGCTTTTAATTCCGGCCTTATTTATTTTCTTTGTCTTAGTCGATAATACAAAATTAAAAGATATTCTTTTCTGGTTCACGTGGGGTGTGTTGTTCGCGGTTGTGGTGCCTTTCTACTTCTTCTTGGGAATGATTATTCCTTGGTTCGACAGTAACGGCTATCTCGTCTGGATGACATTAATGGTTTTAGGGTTAATATTTACCGGAGTTATGGCCTTCCAGAAGAAAATTGGGAACGCCGTAAAATCGCATCTAAACTATGAACTGGCCTTTGCCCTCTTTGCGGTAGGAATATTGGGATATTCAACACATGTTTATATCCCTATCAGAGCCAGCCAGAACCCCGATATCAACGAAAACGATCCCTCCAATTATGAACGATTCGTATCGTATCTCGAACGAAAGCAATACGGCCAGGAATCGATGATTACCAGAATGTTCTATCGCCGCGGCGCGCTGTCGCATCAATTCGGGCGATATGAAAATATGGGATTCGGCGGCTATTTTGTCGATCAATATACTCCCGATTCATGGGGCGATGGCGCCGGAATAGTCGTTATTTTTATCGGCGTCTTCGGGTTGATTATCGGCTGTTATTACGCCTATCGCAAATTCAAACCGCATCCTATGCTATTGATTGCCATAGTATTCTTATTAAGTTCACTCGGACTTTTGTTGTATCTGAATTTTTCAGACGGCACTCGTCCTGATCCGGACAATCCGGGCAGCCTGATTCAGCTTGAGGTCAGGGATAGAGATTATTTCTATACGCCCGCGTTTACGATTTACGCGGTGATTATCGGACTTGGAATGGCCTGGTTATTGGCATTATTCGGTGAAGGAAAGAAATTTACCGGTACCGAAAAAGATAAATCGATTAATCTCGGCGCATTTTCGGTGCTGGGGCTCGCTTTCCTTGTCTTGCCGATTTACACTGTATCGGCCCACTACGGATGGCATGATCGATCCCGGGATTACGTGCCCGAGGATTACGCGCATAATATATTGCAATCTTGCAGGCCCAATTCAATCCTGTTCACCAACGGCGACAATGATACTTTCCCGCTCTGGTATCTTCAGGAAGTCGACAAGGTTCGAAAAGATATCCGCATAGTTAATCTCAGTCTATTAAACACTGATTGGTATATCCTGCAGCTCAAACATCAGATGAATATCAATATGTACCTGGAGGATGACCAGATTCAATGGATTCCGGCGGATCATCGCGGTTCGATCATCTATTATCGCCCGGCCAAAAAGTTTTATGATCGTGTCAGAAGTGTTCAGCGGTTCCTGACTCCTGAACAGGATCCCCGCAGTGGCCAGGTCATGCGTGTGCAAGACCAGATGATTGAGCAAATCGTTATTGCCAATATGGAAACCCCTATTTATTTCGCCGGATCGGTACCAAATTCCAATCGATGGACACTGCAAAACTACTTGATTCGCGAAGGTATTGTCATGAGGGTCGATCCCGATTCCACCAAACCCCGATATGACCTTCCGCTTTCAGATTCTCTAATTACCAAGGTCTATCGCTACAGAGGTCTTGACGATATCAAGGCCTACAAAGACAAAAATAATGTAGGTCTCACCAGCACATATCCCGAACGATTCTCTGAACTGGCTGATACTTACATGTCTCAAAAAGATACTACCAGAGCAATCTCAATCCTACGAGACGGTATCAAAATATTCCCTTATTATCATCAAATTTACGCTGATCTTCAGCAAGTCTACAAAATGAGAGGCGATTCAGCCGCTGTCGATTCCATGAAAATACTGGGATTGAAAAATCTAACGGAGGTTGCCGAAAGATGGCGCCAAATTGTTCTTTATAAGCAATTCCTGGGAGTATTCCTTTATCAGAATTCAATGTTTGATTCGGCGCTCGTCTGGTATCAAAAAGCGTTTGATCAGGCGCCGGATGATAATATTGCTTTCAGGCTTCTCAGAGATCTCTATCTCCAGCAGGCTCAGGTCAAACAATCTCAGTCATTAGCCGAGGAATCCAAAAAATACATCAGGGCGGCTCGCCAGGTGATGGAAGATTGGAATAACCGTCATCCAGAAGATAAAGAATCAAGAGATTACTATAATCGCATAAGATCACTCTTGCAGGGTTGATTTTTAAGCTAGAAATCTAAATTTGACGGCCGTGGAGAATTTTCCTCGGCCGTTTTTATTTTAGTCGCGAATCCTACTAGAATGATTTCTGACTTTAGAAAGCGTTTGACAACAATCCTGATGCAGTATATGAATCCAATATGCAGGAAATCGATGTAAATCAAACGGTGCTGATAATTGTCGGGCTTGATATAAAGCCGGAAGAAGTTGACCGCCCAATTGCCTACAGGCTCAAATCAGCCATTGAAGCATCCCCGCGATTCGGCAATCATCCTTTCAGAAAATGCCTCGTATTGTCTGATGCTCTTTACAAACACGACAAAATAATTCAAATCTGTCCCACAATCGCGATTGGCGGGCCAGCAGTTAATTCCGTAGTGGCCGATTTTGTCGAAAGGCTTCCTGTCTATTTATCAAAGGATAATACTTACTTCATTCAGCTCGAAAAGAATTTTGCCGGCTCAAAAATTGCGATATGGGGCATGGATCGGAATTCCACCAATGAGGCCGTGGATATGTTTATTGCCAATGGCATCATGGATGATTTTTTGGGTACAATCTGGAAATAGCAGTTCTCTCGATATATAAAAAAATAACAATCACCAATCATAACCTGCTTGCAGATAAAAAGCGTCGATTCCGTCACTTGATCTGCCATACATGGTCTCAATTGGGCCTAATGGTGTTCTTAGGCTGATTCCTACTCCAACGCCTTGCTTCAAATCCTTGAGACGAATACTTCCTAATTTATTCCAGACATTGCCGGATACGAGTCTTCCCTGTATATACAAGTCCTTGATAATTTCATATCGCAAATTAATATCAGCCATAAATAATTTGTCCCCCAATAATTCGTCTTCATACCGGCCAGGGAAGCTATGAATCCCGCCAAATGAAAATTCGTCAAAATATGGCATAAAATCGCTCGATACGCCAATCGCAAAACCGGGCCTGAAATTCAATCCCGGCAATAGATTGTAATATGATTCAATCGACGTATAAAATCTCGTATAACCGGATTTTTCATCCTTGACATTACCCGCGAATTCGAGATTTAGATAATGATATTTGCCGACTTCAGGGAAATCGCGTTGATTCCTCGTATCGACAATGGACCGAAATCCGATACTAAGCTTTTCGAATTTTTGCCTCTCAAGTTTCATGGGCTCATTCCAGCTATAATGATATAAGCTTCCAAAGATTGATATTATTCCGAGCTTCGCGATCTGTCGGCCCAATGATAATTCTCCGCCATATGAAAATTGCCTGAAATATCCCTTGTATTCATGATCGACATAATAATTCCGCTTGAATTCATTGTAGTTGGTGGTGAGAAGATAGCTGAAAAGAGTCTTGAAAATTCTGTCGGATTGAAAATTCAATGCCACCGCCCGTTTCTTTTCGCCCGCGGTTGTGGAAATATAAAACTGCTGACCGGCGCCGAAAATATTGTCCTCGACCAAATCTATAAACGCTTTAGATCCATACTCTAAATTAAAACTTCCGCCTGCTCGAATAAATGTGTACGGCTTTTCGGTTACTTTGACCACCAATGATATTCCAGACGAATCCGGGACAGCCAGAAGTTTGGCCGATTCGAATAAATCGGTACTGAATATATCCTCTATCGCTTTCTCTCCAAGTCTTTGTTTGAATACGTCGCCTTTTCTAAAGGGCAAATGTCGGGTAATAGCCCAGTTTTTTGTCCTCTTATTGCCTTCAACTATGACCTTGTTTAAATGTCCCTCATCGATACTGATATTAATATAACATTCTGTCGTATCGAATTGGCAGTTTACCCTGGCAAGACTATATCCTGAATCGATATAATGCTTTTCAATCCTCCGGCAATCACTGGCCGCGGTAACGCTATTATATACCATCCCGGGACGGCCGTTCAATATCTCTATCAAGCTGCTATCTGCAAATAATGTATTTCCCTTAAATGTAATTTCTCTTATTCTCGGATTATCGATGAGCTTATAATCAATAAAATATCCGTCGCCACCCCTTATCAATTCCGCCCAGGCGCTCGATAGATACCCTGAATTCATTGCCATATCCAAATTGGATTCATATCGTTGCCGCAGACATCTCCGAAGAGTCGGCGAAGGTTGATATAAAGAAAGTCCGCGGCATGTTCTTCAGTCCCTTAACATCCCGCCCTTTGATAATATATCCCGGAATTTCATTTGATGACTTGATATTTTCTTTTAGCAAATTCCTTATTTTCGGAATTGCCGCCTTGGCCGCTTCCTCGCCAGCCGCGATGACTGCCGCAATATTTGAAAAATCAGTGGAAATTCGTCCGTTAAGCTCCGGTTTTATTACCAAATCAGCATTTGCCAACGCCGCATGCTTCTTATCCATCGACATTATAGTCGTTGTCTGATCGGCGATATCTATAACATCTGTCATTTTGGAGACTGGGAGGAGATTCGATGACACATCAACTACCACAACCGGATAACCTATTCTCTCTCTTACCAAGTCAACCGGTATCGGATCTACCAGGCCGCCATCAACCAGCAAACGACCGCCGATTTCTACAGGAGTCAATGCCACCGGCACCGAGACAGTAGCTCTCAACGCCTCGCTGAGATTGCCCGATGAAAGTACCACTTTCTCGCCGCTGGTCAGATCGGTACAAACCGTCCTGAATGGCGGATCGAGATAATCAAAGCTAAAGCTCGACCTAATTCCGCCTCGCGATGTTAGCCTCTCAAGAAAAATACTCAGGTTCTGAGCCGACGTGATCGCCATCGGAAGCACGGGCTTCCAGCCGTCGAAACGAACCTTGAGGAAGCTTTTCTCGGATTGTCCTTTTTGCGTAATCAATAATGTACTTCTCTGAGGGCTCGGCGAAAAAAGCTCATGCCAATCTACGGTCAATGCGATTTGCTCGATCTCCTCTGGTGAATAGCCGCACGAGTACAAACCCCCGATTATTCCACCCATCGAGACACCGGCAATAAAATCAATATTGATATTTTCTCTTTCAAGTATCTTGAGTACTCCAATCAAGGCCAAACCCCTTGAGCCGCCTCCCGAGAATGCCAATCCAATACCGCGTCCGAAATTCGCCTCGTCCCTTATCATCAGATCAGATTCCATTGGACTCCGCTTCGATCTTATCGTAATTTTTGCGGGAGAAGCGTTTTGGGCAATAGATAAAGATTGCGCAAAAAACATGAAAACAAACCAAAACATTAGACACAACCGATTTTTCAACATGGCGTAATTTTACGATTCAATTCTCCCCAAAGCAAGAATATGAATGAAAATCTCCTAAAAAAACTGACTTCGCTCGCATTCCCGAAATATCGCCAAAAATATGGCTGCTTTATCGCCGAGGGCCCCCATGTGGTCCAGGAATTTCTGGCTTTCCAATGGCCAATTGAATTGCTCGCGGCAACCAAAGACGCCATTGATGATCTCCAGATCAAAATCCCCGCTCAGATTCCTCTTGAAATAGTCACGAAAAAAATATTCACCAAAATTTCGGATACCCAATCGCCACAGGGTATTTTGGCAATGATAAAGATGCCGGAGAATAATATTGATAAGGTTTTGACATTTGATAGAATCATTATAGCCGACGGTGTCTCCGATCCCGGCAACATGGGTACGATTATCAGGACAGCGGCGGCCTTTGGTTTTAAAGGCTTAATCACCACTCCCGGCTCGGCTGATGTATATAATCCCAAAGTGGTGAGGGCTTCGCAGGGTCTGATGGCCCAGATATCCACAATCTCACACTTGGATCATGCAAGCATTATTGCTCGGCTGAAGTATTCTCATCAGATTTATGCCCTTTCCCTTAACTGCAAAAATGACCTTGATTCCGTTAAAATTACCGAAAAATTGGCGCTCACTATAGGTGCAGAAATTAAGGGAGTGAGCAAAGAATTTATTGACGCCGCAAATTACCTGGTCAGAATCCCGATGACTAAAAGCACCGAATCCCTCAACGCCGCTATGGCAGCAGGAATCGCCATGTACAGATTTAGTCGAATTAGATAGATATTTTTTAGGCTTTAATAGACAGCCCGGTCGATATCAATTTCATAATAATATAACAACGGGAAACCACTTCTATTCCTATCGTGTTTAATTAACTCACGGGGATATCATTCGATCCCTTGAGTCGATTTTTTCAAACATGATAAATTACCAGGAGGCATGATGAAGCTAACGCGATTGATGCTGTCAGCGGTTATGGTCGCAGTATTCCCGATAATCGCATTGTCGTCCGTTCATAATGTTTCAATTCAAGGATTCGATTTTATTCCCGTCGGAATAGTTATCAACCAGGGCGATTCGGTTAGATGGACTAATAACGACGCATTTTTGCATACTTCCACCAATGATCAGGGAGTATGGAATTCCGGGGATCTGGCCACCGGCCAATCATTTTTATGGGCATTCGATTCAATCGGTGTATTTGCCTATCATTGCATTCATCATCCCACAATGAAGGACACAATAAGCGTAATCCCGGCCAACGGCTTTGATACGCAAGTTAATATTCACGATAATTTTTATGATCCTGCCGTAATACAAATCAATATCGGACAGTCTGTTCGATGGGTAAACATGGGGATTCGAAGCCATACCGCGACATCAAATACCGGTGTCTGGAACTCGGATACGCTCGCGCACGGAGAATTTTATGTATTCACCTTCGCGAATGAGGGAGTATTCCATTATCACTGCCTTGTTCACGGTCTTCTCATGGCGGGTACCATAATTGTCGGCAAGCCCGATTCGGTCCAATTTGATATTAGAACTGTCGATTTTTCATTTACTCCTGCTGATTCTACCATCAGAATGGGCCAGAATGTGCGCTGGATCAATTTTGGTACCATGCCTCACACATCAACTGAAATTAACGCCCATCTATGGGATTCGGGTACTCTAAATCCCGGCGATGTTTTTACGCTCCATGCCGATACTGCAGGGGATTTTCATTACATTTGCACCTTCCATCCCGGATTGATGACCGGGACACTTCATGTTTTGGACACGACGACAACCGGCGGATGCCATTACGTGATTGGAGATGCTAACGGCAGCGGCAGCGCCAACGGGCTCGATGTGACTTACATGGTAAATTATTTCAAGGGCGGCGCCGCGCCTCCCTTAACTTGCGATTGCCCCAACCATGGCATCATATATGCGGGAGCGGATGCCAATGGAAGCTGTACTGTAAATGGGCTTGATGTCACCTATATGGTCAATTTCTATCGGGGTGGAGCGCCATTGCAATACTGCGTAGATTGCCCTCCCGCGCCTTGAAATTTGACTCGGTTAGTAGTTTTAGAATAAAATATTTACGCCCCTTGCCGATTGCGTCTCAAGATGCTTGAGAGTATATTATTGCCTATGTTATTTTCGATTAAATTTGATTCCAGCGATATTGAAAACAAGGAGCGATAAATGATACCATTTGATTTCCATTTGCCCACAAAAATATATTTCGGGCCCGGTAAGTTCAATCTAATCGGAAAATTCCTCAAGCCGGTCGGCAAAAAAGCGTTGATTGTCACAGGTAAGTCGTCGATGCGCAAAATGGGTGTGCTCGATAAGGCAGTTGAGCTCTTAAAAAAAGCAGGCATCGATTCGATCGTATTTGAAGGTATAGAACCCAACCCTCATCATTCCACTTGCGATAATGCCGCCGCGATAGCCAGGGATGCTAATTGCGATTTTATACTCGGCCTGGGCGGTGGATCATCAATGGATGCCGCCAAGGCGATCGCCATTTCGGCCAAGTCAGGCCACTCGGTCTGGGATTATGTCTATGCTGGACCCGATAAAGTATATCGCCGTATTACCGAAGCTCTGCCAATTGTCTGCATTCCAACAGTTGCGGCCACGGGGAGCGAAGCTGATTCCGGTGGTGTCATCACAAATTGGGAGACTCATGAAAAATCCGGTATTTGGGGCGCGGCGCTGTTTCCTACCGTCTCAATCGTCGATCCTGAGTTAACAATCTCCTGCCCAAAAGAATATACGATTGACGGCGGTGTCGATATCATTTCTCATGTCATCGAAAGCTATTTCACCGGCACATCGGAATCGTATCTACAGGATCGATTTTCGGAATCAATTATTATGACCGTGATGAAATATCTGCCGCGTGCCATGCGCGATGGCGCTGATATCGAGGCTCGGACCCATTTGTCTTGGTGTTCCACTCTCGCGCTTTCGGGGCTGATAAATTCCGGCCGCGGAGGCTCGTTCCCATTGCATGTATTAGAGCATGCTGTCAGCGGCCATTACGATATCAGCCACGGCAAAGGATTAGCCCTGCTGCTGCCGGCGCTTATGGATTTCACTCGTCCCGCAAGGCCTGAAAAATATATCGAAATGGGAGAGAATATCTTCAAAATGCGTTTCGATGGCGACGATATCAACCACGCCTCACAAATAAGTATCGATGCCATGAAAGGCTGGCTGGCCTCTATAGGCAGGCTTCAGACATTCGGCGACCTTGGTATTGACGATTCAAAATTCGAGGCTATGGCCGATGATGCCGTTCGCCTCTATATGAAAGACGACGGCTATCTTGCCAACCCCAAACGGATCGACCGCGCCGCTGTTATCGAAATCTATCGCATGACTTTATAGATCGGTCGGAAGTACTCAACGAAACTACGCCTTCAACAGTTCACTTGATGATTTATTATACATCAGGGAAATTACTGTAGGGGTTCAAAATTTTGAACCCATCCTCGCTCGACTCGACGGGAAAACAGGCAAAAAGAAGAGCCCGCCGATACTCAGGCGGGCTCAAAGCCGGGACGTAAAATATTAGTCACGCAACAGATGTCATCCCGACAGTTTTTCCAACACTTCCTCAGCATGATTTTCAGGCTTAACAGTGTCGAAAACATATTTGATATTGCCATCTTTATCGATTAAAAATGTCTTTCGAATTGTGCCCATATATTTTTTGCCATACATATTTTTTTCGCCCCAGACTCCATATTGCTCGACCACCTTTTTCTCGGTATCCGAAAGCAATGTGAATGGCAATTTGTATTTCTCGCGAAATTTGACATGTGATTTTGGATCATCGGTTGATACGCCCAAAACCTCAATCCCTGATTTTCTATAGTCCGCGAATTCATCTCGAAACGAGCAGGCTTCCTTCGTACAGCCTGGCGTATCATCCTTGGGATAGAAATATAGCACTACCGGCTTCCCTTTATATTCGGATAATCTATGTACCTTGCCGTCTTGATCAGGCAATGAAAAATCCGGCGCTTTTTTCCCTATTTCAATCATATTATTCCTCCAGTAAATCCATCATTTCTCAAAGCCTTAAACACCTTCGCTGGGAATTAAGTTTCTAATATTGATTTTATTTGAGATAATTCGATAATGTTTTCTTGAATCCGGCAGGCTCGGTTGCAAATGACCTCAAAAATGAATCTATGCCTGTATAATTTTCGTTAAGCAGCATGGTTATCTGGTCATTGGTAATTGGAAACTGCCTTATCCCGCCGAATATGCTGGCCGCGATCCTCATGGCAAACACAGGAACGTGGATTTTGCGAACTCTTCGTTTTCCCAACACCTCGCCGATTGTGTCAAGCATCTGATCAAATGAAAATATTTCCGGGCCGCCAACTTCAATTGTTTTGCCCTTCATGCTTTGATTGGATAAGGCCAGGGAAAATGCTTTGCAGACATCTCCGATAAATATCGGCTGAACTCGATACTTTCCATCGCCAATCACGGGAACTACGGGAAGATTCTTTACCATTGAGGCGAACATGTTTATCGAAAGATCTTTTTCACCGAAAATCATCGATGGCCTGAAGATTGTCCAATCTAGCTCAGATTCCCTCAAATCCTCTTCGGCTAGATATTTGGTTTTCAAATAGCCTGTATTGGCATTCTGAACAACACCAAGCGCCGACATCTGCAGAAAACGCTTTATATTATTCCTCGCGGCAAAATCGATTAGATTGTGGGTTACATCACAATGGGCCTTTTTAAATGTAATCCCGCTCAATGGAAACTCTCTGATTATCCCGACCAAATTAATAATCGCATCTGCCTCGACCCAACAATTGGCAATGGGCATCGAGGGGTCGATATTTATTGTTTTGATATTATCTCGGTTATTCCCAATGCTTTTCGAGCCCGGCCTGACCATCAGGATAACTTCATAGCCATTCCCCGTCAAATCCTTGACCAGTTCCGATCCTACAAATCCGGTACCACCGGCGATTATTATTCTCATCAGCAACTTTCCTCTCCTGTCGATAATATATTATGTTGACAATGATTGTTGAAACTGAATAAATAAGATACGGGTTAATATTTTGGCTTTATGAGGCAATATTAGATGAAAACAAAAGTGACATTGATACCCGGCGATGGTATCGGGCCGGAAATCACCGATGCGGCAGTCAAAATAATCGAGGCCGCCGGTGCGGAAATCGAATGGGAAGTCGTGCCTGCTGGCATTAATGCCATGAGCGATTATGGTGTTCCTGTCCCGGATGAATTGCTGAATTCAATTCGCAAAAATAAGGTAGGATTCAAAGGTCCCATCACGACCATGATAGGGAAGGGATTTTCATCCGCCAATGTCACCCTGCGAAAAGAACTTGAGCTCTACGCTAATCTGAGACCCGTAAAGTCATTGAAGGGCGTTAAAACTCATTTTGATAATATCGATTTGATAATTGTCCGCGAAAATACCGAGGACCTATACTCCGGCATAGAACATCTTATCGCGCCGGGCGTGACCGAATCAATCAAGGTAATTACCCATTTTGCGTCGACCAGGATAGCAAAATTCGCGTTCGAATATGCCCGGAAAAATGGCAAAAAGAAGATCGCCGCAGTGCATAAAGCCAATATCATGAAATTGACAGACGGCATGTTTCTAACAGCGGCAAAAGAGGTTGCTAAGGAATATCCTGAAATAGAATATCGCGAAATAATAGTTGATAATTGCTGCATGCAGCTGGTGATGAATCCCTGGCAATTTGAAATTCTGGTTTTGACAAATTTATATGGTGATATTGTTTCGGATCTATGCGCCGGATTGGTAGGTGGGCTTGGTGTAGTCCCCGGAGCCAATATCGGAGAAGACTGTGCGGTTTTCGAAGCTGTTCATGGTTCCGCGCCGGACATAGCGGGTAAAAATATCGCCAACCCGACTGCTATAATAACTTCGGGCATCATGATGATGCGTCATCTGGGATTAATAGACATTGCAAATAAAATAGAAACGGCGCTTTTCAGCGTTTTGGGCGAAGGCAAGATCAGAACCCGCGATCTTGGCGGAAATTCATCTACAACCGAATTTGCCGACGCTATTATTAAATCTATGGCGCGGCAGTCTTAGGGCTTGGCATGCTGTCGAGCAATGGAGAATTAAATCCCTTTCTCACCCATAAATCCCCGACATTGGGGATAACCCTGTAATTAAATTCCTGCGATATCCGTTTATATATATCAGAATTTTTATATCTGGCATTTCTTCTTTGAGGATATTCGAATGCGAAAATGCCGGGCCGGATTTCGCATGTAATGGAATCCTTGCTGGTTGAAATCAGAAGTATATCAGGTTCTTTATCGAGCACATATTGCATATCGGCTCGTTCATGTCCTGCCATTCCCGCGAGCCGGACTCCATCCTTAGCTATGTGTCTGTCCGTAATCCCGCACATATCGATTATATAGGCATCGGAATAATACCCAACTGCGCCAATCGCGAAAGAAGCAACCTTGAGGTCGGGATGATCATCCTTTATGGTTTTTAGAAATTTACCCATCTTTGCCCAACGGGTATCTTCAGAGCCTTTGAATTCAAATAGATCAGAAGCCGGCAACATCTTGAAAAGAAAATTATTTTCAATGGCGCTGAATATCATCAAGGTAATAACTATAGCCGATGCGAGTCTTTTGAATTTCAGCATTGTCAGAATGGTCAGTATCCCGATAGATTCCGCGATCATGATAAGCGGCACAATCGGCACCATGAATCTCGAATACGGCATCCAATCACCTGACGCGTATATCTCGAATAGGATATATAAACCGATTATCAATGATAACGCCCGCGCCGATCTATTCTTAAAATAATAAAATGCGAAAAAGATTGCCGGCGCGTAATAGAATAGGCCGCCGTTAAATGATATGAATTTAATTAGATGATAAATACCCCTTGTGATATGCCAAAAAAGATCAAAATCGGGCCGCTTGGCGTAATAAGTATTGGATAGCCATTCCCCGTAATATGAAAAACGCCAGAGCTCATGTCCTCCTACAATAACAACCACAGGTATTATAAACGTGAGCAAATTCTTTAAATGTGCTTTGAAATCAGATCTGATTCCCTCTATCAATTCATTGATGACAATTGCCACAGCAAACAGATATCCCGGCAGGGTGAATCAACGGTAGAAGACCGGCAATAATGCCAGCCCCGATCATGTTTTTATCCTGCTGACGTTGATATAAATAGAATCCAAGTGTAAGCATGAAGAGATGCAATGCTGTTTCCATTCCCGAATGAAAATGAACTATAAAATCCATACGGAATGTCAAAAGCGCAATTGCTACCAGCGCTACCGAACCAACCTTTTGGGTAAAATTTCGGCTTATGAGAATCATTACAGGGATAGCAGCGAACGCGAAAATATAGCATAATATGCGGCCAATCACCAAAATATCGAAACCCAGCTTCGCAAAGAGGCCGATAATCAATACCCATAGAAAATTGGAGTAGCCCTCTACGTATTCGCCCTGATTGAAAACCAATCCGATGTTATTCGCGAAATTCTTCGAGAATCTGTATGAAATATACGAATCATCCCACGTGATATTTAAAATTATGGCCACAGAAGATAGAATGACATAGCTTATAAGCGCCGCAATGATGACTGTTTTAAGAGTCGCCTGGAATAAATTATTTGCATTATCCAAAATCTGGATATCTTTATTGTCATTCTTATTCATTTATTTCCTCGTCTTAAATTTCGATGTCATTAAGATTGATTAGCATTCCGTATCATTATTTGTTCCAGTCTTTCAAGGGCAGGAATATACTCATGTCACTACCGATTGTCAAGTCCGGCAAACACATAGCCCCCCTCAATAATCTCATCAAAGCATGCCATTTGACTTGCTTTAAAGAATATATTTTATTAATTAACATGTCTGGTTTTGTAATGGTAAAGGTAAGCGGGACAGAATAAAAGAGGTTTTTTTATGGGTCATGCATATACTCCGGGGCTGAAGGTCACCGATCTGATGAAAATCACTAAGAAACGGATACTGCCGTTGAAGGGACAAGTTATAGTCAAAAAGGGCGATAAGGTGACATCAGATTCAGTCGTGGCGCGAACCGAACTGCCCGGCATAGTAGAGCCGGTAAATGTGGCTAATATTTTGGGTGTTCCTCCTCAGGACGTTGCCGAGCATATGATTAAAAAAGTCGGCGACCATGCCCAGCAGGATGAAATAATCGCCAAATCAAAATCGTTCTTCGGCATGTTTACCGCGGTGGCCAAGGCCAAAATAGCGGGTACGGTTGAAAATATCTCATCGGTAACCGGGCAGGTGCTTTTGCGCGGCGCGCCGATACCGATCGAAGTTAAGGCATATCTAAATGGAGTAGTTACTGATATTTTCGAAAGAGAAGGCGTTGAAGTAACGACCTGGGGCGGTTTTGTGCAGGGTATCTTCGGCATTGGCCCGGAGACGCACGGACCCCTGAAAATGCTTTCCAAAAACAATAAGGAAATCCTCACCGAAAAAGAAATCGATGCCTCCTGCAAGGGCTTCATCATCGTCGGCGGCTCGCTTGTTACCGCCGCTGGATTGAGAAAGGCCATTGAAGTCGGCGCGGTTGGCATCGTGGTCGGTGGTTTCAATGACAAAGACCTACGCGATTTCCTCGGATACGATCTTGGTGTAGCTATTACCGGCAATGAAGACAAAGGTATTACTCTCGTAGTTACCGAGGGCTTCGGCGAAATCATGATGGCCCAACGGACATTCGAACTACTAAAGAGTAATGAAGGTAAGGAAGCCTGTATCAACGGTGCCACGCAGATCAGAGCCGGCGTTATCCGTCCCGAAGTGGTTATTCCCAAAATCAATGAACTTGGCGAAAAAGAGTTAAGCAAAGTCGTGGAAATGGATAATATCGGCCTGATAGTTGGATCACCGGTAAGAGTTATCAGAGAGCCATATTTCGGAAAATTGGGAATGGTATCCGATTTGCCCTCGAAACTTCAGGCTCTCGAATCCGAATCGCACGCCCGCGTGCTCGAAGTGCAATTCGAGGACGGCAAAAAGGCGATCATCCCCCGCGCCAATGTCGAGATGTTAGAATAAAATTCGAGATAACTAATATTAAAGAGACCGCCGGACCTCCAGCGGTCTCTTTTGATTTTATTCCATTTAGAATTATTAAATGAAACATGAGCCCAATCGAGAATTCGGCGCCAGGTTGCTCCTCTATTAATATAATGGGACCGCCTAAATCAAGCCAGTATGGTTTTTTTTGAGACATTCTCTAATATAATTTCATTCGAGATTTCTTAGTCGAAAAGATAATCAGAGTACTTTTGCTTAACTATGGCTTCGATTATCAGGGAATTCGTCTTCAATCAGCCAAGTATATCCTGTTATCAAGTTTCATAAATATTGTATTTTAAAATAAATCCCCTTGCCTTCCCCAAAAAATAAAAGAAAGCGGAGCTGCAATTATAGTTATTGAGCCGATTGAATTAACTATAACACTGGTAGCAATTGTTTACTTGCAGTCCTTATTCCAGTCGCTTTAAAATGTATATTGTCAAAATTATCCATAAAATCCTTGACATTTGAATTTCGATAGTCAATAATATAACAGGTTGTGGAAGAAAATTCCGTTGCTTTAGTTTGATCAATTTAAATTTGTATTACCCACTAATTGGATCGGAGGATGTATGTGGCGTCAAATGCTATTATTCGTATCTGTCCTTTCTTTAGTTGCGGTTGTAACGCCATCAATAGCTGTTCAGCCTCAGGTTTGCTTCACGGAAAATCAAGGCCAATACGGAGTGAATACGGTCTTTAAGGCTCATTCCGGGCCGGCGAATCTTTATTTTTGTCGCGATGAAGTTGTATATCTCTTAGGAAGGTATAAAAATGAGCCGGATAAATCGCAATCGTTTGCAAATATGCCTTTCAAGCATGCAATGCCAAAATCGGAGATTGAGACGATTTATTTCAGGACAAAATTCATCGATGCTAATCCCAACGTAGAAATTGTGGGCTTCGATAGACTATCCTACAAAAGCAATTTTTTCAAGGGAAACGATCAATCGTTGTGGCATACTGATGTACCAAGCTACGGTTCAATTGTTTATCGAAATATATATCAGGGTATTGACCTTAAATATACAGGCCGAGGATCTTCCGCGAAATACCAATTTGAATTAATGCCTGGAGCGGATCCTGGCCTAATAAAGATTGCCTATGACGGTATTGATCTATTAAGCCTTAATTCGAATGGCGATCTCCAGATTCAAACATCCTTCGGGACTGTGATGGAGAAGGCTCCTGTTATTTATCAGGAAATTAATGGTACGAGAAACTCAATAGCGGGAAGATTCGATCTCATCGCTCCCGGCATTTTAGGTTTCAAAATTGATGGTATATATGATAGCTCGTTTCCACTGGTAATAGACCCGGAACTAATCTACAGCACCTATTTCGGAGGCTCGGGTACAGATTTAATTGCAGATATTTACGTGGATCCCCAGGGATATATTTATATTGTCGGCTGTACTGATTCGCCTAATTTCCCTACCGAAAATCCATATGATCCTTCCAATAATGGTTCTTACGATGCCATATTATCTAAATTCTGGCCTGGCGGAGATTCACTCGTATTTAGCACATATCTTGGGAGTTCCAGTCTGGATTACGCTACAGGCGTAGAAGTTGATCCTTCTGGCAATTGCTATGTCGCGGGCAGAACCGACGCGGATGATTTCCCCACTATTAATGCTTTTGATCCCACATTCAACGGAAATTATGACACCTTTGTCACTAAACTAAGCCCCGAAGGGAATTCGCTTATCTACAGTACATTTATAGGCGGAGGTTCGGGAGATGGCGGCGATTTATGTTTTGGATTAGATATTGATAATTCGGGGCAGGCATATATCACCGGAATAACCGCGTCCGGCGACTTCCCTACCCTAAACGCCTATCAGTCGATTTTGCGTGGCGGAGATGATGTCTTTGTTACCGTATTATCGGCAAGCGGAACCTCGCTAATTTTCAGCACATTTCTCGGTGGGACAATGTGGGGTGATTATGGGTCTGACATAGTCGTAGATTCTGAAGGAAATTCATATATCACGGGACAAACTGAATCGCAAGATTTCCCCACTTTAAATGCGTTTGATTCTACAGCCGGGGATTGTAAAGCAATTGTCGCGAAATTTTCGCCTTCTGGAAACCTGGAATTCTGCACTTTTCTTGGAGGTGAAATTGCCCGCCAATCAGGCGAAGCAATCGCCTTGGATAATGAGGGCAATATTTATGTTACGGGCAGCACGACGTCCAGGGATTTTCCTACAGTAAATGCCTATAGCGGACATCTCAGAGCCGGTGATATTTTCGTAAGCAAATTTTCTCCATCCGGCCAAACACTTCTTTACAGCACATTATTGGGCGGTTGGTTCAATGAGGAAGCCCTTGGCATAGCAGTTGACGCCGATCAGAATGCTTATGTTGTGGGAATTACAAATTCAAATGATTTTCCCATGGTCAACGCAATTGACGATCAATGTGAAGGCGAGGAAGCCGTGATTGTTAAATTGCCTACTACCAGAGGATGCGTCACCTTCAGCACATATCTTGGCGGATCGGGAGCAGATGGTGCCTCGACCGTGGCCCTTGACGCGCAGGGCAATGTTTGGCTGGCTGGAAATACCAATTCTCATAATTTCCCCATGATTAATCCTTTCGATCCTTCCTATAATGACAGTTATGGGGAGAGTGACATATTTATTTCAGCATATCAAATAGGCGATGTCATCGCCAATCCCACAGGTTCGGTAGGTGGAATAGTTACCGATATTCAATCAAATCCATTAGAGGGAATTAGAATATTAGCCTCTGGTACCGGAAGGGAGGATACTACTGATGCGCAAGGAGCTTATAAGATAGAAAATTTATGTTCCGGCTATGCTGATATCCTGACAGCTGATTCACTTTATAATGATACTTTGATACTGGGAATTCCCGTTAATTCTAACGATGTCACCGTTCTCGATATTACCTTACTATCCAGCGGCACTGTATCTGGATTTGTAACCGATACTCTGATGCATCCACTTGAAAATGCCGTAGTAACGCTGTGGGGTAATCCGCCGATATTTGATACCACTGATGTCTCGGGGGCATTTTCATTTAACGACCTTAGACCGGGGACATATGATAGCTTAAATTGCCGACGAGATCATTATTTTAGTACTCTCATTGAAAATATTTCAGTACAACCGGGCGACCAAACGCTTATTCCCATAACGATGATCGGCAAACCTGAAAATGTCAGGATTTGGTTTGGAAACCCCTACGGCAGACCAATCAATGTTATGCCGGGCGATCAAGTTCCTATAGATGTTTATATTCAAACAGCAGACACGATTTATATCGGATATTACCTCGCAATTCAATTGGGCGCTATGACCAATTATATAACCGGATTTACAAGCGGAACGTATGGAGCTGTATATTATCCATTCTCAGGATGGGAGGATGCCATTTTTCGCGAACCATTATATCCTCCCGATATACCTGATGGTTGGATCAGCCAGACGGTAGGCGGTTTTCAGTCTTACAATGGACCTCTTGGGCCGCCAATGCATTTTCCAGAACCCACAAAAATTGCGACATTTGTAGCAACAACTATTAATGATATGTCCCTTATTGGCGATACTGTCGAATGCCTGGGATCAGGTTTTTATCCTGGCGTTGGCTGGGGTACGATTGCATTTGATTCTTTGGGCATAAATGAATGTTTTGTTTATGATTATTATAGCCCGATCTGTTTTACTACTACGCATGATTATCGCCCCGGCGACGCCAATGGCAATGGAGTATTTAACGGGTTGGATGTGGTGTATGCCGTGAATTTCCTTAAAGGTACTGGTTCGCCGCCTCCATCGGGTATGGATTGCCCACCCCATAGCTTCCTGTATGCGGCTGCAGATGCTAATGGCAGTTGCAGTTTTAACGGTCTCGATGTGACATTTATGGTGCGATATTTTAAAGGAGAAATTCCAAGTGCGCTTTATTGCTCCGATTGCCCGCCCTCAGGGCTGAATCCGCCGGGCTCGGCTCTACTACCCCCTCAAGGGTCATCTTCAAAAACGACTATAAATGATAACGTTGGATCCGAAAAATAGAGAAATACACAGATAAAAAACCTGGCGGTATCTTAGTGCCGCCAGGTCTCCTGACCCAAAAGATCTAGAAATGCCTTGTCATTCCGCTTTTGATGCGGAATTCATCTTTCCTATGAGTTACAGTTTGCCTAACCGCATCAAGCATTCGTTCAGCTATCTTGGCAAGAAAAACGAAAATCCCATCGAGAAATTGATAATGGTGCCGTTTGCGGAGCTTGAACCTGGCCCGAGATACTGTCTCGAATCATCTGAATCAAAGCTTTGAGCATTGTAGTTCAATTCAACAAATGTACAAATCTCCTCCGAAAGCATGATGGCAGCTCCTCCACCAAGAGTTATCGTTGTCATCGATCCATACTCCAGGCTATTGTATGTCAATGCCATGCGCATATAAGGATATAGTGTGCCTTTTCTGATTGAACTATAGGGATGCAAGTCGAAATAGTAACGCAATTCAGGTCCTACCCCCCATGTATTGGAAACGTATCCCTCCTCAGAATATCTGCTGATTTCGAGTCGCCCGCCAATTGCCAGTCCCTTGGCTACAAATATTGCCATCATGGGGTCAATTGTCAAAATTGAGTACGGGTGCCCATTGGTAGGCACGTAAAGATCTCCACTATATCTGGAATAAGATAGCCCGCCTTCGAGCAGCGTATTTTTCCTATCAATTGGGGAAGACTGGGCAAGTAACGGAATCACGGCGGCAAGAATTATTATTACTGTTAACGCCAAGAAGGATGATTTTTTCATTTTTTGCTCCAGGAATTTGGGTTAGGTTTTATCCATCAATTTTGCCGAATTAAATTGTTAATCTGAATCCATTTTAGCATTATGAGATAACAGCCGTCAATCCGAAAATGAATTCCCCCGCGGGAATAGGAACTACACTTTGATCTCATGTGTTGTTATGCCGCAGGGAAAAGTTATCTTCTCGCGGCATCTTGAATCTAATCCTGACGCTCGCTGCGATACTCGTTCCTTATTATCCCTTGACGAAGTAGCGTCAATTGGATTATTTTGATAAGCTGTTGAGCGAAAGTGGCGGAACTGGCAGACGCGCTGGACTTAGGATGCGACCGGGGGCTTTTTCTAACCCACCAAAACACATCGTATTATATTGTGATACATGGAATTATACGAATTTTCGTCTTGGCTCATTTTGGCCTATTTTGGGTCATTTTGGCTCAGCTATAGACACTTTTTGGACACCAAAAGCAAATCAAACCTGCCAAATTGGCATAGCGTTTTCAATAGGATTTACATCGTGATCTTATTCATATCATTTTTTAAAAAAATGGTAAGAATCAAACCAGTGCAGCAATTCTATCCTCAACTAGGACTTTGCTTAAGAAGTCTAGTTTTAGAAAGACACGAGGCAAGATTAAGACTTGGATCTTGCTTGAATACAGGTGCATGCCATAAAAAGCTGCGAAGAATTAATAGGGCCGGCTTTCGGGTCATGAGCCGGATGTCACTCCCTAATACGGGACAATACTAAATAATAAAAAATAACAAGGGCCAAGACTTACTCCTTGTCGTCTTTTCCGCTATTGTCCTGTTTTATCCCGTATGACAGAGTATTATTTTAGAAAACAAAAACCTGAACTTCCTTTTTGCATTGGCCAAAATGTAAAAAATATCTTCTCTACCAGAATGGATAGCCCGAAGCTGGCATCGATGTTTCCTGTTGATTTGAATGCAAAAGTGTGATTAATTCAATCTTAATTGTCATTTCTTGGTAATCTGCTTAAGCGCGGAGATTATTTGAAAGATCATAATGGAAATTCCAGTTCGGAGCTGACCGAAGGCACAAAGGTCGGTAAATATCTGCTTGTTAATAAAATAGGCTCTGGCGGCATGGGTGATGTATACCTTGCCGAGGATACTGATCTAAATCGCAAGGTTGCCCTCAAATTCCTTTCGTCATCTATTGCTTCTGATATTGATTGCAAGGCACGTTTTATACGGGAGGCCCAGGCGGCTGCCAAGCTCAATCATCCCAATATAGTTACTATATATGAAGTCAGTGAATTTAAGGGACGACCGTTCTTCGCTATGGAATATGTCGAGGGAGACTCTCTTAGGGATATTAGCGAGAAGCAAGACCTAACCCAGGCTCAAGTCATTGATATTGCTATTCAAATATGTGACGGTCTTCAAGAGGCCCACGCTGCCGGGATTATTCACCGCGATATTAAGCCTTCCAATATTCTCGTTGATCAAAATAACCGCTGCAAATTGCTTGACTTCGGCCTGGCGGTTGTCCGAGGATGCGATCCTTTGACTAAGGATAAATCGACTTTGGGGACCGTTAGCTATATGTCACCTGAACAGATTTTGGGCAAGGAAATCGATAGCAGGGCAGACATTTTTTCATTTGGTATCGTTTTGTATGAATTACTTAGCGGAGACCTTCCGTTCAACGGTGAGCATGACGCCGGCATGATGTATTCGATCGTAAATAGCGACCCTATTCCCTTACAGAATATTATGCAAGATGCTTCACCGGAACTTGATAGTCTAATCAACCGTTTGCTGCAGAAATCCCCAGATGATCGTTTTCAATCAATGGCAGACGTTGCTATCGAATTGAGAAGAATCAAAGGCGATACGTCGGCTCCCAGCCGGCTGTCAGCATCATCATCGACCAGCTCGCGAAGAAGTGTTATCCGAAAGAAAATTTTGGGAATAATTATTCCGCTAATTGTAATTGGTATAGCTGCGCTATCCTATTTTATCTTTGCTTTCAACCCATCTAAATCCTCATTAAAACGAGTAGTTGTGGTACCATTCCAGAATCAGACAGGAGACGCTTCGCTTGATCCATTTGGACGTATGATCGCAGACTGGATATCGCAAGGACTTATTCAAACTAGATTGACCGAAGTCGTTTCTCCCGAAATAACACTCGGACCTGATGTTAATGAAGACATCCGTTCGATTGCCGGGAAATCAGGATCAAACGCTGTCGTAGCGGGTTCTTTTTATAGGATCGCAGACAAGATTCTGGTTCAGGCAAAAATTATGGATTCCAATAATAAGCTGCTTCAGGCAATTGAACCTATCGCGACTCCAGCCGAGAAAATGATGGATGCGGTTGAAGCAATCCGCAAAAGCGTGACTGGTGCATTTACCTTTGAGTTCAGCGAAAGATCTAAAGATATCAAAGCGATCGAAATAAAACCTCCATCTTACGAAGCCTATCAACAGTACTTTAGCGGAATTGACATATTTATTAAGAGCGCTGGCACCGAGGGGCTTGAGTTTTTCGACAGAGCCTATACCTTAGATACATTATTTGTTTCAGCCCTTTTGTACTCCTTTTCTGTCTATCAAAACCTTGGACTGAGGACTAAAGCTGATTCTGTGATACAGTTTTTAAACGCACGCCGCAGCCATCTTAACTCATTTCAGCAATTGTTGCTGGACGAAGGAATTAATGTGTTGTCCGGGGATCACGTCAAGGCTCTTATTATCGCCCGAGAATTGGCCGAAATTTCTCCAACGGATCTTTTTATTTATGGGTGGGGGCGTCAAGCGTATTTCGCAAATCACCCTCGGGAAGCGATAAAGGCGTTTAAGAGAATTGATTTAGAATCATATTCTATGCACTGCTGGATTCCTTACTGGAATTTCCTTACCGCATCGTATCACACTCTGGGTGACTATGAGAATGAAATTCAAGCTTCACAAATGTCCCGCAAACTGTATCCAAATGACATTTCCACATTGAGTGATGAGATGCGGGCTTTTGCCGCCATGGGGAAATTCGATGGCGTAAGAGAATGTTTGACGATTTATGCAACTCTATTGAAACAGGATAATGCCGATTTGGTGGAATTTATGCGAACCGCCGCTGAGGAATTACGAGCTCATGGATATGAGGATAGTTCAATGGCGATCTTTAATCAGGCAATCCTGTGTTTCGAGAGCTTGCCATCTGAGAATATGAAAACCCGGCGTCTAAGTTATGGAACTCTGCTTTATGAAGCTCGCCGATGGAAGGAAGCGAGAGGCGTTTTCGAAGAGCTCGAAAGTCGGCTTATGGATAGCCTGGACCTCCGCGGAGCCTGGCTTGGGACTTCAGCGGCCAGGCTTGGGGATGGCGAAAAGGCGCGCAAAGTCTCAAGGTGGCTCGACAATATCAAACGACCATTTCTTTATGGAGCCCCAACCTATAATCAGGCATGCATTGCAGCCATACTGGGTGAAAGAGAAAAGGCTGTTGAGCTTCTCAATGAAAGCTTATTACAGGGGTATAGCTATTTTGATGTACACATTGATATGGATTTTGAATCCTTGAGAGATTACCCGCCATTCAAGAATCTGATGTCACCAAAGGACTAAATACTCCCGATACCCGATATGACCTAGTCAGACACAATAATCTTGCGATCCACAACGATCTTATACCTTTTTACTTTGTTTGCCAGACCTTTGGGTGTTAGGCCCAATACTCGCGATGTTCGAAAGACGTTTCCCTTATTTTCTGTCAGCGCTTTTTTAATTATGGCTTTTTCAACATTCGCGACGGCGTCTTTTATCGTACCGTTAAATTCACTCATGCCTGTTGCTTCAGCTGCAAGAGCGGCGAGACCGGGCGATAGATCACTGCAATCAATGATTCCGCTTGAGCTACAAGCGACGGCCGCCCGCTCGATTTCACTCTCTAACTCCCGGACATTGCCAGGCCAGTTGGATTTCACCAGAACGTCAAGTGCTCCAGGCGTTATGGACAATTTTCCCCGGCAAAGCTTTATCCCGATCTTTCTCATGAAATGATTCACCAATAAAGGGATGTCTTCCCGGCGTTCACGAAGCGGTGGGAGATCGATCATGAATGTATTGAGACGGTAAAACAAATCATCACGGAATCTCTTAGATGCCATTTCCTCCTGAAGATTCTTATTAGTGGCCGAGATAACGCGAACATTCACCCTTTCGGTTTTAGTTGATCCAAGAGGTCGTATCTCCCCGTTCTGAATTACTCTTAAAATCGCTGCTTGAATTGACAATGGGGCATCTCCTATTTCATCTAAGAATATCGAGCCCCCATCGGCTTCTTTGAATAAACCTATCTTGTTTCTAATCGCTCCGGTGAACGAGCCTTTCATGTGTCCGAAAAGCTCCGATTCAAGTAAGGTCTCCGTCTTAAATCCACAATTGATGACGACAAACGGCTTATTCCTTCGCTCGCTGTTAAAATGAATCGCTTTAGCGACAAGGTCCTTGCCGGTTCCTGTTTCCCCGGTGATCATTATAGGAGAGTCGATGACGCTATATTGGGACGCCAGCATCAGGGCTTTTTTCATGACAGCTGATTTACCGATGATATTTTCAAATGCCAGAATATCGCTTATCTCGCTTTTCAATCGGAGATTTTCCTGTTTCAGCTTCTGCTTCGAGATATTCAGCAGTTCATTTGCTCCAGTCAAATCTTCCAGAAGCTTGACATTAGCCAAAACCTGCGCCGATATAGGTATTAGGATTTCCATGAGATAGCAGTGTTTTTCTTCGAATGGCTGCTTGTTACTGCTTCTTATCAATGTCATCAGTCCAATTGTCTTACCGCGCACAATCATCGGATAACAAATAATCGATTTATACTTCCCTTTGCTGGAATCAATTTCCTTGAATCGGCTGTCGTTGTCAAGGTCGTCGATTTTGAGCATTTGCTTGTTATTGAGTACCCACCCCAAAAGCTGAGTGCTGATTGTGTAGGGAATGTCCTCGCGATTCTGACTATGGACTCGGATAATGGTCGATAGATCCTCTGCTGTCGAATCAGGTATAAAGCTTATAACCCCTTGGTCTGAGTCTGTCCTGGCTACGAGCTCCGCAACCATGGTGTTCATGATAAGGTTTGATTCCCTAATCCCACAAATCTTGGCCATTATATTGACGGCGAACGCGAAATCGTCAGGAATTCTACTGGAACTTGGATTTTCCGAATTATGATTATTCACTGCTTCTTACCCTTAATAAGCCTCACAAATTAAAATTGGGAGTTAGATATGCCGCTGTCAAGGGAAACGTTCAGCAACTGTTGTCGGGCCAGTAGCCCCCAATAAGGGTAGTTTGTTCTTTCCCGATATACTTTGTTCCATAATTGGGCGTTTTTTTCGCTGCGGACACGATCGAAGGTTTCAATCAATTGTATGAGATTGACGGAGCGACGAAATAAAGATAAATTATAAAAGCCGGAAGCAGTACGATATGTCCAATTGCAAATATTAAAAACCGGCAGCCTTAATGCGGAGATTATTTGAAAGATCATAATGGAAAATCCTGTTCGGAGCTGACCGAAGGCACAAAGGTCGGTAAATATCTGCTTGTTAATAAAATAGGCTCTGGCGGCATGGGTGATGTATACCTTGCCGAGGATACTGATCTAAATCGTAAGGTTGCCCTCAAATTCCTGTCGTCATCTCTAGCCTCTGATATTGATTGCAAGGCACGCTTTATACGTGAAGCTCAGGCGGCGGCCAAGCTTAATCATCCTAACATTATCACAATCCATGAGGTCAGTGAATTCCGAGGGCGGCCGTTCTTCGCTATGGAGTATGTCGAGGGAGACTCCCTTAGGGACATTAGCAAGAAGCAAGACCTAACCCAGGCGCAAGTCATTGATATTGCTATTCAAATATGTGACGGTCTTCAGGAAGCTCACGCGGCCGGGATTATTCACCGCGATATTAAGCCTTCCAATATTCTCGTAGATCAAAATAATCGCTGCAAATTACTTGATTTCGGCCTAGCGCTTGTACGAGGCTGCGATCCTTTGACCAAGGATAAATCGACCTTGGGGACTGTCAGCTATATGTCACCGGAACAAATCCTGTGCAAGGAAATCGATAACAGGGCAGACATTTTTTCATTTGGTATTGTTTTGTATGAATTACTTAGCGGAGACCTTCCGTTCAAAGGTGAGCATGACGCCGGCATGATGTACTCGATCGTAAATGGCGACCCTATTCCCTTACAGAATATTATGCAGGATGTTCCGTCGGAGCTTGATGGTCTAATCAACCGTTTGCTGCAGAAATCACCAGATGATCGTTTTCAGTCAATGGCTGATGTGGCACATGAGTTGAGAAGGATTAGAGGCGATACGTCGGCTTCTGATTTGTCCTTAAAATTGAGACCAACAAAACCTCAAATGCGGTTTATCAGAAGTAGAGTCTTTCGCATTGCTGCTGCGGTGGTTATCATTGGCATAGCGCTGTCGGCATATTTCTTCAGCCCACTTAGTTCATCGAAATCTACACTAAAACGCGTGGTTGTCGCGCCATTTGAAAATAAAACCGGAGACTCTTCCCTTGATCCGTTTGGACGGATGATCGCTGATTGGACTACTCAGAGTCTTCTGCAGACTGGGCTGGCCGAAGTCATTCCACCGGAGAACTTGACTGAGTTGGAAAATCCTCAAAGCATCCGTTTGATTGCCCATGAAACAAATGCAAACGCAATAGTTGTAGGTTCTTATTATAAAATTGGTCGGACAATCCAGATTCAGGCGAAAGTAATGGATGCCAATGAAAAACTCTTGCTCGCGATTAACCCCGTGGCAGTCCCGGCCGAGAAAATGATGGATGCGCTTGATTCCGTGACCTATGAAGTGAGGGGAGCCCTTGCATTTGTATTCGATGAACGTTTAGAAGAACTTAAGATATACTTTCCAAAGCCTCCAATGTATGAAGCTTATCGCTCATATATCATTGGTCTTGATCTGTTCACGAATAACTCAGGGTCCCAGGGAATTGAATACTTCAACCGAGCTTACTCTTTGGATACAACTTTTTATTTCCCACTCATGTATACTTTTTATGTTTATTATAATGTAGGTCAGTTTGCACGGGCTGATTCCGTCCTGCGATTTATAGACTTAAGGCGTGATCGTCTTAGCTCCCTTCAACAATTGATTCTAGACTTATATATCAATACGATGTCCGGCGATCTTGATAAGGCTTTAATCGCGGCCCGTGAGGTCGCCAGGATTTCGCCGAATCCCGGCCCCCTGTATGATTTGGGTCGGACAGCATTCATTGCAAATCGTCCACGGGAGGCAATTGATGTCTTCAAGAGAATCGATACGGAAGATTGCTCGATGAGAGGCTGGGTTGCATATTGGCATTACTTCGCTCTTTCTTATCATATGCTTGGGGACTTTAGGAAGGAGCTTGAAATAGTCAAAAAGGCTCGCAAACTTTATCCCAATAATATTTTGGCCCTGAGTGATGAGATGCTGGCTGTTGCCGCCCTGGGAAAGATTGACCGAGTTAGAAGCTGTTTGCAGGAGTATGCCGCGCTTTCGAAACAGGAAAATACCGATCAGGGAAGCTTTATGATTAAAGCTGCTTCTGAATTGAGGGCTCACGGGTATGAAGATAGCGCCATGGTGATTCTTAACCTGGCAATTCGTTGGTATGAAAGCCGTACACCCGATGAGCTGAAGCCCTTGAGAAACTCTTATGCCGCATCATTATATGGGGCGCGTCGGTGGGATCAGTCAAAAATAATATTTGAGGAGCTTGCAAAGGAATCTCCGGACGTCTGGGAATATCGGGGATGGATCGGTCTGACCGCAGCGAGATTAGGCGATCGCGAAAAAGCATTGGAAATTTCCGAGTGGCTGGGCACCATTAAGCAGCCATATCTTTTTGGGGGTAATACTTATTATCGCTCATGCATAGCGGCAATCTTAGGGGATAAAGAAGAAGTCGTTACGCTTCTCAGAGAGAGCCTGTCGCAGGGGTACAGCTATTTCCAAACACATTTTGATATGGATTTTGAATCTTTGAGGGATTACCCCCCATTCATTGAATTGATGAAACCAAAAGGCTGATTATCCCGATCACAAGATTTATATAGCGAGATTATCCCTGTTAAATTTTATTTTTATCGTGCTGATGAGTGTCATGAGTCCGATAATTTCACTACCAAAGATCATCCCGTAGCCAAGAATTGATTTAAATTTACTTTCGAGAGAGTTAAATTCCCGAAATTACGTCTCTCGATCAAGATCATCAATTTTGAGCTTGCTCTTGTTATTCAAGACCCAGCCAAGAATTTAAGCTCTTATTATATAGGAGATATCTTCACTATTATGTCTGTGGACACGAATAATAGCCGATAAATCTCCGGACCAAGGTAGTAAGTTCGCGCTTAAGGTACTTAGTACCGTAATCAAATTTTGTCCAATGCCACATTCAAATAGCTAACACTAAGAGTATGAATATGTTGTGAGCATATGGGCCAATGCCAAAAAGCGGTATGAATTATGTATACTATTTAAGTAGCGCGACTTTTTCCGATCGAAGCATTCTGCGAATTAAATTGGATGGCAACTAAATAGAATGCAGAACCAGGAGTTCAAAAGGACAATTATGAAAAGCCACAATAAAACTTCGGAAAAGAAGCAAAATTCATTTTCAGGCCTTAACGATAATAAGATTGAGCTCAACATCACCAAGCCCGGTGAAATCAGACTTAGTATCTTCGATTCAATGGGTAAATCCATCTACCAATGGACAGGATATGCTTTCAAATCCGGGGCAACCTCGATTAGATGGAACTACAAGGACAACCAAGGAAATAACCTGCCACCCGGGGCCTATTCTTACACAATCCAATCTCCCGACGGAAATTCAAACGGGAAAATTACACTTCATAAATAAGACAAAATTATGGATGCGAAAAAAAATATAAAGATTGAAAAGAGGATAAAAAAATGAATGGATCGTTAAAGGTTTACTTGGTCGCTGCGGCATTCGCAGTAGTGCTATTTAACTTAACGGTTGCAAATCCGGCTTCGGCCCAGAATGTTGAATTTGTTTCCTCGACGCTCTGGTCTGCGTACAACGATGTTAAAGTTATTAATAATTACGCCTTCTGCGCCTGCGAATATGGATTAAAGATATTGGATATATCAAATCCTGCCATGCCGTCACATGCAGGGCAGTTTTCTTATCGGGGATGCAATGCGATTGACGTTCTTGGCGATTATGCCTACATTGCTGCAGGTGATTCAAGTCTTCAAATAATAAACATCTCCAATCCGGCCGACCCGATATTGACGGGGAATTTCAATACTTCCGGGCACTCCAATGATGTTATTGTTTATGGAAATATTGCCTATGTGGTTAACGGTGAATCCGGACTACAAATCATCAGCGTTGCGAATCCGGCAAATCCAACATTGATTGGAAGCTACGATACACCAGGGGCGGCGTTAAATGTATTTTTGGAAAATAATTATACCTATATAGCCGATGGCAATTCCGGACTTCAAATAATCGACGTCGCCAATCCGTCCAGCCCGGTATTTGCCGGAAGTTGCAGCCTATCATTTTATTCTCAAGATGTTTATGTCACCGAGAATTACGCATATGTTGTCGGGAGTGGCAGAGGTGGGGCGCTCGGCATAATAGACATTTCCACTCCAGCAAATCCCATACTTAATGGAAGCTGCTATACTATTAGAGCTTTTGGCGTTATTGCATATGGTGGTTACGTTTACATATCTGGTGAACAGCTTCTTGGCGGATATCCGTTTCCTAGGCATGTCGGTGGAGGCCTTGAAATATACGACGTCAATGACGCTTCTAATCCGCAACTATATGGCAGCTATTATTATGATTCCCGGGGATCAACAAATCACGCATTTATTTCCGACAATTACGCCTATCTGACGGACAACGCATCTGGCTTCCGCGTCATGAACATTTCCGATCCTGCCAATCCAACGCTGGCTGGAGGATATTATTGCCAGGCAGTTAACAACATCTACATCTCTGACAATTACGCTTACGTGGGAAGTGAATATTTGGGATTTTTTATTGTTGATATAGCAGATCCCACCCGTCCGCTTTTGGCGGGAGTCTATGAGGATTCCATTCAGGACGTTTTTGTTTCGGGAAGCTATGCTTATACGGTATACTCAGAAAGGTCTGCCGGTCATCTTGAAATTATTAATATAGACAATCCCAGCTCTCCGATATTTGCCGGAAGGTATGATATTCCCGGGCATTTCCTGGGATTCTACGTTTCTGGTAATTATGCTTATATAACTTGGGAAAATTCATCTTATTCAAAGCATTTTGAAATCATAAACATTGCAGACCCGGCCAATCCTTCTCTAGTAAGCAGATTCGGTCGAGGACTCGACGTTTTTATTTCGGGCCATTATGCCTATGTACCGGATGGTTTTAATGGCCTTAAGATAATCGATGTCAGCAATCCGATTAATCCTGTCTTAACAGGATGCTACGACACTACAGGATATGTCTACAGCGCATTCGTCTCCGGAGAATATGCTTATATCCGCGACCGATCGTTTGGACTACAAATCATTAGCGTCGCCGATCGAGCTCATCCTACATTAATCGGAAGTTATAACATTCCCGATTCCGGTCAGCGCATCTATGTCTCTGGTAATTTCGTATATTTAACCAATACCGACGTCCAGATTATAGACGTTTCTGACCCGGCTAATCCTGCATTGGTAAGCAATATTGTTACGCCTGGCATCGCCAAAGATGTTGCTGTCTCTGGTGATTATATTTACGTGGCAGATTGGGGATCGCTTCAGGTTCTTCGATTCACACCAACAGGAATTGAAGATAGTGATATGCTACCCGGCCATTTCTCCCTCTCCCAAAACTACCCCAACCCCTTTAACGCCCAGACCACAATTCAATATTCTTTGCCGTCGCAATCGGAAATCTCTATCGACATCTATGACATCCTCGGTCGCAAAGTAGAGAGGCTTGTAGAGGGAGTAAAGCCAGCAGGGAATCACCAGGCTACATGGGATGCTGGCGATCAGGCGTCGGGGATTTATTTCTATAGAATCAAGGCCGGCGATAAAGTCGAGACGAAAAAAATGATGATGATGAAGTAAGGCGATATTGATAGATAGTGATTGAAATATTATTTCCCTGGAGGTTTCAAATGCCAAGATGCTACTGTTTAGTGATTGTGTTAGTACTGCTCTGACTCGAGGCGCCGCTGTATGGCGGCAATTATGGATCGGGCGAAAAGCAAAAACTACTGCTCGCAGGTGAAAGCGTTGCCGGTCAAAAAATTACTTCTGAAAATACCGACCCGGATAACCCGATCCTTCTCAGCGGCGATTGTTCCGATTATATCGATCTATCCGGGCAATCCCTGCCCATCTTGGCAGTTGGCACAACTGTAGGAGCCACTAATAACTATGGGCCATTCCCTATCACAGCCTCCTTCCTGGCACGGTTTGCGGTGGTATCCAGGCGCATGTGGAGGACCGGATAAGACCTATAAATGGACGGCGCCTGCCGATGGGTTCTACACGATCTCACTCCTTGGAAGCTCTTATGATACCGGCTTGCTGCTATACAACTTCACTTGCCCGAGCCGAACCCTTTTATCCTGAAGATTTTATTGCTGGAAACGATGACGTCTGGGGTATGCAATCTGAATTGTTTTGCCAGGAGTTTTCTGCCGGGCAGGAGATTCTGATTGTCGTTGATGGGTATGACAATAGCTATGGCAATTATCAATTACGCATAAAGAATGCACCATCGCCGCGCGATCCCGATTCATTTATTACCTCGATCATGCAAACAGAGCATATCCCCGGGTTGTCAGCCTGTGCCATATCTGACGGTGAGGTAATTTGGTCTGGAAACTACGGACATGCGAATATCGCTCAAGATATCGAACCTACAGATTCCACCATCTATGTATTATGTTCGATTTCGAAAACCTTTGTCGCCGTGGCATTAATGCAGCTCTGGGAAGATGGTTTGTTTGGATTGGATGATGACATCAGCCAATATCTTCCTTGGGAAGTACACAATCCATATTATCCCTCTTCTCCTATCACCTTCCGGATGCTGATGACTCATACTTCTGGGATTATTGATAATTGGAGTATGCTTAATCAGCTGTTACACTTGGGGTGGCGATTCTCCTATTCCGCTGGGGGAATTCCTGATGAATTATCTAACTCCTGAGGGATCCTATTATTCTGGGGCCAACTTCGGCAATTATTTGCCCGGCACGGTTTACAATTATGGCAATGTGGCAACTGCACTGGCGGCATACTTAGTCGAGAAGATCAATCCCGATTCTCTGTCGTTTGAAGATTACTGCCAACGTTCAATTTTCTCGCCGCTCGGCATGAATAACAGCTCCTGGTTCCTGGGCAATTTGGACCTGGATGATATCGCCGTCCCGTACTATTGGAGTGGCGGCAATTATAATTCAATTCCGCAACGCGGCCAGCCCTGGTATCCATGCGGTTCACTCAAGACGAGCACCAATCAACTGGCCCACTACTTGATCGCTATCATGCAGCATGGTCAGTTTGAAGGCGCTAGAATCCTGGACAGTACTACAGTAGAAATGATCACTGCTATTCAACTTCCCGATGTCGAACCCAATACGGGATTATTCTGGGTCACATATAGACCCGGTAATAGAGAAGCTTGGGGGCATAACGGAGAATGGAGCGGTTACAGAACCCAAATGTGGTATAGCCCGGCGGAAAATACGGGCGTCATTGTCCTGACCAATGGCATGCCTAACTTGGGTCACTGGTATATCACGCAGGGGCTTTTTGAATATATCTCGTACCGTACAGAGGTCTCGGAATCATCATCGGCTCCAAATCAAATCACCCTCTCCCAAAACTACCCCAATCCCTTCAATGCCCAGACCACGATAAAATACTCGTTGCCATCCCCATCCGAAGTCTCAATCGATATTTTCGATATTCTCGGCCGCAAAGTTGAAAGACTTATAGAGGGAATGAAACCCGCTGGCTACAATCAGGCAGTATGGGATGCCAGCGATCAGGCATCGGGGATGTATTTCTACCGAATCAAGGCCGGCGACAAGGTCGAGACGAAAAAGATGATGCTGATGAAATAAGATTTAATCTGTCCGGGCAGGCGCCCCGACAGCACTCGAAATATATATTATGATAACCCGAAGCAATTGGAGCAAAAGATGAAAAGAATTGCTATGATTTTATTTGCTGTAATTTGGCTGCTGCCAGTATCGGCAGTCCTTGGCCAAACAACATGGGAAAAATATCCCGGCAATCCGATTCTTGAACCCGGACTTCCGGGATCATGGGATGAAATGACTCTAGTTAGTTGTGTAATTTTCGAAGATAACTATTATAAAATGTGGTACATCGGGTATGATGGATCAACGGTTCGTATTGGTTTTGCCAGTTCGCCGGATGGAATCCGCTGGACTAGAGCCGATAGCGTCAATCCCGTTCTGGACGTTGGGCCGGCTGGTTCATTCGATGATGAAGGCGTAACATTCTCCCTGGGTCATTCACGATGGAGATATCTACAAGATGTGGTACTCGGGTTATGACGGAGTCGGATCCCATACTGACCGCATAGGATATGCAACATCGCGCGATGGGATCTCCTGGCAGAAGGCTGATAGTATCAATCCGGTTATGGGCTATGGCCCGGCATCGTGGGAAAGCCGAGGCGTTTGGGGCTCCCGGGTCCTGTTCGATGGTCAGGTTTATAAGATGTGGTACGCCGGTTATAATAATGTTAATGTTCGTATCGGTTACGCTACTTCAATTGACGGCACAACGTGGGTCAAGGAAGAAAGCGCTAATCCTGTTCTGGATATTGGAGCCTATGGCACCTGGGAAGATTCCGAGGTCAATGACCCGATGGTAATATTTGCCAATTCCACCTATTATATGTGGTATTTGGGTAATGATTACCACGGGGCGAGAGGATGTATCGGATATGCAACTTCGCCCGACGGCATTACTTGGGAGAAAGCAGATTTAACAAACCCTGTCCTGCAGCCGGGACCTTTCGGTTCCTTCGATGATCTTTGTGTCAGGAGTCCATTGGTGTTTATCGAAAATAACATTTACAGAATGTGGTATGTCGGTATTAGCCACGATATAATTTGGGGAACAGGATATGCTACTGATTCGTCTATGACATCAATAGAAAACAATGATCTTTTTATACCGAATCAATTTTCCCTCTCCCAAAACTACCCGAACCCCTTCAACGCCCAGACCACGATTCAGTATTCTTTGCCAATTCAATCGGATGTTTCAATTGACATCTATGACATCCTCGGCCGCAAGATAGAGACCCTCGCAGAAGGAATGAAACCGGCGGGAAATCATCAAGCGATCTGGGATGCCGGCGATCAGGCATCGGGGATGTATTTCTACAGAATCAAGGCAGGCAATAAAATTGAGACGAAAAAGATGATGCTGATGAAATGATTGTTTATAAAGATTCCTTCTTGACAGATATTAAAAAAGTAATATCTTTATACTACATTGATTTGCAGGCTTCCCCAGGCTGCAGATATCGAAAATCTAATATCAATCACAAACGGCTCTAGAATGAAGATTGTCTATGAAAAGAGCCTTAGTCATTTGTCGAATACAACAAGGATATTTATGCCTATTTTTCAAGGCAGCATAGTCATTCGTGTGCGCAAACAAGAGAATATTACTCGGAATAATTGGAGGAAGAGATGAAGAGGTTCTACTGTTTTTTAGCAACGCTGATAGTTTTGTGTAGCGCCTTCTCGCTACCTTTGCTAGCGCATGCCCAGAATATCGAATATGTCGGCTCATATGATTCACCCGGTGATGCTCGGGGGATTTGTGTAGTTGGCAATTACGCATATGTGGCGGATGGGATGACTAGGTCTCCAGATTATCGATGTATCCAACCCAGTCATTCCCGTACTATGCCGGAAATTACAACACTCCGGACTATGCCAAAGATATTTTTATCGTCGGCCCCTATGCTTACTTGGCAGATGAGCAATCCGGTCTTCAAATTATCGACATTTCTAACCCGGCCAATCCGGTATATAAGGGAAGTTACGATACGCCAGGCGTTGCGATGGATGTTTTTGTTATGGGTAATTACGCATTTGTGGCGGATTGGAATCTAATGGTCTTCAAATTATTAACGTCTCCAACCCGGCCAATCCAGTGTATGCAGGAAGCTATGATACGGTTGATTGTCTCTGGCGTTTTTGTATTGGGCAATTACGCTTATGTATCAGTTTATTGGAACATACGGAGCGGTTTCGGAGGAGGGCATTGGATATTGGACGTATCTGACCCAGTAAATCCTGTTTATGCCGGGAGCTATGCTCGGAAATTTGCACTGCAAGCGGCGTTTTTGTATTGGGCAATTACGCGTATGTGGCGTCATGGACTTTGGGTCTTCTTATTATCGACGTCTCCAATCCGGCCAATCCAGTATATGTTAGGAACTATCATACGCCTCACAGATGCTTTGGGCGTATTTGTATTGGGCAATTACGCTTATATCGCTGACGCAGATTCGGGCCTTCTTATTATCGATGTTCCAACCCCTCAAGCCCGTTATTGGCAGGAAACCATGATACGCCGGGCTCTGCTGAGGGCATATTTGTTTTGGGAAATTACGTCTATGTGGCGGACTGGTCTTCGCTTCAGATTCTCCGCTTTACGCCCACCGGAATTGCAGAAGGCGAGAAACTGCCGACCAATTTCTCCCTCTCCCAAAACTACCCCAATCCTTTCAACGCCCAGACCACGATTCAGTATTCTTTGCCTACGCAATCTGATTGTGTCAATTGACATCTTCGACATCCTTGGCCGCAAGATAGAGACGCTCGCAGAAGGAATGAAACCGGCGGGAAATCATCAGAGCGATTTGGGATGCCGGCGATCAGGCGTCGGGGATTTATTTCTACAGAATAAAGGCTGGGGATAAGATCGAGACCAAGAAGATGACGATGATGAAATGATTATTTTTACTAACAAGCAACTTTGGAGGAAAATATGAAACTGGCGTTTTTGACTTTGTGCTTAGTACTAATCCCTTGCATCTTGTCATTTGCCTTCGTGCCGCTTTTTGACGCGCGACTCGATTTTGAAGTTGGATCACCACCCAGCTCTATAGTTGCCTCAGATTTTGATGGTGATGGCCAAAGTGACCTGGCAGTTGGTTGTACAGGCGGGATTTCGATTATGAAAAATAATGGCGACGGGACATTCCGGCTTCAATTTGAATTTCCCATGAGATGGTCTGGTAGAGATATCTTCGCTGCCGATCTTGATGGCGATGGTGTTGACGATCTAATAGCCACGAATGGAGACAGCATTTCAATTTTAATAAATAATGGAGACGGGACGTTCCTGCCGAATGTCGGCTTCATTGCAGGAAATATGCCCGTTTCAGTTTTTGCAGCTGATCTCAATGGCGACGGAGATAATGATATCGCCGTAGCAAATTATTTATCGAATAATATTTCCATACTGCTGAATAATGGCAATGGGACTTTCCAGGCTCCGGTGAATTATGAGGCTGGAAGCGGACCGAATACAGTATTTTCGGCTGACCTAGACAACGATGGTGATAAAGACCTTGTTGCGTCAAATTCAGATAGCCGCAACATCTCATTGTTGATTAACAACGGCAATGGAACCTTTCAAGCCGCTAGTAATTACAATCTATGGGGACCCCAAAGCTGGTCAATAATAGCGGCCGATCTCAATAATGATGGGTACTACGATCTGGCGGTTAGTCAAACTGGTCCGCCGGGCGATATAGAAATAAGCGGAGTTTCAGTCTTATTGAATAATCAAAATGGAACCTTTGGAACACCGATCTTTTACAATACACCTAACGGCTCTGCTTCAGTTTTTGCATCAAACTTAGATGGCGATGGCGATAATGACTTGATAACCGCAAACTACTATAGCGGTAATGTCAGCATTTTAAGCAATCACGGCGATGGAACATTTGAAGAACCCATAAATTATGCGGTTGGCACTGGGCCAAGTTCAGTATATGCAATTGATGTTGACGGCGATGGAAATAATGACATTGTTACAGCAAATTCAGATAGTTATACTATCTCATTCCTGAAGAATAAAGGCAGCGGAAATTTTATTCAGGAACCAAGTTATTCTGTTGGATATTACCCCTTTTCCATCTTTGCATCAGATTTCAACGGCGACGGGGATAAGGATCTGGTCGTAACAAACGGCGATTACTATCTCAACTACCAGATATCTATCTTGATGAATGACGGTAATGGGGCTTTTGAGCCGGCAGTCAATTACGCATTGGCCTCCGGGCCAACGTCGGTCATTGGAGCCGATCTTGATGGCGATGGCGATAATGATATAGCAGTAACACGCTGCAATTGCGTCACGGTATTCATCAATAACGGCAATGGAATATTTCAATTGATGGGTAATTATCAGGTTCCTTCCTGTCCGTCGTCTGTTTACGCGGCCGACCTTGATGGCGATGGGGATAATGACCTGGTAACTTCAAATGAGAGGGCAGATAACATTTCTATCTTACTAAATAGCGGCGATGGAGCATTTGGAGAAGCCATTAATATTGGCGCAGGAGAAGGGCCGATCTCGGTGCTTTCCGCTGATTTTGACGGTGATGGTGATAATGATCTAGCGGTCGCCAACGATCGTTCCAATGACATTTTTGTTTGGAACAACAATGGCGACGGGACATTTCAAGCGCCAGTAATTTACCCAGTAGGGCGAACCCTCAAATCGCTTTTCGCAGCCGATCTAAATAATGATGGCCATATTGACTTAATAGCTTCGGGTGGTCCAGGTCGTCCTCGTGGTGGTATCTCGCTATTTTTTAATAATGGCGATGGAACATTTTCTCCAGGCGCCTTTTATGAAGCTGGCTTTAATCCAAAAGTAGTTGTCGCAGCCAACCTTGATAATGATGGAGATAATGATTTGGCGGTGGTAAATTATGATGACAACAATATTTCGCTTTTTCTAAATGACGGTGAGGGTGTATTTCATCAAGCGATCGTCCGATATGGCTCTGGAGGCTACCCAAGTTCAGCCGCTATCGCTGATTTTGACGGAGATGGCGATAATGACATAGCGGTGGCGAATTCTGCCTCTCATACAGTCTCTATTTTGACTAATAGCACAATCTTAACTTCCATAGGCGATCGACACGATGATGGTTCGATCCCCAAATTCCTCTCTCTATCCCAAAGCTACCCCAATCCATTCAATGCCCAGACTATGATTCAATACTCAATACCAACGCAATCAAATGTATCGATTGACATATTCGATATTCTCGGTCGAAAGATAGAAACGATTGCAGAGGGAATGAAACCTGTAGGCAATCATCAGGCTATATGGGATGCCGGCGATCAGGCTTCCGGGATTTATTTCTACAGAATCAAGGCTGGGGATAAGATCGAGACGAAAAAAATGATGATGATGAAATAAGACAGCAGACCAACAGTCGAATTATGAAGCGCGGCGTTCGGCCATTGTTTTCTTAGAATGACTTACTACAGTGAATTCATTTTCTGAAAAAGCTGTTGTCTGTCAAGCTTTTCTGGGTTTGAGACCCGAAAGTCAGATTGACCCGTTAATTCTAATCTTTTCTTATAATCGTCACAATTATCATATTTGAAGATATTGAAGTTGAAAGAATGATGCCGGGATATGAGAAGCATATGTTATGGTTGAAAGAGAATGAGTCGCCGATGACATTGTAAAACAAATATTATTTGGCCCCGACCTGCGCCTGGAAGTAATGGTTACGTTAGAAAGAACTTGCTTATTGATTTGGCGTCTCTTAATTTAAAATATGTTACGTCCAAAAAAGTTTGAAAACGTACACTTTTTGGACACCAGGCCAAAGGGTGCCTCCGCGGTGAATACCGTAACATGTTGTGGAGTAAACAATTAGAGTGCTGCGAAAGTGGCGGAACTGGCAGACGCGCTGGACTTAGGATGCGACCGGGGCCTTTTTCTAACCCACCAAAACACATCGTATTATAATGTGATACATGGAATTATACGAATTTTCGTCTTGGCTCACTTTGGCCTATTTGGGGCCGTTTTGGCTTATTTATAGACACTTTTTGGACACCCAAAAGCATTTTCAAAAAAGCAATCATGCCAAAATGGCAGTAGCATTTTGCCTTGTTGAAATTGGATGGACCCAATTTCCTTTTGCTTCGATTTGAACAAAATCCTCAGCAAGCTTTGATTATATTATTAAGTGCATCCTTAAGCAAATCATCGGAAGAAGAGTACGATTTATTTGCCATTGTTTTTGCAATGATTATCATCACATTCTTCCGGGGATATCTTCATTGAACCAAGAATTGATTTTACTTTTTCGACTATTTCAATACTTGTGTCTGCAATTATATTGCTTTGCTCTTTCCCGGCATATTTACTGCATCGCAAGTATTCATATACAAATTCTGAAAACGTCTCTTTCGTTTCTTCGGCATTCCGCATTGAAGGCAATAACTTTCTGAATTTGTATCTAAAATGTGCGGATCTGATTTTGGTGCTGATTTTGAATGACACATAAGTTACAAAAAATAAACTGCCCCAAAAGAAAAAGAATCCAAATGTCGAAAAATTGCCCGACCCTTTTGCTTGCTCCAATGAAGGTAGGCCAACCGATGCAATAAAATAGTCTATAGCATTCTCCAAGGTACGCACTATAGACGTACCTGTCTGTATGGGCATTCCTGATAGATCATATACGCCTGTATCTTTAATTGTACTTGTCCAATCATTGAGCATAAGAAATCCAATAATTGATGCTACAGAAATAATAGATCCCCTGATATAAGCGCCGAATCCCGTTAATCGATTATACTTGTAATTTAATTTAAAGCGCGTCCACATGGTAGCGTGCCGTTCGTACAGTTCTTCAGTAGGAAGCTGAGACTTTAATTGTCGCTCTCTAATTAAGCATTCCTGAATTGTATTTTTATAAACTTCAGTAAATACCTCAGTTTCAGTGCGTCTAAATATCGACATTACTTACGCTTCTTTCATAAATCCAAAAAGTCTCGAGTATCGCGGCAAGCAAAATAAAAGCAAGTTGTCATTTACTTAATAGAAATAAAAATCTTATTAGTAATATCATTTAGCATACCAAGTAATTCTGCGGCCATATTTGGCTCTTCCTTTTCTAATAAACGATATTGCTCCAAGGCCTGACCTTTTTTGCCTAATTTCGCAAAAGCTTTTCCGAGTTCAAAATGGTTTTCTACACGATCGTCCATTTTTATTGTGGTCTCCCATTGCTTGACGGATTCCTCGAATCGATTTAACCTGTAATATGCAGTTGCCGCACCACATAATGAATCATAATTTTCTGCATCTAGCAAAAGCCTTATACGAAACTGCTTTAATGCCTCTATATATTTTCCAGCATAAAGGTTGTTCCATGGATCTAAAGAATCAAGATAATTGCCTTTCAAAAGGATACCCAATAAAGTGAGATCGGCGCATCTACCGGCAATATAGCCCAGTATTAGCAAATCTTCTGATAATAAATCCTCTCGGTCAAAATCGAAGGGTATATGATTGTCCAAGTTTTTACGGATATTAATATCATAATCCTTATTCTCTAAGTGCGCTAAAATTAGTTCATCCAATTTGTTTTTCATGTATTTCTCTCCCATGATGATCGAATTTATTAATGATTATGTATCTTTTATAATAATTCTTCTATTAAAAATCATACGCAAAATAGTGCGACCGATATCTTCAAGGTTTAGGGAAATTCACAGCGGAATTCCCCAGTTTCAAAGTAACGCTTAATAAGATAATTTGCCGATTTTGACTGTAATTGAATAGCGCTGCAGTGCAGAAATTCCCTGAGTCTTTTCCCACTACAGTAGGGGGATACCTTATCTATTAAATTACTTGGAATAGATGGTATATAGCTATTATTTTTATGTTTTATTCCAACCAGTGCAATTTTGGGACCATTGGGACGTAAAGTGACTTGATTTAAATCATTGTAAATTGCCTCATAATATTCTTTACCGGCCGCGATAAGAACTTCATCTGACGTGCTGAGATTATTAACAAGGTCATGAATCGATTTGGGCCTATTTGTGTTCTGTAAGATTCCTTGAGTCATAAGCAAGTCCCACCATCGTTTGCTTAAGTCGATTGGATTTAAATTGCCAAAATACTTCCTTTGATATAAGCTATCACAGACATTAGCTTTGAAGGTAGCACAATATCCGGTAATCTTATCTGAATGGTTTATCAATCCGTAGCCACATGAAATGATCCATAGATTTGCTTTATTATTAGTACAACTCTTAGCTGTATTATATGCTTCACAGGATGCGCTCCAAAGTGCCGCGGCATACACGTCTATCGCCTGTTGTCGGGGCAAAGTTGGTTGCTGCAAAATATTTGTCCATTCTTCAAATAAACTGCTGACGTCATTATTTATTCCCTTGCGAATTAGATTGTCGATAGCTGTCGTAATACTGGGACCTTCTAATTTCTTTTTCCCAACGCATGTCACGATCAAATGGAACATACTATGCCTCCAAGTATTTGAGTTATTCTTTTATCTACAGCTTTCTAATGTGAACAATTCCGGTATTTTCAGACTCTATCTCAAATCTGCCTGTTAGCCCCGCACGATAAATCGCTCTGACCACAGACTTGTTTATTACAGGCGAATAGGTATGGTTCCTTCTCTCAAAGCTAGCAAAGTGGTTTTGGATTTCTACAGTGTCTTGCCCAGTCCATCTAATTTCAGCAGCGACATGAATATGTATTTTGTCTCCTCGTAATAAAGATTCAATTTGGCGGTTTAAATCAATACCTACTTCCTCGTCATGTATGCCACCATTAGCTCTGCGTAGGTTGTAATTACTTGTAATTGACAGATTATCGCCTTTATTATTCCTATTCCTGTTTTTATTTTTCCCCTTTTTATTCAACAAATTTGGATTAATCTGCTTTGAAAATTGTATGATCTCACTCTCAAGATTCGGATGAAGCGGCACATTGCTGCCATATAAATTAATGCTTATGCCCATATGCCAATTTATTATTACAAGATATATAGGCATCTTAAGTATTGGCGGCTGGTAGGGCTTTTTAAATAATTCTTCTGCCCAATTATCGTGTCTTCCTCCACTAGATTGGTTAAATAGTGAATTGCTTAGCTGGCCGATATGCCAATAATTTCCATTACCCCATCTGGCAAAGGCGGCCGTATTATTTCGGATGTTTAGTAAATTTGAGCTGATCGGATGCTTTCTTCCCTCTTTTTCTGTTTTGCCGACATAAAGCGGAAAGTAAAATTCCCTATCTTTATCCAAATACTTTTTGCACATAATATAGAGAAATCCTTGCCAATCGCTGCTTCCAATATTATTGTCAACTACACTTATTATAGTTTCTTTAAGATTATCTGAAATACATAATACCTGTCTATTTCTCACTGGTTTAGTTTTTACAGCGAGATCGTCTTCGTCAAATATTGGAGCAATAATGGCTCTTGAAGCGTGCATCCAATCATTTAATGCTCTTAAATTATGATCAGGCACTCTTCCTCCTTTATTAAAATCCTATTTTATTCATTTTATCGATATTGGATTTGTCGAAATTCCCTTCTCGTTCCATCTCCGCACATCTAACAAAATCTTCTTGTGTGATTATTTTATAATCTCCCTGTCTTA
>CAWFQL010000019.1:0-9352 GCA_963817915.1 uncultured candidate division Zixibacteria bacterium
CAAGACGTTATGATCAGTGGATATAGCGATCCTGCAATGGGGGAAACTTTATTTGGTCTATTTGATGGCGTGACATCAATATTTCCCGCAATCATTCCCGGCCATATATATTACAGGCAGACAACCGGCGTGGAAAACGATATTCCCAATCCCGGCCAATTTGCCTTATCCAAAACTATCCCAATCCATTCAACGCCTCTACTGAGATTAACTTTGACCTGCCTTCCGCCCAGAGTGTCAAACTGGCTATTTATAATCTGCTCGGCCAGCAGGTGGAGGTCTTAGTAGATGATTTCAAACAGCCCGGCCGCTATTCAGTTAATTGGCATGGTACAGATATGAATGGCGATACTGCTCCATCGGGAGTCTACTTCTATAGACTTGCGACCCCAGATAACCTACAAACCCGCAAGATGATAATGATGAAATAGGAGGCAATATGAGAAAAGTACTATTGATTGCTACATCTCTACTAATTCTATCTCCAAATCTATTTGCACAGCAAGACCCGAATGACCCGGGGATCCAGGATAGCATCATCATTGAATCCGCTTACGTTGATTCGGGGGATGTATCGCGCTTTTTGCCAGTGTATGTCGTAGCCGACGAGGATATCTATTCCTATCATTTACCAGTAGTTTGGGATTCTCATGATAATAACATTTACGCTCACTCAATTTTTTACGCCGGCGATCTCGTAAATTGGTCATTTTGTTTCGATACTATATGGACGTCTCAAAGCTTTATTAGAATGTTTGGTCGGGGGTTCCACGGTAGAGATTCTTTATTTTTGAATACTCACGGTCAGAGAATGCGTTGCTGGGCGATCAGATTTAGGATAATGCCAAATGCACAACCGCAAGAAGTTTTGGTCAATATATTAGCTGATTCACGATCAGAACACGTCAAATTTGGACTTCGCAATGGTGGAATTGAGATAATTCCTGCCGTTGTCCAAGGTCATTTATATTATGGACAAATTACCGGAATAAATAACGAAGACTCAAAGCCCGACCAATTCTATTTATCCCAAAACTATCCCAATCCATTCAACGCCTCTACCGAAATCATCTTTGATCTGCCTTCCGCTCAGAATGTCAATCTGAGTATTTATAATTTACTCGGTCAGCAAGTGGCGGTCTTGGTAGATGATTTCAAACAGCCCGGTCGCTATTCAGTTAACTGGAATGGGACAGATAATCCATCAGGCGTTTATTTTTATAGACTCGAAACCTCCGGTAATGTACAAACTCGTAAGATGATAATGATGAAATAGGAGGTAAATATGAGAAAAGCTATATTGCTTATTACATTTCTGCTATTTTTATCTCCAAATATATTCGCTCAGCAGGACCCCGGTATTCAGGATAGCATAATTATTGAAACCGTTTATGTCGATTCGGGAGCGACCTTTGCGAATGTCCCCATATATGTCGAGACCGACGATTCGGTTGTATTTTACCAAATGCCGTTAGCCTGGGAATCAATGAATAATAGCATTTCTGCTCAGTCCGTAAGTTACTGGGGCAATCTACTTTGTTGGGATGTTTGTTATGACACGATAATGATGCCTGGCAGCTATATTCGCATGTTCGGGTTTTCCGATGTAGCAGGACCTGAAAATTGCTATCTGGATACTCATGGATTAAGAATGCATTGTTGGACAATCAGATTTCATATCAACCCGGATGCGCCGCCGCAGGATGTGCAAATCGACACGACTTATGATAGTCTTTTAGGATCTATGTTTTTTGGATTAGTTGATGGGCGCACTATGGTCACCCCCGCAATCATCCCCGGCCATATATATTATAGGCAGACTACCGGCGTGAAAGACGAAAACCCCAGACCCGGCCAATTTAGATTAGCCCAAAACTATCCCAATCCATTCAACGCCTCTACTGAGATTATCTTTGATCTGCCTTTCGCCCAGAGTGTTAATCTATCCATATATAATTTACTCGGCCAGCTGGTGGAGGTCTTGGTAGATGACTTCAAACAGCCCGGTCGCTATTCAGTTAATTGGAATGGGGCAGATAGTCCATCCGGCGTTTATTTCTATAGACTCGAAACCTCCGATAACATACAAACTCGCAAGATGATAATGATGAAGTAAAACATCATTCCTGAACATAATCTGAACTGCCGTCAAAATATCAGCATACCTTATCAGTATTTACACGCAATTGTCCGTGAAATTCAACGCAGCATAAATATATTGCATGTCGAGATTTGAATCCATATAATATTGCCCTGTATTATGGAACGAGTCGATCTCGTCCTTCGAGACGTCAACAAGGGGATGGGGGAGATTTGATTCGTTTTTTATTGATGTTGTAGCGCTAATGTGAATATTTTCGAGATAGTAGAAGGAGAATGATATGCAACTAATATCGCTGTTGATACTGATCGGCGCAATAGTTGTGGTGGTAGCGTTGATTCTTATCGTCCTTGCCAAACAATATCGCAAAGTTGGACCGAATGAAGTCCTGATTATATCGGGGGGAGGGAAAAAGACGGTTGTCAATCCCGATGGTACCAAGACCAAAATCGGCTATAGAATGCATGTCGGCGGCGGCACGCTGGTAATGCCGTTCGTTGAATCGGCACAGGTCTTGCCATTGGAAGTATACACCCTCGATCTCGAATGCCGTGAAGCACTAACTGCCCAGGGTATTCAGATTAATGCCCAAGGACAAGGTCAGGTCAAGATCGGCAGCGATGAATTCTCGATCAGAATGGCCGCCGAGCAATTCCTTGGCCGTGGCAGCGAAGGTATCAAAGATGTCGCCGGGAAAATCCTCGAGGGCCACATGCGAGCGGCATTAGGCTCGATGACAGTCGAACAGCTCTTCCAGCAACGTGATCAATTCGCCAATAAAGTCAAGCAATCCGCTTCGCTCGATTTCGCGAGAATGGGACTGACTGTATTATCATTCTCATTAAAAGATATTTCAGATTCATCAGGCTATATCGAGGCTCTCGGTAAACCCCGCATTGCGCAGGCCAGGGGAGAGGCCGCAGTCGCCGAGGCCGAGGCCGAAAAAGAATCTACCGTCAAGGCGTCGATCGCGCGCAAAGAAGCCGATATCGCCAAATTCCGAGCCGAATCCGAAATCGCCGAGGCTAACCGCGATTACGAACTAAAACGAGCCGAATTCCAGGCATTGGTAAATCGCAAAAAAGCCCAGGCCGACTTATCGTACGAAATCGAACGGCAGAAGATGAACCAGCAGTTGAAGCTTGAAGAAGCGCAAGTACGAATTGTCGAAAAAGATCAGGCAATCAAGCTCGAGGAAAAAGAAATCGTTCGTAAGGGCATGGAGCTGGAATCGACTGTCAAAAAACAGGCCGACGCCCGCAAATATCAGATCATCAGTGAGACCGAAGCCATGGCCTTCAAAATGGCCGAGGAAGCAAAAGGCAAAGCCGCGGGCACTAGGCTGCATGGCGCCGCCGAAGCCGAAGCCATGAAATTGAAAGCCCAGGCATTCGCCGACTATAATCAAGCTGCCGTCTACCAGATGCTGATCTCGATTATGCCTGAGCTGGCCCGCGCCGTCTCGGAGCCGTTATCAAAGGTCGACAAAATCATCATGATAGATTCCGGCAATGGTCCCTCCGGTGCATCGAAAATCACCAAGAGCGTGGCCGAAGTGCTGGCTCAGTTGCCATCTGTCGTAGAGTCATTATCCGGTATTGATATAAAGAAGCTACTCGAGAAATACACTGCGGTAGATAAACCTGATAAAAAGGAAAAAGGTGGCGCAGGTAGTCACTCTTGATAATCAAGAGATTGTACTCCTTATCCTAAACCTGAAGGAATAACCGCATGTTATCTGATAGTGTACAAAAAATCGGATTTTCGCCCACATTGAAAATCTCGGCCAAGGCCCAGGCAATGAAGGCTGAGGGAATCGATGTCGTCGACCTCTCGGTTGGTGAGCCGGATTTCCCGACACCCGATAATGTCAAAGCCGCCGCCAAGGTCGCGATCGATAAAAATTTTACCAAGTATACAGCCAACGATGGCATCTTACCGTTACGCCAAGCAATCGCGAAAAAGCTGAAAGATGAGAATGGTGTTTCGTACGAACCTGACGAAATAGTCGTCTCTACAGGCGCCAAGAATTCAATTTACAATCTTATCATGGCCATACTCAATAAGGGCGATGAGGTAATTATCCCCTCGCCGTACTGGGTCAGCTATCCTCAAATGGTCAACCTCGCCGGGGGCAATCCAGTCTTTGTTCAAACCAAAGAGGAAGATGGTTTCCGGATCACCCCGCAAGCGCTTTCATCCGCCATATCGCCATCGACAAAAGCCCTGTTTCTCAATAACCCCTGCAATCCTACTGGCGCGGGCTATACCAAAGATGAATTGCTCGCGTTAGCTGAAGTAGTCGAAAGCGAAGGCATTCTTGTTATCGCAGATGAGATTTATGAAAAATTAGTATATGGTGGTTTTAATTTTACGTCGTTCGCGTCTTTGAGTAAGAGAATCAAAGAGCAGACGGTTCTCGTCAACGGCGTATCCAAGGCCTATTCGATGACTGGTTGGCGCATAGGTTATGCAGCCGGTCCCAAAGAATATATCATGGGAATATCGAAAGTCCAATCGCACGCCACATCCAACGCCAGCTCGATATCTCAGATGGCCGCATTAGAAGCGCTATCGGGCCCGCAACACGATATAAAACGAATGGCAACTGAATTCCAAATTCGGCGCAACTATATGCTCGACCGCATGAGAAATATACCAGCAATTTCATGCTACGAGCCAAGAGGCGCATTTTATCTTTTCCCCAATGTCAGTTCTTATTTCAAGAAGGAATTCGATGGTACGCAAATCCGCAATTCATACGGAATGGCGTATTATCTTCTCAAGCATGCTCATGTCGCTGTAGTGCCCGGCGAATCATTCGGAGCCGAAGGGTATATCAGGCTTTCCTATGCCACTTCGAGAGAGAATATCGAAAAAGCCATGGATCGCATCTCAGACGCCCTGGCCAAGCTTGAACCGACCCGAGAAGCCAAGACAATTTCCCTAAATAATACTGTCACCCAGCGAAAAAATAATGTCGAGACTGAGGTGCATGTCGGCCCTGAATTGCGCGACGCGTTGGTAGCCGAAGCCGAAGCCCATCTGTCTCATCAGGAATATTACGAATGGAATGCCAACATACTTGGCGTCGTCATACAATTACGTACCAATCTCGTACATCTATATGATTACTTTATCGAAAATTGGTACCCGGCTCAACTCGAAACAGATCTCGAACCGCATGGAATAATCTACGCGGTCGGATGGATTCCCGGCAGGGAGCCGCGCGCATACTATAATTCGGAAACTCGTACTGCGGTGTTTTTCAAGTCGGCATATTACGGCCAATTGCGCTCATTGGCTATCGGAATGGCCGACGATATCCTTTCTCGTCAATTCGATACATATTCTGTTAGGGGCCTGGGACTCGATTTCGGCGGCGATGGCCTTTTGCTTATCGCCCCCAAGGGTACCGGCAAATCATCTTATTATGCCAATTTGCTCCGCAGCGCCAAATCCAAAATCATAACGGACGATGTCGTTTTTGTCCGCATGACCAATGGCCCTATGGCCGATTCCCCCGAGCGGAAATTCTATATGCAAACCAATCTCGTCGAGAAAATCCCCGATCTTGCTCCGCTATTCGATAAATCCAAATGCGAAAATGTCATATCCAGCCGCGATGATTGCACTAATGGCCCTTGTCAACGGCTCGATAATTGCCGTCTCGATAGAGGTGCACCGTTCTGCTACGAAGGCTCGGCGGTTTCAAGAGCCATGCTCGATCCCTACTGGATCGGAGGACCGGGTAAGCATACGAAGAAGACCAATCTTAAATGGATAATGCTTTTGAAAAACGATCCCGTTGCTCCTCTGGTAACTGAGCCGTCGGTCGCGGATGCTGTTCGTTTCTGCGAAGAGGGGTTATCGCAAACAGGCGCGATGAAATCCGAACCGTTTTTCAATCCTCATATACTGGTTACCGGTAATGACAGGACCGATGCTCGCCGCAGATTCTATGAACGATTATTCAAGAAAGCCAAACCGTATTTCATCAATACCGGCGCGGGAAGCAAAGAAGATGTCCAGAAAGCCATCAATAAAATAATCGGGATATAGATTGTTTAATATTGATAACTAAAAATCATTGGATTATCATACCCCTGTGAAATCGAACAATTCTCGCAGGGGTATTTAATTTTATGCAATCGATTCTAATATTCATAATAGGAGCCCTTTTCGGGGCGGCCATCGTATTTATTATAAATACCAAGTCGAAACGAAAATCCGACGAGGAACTCCAGCGAATCAAAGACGAAATGGAAAAATCATTCAAAGCTTTGTCATTTGAAATAGCCAACCAATCGAGCGATCAGCTTATCAAACGTTCAAAAGAAATGTATGATACTAAAACATCCGAAAGCTCCGCCGATCTCGAAGGCAAGAAAAAGCTGATCGATCAATCGCTGACATCCATGGCGAAAGACATGCAGGAGCGAATGGAAAAAGTCCAGAAGCTGATGACCGATATCAATCAAAATGTCCCCGCAAAATACGGCCAGGTGTCCGAGGCCATCGGCAACATATCCAAGCAAAATGAAATCTTACGTCAAACAACTGAATCATTGAAAATCGCTCTTTCAGGCTCCCAGCAGCGCGGCCAATGGGGCGAGCGAATGGCCGATGATATTCTCCGAGTGGCAGGTTTTATAGAGGGTAAAAATTATTTAAAACAGACTCAAATCCAGGGCGGAAAATCCCGTCCAGATTTTACATTCCTCCTGCCCGAAAATCTCAAGGTTAATATGGATGTCAAATTTCCCTTGAATAAATACCTGGAATTTTTGCAGGCCACTGACGACAACCAGCGCGAGCAGGCCAAAAAGGTATTCCTGTTGTCAGTCCGAGCAAGGATCAAAGAAGTTACCGGCCGGGACTATATCAATCCCGACGACAATACAGTCGATTATGTCTTGGTTTTTATTCCCAATGAGCAGGTATACGCGTTTATACAGGAAGCCGATTCCACCGTGCTCGATGATGCACTCAAACAAAAAGTAATTCTTTGCTCACCGCTTACATTATATGCGATGCTGGCACTCATGCATCAGGCCATCAACAATTTCAACCTGCGTCAGTCATCGAGAGAAATTCAATCGCTTCTCGCCGGATTTCGTATGCAATGGGACAAATTCGTCAAGGTCATGGGCGAAATCGGGGAGCGAATCGATTCCGCCCACGCCAAGTACGATGAAATGGTCGGCACTCGTCGCAGAATGCTCGATAAACAGCTCGAAAAAATCGATCAGCTAAATCAATCCCAGGGCATTATTCCCGAGGTCCTGCCGGATCAAGCGGAGCAGTTGGATACTGAAAACAATAAAAATTCCGGCCGAAATCACCTGCTTTTATAAAAAATTGGATCACTAAAAGTAAAAGGCGGGGATATTATTCCTCGCCTTTTTTTATTTCTATATTTCAATAATAGCTATCTACGGCTGTACTCCCGAATGGCATTCATAGCAGCCGGTTTCTTTCCAGGCCTCGCCGATACTCTCATCGGGATGCTTGAACTCCAGACCTGTTTGTGATGTCGCCATCTCAGCGCGAGCGCCGCTTCCCTGCGATAATATCGTATGGCAGGTATTGCATTCGTGAGTGATCTTAACGCCATCGGCATTCTTGTGATTGCCCAGATGACATCTCATGCACCCTTTGTAGTTGAAATGCCCGATATTATTGGGATATTCCGACCACCGCACTTTCATGAATGGAAAGATATTCTGTGAATATGCCTCTTCGATTCCAACTATCGACGCGTCCAAATTAACGCTCATCGATGGATACTTTTCGGGGAAATTGAGCCTGTAATAATCCGTAATCGACCCTGCAATTTTCCCAACCGCCTCTTCTTCCGACTCATATTCTTTCGCCATCGTCTCGACTGCGATCTTCTTTATGTTTGGAATAGTCTCGTCGATTTTCCCGGTCAAGATCGCGTTGTCGATTGCGTAATCAGGAGAATGATAAACATGGCTGGGTCTGTTATGGCAATCCATACAATCCATTTTACGGATTGTACCATTTTTGATTTCCTCTTCGCTCAAGGGCCCGGTCTCGTCCTGATAAACAGAAACTCGGCCTGTCCTTTTATCGGTTACCCGCACCCAGGGGATATCCTGACGTTTCTCGTCGCGCGCAATGTATTCGATCTGCATACCGATATTCATGTGCCAGTGAATTCCCGATGTCTGTCCCGTCTTTGGATCACCGCCGCCGGTCTTAATCAGAATATTTATCGGCCAATGAGTGCTGGTGCTGTCATACATATAATGGTTAAACTGCCGTTGCTGCGCGCCGAAAAACTTTTCGGGCCAATGGCATTGCTCGCATGTTTCCTGCGCCGGACGTAAATTCTTGATCGGTGTAGGAATTGGCCGCGGATATTTATTAGCCAGGACCGCGTACACCTGATATGCACCCGACAGCTTCGATTTCGTATACCAACCGGCGCCGGGCCCGACGTGGCAAGCTGTACATTCTACCCGCGCGTGCGGCGAATTCTGGTAGGCCACATTTTCCGGCTCCATGACCTTGTGGCAGGTTGTTCCACAGAATGAAACCGATTCGCTGAAATGATATGCCTGATACAGTCCCACAGAGCTGATTATAATGAACACTACTGTGGCTATAATGAAGACGATCGTGATATTGCGCTGGCTCGGCTGATTCAGGTCGATATGCGGCCATTTCAAGACCGATATCTCGCCGACCTTCTGCTCGTGCCGCCATTGTTTGTACATTCCGATTGGGATTAAAATAAATGCAAATCCCAATATCGGCGGCAGGATTATATAGATTAGAATACCGAGATACGGGTTGGTTATATTTGCCGTAATATTCAATACCAGCAGCAGAACTATCGCCAGGCCCGTGATTAACGACATCAGCGCGCCGGCCGCGCTTAACCAATTGTATGCCAGACGAGGTAATTTCAATTTTGCCATTTACCAAAACCTTTCATCAATTAAATTCATCTTAACGCCAATTCGGCTGCCTATTGTTAATAAAAATTACTAATTACAGCAAGTTAAATTTTTCACTAAGATTAGGTTTATGTCTTATTTCTCTTTCCGCCTTAATCGGTCTATTATAGTGAGGTTCAGGCAGTTCGTAAACCTGATATACTGTGTCGGGGCGTGAACTGCCTGTTTTAGGGCTCAACAACATTCCCTTTATTTATCGCACATTTATTGACAAAATCACGTCCAAAGCGTATCTTTCAATGAAGAATATGACTAATTTTAA
>CAWFQL010000020.1:0-10918 GCA_963817915.1 uncultured candidate division Zixibacteria bacterium
TAATATCATCTTCTCTGAGGTGCGCTTATCGCCCTGCGATAATTCGATAAAGTACACACCGGATGCATATCTATCTGATGAAAAATCCAATGGTATGCTTATTTGCAGTCATGGGGGTTTCCCGAATATATTTCTTCTAATTTCCTGCCAAGGATATCATAGAGATTTATTCTGATCGTACTTCTGTCTGACAAATTCGCGTTGATTACATTCTGCGAATTAAAGGGATTTGGATATAAGCTTAGATTAAGCAAAATTTTATCAGGGTTAACAACCCTTTCGTCGATAGATGTAGGGTCCCATGTCGATACCATAATCTCATAATCGCCGTTTGGCAATCTGTCTCGTTGATTTGAAAAATATAATTTCTGATTATCCGGTGTCGCAGATGCGTTTTGATCCCAAACAGCGGAATTTATGGGCGTCCGCAAGTTTTCCACATTGCCCCATCCATGGCCATTCCATATGGCTTTAAATATATCTCCTTCTCCTTGCCAACCGGGAACACCGTGCGAACCGGGGCTATCAAAGTAGAGCGTATTGCCATCAGCAGAAACATAAGAAACAATATCGTCAGAGAAGTAATTCACAGGCGCTTCGACATTAAAGGGAGGCCCCCAATCCCCTGTAGTAGTATCCCAATCCGAATACCATATATCCATAAATCCAAGACTAAATTGGCCGTTTTTTTCATATGCATCGGTCGTGAAATACATCCGCCGCCCATCGGCCGTGAAACATAGCCCCCATTCAATTGACGGCGAATTTATATTTTCACCCAGGCATTCCGCCGGGCCCCAGCATTGACAACTATCGCTCCAATGTGAACGCCAGATATCCCACATTCCCATCCCCCCATCCCTCCAAGAAATCCAGTAAATCGATTGAAGGTCGGGAGTTATCGCCACCGCTCTCTGAACCCCTATATAATTAATCGGAGAAGGAAGATACTCACGGGGGCCCCAGTGGTCTCCTTGCCAGTGACTCATTGTTATCGTTCCCTCAGCAGAAAAGACCATTACGCTCCCATCAGCTGAAAGGTACGGAAAATATTCATCTCCGCTCAGATTAAGTTCGGTTACCGGTACTGGCTCGGTCCAACCAGCATAACTCGGCCCGGCCAAAACGAGGGCTAATATTAAGCCCAATATCCCTACTCTAATCTTATTCATTTTTCAATCCCTGCGAGACGTAACTGCTATATTATAAACATAAGTTACGAAATATCGATGATTTGTCAATGGAAATGAGGGGGTTTCCTGCGTGTTACAGTTTGCTGTGACCGCATCTTGATCAATTGCGGTCAGGGCAAGCCCGGACACGCAAAAAAATGAAAGATTCGGCAGTTGTAGGTCGGGTCGCCTGCGACCTGACGAAATAAAGACGTCATTTCCCAGGGGAAATGACCTACTGCTAAGATGCGACATCTAATTTGGCAATTTTGCCTCCTGACCATCGGCATCCATCAAATATCGGACAAATCCTATAGTCGACCGTTAACAGCCGGAATGCGTGTGGAGATACCACGATGAAATTCATCGCAAGTTGCACCGTTAAATGAAGTTACGAGGCGCTGTTCAATTATTGACCGCTTTTATAATGAGGGTATGAGAGTTGCTTAATTATAGGCGGGGAATAATAAGAATGTCTCGATAGGAGGCTTAAAGTTATGAAAAAATACAGAAATATGCTCAAAGGCAAATCGGGAGTAACGCTCCTGGAGCTGCTGATCGCGTCATTGATGACAATCCTGGTTACGACTGCGGCGTTCACATTTTTTATCCGGTCTAATCAGCAATATTTCTCGCAGGAAAATGTTGCCGAAGCCCAGGAAAATGCCAGCGCGTCGATTGAAGAAATCTCAAGGCAGTTGCGGATGGCGGGATACAATATTCCGGATACCATCAATGCCTTCGAGGTTGATTCGGTAATCGGCGGGCAAGACACATTGGTGATACACCGGGATACATTGGAAATCCGTTATTATATCGATAATTCCGACACGCTCAATCCGGATCTCATAAAGGAAGTAAACGGGACCACGGAAATATTCGCCGAACAAATAAGCAGTTTTAAGGTGAATAGAGTCGCGGCGACCTCGCTAAAAGTTACTTTAAAATCCCGCAGCGACAAAAAGGACTACGATATAATGAGCGGCAAACAGTTTTCCAGAACTGAATCGCAAACCATAACAATCAGGAATACAAATTGAGGTGGGCCATGAAGAATATAATGAAAAACCAGAAAGGAATAAGCCTCATTGAGGTAACCGCGGCCATGGTAGTCCTTGCCGTTGGAATCTTAGGGCTCGCCCCGATGATGACAATAACAATGGACGCCAACTCCTTTTCGCGGGACCTTAATAGGGCCGATGTCTTGGCGCAGGACAAGTTGGAATCGTTGAGACTGACAACAACCTTTTCACCGCTACCAGTGATAACAACCGAGAACAATCTCGATGGCCGTTTCCGCCGCACGACGAGAGTGGACGCTTCCGAGTCGGACGCCACCGTGCCGCCAAGAATCTATCGTATTCACGTCACAATGAACTGGACCGATAAGAACAGTCTTCCGAGATCAGTGGAATATTGGACATATTTTCCTAAGAACTAGGGAAAAGGGAGGAATATGAATATAAGACGAAACAACGAACGTGGTATCGCAATGATTATTGCCATACCTATCCTGATGATGATTGCGCTTCTTGGAGTGGTAGCGATCATGAACTCCAATACAAGCGTGGAAACAGCCGGAAGCTCAAAGAGAAGCTCGCAGGCCTTTTATATAGCCGAAGCCGGTCTCGAAAGAGCTGTCAGCGAATATGTCTGGGGTAATTTCTACGACGAGAACGTTTCCCCATTCGTAAATCCATTCGGCTGGCTCGAAAGCCTGAACGATTCGACATTTTATAATAATATCAATCTCGGAGCCGAAGGTAATTACTCTGTCAGAGTTACTTCGGTAGTCAATCCGGGCCCGAAAAGCCCTTATATCGATTGCCGCGATGTAACTATCGAGGCCACAAGCCACGCTACCGGCGGCAATGAAAGTGTAACCCTTGTCGCAACTATGCGATTTGGAATATTGCCCGCCAGCGTCTTTGATTATTCCTACTTCATTAACCACTTTGGATGGTGGTCGGGTTTTGCAAGCGGAGGCGCTGTCGCCAATGGTAATGTCAGAGCCAATGGTCACTTTCGATCTTCTCGCGGGGTATATGACAGTCAATGGTAACCCGCGATTCAACCCTGTTACCGGCGAGGTCATGGATAACGGCGGCGCATACGCCGGCGGATATGTATTCCCCACAAGCGGCAGCGGCTACCAGGGAATGGCATCATATGCGGCCAACAGACATAGTTATGCCGGTGCTGATAAATCTGAAGACGATAGGGCGCTTATTGAAATGCCTAACCTGAATGACCCTGCTGACCTTGACCATGATGGCAATGTCGATGAATTGAATCCTTATTATATAGCCCTTGCTAATGGTACTCTCGGCAGCCCAGTTGGAAAAGCCGGAGTTGATACAAATGGCGATGGCATCTTGCAGGCCAGCGAAGTAATTATAACAGGTACATATGGAGACAATGTTGGCGAAACCGGCAATGTCGCCCTCGTAGGTACAGACACTAATCCAATTATTGTACAGGGCACGGTGGCTGTTACCAGCAATCTTGCTATCAAGGGCACAGTAAAGGGCAAGGGCTCTTTTTATGTTGGACGGAATACCTATGTGGGCGGCCAGATAAAATACAAGAATGCACTTACAGCCAGGCCGAATTTCAACTACGGGTCGGAAACACCTGAAGCATATCAAACTCGATTAAATACATGGAAGACCGCTAATGCCAACGCCGATATGGTGGCATTCATGACCGCCAATAATATCGTTGCAGGCAATTTTACAACCACCACTTGGAAGTCTAATATTCTTAATGGCGCCAGCGGATGGTTGGCGGACTATCGCAATAATGGTTATGAGGATGTCGGAATCGATGGTGTATTCGGCAATCTTTCAAGCCAGACCACACCTTATGGCGCCTCGACCAAAGAAGCCGATGGCAAATTTACGGTGGTTATCGCTGATGCCGATGGCAATCAGCATATGCAGGATCTTACAATATCCGGCGGAGTCGCCCAGGTCCCCAGCGGGTACCATGTGGTTCCGGGCACCGGTGAAGATGTTGACGGCGATGGAATCTATGATGCCCCGTACAATTACACCAACGATATTAATATCAATACTACCTTCAACTCGGCTAATTTCTACAATCTCAGCCCGAGTATTTCCAACTATACCGGTTTTTCCGATGCAAGCGTCGCGAAGATGGACGGTATATTTTACACTAACCACGCTATCGCGGGAATGTTTACGGATTATTGCGCGTTCAATGGTTCAGTTGTGGCGCGAAATGAAGCGATGGTTTTAACAGGCGGCCACGTATCTCTCACCCACGATGATCGTTTGTCATCGAATTACCATGACCTGACAGCCATGAACATATATTTGCCGTTAATTAAGAGATATTCAACCGTAAGCTGGATCGATACAGGTATTCGTTAATGGAGGGTATGAAGATGCTAAAGACAAAATATTCGCTGCTAATATGCGTGATGCTGGGGCTATCGTTTACAGCTACGAATGCGATGCAGGTTATTGATGAAAACGCTCTGTGGTCGAGTCATTCCTATGAGCAAGAACGTCCTGCACCAGAGGCGGTCCAGAGCGAGCTGATTCCTGAAATTATTCATAATCCGCAGCCGCAAATACCATCGACTAAGGACTTCTATATTACCGCCAGCATCTTGAATTTGGGACTAGGCACTCCGATAATTCATTACCGTTTCGGCGACAGCAAGATATATTTCACGAGAGTCCTGAGACAAACAGATCCGCAGAATTACGGCTTCAAAATTCTCTCGGCAGCGTTGAATGACGATAAGCTTTCGTATTATATAGAGGTCACAACCGGCACAAAAATACTCGCAACCTATGGAACATCGGAAAATCCGGTGGTAGTTCAAATCATCTCCCCGCAGCCATTCAATAAGTACCTGATTATGACGGTGGGATTAATAGCGGCATTTCTGGGCGGGCGATTTGTCATGGCAAAAGTCAAAGCCCAAAAAGCCTTGGCGCTCGCCCAAGCCCAGGCGGCTCCGGTGAAGAAAAGCCAATTCGGGTCAACATTGGCCAAGCTCTCCAAGGTGCGGTAATGAATTATACAAAGATAATTCCAATAGCCCCGATTTTTGATCGGGGCTTTTTATTATTTACGTAATAGCCATATTTTAACTTGGCAAACAAATATCTTCTTTGGTATATTTATATTCAAAGGAGAAGGATTATGTGGGTTGGATACTTTCTGATCGCATTGGGACTGCTTTTCGTACTGGATAATTTTCATATTCTTCGCGGCGATGTTTGGGAATACGCCTGGCCATTGATATTGATTCTACTTGGCGCATCCATGGTCATAAACCGTTCGAGAAGACATTCCCGCGAATCGAAATCCAAAAACGATTCGGAAAAATGACATTGAGGCGCATTGTCGCCTGTCCGAATATTGTGAGCCGCGCCGGCGGGGTTCCGCTGACCCAAAGGGTCATGAAACCCGACAGGCGCGTAACCAAAATGAATAGATTCACGAAATATTCAAAATTCAGACTACTTCGGGTTTCATCCCCCGAACCTTGTTCGGGGGAGCGGAACCCCGCAAGTGGATATTCGCGGAATGGGTTTTGCAACCCGGAATTATCAATGCCCCATTAATGAGGAGGTTTTATGAAGGATCGTAACACTCCGCCAAGAGAGAAGAAGAAACCGAAAAAGGAAAAAAAGAAATAATCGTGATATGCCGCCGCCATAAAAGCGGCGGTTGTTTTTGGGAGACTAATGATAATTTGTTTTGAAACCATTAATATAATATGCTAATCCGACCAGCCTCCATAGATGATGCCTTCGATATTGCCAGGGTTCATGTTGATACCTGGCGAACAACCTATAATGGCATCATGCCGGACCATGTATTATTGGGACTTAACTACGAAAAAAACGCGCAACGATGGCAGGGCGATTTATCGGATCTGGGCGATAAAAAATGTGCCTTTGTGTCCGAGGATGATAATGGCCGTATTGTCGGATTTTCGTATGGCGGTATAATTAGGGGCGATATTGTCGGATTCGATTGCGAATTGTATGCGATTTATATTACCAGGGGTTTTCAGCGTAAGGGGATCGGGAAAAAGCTCTTTATGGCCACTGTCAATTGGATGATGGAACGGGGCTATAGTAAAATGCTTGTTTGGGTTGTGAAGGGTAATAAGGCCAACGAATGGTATGAAGGGCTCGGCGGTGTTTTTCATTCGACGAAAACGACGAAAATCGGAGATTCCCCAATTGAGGGTATCAGCTATGGATGGTCGGACCTGAATATCTTCAAGGATTCACAATAATAGTAAGTTTTGATCATTATTTTGATTGATATATAATAAAAAATACCCTACTAAGATTTGCTATATGACAACGATTAAGGGCCCAAGCAAAAAAGCCCCAAGCGGCAGGCAGGTTTTCGATGAGCTTAAGGGTCTGATTACCGAAAGTATTAATCCGCGCACACGCAATATCGATCGCCTTTCGACACGATCAATTCTGAAAGCCATAAATCGAGAAGATGCCACTGTAGCGACTGTAGTGGCAAAGGAAATCCCCTATATTGCCATGGCCGTAGAAATGGCGATAAAGACATTCAAAAATAAGGGCAGGCTTTTCTATGTTGGCGCCGGCACATCCGGAAGATTAGGCGTGCTCGATGCCGCTGAATGTCCGCCGACATTCGGCACCGACCCTAAGATGATCAAAGGTATTATAGCAGGAGGTTATGATTCTCTTATCAGATCCAAAGAGGGGGTAGAGGATAATATCGAAGCGGCTATTGCTGATATCAAAAAGAATAGAATCAAATCGAATGATATGGTCATCGGCATAACCGCATCGAAAAGAACACCGTATGTGTTGGCCGCTCTGCGTGAGGCCAAAAAACAAAAGGCATCAACAGTATTTATTTGCTGCAATCCCCGAAAGACAGTCCCGAAAGGGTTCGACCTCTCGATTTGCCCCGTGGTCGGTCCGGAAGCGCTTGCGGGCTCATCGAGGATGAAGGCTGGGACCGCTCAAAAAATGATACTGAATATGATTACCACCACAACCATGATTCGAATGGGTCGGGCGTATGGCAACCGCATGGTGAATTTGATGGCAACCTCGGAAAAACTGAAGGAACGATCCAAGCGCGTTCTGATTGATATAACGGGCTGTGACTATGAGACATCGGAGAAAATACTAAAATCGGCCGATGGCTCGGTTAAGATAGCCATAGTGATGGCGTTGACCAGGCTGTCGAAAAATCAAGCTAAGAAGCTGCTTATCTCCGCCGATGGTTTTATCCATAAAGCGGTTAAAATGGCGAAAAAGCCTTAATTAATCATCTAACATTCTGACATTCAATATATTCCCGTTAGCTACATAATGCAACTTAGGGCTATTATTTGTTTCATTTAGCTTAATTGAACCGCAATATTCAGCCGAAAATAAGTACGGGAAAGGACTCTATAGTTAATTTATGGATAAGACCCTGGAGTTAGTTAATACCATCAGCTCTGAAATTTCCGATTCTCTGAAGCGCAAAGCGTCCGAGACTTTTAATCTATTTATCAAAACCGTAAAGGCAGTCCTGGTTTATCCATCGTCATCCAAGCTTCCCCAGCAATTCAAAGAAGAGCTTTTCAACGCCATTACAGCGCTGACAGCCGAACTGGAAACGGTGCCTTTTACTGTTGAAGCCGATAGAATTCTACTCGGCGACCATGAGGTTTACAGAGCATCGAATAAAACCGATAATTTCGCGCACACATTTTTCAGAGATGGCATTCAGGACTTCCAATTCAAAAGAGGTATAAGTCAAAAAGAGATAGATTCTTTCGTGGAGATTATCACTCGAATGCTGCGATCTGCATCGGTCGATGATGATATGGCAACATTGCTTTGGGAAGCGGGATTCGAAAATATCACCTATACCGTAATGGATGATATTCTCGATATCCAGACATTCGAATACGGCCCCGAAAATCTCAGAAAGGGAACTGTCCCCTCCAAGCAAGATATAGATGGAATTCTATCCAAGGAGATCGATCTCGAATTAAGCGACGAGGATTACGATATCGATTCCCAAAAAAAGAAAGCTGCCAAAAAGAATTCGCCATACGGCAATGTATCCGATCCTGTTAATGATTTTATCAGAAAAGTTGCGGAATTCACCGACGAAGAACAGGCTGCGATCAATCAGTTGATGCATACTGACAATGAATTCGATTACAAAAAATATACTATCGATCTGTTGTTTGAAATATTGGGACAGGAAACCGATAACGCCGGATTTCAGGAAACACTCGAATTGATAGCCAAAGTCCGGGATGATTTTATCCGTGCCGCGGAATTTCTGCCGGCCTCCATGATCTTCGAACGGACCCTTGAATTGGAGCAGGGATTTAGAAATTTGAAGGACCCGAAAGTCGAAAAGATTCAGGCATTTATTGAAACCTTCGCCTCCTCCAGCAAAATCAAGATCATCACGGAAGCCCTGAATGGCTCGAAAGAAATCAATTACAACGACGCAATCGAATATCTCAAGCTATTGCCCTGGCAGGCAATAAATCCGCTCATGGTAGCCCTTGGTGAATTACAACATTATCCCGGTCGACGGGCAGTATGCAAAGCTCTCGAAGTTATAGCGGCAGATAAGATCGATATCCTGGCCAAAGGTTTGGAAGATTCTCGATGGTATGTTGTCAGAAATATCGTGGCGGTGCTTGGAAAGATCAATAATCCCAGAGCGCTGACCTATCTGAAGAAAACTATTCGCCATCCGGAACTACGTGTTCGCAAGGAAACCGTGGTATCGGCCGCACGAATCGGAAGCGAGGAGGCGGCGGATTTCCTGGTATTGGCGCTTAAGGACGATGACGAGAAGCTTCAGAGGCTGGCCCTGAATGAATTAGTAAAACAGAAGCACGCCAAGGCCTTTGGATCGATAGAATTCATGGTGACTGACAGGAAATTCAAGGACAGGCCGCCTGAACAGATTAGAGAGCTCCTCGAGGCTTACGCACAATTAGGCGGCAAGAAGGCATTCGAGCTTTTGGAGAAGCTGGCCACTCAAAAATTTCTGGTGGCATCGGAAAAGCAGGAACGAGTAAGGGATATTGCCATACGGGCTTTGGGGCTTACTCTACATCCTGCGGCCAATGAGCTGCTTCAAAAACTGATGGATTCTCGAAACAAAACTATTGCCGAATCCGCCAGGAGAACTCTTGCCAAGGCTACGAAGGGAATCGTCCATGAACAGCAATAAAATCCAGGAGATCAAGGAAAGACAGGACGCATTCGAGCGAAAATTGGAAGAGCTCGGCAACCGGTTAATTAATATCTTCTACGCTACTCTGAAGACTGCCTCGCTTTATGAGGCCAATAATAATCGCTACATCGACCAGGCATCGAAACTAAGACAAGTCATCGATGCTATATTCAGCGAGGATCCGGATTTTTCGATATCATTCAAAGATGGTCATTTCTTCCTGACTGAAATCAGACTGAGAAGCGATCACGAAACCGATATAGCCGAAACATATTTTCTCGAAAATTGGCCATTGATGGGAATGTCAGGGCTTTCCTTCAGCAAGGGACTCGATCCCCGTGAGCTTGATAAATTCATATTCTTTATGAGCAATTATGAACCCGGTCCCGAGCCCGAGGATAATTTCAATTTGATAAAAGATCGTCTGCAACAGCTACAGATCGAAAAAATCATGCCCTTACCTCTTGATCAACTCCATATGGGCGATTCGGATAATTCCGATTCCGAGGAAAAGAAGAATTCAACCAGGGCGATGGCTCGCAAAACATTCTTCACGGCAATAGCGGTAGTGCAGGATACGGTAAATAAGGCCAGAACCCAGAATGTCATAAATATTTCAAAAACCAAACGGGTAGTACAGAGTCTGATAGATCAGATCATCAGCGATGAGGCGGCGTTGCTTGAAATGACATCATTGCGTAATTTCGATGATTACACCTATGTGCACTCGGTCAATGTTTGCGTGCTATCGCTCGTGACCGGCTATCATCTGGGGCTTGACCGCAAACGGTTATCCGATCTCGGAGTCGGCGCGTTGATGCACGATATCGGCAAAATGAAACTGCCGATCGAATTAATCAACAAACCCGACTCATTCAACGAATACGACTGGATGCAGATGCGAAAACACCCGATTTTCGGAGTTAAGGCGTTGCTTAAGACCCGCACAACCGACGAAACATCGGCGCGATGTTCATCGACCATATTCGAGCATCATATCTCTTACGATGGCACCGGCTATCCATCGCTAATGAACAACAGAAAGCCATCCCTCTTCGCGCGTATAGTTTCGATTGCTGATAACTACAATGCCATGGCTTCGGGGCGTGTATATCATCGCAAGATGAATCTGCCGGATGAGGTTATCTCCAATATGGTTAGCAGAATAGGCACAGCATTCGATCCAATTATTCTCAAGGTCTTCATCAATGCTATGGGTATTTTCCCGGTCGGTTCAGTGGTTACTTTGTCATCCAATGAGATAGGCATAGTTGCCAAGAACAATCCCAATGATCTCGAACGGCCCCAGGTGAAGATTATTGGCAATCAGGATGGCATGCTTGATATGGCCGATGTCAAAATTCTCGATCTCTCGAAAGAAGCCGGCATCACGGTGACCAAGATAGTCGATACCGACAAATTCAAAATCGATATCGCCAATTACCTCAGTATCGGATAAATCCAACAAAATATATTAGCCAGTGCGGTTGGGTCCCCGCACC
>CAWFQL010000021.1:0-34854 GCA_963817915.1 uncultured candidate division Zixibacteria bacterium
CGACAAAAAGGACTACGATATAATGAGCGGCAAAACCATTTTCCAGAACTGAATCACAAACCATAACAATCAGGAATACAAATTGAGGTGGGCCATGAAGATACTAATGAAAAACCAGAAAGGAATAAGCCTCATTGAGGTAACCGCGGCCATGGTAGTCCTTACCGGTCAATATTAGGGCTCGCCCCAATGATGACAATAACAATGGACGCCAACTCGTTTTCGCGGGACCTTAATAGGGCCGATGTTCTGGCGCAGGACAAGCTGGAATCGTTCAGACTGACAACAACCTTTTCACCGCTACCAGTGATAACAACCGAGAACAATCTCGATGGCCGTTTCCGCCGCACGACGAGAGTGGACGCTTCCGAGTCGGACGCCACTGTGCCGCCAAGAATCTATCGTATTCACGTCACAATGAACTGGACCGATAAGAACGGTCTTTCCGAGATGAGTGGAATATGGACATATTTTCCTGAGAACTCAGGAAAGGGAAATTGAATATAAGCGAAACAACGAACGCGGTATCGCAATGATTATTGCCATACCTATCCTGATGATGATTGCGCTTCTTGGAGTGGTAGCGATAATGATTTCCAATACAAGCGTTGAAACAGCCGGAAGCTCAAAGAGAAGCTCGCAGGCTTCTATGGCCGAAGCGGGTCTCGAAAAGAGCTGTAAGCGAATATGTCTGGGGTAATTTCTACGACGAGAACGTTTCCCCATTCGTAAATCCATTCGGCTGGCTGGAAAGCCTGAACGATTCAACATTTTATAATAATATCAATCTCGGAGCCGAAGGTAATTACTCTGTCAGAGTTTCTTCGGTAGTAAATCCGGGCCCGAAAAGCCCTTATATCGATTGCCGCGATGTCACGATAGAGGCCACAAGCCATGCTACCGGCGGCAATGAAAGTGTAACCCTTGTCGCAACTATGCGATTTTGAATATTTGCCCGCCAGCGTCTTTGATTATTCCTACTCATTAACCACTTTCGATAGTGGCATCGGTATGTACAACGGAGGCGCTGTCGCCAATGGTAATGTTCGAGCTAATGGTCACTTTGACCTTCTCGCGGGTATATGACAGTCAATGGTAACCCGCGATTCAATCCTGTTACCGGCGAGGTCATGGATAACGGCGGCGCGTACGCAGGCGGATATGTATTCCCCACGAGCGGCAGCAGCTACCGGGGAATAGCTCATATGCGGCCAACAGACATAGTTATGCCGGTGCCGATAAATCTGAAAACAGGGCACTTATTGAAATGCCTAACCTGAATGACCCTGCTGACCTTGATAATGACGGCAATGTCGATGAATTGAATCCTTATTCTGTAGCCCTTGCCAATGGTACTCTTCGGGCAGCCCCAGTTGGAAAGGCCGGAGTTGATACAAACGGCGATGGCATCTTGCAGGCCAGCAAGATTATGACGGGTACATACGGAGACAATGTTGGCGAAACCGGCAATGTCGCCTTAGTTGGTACCGACACAAATCCGATAATTGTTCAGGGCACCGTCGCTATTACCAATAATCTGGCTATCAAGGGTGCTGTTAAAGGGCAAGGGCTCTTTTTATGTTGGACGGAATACCTATGTCGGCGGCCAGATAAAATACAAGAATGCGCTTACGGCCAGGCCGAATTTCAACTACGGGTCTGAAACACCTGAAGCGTATCAAACTCGATTAAATACATGGAAGACCGCCAATGCCAATGCCGATGGTGGCATTCATGACAGCCAATAATATCGTTGCCCGGTAATTTTACGACCACTACCTGGAAATCAAACATCCTTAATGGTGCCAGCGGTTGGTTGGCAGATTATCGCAATAATGGTTATGAAGATGTCGGAATCGATGGTGTATTCGGCAATCTTTCAAGTCAGACCACACCTTATGCCGCCTCCACCAAAGAAGCCGATGGTAAATTCACGGTGGTTATCGCTGATGCCGATGGCAACCAGCACATGCAGGATCTTACAATTTCCGGCGGAGTCGCCCAGGCTTCCAGTGGATACCATGTGGTTCCGGGCACCGGTGAAGATGTTGACGGCGACGGTATCTATGACGCCCCGTACAATTACACAAACGATATTAATATCAATACTACCTTCAACTCGGCTAACTTCTATAATCTCGACCCGAGCATTACCAACTATACTGGTTTCTCTGATGCAAGCGTCGCGAAGATGGACAGTATTTTTTACACTAACCACGCTATCGCGGGAATGTTTACCGATTATTGCGCGTTCAATGGTTCAGTTGTGGCGCGAAATGAAGCGATGGTCTTAACAGGCGGCCACGTATCTCTCACCCACGATGGATCGTTTGTCATCGAATTACCATGACCTGACAGCCATGAACATCTGTTCCATTAATTGATATTCAACCATTCGCTAAATCAATTAGGTATTCGTTAATCGGAGGGTATGAAGATACTAACAAAATATCGCTGCTAATATGCGCGATGCTGGGGCTATCGTTTACAGCTACGAATGCGATGCAGGTTATTGATGAAAACGCTATATGGTTCTAGTCATTCCTATGAGCAAGAACGTCCTGCTCCTGAGGCGGTCCAGAGCGAGCTGATTCCTGAAATTATTCATAATCCGCAGCCGCAAATGCCATTGACTCAGTTTGCTCTCTTACCGCCAGCATCTTGAATTTGGGCATAGGTACACCGATAATTCATTACCGTTTCAGGCGACAGCAAGATTTATTTCACGAGAGTCTTTAACAAACAGATCCGGAAAATTACGGCTTCAAAATTCTTCTCGGCAGCGTTGAATGACGATAAGCTTTCGTATTATATGAGGTCACAACCGGCACAAAAACACTCGCAACCTATGGAACATCGGGAAATCCGGTGGTAGTTCAAATCATCTCCCGCAGCCATTCAATAAGTACCTCATAATGACAGTGGGATTAATAGCGGCAAATTTATAGGCGGGCGATTTGTCATGGCAAAAGTCAAAGCCCAAAAAGCCTTGGCGCTCGCCCAAGCCCGGCGGCCCCGGTGAAGAAAAGCCAATTCGGGTCAACATTGGCCAAGCTCTCCAAGGTTCGGTAACAATTTTAACAATGATAATTCCAAGGCCCCGATTTCCGATCGGGGCTTTTTTATCTTCGTAAATATTTTATATTTTAACTTGGCAAATAATTATCTTCTTTGGTATATTTGTATGCAAAGGAGAAGGATTATGTCGGTTGGATACTTTCTGATCGCATTGGGACTGCTTTTCGTACTGGATAATTTTCATATCTTGCGCGGCGATGTTTGGGAATATGGCCTGGCCATTGATATTGATTCTGCTTGGCGCATCCATGGTCATAAAACCGTTCGAGAAGACGTACTCGAGAATCGAAATCCAAAAACGATTCGGAAAAATGACATTGATGCGCATTGTCGCCTGTCCGAATATTGTGAGCCGCGCCAGCAGGGTCCGCTGGTTCCAAAGGGTCATGAAACCCGACAGGCGCGTAACCAAAATGAATAGATTCACGAAAATTCAAAATTCAGACTACTTTTCGGGGTTCCATCCCCGAACCTTGTTCGGGGGAGCGGAGACCCCGCAAGTGATATTCGCGGAATGGGTTTTGCAACCCGGAATTATCAATGCCCCATTAATGAGGAGGTTTTATGGAGATCGTAACGTCTCCGCCAAGAGAGAAGAAGAAACCGAAAAAGGAAAAAAAGAAATAATGGTGAATCGCGCGCTATAAAAGCGGCGGTTGTTTTGGGAGACTAATGATAATTTGTTTTGAAACCATTAATATAATATGCTAATCCGACCAGCCTCCATAGATGATGCCTTCGATATGCCAGGGTTCATGTTGATACTGGCGAACAACCTATAATGGCATCATGCCGGACCATGTATTATTGGGACTTAACTACAAAAAAACGCGCAACTGGCAAGGCGATTTATCGGATCTGGGCGATAAAAAATGTGCCTTTGTGTCCGAGGATGATAATGGCCGTATTGTCGGATTTTCGTATGGCGGTATAATTAGGGGCGATATTGTCGGATTCGATTGCGAATTGTATGCGATTTATATTACCAGGGGTTTTCAGCGTAAGGGGATCGGGAAAAAGCTCTTTATGGCCACTGTCAATTGGATGATGGAACGGGGCTATAGTAAAATGCTTGTTTGGGTTGTGAAGGGTAATAAGGCCAACGAATGGTATGAAGGGCTCGGCGGTGTTTTTCATTCGACGAAAACGACGAAAGTCGGAGATTCCCCAATCGAGGGTATCAGCTATGGATGGTCGGACCTGAATATCTTCAAGGATTCACAATAATAGTAAGTTTTGATCATTATTTTGATTGATATATAATAAAAAATACCCTACTAAGATTTGCTATATGACAACGATTAAGGGCCCAAGCAAAAAAGCCCCGAGCGGCAGGCAGGTTTTCGATGAACTTAAGGGTCTGATTACCGAAAGTATTAATCCGCGCACACGCAATATCGATCGCCTTTCGACACGAGCAATATTGAAAGCCATAAATCGAGAAGATGCCACTGTAGCGACTGTAGTGGCAAAGGAAATCCCCTATATTGCCATGGCCGTAGAAATGGCGATAAAGACATTCAAAAATAAGGGCAGGCTTTTCTATGTTGGCGCCGGCACATCCGGAAGATTAGGCGTGCTCGATGCCGCTGAATGTCCGCCGACATTCGGCACCGACCCTAAGATGATCAAAGGTATTATAGCAGGAGGTTATGATTCTCTTATCATATCCAAAGAGGGGGTAGAGGATAATATCGAAGCGGCTATTGCTGATATCAAAAAGAATAGAATCAAATCGAATGATATGGTCATCGGCATAACCGCATCGAAAAGAACACCGTATGTGTTGGCCGCTCTGCGTGAGGCCAAAAAACAAAAGGCATCAACAGTATTTATTTGCTGCAATCCCCGAAAGACAGTCCCGAAAGGGTTCGACCTCTCGATTTGCCCCGTGGTCGGTCCGGAAGCGCTTGCGGGCTCATCGAGGATGAAGGCTGGGACCGCTCAAAAAATGATACTGAATATGATCACCACCACAACCATGATTCGAATGGGTCGGGCGTATGGCAACCGCATGGTGAATTTGATGGCAACCTCGGAAAAACTGAAGGAACGATCCAAGCGTGTTCTGATTGATATAACGGGCTGTGACTATGAGACATCGGAGAAAATACTAAAATCGGCCGATGGCTCGGTTAAGATAGCCATAGTGATGGCGTTGACCAGGCTCTCGAAAAATCAAGCTAAGAAGCTGCTTATCTCCGCCGATGGTTTTATCCATAAAGCGGTTAAAATGGCGAAAAAGCCTTAATTAATCATCTAACATTCTGACATTCAATATATTCCCGTTAGCTACATAATGCAACTTAGGGCTATTATTTGTTTCATTTAGCTTAATTGAACCGCAATATTCAGCCGAAAATAAGTACGGGAAAGGACTCTATAGTTAATTTATGGATAAGACCCTGGAGTTAGTTAATACCATCAGCTCTGAAATTTCCGATTCTCTGAAGCGCAAAGCGTCCGAGACCTTTAATCTATTTATCAAAACCGTAAAGGCAGTCCTGGTTTATCCATCGTCATCCAAGCTTCCCCAGCAATTCAAAGAAGAGCTCTTCAACGCCATTACGGCCCTGACAGCCGAACTGGAAACGGTGCCCTTTACTGTTGAGGCAGACAGAATTTTACTAGGCGATCATGAGGTTTACAGGGCATCGAATAAAACCGATAATTTCGCGCATACATTTTTTAGGGATGGTATTCAGGATTTCCAATTCAAAAGAGGCATAAGTCAAAAAGAGATAGATTCTTTCGTGGAAATTATCACTCGAATGCTGCGGTCTGCCTCGGTCGATGATGATATGGCAACATTGCTTTGGGAGGCGGGACTCGAAAATATCACCTATACCGTAATGGATGATATTCTCGATATCCAGACATTCGAATACGGCCCCGAAAATCTCAGAAAGGGAACCGCCCCATCCAGGCAAGATATCGATGGAATTCTATCCAAGGAGATAGATCTTGAATTAAGCGATGAGGATTACGATATCGATTCGCAGAAAAAGAAAGCCGCCAAAAAAAGCTCACCTTATGGCAATGTGCCCGATCCAATCAATGAATTTATCAGGAAGGTGGCGGAATTCACCGACGAAGAACAGGCCGCGATCAATCAACTGATGAATTCTGATAATGAATTCGATTACAAGAAATATACTATTGATCTGTTGTTTGAAATATTAGGACAGGAAACCGATAATGCCGGATTCCAGGAAACTCTCGAATTGATAGCCAAAGTCCGGGATGATTTTATCCGCGCCGCGGAATTTTTGCCGGCTTCCATGATCTTCGAACGGACTCTTGAATTGGAGCAGGGCTTTAGAAATTTGAAGGATCCAAAAGTAGAGAAGATTCAGGCCTTTATTGAAACTTTCGCCTCCTCCAGCAAAATCAAAATCATCACTGAAGCTTTAAATGGCACAAAAGAAATTAATTATAACGATGCAATCGAATATCTCAAGCTATTACCCTGGCAGGCAATAAATCCACTTATGGTCGCGCTTGGTGAGATACAGCATTATCCGGGTCGACGGGCTGTGTGCAAGGCTCTCGAAGTTATAGCCGCAGATAAGATCGATATTCTGGCTAAAGGCTTGGAAGATTCCCGTTGGTATGTTGTCAGAAATATCGTGGTTGTGCTCGGGAAAATCAATAATCCCAAGGCGCTGACTTATCTGAAAAAGACTATTCGCCATCCGGAATTACGGGTTCGAAAAGAAACCGTGGTATCGGCCGCCCGTATCGGAAGCGAAGAAGCGGCGGATTTCCTGGTATTGGCATTAAAAGACGATGACGAAAAGCTTCAAAGACTGGCCCTAAATGAGCTTGTCAAACAAAAGCATGCCAAAGCCTTTGGATCGATAGAATTCATGGTGACCGACAGGAAATTCAAGGATAGACCTCCGGAACAGATCAGAGAACTCCTCGAGGCTTACGCGCAACTAGGCGGCAAGAAGGCATTCGAGCTTTTAGAGAAGCTGGCCACTCAAAAATTTTTGGTAGCATCGGAAAAACAGGAACGGGTAAGGGACTTTGCCATACGAGCGTTGGGGCTAACTCTACATCCTGCGGCCAATGAGCTGCTTCAAAAACTGATGGATTCTCGAAATAAAACCATAGCCGAATCCGCCAGAAGAACTCTTGCCAGGGCTACGAAGGGAAGCGTTCATGAACAGCAATAAAATTCAGGAGATCAAGGAAAGACAAGACGCCTTCGAGCGAAAATTGGAAGAGCTCGGAAATAGGCTCATCAATATCTTCTACGCTACTCTGAAGACTGCCTCGCTTTATGAGGCCAATAATAATCGCTACATTGACCAAGCATCGAAACTAAGACAAGTCCTCGATGCTATCTTCAATGAGGATCCCGATTTCTCATTATCATTCAAGGATGGTCACTTCTTTCTGACTGAAACCAGACTGAGAAGCGATCACGAAACTGATGTAGCCGAAACTTATTTCCTCGAAAATTGGCCTGCCATGGGAATTTCGGGACTTTCCTTCAGCAAGGGACTCGATCCCCGTGAGCTCGATAAATTCATATTCTTTTTGAGCAATTATGAACCCGGTCCCGAGCCCGAAGATAATTTCAATTTGATAAAAGATCGTTTGCAACAGCTACAGATCGAAAAAATAATGCCATTGCCTCTTGATCAACTCCACATGGGCGATTCGGAAAATTTCGATTCCGAGGAAAAGAAGAATTCAACCAGGGCGATGGCTCGCAAAACATTCTTCACGGCAATCGCGGTAGTGCAGGATACGGTGAATAAGGCCAGAACCCAGAATGTCATAAATATTTCGAAGACCAAACGGGTAGTACAGAGTCTGATAGATCAGATCATCAGCGATGAAGCGGCGTTGCTTGAAATGACATCATTGCGTAATTTCGATGATTACACCTATGTGCACTCGGTCAATGTTTGCGTGCTATCGCTCGTGACCGGCTATCATCTGGGGCTTGACCGCAAACGGTTATCCGATCTCGGAGTCGGCGCGTTGATGCACGATATCGGCAAAATGAAACTGCCGATCGAATTAATCAACAAACCCGACTCATTCAACGAATACGACTGGATGCAGATGCGAAAACACCCGATTTTCGGAGTTAAGGCGTTGCTTAAGACCCGCACAACCGACGAAACATCGGCGCGATGTTCATCGACCATATTCGAGCATCATATCTCTTACGATGGCACCGGCTATCCATCGCTAATGAACAACAGAAAGCCATCCCTCTTCGCGCGTATAGTTTCGATTGCTGATAACTACAATGCCATGGCTTCGGGGCGTGTATATCATCGCAAGATGAATCTGCCGGATGAGGTTATCTCCAATATGGTTAGCAGAATAGGCACAGCATTCGATCCAATTATTCTCAAGGTCTTCATCAATGCTATGGGTATTTTCCCGGTCGGTTCAGTGGTTACTTTGTCATCCAATGAGATAGGCATAGTTGCCAAGAACAATCCCAATGATCTCGAACGGCCCCAGGTGAAGATTATTGGCAATCAGGATGGCATGCTTGATATGGCCGATGTCAAAATTCTCGATCTCTCGAAAGAAGCCGGCATCACGGTGACCAAGATAGTCGATACCGACAAATTCAAAATCGATATCGCCAATTACCTCAGTATCGGATAAATCCAACAAAATATATTAGCCAGTGCGGTTGGGTCCCCGCACCCGCCTGATTTGTAGGTCATTTCCCCTGGGAAATGACGTCTTTATTTTCTGCACCCCATCAATAGCCATATTCAAAAAAACATTGCCTTCATCTGTAAGAACCTGTTATCTTCTATATTGGATATATGATTATGAATAATAAGCCAGATACGATAAAATCCAAATTGTCAAACGCCGTTGCACAGTTTTGGGCAACACGCCAAAGACAGGTGGAAAAGCAAACGATATCGGGTCAATCAGATCAAGGGTTGAGAGGGGCAGTGACTGGGGGAGCTCAAATGGATGGCTTTATTGAACTGATTTCGGAATTAATAATCGAATCGGGCGTGGATAAATCTAATATTTTTAATAAGAAGCGCCTTGAGCTTCCGGGATATTTTCGAGCCACAAAAGAATGGGATTTATTAGTTGTGCGAGAAAATCAACTGATTCTTGCATTAGAAGTAAAATCGCAGGTCGGTCCCTCTTTCGGAAACAATTTTAATAATAGAATAGAAGAAGCAATTGGAAGCGCTCTTGATTTATGGACTGCTTATCGAGAAGGAGCTTTAAATAAGAGTATTCGTCCTTGGCTTGGATATTTATTTTTATTAGAAGATTGCCCAAATTCAAATTCACCTGTCAAGATTAAAGAACCACATTTTCAAGTATTTCCTGAATTTGCTAATTCCTCTTATACGAAAAGATATGAACTATTCTGTCGCAAAATTGTACGAGAGAGACTTTATAATGCCGCTGCTTTTTTAACATCTGAAAAGAGCACGGATATTGAAGAGAATTATACCGAGCCTGCCGACGACCTAACGTTTAGATGCTTTACAGATTCCTTGTTTGCACAAACAGCAATTTATGGACAAAACAAAAAAAATGATTAAGGGTAAAAGCGAAACTGATATCATTACCACGCATAAGCTCATCTTAGGTGATGCAAGAAAAATGCGGTATCTTGATGATGAATCAATTCATCTGGTTGTCACATCACCTCCTTACTGGACGCTGAAAAAGTATAACGATAATGACAATCAGCTTGGTCATGTCGCTGATTATGAAACCTTCGTTAATGAGCTATCTAAAGTATGGAGTGAAACTTATCGGGTATTGGTTCCTGGCGGGAGACTTGTTTGTGTCGTAGGCGACGTATGCTTATCAAGAAAGGCTAATGGAAGACATTTAGTCATGCCTTTACATGCCGATATTGCCGTATCATGTAGAAAAATTGGTTTTGATAACCTAAATCCCATAATCTGGCATAAAATTTCTAATGCAAATTATGAAGTAAAAAATGGGACAAAATTCCTGGGCAAACCATATGAACCGAATGCAATTATAAAAAATGATATTGAATTCATCTTAATGCAGAGAAAACCTGGGGGATATAGACAACCGTCTGAGCAACAGAGACAATTGAGCATGATAGAAAAAATAGAATACTCAGCATGGTTCCAGCAATTTTGGAATATTAATGGAGCTTCAACAAAAAAACATCCAGCTCCATTTCCATTAGAAATTGCCTATCGTCTGGTGAGAATGTTTTCTTTTTATGAAGATACGGTGTTGGATCCTTTTTGCGGAACAGGGACAACGTCGTTGGCTGCAATGAAGACTAATCGCAACAGCATTGGAATAGAGATTGACCCAGAATATTGCAAAATGGCGATAAACAGGATTCGATCCGAAAATCAAAACATATTTTCAACTTCAAGAATTGATTTTCTTAAATCTATCGATGATGTCTGCAATAACCAAACTCTCGTAAGCATGGATGATAAAGATACTTCTGGGTCAAAAAGACAAATCAGAGAAGACGACTTCAAGCAGCTATTGCATTAAATTCTATTTGGATAACCAGTTTCTTTTACTGTATTATCCCCCTGTTCATATCCCCTTAATATCATGTGGAAAATCGATGATTTCATTGTGGGAAAAAGGTGGGGAAAAAGATGATTGTTGATAATCCCTATTTTATGTTGACACTTTAAATTTCTACTCCTATTTTTACACATGCCGTGAATAATCAATTCAGTCTTTTGCGGCAACATGTTAAGGGTCAAAAAACATGGTTTTCAACATGCCAACACCCCTTAGTATGATTATTAAAATAGATTAATTAAATACTAAGAAGGAATCAAGCAGCGCCTTCGGCACCTACGGAACCTTCAGGAGGACTAAATGAAATTCAAAACTGATAGAGCAAATCTTCATCAAGCGGCGGCGAAATTGCTCAGTATTGTGCCGCCAAAAAGCACTCTGCCTATTCTTTCCAATATCCTGTTCGAGCTCAACGGCGGCGAGCTCGCCATGAAGGTTACCGATCTTGATGTCTCCATGACATGCACGATAAAAGTGGATATGCAAAAATCCGGCTCGATAGCCGTGCCTGCCAAAGTATTCTATGAGATAGTTCGTGAATTACCGGACTTTGATCTCGAAGTTTCGACATTCGAAAATCGCATGGAAATCAAATGCGGCTCAGGTATTTACAAAATGTCTGGTTTCTCGGCCGATGATTTTCCGAAAATGCCGGAAGTGCATATCGCTCGTCAGGTAAAAATCAGCGCATCTACCCTGACCCGCATGATCAAGAAGGTGCTTTTCGCAGTTTCGCGCGATGAGACCCGTCCGGCGCTAAATGGTGTTCTCTGGCAGACCACCGATGCCGGCCTCGTTATGGTCGCCACCGATGGCCACAGGCTATCTAAGGTCACCAGGGCGGACTTCAAAATAGGCGGCCACACCAAGGATATCATTGTGCCTCCAAAAGTGCTTGATAACCTCGTAAAGCTGATTGGCGATGCCAATGGCGAAGTCGGCGTAATAATCAATGAAAGCTCAATTGTATTCTTAATGGCTGACTCGATTTTAACATCGCGCCTGCTCGAAGGTCCTTATCCGAATTACGAACAGGTTATCCCCAAGGACAATACCAAACGGGCGACTATCGAGAAGGAAATCCTACAGGCATCGGTGAGACGAGTCGCGATACTTTCTAACTCACTGACTCATCAGGTGAAGTTTTCGCTCAAAGAGGATGAACTCGAGCTCTTGGCCACCAATTTCGATTTCGGCGGCGAAGCTAAGGAAGGTTTGAAGATTGGCTATAAGCATGAGCCAATGGAAATCGGCTATAACGCCTTATATATTACCGATATCCTCAAACAATGCGATGGCGAAGAAGCGGTATTCGAACTCAATACAGCGACCACCGCGGCGATTATCAAGCCTGTAAAAAAGGAAGAAAGCGAAAGCTACTTTTTTCTGGTAATGCCATTGAGATTGCTCGATTGATTCAAGGCGAAAGCCTGTTTGAATGATTATCGAACGAATCGCCATAAAAAATTTCCGCAATATAGGTGATGCCAGCATCGGCCCAGTATCGTCGGGGCTTAATCTTTTTCTCGGCCCCAACGGTTCCGGCAAGACCAATATCCTCGAAGCCGTAGGCCTGGCGTCATTGTCCAAATCATGCCGCGGCGCGCTCGATTCCGAAATGGTGAAATTCGGAGCCCAGGCGGCGATTGTGGAAATCGACGGGTTAGTTCAAAAAAAAAAGTTAATATAAAATTCTCCATATCCAAGGCCGGCAAGAAACGGATCGTGGGAGCGTTCGGCAAGGCTCTGCGGGTCTCCGATGCTGTCGGCACATTCGCGATGGTGTTTATACTTGCCCGAAGATATCAACATTACATCGGGATCGGCCAGGTATCATCGAAGCTTTCTCGATATTTATCTATCGCAATTTTCCAAAAAATACCTGCTTGATCTGATCGAATATCAGAAAATCCTCAAGCAGCGCAACGCTCTTCTCAAAAAACTGAAAAAAGAAAAAGATAAGGACGGGCTTCATCATCTTGATGTCTGGGATGAATCGCTGGTCAAGCCGGCGTTGAAGGTAATGGCGGCGCGCCGGGAATTTGTCGATCAAATTAAGCCGAGAGTTAAGGAGATTTCAACGGTGCTTTCGAATTCGCAGGATATAGTCGAGATAGTTTATCATCCCAGGATGGAAATTACTGATTATGTGGATCCAAAAGGTATACTCGATATTTTACGCAAGGAGCGAAGTCGCGATATTATCATGGGAGTCACCATGCTTGGCCCTCATCGCGATGTAATGGATATTTCAATTGGCGGTGAGCCATTGCGGCCATATGGGTCATTGGGGCAGAAGAAGACCGTGATGATTGCCATGAAGTTAGCGGCATTGGAGATAATCTCGGAACAATTGAAAGAGCCTGCAATTTTAATATTAGACGAGGCGTTCGCGCAGCTCGACCCGAAAAGGTCCAACGCGCTTTTGGGCTTGCTTTCGAGATTCGGACAGGTATTTTTAGCCAGCGCATCCGAGCAAAACCTCAATCAAGACGTAAAAGCGTATGAGGTCTTGGCCGGTAAAGTCAAAGAAAGGTAGAATTAGCGATGTTTCTGGCGATTGATATTGGTAATACCACAACGATGATTGGATTTTTCAGAGGCGATGAGCTTAAGGGCAGCTTCAGGGTAGCGTCATCACACGCAGTAACAGCCGATGAATGCGGCATAATGATCTATCAGCTGCTGCAATTTCACGCGGGCAAGGATAAGGCTGTCCGCAAGATCGCGATATCATCGGTTGTTCCGACCCTAACTCAGATTTATGTCTCGATGGCATTGAAATATTTCAAGCTCGAGCCGGAAATTTTGACACATCGTACCGAATTAGGATTTAAAAATCTATATACTGATCCTCGCCAAGTGGGCGCTGATCGTCTGGCCAATACCGCCGCCGCCCGCAAGCTTTACGGCTACCCCGCGATCGTGATCGATCTCGGCACCGCCACGACATTCGATGTCATCAATTCGCTCGGCGATTACGCTGGAGGAATTATCGCGCCCGGCGTCTGGACTTCGGCCTCGAATCTATTCAAGAAAGGCATCGCGGCTTTTCCCGGTCAAACTCGAACCGCCCGATAAATTAGTCGGAACCGACACCGCAAATTCGATAAAATCCGGAATCTATTACGGGGCAATCGATCAGATCGACGGCCTTGTCGAGCGGATTAAAAAGGAGAACGGCAAACTGAATTTCAAGGTTATCGGTACGGGCGGATATGCCGATATATTTGCCAAGGAATCGAAGACGATTCAGCAGGTCGACCAGGGACTGACATTGAAGGGCTTGCAGATTATTTTCGATGGCGAATAAGAAAAATACCTTGATACAATGCGCCTTTTTGCTTACCTTGTTCAAAGCAGATCTTCGAACAGCAGGAAAATTAGGAGGACAGGAATAGATGAAAGTTGACCAGCAGAAAGTAGATAGAAGCTCCTGGGATGAAATCTCCATTGACGGCTGGTTTAAGGCTATGATTCCGCCAAATTGGGAGGTCGATGATACCGAAGGCGAAGTTATTATCTTCAATCCCGATGGCTTCGGCGAATTGAGCGTAAATTTCATGGAAAAAAGTATCGATGGCAGTAAAAAGGATGCCGCGCAGGAGATTATTTCCGAATGGGCCGAGCAATTGGAACAGAGTATGCCTTACGAGGTCTCCATAGACAAGCGAAACAAAGATGTCCTGGTGATGTCCGCGGAATTTATCGCCGAAGAACCTGAAGGTGAGATTGAATTCTGGCGGATATTCGGTATTGTGGGCAAGAAAAAAGCTCTGGACGCCAGTTATAGTTGTCCGGTGGAAGATCGCGACCGCGAAGAGTCATTGCTTGATGGGATTGTCGATTCGATTCAGTTGGAAGAGCCGCCCATGATCGGCAATGGCAACGATGAAAACGCCGATTCAGAAAAACATGAAGTATAAATTATAATTTAGAATAATAATGTAAAAAGCGGCGATGACAATCGTCGCTTTTTTTATTTGTCTGCAAATGAAATTACAGGCTGGCAGTGGCTTGCTTCCACGGACATCCATTGTCGGGGAAAGCTTGAGAGGCAAAGCATGCTTATCCGCCTGCGGCGGACAAGCATGCCACCCAACACTTTTTATTTATCATATAAATATTTACAGGCACAGCGGCCAGGGCTGTGGGAATGCCATTATCATAAAGACCGCGCCGAGCAGCGCCATATTCTTCATGAAATTGACCCTCTCGCCCATCTTCATCATGGGATCGTCGATTTTCCAGTAATTATGCATCACCATAGATACAGGCAAAAGGAATATGATAAGACAAATTTCACCTAGCAGGACGAATCTGCCGGCAATCATGGTCAGCCCACCAACCAAAAGCAATAATCCCGTAAATGGCACCGCCAGAGTTGGCGCTGTAACGCCCTTTGACTTGGCATAGCCAGACATCATTTTCAATTTCATAAAGTGATTAAGCCCGTTAAAGGCGAAAAACCCCCCGAAAATAATCCTGCCTATCAAAAATAACGCTTCCATTGAAAATTCTCCTTTCTAAAACTACAGTATATCAATAATCACCACGACCCATCTTGTGGGTTCCGATGTCTATTAAGTATTGCAGGATTATCATGCGCCAAGCGGGCTATTCTGTCAAGCCAAGAAAGGCCGCGTAGGTCCGAACCCCAGTGGTCCGGACACTTTGTCTTCGTTTCGAACATATCGGCGGAACCGTCCGCCTGCGGCGGATTCCCCCCTACGGTTCCATGTCACTCCTATAGATTTTATTGTCAACCAAAATGGTCTTGACAGGGCAGGCCTGCCCATATATTTTGCTGAAACAAATTAGCACTCTACCAGTAAGAGTGCTAATGAAAAAAATAACTCTAAGATTTGCATCAATTATAGGGGTTAGAAAGTAAAGCCCCTTAAGCAAATAAATAAAAAACAAAAAAAGAAGGCAATAGAAGGAGGAATGAGTATGAAGATCAGGCCATTGGCTGATAGAGTCGTGGTGAAGGCGTTGGAAGAGATGGAAACCAAAAAGGGCTCCATTATTATTCCCGATACCGCCAAGGAACGCCCCATGCGTGGTGAAGTAATCGAAGCCGGCCCGGGCAAGACCGAAGATGGTAAGGTTGTCCCGATGGAAGTAAAAAAAGGGGACAAGGTTCTCTATGGAAAATATTCCGGTACCGAAGTCACCGTGAATGATACCGAATACCTTATCATGCGGGAATCCGATATTCTCGCAATCATCTCGTAACAGAATCGAAATTATCAAGTAATTTTCAGGAGGATTTTTTTAATATGTCTAAGATGATCGAATACGAGGCAATTGCCCGGGAAAAACTAAAAAAGGGCGTCGATAAGCTGGCCAACGCCGTAAAGGTTACATTAGGTCCAAAGGGCCGTAATGTAGTTATCGACAAGAAATTCGGCTCTCCGCTCGTTACCAAGGACGGTGTCTCGGTAGCGAAAGAGATCGAGCTCGAGGATGTTTATGAAAATATGGGCGCTCAGATGGTCAAGGAAGTCGCTTCCAAGACCTCAGATATCGCCGGCGATGGCACCACCACCGCTACGATATTAGCCCAGGCAATCTATCGCGAAGGTTTGAAGCTGGTAACCGCTGGCATTAATCCGATGGCTCTCAAGCGCGGCATCGAAAAATCGGTGAAAGCGGTTGTCGGCGAAATCAAGAAGATGTCCAAGGATATCGAAGGCAAGACCGAGATCGCCCAGGTCGGCGCAATCTCCGCAAACAATGATAAATTCATCGGCGACCTTATCGCCAATGCCATGGAAAAAGTCGGCAAGGACGGCGTCATCACAGTCGAAGAGGCTAAATCAACCGAGACTACTCTAGATGTAGTCGAAGGTATGCAGTTCGATCGCGGCTATGTTTCCCCCTATTTTATTACCAATCCGGATTCCATGGAGACATTGCTCGAAGATCCGATTATTCTTATCCACGACAAGAAGATCAGCACCATGAAGGACCTTCTTCCAGTATTGGAAAAGGTTGCCCAGATGGGCAAGAGCCTTCTAATTATCGCCGAAGATATCGAGGGCGAAGCGCTGGCGACATTAGTTGTCAATAAGCTCCGCGGCACATTGAAGGTATGCGCGGTCAAGGCCCCCGGCTTTGGCGACCGCCGCAAGGCCATGCTCGAAGATATCGCTACCTTAACCGGCGGCAAGGTTATCTCAGAAGAACTCGGCTTCAAACTCGAGAATACTGTCATATCCGATCTCGGTAAGGCCAAACGCGTCACGATCGACAAAGACAATACTACCATAGTCGAAGGCGCTGGCAAGACCGAAGAAATCAAAGGCAGAATCGCCAGCCTCAAACGCCAGATTGAAGAGACAACATCCGATTACGATCGCGAGAAGCTGCAGGAACGTTTGGCTAAGTTGGCCGGCGGTGTCGCGGTACTCAATGTTGGTGCGGCTACCGAATCCGAAATGAAGGAAAAGAAGGCTCGTGTCGAGGATGCTCTCCATGCGACCCGTGCCGCAGTCGAGGAAGGTATTGTTCCGGGCGGCGGAGTCGTTTATTTGCGCGCTAGAAAAGTGCTCGATACATTGAAGCTCGAAGGCGACGAAGCTGTCGGTGCCACGATTATCAAGAAAGCGTTGGAAGAGCCGATTCGCATGATCGCTGAGAATGCCGGTGTCGAGGGTTCTATCGTGATTGATAAGGTCCAGAACAAGGAAGTCAATTTCGGTTATAACGCCGATACCAATGAATACGGCGATATGGTTAAAATGGGTGTTATAGACCCGACCAAGGTCTGCCGTACAGCCTTAGAGAATGCTTCGTCTATCGCGGCATTGCTTCTGACCACTGAGGCTTTGATTGCCGACAAGCCGGAGAAGAAGGATCCGATGCCTCAAATGCCTCCAGGCGGCGGCTACGGCGAAGGCATGTATTAGGAGATAAGTTAGAATAGTTCGCTGATTATCTGTAGGGGTTTGATTTATCAAACCCGCCTACGCAAAATCACGGATGTCATTGTAGGGGCTCGAAATTTCGAGCCCCTATTTTTTTTCCTGCGAGTCACGTCTTGACGTGCCCGCATCTTGGCAACGTTCGCGGTCAGCGTCTATTCCCTACACAAATATGGGGCTACCCAAATTGCGATTTTAATGTTGACATTATTCATTAATATATTAATATAATGACAGAGATATTGAAATCTAACAAGGAGACCTTATGAAAAATCTATTTTTCACGGCGCTCATTGTATTTATTATAAGTACTGCGGCTTTCGGCCAGGTTGACACATTAGCCTTATCGCAGATCGCCGATATTAGTCTGCCTAATACAATTTCAAATCTATATACTCAGGATCTGAACGGCGACAGCCTTAAAGAGATAATTCTAACAACAGCCAATGAAATTTATGTTTATAATCCAAGCGGGGACAATCTTATCTGGTCGAGCCCGACGCTTTCCAATCCCCGCGATCTCCAATTTGCGGACCTTAATGCTGATGGATTAGTTGATATTGCAGTGCGAGATAGCTCTTATCTGCATCTATACGATCCCCATCATTCTACCACGATGTGGACCAGCCCGTTATTGGATAGCACTTTCGCTTGTTATGCCGTAGGGCAAAGGAACGACGATCAATATTATGACGTGGGAATCATAAGAAGGATGCCACATATTCCGGATTCTGATTATGATACGGTTCGAGTATTGCTATATGATGGGCCGTCTTTTTCCCCTGACGAGTCGTTTGAAGTTATGATGGGAGATAGCAATTGGTCTGACTACCCAGAAAGTTATGGCTGGGAGCGCGAAGGCCAGGCAAAGATGCTATTTGACCTGATTTCCTATTGGGGAGTGCCTACCAGGGTCATCACAATTGCTACAACTACATATTCCTTTTCCTATTTCCGTGGAGGGGCGTATTCCTGGCATAATTCGGGAAGACTTTGGTTTATTGATTCTCAGTCATTGATCCTTTTAAATGTAACGGAGTCAGGAAGTCCCCTAAACACATTTGTAAAAGAGCAGGAACCCAGGACCCTTGTTAGTATGATATCTTTGGATGAATGGCATGGTCGTGGGTTTTCTTACAATTATTATTTTCGGCAGTTTGCGGTCGAAGGTCAAATAACTTCAAATAAATTGTGGATGGGGACGGACTTTATCTATCCTGATTATCTCAAGGGGATAGTTTTAGGAGAAATTGTGCCTTCCAATGGTGATGAGATCTGCTATGGAAATGCTGATTCACTCCATCTTGCCTCTACTCAGGATTCTATAAGAATTTGGGAGGTAGGCGGAATAACGGGGCTAGATACGGTCAAAGCGATTTATAATTCTTCAGCATTGTTTTCCGAGTCGCAGATATTGGTTCATGTCGGAGCTCCATCTAATCATTATCGACTTTATAGGGGTTCCAATGGCTCACTCAGCGCGATTTTATCTCCAGGAAATATAAGCATCAGCAAAGTTGCCGATCTCAATCACGATGGCAATGATGAAATACTTTCGGTAAACCAAGGTCATCTTACGATTTATTCTCTGGTAGAGCAGACTTCCCTTAATGAAAAACCAATCTCTCCCCGCATGTTTTTCCTTGGCTCAAACTATCCTAATCCATTCAACAGTTCCACATCAATTGAGTTTGGATTATCGAACGAGGGCTATGTCCAATTGGCAATCTATAATCTCATCGGCCAGAAGGTTGCCACGCTAATCGATGGCAATTTGTCTGCTGGAATTCATGATATAACCTGGAATGCAGATGAGCAATCATCCGGGATATATTTTTACACATTAAGGGCAGAGAGCTCAATACATACGAAGAAAATGATTTTGCTAAAATAGCGACATAAGATTTTTGCTTGGCAGGCAGTAATTGCCTTAAAAAAGGGCGGCTCTATTCGTGGCCGCCCTTTTACATTTCCAATGCGAAATGACCCATACATCACTATCGGTAATGACAAAATTTCACGTGAGTTTTGGCGACAAAGCCCCGCCGATATTCGCCATATCCTATCGATAACCACTCGCATTATCGTAAGTCACCGAGCTTCATGGAGTTAACTGTCGGCTAAGCCTGTTTCGGCCATGTTTATTGCAGTCTATAGTGTTCGATAGGAGGAGTTTCTATCTAAGTGATTGAGATTAGATGGGATTACGATAGGAAATTTCCCAAAAATATGAAAACTTTTTCACAAAAACGGAAACTATAGTCATTTTTCCATTAAAGAGGAGATATCAACAATTTAGCCATTAAATTAAAAACCCAAACAAAAGGAAAAAACATGAAAAAACTCGGAATCGTCTTTTGGCTTTTGGCGGCCTCGGCATTGCTGATCACAAGCTGCCAAAAACAGCCCAATATTATGGAGCCGCAAGATTCAACTAATCCGAATCTCAATGGTTCTTATTCGATTACTTTGCCGCCGGGAGCAACCCTGCAGTCGGCAACCCTATCTGTTTTTGTTAATTCACCAAGCGGCGCGACTGTCAATGTCCACAGGATTACACAGCCCTGGGATGAAATGGTCGTGACGTGGAACAGCTTCGGAGGCAGTTTCGACCCCGCCATCGTGGGATCGTTTATGCCGAATGCCGCAGATTGGCGTTCTGTAGACGTAACATCGCTGGTGCAGGGCTGGCTCAACGGCTCTTACCCCGATTATGGCTTCCTGCTCGAACAGGGTCAGACCGAATATACCAATTATTATAGCAGCGATTTTCCGGTAGTCAGCATGAGACCGAAACTTGAAATCTGTTACAATATGCCGAGCGGCACTGTTTGTGAAACATTCCAGAGAGGGCTTTTAGGAACGGTTAGCGATACTTATATCTGGCAATTGAATCCTGATGAGAATTTCGGAGCGTCTGAATTATTCTACACCGGGCTTGTAAGCGGTTTTGAGAAAATGTCCCTTCTCAAGTTCGAATATACTCCTCCTCCGCAGGAAGGCTGCACCCGTACAATCGGTTATTGGAAGACCCATGCCGGTTTCGGCAAAGGCAATCAGGGAGATATGGTAACAGCATTGTTGCCAGTTTGGCTTGGAACGGCTGGCGGAACAAAGAGCATTAATGTAACCACAGCCCTGATCGCTTATAACTTACTTACTCAGAAAGTCTATGGCGATCCGTCTAATGGCATCACCAAACTTTATTCCCAGCTATTGGGCGCTAAGCTAAATATTGCCAGTGGCACCGGCCACTCGGATATCGATGTCGTCATTGCGGCGGCCGATCCGTTCCTGGCAACTCATAATTGGAATGATTGGGCTGGATTGAGCCCGGCTGACCAGCAGATGGTGTTGCTATGGCAGAATCAGCTCGATTCCTACAATAACGGCTTAGTCGGCCCTGTTCACTGCCAATAGATATCGTGAACTAGATTAAGTCAAAAAAGGCGGCTCCATCCGGTGCCGCCTTTTGTTTTCCTGCGAGTCACGGCTTGCCGTGACCGCATCTTGGCAGTATTCGCAATCAGGGACTATTCGCAGTGGTGGCAGGTCTCCGCACCTGCCACCAATAGATTAGTTATAGTACATTACAGTCACCAGCGGTTCAATCAAGACCGAGAGGATCTACCCTTCTTGATAATAGGCTGCGCTGGAATAGGGCCAGTCGTGGCTTTTTCAACAAATCTTGCCTTGATCGGATTATAATGAATATAATTCAATTTCGTTGAATACAATTTCAGTGAATATATTTTTACGTCATCAAAACGTTCTTGCCATAATTTACAAATCTTCTTATTGTGAAGTTGCCAGTATTCGGACGCTACTCTCTTCTTGAAATCCCTCATGAAATCGCTAACGTCTTTGTTATCGGGGATTGTCATTAATAGGTGAATATGATTTGGCATAACAACAAAACCATGCAATTGAATTGAATCTCTGTTTCGGTAATATTCCAATTTGCTTAATACTATATTATATTCGTCTGCCGAATTAAATCTATATATTCTCTTGTCTGTGGAGGATGTTATAAAGAATGTGCCGGATTTATTTAGGGATCTATGTCTTAAAGGCATTATTCGATCAGCTTATCGTCGGGTGCGGAGACCCGACGACACGGGAAATAGCCTTAATATACGGATTGATGTCATACTTAACAGCATCGTACATACCAGGCCGCGGAAGGCCAGCATCGTCAACTATCCCTCTGGGACCATGTCCTGCGGATTCATACTTCCAAATTAGGATGCTTTTTGGTTGATAGCACAGACCCATAAAAGCAAAGCACCTCATCTCGGCGCGCGTTGGTTTGCGGCGAGGCTCTTCCGAGCATGTATCCTCCGGCACGGGATCGTTCGGGTAGCAGTACCAAAATTGAGGCGTATAAACCCATGATATTGAAGTATCAGATGCAATGGCCGCCCTGATGGAATCGCAGGGCTCAGCTATATACGCATTGAGCGCCTTCTGAAAAATATCCCAATTCCCGGCATCATATCCGGTATAACTGGCGTTCAACCATAAGGGATAAAGATAAACCCAAAGCGTCTTAGGATTGCTTATCTTCAAAAACTCCCGGAAGCCATCGGCCCAATGGCCGTACTGTAAGGTCGGGGAATAAGAGTTAAGCCAGGTGTTCGCCTCGACCGGGTGCGTCCAGACTGCGGTAGTGTCTTTGACCAACTTATTGATATAAGCGAACGGCCGGAAATTGCCCGCCGCCTGCGTGTCCTTCAGAAACCAGCCGCGAATCTTGTTCGCATAGCCCTGACGGCCAGTGGCGCGCTTAATATCAACATCATAAAAACTGCTGTCAATCAACCGGGCCCCATACTGGTCGCAAATCTTGATATAATCTACATAAACCGTGCATGCCCCGGCAACCTGAAATTGGAAACGGACTGTGCCTCCTGAATTATCATACAGGATATTTCTTTCAGTAAAAAACAAGCTATCAAACGTATTCGAGGCCTGCCAATCGTTTCGCAATTGCAAATGGGCCGGTTGAAAGACGGAGCCGCCCCGGGGCAGGTCCCTGACATATAACGTATCCACAAACCGAACAGAATCGGAGGCGTAATCAAGATTAATCGCTCTAAAGATACCGACGATGGCGTTGGTATCGGTGACTCCGGGGCTTATGGCCATACTCAGGTATGGGGAATACTGCAATTGTCCAAACCAGTCCCATTTATTGGGAAGGCCGAGCTTGAGATTGGAGAGCATCAGGCCTGAGCCGGAGTAGGCGAAATAGGCGGTGTCGTTGCGGCTCACCTGCCAGCCCTCGGCGGCGTTTGTGAACTTGGTAACATAGTACTGGCCGCTGTCCGGCTCCGGATCGGTCAGGTAATAAGTAGTGCGGGCATATTGCACCTGAGGATCGCCATCGCCGTCCGTAGTTGCCCAGGGATAAGGAAAAAGACTGTCCGCATAAAAATCATTGATCGTATTCGAGCTGAACCCCCCCGACATATATTGATTGAATCCCAGTTCCTGACGCATCGAATCCCGGCGAGCCGAAGTATAAAAATCGTCATTGGCCCAGATCGAGGAATAAGTCCCGAAGGGCATCACATGCTCAGGCACAAGCTGTGAATAACAAACAACAGGCAAAAGCAAAACTAATAAAACTATCCATTTCATCTCATCCTCCTTGATATTACCGCATTAAGATAATTTTCTTAGGCGTCGACGAAGAATCAATGCCCCATTGTGTTATCTTCGCAAAGTACATCCCCGACGACAAATCGGAGCCGGCGTCATCTTTACCGTTCCAAATTACTCTATGGACGCCAACATCCTTTCTCTCTCTCTGAAGTGTTCTAACTTTGCGGCCCATGATATCGTAAATCGTTATCTCGATCTCAGCCGGTATAGGCCCTAAGTTGGCAACGGAGTAAACCAGAGTAGTCGCGGAGTTAAAGGGATTGGGATAGTTGCTCGAAATCACGGATACCCTCGGAAGCGGCGTTCCCGCTTCATCCCAGACGTCGGTTAAGTCCATTCTGAGTTCGGGAGAGTATTCCGACTGATTCCCCTGGTTATCTATGGCGGCTATCCGGTAGTAGTAAGTCCGGCCAATGATGATATTAGCATCGGCATAAAAAGAAGTTTCGGGCTCGGCAATAAGATTGGCCGGGCTGGGAATAAAGCCTGCCAATGTATCACGATGCAGAAGATAACAGTTGAAATCGGCCTCGGTGTTCATTCTCCATGAAAGGAAGATGGTATCAGAGACACCGCTCCCTGAAATGCTGTCGGGCGGCTCAGGCGGGAGATCGAGATATTCATAGAAAGCGCCATTAGTGCCGCCGTAGGCTCCGATATCGGAGCGGCTGCCGTCGTAGTCGAGTATATTTGGGTCTCCGGCGTCAATCAAAGGTGAAAAAGCCTGAAGGCGGAAGTCGCCGGAATCGGCAGAAATATACATGGGATCACTATCTAAATTGCCGATCGTATCCCCGGTACTATCATAAAAATTGGCGTAGTTTTCCCAGAAGTGATTATATTGAACATACTCAGGTCCTTCAATTTCTAATCCCATTCCATAACGACAGCCCATGACAGAGTTGTTGATAGCGCTTTGTCCAGTCCAGACCAAAATTCCGAATGTCCAGCTTCCATTATATCTGTTCTTAATGACGTTGTTTTGTAGAATATTGGCTGTTGATGATATGCCGGTAGCCGGTGATATTATTATATTGTTCCTTATGACCCGCCTGTCGCTTGTGGTTGAACCCCCAATGCCAGGGCCGGAACCTTGCATAAAAATGATGTTTCTTTCCACAACCGCCGAATCGGAGATGAATTCTATACCACCCAAGCCATACATGTTTCTAAAAAGATTATTCGCGATATAGATATCGGAGTAGGAGAGGTAGATATGAATACCGGTATCAAGGGTATCAAATATACAATTCGTTATTTCAGTATGACCGCCCGTAGCGTCTATACCGAATGCGCTTCGACGAAAACGGCAATCTCGTATGGTCACCCCGGCATATGGCATCCCAAAAAGAGCGTGGTAGCCACCCAGATGCCTGAAGGTGATGCCTTCAACGAAGCAGCCGTAATCTATGGTCAATACCGGCGTATGAAGCGAGTCCCCATACCAGAAAGTGGAGTCCATCCCCATGCCGATGATGGCTATTGAGTCATCTTCGCCCGTCTGGACCGTTTCCAGCCAGTCCCCCGAGCTTATAAAGACCGTATCATGCTGGGTTGTGGCGTTTATCGCCTTTTGTATACTATCCGCGGCTGTTTCCCAGTTGGTATAAGGGAAAGTATTAGACCCCGTATGGCTGGCGTAGTGGTAGTCCGCCAGCGCGGGGAGGGAGAGGGCTATTGTGATTAAGATTATATAGATTTTTCTCATACACACCTGCCTGAAACAAGTCACTAATTATACCTATAAAATAATGCTCGTGGATGATTTTGTCAAGAAATATTTTAAAAAGCAGCGGCTAATCGTCGGGTACGGCGACCCGACGACACACAACAATGAAATCGCTAACGTCTTTGTTATCGGGGATTGTCATTAATAGGTGAATATGATTTGGCATAACAACAAAACCATGCAATTGAATTGAATCTCTGTTTCGGTAATATTCCAATTTGCTTAATACTATATTATATTCGTCTGCCGAATTAAATCTATATATTCTCTTGTCTGTGGAGGATGTTATAAAGAATGTGCCGGATTTATTTAGGGATCTATGTCTTAAAGGCATTATTCGATCAGCTTATCGTCGGGTGCGGAGACCCGACGACACGGGAAATCGAAGGGATAGATATAAACCCACGGCTCCTTTGTCCTGCTCTGATACATGTACTCCCTGAAATATACGGGCGGCCCGGAAAACCAGGCATGCCCCTTTACTGGATGCTGGTTCCAGCCATGCTCCACCATCGACACCTGTATCAGGCTGTCAATAAAAGCCTGAGGGCGATAATTCTGTGGGAACGGCGTGTCCTTCAATTGCCAGCCCAGTAGCCTCCCTTCCCAGGCGTTCACGCCCGCGCTGTCCTTGATGGCACTTGCTACGCTTTCAAGTTTAAATTCACTCATTAAATCCCGCCCATATTGATCAAATAGTTCCAGATAATCGACGTACAACGTGCAGGCATCTAATGAATAAACTCCGATCACCACATCTCGCGTCGATGCAACGCCGTAATTTTCGACAATAAATGCACTATCCCCTGAGACATCATGAAGGAACATTATGGTATCTTGGAGGACATACGGTACTTCTGCGGCCTTCAAGGTATCGAGGAATATTCTATCCCAACAACAATCAAATATTCTTAAATTACAACAGGCGGTATCCGGATTTATCCTTCTCCGCAGAATATAGACAAACGCCAAAGGTGTCGATGGTGCAAGTGTATCCGATGAGAGGTTCCTCCCTATCTTTAATCGCGGATAATATGCCAATTGAGTCCCATCCCAGAAATGCTTATTGGGCAAACTCAGCGTCCAGTTCAAAATCATGGTGTCAAGCGTGACGCAATGTTCGCTTTCAAGGCAGGGGTATCTCCAGTATTCGGGATAATCCGGATTAATATCGCCGAAGCCCTGGCACCGGTAACAATCATTAATGGCTCCTTTTTCCGGATGGCAAATATAATAAGTCGATAGCGAATATTTCTGGGCCGGCTGTATATGCCAGGTATTCCCTTCATCCGTCGTGTATCCTCCGGTATTCACGTATATGTGATGTGTGTCGGCCCACCGGATCGCACTTGGCAGATCGAATCCCGAGACCCATTGGTTGAACCCGAATATATTGTGGAGCGTATCCAATACCCCGTCTCTGAAGTACGAGGCTGAAGTGCCATTCTCCGAGGAATAAGAACCCCAAGGCAATTCGTCTGACGGTATTATTGACTGCCCAAAACAAATAACCGGAATCAAGACCAACATCAATATTATTCTATTCGACATTACCGCCTCCTATCTCATTAAAACTATCTTTCTACTTTTGGCCAGAGCCTCGACGCCCCATTGCGTGATACTGGCAAAATATACTCCCGACGGACAGTCATGGCCGGAATCATCCCGGCCGTCCCAGATAATCCTGTAAATGCCGATTTCTTTCCTCTCATTTATAAGAGTCTTAACTCGCCGCCCCAAGATGTCATAAATATCGATATTGATCTGGGCCGGTATCGGCCCTAAGTTGGCTACACTGTAAATTATAGTCGTGCTGCTGTTGAAAGGGTTGGGATAATTACTCTCGATGGCTGTCATCCTCGGAGTCTCGGCACCGAAATTATCCCCGATTCCCACAAGGGTAAGATTAAGCTCCTCCGAATATGCCGAAACGTTTCCCTGGTTATCTAGCGCAGATATCCGATAATAGCAATTCCTCGAAGGCGGCAGGCTGGCATCCGCGTATAATGACGATTCGGCATCGGCAATCATATTGAATTCCGATGGTTCAAAAACAGATATCGTGTCGCGATAAATATGATAAAGGGCGAAGTCGGCCTCGGTATTCATGTGCCACACAATAAACGCCGTATCGGCAATGATCAGGCCGGACAGGCTATCGGGGATATGCGGCGGAAGATCGCGATACTCATAGGATGAGCCATGAGGCCCCCCATAAGCCCCGATGTCGGACCTTGAACCATCAACATCTAAGACATTCGGGTCCCCGGCATTTATCAAAGGAGAGTAGGCCTGGAGACGGAAGTCAAGAGAATCCGGATCGGCATACATCGGGTCGACGAAGATATTGCCTATAGAATCATAATCTTCGCTCCAGGAAACGACGTCGAAGTCATTCCTCCAGAAATCATTATAATTTGCCGTCAAGCCTGGAAGACCGTCGGAAATCACCAGCCCCCAATTCCAATTAACAACAATATTATTGTAAATAGTGTCCCGCAATTGAGCCGCTAGCCCGAAAGCTATGGACGGCAATTTCCTGCCTAATATGACGGTATTATTATTCCTTACGCTTGGACAGTTGCGCCCACCGGCTATAATTCCGTCGGCTCTTGGCCCTGCCACCACTACATTGTTATAGACGCCGCTGTAAAATACGCCGCTTGCATAAATATTATGGAGATTGCCTAAGCCTGTGACAATATTGTTGTTGACGACCACATAGTTCGCTGTCATGTCGATTCCATAAAAATCCCAAAACTTCCTGATAAAATTATTGGAAATGAATATCGTGTCCGCATAGCCACTAATTCCTCTACCGCAAGAATCGAAAACACAATGGTTTATAGAAGAAGTTTGGCCACCATTAAAAAATACTGCTTCTCTGCATTTGTTGAAACTACAGTTCGAAATACTGCCGACATTTATATATATGCCGCAATCTCTCGGCATATCCCTAAAAGTGATATTTTCAACTGAATACCCGCGGCCCAACCTGAATATATACCAGTCAGCCTGAATCGAGTCCCAGTGGCAGAAGGTGCTGTCAGTCCCCATCCCGATTATGCGCAGGTTAGTGGCTGCCACGGCGGTTACGCATTCAAACCAATGGCCGCTGCCGATGTAGGCTGTATCGCCCGGGGTGGTGGCGTTTATCGCTTTTTGTATGCTGTCCGCGGCCGTCTCCCAAGTAGTATAGGGGAAGGTATTAGACCCCGTATGGCTGGCGTAGTGGTAGTCCGCCAGAGCGGGGAGGGAGAGGGCTAATGTGATTAAGATTATATAGATTTTTCTCATGCACACCTGCCTGAAATAAGTCACTAATTATACCTATAAAATAATGCTCGTAGAGGATTTTGTCAAGAAATATTTTAAAAAGCAGCGGCTAATCGTCGGGTACGGCGACCCGACGACACACAACAGACTTAAAAAATGCCCCGCTGATAACAGCGGGGCATACTATCGTAGCTATGATTTTTTATTGTTACTTGTGCTCTGTGCTCTTAATCATCATCAAGACATTCTGCAGCGAATTGGTAACATTAGAGAGTACTTTGCTGTATCGTTTGAGCAGCTCCGAATACTGCCAGCGCATCGAAAGCGCCTTCTCCGGGAAACCAAACAGGTCGAGCAATGTCTTCTTGTAGATTTCATCAATATACTGTAACACATAGAACGGATACTCGGGGATATTCTGGTCGGCTACCTGACCCTTGGAAATTCTGTCGCGATATATCTCGATCTTTTCCAATATAACAGTCCCGAAACACCAGGGAGTCATTATCGATGATAAATTCTTGGAGTCTGAATAATATAAGTATAAATGTTTTAATGTCTGCTCTATTATAATCTTCTTGGCGCGATAGAATGCCAGGCTCTCTTCGAATTCGTTTGATGTCGATTTGATCTTTTCATCGAGATCCTTGATCTGACGAATACATTTGATCTCGGTATTCTCAAGAAAACGGTAATAGGTATCGAAGTAGACCTTTATATTTTCACTGGAGGTGTAGATGTACCAGCCAGACTTGTCCTGGCCAACCTTGGGGTTATTAACAAATTTTAAAGTCTTTTCTGAAAATCCTCTCTCTAAACCATTAGATGTCATTATCCCCCCGGGTTTGGGTTACTTGTTTCACTTCTAATTAACAGCAAACCCCATGCCCTCAATTCCGCTAATTCTTCCGAGGGTTCCCGACATCATCCGTAACCGATTATCTTCGAAAAGCTTAACCCTCGTCTTGGGAGGCTCTCTATTGGCCCGTTCCAATATAATGCCCACCCCCTATTATAGCAAGCTAAAACTGCATTGATATGAAGACGATTGCCTATTAACTGCAGTAAATGGATAGAAAATAAGCCGCTTGAAAATTGAGCTATTTTGTTTTGCCGAAAAGAGTTAATCGCTGAGGGAACAAGCCTAATTGGCCGCCTGTATGGATAAATAAGACCTTGGCGCCTCGCCGAAAGCGCCGTTCCGCGATCCAGCCAAAGAGCCCTATTAACGCCTTAGAAGTGTATGCGGGGTCGAGGATTACGCCCGAATATTGTGCAACCTTTTTGATGAAATCGACTTCTTTTCGTCCTATTTTTGCATATCCTGGGCCGATAAATCTATCGTCGATAATGATCTCTGCGGGATCTATTTGGAGATTCAGACGATTTTCGACCTCAAATGCGCTGCAAATATCGAAGATTTTCTTCTGAAAATACAAATTATCCCTGCAAACCGCGTATCCGATAATATCGATATCCCATTTCAGAAGCTTGCATCCAAGATAAAGCCCTGCATAAGTCCCGCCGGACCCGACAGCGACGGAGATGGCGTCGATCTTGATTTTGGCCTGATCGAGTTGTCTTTTGGTCTCCTCGATCGCCTTGATATAACCCCATATTCCCAAAAGATCAGTGCCGCCTTCGGGGATAACGTATGGTCTGCGACCCTTTTTCTTCAGGCTCTTGGCCAATGATGCCATGATGCCGTTGATATTGCGTTCGTAGTCATTGACTGTAACATATTTTATTTTAGCTCCGGAAAGCATCGAGATGAGCAAATTCCCGTCGGGGATTTTCGGCTGGCCGCCCTTGAGGACAAGATAACATTCGATACCGGCCGTGGCGCAGAGCGAGGCCACTGCCCGGCAATGATTGGACTGGACCCCGCCGCATGTTATAACAATATTCGACTTCTGATTAATCAAATCATAAAATAAAAATTCGAGCTTGCGGACCTTGTTACCCGATAGAATTGAGCCGGTCAGGTCGTCCCGTTTGATATATATTTCGACTCCGCTCTTGGGATCGGGGCTCAACGGTAATCTCTCGATTGGTGTCGGCAGTTGCGAGAAACTGAAACGGGGCGGGCGTTTTATTTTCATATTTGGATTAAGCTTTGTTGGAAATGCTGAGCCAGAGGCCGTCAACAGTTAATTTCCAATTGGAGAGGCCGGATTTTTCGATAGTCTCTTTAATTTCATCGAAAGTATAGGATGAATTATAGGAATCGATAAGATTTTCAGTGATATCGCGTCCAGCGGCAAGACGGCTTTGGGTTTTGAGCCAGAAAAATGGCATCTTCGGCTTGCCCCGATGGAAATCGGCAATATAAATTACTCCGTCTTTCTTGCAGACCCTGTTTATTTCGGTCAATGTCTTTTCGAGGTGGTTCCATTTATGCAACGACATAAAGCTGACCACGGCATCGAATTGGTTGTCATCAAAGGGGATAGCGGTTTCATCCCATATCTTATATGATACCCGTTCGGAAAGCCCGCGGCGCGCGGCGAGTATCTCCGATGACCTCACCAAAAGCCGCGAAGGCTCCAGGCCGACTATCGACGTAAACTCCGTGAGGTCGCAAAGTGTTATTCCCATTATCCCGAAACCGCTGCCGATATCGAGGATTTTTCCCTCGATCTGCCTGAATTGGAGCACCGAACCCGCGACCTGGCGATAATACGGGCGCATATTATTGTCAAAAAAATCGATATATTTTTCTAATCCATTGTTTTCCGGCATCCGCACGTTGAATTTCAGTCTCGTTTTTACCATAATATCTATTTCGGACAAAAAACCTGTTTTGTCAAGCCAACGACGAATTTTTGTTTCAAATGGCTTAACATTTTTGGTTTGATAACCAAAAAGGCAGGCGTGCTCCTTATTCATATTGACAATCTTCGGCAATCCATTATCTTTTCAACGGGACTTTAATGAAAACGTAATCTCTCCGGGTGGTGCAATATTGAAAAAAGCTTTCGTTTTTTTAATTGTCATAGCCCTCTCCCTCCCCGCCCTGGCGGACTACCACTATGCCAGCCATACGGGGTCTAATACCTTCCCCTATACCTCCTGGGAAACCGCCGCGGACAGCATACAGAAGGCGATAAATGCCGGTACCGCCGGAGATACTATCTATGTGGGAGCGGGAACATGGAATGCTCCGGCATATATCCTAAATGACGATTTGGCAATGATTGGGATTAGCATGGATTCAACCACCCTGATTCGCACCGGGCCTCGAGCCCAAATTGTATTTCCGGGAAATCGGACACTCTTAGAAAAATTTACATTTACAGGTGCGAGCGTAGCCGTATATCCAATTTATAAGACCGACATAGTCATTCAGAACTGTACATTTAGAAATCTTGGCGGAGGAATTGTTGGGGTTTTTACTGGGAAAATAGAAAACAATCTGTTCTTTAATAACGGGGACGCAATCGATGCCACATTTGACGCCTGCAGCCTTTTAGTCAAGAACAACACAATTACGGGTTGCACGGAGGCTGGTATTATGGCCAACGATGGCAGTTGGACGGTTGTCAATAATCTGTTTCACCATAACGATGCGCCCAACTTTGTTTTGATGTTAAATTTCCATCGGGCGCAGGACACGGCTTATGTAGCCAACAACCTATTCTATCGGAATCAGGCAAATCAGGGGCATTTAGGACCGTCGAATCTTGCTATTGTAGGCTCGACCACAGTTAACAACACCTTTATAGGACCAGAAGTATTTACCTGGCAACGAGCCATCGCTTTCTTTGACCACAGCAACAGGCCGGCATCCGGTTCGGTCAATAATGCCTTCAGTGATTATTATGCCGCTTTCTCCGCCGAAGGCGATCCCTCTCAGATATATGTCTCCTACAATGATTTCTGGGATGTAAATCGCGTCGGATTGGGGGGTATTGTGCACTTATTGGAAGGGAACCTCTATTCGAGCCCAATGTTTGCCGACAGTACCGACTTCTATCTGCAAGCCTTCTCGCCCCTAATCGATGCCGGCGATCCCAATATATTGGATGTTGACGGCACCAGGAGCGATATCGGGTATTTGGGAGGGCCGGGGGGATGTTCTTATGTCTATCTCGATCTGGCTCCCAAGATTCCGGACTCATTGACCGTCCGTGTCGATTCCGGGACAATAGTTATGAATTGGCATTACAACACGGAAGCGGATTTCAATCGTTATCAGATATTTAGGGATTCGGTTTCGGGGTTCACGCCTCTTCGGTAATTAATATGATAGCGGAACCGGAGACATCATATTATGAAGACAATACTATCACACCGGGTATATCGTATTATTATCGTTTTACGGCAGTGGATAATCAGCATAACGTCTCAGATTATTCCGAAGAACTTGCGGTAATAGCCACATCGATACCCAGCGATTCCCACGGTAATCTTCCAAAATACAAAGTGATAACGAGCGCCTATCCAAACCCGTTTAATTCCAATGTTACGATAGTCTATTCCGCATCGAATGTTGGATGATCAGCCACGAGAGATGCAATTGGTCTTGTATGATATTCAGGGCCGGATTGTGAGGACGTTGGTTAATGAGCGGAAGCCCATGGGCACATATCGGGCGGTTTGGGATGGCCGAGATGATGCGGGCTCGCCCGTAGCCTCTGGAATTTATATGGCGAGGCTATATCAGGAGGGCTGCCCGGGCGGCGATTTTTCGGTCAAGATCACATTGGTGAAATGAGGAAAATATGAAAAAAATCCTAATAATCTTAATCACGATAGCCTTCTCCCTCCCCGTCCTGGCGGACTACCACTTGCCAGCCACACGGGGTCTAATACCTTCCCCTATGCCAGCTGGGAAACCGCCGCGGACAGTATACAAAAGGCGATCAACGCCGGTACCGCCGGAGATACTATCTTTGTGGGCAGCGGGGTCTGGGAAGATGCGCCATACACGCTGTGGAATGGCCTTTCATTGATTGGGATGGGGATTGATTCCACAACAATCAGGCTCGGAAATCACAGCGGCTGGATCCATATGATTGTGACACAAAGCAATGTGTTTATTAAAAACTTTACTTTTGACGGTACAAATATGAATTACGCGAACGATGCTATTTTACCAGTATTACACGCAACAAACATTAGCATTGTTGACAATAGATTCACTAGGTTATGGATTGGCATAAATGAGGGGTCCAATACGGGACAAATCGTCAACAATATTTTCATTAATTGCCAAACGGCCATCGACGCTTCCTTTGATGCCTGTAGCCTTTTGGTCAAAAATAACACGATTACTGGCTGCACTGAACGCGGGATTGATGCCTACGGCGGTAATTGGACCATTACCAACAACCTTTTTTACAATAATCCGGGGTCATTAATGCTAGGGCTCTTTTTCTACAGGGTCAGCGATACCAGCTATGTAGCCAATAACCTTTTTTACAACAATCAATGGAACCCTAATCTTCAATCCCACGTGATTGCTCTCTATGGAGAAGGCGTTGTCAACAACACGTTTATCGGCCCTGATAATTTGGGTGATCAACGAGCGAGTTTCATAAATGCCCTCATTGTCAATGATGTCCTATGGTCGAGGAACAATGTCTTTGCCCATTTTTATACTGCTTTTGAGCTATACAGTTATCCGTTTTATACGCAATTAGATATTTCTTATACGGATATCTGGCGCGTGAGCTATAATGATATAGGCTACGGAGGGGCGCATTATTTGGAAGGCAATCTTTTCGCCGATCCCATGTTTGCCGACAGTACAAATTTCTACCTGCAAGCTTTCTCGCCGCTGATAGATGCGGGTGATCCCAGCATATTGGATGTAGATGGCACTCGCTCGGATATCGGTTGTTATGGTGGGCCGGGTGGATGTTCTTATGTCTATCTCGATTTGGCCCCGATGATACCGGACTCGTTAAGCGCCAGGGTTGATTCAAATATCATCATTATGAATTGGCATTACAACACGGAAGCGGATTTCAATTGTTATCAGATATTTCGGGATTCGGTTTCGGGGTTCACGCCTTTGGACTTCAATATGATAGCGGAGCCCGAGACCTCTTATTTTGAGGATAACAATATCACACCGGGGATCTCATATTTCTATCGTCTAACTGCAGTAGATAATCAGCATAATATCTCTGATTATTCGGATGAAATAGCTGTAGTACCCACGTCCACGCCGGGAGATGGGGAGAATCACATGCCGAGATATTCGGTAATCTCTGGCGCTTATCCGAATCCGTTTAATTCTAACGTGACCATAGTATATTCCGCATCGAATGTTGGTGATCAGTTATGAGATAAAATTGGTCTTGTATGATATTCAGGGTCGAGTTGTGAGAACACTGGTCAACGAGCGAAAACCAATGGGAACATATCGAGCAATTTGGGATGGCCGAAGACGACACGGGATGGCCTGTGGCCTCGGGAGTTTATATGGCGAGGCTTTATCAAGAGGGGAGCGCCGGAGGAGATTTCCCGATCAAAATAACGTTGGTGAAATGAGGGAAATATGAGAAAAATCTATATAATCTTAATCACAATAGCCCTCTCCCTCCCCGCCCTGGCGGATTACCACTATGCCAGCCATACAGGGTCTAATACCTTCCCCTACACCTCGTGGGA
>CAWFQL010000022.1:0-23674 GCA_963817915.1 uncultured candidate division Zixibacteria bacterium
TCTGATAGTCGGAGAGACGACCGTTGATTCGGGGGCCACATTCGCGTTTGTTCAGATCTTCGCGGTCACCGACGACTCAGTAGCGTATTACAATTTTCCGCTGCGTTGGACCGCGCCGGGCGGAGGAATCTATCCGGGCAGCGGCACCCTCTATTTTCCTCCCTTGACGGGCTGGGATGACACCTACGATTCTGTTCTCGTCAGCCAGGGATTTATCCGTCAATTTGGATTTTACGATCTTGGCGGCGAAAACAATCCAACCCTATTTACAAATGGCCAGCGGTTAAACGCCTGGAATATTCGTTTCGTGATTTCCCCCGGCGCTCCATCGCAATTGGTTACTATCGATACGACCTGGGATCCTCGCAGCGGTTCTGTCATAGTTGGGCTAAAGGGTGGTGACCGTGAATTTGCACCGGCTATAAAGGGCGGATTTTTGGGCGTAGGCGTGGGAGTGGACAAAGATATTTCGGGCCTGCCCAATGCTTTTGCGCTGAAGCAAAACTATCCCAATCCCTTCAACCCCACGACCAGTATCGAGTTTACAATTCCCAATCAGGGTCATGTCTCGATCGCGATTTATGATGTCACGGGACGGGAAATCCGTCGGTTGATAGATGGCATGCTCGAGTCGGGAATCCATCGGGTAATATGGGACGGCCTCAATAACGACGGCCAAGGATGTGTCATCGGGGATTTACTTGTATAGGCTTGTATCGGATGGTAATAGCGAGATGAGGAAGATGACCTTGCTAAGGTAATAAATAAGGAGATGGCCCATGAGATCGTTGCTCTATGCGCCAACCCTGTTTAGTGTTTATACAATGGTATATGCCCAGCAAGATCCCGATGACCCGGGAAATCAGGATAGCGTGATAATAGAGACTGTCACGATTAACGAGGCGATGCGGTCAGTGCTTGTGATATCTATTTTGTGACTGATGAGGCTGTCATGTATGCCAATATACCGCTACTCTGGGTATCTGAGAACGACAGTATATATCCCAGCGATGTGCTTTTTCCGGAGGGACAGAATTGGTATGATTCCATAATGTACGATCAACATCACATCAGGATTTTCGGCTTTTCCGATCTTAATGATTCAATGGATACTCATGGAATTAGACAGCAGATGATGTCGATACAATTTCAGGTCATGAGCCAGCAATCTCAGGTAATCACGATTGATTCTACTTGGGATGATCGCAATTACTCACTGAAGTTCGGGCTTCCCGATGGCGTCACCGAGTTTACGCCCGCGCTTGTTGCAGGCGGAATTATCTACGACCCATTGGGAACAGATAATAATTCCGGCCAAACGCCTGGCGTATTTTCTCTCTCCCAAAACTACCCCAACCCTTTCAACGCCCAAACCACGATTCGCTATTCGCTTCCCGAAACCGGCCCGGTAACGCTTACCATCTACAACCTCCTCGGCCAGAAAGTAGCAACGCTGTTTGACGGTGTGCAGACAGCGGGGGAGCATAAGGTGGTATGGGACGCGAATAAAATGAGTTCCGGGGAATATATTATGCGGCTTGCCCATAAAGACGAGTCCCAAGCAAAGGTTCTATTGATACAGAAATAGAGGAAAAGCCTAATATGCGGATTTTTTTAATTTTTCTAGTTTGGGCGCAAGCTTTGATATTTTTATCAAACTCGACAGAAGCGCAAACCTTTGTTGGCGAATGCGAGATTGAGGGCGCGACAAATATTGGTATGAATAAAAACCCCAATTTTGTCTTTATTTCTGTAGATAGGAATCGAATAGTAGCGGTCGACGTTTCAAACCCTGCAAATCCTTTTGTGGCCGATTCGCTTCAATTTAATACTGGAGCCATCGATTATATATTTATTCGCGACAACTCTGCCTATTTGACAGGGATAGCTTCGGATGTAAATATTGTTGACATTTCAGATCCTTATGACATGAGATTAATTACCGAATGGCAGCCCGATGGAAACCCCGACCATTGTACCTATGTAAGACACAACATCGCCTATGTAACTACTTGCTACAGAATGCTGGTTGTTGACGTTACAAATGAATATTATCCCGAAGTAATAAGAACATTTTCTCATTGCGGTGATGGATATGGAATTTGCGCAGAAGAAGGCTATCTTTATATAGCGGACATGAATAACGGATTGCAGATTTTTGATATCACAGATGCGGCGGATCCAGTATTATTGTCGTCAACTCCAATATGTCAATACGCAACATTTTACTCTTCAGCTTACAATCACCACATTTATTTACCTTCGGCCGATCGCGGTATAACGATAGTCGACGCCTCAGATCCATTAAATCCAATAGTGGATATTATAGTTGGAAGCATCAATTACATTTCCAGTACCTATATATTAAATTACTATTTGTTTGTCGTCGGCGCAGGAGATCACGAGTTCGAACCGCATGGTCTGTTTATTTATGATATATCGGTGCCGGACGATCCGATGCTTGTTGGATATTATGAGGGATGGTTCTCGGGGGTTTGGGCCACGGAAGGTTTTGTCTACTTGGTAAGCGGGGGATTAGTAATATTATCGTTTGACGCGACTTCGAATGACCGTGGTGAAGTCCTAATTCCGAATAATACAACTGTTTTAACCTCCTACCCCAACCCCTTCAACGCTCAGACCACGATTCGCTACTCGCTACCAGAATCGGGGCCCGTATCGCTCACAATCTACAATATCCTCGGCCAGAAAGTAGCGACACTGCTTGATGGAGTGCAGGCCGCCGGAGAGCATAGAACAGTATGGGATGCTAATGGTCTACCATCGGGGATATACCTTTGCAGGCTGCATACAAACGGATATGCAAATTCCGAACAATTATTCCTTATGAAATAACTCAACATATTCGGAGTTCATGCCTATTCTCCGATTAAGCAAGGCAGGGGCGCATAACACGCGCCCCTATTTTTTTAGAACCTTCTATGCCAGAAAGTAGCAACATTGCTTGACGGTGTTCAAATAGCGGGGGGCACAGGGCGGTATGGGATGCCCAAAATCAGCCGTCGGGGGTATATTTTGCAAAGCTGAAATCGGCGCAGCGCAAATCGACAACCCATATGGTGCTGCTAAAGTAATATTTGTATCATAACATTTTATACTTGACAAGCCCGTCTATACTAATTATCTTAAGATTATAAATTAATAATAGCGATAACGACAGCACTTGATTTAGCATCTTTTGGATCGCTTGGAATTTTATCTATGAGGATTCCATGCGCTGTCGATTTCAGGAAAATAGCTTTAACCCCAACTGGACTCGTGCCCCCCGCTAACTTCTTGGGGGGGGGGGCATATACGCGCTCCGCCCATAACGAACCTTCTTGGCTTGTGTGTTAACATTCTTCTCTAAATCTTTAAGGAGGTTCAAGATGTCTTCCAATTCCATTCGTACTTTCAAAATCATTGCACTTCTGATCTTCGTCTTTAGTGCCCAGTTTGTCCTTGCCAATCCGGTCCAAACCATGAGATTATATGCCGCAGATGACAATGTTCAGGACACAATAATAGCTAGGAGCGGAGTTTTTGACCCCACCGATTCCTACATGACATGGGCAGATACAATTTACTGTGATAATACCTACTCCTATTACACAGTCTATTTAGAATATCGCGGTACAAGTATCAGTCATAGCTACCAAATGTCAAGTCTTACGCCGGGGTTAACATATACCGCTGGCGGCGGTCCTACGTGGGTTGGTCCGAGTACCAGCCATGAATTGGTTATGAGGAAAGATTCAATAGGCAACAAGAATGATCTCAGAAATCTCAGGATGAGAGTCTACTACAATGCAGGTGGCGCGGATTAATTCCCAAAACGAATAGGGTCAAATATCAAGGTCCCCGATAGAATTCGGGGACCTTAGTTAGATAATTGAATAAAGTGAGAATAAGGAAGATAACCTATGCAAAATACAAAAAATCTGTTTACGATTATTGCGTGTTTTATTGTGCTTATTTTCCATGCTTCACAGGTTCAAAGCGGTGAAAATGTATGGACGACTTCCGGCCCGGAAGGCGCAAGCGTTAAAACAATAGCAATAAATCCTATGGACAACAATGTTATTTATATAGGAACCATTCAAAACGGAATTTATAAAAGTATTAACGGGGGAGAAAACTGGACTCATTTAGAAATAAGTACAAATCTTCAATCTACTACAATGCGAAAGATCGTGGTTCATCCCTTTGGGCCCGACACTATTTATGGGGCCACTGCCGGCGGAATATTTAAGAGTACTGATGCTGGATTATCATGGAATAATATTTCACCTCCGGGAAGAGAAAATCAGGAATACAGAGCCGTTGTCTTAGATCCATTACGGCCCTATATTATTATTACAGGGGGAGTCTGGGACCGCTGGAAATCAACAAATTCAGGGCAAAGCTGGACAGAATTTTCCATAGATCCGGAAGGTGGCATGGATCATGAAATCGACGGTTTAGCAATCAACCCTCAAAACCCTAATACTATGTTTCTTGTTACCCCTGATTCTCAATACGGGAGAGGAATTTATAAGAGTACGGATGAAGGCATTACCTGGTTTAGTACTCAAAATAATTGCGATAGCTCCGGCGTTGGCCGCGATGTTGAAATAGATCCAATCGACACTAACATTATTTATTTTGCACGAGATGACGGCTTTAGGGTATCTGGCGGGCGATTTCTATCAAAAACAACAGATAACGGGGTAACCTGGTTTGATATTTCTCCTAATGGCCTTAGTAAGTGGACGGTATTAGATATCTGTATTTCTCCAATAGATCACAATACTGTTTTTATCGGCACCGAAACTGATGGGATATTTAAAAGCACTGATGGCGGACTTAATTGGTCTCCTCAAAATGATAGCTTGAGAGCATTAAGTGTATTCTCAATAGAAATTGCACCTTTGACAGGCACTGTTTTCTCCGGTTTTATTATGGATGGGATTTATAAGTCAGCCAATGGCGGTATTTTCTGGAGAAGAATCAGTCAGAATATTTTTGCGGCTGATTTAATGGATCTTGCGATTATGCCAGATTCAACTGGTGTATTTGCGGTCGGTCAAATTGGGTGTTATTTTTTGCCATCCGGAGGTGAATCATGGAGGTATATAAATACCGGAATTCCCCCTGGGAATAAACCGGGGTCAATAGAAATGGATGAACATGATCCGTCTGATATTTTTATTAATACTTTCTCGCCCATTTATCCTCCCCTGTCACCAAATGGTGTGTATCTATCCACCGATCGAGGTCTAACCTGGAGATTTTCAAACAACGGCCTTCCGGTAGACCAGGGCTATTTCGGTATAGGAATATCCTATCTTGATAATTCAAGGCAAATATACACTGGTACATTTTTTGAATTCGAGACAGCAGGCGTTTATTACTCTTATGATATTGGGGAAACCTGGACAAAATGTCAAGGCGGATTGCCCAATCTCTCGCTTTACCCGATTATTGTTGCACCAAACAATTCCAATATCGTATTAACAGCTGATGGCGATAATAGAGTATATCTATCTACCGATAGAGGCAATACATGGCAGGAAACAACGCCCCTTCCCAGAATTGATTATGAATTTGTATTTGATATTAATATTGACCCTACAGATTATAATCATATTTTTGCTTCGTGCCATTATGGTGGACTATTTGAATCGCCCGATTTGGGCCAAAGTTGGGATAACATTAATAATGATCTACCGCTTTATCCTTCAATTCCCAAAATATACGGCCCTGCAATAAATCCTTCTAATCCGCAAAATATGTTTGTTTTCTCAAATCATAATGGTGTGTTTCAAACTCACGATGGAGGAACCCATTGGGAATCTTTTAACAATGGTTTCGATATGAGCGCCAGCTCTGGCAATATATATTTTGCTCCGAATGATACAACAAGTTTATATATTATTACGCCAAGCCGCTCCGTCTGGTCCATCCATCGCACATTGGACGGAGTTAATGATGATGACTCGACCTTGCCCTCCTCTCTTTCCCTTTCCTCCTACCCCAACCCCTTTAATGCGCAAACCACAATAAGCTATTCACTCGCCAAGTCCGGCCCGGTAACACTCACCATCTACAACATCCTCGGCCAGAAAGTAGCTGTACTATTTGACGGCGCGCAGACTGCGGGAGAGCATAGAACGGTATGGGATGCCCAAAATCAGCCGTCGGGAATTTATTTCTACAGGCTGAATTCCGCCCAATCCAGCAATTCCCGAACGATGCTGTTGCTCAAATAGTAACACCATTAAGAGTATTATATATATCAACTTAGCCCTATCGTGCCGGGGCGAGGTTGCATTGCGGGTGATCGTCACTAATCAATTATAAAAAGATGGCGATATTATATTATAGATTTGTCCTTTTTTTATGTTTGGTAAAAATGAGAATTTTATAGCGGAGGTTTGAAATGAAATCGATTTATATGCTTTTTTTCCTGATTGCCGCGCTGGCAGTCGTAACTGTCGCAGAGGAAGTTAGATATGTTAATTCGATTCTCTGGACACAGGCCGCCGATGTCGAGGTGGTCGACAATTACGCTTTCTGCGCCTTTTCCAAGGGGTTGGCCGTATTCGATATTACCGATCCCAACCCGCCAATCTGCCAGGCCAGGCTCCTTCTTGGGGGAGTGCCCCTTAGCATGGATATCGAGGGGAATTACGCCTACATAGGCGATCAATCTTATTTCCTCAGGATTATCGATATCACCGAGCCGCTCGCCCCCCAGATCGCCGGAACGTGCAGCACTCCCGGTTTAGCCTACGATATTCATATACGCGGTAATTACGCCTATATGGCCTGCGCCACCGAGGGTTTTCAGGTCGCTGATATCAGCAACCCAGACAATCCAGCGATTGTCGGCGGTGTTACCACATCGGGTAATGCCCAGGGCATTTTTGTTTACGGAGATTATGCCTTCATGGCTGATGATACGATGGGGTTGGAGATTTTCAATATCGTCAATCCCGCCCAGCCGGTTCTCATTAACAGGGTGGATTCGCTCGGCACTGCTTACGACGTTTATGTCAGCGGCGGATATGCCTATGTCGCCAGCGAATACTCGGGACTATGGATTATCAATATAACCGACCCCGAAAATGCAGTGATTGTTACGCGCGACTATTCCGCGGTCTATGCCAACGAAGTTCAGGTTACGGGGTCGTACGCCTATGTCGGCTCCAGGATTCAGGGGATGCAGATCATCGATATCACCGATCCTGCCAATCCCTTTTTGGCAGGTACATCCAGGACACCGTATTCGGTCAATGCCCTTTGTATCGACGGCTCTTACGCCTATATCAACGATGAATATCACGGACTGTATGTGGCCGATATCAGCAACCCCAACGATCCGGTTTTAATTGGAAGCTATAACACCAGCGGCAAGGTCAACGATGTTTGCCTGTCTGGTTCCTATGCTTATATAAGTACATATCTCTGGGGCATGCAAATTTATGATCTGGTGGATCCGGCCAATCCCAATTTACTGGGAAGTTACCCCTACGGCGGTATGGCTAACGCTATTGACGTCTCCGGTTCTTACGCTTATCTGGTAGCATCGAATTATGAATTGAAAATTCTCAGTGTCAGCGATCCCACTGACCCACAGCTAATCAGCGGTTATGGCGATCAATATTCCACCAATATCGATGTTGCCGGAAACTACGCCTATGTAGTAGGGCTTGAATACGGCCTGGATATTTTCGATATCTCAAACCCGCTCGGCCCATCCCGTGTCGGCAACTATAATCCGACTCCCGATATTTACGATGTCGCCGCTTCCGGTTCTTATGCCTATCTGGCAGAATGGGATACCGGCCTGGAAATTCTGGATATCAGCGATCCCGCAAACCCGATATCGGTGGGAATTTGCAATACCCCCGGTTACGCTCAAAGCGTAGTTGTGGCCGGCTCCTATGCCTATGTCGCCGATAGCTACAGCGGCTTGAATATTATCGATATCAGCGATCCCGCCAATCCCATATCGGTAGGGCAAGTCGGCGTAATAGGAAGCGCTTATGATTTAACCGTTGTGGGCGATGTTGCCTATGTAGCGGAAATGACAAACGGTATTCGCGTTGTCGATATCAGCAATCCTGCGGCGCCGACTCTGATCGCGTTTTATCCGACTACCGGTCTGCTTCCTGCGGTTGATGTTATGTTGCCATATATTTACATGGCCGATATGTATTCTTTGATGATATTCCATTTCGATCCCACGAGCGTTGACAACGAAGCCAACGCCCAACCGGAGGCGTTTACCCTTTCGTCATATCCCAACCCTTTCAATGCTCAAACCACAATCAATTATACTTTGCGCGATGACGGTCCCGTCACGCTCTCTATCTATAATCTCCTCGGCCAGAAAGTGGCGACATTGTTCGACGGAGTGCAGACAGCCGGAGAGCATAGAACGGTATGGGATGCCAATGGTCTACCATCGGGGATATACCTTTGCAGGTTACATACAAATGGATATGCAAATTCCGAACAATTGTTTTTGATGAAATAACTGATCTTATTCGGAGTTCATTCCAGTTCTCCAATTTAATAAGACAGGGGCGCATAACACGCGCCCCTGTTTTTTTAGAACCTTCTATGCCAGAAAGTAGCAACATTGCTTGACGGTGTTCAAACAGCGGGGGGGCACAGGGTGGTGTGGGGATGCCCAAAAGCCGCCGTCGGGGGTCTATTTCGCAAAGCTGAAATCGGCGCAGCACAAATCGACAACCCAAATGGCGTTGTTAAAGTAATTTTTGTATCAAAACATTTTTATACTTGACAAGCCCGTCTATGCTAATTATCTTAAGATTATAAATTAATAATAGCGATAACGACAGCACTTGATTTAGCATCTTTTGGATCGCTTGGAATTTTACTTTTGGGGATTCCGTGCGCTGTCGATTCAGAAAAATAGCTTTAACCCCAACTGGACTCGTGCCCCCCGCTAACTTCTTGGGGGGGGGGGCACATACGTGCGCCGCCCGATAAACTCCTTATAGTTGTACTTCACTTGTAACACCTTAAAACGATTTTAAAGGAGTTGTTTATGTACAAGAAATTAATTTTCCTTTCTATTATGGCAATCGGACTGTTTTTCTTGGCTGGTGTACAAACATCTAATGCCTGCGGAAATCAATATTCTATTTCGGCCCAAGATGACAGCTATTTACCAGTGGAACAGAACTATGATCCCTGCGACTACTGGGTATCTTGGACCTTTTCATTGAAACGAAATTCGGCTGATAATGGTACTCATGTAGTTGTTAGGTTTGAGGTTATAGGAGCGAATGTGCTAGAAGATTTCGATTCTCTCGATTTCGATCATTGGGAGACAAAGACTCGTACCGGCGAAGCGTATGTTGGGCCTAGCACTTCAAATACAATTAAAATATCTAAACTTTCAGGAGTGGGGACAAAATTCACTAACCTGTCAAATTCTGTAAATTATTACAACGATAACGGTAGTAAGTAAGGGAATTAATATTCACGATGAATTCCCCGAGCTCAAACTCGGGGAATTCACCTAAAAGGAAAGCAAAATGTCAACGATTAAAATGATAGCGTATAAAGTTAGTATCATGCTTTTTATGTCGCTTTACGGTGTGCCCGCTAATTCACAGGATAATACTTGGGTAACCAGCGGTCCACCTGGTGGCAGCATAATGACAATCGCTATCAACCCATTAAATAACAATATCATATATGTTGGAACCGTTCAAAAAGGAATATTCAAGACTACCGACGGCGGAATATCATGGCGGCATCTTGATTCGAACATACTCTATATGAATCAGAGGGTAATTGCTATTCATCCTACGGCCCCAGACACGGTATATGCTGCCACAAATGGAGGCATTTTTAAGAGCAGTGACGCCGGTGAAACATGGCGATTACTCTATCCTCCTTCGGGGCACGATGCTGAATATAGGGCTTTTATCATTAATCCCCAAAACCCAAGCATGCTTTTTGCTGGTGGCCTTCCAGAATGGAAATCCACGGATAGCGGCGAATCATGGTTTCAGCTAAATATATGGCCCCGCGTAGGCATAGATGCCTTTGCCGTTAATTATCGCAATCCAAATGAAATGTATTTCGCCAGCGGTTCGGTTCTTTATGGTTTAGGAGTATGGAAAAGTGATGACATGGGCGAAACATGGTTTTCAATCCAAAACAACATCGATTCCAGTCGCAGCACCGGAACAGATGTAGCAATCGATCCTACTGATAGTAATATCTTATATTTTAGTAGAAACTCCGTTAACTCCGGAAATAATAAATGTTTGTTCAAGTCAACGGACGGCGGACAATATTGGATTGATATTTCTCCACAACAATTAACGGAATTTAATATTAAAAAAATCGCAATATTTCCACATAACAATCAGATTATCTTTGTATGTACTTTTACCGATGGCGTGCTTAAAAGCACCGATGGCGGCGTAGCTTGGGTGCCAAAAAATCAAGGACTCGATGGCTTACGCACCAAAACAATAGTAATTGATTCGATATCAGACATAATTTACCTCGGTACATATATCAATGGGCTCTACAAATCGCTTGATAACGGCGAAACATGGCAGAGTATTAGCGAAAATATTACAGCATCATACTGCAATACAATCGCTTTTAAGCCGGATGATCCATCTCCAATATATGCGTCAGCCACCAATGGAATTTTTAAATCCGCGGACATCGGGCAGTCCTGGGAGCGTATAAACATTGGAATTCCGATTCAAAATATCCCCGGCGGCGGCATTATATTTGACAATCTTAACAGCAACAATATATTTCTAACCAGTAGTCAGACGGAATTCCCCGATGTTCCTGCCGGAATCTACCGCTCGACCGATTCCGGTGTTAGTTGGGAATTTCTCATTAACGGAATAGCGCTGGAAATCGGACTAAACGATATAGCGATATCCTGCCTCTCCACTGGAGAAAAGCGTCTTTTTACAATAGGGCAAGGAGTATACTTTTCGGATGATATGGGCGATTCCTGGAATCTCTGCGACGGTTTTTCACCTAATGGCCCTATTCACACAGTAATCGATCTTGCCCCCAATAATCCCAATATAATTGCGGTTGGCGAGGGTTGGGGCGAATGGGATCAGCGAATTTTTATCTCGACAGATCGCGGTGAATCATGGAATCAGACAACTCCTTTGCCATCAAGACATTTTCCCGGAATAAACAGCTTAAAATTTGATCCTCAAAATGCTAATCATATTCTGGTTGCCAGCGACAATGTAGGGCTTTTCGAGACTTATGATTTTGGTACAAGCTGGGCCGATTTGACAAATCAGGTGCCTCTCTTACCGCAATATAGGGAGTACCCGGCAATTTCCGGTATTGCCATCAATCCCAACAATCCTATGAATTACTTCATCCAACCTCCTTTTCAGGGGGTCTATCAGAGCCATAACGCCGGTCTTACATGGGAGCCATTTAATAACGGACTCGATACGGCTTTTGCCTATGGCAAAATATATTTTATGCCTGATGATACTACACGCTTATTTGTTACCGGCCATGCGGTATCTACCATCCATCGCACTCTCGACGGTGTCGACGATGACGCGCCAACATTGCCTGCTATCCTCTCCCTTTCCTCCTACCCCAACCCCTTTAATGCGCAAACCACAATAAGCTATTCACTCGCCAAGTCCGGCCCGGTAACACTCACCATCTACAACATCCTCGGCCAGAAAGTAGCTGTACTATTTGACGGCGCGCAGACTGCGGGAGAGCATTCGCTGGTCTGGGATGCCCAAAATCAGCCGTCGGGGGTGTATTTTTACCGCTTACAGGGCGGAAACTTCTCGAAATCGAGCCAGATGGTCCTCCTGCGATAGTGCCATCTACACAATTTAGCACCTATTCTCATTAGCGGCCGCGGATTTCCTAATAATTATATTGCTAATAAATTACCCAATATTTATAATAATTGCCTGTTGGTAAACGTGTCGTCGCTCCCCGATTATGGCAAGTTTTCGGGAGAGCAGGGAACTGAATTATATCGCGTGCGGCCCCATATAGGCCGTCGTTTTGATTCTTGAGATTGTGAAAAGGAGAACAATATGTCCCTAACCACGCTATTGATTTTGATCGGCGCAGTCGTTTTAGTCGTGGTCTTGATTCTGGTCGTTCTGGCCAAACAATACCGCAAGGTCGGCCCCAACGAGGTCCTTATCGTCTCGGGTGGCGGCAAACGGACAATCACCGATCCCGATGGCACCAAGCATCTGGTCGGCTATAGAATGAGAATCGGCGGCGGCGCTCTCGTTCTCCCGTTCGTAGAATCATATCAAGTCTTGCCTCTCGATGTCTACACTCTCGACCTACAGGTCCCCGATGTTCTGACGGCTCATGGTATCCAGATAGCCGCACAGGGACAGGCCCAGGTCAAAATCGCCAGCGACGAGAGCTCGATCCGCATGGCATCCGAGCAGTTTCTCGGACGTGGCGGCGAAGGCATCAAGGATGTCGCCGGACAAATACTCGAGGGTCACATGAGAGCCGCATTGGGCAGCATGACTGTCGAGCAGCTTTACCAGGAGCGCGGCGTGTTTGCCGAAAAGGTTCGGCAATCAGCTACGGGCGATTTCGTTCGCATGGGATTGCAGATACTATCGTTCTCTTTGAAAGATTTCTCAGATAAACAGGGATATATCGAAGCTCTCGGCAAGCCGCGTATCGCGCAGGCTCGCGGAGAGGCCGCAGTCGCCGAGGCCGAGGCCGAGCGCGATGCCACGGTCAAAGCCGCGGTTGCACGCAAAGAATCTGATATAGCCAAGTTCAAAGCCGAGGCTGAAATCGCCGAGGCCAACCGCGATTACGAACTCAAGCGCGCTGAATATTCATCTATGGTGAATCAGAAAAAGGCTCAGGCCGATCTCTCCTATGAAATCGAGCGCCAGAAAATGAATCAGTCGCTAAAGAAAGAAGAATACGCCGTCAAGCTGGTAGAAAAAGAGAATGCCATCAAGATCGAGGAGAAAGAAATTATCCGTAAGGAAAAAAAAAAAAGAACTCGAATCGACCGTGATGGTAAACAGGCGGATGCCCGTAAATACCAGATTATCTCCGAAACCGACGCCAACGCATACAAGCTGGCCGAGGAAGCCAAGGGAAGGCTGCCGGTATCAGGCTCTACGGTACCTCCGAGGCCGAGGCCATGAAAGCCAAAGCTGCGGCCTACGCCGAATACAATGAAGCCGCCATTTACCAGATGATGATCTCGGTTCTGCCCGAGTAGCCAGAGCCGTATCCGAGCCTCTCTCCAAGGTTGATAAAATCATCATGATCGATTCCGGGCAACGGTGGCTCCGGCGCTTCCAAGATCACCAAGCAGGTGACCGAGGTTCTGGCTCAGCTTCCGACAGTGGTGGAATCGCTTTCCGGTGTCGATCTCAACAAGATGTTGGAGAAGTTCACCAAATCGGGTGATAAGCCGGCGAATCCGCAGCCTAAAGACGGTGACAAGAAGTAGGCGGTCCCGCGGCACCTTTAATAGAAACCAAGGGAAGACTACATGTTAGCAGATAGATAGACAACGTATCGGTGAATCGCCGACTCTTAAGATCTCGGCTAAGGCAACTGCCATGAAGGCCGAGGGCCTTGACGTTATCGATCTCTCGTTGGGTGAGCCTGATTTTCCAACTCCTGAGAATATTCGTCAGGCAGGCAAGAAAGCGATTGACCAGAACTTTACAAAATATACCGCCAATAACGGCATCATGCCGCTCAGAAAGGCGATCTGCCGCAAGCTCAAGAGGAAAACGGTGTCGATTACGAACCGGATGAAATCATAGTATCGTCGGGTGCCAAAAACTGTCTCTATAATCTCTGTGTTGCCCTCTTTAACAAAGGCGATGAGGCTATCATCCCGGCGCCATACTGGGTAAGCTATCCGGCCGATGGTGGAACTGGCAAAGGTGTTCCGGTTGTCGTACAGACCAAAGAAGAAAACGGATTCCGCATCACCCCCAAAGAGCTTTCGGCCGCAATTTCGCCATCGACAAAGGCCCTGTTCCTTAATAATCCCTGCAATCCGACAGGCGGAGCCTATACAAAAGACGAGCTTCTCGAAATCGCCAAGATAGTAGTCGACGAAGGTATCGTTGTCATCTCGGATGAAATCTACGAGAAACTCATTTACGATGGTTTCAACTTCACTTGCTTCGCATCGCTGGGAAAGAAAATCAAAGAGCAGACTATAACCATCAACGGCATGTCCAAAGCTTACTCGATGACAGGTTGGCGTCTCGGTTACGCGGCCGGGCCGAAAGAGATTATCATGGGGATGTCGAAGGTGCAGTCGCATAACACATCCAACGCCAGTTCCATTTCACAAATGGTGGCGTGCCGCTGCCCCCTACCGGTCCGCAGCATGAAATTCGAAGGATGCAAAACGAATTCCAAATTCGCCGCAATTACATGATAGACCGTCTACGCTCGATTCCGGGAGTCTCCTGCTACGAGCCGCGGGGAGCGTTCTATCTTTTCCCGAATATCAGCGCCTATTTCAAGAAGGAGTTCGAGGGCACACAGATTCGCAACTCGTATGGTATGGCGTACTATCTCCTGAAACAAGCGCACGTGGCGCTCGTACCGGGTGAGGCGTTCGGCACCGAGGGATTTATCAGATTGTCGTATGCCACCTCGATGGAGAATATCGTCAAGGCGATGGATCGTATCACAAAGGCCCTGGCCAAGCTCGAGCCGACTCGTCAATCGAAAATGATCTCGCTCAACAATACTGTCACGCAAAAGAAAGATTTCGTTGAAACCGAGGTTCATGTGGGACCGGAACTGCGCGATGCTCTGGTGGCCGAGGCCGATTGTTACCTCTTAGAGAATAAGGAATATTACGAGTGGAACGCAACATACTTGGCGTGATAATACAGCTTCGCACCAACCTGCCGCCATTTCTATGATTTCTGGATGGAGAACTGGTATCCGGGCCAACTCGAGAGCGATCTCGAACCGCATGGCGTTATCTACGCGGTCGGCTCGATTCCTGGACGAGAAGCCCGCGCCTACTATAGCTCGGAAACCAAGACGGCGGTCTTCTTCAAATCGGCTTATTACGGGCAACTTCGCTCGCTTGCAATCGGAATGGCCGATGATGACGTCGCGGCTTTCCAACACCTACTCCGTACGCGGTTTGGGTCTCGATTTTGGCGGTAACGGTGTCATGCTGATTGCGCCGAAAGGAACAGGCAAGGCGGGGGATTTTCGCCAACCTGCTGCGTCATCCGAAATCGAAACTGCTTACCGACGATATCGCTTTTGTGCGCTTCAACGCCAAAGAGGCTATCGCCGACGCGCCGGAACGCAAGCTTTACATGCAGACTAATTTTGTTGAGAAATTCCCCGACTTGGCGCCGCTTTTCGATAAATCGAAATGCGCGATGTTGTCACCAGCCGCGACGAGTGTGTCAACGGCCCGTGCCAGCGCTTGGATAACTGCCGCTTAGACCGCGGAGCCCCGTTTTGCTACGAGGCCACGGGCGAATCGCGCGCCATGCTCGATCCCTACTGGATCGACGGCAGCGCCGAGCGTACCAAGCGGACATCGCTAAAACATATCCTGCTTTTGAAGAACGATCCTATCAGCCCGATCATCTCTCAGCCATCGGTTGAGGAGGCGATTCGCTTCTGCGAGGAGGGCTTGTCGCAATCGGGGCCGATGCGAAGCGAGCCGTTCTTCAATCCGCATTTGTTGGTTAACTCCGGCGATAGAATCGAAGCCCGCAAACGCTTCTATGAGAAACTCTTCGGGTTCGCCAAACCGTATTTCATCAATGTCGGCGGCACGGCCCCCAAGGAGGATATCCAGAAGCAGATCAACAAGATTGTGGGGATCTGATTTCTCCGTGACAACCATGGAGTCTTGAAATTACCATTTGCGACTTCAAGATGAACTGGATAAGGATCATACTACCAATGTGGCGTCAACTTCCCGAAGTTGACGCCATTTTTATTTGCGCGTCACAGCTTGTCGTGACCGTAATTTATACCCCACGATAGTGCCTCTTGACATCCTGGTATCAAATTCAAGGCGCTTTAAGCATCTGGATGTCGGAACCTTCTCCATCCTGACGCATACCTTAAATATTGGCATAATCGCGATTAAATTTTCAATGAGAAGTGTAACCACTGGCCCCTCTTTTTCGTATCTCTTGTATAGAATCAGTTCTTTTACGCAAGGAGAGAGTAATGCGAAAAATTTCGAGCATCGTAATGGCGATGATAATGATTTTAGTATCCCTTTCATGCGGAAAAGATTCGAAGCCGACCACCCGCCCCGAGGATGAGGAATTCGCGTGAGCGCTACGCGAATATCAAAATTATTATCACGCTGGGAATTATTGGGGCTGCATAAGGCTGTCACTCGATGATAATAATATCGATAGATGCAGCTTGGGGATAAATTCAGGCAGCTTTCCGATTCGCGAATACACCTGGACCCTTTATGTGATAGATAACAGACAGGAGGAAGAGGCTTACCTTCAGGTTGCCACAGGGCGGGTGCAGGTCAATCGCAATATCACCTGCAATGTAAACGGCAATACTATTACGTGGCAGTAAATATTCTTGTTAACATTCATATCGTCTTGCAAATATACCATGCTTACCACGACTACGTCGTGGAAAGCATGCCACCCATGTAATTAACCCTGCATTCGGTTGGCATGCTCGCGCTGTCGCCAGACAGCGTGAGCATGTACATCAATCACCAAACGTTAATATCTTACCTATGGTATGGGCCCCAGCTGGGAGAATAATCGGCTGTTTGGTTGTTGGTTATATTGCGCTGGTCGGAGCCATCGGTATTCATTACGTAGATTTCGGATTCGTTGTCGCCTGGTAAGTAGGATACAAAAGCTATCCTGCTGTCATCGGGCGACCAGCACGGCGATACTCCGCTCTGTTCGGAATTCTGAATATTATGGATATCAGACCCATCGGAGTTCATTACAAAAATTTGCGGGATATTCGATTCGGGTAGATAACGTGCAAATGCTATCCGGGAGCAATCATGCGACCAGGCCGGTTCAAAATCGTAATAGGAGTTGGTGGTAATCTGCCGCAAATTGGAGCCATCCGAATTTATAGAATAAATAGCATAGCCGGCGCCGTCTGTGCTGTCGCTTGAAAATACGAACTGGTCCTGCATCGACCACGATATCTTATCGCTCTCCCAATTAGGGATAATATTACCGGTTATCTGGTGAGGGTTTTCCCCGTTCGCGTCGGCCACCCAGATTGCGACATGAAAGACCTCGTTGCCGCCATCCACCACATAAGCTATGCGACTACCATCTGGAGACCAAACCGGCAAATGGCCGTAAATATCGCCATATGTAACTTGAATACGTTCGGTACCGTCATGATTCATCGCATACATAAGGTCATTTTCGCGGTCAAAAACTATTTTGGAACCATCATTTGACAGCACCGGATTAAAATCGCCGGGATCCAGCGGATTTGAAATGATATGCGTGTTTGAACCATCCGGATTCATAATGAAAATTTGACGGTTTCCGTCTATGTAAGATACAAATGCGATCTGTTCCGGCCCCTCCATTGTAGTAAAGCTCCATATCGGCGATGATGTCTCGCTATTATGCTCATCGCGCGCAATTACTTTCCAATAATAGGTCATATAAGTTTCCAGTTCGGGAACGCTATATACTGTGTCAATCAGATTCGAATCGATAATAGCCGGTTCAGGTATGGTATCGAGATAGAGATCATATTTGACCGAGTCACCGTCGGGATCGACGCATAGCCAGTTAAGCGTAACAAGGGTGTCTATCCCAATTGCCGCGTTTGCCGGTGATGGACTTGACGGAGCGTTCGGCGCATTATTGACGGGCGGTTGGGTGGTTTTCTTATCGCTGCAGTCGGATATTAGGATGAATCCGCATACCAATATGATAGCCCCTATCGCACGTAAAATCGATGACATCGCAATTCTCCTTTGCCAATAACATCATTATTCTTCAACCCGTTGTAGCCGCAATAGATATTGATAATATTATAAATATTGGCAAAAAGGAGCCTTTTGTCAAGTCTTAATGGTAATAATTGGGATAGAATGAAAGGGTGTAGCGCGAAGCATCAAAATTTAGGCGAAGAGGCACCATATATTGTGCCTCTACAAAATATCACTATTCGGAATTGATTTCTCCGGGCTCGGTCTCATCCGTAATCTGGGGAGTGACATCGATAGCGCTGGGGGCTTCAATCTCGGTAGAGGAGGAAGTTCCCATATCGCGCAAGCGCCTGGCAGACGGAAGTACTCGATGGTCGAGTGAGCCGACCGAGTCATTAAAACTTTCAACCGCCCGCTTTAGGCCGGTGCCTACATTTTTCAGGTGGCCGACAAATTTTGACAAGCGTTCATGAAGCTCTTTTGATTCATTGATAATCAGGCGTGAATTTTCCGCTACCCGGTGCTGCTGCCATCCATAAGCCACCGATTTAAGCAATGCGTATAGTGTGAAAGGAGAAGTTATAATTACGTTGTTGGTAACCGCGAAATCGAACAGCCCAATATCATGTTCAAAGGCTGCCGCAATACAACCGTCACTGGGTATAAACATGATTATTATCTCGGGGGATCTATCAAGTTTTTTCCAATATTCCTTGCTTCCCAGATTTTTTATAGTGCTCCGCATCGCGACAGTTAATTCCAGGAATTTTTGATGTCGAAAGGCCTCGTCATCCGATTCCATGGCATCGAGATAACTGGTCATAGGAGTTTTGGCGTCTACGGGTAGCAGGCCTTTATTGGGAAGATTTACTACCATATCCGGCCTGCCCTCTGCCACAGAAACCTGTTCGGCGAAATCCACATGATCGAGCATATTGGCCAATTCCACAATACGCCGAAGCTGTTCCTGTCCCCAATTACCCCTGACATTCGGCGATCTTAATGATTGCGCTAATTTGGTAGTGGTAATTTGCAGTTGTCCCTGGGTATCTGCCAACTGCCTTAATTGCTCTTGCAGGCCGCTATAGGCTCCCTCGCGCTTGGACTCTAAATCTTTCGTTTGCTGGTCGAGCAGGCTTAGCGTCTTTTCCAGCGGTTCAACCATTTTTTGCAATTCAACTTTATGGGTGCCCCAATCACCGCGAACCTGCTTCAACATACCCTCAAATACTTCTCTGGCGTTGCTCAGGTATTGCTCGGAGTTATTTTTCAGGACATCGGTTGACAGCGACGAGAACGCATCCTTCATTTGTGCCTGACGTTGCTCGGTCCAGACAGTGAATTCGATGTCGGAATCATGTTGTCTCTTGAGCGATGAATTTTCCTGAAGCAGGTTCTCTTTTTCGTGTTGAAGGTCGTCTACCTGCTTTTCAAGCTCCGGTATCCGCGATGCCACCGCCACTGCCGAGGCCCGCTCCGATATGGCGGCTTTAAACTGATTATCAAGCTCGGCGTTGGCCGCCTGCAATTCCGTTATCCGCCCTTTGTATATGCGGCTAAATACAATTGATAGGCCTATCGCACCGACTATAAATATCAGGATTAAAATCGATATTTCGTTCATGTTAATTGCCTCTGTAATCGAAACCGGAACCCCAAAATCGACGACCGAATATTAATTAGATTACTATATCAAACGTCACCATCAAAGCGATTTTTTGAGATCAATGCTGGTAATCAGCCCGAAACAAAAGGCGTCGAGTGCAAACCCGACGCCTTACTAATACTCATTGTTTTATTTATGTCTACTTAAGTTGAGCGTTGACAAAATCCCAGTTGATCAGATTTTCGATGAAAGCGCCGATAAAGTCCGGCCGACGATTCTGATAATCGAGATAATAAGCATGCTCCCAGACATCGCAGGTAAGCAGAGGTTTCAGATTCTGTGTTACCGGATTATCAGCGTTGGCGGTCTTTACGATTTTAAGCTTGCCCGCGGAATCGAGAGCCAGCCAGGCCCAGCCGCTCCCAAACTGAGTGACGCCGGCGTTCTTGAATTCATCGACAAATTTTTCATACCCACCCAAATCCGATGCAATCATTTTGGCGATTTCACCTGACGGGGCCTTGCCGCCCCCCTTTTTCATGCAATTCCAGAAGAAGGAATGATTCCAGGCCTGTGCTACGTTGTTGAAAATGGGTGTCAGCGACGGGTTGCCGGCAGCCTGCTTGATAATTGTTTCGATATTGTTTTCCTTTTCGAATTGCGAGCCAACCAGGAATTTATTGGCATTATCGACATAGGTCTTGTGATGTTTGCCGTAATGAAATTCCAGCGTACGCGCGCTTATAAACGGTTCCAACGCTTCTTTTGGAAATGGCAGTTCGGGGAAAGTGATTTGCATAATGACTCCTTTGAGTAAAAATTAATTATTCGTAATTTATACAATCTCAGATTTGTATCGATTGACAATGAAATAATTTCAATTAGGGACAGACTCGTAATTGTTGTTCATAATCTCCCCGCCCATTTCATTGATTCCCTGTCCCGGCCTGTCCTTGGCAATAAATAAATAAAACAGATATTACAACCTTTAAACGGCGCTCGAATCTTATCGGTTCCGAAAAGGAACCATTAATATATTGTTTGGCCACTGTTGTGTGAATATAATTAGGGGGAGATCCTATCCCCCGATTTCTTCAGCCGATGATCTTACTTACCTCGACAGTCGAATCTTCGGTATCATAGTTTATTTCAAAGCCAAGATTCTGAAATACCTTTATCATTTTGCGGTTATCGGTTGTCGTAACCGCAACGACCTTTCGAAGATTCCAGTGTTTGGCGATCTCAAGACAGTAATCGGTCAGGATTTTCCCCAGGTCTTTCTTCTGCCAGGCATCGGCGATAAGAACGGCATATTCGACGCTCTCATGGTCAGGATCAGCGATAAGCCGTCCAACTCCTATAATCTTGCGCTCTCCCTTTTCGATAATTTCCGCTACAATCGCGATTTCACGGTCGTAATCTATATAGCAGTAGCGTGTGGCCGTTTCATGCGAGGTCCATTGGAAGAGATAGCGAAAACGCATATAGATAGATTCGCGCGAACAATTCGATAGAAGCTCCATCCAGAGAGGTTCGTCCTCGGGCTTTATCGGCCTCAGCAGTACCTCGGTCTTATCCTTGAGCTTAGCGGTCTTGACATACTTTTCCGGATATGGCCTTAGCGCCAGATGAGAATAAGGCTCGATATCCTTACCGATTAATTCTTTATCCAGCACGATTCTGGCATCTAGCGCTATAACGTCTTTGGGACCAACCAGGAGTGGATTTATATCGAGTTCTGTAATCTCCGGATAATCTGCCGCCAAATATGAAAGACGTATCATCACCTCTATCAGCTTATCGGTATTGGTCTGAGGGCGGCCCCTGTAGCCTGTTAATAACGGCCAGATTTTGAGAGATTCCAGCATTTTCCGCGCCAGGCTTTCGTTGAGCGGAGGGAACCCCAGCGCCTTATCGCCGAAAAGCTCGGCGCCCGTCCCTCCCATTCCTGCCATCATGACCGTACCGAAAACAGGATCCTTTTTAATCCCGACAATCAACTCAACGCTGTTGCGATTGTCGATCATCTTCTGAACCGTGACACCATCGATTCTGGCCGATGGCAGCTTGCTGATAGCGCCCGAGACTATCTTTTCATAAGCCTGTTTAACCATCGCGGAGTTTTCGAGATCGACAATGACGCCGCCGACATCGCTTTTATGAGTAATATCCGGTGAATGAATCTTTAGGACGACAGGATAACCGATTTTATCGGCAATCTTGACAGCTTCATTGGCGGATCTGGCTGGATATGGCGTCACGGAGCTGATACCATACGCGTCAATCAACCCCTTAGAGATATCCTCGGAGAGAATATGTCTATCGATTTTGGATAGAAAATCTGTGCGGGTTTTATCGCGATCAATCGCGAAATCAACCCTGATATCTTTTGGCGTTTCGTAGAGCGATTCCAGATTTCTGGCATAAGCCACTAATGTCATAAATGCCCGGATCGCCTGTTCTGGCGTCTTATAGGCTGGAACACCGGAATCGATCAATGTTCTGATACCGTCCTTCATGGCTGTCCCGCCCAGCCAGGCGGCGAGGATTGGTTTTGGCGAAGTTTCCGCCAGTTTGCCAATAACTTTGGCTGATGCGGTAGGATTTGTCATAGCTTGTGGTGTTAAAATCACCAATAAAGCGTCAATTTGGGGATCCTGCAGTACGATCTGGGCCGCTTTTTCGATTCGCTTGGAATTGGCATCTCCGAGAACATCGATTGGATTGCGATGCGACCAGAAAGGAGGCAGATTCTCGTTAAGGCTTTCCATCGTCTTATCGGATAACCTGGCCAATTCGCCATTGGATGCTATCAGGGCGTCGGTGGCCATCACTCCCGGCCCTCCGGCGTTAGTGATTATCCCTAATTTGGGTCCCTGAGGAATCTTGTTTCGGCCTATCAATTCGGCACAGTCGAATATTTCTCCAATATCAAAGACGCGAGCAACGCCTGTCCTTTGAAATGCAGCGTCGTAAACAGCATCCTCGGAGGCCATAGCGCCCGTATGCGACGCAGCCACCTGCGCCGATTCCGGGAATCGCCCCGCTTTATATGCTATAATCGGTTTGGTACGAGCGAAAGCCCTGGCGGCAGCCATAAAATTTCTGGCCTTAGTGATAGATTCAATATAGAGAATTATGGATTCGGTCTTTTCATCCTCGCCTAAATAATCTATTAGATCGCCAAAATCGACATCGGCGGTATTACCGATTGAAATAAAATGAGAGAAACCTATCTTCCCCTCGAGCGCCCAATCGAGAACCGACGTACAAAGCGCGCCGGATTGCGAGATGAAGGCTACGTGCCCGGCTTTCGGCATTCCCGCGGCAAAGCTTATATTTAATTTTGAGTTAGGGCTGATAATACCAAGGCAATTAGGACCGATTATGCGCATACCCGAGAATCTGGCCGCCTCCGTTTTGATCTGCTCTTCAAGCGCCTTGCCCTCGGGACCGGTTTCCTTGAATCCGGCTGAAATGACGATCAGTCCCATGATGCCGGCCTCGCCGCACTCTCTTACCAGGCTAGGAACTTGAGTAGCTGCCGCGCAAATCACTCCCAAGTCTGGTGTTTTCGGGAGCTCCTTTATGCTTGGGAAACAATGAATTCCAAGTACGGCTTCGCGATCCGGATTGACAGGATAGACAACGCCGTCGAAACCGCCTCCGACCAGATTACTTAAAACCTTGCCACCTACACTATTAGGGTTAGGCGAGACGCCCATAATTGCTATTCGTTTGGGATTAAAAAAGCGATTTAATTTATGTACATCCATTACGGTTCACCATTTCCTAAAATTGTTCTAATACCATATCGGATAATGAAAGTAAGTAATTTATATGTCTATTGCAAGCCGCAACTTAATGGTATTTAGGCTCCTCAAAATCCATTTTAGGGGTGAAACTTGACAAGCGAATCGAGATTGTCTATTATATTCGGGGTTATAACAACGTATTATGATGCAGTTTGGGCCGGGGTAGCGTTCTGAGCCGGAAAATTAGGAAAATAATTAGCTCCTGATGAATTTTGAGGCCGTTTTCAAGGTGCTTTCCTTAGGGAAAACCAGGGTATCGTCAATATGTCAATCGAACAAAATGAAAAGCGAAAT